>NZ_KB890417.1:0-28303 GCF_000373105.1 Neolewinella persica DSM 23188 | reverse complement strand
AGGTCCCCGAGCGCACCCCAAGGTGCTGTCCTACCCATCCCCTCGCGCACTCCGAGAAGGTCCCCGAGCGCATCCCGAGGATAGCTAGCATCGATACCATATGTAGCTGCAGCATAGTTGTAGAGGTGCTCTGCACAGCCTCGGATATCGCCAGGGACGGTACCCCACTCACTTCCCGCTCCCTCACCCAAACCGTAAATCCCCCAAATAAGCCAGCCGCTTCATCTCCCAGACCTCCAGACTGGGAAATCCAAATTCCCGCATCACCCGACCACGTAACCTATAGACGCCTCGCCCGGTGAACGGATGGCGGGCCAGGCTGTCGGGAAAGTGAACGGTATCGAAATGCCGGCCATTCTCATCCAGCCAACAACCAAAGCTCATGCGGTCTCCTTTGACGGTGGGTACCACCTTGTCACAAACGAAGTAGGCACGTAGCGTGATTGTCCCTCCGTCCGGAACGCGGGAGATCAGGTTAGGCTTCAGCCGGTTTCCCCAGGAATTGTTGATGGTTGATGGCCGATTTTGGGCGGGGCCGCTGGTGCCGGGTAAAGTAGGAGGAGCAGGGGAAGTAACCTCGTTCTTCGGTTCACTAACCAGCAAAAACGGAGAGCAAAGCATAAAGCCCAGTAGCTCCAGTTCATCGAACGCTTGGTCAAGTGCTTCGGCGGAAAGTGGATGCCCTGACCGGTGGTTGGGCGAGAGGTCGAGGTGAAAATATTGCTGCGGCGCGGCGGCGGCGAAAAGTTCGGGTGCAGGCTCCCGGCGGAGCCGGGGATTGAAAACAGCGTTTTTCTCCCAGAGCAATTCTGCCTTCGTTTTTTCGGTAAAGCGAAAGGCACCGCTACGCACGAGTAAGTCCAGTTGGCTGCCGTCAACTTCGAGCCGGGCGCAAAAGTCAGTCAATGATTGGTAAACGCCGCCGCGCTCCCGCTCCAGCAAAAGCCGGAGAATCAACTGTTCGGAGATACCCTTAACGTGAATAAAGCCGAGGTAGAGGTCTCGCCCCCGTAAGTCCGTCAGGTAACGACCATGGTTGACACAGGGGGCATGAATGATGGCACCGGCCAGCCGGGCTTCATGGACGTAGAACTCCGTTTTGTAGAATCCGCCGAAGTTGTTGATCACGCCGACCATGAATTCCAACGGATAATATGCTTTGAGGTAAAGACTCTGAAAACTTTCCACCGCAAAGCTGGCAGAATGCGCTTTGCAGAAACTATACCCCGAAAAGCTCTCTATCTGTCGCCACACTTCCTCTGCTTTTTGCAAGTCGTGCCCCCGCACCTGCGCCCCCGCAAAAAACTTTTCTTTCAATCGTGCGAAGGTATCTCCGTCATGTTTCTTGCCACTCATGATGCGGCGGAGTACATCGCTTTCATCCAGCCCCAGACCCGCAAAATGGTGGACGATCTTCATCACATCCTCCTGGTAAACCATGATGCCGAAGGTTTCTCTTAGTTGCTCCTCGAATACCGGAGCGATGTATTCAAAGCTGTGCGGGAAGTGATAACGATGTATGTATTCCTTCATCATTCCCGACTTGGCCACGCCGGGGCGAATGATGCTGCTGGCGGCAACCAGGTGGATGTAATTATCGCAGGCCAGCTTGGTAAGTAAGCCCCGCATAGCGGGACTTTCAATGTAAAAACAGCCCAGCGCATTACCACTTTTGAGCATGGCTTTGACCCGAGGATCTTCTTTGATCTTGTTCAGATCATACAGATCAACGGTCTTGCCCTGGTTGCGTCGGACGAGATCAGCGGCAGACTTGAGGTGGCCCAGCCCCCGTTGGCTCAGCACATCGTATTTGTGCAGGCCGAGGTCTTCGGCGTGGTACATGTCGCAGTGGGCCACTGGGAAGCCTTTGGGCATCAGCCGCTGCGCGGTGTAATAATGGATGGGTTTTTCGGTGATGATAATGCCACCGGCATGAATGCTCAGGTGATTGGGTAAACCAATGATCCCCCGGGCGATCTTAAGAACCTCCGCAACTTTGAGGTCGCTGCCCGCCCGCCCGAGCGGGTCGCGCACGAGCAGGTCGATTTCTTCTTTGGGGAGGCCGTAAACCTTGGCCACCTCGCGCAATGCAGCACGGCCTTTAAACGTGGAGTAGGTGGCGAGGAGTGCCGTATGGTCCTGTCCGTAGCGTTTGAAGACGTAGTCGGTCACATCGTCGCGTTCGTCCCAACTGAAATCAATGTCGAAGTCGGGTGGACTGGTGCGGTAAGGGTTGATGAAGCGTTCGAAGTAGAGGTCGAGTTCCAGGGGGTCTACGTCGGAGATGGTGATGCAGTAAGCCACGATCGAGTTGGCCCCGGAGCCTCGCCCGACGTGCTGATAGCCCGCTGCGCGGGCGTAGCGGACGATGTCGTGGGTAATCAGGAAATAAGAACAGAAGTCGAGCTTTTTGATCACGGCAAGCTCACGCTCCACCCGCAGGCGTGCCTTTTGAAAGCGGACGCCGGGGGGGTAGCGGCGGGTGACACCGGCCAGCGCCAGTTTTTCGAGCAGGGCGTAGTCACTGCTTTTGGAGCCAGTGAAGGTTTGCCGGTTTATCTGTAGACCCGTTGCTAACTCCGCTGTGCAGGAGTCGATGATGCGTTGAGTGTTGCGGAGAATATCGGGATAAGACTTATAAAACTGCCGGAGGGTGGCCGGAGGGAGTAGCCGGTCTCCCCGTTGAGCGAGATCGCGCGGGGTGAGCTTGGTGTGCACGGTGTTGAGGTCGATGGCCCGCAAGGTTTTGTGGCGGGCATAGTCAGCATCGGTAATGGCAACAACGGGTGCGAGGACGACCAGCTTGTGCTGGAAATTGCGTAGCTCGTGGCTAAAGAGCCGGTTAACGTGCTGTGGACGGATTCCCAGTAGCTCATTGTCACGAAAATCCCGGATGGGCTTGCAGAGCCGTGGGTAAATGATCCATACATCATCCATTGGAGGTGGTACCGTGGGGAGTTGCTGCTCCGCCAGTGAGTATTTACTAAGATAGGCACAGAGGTTGTGCCAGCCATCGGCGTTGCGGGCAAGACCGGAGTAGAGCCACTGACCATCTTGCCAGAAAGAAATCCCCAGGATAGGCTTGATGCCGGCCGCCCGGCATCGGGAGACGAACTCTACAGCACAGCTGGTATTATTTGCATCCGTCAGGGCCAGGGTACTTATTTTCCATGCAGCAGCTTTCTCAATTAAGTCTTTCGGCATCAATACCCCATAACGAAGGCTGAAAGCAGTATGAACGCTTAGGTGCATGGCCTGCTGAGTTGATGAGAGGGGGCAATACATAGAAGTACCATTCCGCCTGAGGGGCGGGGAGAAAAACACAGCATCAGAACGCGACTTTTTAAGGGATGAGCGAGAAAACAACCAATTGAGCACTAAGACTCAAGTTAATAACTAGTAAGCAATTGGGTATATATAGGAGTACAAAGTAATGTGTTTTTGACTTTTAAAACAAATATTTTGTTTTTATTTTAAATAAAATGTTTGCGCACCGTTATAAAAGTGCTAAATTGCAAGCAAAGAGTGACTAGAAGTTTTTTATTGCCGTCTCATTTTTCGAATAAGAAGCTGGCCTTGATGCTTTGCACTTTAGGTTTCAATAGGGAAGCATCCCGTTGTGACTATGGTTGGGAGAAACAATGTTAGCGTTCATGTTCATTTTTCAGTTTTTAGGTTTTCAAGCTAATGAGTAATTCCGGTATGAATGCATTTGCGTCTAGTGATTTTCAACGATCTTTTTTCCAAGAACTGGAAAGTCGCTTTCTTAAGCGTGGTGAGATGGTTAATGAACTGAGTCAAATACTTAACGTAGGAAAAGACGCAATCTATCGACGCTTGCGGGGGGACACCACCCTGAGTGCCGATGAACTGATGGTGCTGGCCAGGAAATACGACATTCGTCTCGATGCAGATCAAGCAGGGCCAAGGCCGATGGATTTTCCGGCAGCGCTTTATAAAATAACTTCTGAGGTGGAGTACTTTCGGGATCTTGAACAGCAAATTGCCGGAATAACCCGCCTTAAGGGAGTGACAATGGATTATGCAACCCCTGAGCTTCCAGTCTTTTATGAGCTGTTGGCGCCTACCTTGCTGGCTTTTAAGGCGTACGTCTATGGGCTGACGAGCTGGAACTTCGCAAAATGGAAAGGCGTTGAGTTTCGCCCGCAATTGATTGATCCGGAAGTCTTCGAAATTGCACAACGTATTCTACCTGCGATTTGTAGTCTCCCGGGGAGAGAACTTTGGTCCGTTAGTATTCTTGATGTTACCCTGCGTCAAATCGAACACGCCGTAGATGTCGGCCGCTTAGTAGATCCCAAGCTTATTGAGCGTATGTTCGTGGAGATTGAAATGATCATCATCCACATGGAGGCCATGACGGAATCTGGTAAACGTTTTCTACCCGGAATGGCGCCTACCGACGACAGCCCCGACTTCAATGTCTACCACAATGAGATGACAAACACGAACAATGTCGTTATTGTAAAGTCTAATGACCATTCATTTGTCATCGCCACCCTGGTAAACCCCGACTATATCATCAGTACAGACGAACACGTTCAAAGAAAAATGGAAATTTGGTTCGAGAACCTTATCGAGAACTCAGATGCGCTTATTGCTGACTCAGGGAGGTATAAAGAACGCTATTTCAGTCAGTTACGTAGGTCTGCTGCTGGTGCGAAACGGCGGATCGACGGAAGTCTATTCGAGAAGCCGGGAGTTTTGTCTTGATATTAGAGAATATTATATTCTTTAATGTGTTGAAATTCGCGGAATTTCCTAAACGATTGTACCGACAACAAACTTATCTTTGCCGCACAAGATGCTAGAGTGATAATCACATCTAAATAGTATCCGTTTAAAATTAGGTTTATTTTTCATGAGAGACGCTGTGGACAGCACCGTCGTATATCAGTCCCAGGCGCTTTCGCCTGGGACTTTTTTTTGCTTATGGTAAGCGGGGCGTTTGAGTTTTGCTACGCGAAATCACGGCTTATCTTTGTATTATGAATCCCGCTCCCGAAAATGTACCACCACCTTGGCTTGGCCTCATCGGTTGGTTGCCGATCATCATCTACTTCCTGGTCAAATACGTTGTTATTGGTCGTGAAAATATGACCAGCCGGCAGAGCTGGTTACTGATTGGCGCGGTTATTTTGGCGGAGGTGGCGCTGTGGCAATACCGCCGTCAGTTCCGGAATAAAAAGAAACTTTGAGAATGGAACCAGCTAAACGTGATCAACCCTCAATAGGCTTGTTTTTGCTAATGACCGCCGCCTATTTTGGCGCCTATTTTGGTCTTAAGTACGGTGTATTCAATGGCGAAATGCCGTGGTACTACAATGCTGCCCTTATTGTCACCTGCCTGTTGCTGGCGCTGGCTTTAAAAAACAAATTTGCGGGTTAGCGCATGTTTTGAATTGTCAGGAAGAAATTCTTGCCATCCATGATATTACGCAAGGGACTCAGCGTTGGCCGGGTTCATAGTTTACTGGTAAAGCCCTTACATTACAGATAAAAGCAAAGAGAGTCTATGTCCAAGAGTAATCGCAGAAAATTCCTCCGCCAATCGGTCGCAGCAGCGACGGGGCTGATGCTACCCCCAATGCTCATCGGCTGCGGCCCGAAGAAGCCTGCACCTGAAACTTCCGCTGCACCTGCGTCCGCGCCCGGAAAAGAAAACAAATTAGGCATTGCTCTCCTTGGTCTGGGTAGCTACGCCAAAGGGCAAATAGCGCCCTCACTACAGCACACACAACATTGTTACCTTGCTGGAATCGTTACGGGAAGCCCGGAGAAAATACCCGAATGGCAGCAGCAATACGGGGTCAAAGACGAGAATGTGTACAGCTATGACACGATGGATGAGTTGGCTGATAACCCGGACATTGACGTCGTCTACATCATTACGCCAACGGCGACGCATCGGGATTTTGCCGTGCGGGCCGCTAATGCAGGGAAGCACGTCTGGTGCGAAAAACCAATGGCGATGACCCCGGAAGACTGCCAGGACATCATCGATGCCTGCCAAAAAAATAACGTCCGGCTCAGTATCGGGTACCGAATGCTACACGAACCTAATACCCAGGCTTTCATCGCGTTGAGTAAGAAAAAGGCTTTTGGTGAATTCACTGCAGCAACTTCTCTGGCCGGCTACGCCGGTGCAGACCCTCCAACCGATTACTGGCGCGGCCAACGTGCCATGGGCGGTGGCGCACTGTACGATATGGGCGTCTACACGGTAAATGGCTTGCGCTACGGAACGCAAATGGCACCGGTAGCCGTACGCGAAGCAACGCAACTACGCCCAACGGAAGTGGACGTTACCACCACCTATACCCTGGAATACGCCAACGGCCTGGTGGCTGACGGAAAGACCAGCGTAGTGGAAGAAATGAATAAATTGCGCATCGAAGGAGCGTCAGGTTGGCATGAGATGGATCCCATGCAGCCCTACGCCGGGGTGAAAGGAATGACGAGTGATGGCACCGTGCTCGGCCCACCCATCGATGGTAAGCAGCAAACACTGCAAATGGACGATGATGCACTGGCCATTATGCAAAAAGCACCAGTATTGGCACCCGGAGACATGGGGAAAGCTGATATCGCGGTAATACGCGCGATCATCGAAAGCGCGGAGACGGGGAAGCGAGTGGCAATTATGAGTTAGCGTTTGATTCCCATTCAGCACTAACTTCGGTACAGCCTGTAGCAATCAGGAAGCGGTAGGTAAAACTTATGTGTGTATATTTGACGCAGAAAAGAATTTGCCGATTAACCGGCTAAGCCAATAACAAACTGACTATGTATCCAACCTGGCGATGGTACGGCCCGAACGACCCCATTACTATCGATGAAGTAAAAGCTACCGGAGCACAGGGAGCTGTTACGGCATTGCACCACGTAAAAAACGGCGAAGTTTGGAGCCGACCGGCTATTCAACAGCGGAAAAAAGAGCTGGATGGCCTGCCGTGGTCTGTGGTGGAAAGCGTGCCGGTGCACGAAGGGATCAAGCAAAATATGACCGAAGCTCCCTCTTTGCTGGAAAACTATAAGGCCTGTATCAGGAACCTGGCGGCGGAAGGCATCAACACTATTTGCTACAATTTTATGCCGGTTCTCGACTGGACCCGGACCCGCCTGACGGTACCCGTTACCGGTGGCACGACCGTAGCATTGTACGGGCTCGACCTTGCGGCCTTCGACCTCTTTATCTTTAAACGCGAAGGCGCGGAAAAGGACTATCCTGCAGATCTTTTGGCGCGGGCGCAGGAGCATTGGGAGACACTTACGAAAGCAGACAAAGAAGAAATAACGGACAATATGCTCAAGGGGCTTCCCGGCGCTGAAGAAAGCTTCACCCTGGAGTCTTTCCGCAAGGTGGTCGCTCCTTACCGGCAGATCTCCCGGAGTGTATTCAAAGACAACCTCCGGCGTTTTCTGGAAGCGGTAGTACCCGTAGCCGAGGAAGAAGGGGTGAACCTTACCATTCATCCTGATGATCCGCCATGGCCCGTCGTCGGCCTGCCACGCATCGTTTCCACCCACGCTGACCTGGCCGAACTGCTGGGTATGGTAGACGCCACCGCTAACGGCCTCTGCCTTTGCACCGGCTCACTGGGTGCACGGGGAGACAACGATCTGCCGGCCATGGCCAAAGCCTTTGCCGACCGCATCCACTTCCTCCACTTCCGTAACGTGACCAAAGGGCCCCACGCCAGCTTCGCCGAAAGCGGCCACCTCATTGGAGACGTAGACATGGCCGCCGTCATGCGCCCCTTACTGGAAAGAAATATACCGTACCGCCCCGATCACGGTTTTACCCTCCTCGACGACAGAAAACGCCGCACCAATCCCGGTTACAGCCTCTATGGCCGGATGAAGGGGCTGGCGGAGTTGGAAGGCCTCCGTACGGGGCTCAGCGCAGTAAGTTAATTGCTCCCCTCAGGTCCACTATTTTTCCGTTACGGAGCTTGATGGCTCCGGTGTAGGAATAGACACCCGGAACGGCTTTCCTTCCGCTGATTCGTCCGTCCCAACGGTCTCCGTCCGGGCCGTGTATCCAGACCAACTGCCCCCACCGGTCGTAAATTTCCAGCTTCTCCACCTGCTCGGAGCCCGGTCCCAGGTAAACCTGTAGGTCGTCGTTGATGCCGTCACCATTGGGGCTAAAGGCCGTAGGCACGTAGTAGCGGGGCAGATTATCGACTTTGATGGTAAGGCTGTCAGTTCGGGTACAACCATCAGGAGACGTAATCGTAAGGTGATAGGTAGTTGTTTCGTTGATGGCGGCGATGGCTTGCGGGCAATCCCAGCATTCGAGGCCAGGGTAGGGCCGCCAGGCATAGCTTTCGACCGGCTGGTCTGAGGGTGTTAGTTGATGGCTTAGCGGATTGGGCTCTCCGGGGGAGGTGAGGAGGTCAGGCCCGACATCAACGGTGAAATCGGGAGGAGGCCACAGTGGGGTTGGGGGGCCGTAGATGCGGCATCCGTTGGCATCGCTTGCACCTACTAGGTAGATGCCGGCGGCCAGGCCGGCGAAGGTGCGCTCTGGTTGCCCGGACCCGTCTTCAAGGAAATAGCGGTAAGGAGGCAGACCGTTCTCCACTTGGGCGGAGATGGCTCCGCCTTGTCCCCGGCAGTCGGTTCGGGTTTCAATATCGGTAAAGCGAAAGACGGGCAGCTCCGGCACGGCGAAAGAAAGGCGTCGTCGGCAACCACTATCCTCGGTTACCTCCGCGTAGTATTCTCCTGAAGGCAAGTCGGAGATGGTGGTTTGATCGGTAGCAAACTGTCCGTTGGACCGGGTGTACCAGTCGACCGTGTAAGGGGCAAGCCCACCCGTGGGCTTGAGCGTAACGTCGTGGACGTTGGTACAAGGATCCGGCGTCAGGGCGGGCTCCGCCAGGAAGCCTCCGCTAAAGGGAAGATCATACTCCGCGGTGAAGGGGCAGTGCGTGCCGTCACTAATAGTGACGGCGTAAGCGCCAGCAGCCGTGGTGTTGAGCACATTGCCGTTTGTTCCGGGCGTCAGGCCCGGCCCGGCCCATTGGTATACGGCGGTGGCATCCGTCGTCAGGCTAATGCTTCCCGCTTCGGGTAAGCAGCCTATGGGCAAAATGTCTGCGGCTACCGATAGCTCGCCGCTGAGCGGAAAGTACAGCTTTACGGTGTCTGGGGAGCAGTTGCCCGGGTAACCGATGATGTGTACCTCCGGTGGGAGGGGTGGATATAATATCAGGCTATCTTTAGTGACGACGGCACCTGCACGGAGGGCAAAACCGTACTGGTCGGTTAGCTCAAAACGGGGGTAAAACCAGTTGCTGGTAAGACGAACGCGGACAGTATCACCCCGGCAGCCCGCGGCAGGAGAAGGTATAGCCCGAAAGCTTTGTTCTCCGCTTTCCGTAACGTGAAAAGTCTCTACCACCCGCTCGCAAGGCGTACTGATGGTGACGCTGTAGTCTCCGGCTTCGGTGACCAGAAAGTTATTGTGTCTGGTGAGATCCGACCATTGATACCGGGCGAAAAAATCAGTGCTGGGATAGAGTCGAAAACTGTTGTCGCCGCAAAAGGAAACGGAGTCGCTCACGAACGCTGCCGGTAGGATGGGCCGCTGAATGATGACGTTGTCGGACACGGCACAACCTGCCGGGGAGGAGGTCCTTAGCTGATAGTTACCGTCTATGTCGAGGCCGGGTGGTGGCCGGTGAGCGGGGGAGGTAGCCCCGTTGATGGCCACGCCATTTTTATACCATTGGTAGGTCGCGCCGGGCCGGGTATCTCCCTCCAGCAGGATGTTTTCGTCACAGACTGAGTTGCCCGTAACGCGAATCGGTCCACTAATTGCCTGGTCGAAGGCAGCACGTTCATTGATCCGGAGCTCATCGACGAAATAGTAGTGTCGCCAGCTACCGCTTTCTTTTTGACTGGCACAGGCGGGGCCGACGGCGATGGCTTCGTAGGGATAGGCGGGGGTGAAGTCTACGGTGGTCGCCGACCAGCTTCCACCAATGCCATTCACCAGGAAATTGGTGATGAGCTCCCAGCCCGGAGCCTCAGACCGTTCGGGGCAGTCGGTATTTTCGAAGTAAAGACTGTCGCAGGCACGAACACCGTAAAGGGCCAGTACGGCTGGGGCAGGCGACTTGATGCGGGTGGCGGCATAATCGCCCTGCAAGGTGGCCGAGACTTTTTGCATGAAACCGACTTGCATCGCCATGCGGTATTCGCGGTCAGTGGCCAGCGCGCCGCCGTCTAGCAGGCAGGCCCCCAGGTATTCTTTGTAGCCCGCAAGTTGCTCGCCAGTACCATCTTCGGAGCCATCCTCCCGATAGGCTTCGGAGACTTCGGCCCAGAAGCCAGCGACACCGGTACCAGCGGGCAGGGGCTGGGGAAGGGCTGGTGGTAATTCGGGGCCCGCACCGGAAAAGGTGAAAGCATTCCAGAAGTCAGTAGTGGCATTACTGGCGCGTCGCCAGCCTACGGCGCAGTCTATCTGGCCCGGCCCGTCGGGCAAGCCGTTAACCTGCCCGGAGGTACAGCCCTGCTGTTGCGCGCTGAATTCTTCGAAGGACGGGTTGGGAAACAGGCTGGGAACGGCCACGGGGAGCAGGCAGCTGCAGTCAGTAGTATCGTTAAGATCGATGAGCAAGTCACCGTCATCGTCGATGCCGTTATCGCAGATTTCCTGGGCGTAGAGGCTTCCCGATAGTAACAGCGCGCAGGCGATGAAGAAGAGGAATGGAGAACGGATAAGGCAAGGAGGCTTCAGGTTAGTGCGTTGGTTTTGGAAGACTCAAGGTACTGCAAGATTTACCGTCAAGTGATCATTTTTTTCAGGTTTCAAGTGTCCCGGAAGGCAACATGCTCCTCACGAAGTGATTTTTAAAATTACGTGTCGCTGAGCGCCCGCAAACGCTACGGATCTTAAGTAAATGGTGTCCCAAAATTTTACGGTTTGAGTATAGGGTAGCCAGGAGGTACCGTTGCGGATGGTTTTCTGGCGCCCTGATAGCTATCGGGGCAGGAGGCAAGGGAAGTTATTAGATCATCACGGGCTTGCGCTTGATCTGCGGTGCTTATATTGCCTACCTCAAAAACTCCGTACATCGTTTGTGGCATTACCCGAAATGAGACGTTTTATAACAACACTATAGCTAACCGCGTCGTAATAACACAGTACGGGCAACAATGCATAAATTAGAGCGAATTTTTGAATCAACGGCCAGCCCGGTTTGCTTAGAGTACTGGTAGAACCGCCGTTTATAAACCCCCAAAGTATGTCCCTTTCTTTTATTGACGATAACTGGCTACTGCAAACGAGTACCGCCCGCGAGCTCTACCACGAATTCGCCGCAAAGGAACCGGTCATCGATTACCACAACCATCTCTCGCCGCAGCAATTGGCGGAGAACCATCACTTCGGCAACCTGCACGCCGCCTGGCTTGACGGTGACCACTACAAGTGGCGGGCGATGCGCATGAACGGCGTTTCGGAAGACCTGATTACTGGTAAAGGGACGGACCCACGGGAGAAATTCCGTGCTTACGCAGCTACGGTACCACATACCCTGCGAAATCCGCTGTTTCACTGGACCCACCTGGAACTCACCCGCTATTTCGGAATCACCGATTATTTGAATGCCGATACGGCCGACCGTATTTATGATCAGGCAAGTGAACAGCTACGCGGACCGGAGAACGGTACCTGGGGCCTGCTGCAGCAGCAGGATGTCCGCTACATCTGTACTACGGACGATCCGGCAGATGACCTGCGGCACCACGCGCTGGCTGCCACCAACGGTTGTCCGGTCACCCTGCGCCCGGGCTGGCGCCCGGACAAAACGCTCCGCATCGATCTGCCGGGGTGGGGGAGTTACGTAGGCCGGTTGGCCGAAGCTGCCGGGCAAACGATCGCCAGCTACGACGACCTGCTCGCTGCCATGGAGCAGCGGCTGGACCACTTCGCAGCGCACGGCTGTACCGTTAGCGACCACGGACTTTCCAACGTCCCGAACGTCGCCTATGACCGCGCGGTAGCCGCGCAGGTGTGTGCTGAAACCCTGCTGTCTGAAAACGGTCATTGCACCGGCGACCGCGCCCAGACCTTCCTCGTTACCTTGCTAACCGACCTGGCCCGCAACTACGCCAAACGCAACTGGGTGTTCCAGCTCCACCTCGGTGCCCTGCGCAACAACAACGACCGGGGCCTGCGGGAACTCGGCCCCGATACCGGCTTCGACTCCATCGGCGATTACCCCCAGGCCGAAGGCCTGAGCCGACTTCTCAATTTCCTCGACAATACCGGGGAACTACCTAAAACGATCCTTTACAACCTCAACCCCGCCGACAACGCCGTTTTCGCCGCCATGATCGGCAATTTCGCCAGTGGCGGCAGTCGTGGCAAGATTCAGTGGGGTAGTGCCTGGTGGTTCCTCGATCAGTGGGACGGGATGAGCAACCAACTCAACACCTTGTCAAGCATGGGCCTGTTGTCCACCTTCATCGGTATGCTGACCGACTCGCGCAGCTTCCTGAGTTTCCCCCGGCACGAATACTTCCGTCGCTTATTATGTGATCTACTCGGCGAAGATGTCCGCCTGGGCCGCTTGCCGGATGACCGGGAGTGGTTGGGGAAATTGGTGAGCGATGTTTGCTATGGGAATGCTAAGGGGTTTCTTGGGCTTTAGTGCATGTGGCGTAGGGCATTCGGTCTGCCTGAATATTGTTACGTGATGCTTTTTAGCTTACAAAACATTCTGTTTTTTTACAGATCCTATTGGCTACTCGTCATCCGGACAGGTATGTGTGACAGCACGTTTTATTTGCCTGCCGGGGGCCTACTTTTGAGGCATCAAAAGTAGCAAAAATGCCTGGCTGTGCCGGTGGCTGCTCGGCTAACGAAGCCCCAAAAACCTAAAAGAAAAAAACTCGCGACGGAGCCTGGTGCCATGCTTCTAAACTTTTAGATTACCGAAACCAGAAGCCAAAGCTCTACCTTCCGGTGCTCAAACAGCTTTTCTTTTTTAACGGCTTTTGCGCCTCCGTTAACCGGCCACCGCCAAGGCCGTCCTTCGGAAGTTGAAGTCAGAAATTTCATCCAAAACTACCTGGCTTTTCGTCAAAGTTTCAGCTTTGTGGTAAAGTCCAAATTCTGTATTTCATGTTTGAAAACCAAGGCTTTGATTTTTTTACTGAATTTTATTTTACCCACCAGCCTGGTAGCGTTGCCTGAAATACAAATCGTTCCCTGCAACCGCTATCCACGGCCTTGGCCACGGCCACAAATGTTGCCCTTGATGGACGTTAAGAAATGCAAACTGTATGAGCCTCCACCAAATTTTGACTTCGCCGAAAGGCTTCTGTAACCGAAAAATTGGAGCACGAAGGAACAGGCTAAGAGGCGAGTTTTTGCATTTTAGTCCATCATGGGCAGCATTTGTGATCAGCCGGGGACACAGCCAAAGGGTTTTGCTTCTTTTGCCCAACAAAAGAAGGCCGCCGGCAGGCATATGTAACGGCAGGTCGCTTATCCTCAAATATCGCGCGTGTGCGAAGAGAATAAACTTTCGAGGTATGTATAAGATGTAGCGTATCCCACCCAAAAATGATTTCATTCAAGAGAATTTACAGAAATAACCAGGAAAGATGTAACGAACTATGCCCTAACTTTAATTGAAAGAAAACATCCCACCATGAAACAACTCTTTCTACTGTGCATCGGCTGCTTATTGATGACCGGCCTTTACGCACAAACCCCACAGGGTATTAACTATCAAGCGGTTGCTCGCAACGGAGATGGCGTCCTGCTGCGGGATCAAAACGTTGACGTTACGTTCACCATTCGTCTAGTAATGGGCGGAAATGCCGCCTATGTAGAAGGGCATAGCCTGATGACCAACGGCTTTGGCCTGTTCACCGCGGTTATCGGACAGGGCACCGCAACGACAGGCACTTTCGATGAGCTTGATTGGTCCCAGGCTTACGAATTAGGGATATCGGTAAACGGTACGAACCTTGGGTTCACCCCCTTCCAGAGTGTGCCCTACGCCCTGAACGTTGCCCCCCGACGGGAGTTGATCGGGATTCCTGCAGCGCTTTTCTCGCCTAATAACAACGATGCGTCCTTCCGTAACTCGATTGGTAATGGTGGAGCAGAAATCACCAGTACGAATGGTGCTTCCGTCACCAGTGTCCTTAATGCTCCGGTACAATTGCCCCATGGGGCTGTAGTCGAATCCATGACGGTCTATTTTACGGATAATTCCGAAGCTGAAATGCGAATCTGGCTGGCCAAGGAAAACTATTCCGCAGGGTTCGCAATTATTGGAGAAGTGACTACCACCGGGAATGAAAGTGGTATCCGGGAAGGAACGGTCAATATTAACCATACCATCAATAATGAGGATGGTGGGTATTACATTCGGGTCTTCTGTGACGATTGGAACCTCTCCGGTACCAAGCAGATTAAAGGCGCGAAAATTACGTACACCCATTAAGCCACTAGTCATGAATAAGTACCTATCACTATTTCTACTACTACTGGCCAGTACTTGCCTTTCTGCCCAGGTTACCCTGGAACGCGAAGTTATTGGAAGCCTGGGACAGTCTTTTGCGAACGGAGACCTCCAGGTGTCTTCCACGGTTGGTGAAGCAGCCGTAACCACCCTGTCAAACGAGGCATGGTTACTTACCCAGGGTTTCCACCAGGCGGAACGCGAAGACTTGACCTCAGTGCAAATTGTACCGGAAATCATATCCGATCTTGCCGTGTATCCTAACCCCACTAACGGCCAATTCTGGGTCAGGGTAGTTACCCCGGCAGCGCAGTCCCTACGCTTTGAAGTAATGGATGTTTCCGGCCGCATACTCAGTAGCGTTGCCCGACGATTACCAGCCGAAACGGAAGCCAGGGTGAGCTTCAACGCCACCGATTGGCCGGCTGGCCTTTACCTGATTCGGTTGCTCGGAGATAACGGTACTTTAGCTGGTAGTGCCCGGTTGGTGATTGTAGGTAATTAGCCAGTTGGGCAAGGGCGAGCCCTGCCCCCGGCCTATTGGCGAGAATTTTATTGAAAACTATTGTAGTGTTAGCCGTCAGACAAACTTTTGTCCGGCTTCGCCAGGTCAAAAGAATTTGTCGGACGGCCGGACCACCCGTCCGACGGATTCTTTCCCGTTTGCGACGAAGGAGCAAAAACGGGAAAGTCCGTCTGACGGGTCCTGGACTTATTCGAATTTTCGCTCGTTAATATCCGGTAGCACTATACCTTTGCCCCATGGAAAAACCCCTCCAACCCCAAACCCACGCTATCCGCGGGCAAATGGATCGTACGCAGTACCGTGAGCACGCTACGCCGTTGTTCCTGACCAGCAGTTTTACCTTCGATTCTGCCGAGGCGATGGCCGAGACTTTTGCCGGTGAGCGAGCGGGCATTATCTATTCCCGCTACAACAATCCAAGTGTGGACGAACTGGTGGCTAAAGCCTGCGCACTGGAGGGCACTGAAGCGGGGTTTGCTACTGCCTCGGGTATGGCAGCAGTCTTTGCGAGTCTGGCGGCATTGGTCAAACAAGGGGACCACATTGTTGCCACCCGTGCCCTTTTTGGTAGTACCCACCAACTGCTTACCAACATACTCCCAAAATGGGGCGTCACTTTCACCTACGTGGAGCCGGAGCAGCCCGAAACCTGGGCGGCTGCGGTACAAGAGAATACCGTGTTGTTCGTAACCGAAACGCCGTCGAACCCCGGCCTGAAGCTGGTGGATTTGGCTGCTGCCGGTAAGCTTTGCAAAGCACATGGTTTACTGTTTGTCGTCGATAACTGCTTCGCCACGCCGGTGCTGCAGCGTCCGGCAGATTATGGCGCTGATCTGATTACCCATTCCGCTACCAAGTGGATGGACGGCCAGGGTCGGGTGCTAGGCGGCTTACTGCTGGGGACCCAGGAAGTGATGGATAAAGTGATTGCCTTTTGCCGGCACACTGGCCCGGCCATGTCTCCGTTCAATGCCTGGGTAATTTCGAAGAGCCTGGAAACGCTGCACGTACGAATGGCAGCGCACTGTCAGTCAGCTTTGGCCATGGCACACTGGCTGGGGGAGCAGGTGGCGGTCACGCAGGTGCATTATCCGTTTCTGGAGAGCCATCCACAGCACGATCTGGCCCGCCGGCAGATGACCGCCGGAGGCGGCATCGTTACCTTCGAACTGGCCGGCGGCATCGCCGCCGCACAGCGCCTGCTCAACGCCGTCCAACTCTGTACCCTTAGCTCTAACCTGGGGGATACCCGGACCATCCTTACTCACCCGGCCACCACTACACATTCCAAACTTACGCCAGAGGAGCGCGCCTCCGTTGGCATCTCTGATGGCCTGATCCGGATGAGCGTCGGGCTGGAGGCGCTGGTGGATATTCAGGGGGATTTGTTGCGGGGACTTGGTTAGTATTTTTAACCAATAGCACTAAAACGCCTCCCACCAAACCACCCCCCCACTATTCCCAAATTCCAGCTCGTCAACTGACCCCGTTCCAAAAAACTCATAGCGGATGCCCACGAATTCTTTAGGGTCTTCCTTGCTCTCCACGGTAAAAACCTGTTGGCCGTTAATGGAAAAATTAAGTAAGTCACCGTCTCCGGTGCATTCAAGTTCAAGCCACTGGTCTTCGCTGACGACGCCGAAGGCGGAGAGGTCGTTGGTCCGTCCGTCGATACCCTTGCCGCCGGCGTACAGGCTGAGTTCAGCAGTACACCCCGGTCTGCTGAGTGGAATGCTGATAGCGCCGTTTTTCAGCAGTAGTAAAACCCGGATTTGTTGACAGGTAGAGGTGCCGGCGTTGTAATCGTGGCGTAGTCGGGTTCGGAACGCAAAGTTATCTGAGAAGAGGCCGTCCAGTGCGCCCACGTGGGTGAATACCACTTTGGGTGGAATGGGCTGCAGGGGGACCTCGAGGCTTTTGAGCAAAAGTTCGGAAACCGCCAGGCGGCCTTCCTGATGGACTTCCTTCAACGGAAGGTAGACGGGAACTGGTTTCCGGTCGGCAGCAGCGATCCAGCCTTCGGAACGTATAAAAAGGTCGCGTTCCTTTATGACCTGATCACCCACGAGTAGTTTGGCCCGGAAGTAACCCGGCAGGTAGTAAATAGAGGTGTAGACGTGTTGATCCCTGGGAATGAGGACCCGGCGTTCCGCATCCCAATTTTGCTGGAGGTAGACGGAGTCGCCGGCCGGCGCGGCGGTGGCGTCGTAGGTGAAAACAACGGAATTGGGAACGCCGGTGGTGACCGGTCGGAAATTGAAGGAGAAATCTGCCGGATCAAGTTTGGGAACCGCTGTTCCGGCAGGACCAGTTTTGGGCGCGGCCGCAGGTGCAGTGGAGGTTGGAAAAAGCAGGGCAATAGCTGCGGCGAGCACTGCTAATGGGACGAGGTAGTAAACGTAAAGCCTTAATGGATTGCGCGCGCGGCGACGGTGGAGTCCCGGAGGGACGTCCTGCTTAGCCAGGGGCTTCAGCCCCTGGTCTTCGTTGTCTGGCTGGTCAGTAGAAGGCTTGGCATCGCCGTAATGTGCTGGCTTCAGCCCCTGGTCTTCGTTAGTTCTCAGCGCATCTGCTTTACCAGACTTACCCTGCCTGATGTCGGCCGGGAGCGCATTGTCTTTTTCTCCATCGTTAATTTCCGGCTTATTGTCCGGTGTTTCAGCCCACTCCTGCCGGAAGGCCCGCCAGTTTTCGTACCCGGCAAAAACCGCTAAGGCATCGAGAGTGGTAGGGCTGGGCTTACTGGCATAGGCCACCCGACCCCAGACCCGCTTCAGGGTGGTCGGGCTTAGGTGTACGCCGGTAGCGTCGGCGATCCGGTCGGAGAGTTCCGTGAAATCGTTATTGGCCCACGTTGCGGAAGGACCCCAACCGGTTTTTGCTTCGATGTCGGCCAGGCAATAGACCAGCAGGCGATCTTCGTGGTTCATGGTACAAAGGTAGGGGAGTGGGGGAGGAAACGATAATGAAAACGAGGAGAGTCTCGGCTTGCACGACTTTGCACAGCTTTGTCTCAGTGCGTGTACCACTTTGCACAGTTTTGTGCTGTGTTTGAATGGGAAACCGGAAGGTCCACCCGCACTTTTGTGGCATCATTAATCAAAAACCCCTAAGATGCAACGCCTACTGTTATCCCTGGCCCTTTGTCTTTTCCTTGTACCTGCGGCCGCGCAACAAAAACAAGCCATCCCCATGAATCCCTCGGCTTGGGAGTTGAATGGCCAACCCGCCAAATTTCTTACGTACCTCGGCCAGGCAAGCCTCTTCATCGATGACGGCGGCACGGCGAATACCGGCAGCAATACCGTCACCGTCAAAGACCTGGAATTTGCCAACGGGACGATCGAATACGACATCGCCTTTACGGAGAAAACGCGCTTTACGGCCATTCATTTTCGCCGCAAAGACGACGCCAATTCCGAGCATTTTTACCTCCGTGGCCCCTGGCGGAATGACCCCAATATTAATACCGGAATTCAGTATGCCGCAGTCCTTAAAGGCGTGAATATCTGGGATTTGAGCGAAGCATACCAATCCAATGCCGATATGGTTGCAGCGGGCTGGAACCACGTAAAATTAGTGGTGAAGGACCGGCAACTTCTGGCTTACGTCAACGACATGACTACACCCGCTTTGTACGTTCCGCTAATGGACGGAGATTGGACAAAAGGAGCGGTTACTTTCGACGGTAGCGCTTACCTCGCCAACCTCACAATTACCCCAAATGTCACCCCCGGCCTGGCCGGTGCCGAAGGTTTTGATCCTACGATCAACGACAGCCGCTTCCTCCGCAACTGGCAGGTAACTGCCCCCGCCAATTTGCCCACCGGCCAGGAACCAACCCCGGCCATGCTTCCCAAAGAGACAACCACCTGGTCCACCATCTCAGCTGAACGCCACGGCCTGGTTAACCTCAGCCGCCGCTTCGGAGCAACGCCCCAGGGAGAACGTCGCATGGTCTGGCTCAAAACCACGGTCACCGCAAGCAAAGAACAAGTCCGAAAACTCGACTTCGGCTTCAGTGACGAAGTCTACGTTTATCTCAACGGAAAACCCCTGTACCAGGACAAAAACCTGTACAACACCCCCGGCATGAAAACGCCCCGCGGACGATGCTCGCTGGAGAACAGCCGCATAGACCTGCCGCTGGCAGAAGGCGATAACGACCTGCTGATCGGGGTAACCAATTTCTTCTTCGGCTGGGGTATTATGGCTCGGTTGGATGATAGCCAGGGGCTGGGGTATTAGTCGGGAGTGTCTAGTTTTCGGGTTGTCAGGTTATCAAGTTGTCGGGTTGTCCTGATAATCCGGCAACCGATAACCCGATAACTTACCCCCTCGCCTACTCACCATCCATCCCCAACAGATGCTGCAATTTATGAACCGCCTCCGGCTTACCGTCGAGGTGTTCCCGAAGCATATTCTTGATCTCACGAATATGGTCGTTTGGTCGCTCCTTAAACTCCGCGAAGGCCTTAGCTCCTTCTGCCGGATCGTCTTTCAGAAAAATAGGGCGCAGGTAGTCTTCCAATATGGCCGAGCGTAGTTCATGGTTGTCGGCATCATCCGCAATAGCGAAAAGGGCGGCGTCGATGGTGGGCTGAATAATCATAGTAATAGCTTTTATTGAAAAACTACGTTAGGGTAAGGGTAAGTTCGATAGCGAAGAAGAAAACTTCGGGGTTAAGGTAACCATAAGCCTTAATAACCCGAACTTCTCAGTATGTTCGCCCCGTCCGACAACCCGACAACCCGACAACTTGACAACCCCGACCATGCCCCGCTCTTCCTACTGGGAACAAACCACTTTCCTGCGTTCTCCCGACGTGGCCATCATCGGCGCCGGCCTTACGGGCCTGCAAGCAGCGCTGGAACTCAAGCGCCGCCAGCCCGACCTCGACGTGCTGGTCATGGAGCGGGCGGCCATCCCCCGGGGCGCAAGCACCCGGAATGCCGGCTTCGCCTGCTTTGGCGGCCCAACCGAATTACTCGCTGATCTGGACGCCTACGGACCGGAATCAATGGCAGACACGGTCCGCAAAAGATTTGCGGGGATTAAAGCACTGGAAAAAAACTTCGCCCACCGGGACATCGATTGGGTGAAGGACGGTGGCTACGAAGTGATCGATGATGCAGAGATCATAACGCAGGTGCGTAACCGGTTGCCGGAGTTGAATGCTTTGCTGCGTGAGGTGACGGGGCTGGAGGAGACCTGGGTAGAGGTGACAGAAACTAACTTTTTAAAAAGTTGGACTGACCACGCTGCCCCCCCTTCCAGCCTCCTCCTCCACAACCCTTTAGAAGCACAACTCCACCCCGGAAAACTCGTCACCTTATTGCTCAACGATTGTCATCGGGCCGGGATACGGTTCCTCTTTGGTGGTGAAGTGGAGTCACTTGAGGGCGGGGCCGCAGGTGCAGTGAAAATTAGAGGAGCAGCGTGGGGCACGCTGCACGCCAGCCAGGTGCTCGTTACCGTCAATGCTTTCGCCCGGAAGTTGTTGCCCACAGATTTCCCCGAAGAAATCCGCCCCGTACGTAATCAGATTCTGTTGAGTGACCCTTTGCCCGACTTCAAGCTGAGGGGCTGTTACCACTACCACGAGGGCTACGTCTACTTCCGCAATGTCGGCAATGACCGCCTGCTCATCGGCGGTGCCCGGCACAAAGCCGGGGCTTCGTCCGAAACGGACCTCTTTGGCCCCAACGGTGTCCCCGAGGCCTACCTGCTGGAAAAGCTGAATGAATGGTTCCCCGGGCGGACCTGGACGGACGCCGACTTCCCCACCCGCTGGAGTGGTATCATCGCCCAGGGCGATGGCAAATCGCCCGTACTTCGCTATGCCTCAGACAATGTGCTGGTCGCCGGCCGGCTGGCCGGCATGGGCGTAGCCCTAAGTGCCGACCTTGGCAGGCGGGCTGCGGAAAAACTGCTGGAGACAACTACTAATCGTCCGTAAGGTCAGTGTAGACCACACCATTATCGGGCATCTCAAAAGCGGAATCGTTGGTTCCTGGCCGGAAGTCATAATCGGAAACAGAAATGTTGGTAATAACCTCTTCCGGTTTGTCTGACCAGCGTGTGGTGTACCCCGTTGGCAGCACAATGCCCGCCACGGTAGTTTTACCCGAAAGCACCATAAGTTTTTCCGGCAGGTGGCCACCATCTTTGAAAAAGCCAGGGTAAGAAACTATGTAGTTGAGCGCATCCAGTTGTTTGGTCGTCGGATGGAGCCAAAGGACATAGTAATCATCGGCAGCATCGCCAGTTCCTGCGTCATAGGTCACTTTCACTTTATGGTAGTTGACGCCGTTCAGTTCCCCGTCGGGAAGTTGCTCAAAGTTGATGCCCTCATCTGCCAACACAAAGGGCAACCCAACAAAATAGTAGGGCGTAAGCGACCAGAAACGCGGACTAACCGTCGGCTCACTTTCTGCCGGAGCCTTCCAGGCGTTTTTACCGTCAAAACCATAGCTGACACCTTCTTGGTCGACTGACTGGTGTATTGAACGGGCATTAACGTAATCGTTCAGGCTGTAGGAATCCCTGATGGTGCCTTCTCCTACGGGGCGGTAATCAAAGTGAAAATAGAGCGGGCTCTGACTGTACCATTTTTCCAGACCGCCATGCGCGCTTATGGCTGCTGCCACCAGTTGACTGGCGGGCGTTTTGCTTAACCGCGCTGTTGCGGCATCGATACGGCCGGCAAATGGAGAAACTGCTTCTGCTGGCTCAGTTACGCCAGGGGAGTCTGCCGCCTGTTCACTACAACCCAAAAATAAGAAAGGAAGAAGTAAGAGTACAAATATATATTTCATGTTGATATTTATTGGTGAAGGTTTAGCAACGCTGGATGTTTACTATGTCGTAGACGTATTGTCAAATGCCGACACTTCAGCCCAAAAAAATACCACCGGCCCCTCATCGAGAGACCGGTGGTACAGACTGGTTTTTCAAATCCAGCTTAGTTGTTATTATTTCCATTGGCACTGTGGAGATAGCCAACGGCCATACTGTCTTCTCCAAGGAAGTGCTCCAGGTGATGACAGCGGTCTTCTATTTTAAAGAGGAAGCCCTCCAGCATATTTTTGGTACCATAGTCGCCCAGCTTGAGCGCTTTTTCAATCGACTTGCGGAACTCTACGGCAATTTTCCGCTCATTCTCCATGTCGTTTTTGAATCCGTCACGGATGTGATAGACATCCTCAGGTTCTTGTTTGATGTAAGCAAGCTTTACGTAATCCTCCAGGCGGGTAGTCGGGGTGTAGCCGAGCAGGGTCATTCGTTCGGCAACGGCATCCAGTTGCAGGTTTACTTCTTCGTAGTGCCCCTGTAAAAACAAGTGGATGTCCCGGAATTGCGGACCTTCTACCAGCCAATGGTGCTTATGGTATTGCGCGTACATAATCCAGAGGGCAGCGAGGTGGCGGTCCAGGTCTTTAGCCATTTCTTTACAGGCTTTGTCAGACAGGCCTACAGGGTTTCCTTCGTAAGCTTTCTTTGTGCGTAACTTTTTCATCTTTCTTAGTTTTTTGGTTCGCTACTATAACGGAGGTGATAGTACAAGATGTTCACTGTATGGAAGCTTTTTATGGGATCCGGGGCTTTTTTGGCGCGGCCGCAGGTGCAGGGGGAGGTGGTGGAGCAGGCTTGCTGCTTTTACCTGGCTTTGTACCTGCGGCCGCGCCTCTTTATCTTCTATCAACGGAGAGATAACCACCTGGAACCATAAAAGCAGGTAAAAAGCAGGTAGATATACGTGTTTGAGCCCGTTACATTCTTCTCTCAAGAAGAAATTTTGGTATCTTTATCTTGTATTATTTCCAGGCCTGACCCGTCTGTTGTTCTTCAATCGTAATCTATGAAACTGACTTCTACCTTCCTCCGCTCTGTGCGGCTTCTTACACTTGCCTTGTTACTTTGTTCTTCTGTGAGCTTATCAGCTCAACTGAACCCGGGAGATGTCATGATCGTGGCACTCAATACGGACTCCAGAGATGGTACAGCTGCGGCACTTGCAAATTGCGGTGATGGGTTTGCTTTTGTTGCCCTGGTAGAGATACCCGCCAACACACCGATTTTATTCACTGAAAACGAATACCAAAGCACAGCATTTACTACTGGTGAAGGCACCATCACTTGGAGCAATCCTGCTATTACTCCGGCTGGTACTGTAGTCCAAATGATTACTCATTCCAGTAATTCCTCTGGTTGTTCTGTTTCTGCCGGGGCCAGCGTTGGCACCTTCAGTTTTGTGGGAGCAGATCAATGGGGCTTAGGTACTTCAGGGGAAGAAATTTATGTTTTTACCGGTTCCCTAGCTGCCCCAACACTTATTTCGGCAATCATTACGGATAATACTGATACAGGGACTAGTGCTAATACCTTTCCCGCAGGGTTCAGTCAGTTCGTAGTAGACCTCTCCCCTCTGGGCATAAACGCCGATCTGGCAATTATGACGAGTGGCCTCGGCTGTTCTTCCCAAGCCGCTTGTGTTGCCGCCATTACTGATGTGCTGACTAACTGGACCATCGAGGACAGTACTATGCCTAACGAATGTTGCGACGCTGATGGTTTAGATTACCCACAAGACATCCCCGGTAACTTCACCATCGGTGCGGCCTGTACCGACCCTACCTTTGACACCGGCCTTAGCCAAAACCCAGCCGGGAATCCTTGCCCCACGGCTAGTGTGAACATCCTCATCGATGGTGACCTCGGCACCAACACCGAAGGCTGGTTCCTGCGCACTGGTAGTGCCACCGGCCCGGTCATACAAGGCCCGGCGGTAACCTCTCAGTTTACCATTTCCGGGATCCAGGAAACAACTACTTATTTCGTTACGGCCGCTTTCTGTAGTGGCCCAGGACAAATTCCCGCATCCATCACCATCACCACCAACGGCACCGCCGCCATGGCCGGCCCCGATCAACTGAATCTCCCCGGTCCTTCCGAATTCCTGGCGGGCAGTAACCCCAGCCCCGGTACGGGAATGTGGACCGAGCTCAGCGGTGATGGAAATGGTGTGTTCGGCGACGCTACGTCACCTACATCTACCTTCAGCGGTACGCCCGGCGTGACTTATACCCTGCGCTGGACGGTAACGAATTCTCCTTGCGCAACGACCATGGACGATGTTCTGGTCAGCTTTGCCGGCGGAGCGCCGGCGCTTACCCCCGGCGACCTTGCCTTCACCGGCTTCCAGTCCGATGGCACCGATGAATTTGCCTTCGTCCTGCTTACCGACGTGCCCAACGGCACCGTTATCAACTTTACCGACAATGGTTGGTTGTCCGCCGGAAGCTTCCGCACCGGCGAAGGCGTCGTTTCACTGACCCTGAACGCTGACCTGAATTGTGGTACCGAAATTCGTTACGACGGTACTAATTTCCTGACGGCTGCCGGTGCCTCCGCCGGCACCGCGACGAACGTGACCGGATCCCTGGGGCTTTCTACCAGCGGAGACCAGCTTTTTGCTTTCCTGGGTAGCCTCGCTTCCCCCGACCTGATCGCCGGCATTAATTTCGACGGTACCGGTTGGGCCGCTGACGCCACCAGCACCAATACTTCTGCGTTGCCCGCCGTACTGGCGGGGAACAATGCCCTTACCCTTAATGAAGTGGATAACGGAAAATACAATTGCTCGGTACGAGCCGGCGAACCTGACGACATCAGGGCCGGCATTAACGATCCGGCCAACTGGAACGTGGCCAATGATCTTGGCGATCCAGCGGTCGTCATTGCCGAGGCGTGCTCGTTTACGTGTGGTGCTTGCGTACCTGCTCAACTGAACTCCTTCGGTACCAGCTCAACTGGAACCGTCTGTGCTGGTGAAGCAATACTCCTTTCCATTAATGGTACGCTAAATGACGCGGACCGTTGGGTCGTTACCTTCGGTGGCACTGTCGTGGGCGAGTCTACTACTAATTCCCTGACGTTTATCCCGGAAGTAACGGGAAATTATGTCTTAACCAGTATTGACGGCTGCCCTGGTCAGGAAGCCAGCCTTAACACCGATATTACCGTTAACGGTGCGTTAGCGATGATCACCGGTGACGAAATTCAGAAAGTAGCCGGCACCCTTCAGGACCTGGAGGGCAATACCTATGACAATGGTACGGCCGGCGTATGGGCCTTTGTCGATAATCCCGACGGATTGGGCGTAATCGATGACCCCAACGCTGCCAATACTTCCCTTACCGGCACCCCCGGCCAGGGCTACACTGTATCTTACACTATCACTCCCGCCGGTTGCCCGGCTTCCACTGATGAGGTCCGGATCGTGTTTACTGATGAGACTCCGCTCGCTTTGGGAGACATCGCCTTCGTGGGCTATAACTCCGATGCTGATGGTAATGGAGATGACGGCTTTTCCTTTGTCGTATTAAAGGACGTTAACGCCGGCACCAGTATTACCTTCAACGAAAACGGATGGCTCGCCGCTGGCGGCTTCCGTGGCACGGGTGAAGGTGTCGCAACGGTGGAACTATGTGGCTTCTACTCTTGTGGCACCGAGTTTGTCGTGCTGAGTAATAGCGAGACCATAATTTACGATACTGATGGTAACATCGCTGGTACGGTAACCGGAGGCCCAATTCAGCTGTCCACCAGCGGAGACCAGGTCTTCGCCTACCAGGGCGCTACCCCGACCGCTGGCGATATGAGCACCTTCCTCGCCGCCATCCAAATGAACGGTGCCTGGGATGCGAATGGTGACGATACCAATACTTCTGCACAGCCTACTGTGTTCTCGATGAACCCCGGCACCTCAGTAGCCATTTCTCCAGAAGTAGACAACGCCGTCTTCGATTGCGCGAATGCTCCAACAGTAGTAAACGAAGCCAACAGCCTGGCGGCCATCAACAATGCTGCCAACTGGACAACTAACGACAATACCGCACTTACCCTTCCCATTGATTGCGACGATTTGGGCTGCTGTGAAGCCGCCGTCATCACCAGCGTCAACTCCGATGCAAATAATATTTGCCCCGGTGACCAGGTAACGCTGACCGTTGATGGCGACCTTGGTGGAGGGGCAACATGGGTGTGGTACGACATCTGCCCAAGCGGTGCCGCATCTACTCCTACTATGCTAGGTACGACTTTCATTACCGTGGCGCCTCCATCGACGACTACCTTTTTCGTACGCGCCGAAGGCGGTTGTTTGGATAATGAGGATTGTCAAAGTATCACCATCATTGTTGATGCGGTCCTTCCTGACGCCCTCTGCCAGGACATCGAAGTATTCCTGGACGACAACGGTATGGTCACCGTAGATTCTAATGCTATCGACAACGGCTCCACGGACAACTGCGGCATCGCCGAGTTCTCCCTCACGCCGAATATGTTCGAGTGTGATGACGTCGGTAGCCCTACCCGCGCACTGATGACGATTACCGATAACTCCGGTAATCAGGACACCTGTTCGGCGCTGATTACCGTGAGGGATACTACTCCTCCGGTAATTGTTTGCCAGAACGTAACTTTAAATATTCAGGCCGACGGCGATACTTTAATCAATGTTTTCACCATAGGAGCGATCGTCTCCCGCTCGGATAATTGTGCCTTGGTAGGCAATGTCGGTATTGGTGGCATTGCCAATAATGGACTATTTACTTGTGCGGAAATAGGCGATAACAGTATCGATATTTTCCAAGAGGATTTGAGTGGAAACATAACCAGTTGTAATGTCGTAATCACCCTGACTGATGACGACATGATCTGTAACCAGCCCCCCGTCGCTGTCTGCGTAGCCCCCCTAACCGTTGACGCCGACGCCAACTGCGAAGCAGTAATTACCGCCGCTGAATTTGATGGCGGCTCCTCCGACCCGGACGGAGATATGCTGACCTTCAGCGTTGATCCGGTAGGGCCTTATGATATCGGAGAAACAGAAGTAACCCTCACCGTCAGCGACGGCATTGCCATGAGCCAGTGTACGACAACGGTTACGGTCAATGATGTTACGCCCCCCACCATTACGTGCACAGAATTCGAATTTAATTTTTCCGACTGCCCAGATGGCCTTGGGCAATTTACGCCCAATGGCTCCTTCGCTTCACTTAGCGCGGCAGGAACGATTCAACTCCAAGTTAGGGAGGTTTTTACCCTGGATTTGTCTGGATGTGTCGATGATAACTGCTCCGAATTAGGAGATCTTGATATTTCATTAGCGAAATCAACTATTGTTAGCAGGGTGGATGGTTGCTCCATCGAGTACTTGAACAAATACCTATTAAGAGACGGTGCTGGAAATGTTTCTCCTGATTCCATTTCTACCCGGGTAATGGTTAGTTTCGATGGAGATCCTCCAGTCATCACCTGCCCCGCAGACTCCCTGATCGATTGTGGCGTTGTCCCAACCGTTATGGCCAGCGATGCTACAGCCACTTCCGGTTGTGGTACACCTGTCGTTACGGTTGCTGGTCCTGCTATCGTTGGCGAACCAAATACTGCTGGAACTACCTATACCTTCACCTTCACGGCGACGGATGGCTGTGGCCAGACGACGACTTGTAATCAGGTATTTACCGTACAGGACACTACCGCCCCCGTCATCGTCTGCGAAGCCATCACGGTAGCCCTCGACAGTATGGGCATGGCCATGATCGCCAACGACGACGCCGTTGTCAGCATCACTGATAATTGTGAGGGAACCGTTTCTGGCCCCTTCACCATGGGCGGCCCGAGTGCGCGCACCTTCGACTGCTCTTTTGTCGGTACCACCGTCCAGCGGACGGTCGTGGCCACTGACATGAGCGGTAACCGCGGCGAGTGTACCTACGACGTGACCCTCATTGACACCATCGCCCCCATCATCGTCTGCGAAGCCATCACGGTAGCCATCGGTGCCGACGGCACCGCCATGATCGAAAACGACGATGCCGTGGTCAGCATCGACGACAACTGTGACATGGACCCCTCCGGTCCCTTCACCGTGGGTGGCCCCATTAACGGTCGCACCTTTGATTGTTCCTTCGTTGGCTCCACCGTCCAGCGGACGGTCGTTGCTACCGACATGAGCGGTAACCGTGGCGAGTGTACTTACGACGTTACGATAGTCGATGAAATTCCCCCAACCCTCGAATGCCCCGCAGAACTGACCGTCTACCTTGACGAAAACGGCGCCGACACCCTGCGCAACAACGAGTGGGACTTTACGGAACTGGACAACTGTGACATGAGCCTGCAGGGCCCACTGGTTGTCGGTGGCCCAACCCAGCGTCAGTTTGACTGTAGCCAAATTGGTACGGT
>NZ_KB890416.1 GCF_000373105.1 Neolewinella persica DSM 23188 | reverse complement strand
CCAAGCGTGTTGTACTCACACCAGTTCACTACGTCGTAAGTAATGCGGAGCTTGAAGCACTCATCACCTGCGAGCAGGGTACGGAGCGTATCAACCTTAGTNGTGGTCGTGATCAGATCACAAGCCAGTTCTTCAGCACCTACACCAGCGTACTCNGGNATNTCAGCACAGTCACCAGACTCATCGGTTGGGAAGGTCAGGCGGTAGTCGTGGATACCGATTACATCGATGCGCTGCGTACAGGCACCAACGTTGGTGAAGCCAGCGTCATCCGTAGAAACGAAGGTACGCGTGAAAGTACCTACACCACAGCTGTTCACGTCACCAGAGATTGTCTGGGTGATGGTTACGTTACAGTTGTCAACACCAGCGGCAGCACCGAAGATGGCGTCCAACTGAGCNTCAGTAGCATCCTGAATATCGGCAGGAAGGNTTGTGTTGTACTCAGTACAAGTGATNGTTGTGCTCGCAGGTGCGATACACGTTGGGCGGAGCTTGTCTTCAACAAGTACATCCAACCAGCAGAAGTTTACGTTACCAAGNGCGTCTTCTACACGGAGACCAACGCGAACCGTTCCAACGTCAGCACAAGTCAGGGTTACCTGAGGGCCGTAGTTGCCGATTGGCAGGTCAGCAGAATTTACGCGAGCGATGCTCAGCGTTACANCAGAACAGTCNTCGTAAGANCCANNGTCAATGTTGGAAGGNGTNAGNACGGCAAAACCGNTGNTTGAACCAGCAGAAGCCAGGCTGATGTTCAGNCCNTCNTCACAGATAGCAACCGGAGGCGTCTGATCCTGAACTACGAAGAAGAAGTCGTCGATGCTGGTGTTACCACACTGGTCAGTAGTGGTGTAGCGCAGCAGGTGACGGCCGGCAGGAATAGCGCTGGACAGTTCAGGTGTGCCACCAGGAACTACAGTGAAAGCACCGATTGGAGCACCGTTNACGTTGCCACCAGGGAAGATTTCAGCAGTAATGGTCACGTTAGTGCCAGAACAGTTGTCTACAGCAGATACGTCGTCAAGACGGAGGTAAGCAGCACAGATGTTGCCAGCGTTGGTTCCGTATACGAGGTCACCNGCTTCGTTACGCTCTACGCTAGGACCAGTGAATACCGGTGCAGTAGTGTCGCCAACTTTCACTACCTGAGTGAAGGTGCGAACGTCGCTTGGGTCACACCAGTCGATGACGGTGTAAGTACGAACGAATTTGTAAGTGAATGGGCAAGTAACGATTGGATCGCCATCGGAGAAAGTAACACCGATGTTACATACTGCCTGTCCGTCCATAAGTGGGAAGTTGCGACCGCCAATTGCGAGGAATGGGAAATCGTTAACCCGTGGTGCTGGGTAGTTAGCACGTGTTGGGTTAGCAGTACCACACTGCTCGTAGTTTACTACCTCTTCGATGTTATCAGCATCAAGGTCAGCAAGCGATGGACGCTCGAAAGTAAGCTCGTAAGAAGCAACGGCCGGAGCGTTTTCCTCACCTGAAGCAGATGGGCAAATAGCGATTTCAGTAGCCGTGAACGTGCGTGTGATAAGAATGTCATCACAGCTAGGATCTTCACCGTAAGTAACGATGTCGTTTACACAAACTTCAAGCTGATTTACACAACCGTCAGTAAAGATCGGAACAACGGGGTTGAGGGTACGAGCCAACAGGCGTGCACGAAGTGCAGATGCCATGGAACCGAAGACGGTAGAACCATCCTGAGCGTTAACAAGGTAGCAACGATCAACAGAAGTAGGCAGCGTAGAAACGTTGTTACCGTCGAAGTCGACACAAAGAAGGTCGATATCATCAGGAGTAACGTCAGCTACTGGAGAAGTCTTGTCTTCGCCACGTACAGTACCCCAGGTGGTAGTGAAACCAACTACTGGTGTAACGATATCGATTGGATCGAAAGAACTGTTGCTGATAGAGAAGGTATTGATACCTCCCTGGCCAAAGAAGCCGTCGTCAATGATACCAACACGAAGAACAGAACCTGCCTGTACTGGAAGGTCAGTGATCGAGCCCATGGCGTTTTCGTCGGTGAAATCGAGAATCGTTTCATCGAGGGGGAAACCTTCAAAGTCATACAGGATGAAACCGAAGTCAAAGCCTGGATCAATGCCCATGAAGTTGTAGTCAACGGAGTAAGCACCGTTAGCACTAAAGGTCATGTCAATAGAAATACCGTAAGCGTCAGTATTACCACCGAATGGGTCATTACCGTTACTTGCGATCTCCTTAATAAGATCAGTGTTTTGCGTAATGCCAGCGTTAGTATTTCCGGTAGCAGTACCACCCAGAAAGAAGAATCCGATGTCAACACCAGAAGCCTCAAGGGCATCAAAACCAACGATAGGTGCTGTAACCTGGACCTGGTCCATGGCGTCAACACGGTAAGTAAACTCACCACAACCGTCCACGATAGGACCATTTGCAGTGTTACCATCCATTACAGTGATGGTGAACAGTTCGTTTCCTGGACGGAAACCGTCGCCATCAACGTCGTAGTCCCCTGCGAGGACCATTTCAGGAATGACGAGACCTTGACACTCGTCGTTGAGTGTAAGGTTAAGGTTGGATATGCCAGCCAGATTGACTTCATACACCTGTGCTGTCAGCGCAAGGCTGCTAAGGCAGCAAATGGCCAACAGAAATAAATGTTTTACTTGCTTCATAAGATTACGATTAAAAAAGATTAAAAAGGTCGCCTCTTATAAGAGGCTTTAATATGGTTAAACTTCGCCAATCCTAGAGGATTGACTAATACTTGGGTCGCTTTTACCGCGTAAAGCTACTAAGATCAATTGGTTCCCACCAAACATACAGAAGATTTTAAGACAAAAAACCTGATAAATAGTAAACAAGTAGCGGCATAAAGACTTCAAAATAATCATAACTAACTTGTTTTCAGTGTTAACGGCTCCTCTAACCTTTTTTTTGCACCTGCGGCCCCGCCTGAAAGGAATTCAAAATTCAGTAATCAGGAGGCAGGTTCAATGATCAGTGCTCAGGAAGGAAGAAACCTGAATCCTAATCGTTAAATACTTAACCCTGACCGCTGGTCCCTGAGAACTAAATACTGACTACTACCCCCTATCCATATTTCCACCAACGCAAAGCGGCCCGTCCGGAAATCATCCGAACGGGCCGCTAAAGGGTCAGTCAGTACTTAGAGGCAGAGCTTAGAACCGTAGCGTCACCGTTTCACCGATACCACATCCTACTTTGATCTTGTCTCCTTCGTTATGGCCACGCTGGAAGGCCTCACTCTTAATGGGCATAGAGCCACGGTAGTTGGCGATACGCCTGTTGGCATCACCAGACACCTCGCTATCGACACGCTTGGCGTAGTTGTACTTATCCATTGCGGCAAGTACGGCCAGGCGCTGCTGGTAGGAGTCGCCACAGCTGCTGCCCAGGCGGGCGTAGATGTCACCGATCATGAGGTAAGGCTTACCCCAGTTAGGATTCAGTTCCGCAGCTTTATTGGCATTAGTACGGGCAGAACCGTACTGCTTTAACTTGCCAGATTGTACGGAAGCGATCTGGTAGTAGGCCTGTGCTTTCTTTTCGTTGGACTCCGCACTCTCAATGGCATCTTCGTAGCGCTTGATCGCCCCGGAGTAATCGCCCTCATCCATAAGGATACTGGCGTCGTAAAGCGGGTTGAGTCGACGACGCTCTACTTCCTGCTCATCTTTAAGGTTAGCATACATCGCATCGTAGGTAGCCTGTACCATCTGCACATCGGTGTCGGTATCTTCGCAGCCTTGTTCTTTCAGCTTACTAAGGATATACTTCACAATATCGTAGTCTGTCTTATTCTCCTCGAATTTCGGCATCAACTCTCCCTTGAAGTAGTCACAGTCGAAGATTTGATCGGCGAATTCCAGAACACTTGCATCGAGATTAGCTTTCGCATCCTCAAAGTACTGTTTGTAAGTGCCACCTTTCTCGATGTTGGCGTCGGCAAATTTGCTGGCCTGATCATACAATTCCCGAACCCGGGCATTGTCGATCTTCTCCGTCTTGAAGTAGTAGTTCAACAGCTGGCCAAGGGGAGCAAGTACAATGTACTCCGTATCGTCTCCACCTTTATCCATGGCCATCTTTAGCACGTCCAGGGCTTCCATGCTGTACCCCTGGAGGTAGAACATGTCGTAGCCTTTACGACCAAGGAGATAGGCCTCAGCATCCGGATAGCAGTTTAACTCCTCGTCATAAAAGGAAAGTAGCTTTTCCTGATACTCCTTCTTTTTCGCCGCATCAGTTTCCTTACTGGCTAAAGCACGGTAAAACAGGCGTCCGTCCCGGTAATGGAAGGGGCGCTGACCATCAGCTGCAGGAGCAATGGTGTAAGCGATCTCCCAATTAGAGAAAGCATTGTCGAATTCTTCGGCAGACATGGTGGAGAGGTCGGTCTTGCCTTTTACGAAGTTGCGGTAAGCAACGTGGGCATTTTCAGCCTTCTCCTTTTCGGAAGAATCGTTCCAGTTGGCACACTGAGCATTCAGTACGCTGGCGGAGGCACAGAGAACCAGCAGCAGAGCGATGGTGCGAATGAAGGTTTGCATGTTGGTTAATTTATTAGTTGAGTTTACGTTTGAAGAACCACGAGTTGTCGTTAAGCGAGAAGCCCATGGTGAATTGTATGTAGTTTTCGTCCAGGATGTTTGGAACCCCAAACTTACCAAATTCCACAGCAAGGTCAACAAAAGAGATTTGTTGGCGTGGTAAACGGAAAGGAAGACCTACTCCAAGCGAAACGGCGTTTCGTCTTGCCTGGACATCAGCCCCGTCTCCTCCCTGGATGGATCGGCCATCTTGCTCGAGCCGAAAACCGGCCCGGTAGCGGATGCGTTGCGCAAATTTATTGTAAGAATTGGCATTCGGTATATACTGGATGCCAAATGCAATCCTATTGGCGTCTACGAGCTCATCAGGTTGTGCATCATTGCGGTAATCACTAAAGGCACGATTGCCGTATTCGACGCCGACAAAGAATTTGTTAATGTCCTCAAAAGCGACACCTAAAGAATAGGTAGAAGGCAACCTGAGCGTACCTTTTTGTCCTGATTCGAAAATCAGGGTGTCACGGACGAACAGCTGGTTGTTCGGGCTGAAGCGGCGAAACAGTGTACTGGCATCGGTATTCAGATCATTGCCCAGGTTTCCGTTAAGGCCAACGATGATCCGTTTGCCATTAGGCAGCAATTCTCCCTTCTCGTTCTCTGACTTGAAGTTGTGCGTATACTGGAAGCCGTAGCCAAGGCTGGTTCCGGTAACGGCAAAGTCTTCAACGAACTCACTTGCCAGCGACTCGGTGATGTCCTCGAAAGTCACAATCCGGCTATTGGTGATCTTGCCAAAATTATAGTTGACGTTGACCCCGGCAGAGAAGGCTTTCCAGCGGAAAGCCGTCGACCAGGAAAAGCGGTAGGTTCCTCCGGTACCCTTGAGGGTATTGGAAGTCCGGCCAAAGTCCGTACTGTTTTCCCGTATCGCAAGATCGTAGCCAACATCATTTGTTGGCCGAAGCGTAAAGGCCATACCTGCATTCCAGATATTTTGCTGGCGATCCAGGTTCAGACTGATGGGATTACGAAGTGGGAAACCTAAAGACAGGTACCGCATGTTACCCTGCCAGGTATTGGCACTTCCGTTGCTGTCAGACAATTGGGCCGAACGGCCATAGCCGCCAACTTCGAAACTCGTCGACTGCAAGCTTGCCAGCGTGGCCGGATTTTCAATATTGAGGTGAAAAGCATCCTGGTAGGTACTTTCCAGGCCTCCCATACCGCTTTGAGCGGCAAAGAACTGATCAACGGGGTTACCGAGGCCGAAACGGCTGAGTGGACTGTTCAGCTTAGGCCGAATGTCAACAAAGTCCGTCACCTGACTATGGGCCACATTGCCGGAGACCCCGCACAGTAGCAGGAGCAGCAAAGGGAGCAGACTTGGTTTACGATTCGTTTTGAACATAGTATGACAATATTTGATTGAGTCCGCGCAGGACCAGATTGGGGTAAACACTAAAGGGAACACTAAGCTTTTCGGCCAGCCAATCCGCATCTCCTCCGGTCAGGAGTAGTTGCAGTTCGGGAAAATCGATCGACAAACGATGGTACAGTCCTTCTACTTCATAGACCAGGCCCATTTGCCCGCCATGACGAAGTGCCTTGTTGGTAGAGGTACCTACCCATCCCGGCGTTTCCGCAGGTTCGGGAAAAGGTAACCTTGCCGTAAAGTGATGCATTGCTTGCAGCCGCATGCGCATTCCCGGGCTGATGTTTCCACCAAGATAGGTTTGCGTTCCGTCGATCAGATCGAGGGTCATACAGGTGCCGGCGTCAACAATCAGTCTGGCCGAAGCCTTTTCAGGCGCGGACGCAGGTGCAGAAGAAGGTTGCAGGGCAATGCTGCCCGCTACCACTGCTATACGATCCTGCCCCAGTGTCTCCATCGTTTCATAGTTGGAGGCGAAAGGAAGCGCCAGGTTGGGACCGAGCGCCAGGACCGTAAGTTGGTCGGTGTTCCATTTATCCGTCCACTTAGTGGGTGGCACGTTTGCCACCGTGGAATAGATGATGTTTTTAACCCCATGGTTGGTTACCAGCCGGTCCGCCACTTCCCATTCCTGGTCCGTAAAGCGGGTTACCGGCCCGATCAGCTCCCCGTTGAGGAAGACTGCGGCCTTTACCGCAGAATTGCCAATATCGATGGCGAGTTGGTGATCAGTGGTTGTTCCCATCACATGATAGTCGGCCATAAGACGTACGGGCGGGTGCCTTAGGTTCTTAAGCCAACGTTAAAAATTTTGTTTAATGCTTAAAATGGCGAATTCCAGTGGTCACCATCGCCATATTTCTTTCATTACATGCGGCAATCGAGTCTTTATCCCGAATTGAACCTCCAGGTTGAACTACTGCCGTCACGCCAGCATCGTGGGCGATTTCCACACAATCACTGAAAGGGAAGAAGGCGTCTGAGGCCATTACTGAGCCAGCCACGTCAAATCCAAAGGCCTTAGCTTTAACGATGGCTTGTTTGAGCGAATCAACTCTGCTCGTCTGACCACACCCCATGGAGATCATCTGCCCGTCTTTTACTAAAGCAATGGTATTACTCTTAAGGTGCTTTGCGCACTTATTAGCGAATACAAGGTCGGTCACCTCTTCAGTGGTTGGTTTACGATCGGTAACGACGGTAAAGTCTTCGGCTCCTTCTGTCTTAAGGTCAGTGTCTTGAACAACTACACCATTAAGTAAGGTCTTGAAGCTACGGGTCTGTTGATCCAGGTGATGGTACTGTAACAGAATCCGCTTGCCTTTTTTGCTGAGTAATTCAAGCGCCGCATCGGTATAATCTGGAGCGATGAGTACTTCGTAGAAAAGTTTGTCTATTTCTTGTGCCGTAGACAGCTCTACGGGCTTGTTGGTGATCAGGATACCGCCAAATGCTGAAACATTGTCGGAAGCCAGAGCGGCTTCCCAGGCTTCCAGCTGACTCTTGCGTACCGCCATGCCACAGGCATTAGTATGCTTGAGGATAGCAAAAGCAGGGTCGCCACTTTCAAATTCCCGCATAATCCCTACTGCCGCATCGATGTCCACCAGATTATTGTAGCTGATGTCTTTGCCGTTCAGCTTCGTGAACATTCCTTCCAGACTACCGAAGAACGAAGCCTTCTGGTGCGGGTTTTCTCCGTACCGTAATGGCGTGGCGTGCATTTCGCTCACCTTAAAGGCAGGTAAGCCTCCGTCTTCGTTGAAGTAATTAAAGATGGCGGTGTCATAATGACTACTTACCGCAAAAGCCCGGCGTGCCAGGTTCCGACGATCCATCAAGTTCGTTACTCCGCCTTTCTGGTCCAGGACATTCTGAATCGTAGCATAGTCGTCCCGGCTCGGAACGATGACCACATCGCGGTAGTTTTTTGCAGCCGCACGAATCAGCGCGATACCGCCGATATCAATTTTCTCGATAATCAGTTCTTCTTCCTCCGTATTAGCAACCGTTTCTTCGAAAGGATAAAGATCAACGATGATCAGATCAATTTCGGGAATATCGTACTTATCAAGTTGCCCCAGGTGCTCTGGCTCGCGGCGGGCAAGAATGCCACCATGCACTTTAGGATGCAAGGTTTTTACGCGTCCGTCAAGAATTGAGGGATATCCAGTTAAGTCTTCTACCGGAACTACTCCGATTCCACGGTCCCGAATAAAGGTTTCCGTACCTCCAGTGCTGTAGATGGTAACCCCTTGCTGGTGCAGTGAATCGACGATGGGTCCCAGTCCATCTTTATGGTAAACGGAGACCAGGGCCGATTTTATTTTCCTTTCACTCATAGAAGGCTTGCGGTTTTGAGGCGCAAAGGTAATTAAATAGTCTTGTAGTCTTGTAGTTTGGTAGTCTTGTAGTGGGGCAAACACCAGCTCAGTTAGTAAAGCTTTCGCTTGTTAGTCAGCAGTCTCCTGGCGCAGGCGCTATTAGTACCAGTCAACAAGCCACCATTTGATCGTTCTGATCTTACGGGCCTGCAAGACTGCCGGAGTCCCTGACTACTTTACTCCCAACACCCATCCCTCATGCCGAAGCACCCGTTTTCGTTGTTGCTTCGTCAGCCCTGCTGGCCCCGACAACCAATCTGCGAGGCTTCCAGAAGCTTGTTCAGACTGCAGCCACTTGACGTAAGTCCTCACTTGGGCCCGGTCCGTTATCTTGTCCTTTCCCGTCAGGGGAAGCATGCTTGGGTATATTTCTGCATGAACCACCACAGCTCCTTCCGGCAGTTTTTTTGCAAACTTGGTTTCAAATGGCCATACATAGCTATTCGTGGCCAGTTCATTATCCCCGAAGCAGAGTTCGTGCACCCTCGGAATTCCCAACAGCGCCTGGCTACCTACACTTCCTGCATAAGCCAGCTTCCAACCCGGTTGCATTTTCGGTACTCTGAGTTCTACCAATCGCTTTTCGGCCAATACTGCCCTTTTATTGATGACAGGATAGCTAAAGTCTTTTTTAGCGCCCAGGAAGATACCACTCTGACCAATCGGGACACCCCAAAAAGGACCGCTTCCGACGCTGATTCTTCGATTCAGCTCCGCACCAACTGTGAACCGGTTATTAGTATTGTCCGAATGGTCAAGCGTCAAGCGTGAAATGAGTTTCCAGATGCGGTACCACGCTGGTTTCTTTTTTATCTTAAGTGCTTTAGCTAAGCCCTTGGGATAGCCAAGTACAAAATCCCAACCTACCAATACCCGCTTACCCGCTTTATGTAATCTTTCCAGTCGGCGGGTAACAAAATCGATACAAGTTTGCCGGGTCCGGAAATAACGCGTAGTCACCCTACCCGTAGCGGTACCCTCCCCTACCCAAATGGCATCTTTAGACGGCCGGGCAGGGCTCGGCCGGTTACGGGAACTCCAGTCAATAATGATGAAATGGTCAAATGCTTGCAAAATCTTAGGCTTGAACAGCCGAAGGTACTTTCTGATAACTCAAGGTAAAGAGAAAGCAACATTATTTTTAGCAGTCTAAACACCTATAAGTCAGGCCGTGATTCCGTACAGGGCTTCCTTCTTAGCGGCTATCTCCTTGGAGGTCAGGTAATCATCATAATCAAGGAGGCTGTCAATCATTCCTCCCGGAGCAATCTCAATGATCCGATTGGTAGAAGTTTGTACCAGCTTATGGTCATGGCTGCTCATGATAAGGCTCCCCTTGAAGTCTACCAATGCATTGTTCATCGCCGTGATCGATTCGAGATCCAGGTGATTGGTCGGCTCATCGAGTAGCAGGAAGTTGGGGGAGTTGAGCATCATTTTACTCAGCATACAACGCACCTTTTCCCCACCGGAGAGTACGCTGGAGTCTTTGTGTACTTCTTCTCCGGCAAACAACATCCTCCCCAAAAATCCACGGATAAATTGCTCGTCCTTATTTTGGGAATACTGGCGCAGCCACTCCACCAGATCCAGGCCGTTGGCCTCCTGAAAGAATTCAGCATTTTCGTTGGGCAGGTGCTGGAAGCTGATCGTTTGTCCCCATTCAATCGTACCGCTGTCTGCTTCGGTTTCTCCGGCCAGTACTTCATAAAAGGCCGTCAGAGCAGTTGCTTCGGAAGACAGCAGCGCAATCTTGTCTTTGCCGTTCATCGTAAAGGACACGTTACTGAACAGTACCGTTCCGTCCGGAGACGTCTTGCTGAGGTCGGTCACCTTCAAAATCTGGTCTCCTGGTTCACGTTCCGGCTGAAAAGCGATGAAAGGATACTTCCTTGAGCTGGGCTGAATTTCATCAATATTAAGCTTCTCCAGTGCCTTTTTACGGCTCGTCGCTTGCTTGGATTTCGAGGCGTTGGCCGAGAACCGCTGAATGAACTCCAGCATTTCGGCACGCTTCTGCTCCATTTTCTTGTTCTTGTTTGCCCGTTGCTGGAGCGCCAATTGGCTGGACTCATACCAGAAGGTATAGTTACCGGTGTAGATATTGGCTTTCTGGCGGTCAATGTCGACAATGTGGGTGCAGACCATGTCCAGGAAGTAACGGTCGTGACTTACAATGATGATCGTGTTCTGGAAGTCAGCCAGGAAGTCAGCCAGCCAATGTACCGTTGGGGCATCCAGGTCGTTCGTAGGCTCATCGAGGAGAAGCATATCGGGGTTACCGAACAGTGCTTGTGCCAACAGGACTTTTACTTTTTCAGGACCGCTGATTTCCTCCATCAACTTATAATGAAGATCTTCCCTGATGCCCATGTTTGACAGCAGTTCGGCGGCGTCGGAGTCGGCCGTCCAGCCACCCATTTCACCATACTTATTTTCCAGTTCAGCAGCGCGCATCCCATCTGCCTCCGTAGCTTCAGGATTCATGTAGATGGCGTTCTTCTCTAATTCCATGGCGTACAGAATCTCGTGGCCCATCTTCACCGTATCCAGTACGGTGTGCTCTTCGAAACCGAAGTGATTCTGGCTCAAAACGGCCATCCGGTTTCCTTTCTCCAGGCTTACCTGGCCACGGGTGGGGTCCAACTCGCCGGAAATTACCTTAAGAAAGGTAGATTTTCCTGCACCGTTGGCGCCAATGATGCCATAGCAATTTCCGTGAGTAAACTGTAGGGTGACCTCATTGAAGAGGACACGTTTACCAAATTGTACCGTCAGGTCATTTACATTCAACATAAGGCGGAGCGTTTTGCGGCCGCAAAATTACGCCTTTTTCTTTTGGCAGGAAAGTCCTTGATTATTAAGGCGTACTAATTGCCTGTGGGAGATAAGCTTCAATTGTGGATTTTTGGGTCTGAGGGTAGGTGTTTGGGCGGGGCCGCAGGTGCAAGGTAAAGGGATTAAGGCGCAAGGGAGAAGGATGTGGACTCGCCCTAAGGCTTTAGCATTTTCTCCTCCGCTGCACCATTCTGTTAGCGTAGCTGGAGAAAGTTCATCGCATGCAGGACGATAAGCGTTCAAAGTTCGCTTTTTCCAATACAATAGGTTCAACGTCCCCTACCCTGCCTCTTTCTAACCTTCCCTGCACCTACGTCCGCGCCAAAAAAAGCCCCTTATCTCCGATGAAAGAGATAAGGGGCTGATTCCTGAGCGTCAGGAGGAGTGCTTAGTTAATGATCACCCGGTGAGTTTCCGTCTGATCACCAACTGCCATGCGAACAAAGTATACACCTGCGGCAACTCCGGCAGACGGGAGGTTGATCACGCCCGTACCTGGTTGCAGGAAAATGCGTGGCCCGACCACGTTACCACGAACATCAAACAGCTGGATGCTGGCGTCGCCTTCATTGCTGGAGGCATCCGTCATTTCAATATGAATCATGCCTTCACGTGCCGGGTTCGGGAAAATCCGGCCCAGAGAATTAACCGGTCCGGCTAGTTGGATTTCAACTACGTTGGAGATCATATCGCCGTAAACGGGATCGATCATCCGAACGCGGTAGAAGGTCCGGCCGGCAAGCGGGCTTACGTCACCCTGGCGGAACATGGCCATATCATTGCCAGAAACAAAAGCTGGTACTACCTGATCGGCAATGGGGAGGAAAGAAATTCCGTTAACGGACCGTTCCACTTCAAATTCGTAATCAGTACCGTCGAAAGGAACTTCCCACTCAATGGTCACATCACGGGCCTCCAGGTCATTAATTACACCCTTGGCCGTAAGGTTGCCTCCACAGCGGTTAGGGTTATTCACCACCGCTACGTTGAACGTACGGGTACTGGTACAACCATTACGCGTAACGGTGAGGGTAGCACTGAAGGAACCGAAGGTTGCCCAGGTTGTTGTAACCGTTGGGGTAGACGCACTCTCCACGCTGGAGGACCCGGTAAAGTTCCAGGAGATACTCGCTCCATTACCAGGGTTAACCGCCTGGAAGATGGCTTCCTCGCCTACGCAGACTACATTCGGCCCGCTGATCTGAGCTACTGCATCATCACCGACTTCGACCGTCAGTACGTTACTTTCGAGATAGTTACAATTGTCCCGACGCACACAGCGGGTAAAGTAAGTTGTCTGGTAGACCGGCCCCGGTGCGAAGTTCGGGCTATTGGAGTTGGGCAGTGCCTGCCAGAAGGTAATATCCTGGCCAGGGTCCTCTACGTTGAACATCCAGAGGTACTGAATTTCTCCTTGTCCTCCGGTAGCCGGAGCAATCTCTACGAATGGCTGAGGGACGTTCCCCGGGCCACAGACTGTCTGGCTGGAAGCAATGGTACCAGGATTAATGATATTGGCGATACACGGAACGATGAAGCCAGCGTCAATTGTCAGGTCCATCTCGTCAGGTCCTACGGTGTAGAAGCCGGTCATCATCATGTCTCCCATGATATCACTGTCCGTTTCATCATTGCCGGAGTTTCCGGTAGTGGGCAGGAAGCCGTCCGGCGCGTCGAAGGTGACCTTGTAGGTGCCGGGAGGTACGAAGAACATGTACATACCCGTTTCGTCGGTGAACGCCATATCCATGTAGGTTCCGTCCTGGCTGGTTACGATGGCTTTGACGCCTTCAATACCTGGCTCACCGGGGTCCTGTTGTCCGTTGCCGTTGGTGTCTTGCCACACAAAGTCACCAATCTTGGCGGGGCAATCATCAACAACGATAAAGATGAGTTCTTCATCGGCGATACATTCATCCTCATCCTCAGGTACAAAACTGGCGGTAATAGTATTCTCGCCAGCCGGCAGCATTGAGGGATCAAGTTCTGACACAACTACGCCGTTTACGGTAAATATGACTTCCCCTGGAAGAGGTTCCCCGTTGATCAACCCGAACCCGTCAAGGAGTAATGGTAAATCAAATCGGCAAATTTCTTCAGGTGGTGCCGTAACGTAACGTACTACCGGATAAAAACACTGGTTTCCGATTTCGAGCGTGTAAGCACCATTAGTTAAAACAGTCGTGTATTCGAAGCTGTCGACCAACAGGAACTCAAGGGAATATACCGCAATGTTTCCATCCCGGATTTCCGTTTGGGGGATAACCGTTCCTACCGGTACCGGAATAGGCGCCAGTGGTGGGTCGGGGCTGTCCAGGAAGTACATGTTGGTATTAGACAGGATCGTCCAGGTCTGTCCGGGACTCGCCGTTACCTCCAGTACTTCAGTAAACTGTCCGTCAAAGTCAGTTGTGTTATTGTTCAGGCAGTTACAGGGGTCGGTAATGGCGCCACCGGGTTCGGCGAAGAAACCGGCATCAACGGTCATATTAAATTCACCGGGTGCCAGTGTGTATTGCTGGGTCATGCCATTCATCGCCGGATCACCGTCACTATCCGTAGCGTCGTCCCCGGTATTGGCAAGAGTGCGGATACCTCCCGGTGCTTCAATGAAAAGCACGGAGTAGGTTCCTGGCTCGAGGCCCATGAAGGAGTAGAAGCCGTCCATATCTGTACGGGTGGAATCGATGATCCCACCGGCTGCGTTTTTCAGATACACGGGGTAGTCGAAGATGCCCGGCTCGCCGTCATCTTGCTGACCATTGACGTTAAAGTCTTCCCATACGAAGTCGCCCAGTCCTGCCAATGCCCGGAGCGTGCCGGTGCATTCGGTGGTACAACCCGAGAAGTCAGTAACCGTAACGGAATAAGTACCTGAGGCTAAGCCACTAATCGTAGGCGTAGTTGCATTATTACTCCAGAGGTAAGTGTAAGGCTGGGTTCCACCATCGACGTTTACGGAAAGTACACCATTGGTGCCGTCGGTAGATTGCTGGTCAACAACAACCTCACAGGTCAATTCGGGTAACTCGCCCAGAACGATCCCAGCGGTTACATCCGTACATCCATTGGCATCGGTGACGGTGACGGTGTAGGTGTCGGCGGGAATATTGTTAATTACGTTTCCGGTAGCGCCATTGCTCCACAGATAGGTGTAAGGGGCCGTTCCTCCTGCGGGGAAAACCGTAATGGAACCTGAGTTGGTACCACCACAAACTATATCGGGATTAGTAATGGCCAGGGTAATCGCAGCCGGTTCGGTCACTTCGAAGGTGGCCATTCCCGTACATTCATTAGCATCCGTCACTGAGACGGTGTAGGTACCGGCGGGAACATTGGTCAGGTCTTCATTATTAGTACCGTTGCTCCACATGAAAGCATAGGTGCCGGAACCGCCAGAGACGGTAAGGTTAACACCTCCGCTGCTTTCACCGTTACAATTAACTGGATCCACAGTCCCTTCGATGAAGATCGGGTTCACCGTGCTTACGGTATAAGTCTGAACGAGGGTACATCCGTTGGCGTCCGTGATCGTCACGGTGTAGTTACCTGCGGCGAGGTTCATAATGTCCTCAGTGGTTTCACCATTACTCCATAGGAAGGTATAAGCTGGTGTACCAAATTCAGCCGTAAGGTTAATGGCACCGGTTGCCTCTCCCTGACAGGCAACCGGGGTAATTTGGGCAAATCCGTTAAGTGCGCGTGGCTCGCTAATGGTAACGGAAACTGATTTGGTACATCCGTTGGCGTCGGTTACAGTAAGTGAGTAAGTTCCTGCAGTAAGGCCACTCAGGTCTTCAGTTGTAGCACCGTTACTCCACAGGAAGGTGTAAGGTTGGGTACCTCCGCTGGTAGTTACGGAAATCGCTCCATCATCACCTCCTCCACAATTGACGTTGGTCGGCGTTGCGGAGAGGGTAATATCAGTAGGCTCAGTTATGGTAAAGGTGGCTGTTTCGGTACACTCATTACCATCGGTAACGGTCACCCGGTAGCTTCCGGCAACAAGGCCACTGATGTCTTCGGTTCTGGCACCGTTACTCCAACGATAGATGTAAGCAGGCGAACCTCCCATAACGGTAAGGTCAATAGCGCCATCGCTATCACCAAAACAATCAACATCCGTCGTAACGCCACTAAGGACGATGGCAGTTGGTTGGGTCACCGTGTAGGAAGCGACCAAACTGCAGCCACGGGCATCGGTTGCGGTAACGGTATAATTGCCAGCCGCCAGGTTATTCCGGACAGGGCCTGCAGAGCCGTCGTCCCAGACGTAAGTATAATTTGGGGTGCCGCCAGAAGCGGTAACGACAATACTTCCTGAGGCATCACCATTACAGGCCACGTTGGTCACATCACCCTGAAGGTCAAGTGCGGTTGGCTCAGAAATGGTAACGGAGGTATTAACCGTACAGCTGTTCACATCTGTTACGGTTACGCCGTAAGTTCCAGCGATAAGTCCGGTCCGGTCTTCGGTCATTGCTCCATCACTCCACAAAAAGGTATAAGGTGGCGTACCACCGGTCACGACGACCTGAATAGCACCGTCATTAAACCCGTTACAAGTAACGTTCGTAGGGGTAGCCGTAATCCGTAGTGGTGCAGGCATGCCGACCTGAACAGATCCGGTGGCCTTACAACCGTTGGCTTCCGTTACCGTAACGCCATAGACTCCTGGCAGAAGGTCAGTGATCGTTGCGGTAGTTCCGCCGTTTGACCACTGGTAAGCGTAAGGTTGATCTCCACCAGAAGCAGTTGCCGTTGCGGTACCGTCGTTTTCATCAGAACAAGTAGTTGGGGTACTGCTAAGCGAAACGCTCAGGTCAATAACTCTAACTGTAGCTGTAGCTGTACCCGTACAACCGTTTACGTCAGTAGCGGTGACGGTGTAGGTGCCTGCCCCAACTCCGCTAATGGAAGGGGTTGTTGCGCCAGTACTCCACTCGTAAGTATACTGGCTTACCGGTCCGTTTAACGGACTGGCGGAAAGGGTGCCGGTGGTATTTACGCCACAAAGCAGCCTGTCTCCCGTAATTTGTACTTCTACCTCTTCAGATTCAGTAATAACGTAGGTATCAACCAGGGTACACTCATTAGCGTCAGTAACGGTAAGCGAGTAAGTACCGGGGCCAAGAGGGCCGACTCCCTGGCCCGTGAAATTTCCGGGTTCCCAGTTATAGGAGTAAGGAGGTGTACCGCCACTGGGAGCAATACGGATAAAAGCATCTACTACACCCGGACAGACGGTAGCATCACCAAAGATGCTACCGGTAAGGGCGGTTGGTTCTTCAATAAGGGTAGTTGCCGTTGCCGTGCATCCCCGGCTGTCTGTGAGAGTAACGCGGTAAGGGCCGGGAGCAAGGCCAGTGATGGTTTGTCCTGCTTGTCCGTTCGACCAAATGTAGGTGTAAGGTGCAATGCCCCCAGATGGTGTTGCCGTAATTGCACCATCATCGGATCCATTACACTGAGCATCTACCTCCACGAGGCTGACGGTTGGCGGATCATCCGAGATGGAGGTACAGGCAACGTATCCGCAAAGATTAGCATCTACTACCGTTACACAGTAATCACCCGCCGGCACGCTGATACCACGGGTATCGGCTCCGGTAGACCAGTTATAGGTATAAGGGACCACTCCACCCTGAGGCTCTGCAGCAATGGTGTAAGGACCAACACATTGATCGGGGTCGGTGATGGTTGCCGTTACACGGGTTGGTTGCGTAATCGTAACGCTCCCCTGGCCCGTAGCCCCATTGGCATCCGTAACGGTTGTCGAGAAAGTTCCGGCATTCAGGTTACTGATGGTGGAGGTTGTGCCTCCATTACTCCACATATAGGAAAATGGGGGGGTTCCGTTGGTCACCTCAGCGGTTGCCGTTCCGTTAGACAACCCGAAACAAGGGATGTTCGTTCCGGTAACGTTTACGTTAAGTTGAGCAAAAACAGCGCTCGCCATTAAAGAAAGGGCGAGAATAATGACCCCTCGTCGAGGCCAAAGTAAGTGTAGATGTGTCGGCATAATGGAATTATGATTAAAGAAGCTAAATTGGGATGTGTAGTGTTGCCTTTTGGGATACAACACGTCTTAAATCGGTTTGACGCTTGCTGCCAAACATAAAACATGAATATTACCGGTTCCTGATCGGGAAGACCCGATCCACTGGTAATAAAGCTCAATACGTAAATAGTCTCTTAGCTCTTTTTTCGGCTTGCCCTAAAGCAAATTCTTCGACAAGGTAACCATTAGTCCTCATACTAGACAAATCTTAAATACCTCCCAATGTTCGTTCTTCTTTAAAAAAGAACGGGTCACATCCAGCTGCTTTGGCTGGATATGACCCGTTTGACAAATCGTAATCTCATGAAAATATTGCGAAAAAGGCGAGCCGAAGGCCCATAATCTCTGTGTTAGTGGTCAAAACGAGGGGGAGAAAACTTAGGGTAGTAAGTCGGCCGTTCCATTTGTCCGGGCCGACTTACTACCTTCGGCGAATCTCTGTGTATTTCCAAATTCCGACGCGTTCGCCGGTATTTGCTTTCGTTTGACAATACAATTATCGGGTGTTTATCACCCCGTACGAAAGACACATTAGCCTTATTGTGAATAAATAAACCCTAAAATAAATCACAAAAGCCTCACCATCAGCCTAATACGACATAAAATGTGAACACTATTTAACCAAAAGGATAGTGAAGGCCACGAAAAAAATCCTGCTTTTTTCATTTTTTTCTACCTAGCGGGCCTTTTTTAACATTTGCTCTTGAAAAATCAATACTTTTTTCAAGTTCACTACTACGGATAGCAGGCTAAACACTGACGTAGTGTTTAGCCTGCCTGAATACAGTCCTTAAGTTTTGAGTCGTTACCAATCCTGGTTTACCTGAAAAAGCATTACAAGTGTTATTGCTTCAATAGAATCATTACTTGTTCGGTGGTGTCTGCGCGCATACGAAGGACCAAACTATCCGAGGTGAGTTTTTCAACTGCCACAATACGTTCAGTAGCTGCAGCACGTGTGGTGTCCTGTGCAAACAAAAAACCATTATCGTAACGCCAGGTACCTGCCTCCTGGTAACGTAGCGTGGAACGGTAAGCGTAGCGATTGTTGGGCAAGAAGGAAAAACCAACCTCCGCAGGATCGAGCAAAAGACTATCTCCCCGTTGAAGCACCTGAGTAGCCTGCCACTTGCCTAACAGACGTACATCTTCGCGTTCGCCGCAATGGCAAAGTAAAAGCACCAACACGAGTAGTGTGGTATGCTGGAGTTTTGTCATCTAAAATATGGTTTCAATCGCAATGAATACGGCCGCACCTGCAGCAAAACCGATAAAGGCGAGCCAGGCAATTTTCTTGAAGTACCAAATGAAGTCGATCCGTTCCATACCCATAGCAGCTACGCCAGCAGCAGAACCGATGATGAGCATTGAGCCACCCGTTCCGGCAGAGTAGGCGATGAAATGCCATAGTGTATCATCCATGGCGTACTGATTCAGATCATACATACCCATAGAGGCAGCTACCAGGGGAACGTTATCAATAATTGCCGAGAGGAACCCGAGAATGAAAACTACTACATTCTGGTCCGGAATAACACTTTGCAGGCTTTCAGCTACTGCACGCAGCGCACCAACCTCGCCAACGGCAACTGTCTCCAACGAAGCAACGGCCATGAGGATGCCAAGGAAAAACAGGATAGAGGACATCTCGATCCGGCTTAATGCTTTATGCGCGGAGTAAGTTTCTTTACGTTCTTCCGTAAAGTCCTCCTCCGGGTGGATGTATTCTGAAACTAACCATACCACTCCGAGACTCAACATCATACCAATGTATGGAGGGAGGTGAGTGATTGTTTTGAAAATAGGGACAAATACGATCATTCCCAGGCCAAGGAAAAGCATTGTCTTGCTGGACAACAGACGCTCACTTTTCAACTCTTCTTTTGTCACATGAGGCTCGTCAGATAATATTTCTCCCTGAAATGGTTTCAGGAAGCTAGCGATAAAGAAAGGAACAGCAAAGCAAACGATAGAAGGTAAGATCAGGTATTCCATCAAACCTCCGGTGCTCACACGCTTTCCAATCCAGAGCATGGTGGTAGTTACGTCGCCAATTGGAGACCAGGCACCACCAGCATTAGCGGCAATAACGATAAGTGCGATATACCAAATGCGCTGTTCCCGGTCCGGGACCAGCTTTCTCAGTAAGGTTACCAGAACGATGGTAGCCGTCAGGTTGTCGATAATGGCGGAGAGAATAAAGCCAAGAACACCGACGATCCAGAGCAATTTTTTCTTGTTGCGGGTGCGAACCCACCCCTTAAGGATATCGAAACCGCGGTGGAGGTCGACAATCTCAACGATGGTCATTGCACCAATCAGAAAAATCAGGATCTCCGCAGTCTTTCCCAGATGGTGTAGTAAAGCAGCCATAAAACCTTCTTCGGCTTCGGCGTGGGTCATGGCGTGGTCTCCGCCATGATCGGCAAGGCTATAGAGGTGCTCGTGGCCATCAACCACATCCAGGGCTCCGGAATTAAACCCAAGGCTGAGCAGGGCCCAACAGATTGACCCCATCAAAAGGGCAGGTACGGTTTTATCCAGGCGGAGTGGATGCTCGAATACAATTACGACGTATCCAATAACAAAACAAGCAATAACAGCTGATAGCATAATGAGTGGTCTTCGTAGATGAGCAAGGCAAAAAAGAAAGAGCTACCAGATAGGTTGATCTTCCGACGCGGGCTAAACATACCGATAATTGAGCCAACAACAAATCGGTTGGTCAAAAAATGGGTCCAGAAGGAAATTTTATTTTCATTTCTGAGTCGAAAGGCTTTCCAGGCCCCGGTTTACCCATAAAACAAATGTGGTAACCTATGTTCAGGTTTTACACAAATTCTTCCCCGTAATCCGTTTCAGCACGGGCACGTAATGCTTTCATTTCCTGTTCCCGACTACGTGGAAAGACGACCAGTACATCCCCTTCATCGATGATCAGTAAATCATCCACGCCTCCGACGACAAGGAGTTTCCCTTCGGGCCCACGGATGTAAGAATTGTGCACATCATCCATGATTGTGTGGCTTCCGGTAACAACGTTACCGGCCCCATCCTTGGGACTTTCCTGATACAAAGCTCCCCAGGCACCAAGGTCCGACCAACCAAACTGGGCAGGGATGGTGAAAATATTCTCGGCGTTCTCCATGATGGCGTAGTCGACGGATATTTTTGGCGTCTGTGGGTAGAACTCGTCAATGAAAGACTGCTCCTCGGGGGTATTGTAGCAACTTGCTCCCTGAGCAAGGATGGCAAAGATTTCGGGGGCGTACCGCTCGTAGGCGTCAAGGACAGTTTTTGCCCGCCAAATGAAGATGCCGGCATTCCACAGGTAGTCTCCGTTTCTCAGAAAATTTTTAGCTGTCTCCGTATCGGGCTTTTCGGTAAAACGTTTAACGGGGTAGACGCCTTCCGCTCCCTGTTCTCCAATAAACTGAATGTAACCATAGCCCGTATGTGGCCGATCAGGCGCAATGCCAAGCGTTACCAGGGCATCGTTCCCGGCAGTGAAAGTCAAGGCCTTTTTGATATTGTCGGCAAAGAGACTTTCATTAACGATTAATGCATCGCTAGGGGCGATGACGATGTTGGCCTCGGGGTCGAGTTGCTGTAGTTTGAAGGCGGTGTAAGCGACACATGGCGCCGTATTATTCCTGCTGGGTTCGCAGAGAATTTGATTGTCTCCAATTTCAGGGATATGGTCTTTCACCTGTTTCTTGTACTTACCATTGGTGACAATGAAGATCTTATCGGCTGTAGTTACCTTCAGGAATCGGTCGAAGGTCATCCGGAGTAGACTGCGGCCGTCCCCCATGATGTCGAGAAACTGTTTTGGCTTGTCTTCGCGACTGGCTGGCCAAAAACGGGAACCGACGCCGCCGGCCATTATAGCTATGTAGGTGTGGTTGGACATAGATTAGGATTGTATGCGGACTTTGGCCGCGATGGTCTCCCCAGGCTCCACTCGTCTTTCCCTCCGGTGTGTCAGTGATTTATGCCACCGTTCAGGGTGTTTCCAGAAGTCATTCATCGCTACGCGCCCTACTCCTTCCGGGTAACCCCGGACTTCCGCTCGATGCTTCCTATCTCACGCCTTGCGGGTAGCCCACACTTCGCTCGATGCTTCCTATCTCACCACTTGCGGGTAGCCCACACTTCGCTCGATGCTTACTATCTCACCACTTGCAGGCACCCCGGACTTCGCTCGATGCTTACTATCTCACCACTTGCGGGTAGCCCGCACTTCGCTCGATGCTTCCTATCTCACGCCTTACGGGTAGCCCGGACTTCGCTCGATGCTTACTATCTCACGCCTTGCGGGTAGCCCACACTTCGCTCGATGCTTACTATCTCACGCCTTGCGGGTAGCCCACACTTCGCTCGATGCTTCCTATCTCACGCCTTACGGGTAGCCCGGACTTCGCTCGATGCTTACTATCTCACGCCTTGCGGGTAGCCCACACTTCGCTCGATGCTTACTATCTCACGGCTTGCGGGTAGCCCGCACTTCGCTCGATGCTTACTATCTCACCACTTGCGGGCACCCCGGACTTCGCTCGATGCTTCGCATCTTACTTCGTCCGGGGTTAAAACGGTTGGATCCCTCCGGGATCGTTAATTTTTCACAAAGGTAAGATTATTCGAGGAGGTCTGGCCGGCGATCCTTAGTACGTTGTAAGGCCTGATCTTCGCGCCACTTTTCGATTTTGCCCGTATGCCCGCTGGTCAGAATTTCGGGCACCTGCCGGCCCCGCCACTCCGCTGGGCGGGTGTAGACCGGAGGCGCCAACAGATCGTCCTGGAAGCTATCGGTAAGCGCGCTGGTTTCATCGTTGAGGACACCGGGCAAAAGGCGGCCGATAGAGTCCACTAATACCGCCGCGGCAAGTTCGCCACCAGAGAGCACGTAATCACCGATACTTATCTCCAGGGTGACGTATTCGTCCCTGATGCGTTGATCAATGCCCTTATAGTGTCCGCAGATCAGCAGCAGGTTTTCACCCATACTGAGGCGATTGGCCCGTTTTTGGGTATAGCGTTCTCCGTCGGGAGTAAGGTAAATGATCTCATCGTAAGTACGCTCCGCCAGCAATTTATCGATTAGCTCCGCCATTGGCTCACAGCGCATGACCATCCCGGCTCCTCCACCAAACTGGTAATCGTCTACCTGGCGGTATTTCCCCAATCCGTACTCCCGGAGGTCATGGATGGCCACCGTCAACAGGTCCTTGTCCTTAGCCCGCTGCATGATGCTGTGGGAAAGTGGGGAGGCCAGTAGATCGGGCAGGACGGTGATGATGTCGAAATGCAAAGGAATTAGTCTTGTAGTCTGGTAGTTTGATGGTCTTGTAAGCTGCCGCATATGGCAGGAACACAAGGCTAAAGAAGTAACGGTGTTCCCCTCCTATGCTCATACAACTGCGTTTGGCACCTGCGGCCGCGCCCAAAGTGACGTAAAGGTAGCTGGAAAAAGAAGATAGTGGGTAGTAGGTAACGGGTAGGGCTACCGCATTAGGCAGGAGGACACAAGACATGGGAGAGAACTAGGGCTCCCTCCTTACGCTCATAACTGCGCCTGGCACTTGCCCAGAAGCTATCGGGGCGCGCACCTACAACGTCCGCACACCCGCGCGGTACCGCATCCAGACGTTGTAGAGCAGACGAAGTGGCATCATCAACGCCGCGATGATCGCCCAAACGGCAAAGAAACGATACTCTGCCTGTAAATAACCATTGATGATCCCGGCAGTGTCCTTTGGCAGGTTTTGCACTAAAAAATCGGGGCCGTTATCATCAAAAAACCGGATAAAAGAATTGAAATACTGTACCATACCGAAGATCAGTGGAAGCAACAGAATGCTGAGTGCGCCTTGTACCAGCAGGTGATCCCGCAGCCAGCTGATGTTAAGAAAAAAGAGGTAACGCGTTAGGGTAATGGCCACAACGATGTACACCGCGTTGGCTGCCAAATAAGGAAAATCTGGCAGCTGAGTATAGATCGGGAGCAACATCAGGCCAGTCAATACAAGGGTAAAAGCCCACCAGAGGAGTTCGTAAAGCGCCGGCATTTTGGAAGAAGGAGAAGACATGGCGCGAAGATAGGTTACAGGTTGCAGGTTCCGGGTTGCAAGTTGCAGATTGCAACCTGAAACTTACAACCCGGAGCTTGCAACCTGAAACCTGATTACTATCTTCGCCCCATGACCATTAACGACCTTTTCCAATACGCACTTGACCATCCGCTGAATGTGGTCTTCTATTTTCTACTTATTCCCTTTGCGGCACTCCTGGCCGGTTGGATGGAACGGGAAGAAGGTCATTTGCCGCCATGGAATTACCTGTACAGTACGCTGGTTTACCTGGTTGCGGTACCCGCCATCCTGGCCGTCGCCTACACGATTTACAAATGGCTGTTTGAGCGGGGTAGCATCATGGACGCGAACATCATGCTACAGCTGCTCCCCATTGCAAGTATGCTGATCACTTTTTTCATCGTAAAAAAGCAAGTCCGGATCGAATCTCTTCCCGGATTCAGCAGGTTGTCTGGCCTGGTCATTATGATCTCCGCCGCCCTGATCTTCATGTGGTTCATTGACCGAGTACACATCGTCATCTTTTCCCACATGCCAATACAGTATTTGCTGATCATTTTCCTTGTACTGCTGGTGGTTATTCGGTTTGGATGGTCGCGGGTGGCTAAGTAGGATTCAGTAATCAGTAATCAGGATTCAGATTTTAGGATTCATGGCACAGGTTGCTGTAACCTGACCTATGATTGGTGACCACTAAACCCTGATTACTGACCTATAATGCCTGACTGCTGAACCCTGATACCTGACCACTGAATTTTGAATACTGAACCCTAAATCCTGACCACTAAATACTCTTTAGTCGTCTTAAACACGTCATTCTTCACAACTGAAGAACAGCTTTCTACGTAAACACCGTACTTTTCCACCCTATAACTCCCTGAAATGTTTTACCGTTTACTAGTAATAACACTACTCCTAACTGTTTTCATTCCATTATCTGCTCAACGTCTTGATTACCGCCAGGGAGAACTGATCGTTCAATTTGGCGCGGACGTAGATGCAAAGGCATGGATTACGGCAAAGTCTGAAATCACCGAGTGGAAACCACTCGGACAGGCCCTCAATGCTTACCTGATCAGCTTCGATTTTAGCCTGCACGGCGAAGAGCAGCTCCGCCAGCAGTACTGGCAGGACCCTGCAGTAGCCGCCGTACAGCTTAACCACCTGGTGGCGCTGCGCGCCCGGCCCAACGACACGCGGTACGATGACCAGTGGCAACACCTCAACACGGGACAACTCAACGGCGTCATCGGCGCCGACCACAACGTGGAACCGGCCTGGGACATCACCACCGGCGGTGTTACCGTCAACGGAGACACCATTGTCGTGGCGGTACTGGACGACGGGATAGATGTTGACCACGAAGACATCGTTGCGAACCTTTGGCGTAACCGCGATGAAATTCCTAACAACGGCATAGATGACGACAACAACGGCTACGTTGATGATTACCATGGCTGGAACACTTCCAGCCGGGAAGCGGGAGATGGTAATGTTGAAGCCGACGACGAAGCAGACCACGGCACACCTGTCGCAGGCATCGTGGGGGCCGTCGGGAACAACAACCTTGGCGTTACCGGCGTCAACTGGTCCGTTAAGTTGATGATTGTCAAGAATAACTTCAACTCCAGCGAGGCAGAAGTACTGGAAGCTTACAGCTTCCCACTCGAACAACGGCAACGCTACGACGAGACGAACGGCGTGGAAGGTGCCTACGTAGTCGCCACCAGCTCGAGCTGGGGCCGGAATTTTGGCCAGGTCGACGACAGTCCTATCTGGTGTAGCCTTTATGATCGGCTTGGGGCTGCGGGCATCCTCAATGCTGGCGCAACGGCCAATTTAAACATCGACGTGGAAGAAGAGGGAGACCTGCCCTCGAACTGTACTTCTCCCTTTCTGGTAACCGTGACCAACCTCAACACCTTCGATGTAAAAGTCAGGGGGGCGGCATTCGGCAACAAATCCATCGACCTGGGGGCCTACGGAGAAGATGTATTTACTACTTCAATAGGTAACAACTATGGGCCATTCGGTGGTACTTCTGCGGCGACCCCAAGCGTTGCCGGCGCCATTGCCCTACTCTATTCCGCCCCCTGCGAAGCCTTTGGGCAATTGCTGGCAGCTGATCCCGCAGCAGCAGCGCTGCGGGTGAGGGCAGCTATTCTTGATGGCGTACGCCCTAACGCCAGCCTTGCAGGCATCACCGTTACTGGCGGGCGGCTCGATGTGGCCGCCGCCCTTGACGAACTGCAGGCCGGACTTTCGACAAACAACATGGCCAGCTGTGACCTTTGCCTGGCACCCACTTTTTTCAACGCCCTATCAACGGAAGGCTCTGCCACCAGCATCATAGTTGACTGGCGGGCCATCGAGGCCCTCGGGGCCATTACCCTGAGTTACCGGCCGGCGGGCAGCACCGAATGGACGGCGGTAGCCAATGCGCAAGCCCCGTACGAAGTTTCAGGCCTGGCGACCTGCGTCGCCTACGATTTCCAGCTCACTGGCAATTGTGGCGATGGCCCCGTAACTTCGGAGCTAATAACTGTTTCCACTGATGGCTGTTGCGTCATCCCGGATGATTTCAGCGTTGCTGCCACGCAAAATCAGGTCTTTATTGCCAGTTGGACCGGATTACTGGCTGGCAGGTCGTACCGGGTGCGGTACCGCAAACTAGGAGACAGCACCTGGCTCACCCGCACCTCCATATCTGGCAGCCTAGGCATCGCCGGCGGTATTGATCCTTGCACCAACTACGAATTCGAATTTCAGACCAATTGTGATACACTGGTTACTGATTTCGGTAATCGGCTGACGGTACTCAGTACCGGCTGCGGGGCTTGCCTGGAACGCGATTATTGTACGCCGGATGAATACGATAATGACCTGGAATGGATTGCACATGTCAATGTTGGTAACATCCTGGTAAACGCCAGCGGGCCTGAACCTAATGGTTATCGTAACTTTGGTGAGGTCACCACCCGGCCCTTCGTTCGTGGTGGTGAGTACCCCATTGAGTTGACGCCGGATTTCAATGTAGGAACCGGTGTGGAAGGATTCCGCGTTTACGTTGACTGGAACCAGGACGGTATTCTGTCGAGTACCGAAGTAGCCGCAGAGATGGACAGCGGGCCAGGCGAATCCGCCAAAGCGGTCTTAACTGTACCAGAAGACGCCGCTCTCTTACTCACCCGTATGCGGGTGATCGTACAGTTTCGTGGTGTTAGCGCTTCCTGCTCTCCCGCTTCCGCAATGGGTGAAGTGGAAGACTATTGCATCAACATCATCGATGCAGACCCGGCCTGCCCTCCCCCTACCCGACTGGATGCCTCCTACGATGAAATGACCGAGCAGACGCTGCTCTCCTGGCGAGCCAGCGCTGCCGTCGGCGGCAGCTACCGCCTTCGGTACCGACTACAAAACACACAAGACGCATGGACTGAGGTAAACGTTAATGACATTTACCTTACGCTCAACGACATCAACCTCTGTGGCACTTACGACGTGGAGATCGCCAGTGTTTGTGGCGGTACGCCTGGTGAATTCCGAAACTTCATCTTCAATGATCAATGCACCGGCACGCGAAATAACCAACTACCGGCATCTGCCTGGAAGGTCTTCCCTAATCCGGCAGCCGGACAGACGACCGTCAGCTGGTCCCCGAACCTCCGTGCCGCAGCTTTACAACTGTTTGACGTACACGGCAGGGTGGTGAATGAAATACCCGCAGCCGGAAATGCACCAGCTACGGTTGACCTTTCCGGCCTCGCTGCCGGCGTTTACCTCTTACGCCTACGGACGGCTGATGGGCAAACGGGGGGGCGACGGGTAGTGGTTCGGTAAATCAGGTTGCAAGTTGCAGGTTGCAAGTTGCAGGTTGCAGGTTGCAGGTTGCAAGTTGCAAGTTGCAAGTTGCAAGTTTTCACGTTAGCGGCTAAGCCGTCGGGTGGGTTGTTGATCAAGTTGTAATTTTGCCGCATGTATCGATTCTTTCTCCTACTCGCCATCATCATTACCACTGCCCTTTGTTTATACATGGACGCAGCATGGTATGCCCCGGCGTTGGCTGCGGCAGCTCTTGGTGTTCTGCTCCCCGTCTGGCGACGGGGCGGTTTTTGGTTCGCCTTTTTGGGTGGTGTATTGGTTTGGGGCATTTACACCGGTTACCTCCACCTGGATTCAGAGGGTCGGTTAAGCGATCGCCTGGCGGTAACCTTTGGCGTCGGATCGGGCTGGGCCCTGGTCGGTATCACGGCTTTGTGGGGAGGGATTACGACGGGGCTCGGAGCCTGGTTTGGGGTGAGTTTGCGGAAAATCTTTGAAAAAACGCCCGTTAACCGAGCTTAAGCCCCTGCTGATTCCGGGCTTAGAGTAGATTTTAACGGTATAATAACCTGGTCCGTCTGAACGCGAGCTACGGCGTTTGGCTAAATTTCGTTTCTTTAGGGCGACTAAAAACGGATCATGGAATCAACTACTACTCGCCATCCGGAAGACGGAGGCAGCATTTTCGGGCACCGCCCGGGACTATTTGTACTCTTTTTCACAGAAATGTGGGAACGCTTCAGCTACTATGGAATGCGGGCTTTGCTTGTTCTATTCCTTACTTCTAGTCTGCTTGATGGTGGCTGGGAGTGGAGCCGTAGTGACGCATTACAGTTGTATGGTTGGTATACCGGCCTCGTTTACCTTACCCCCATCATTGGTGGTTTTATTGCTGATAAGCTTCTCGGTTATCGAAAAGCCGTCATATTAGGTGCCCTGATCATGACTTTAGGCCACTTGTTTATGGCCTTCGAGACACCAACGTTTTTCTACATGGGCCTTACCGGTCTGATTCTTGGAAACGGGCTTTTCAAGCCCAACATTTCCTCTATTGTAGGCCAGCTCTACAAAAATGATCCTGAACAGAAGGATGGTGCCTATACCATTTTCTATATGGGTATTAATGCCGGAGCCTTTATTGGTATTCTGCTGTGCGGTTATATTGGTGAAAAAGTAGGCTGGAGTTACGGTTTCGGCCTTGCGGGCATTTTCATGTTCCTTGGGATGCTGCAGTTTTTCTTTGCCCAGAAGATTTTTGGTAAAATCGGGCTTAGCCCAAAAGATAGTGCAGACTACGTCATGTCTGCAAAAGAAGCAGCTGATGAAGCAGAAGTTGAAGAGGAAGCACCGGCAAATGTCCAGCGTGACCGAATTATTGTCATCAGTATTTTCGCCTTTTTCACCGTATTCTTCTGGTGGGCGTTTGAGCAGGCGGGAGGCTCAATGACCATTTTTGCAGGAGACTATACCGACAGGGTACTTTCTGGAGGGGCTGCAACTACCTTCAAAGTAGTTAACACCTTACTTGTAATAGTCCCACTTGTGGTAATTACCTGGGTGCTGTTCAAACTTTTCCGGCTCACTTTTGGGAAGTACGCCATGTCTAACATTTGGCTGGCACTCAGTTTTGCTGCGATTTGGGTCATTGCGCTATGGCTCATCCAGAACGACTGGAACACCAAGGCTTATGAGGCCACCTACAACGATGTCAATGGTACTGAGCAATCAACCCTGATCCGGACCACCGATCAGCTCAATGCTGGCCAGGACGTTCAATTGGTCAATAACCGTACCATTTCAGTTGTCGACCTGGAAGAACTTGCAAAAGAAGGTGGAAAAATTGAAGAAAATTACCTGGTCGACGATAGTGGTAAAAAGGGGCTTGCTGCGCTGACGGCCTCCATTACCTCCTTTGAATCTGAATCCCCCACCGGCCTTTTCTGGACCGACGTTAATTATACCAACCTGACTTACCAGACCGCCACAGGCCCGGTTACCTCCCGCATCATCACCCCCACGGTGGAAGAAGGAGAAACGCCCCTTAAAGTAGGCGATCAGATCACCGTCAGTTTTGCTGATGAAATCAACTACAAGATCGTCGTTCCTGAAGGTGTACCGACAATGTCTGCGCAAGTCAAAAGCCAGAACACCAGCGAGATTGAAATTGCTGCCAGCTGGTTCGGCATTCTTAATTCCTTCTTCATCATTGTCTTCGCTCCACTATTCGGCCGTTTCTGGCAAACGGGAATTATCAAAAGTGGTCCGCTGAAATTTGCGCTCGGTCTTACCCTTGTTGGCATAGGCTTTGCCTTCCTTGCTTATGGCAGTTTGGGCATCCCACTTGGAGCCAAAACCGCTGGTGTAAGTATTTTGTGGTTAATTCTTGCCTACCTCTTCCATACGCTGGGAGAACTGTGCGTTTCTCCCGTTGGCCTCAGCTATGTTTCCAAACTGGCTCCGGTGCGACTCGTTGGCCTTATGTTCGGAATTTGGTTCATCTCCAACTTCATCGCTAACCTCAGTGCCGGCCTGACGGGCTCACTCATTGACCCAATTCTGGAAAGCAAGGGCCTTACCTTCTTCTTCCTGATCTTTACCGTAATACCAATTGCTGCTGCCGTCGTGCTCTTCCTTATCAATGGCTGGATGAAAAAAATGATGCATGGAATCGACTAAATCCGATGGTTTTCGCGGCCTGTCCATCATCGCTTTCGCGTTGATGGCGGGCCTCGCGCTGTTCGCAGCCGTCGTAACGTATTTGATCACCTCCGGCGCCCAAGTCGGGTCGGAGGCAATCATCTCCCCTCAAATGGACATCGTGCTGGTGGCCGGTTTTGGGTTGATGTGCCTGACGATGTCCCGATTTGTCTTCAGTAAAATACTGGAGAGTACTTCGCAGGAGCAGCGCCAGGACTACCCTACCGCCATAGCGCGGTACCGTACCGCCATCATCGTTCGGTTAGCACTCCTGGAAGGGCCCGGGCTCTTTGCCGCTGCCTTTGCTTTAGTCACCGGCAATGTTAACTTGTTGCTCGTCACCATTTTCATGGTAGCGATGATGTGGGTGGGCAAGCCTTCGGAAACGGAGTTTGCGGAGTGGCGGCAGAAGTAGGAGGCGCGGCCGCAGGTGCAGGGAAAAGATAAAGCGCTCGTCAAGGTTCCTTAAAGGAGCAAGCGTTCAGATACAGGGCCGGAGGTCCGTCTCTCGTAGCGAGGGGTGAGCTTGATCCGACGGATCGATGCTCACCCCTCGTTTTTAGTTGGTACCCGCCGCGTTGCCGGAGGCAAGCGCTATCGCTCGGGCGCGGAGCGCCCTTCGTCCGGGATTCATTCCCCCTTCTTAGTCTTCTCGAACTGCTCGACAACATACTTTTCCACGGCGGGGTAACTTATTATGCTTGCAGGTAAAACCATGATCTCAGGGCTGCGATAAGACAGCCAATTGTTTCGCAATTGCCGCTTACGTACCAATAGGACACCGTAAGGCTTGACGGTTACTTTGGAGAGCTCCTTGAATTCGAATGCTTTGAAATCCCGGTCCGAAAATCTAACGACTTTATTCGGAAAGAGCTCGTAGCGGTAGCGGCCGTGGTCGCGCAGATTCTTATGTCGCCGGGCCTGAATCATGACATAAACAATCCCAAGAAAAAAGCAAGGTAATAGTAAGGTGGCAAAGACATGGGAGATGGAACGAACGTAAAGACCGACAAAGAAAAAGACTAAAAGGACGAAGCATCCGACTTGGCTCCGCCGTTCGACAACGACCAATTTTTCCAACCATGCCTTCCAGTTAACGGACAGCAGGCCACTGCTCCCCGATTTGAAGTTTAGCGGCCGGATCTCCTCAAAAGCGTCATCGATCAAATCATCTCTGCTCATACCTCCTGCAATTCCACCAGCTTCCGGTAAGCGCCGCCTTTAGCCAATAGCCCGGCATGAGTCCCCCGCTCGATGATCCGCCCTTGGTCAAGGACGATGATTTCATCAGCCTTTTGGATGGTAGACAGACGATGGGCGATGACCAGTGCCGTTCGACCACTCATTAACTTTTGCAGCGCGTCCTGGACGAGGCGTTCTGACTCGGAATCCAGGGCAGAGGTGGCTTCGTCGAGGATGAGAATATCCGGGTTTCGGAGTATGGCCCGGGCGATGGTTACTCGTTGACGCTGGCCGCCGGAGAGTTTATTGCCCCGGTCTCCGATATTGGTCTGATAGCCATTGGGGCTGGCGATGATGAAGTCGTGCGCATTAGCGACCCGTGCGGCCTCCTCTACCTGAGCAGTGGTCACGTTTTCCATGCCAAAAACGATGTTGTTGTAGATCGAATCGTTGAACAGGATAGCCTCCTGGGAAACGATGCCGAAGCGGTTCCGGAGGTCGCGGAGCCGGTAGTCTCGAATGTCGTGGCCATCCAGGGTGATGCGGCCCCGGGTCGGGTCGTAGAAGCGGGGGAGCAGGTCAGCAATGGTGGATTTACCGCCGCCGGAGGCACCGGCCAGCGCCACAACCTTTCCCACTGGCAGGTCGATGCTGATGTCCTCCAGGATCATTGGTCCATCGGCGGAATACTGGAAGCTGACACCTTCCACTGCTAATCCAACTTTCATTGCATCCAGCGGCCGCGCCTCTTTGATCGAGTTGTCTGGTTGTCCAGTTGTCGGGTTATCAGGTTGTCGGGTTATCGGGTAGTTATCAGCCAGCGGATTCGGAATATCAAGTACCTCTTCTACCCTCCCCAAAGCTCCGAGGCCTTTTTGGATGTTGTACCAGGCCTTGCTGAAATTTTTAGCTGGGTCAATGACCATGTAGAACGCGAAGATGAAAGTCAGGAAAGCTCCGGCGTCCATCGTTCCGCTGAATACCTCCCGCGAGCCGTACCAAAGCAATAAAGCTACGGTCGCGATGCCCAAAAATTCCGTTAGTGGGCTCGACAAGTCCCTCCGCCACATCAGGCGGATGAGGCTGTGCCGGTAGCTGTCGTTCAGTTCTCCGAATCGCTCCGCCTGGAAGCGCTCTGCACCAAAGCTCTTAATGATCCGAAGTCCTCCGAGGCTTTCCTCGGTTCGGCTGACAATGTCCCCCAGTTTCTCCTGAACAAGGGTACTGCTCCGTTTGAGTCGCTTGCCCAGCCCACCAATCACAAAACCAGTAAAAAGCATCAGTCCAAAGACAAATACCGTAAGGCCCGGGCTGGCTAATACCATGTAGGTAAGGGCGCCAACGATGATGAATGGTTCCCGAAAAATAGCTTCCAATACATTGAGGATACTGGCTTCTACCTCCTGCACGTCGGAGGTAATTCTACTCAGGAGATTTCCTTTCCGTTCTTCCGTGAAGTAAGCCATCGGTAGCCCCAGCATATGGGCGTACAGTTCGTTTCGCAGGTCCCGAATTATGCCATTTCGTACCGGAGACATAAAAAACAGGGCAAGGTAGCGAAACAGGTTCTTGAGCAAAAAGGTGACTAAGATAAAGCCGCAAACGTAGGCTAGCGCTGTTTCTTTTCCTTTCTCCGTGATCCATTCACTAAGCAGGTAATTCATTTGCTGCTTGACGGCGGCCATGGAATCCAGGGCTTCAGCCGGCTGGGTCACCGGGTCTACCTGCTCGAACAACAAGTTCAGAAAGGGTTGAAACAGCGGGACCGCCAGTACAGTGAACACTGCCGTAAGGATATTGCAAAAGATGGCCAATGCAACGAGGCCACGGTAATTCGCCATGTAGCCTAACAGGCGACGGAAGGAAGACATATTGGTGCTATTGGTCTATTGGACTATTAGGGCTAATGGTCTGTTGATGGTTTCCGCCCATTGTTTTTTTTGCGCAGGGCAAAGGTACTATCTTTAGCCATCGTGCTTTTAACCAACGCGCCAACCAACCAATAGATCAACGGACTAACAGACTAATAGTCCAATAAGACCAATAGACTATCCCAATGGCAATAATCAAAAAATCCACGCTAACCTTCCTTAACCAACTGGCGAAGAACAACGACCGGGAGTGGTTCAATGAAAACAAAGCCGCTTATGAGGCTGGCCGTGAAAACGTTGCCGAATTCGCCCAGGCGCTAATGGATCGCCTGATGGAAACCGACGTTCTGTCCACCGAAAACGGTAAAAAGTCCATGTTTCGCATCTACCGCGACGTCCGCTTTGGCAAAAACAAGGACCCATACAAGACGAACTTTGCCGGGCAGTTCGTCCGTGATGGTAAGTTGCGGCGCGGCGGCTATTACTACAACGTCTCACCAATTGGTGACTGGCGAAGTTTTATCGGCGGCGGCTTTTATGGCATGGAGAAGCACGACTTGAAACGAATGCGCGAAGAGTTGGCCGTAGATGCTTCCGACCTTCGGGAGATCATTGCTGACAAAGACTTTGTCCGCATTTTCGGAGAGCTGCAGGGCGAGCAGTTAAAAACCGCTCCACAGGGCTACCCAAAAGATCATCCAAACATTGATCTGCTGCGCTACAAGCAATTCTATGCTGGCAGGGACTTTACGGACAAGGAAGTGCTGTCAAAAGATTTCCTGGACATGGCCCACGAGGCAACGCTTACCCTCCGCCCGTTTTTTGATTATTTCACTGATGTGCTTACTACTAATGCTAATGGGGAGTTGGTCGTATAGTGCGTTCGTCAGCTACTGAGTTGGCGAGTCAATGAGTCACTGAGTTGCTCCGCTGTTACCACTCATTTCGCTCCGCTCATTCGCCTGAAGTGAGTAAGCGCAGCGCCGCGAATGGTGCTTGCGGCAGCAACTCGGCGACTCGCCAACTCAGTGACCCAGCTACTTGACGAATTTCATCCGGTACTTGTGGTTAATCTCTCCTTTTTTAATCTTCTCCAGCTTCCGTTTCACCATCCGTTTTTTCAACGGTTTAAGCAACTCGGTGAACAGGATACCTTCAATGTGGTCGTATTCGTGTTGAATGACCCGGGCATTCATTCCTGAAAAGGTTTCGGTGTGCTCAGCGAATTCTTCATCCTGCCAGCGTATGGTTATCTGTTCAGGCCGTTCAACGTCTCCGGAGACATCCGGAATACTGAGACAGCCTTCTGAGTAGGAACAATCTTCACCGGTTTCTTCGAGGATTTGGGCGTTGATGAAGACCTTACGAATACCAAGGTGCTCCTGCCCTTCTTCAAGCATGGGTCCGCTGTCTACTACAAACAGCCGGATAGCACGGCCGATCTGAGGTGCTGCCAGGCCAACGCCATTAGCATTTTCCATGGTTTCCCACATGTCAGCAATAAGTTGTTCAAGTCCTTCGTAGTCAGAAGAAATCTCAACCCCCAATTTTTTCAGGACGGGTTGACCATAGGCATAAATAGGAAGTATCATGAGCTGATTGTTTTAGGGCCGCAAAATAGATTTATCGTTGGGATTCCATAAAGTCCTGTAGGATTATTGTTGCAGCAATTTTATCCACTCTTTCTTTTTGTCTACGCTTCATTTTAGGTACTCCGGCCTCAATCATGGACTGCATGGCCCTTTTGGACGTATAGAACTCGTCCTGGCGATGTAGCTTTATTTCGGGGTACAGTTTGGCGAATTTGCGCTCAAAGCCTACGACCTGAGCATTGATCTTATTGGGTGTCCCATCCTTATGGAAGCTTTCACCAATGACGAGATCACCAACCGGTTCACGGGAGAGATAATCCTGCAGCCAGTCCATTAGCTGCCACGTAGGCACAGTAGCGAGCCCCGTGGCAATAATGCGCAACGGGTCACTGGCAGCGATTCCACATTTTTTGGAACCGTAATCGATAGAGATTATACGTGTGATGGCCTGGAGTCTATTTTAAAAAATTGCAACATTAAATAGTAAAAATGGTTTTCTTCTTTACTTTTTCAAGGGTTCATGGTTTCTTCTAAAGAACGTAAAATTACTGCTATTAATCAAGATGCGGGGCGTTCGAATATTCGAACGCCCCGACAAAGTGGTCATTTAGTTGTAGAACGCTATTGAATTCATGTTAAAAAAGCAGCTCTAGCCTTCCGACAGTGGCGCCTCGTAATCTACGTCTTCCACCTCTCCGCCACTAAGCTTTCGGTAGATTCGCTTGATGCTACGACGCGTTTTATAGATCAACCACATCATTACCGGCACGACTACCAGGGTAAGGAAGGTAGCAAAGACGAGGCCGTAGATTACGGTAAGTGCCATTGGACCCCAGATCGCCGTATTGTCTCCGCCAAGGAAGTACTTGCCATCCCAGGTGGCGATGAAGCTGAAGAAATCGAAATTAAATCCGATAGCCAGTGGAATGAGGCCGAGAACCGTGGTAATTGCAGTTAGCAATACCGGCCGTAGACGCGTAGATCCACCTTCGATGATGCTTTCGCGGATATCGGAGAGTTCAAGGTCGGATATCTTCTCAAGGCCTAATCGGTCAACCTTATCCTTCATCAGCAGCGTCGTATAATCAATTAATACGATGGCATTGTTCACCACGACCCCAGCAAGGGAGATGATACCAACCCCCGTGAAGACTACCGAGAAAGTACCGCCGAAGAAGAAATATCCGAGTAGTACACCAATGGTAGACAGTACCACCGAAGTGAGGATAATGAACGGAGAAGAAAGGCTGTTGAACTGCGCCACGATGATAATGAAGATCAGGAACAACGCAAATACAAAGGCACCGAGGAGGAAACCAACGTCTTCCTGCTGTTGCTGCTGTTCTCCCGTAAACTCATAGGTAAAACCGCGGGGCAAATCATAGCCTTGCATCACCTGATCAATCTGCGGAACAATTTCGTTTCCGGTGTACCCATCGAGGACGTTGGAACTGATGGTGATCACCCGATCCAGGTCTTTACGCTTAATGGACGAGTAGGTAGAAGTATATTCCACATTAGCAACGGTACTGATGGGCACCTGGGTGATTCGGCCAGTGGCCGGATCACGGAAAGTGATCCGTTGGTTCAGCAGGCTTTCAATCTGGTTTCTGTCTTTTTCGTTAAGGCGCAGGAAGATGGGGTATTCATCTTCTCCCAACTTGTATTTGCTGATTTCCTTACCGTAGACGGAAGTCCGTAGAGCGCTAGCGATCTGAAAGGTAGATAAACCGTAACGGCGAGCCGATTCGCGGTCAATCTTGACAAGCAATTCCGGAACGCCAAGTTTCACATCGGCCGAAAGTTCCTCAATACCGGGGATTCCCTGAGCGTTGATGTAGTTGATTACTTCATCACCGAGAGGAATGAGCCGGTCCAGGTCTTCACCGGAAATCTCCAGGTTGATTGGTTTCCCCGTGGCAGGACCATCGGCATTCTTATCAACGGATACTTTTACACCGGGGACGCCTTTTACCGTTTGGCGAATTTCGTCCATCACCTTGGTTGTGCTTACACCTCCACGATCACGGAATGGAACGAAGCTCACCGTGATACGGGCTTTGTTTGGGGTAAAACCTGGCTCGGGTGGCGCATTAGGGTCGGAAGTATTTTCACCAATTTGGGTAAGTACTGACTCCACAATGTCTTCGTAGGGCGTCAACATCTCCATGATGCTTTGCTCCAGTTCCTTGGTCGCCGCGTCCGTAGCGGCAATGTCTGACCCAAGCGGTAATTCAACGAAGGCGTTGACGTAGAGCGGATCAGCACTCGGGAAGAACTCTATTGCCGGGGGGCTGATCGCCGTTAGGATAAAGGAAAGGAATAACAAGCCAATGGTACCTACCATTATCGACTTACCCCACCGGAGTGAGAAACTGATGGTACCCCGGTACCTCCGTTCGAGCCAGGGTAGCACCCGATCCTGAAAGAAAAAGGAAGCCGGACGTAGTAAGAAGAAATAAACCAGCGTAATGATGGTAGAAATGACCATCAGGTTGAAGAACCACGTGACACCGCCAAGCAGACCAATCAGGACGCCAAGAACCATCATCACCGCTGCCGTTATCAACGTAGTTCGCATCCTGCGGCCGCGCCCCTTCTTTGTTGCCGCCCGCTCGTCAACCTTCATGAAGGTCTTTGCCAAAACGGGGTTAATGACCAAAGCAACGATCAAAGAAGAAGACAGTACCAACATCAGCGTGATCGGGAAGTACTTCATAAATTCTCCGACAATGCCCGGCCAAACCGCCAGCGGGCTGAAAGCCGCCAGCGTAGTTGCCGTTGAGGCAATAATCGGCCAGGCAACTTCACCGGCACCGTACTTCGCCGCATTTCCGGATTTTTCGCCGTTCTGCATATACCGGTAGACATTCTCCACGATCACAATGCCATTGTCTACCAACAGGCCGAGGGCCAAAATCAGGGCAAAAAGTACTACGATATTGAGCGTTACCCCCGACAACCAGATCCACAAAATGCCCATCAGCATCGACAACGGGATGGCGATACCAACAAACAATGCATTCCGTAAGCCCAGGAAGAAGAGCAGTACCAGCACTACCAGAATTACACCAGAAATGATGCTATTCTCCAGGTTATCTACCTGATCGCGGGTGTTATAGGATTGATCGTTAAAAAAGCTGATTTGCAGATCAGTAGGCAGCCCCTTACGGACTTCAGCTACCGTAGCCTGCACACCATCAGCCGTAGTCAGCAGGTTTTCACCAGACTTTTTGATCACGTCCAGACTAATAACCGGCAGGGCATCTGCCCGGGCGATGGATTTGGGCTCTTCGTAGCCGAATTTAGTGGTTGCGATGTCACGCAGGTACACTAATCGCTGTTTTTCATTCTTGATGATGGTTCTCGACAACTCTTCAGCATCCTCATATTCTCCCACCACGCGGATGGCCCTGCGCATACCGTTGTTCTTGATCTCACCGCCGGAGAGCGTCAGGTTTTCGCTACCTACGGCATTTTCGATGTCCGCAAAGCTGATCTGAAGGCTTTCCATCTTCTTGACGTCGACGGCAATTTCGATTTCGCGCTCCTGAATTCCTTTTAGGTTGACTTCACTGACGCCATCGACTTCTTCCAGCTCGTCCTCCATTAATTCCGCATAGCGGCGGAGTTCTTCGGGTGGAAAATCACCACTCATGTTGACGGTCACAATCGGCAACTGGCTAAGGTTGATTTCCAGCACGGTCGGCTCAACGTCGAGGTCGCTGGGCAGTTCAGGCTTAGCCTTGTCTACCGCATCCTTAGTCCGCCGAACGGCATCATCAAAGTCTTCATCGGAGTTGAACTCGACGGTAATGACCGAAAAGTCCTGTACACTCGTGGAGCGGATGACCTTGAGGCCATCGACGCCCTGGAGCTCTTTTTCGAGTGGGCGGGTAACGAGGTTCTCGATGTCGGCCGCAGAGTTTCCAAAGTAAGGTGTATTGATGTACACCTGTGGGAACTCCACCTCGGGAAACTGCTCCTTCGGTACCTGATCATAAGCATATAAGCCGAAGATCAGGATCATGACGGTGAGCAGAAAGACACTGGTCGAGTTGTCTACCGCGAGGTTGGTTAGAGAGAAGGTTCTTTTATTCTGTTCCACTTTTTATAGTCTTGTAGTCTGGTCGTCCGGTAGGCTACCGCACGTGATAGACGTGAAAGTATTGGAGTATTGGTAGTATTTTCTGGCGGGTCTGCATGACTACCAGAGAACATGACTACCAGACTACTGGATAGGGTTCTGGCTAAGGCTGATTTTCTGCCCATCCGTCAGGCCGCGGGAGCCTGCCGTGATGATGCGGTCTCCGACCTTCAGGCCTGATTCAATGATGGCTTTATTGTTGTAACTGGCACCAGTTTCAACATAAGCTTTTTTGGCTACGGTACCCTTTTCCACTTCATCAACGGCCAGGAAAACGAACCGGCGGCCATCAATTTCCTGCTGAATCTGATCCTGGCTTACAACAATCAGGTCGTCACCGGAGAAATCAAGGACTTCCACCTCGGCCAATAGGTTGGCTTTCAGTTGGGAGAGGTACTTGCCGGGCACATCGATTTCCACTTCAAAAGTCCGGTTAGCCGGGTCCACCGTTTTACCGATCCGGCTTATTGGCGCTTCAAATTCGAGGTTGAGGGCGGGTACTTTGACCTTCACCTTCTGACGAAGTTTGACCTTGGACAGCAGGTCTTCGGAGGCGTCAGCGACTACGTCCAGGTCATTGGTACTCAGGATGGACAGGATCGGTGCGCCGGGGGAGGCATTTTCTCCCTGCCGCATCATTACCTGATCAACCGTTCCGGACAAAGGCGCGTAAACGTTTCGCTTACTGGTCTGTACGTCAATCGACTCCAGTTGCTTCTGGATACGTTCGTAGCTGTTTTTTGCCTGGAGATACTGAATTTCGGAGCCGATGTTCTGGTCCCACAGTCGTTTCTGACGTTCGAATACCGTCTCTGCCAGTTCAGCGGCTTTTTCAAGCTCTGCACGTTGGGTAGTGATGTTTTCCACATCAAGGACGGCCACCAGTGCGCCTTTGCGAATATTATCGCCGACCTCATACTTCATACTGAGGATACGACCGGGCAGCTGCGGCGTGGCCATAGCCGTTTCCGCCGCACGGATGGTTGCCTGAACTTCAGCGTAGTTTTCAAAAGAGCTGATTTTAACCGGTTCGTAAGCCACGAGCGTACCTTTTGGCGCCAGACTGGGGTCTTTCGCAAAGATGTCCTTTTCCAGCGTTTCAACTTGCTGGGTCAGGGTGCGAAGCTCGGCCTTTTTGGTCTTGAGGTACTCCTTCTTTCCTTCGAGGTCATCAGGAACGACGTCGGCATCAGTGGCGGGGCCGCAGGATGCAAGGAAAGTCAGGAGGAGCAGGGGGAGGAGGTAGAGTAATGTTTTCATTTGGAGGGGTGGGGAGCCCTGACTTAGATCGATGCTGTGCATTTCTCTTCGCCCGGGGTTAAAAGGATTCGATCCCTCCGGGATCAAATCATAAAGTGGCGATCCCGGAGGGATCAAATCGTTGTGGCCCCGGATGGAATGAGATGCACAGCATCGAATGGAATCCGGGAAGGAGGCGCGAAGCGCCGAAATGGAGTGACAAGGTTAATTACGGCCCAGAGCAAGGAAGAGATCTTCCTTAGCCACCAGTGTTTCGTACAGTGCGTTGAGGTAATTGGCCTGAGATTCGTACAACGCCTGTTCTGCCTGTACAATTTCGATACTGGAGCCTACGCCTTCGCGGTACTTCACCTGGGTAACATCGTAGATGCGTTGGGCCAGGTCGAGGTTACTTTTGGTTACCGCCAGGCGATCGTTATTTGCCGTGAAAGTGGCACGGGCATTCAGTACTTCGAGTTGAACGCTACGTTGAGCGTCGTTCCGTTGGTTGATGACCTTCTGCGTGGCCAGTTTCGCGCGCTCTACCCGGGCCTTCCGTCCGCCAAAGTCATAGATGGGGACACTTGCACTCAGGCCAAGGACGACGGTTGGTGCCCAGAAGCCATCAGAGAAGCTGTTGCCCTGAAACTGGTATTGGCCGGAAACCGTAGCGTAAACCGTTGGCAGGTAAGCGGACTTTTGGAGTTCCTCGTTAAGCCCCTGCAGCTCTATGGTCTTATCCAGCAAGCGGATTTCAGGACGCTGTTGAAACGGGATATCGGAGGTTAGGGCCGCAACTTCGATGCTTGTTTCCAGCTTATCCAGGTCGTCCTCTACCCGCAATGGTTCGTCCATCGGGTAGTTCAGGGTGAATTTCAACGCCCGTAGCGCATTCTCCGCCTGGCTGCCTACCTGGTCCCGTTGGCTGCGCAGGTTGTTCAGGCTGAGCACGAGGCGATCTACATCCAGTTGTTCCACGAATCCGGCCTCGTACTGTGCGTTGGTTTCGTTGAGGAGCTTTTCCAGGTTGGAGATGTTGCGATCCAGAATAACCACGTTGGTTTTAAGCAACAGGACGGGGAAGTAGGCCCGGGTTACCTGGCTGCGTACGGTCCGTTGGGTATTTTCCAATTGCAGGTTGTAGTATTCGCCGCTGGAGCGCGCTGCGCGCAACCCTACGAAGAAACTACCGTCAAAGAGCATGCTTCGGGCAGCGATCCCGGCCGTAAGGCTATTCTTCAGCTGGAAGGCGATGCTCGTGGGCGCGTCAGGATCTCCCATGGCAAAGGCTTCCGGCAACGGCAACACCGGTACTTTGAGAAAGTGGTTGAAGTCAACCGAGCCGTTGATTTGCGGCAAGCCCGTACTCAGGCGCTCTTTTACGTTCTGCTCCGCGTCGAGGATATCGACCTGGGCGTTACGGATAGCATTGCTGTTGCTCATGGCGTAGTCCACGGCCGTCTTAAGGCTAAATACGGGCGGAGCTTCTTCCTGAGCTGTAAGCCGTAAACTGCCGGTGGCCAAAACCGCCAGGAGAGCGGCGAGGCACAACAAGCGTTGGTAAATTGAATTCATTTCGGTCAATAATTGTGGTAGTGCGGGGTATTGGGGGGCTGAGGTTTCTCACCCGAAAAACTCTATGAGTTCATTAATGGATGGAAATGAGGGAAAAGTTTTATTCGAGTGCTTCCTTATTCAGGTATTTATCCAGCCGTTCCCGACCAAATTGATTTACGATCCCATGAAAATGGTAGCGACTGAGCTGGCTGATGATGTCCGAAATCGGGCGTTCCCGGGCTGGAAAAACGTTGGTATCGATTACCGACATCATCATCGAGCTGTAAAAGCGGGCAATCACCAGAGGATCGAGATCGTCCCGGTAAATACCTTCTTCGAGCCCACGTTCCAGATTGGCCGCCAGGGATTTGCTGAATTCCAGGTGGTGGTTTTGAACCAGGCCCTTCCAGATCACGGGGTAGTATTTTTTCAGATCCCGGAGCGTAGCCGGAGACATCGCCCGCATCTGGCGGATGAAATAACGGCTGTTCCGCAGGAACTCGTCCATTGCATCAACTGCCTCTTCCCGGTTTTTAGCCAGGGTCCGCATATCTTCCTGGTACTCGTCCTCCATTACAAGTTGAATGAGTTCTTCCTTATTGGAGACTTCTACGTAGATCGTCTTCTTGGACACCCCCATCTCTCGGGCGATGTCGTCCATGCTGATGCTTTTAATCCCGAGGCGCATGAACATGTCATGCGATGTACGGATCAGTTGTTGCCTGGTGGTTACTGCTTTATTCACGGTGAGAAGAACGGCGGAAACTTTAGATGGTTCAATAGTTTCCAATGTTTCTTCCGTTTCTGAAAAATTAGCAGCTTATTACCCAAATTGTAATGTTAGAGTCAGTGAATAGTGCTCGTTTGCACCTTACAACACCTAAAGTTACGCCTTAAAGTTTTAAATAAAAAAATAACCTACATAAAATTTAATTTTCCGGAAGCGATGCCCCTTCCCTACCCTAGAAAGGTCCAGACACGCCCGGCGGCCTTCGCCTCTCCGGCTTTACCGATGCCGGGTAGCGGTACTATTGGGAAAGAGAAGAAGAGTCTTTGACATCTTTTTACAAAGTTGGACCAGCCCTCCTCCCCTTGCTCCTTTCCTCCCTTAACATGGCACCCGCGACCCCGCCCAAAACGTTATCTTTGAGTACCCGTTAATACAACTTTTATGAAACACCTAAGCCTCCTTTTACTGCTGCCCTTCCTTTGGGGTTGCGAAACATCCGACACCCTTCCTCCACCTGAATTCTCCATCCGCGACTCACTGAAAACGGCCATCATCACCATAGAAGTCCCGGGTTTCGATGACGCAACGGATCCCAACACGGTCACTGCCTACTGGAGCGTTGAGCATAGCCAAGACCGAGAAAACCATCAACTTTTCCTTGACGCCTCCGGCCGCACATCATTTGAAGTCGTCCAGAACATCATTCGAAACTATAACCTAATTTACGGAGATAGTTTCCTTGAATTTCTCGTCCGACCCTGCGAAGATTTAACCCTACACCTTGTGCGTGACACAACTGGCGGTTACCAACTACGCGCGCCCGATGCGCCCTTTACCGACCAGGCCATCGAAATCGTAACTGCACTGGCGCCACCAGACTGGCCCACCCGGGATTCCTTGTCAAAGGGCATTATGGGCCTTGATGCCTTAATTGCCTTCAACCAAGACATTGCGGAGCAACGCAGGCGCCGGCTCGCAGACCTTTGGGCTACCGGAAAGTATACGGACCCTGCACTACTGGAATATGCCAATACGTATATTAAACATCAGATTCGGACTGATTTGAATTTTTCGATGATAGAGGGGGATGAATCGTTCAGTGCAGACAGTCTCAAAAGGAAATATCTAATGGTGAACGCCGCGAAGCCTTTTCCTGAACCTACCATCATCACCAATGACATGATCAGTGATCTGCATTATGAGCATATGGCCGTTACCAGCTTTGCCTATAATCCCGTCAAACATTTACCAAAGGAAGAGAGAAAAGCCCTTTACTACGCAGCATCCCGAAAGCTAATTGACAGCCTCTACGAAGGCTATCTCCACGACCTTTTTCTAACCAGAATTTACGATTTACAGTTACTTGTTGAAAAGCCAGCACCCACCCTCGTTGAAGACGCCAAAAGTTTCGTTCGCACTACTCCTTACCCTAGCCTTAGCGGGCCCATCAGAGAAAAACTTAGTATCCTTTCCGGAGAAATAGAGCCCGTTAACCTTTATGAACAACAACTCCCGAGTATTCCAGAAGGGATGGACAACCCCATACCGGACATCCTTGCTGCGCACGCAGGCAAGGTCATCGTGCTCGACTTCTGGGCGACCTGGTGCTCGCCCTGTATCGATGAAATGAAAAACGATTACCCCGGCTTCATCAAGAAGTATGACCCGGAACAACTTGTCGTAGTATTTTTGGCCCGAAGCAGTGCCGAAAACATTTGGCAGGATCAGCTTAGCAAGTTGGAGTTTTCGGCAGTCCATCTGCGGACCAACAAAGAGCAGACCACAGTATTGAATAAGCTTTTCGGCATCAGCGGAATCCCGCATCACGCTATTTTTGACCAACAAGGCAAATTGGTCAAGGCAAAAACTGGCGGGCCAGGGTACGGGCTGGCGGATGAGGTGGATAAGCTGTTGGGCTTGTAGTTTTTGGCGCGGCCGCGGGATGCAAGGGAGCTTATTGAGAGCAGTAACATCATACCCTCTCATACCTTGCCCGGACCAACATAAAAAAACCATAAGCCAGCATCCCCACCCCGGTAACAGCTAACAGCGCAGAGCCCAAATCTCCCCCTTGCAGGGTACCCAGCGCCTCTCCGATGCCGCGAAACTGGCTGGCGTCTGAAAGTGTGGCGGCCCGAAAAAGAAAGTAGGCGATGATGCCGTAAACAACGCATCTGGCCGTCAGGCCGATACGGCCCGTAGTACGAAAAGAGTCTTCTTGTTCCTGGCTGATTTGCTGCTTATTGATCCCATCCATATGCTTGTCCGTAAATGCCCGGTACAATTGATAAGCCCCAACTCCGACGACAACGGCTGCCACGATGCCAACCAGTTCCTGCCCGTAGGGTTGCTCCAGCAACAGCCCCACCATATCCTTTTTACCACCACTATTTCCACCACTTCCGTTCAGGCTCTTGAAGGCGTAGACCGCCAACAATCCGTAAGTCGTACCACTAACCGCCCAGCCAATGCGTTTGACTATCCCCTTGGTATCATTCTCCGCTGATGCTGGATCGCCGATCGCAGTGTACCAACGCCAAACAGCGTAAGACGCTAAGCCGACTCCTACTAAAATGGTAAATGCCTGCCCAAAGGGGTTATTCCCCAGCCAATCAATAATGGCCTTAGGACCGTTCGTGTTCCGAGCTGCGCCCACTACGGTTGCCACCGCAAAACCACCAATCAATAAATACAATAACCCCTTGGTGACGTACCCTGCCTTAAATAATCGGTTCTTGGTGGTATTGGAAAATTGCATCACGAAGTCTTTTATTCATACAACCAGCCTTCGGCTACTGGTTGTTCGTAAATTGGGAGGGTTTATGTATTGTAGGCAAAGACATCCATTCCTAATTTTAAACCCAAGTCAACCCCAACGGTTAACTCACTAATGAACCTAAAGCATATTCGTGAACGCATCACCGGTACGCCGGACGCCGATACGGCGACCGACTTCGGCCTGGGGAGCAAGGTGGCCCGCAGCCCCGGTACCCGGCTGATCAACAACGATGGATCCTTCAACGTCGTAAGGCGAGGCCGGTCCATTTTCGCTCCTTACCAGAACCTGGTGGAAATGGGTTGGGGGCGGTTCCTGCTCATCACGTTGGCCTCCTACATAATGATCAACATTGTCTTTGCCGCAGGATTTCTGATCATTGGCACGGATTCGCTCTCCAATATTTCGCAGTACGATCCTTTCTGGTACCGGATGCTGGGGGCTTTCTTCTTCAGCGTCCAGACGTTTACGACCGTAGGTTACGGCAGCCTGGCGCCCATGGGCATCGCGGCTAATGCCCTGGCAGCCTTCGTCGCCCTGTTCGGCTGGATCGCGCTCGCCATTGTTACCGGTTTATTCTACGCGCGCTTCGCGCGCCCACAACGGCTGATCCTGTTCTCCGAAAAAGCCATCGTGGCCCCGTATGGAGAAGATGAGCAGGTGAGCAGTATTCAATTCAGGATTGCCAACAAACGGGACAATAACCTGATCAACGTCAGTGCCCGCGTCATCCTTACCTGGCTGGAGGGTGACCGGCGGCGCTTCGCGCCGCTGGAACTGGAGCGGGACAACGTCCCGCTTTTCCCCCTGAACTGGACGGTCGTGCATCCCATTACTGAGCAAAGTCCTATCTACGGCTGGAGCCAGAAAGACTATTGCCGTCGCCGGTCAGAGCTTCTGATCATGATCAATGGCTACGACGAGACTTTTGCTCAGTCCGTTCACATCAATAATTCCTACATCCACGACGAAATTGCCTGGAACGTAAAGTTCGAGCCGATGTACTTCGAACGGGAGATGACGACGGAGTTACACCTAGACCGGATCCATCATTTTAGTTCGGTGGAGGAGGAGTAGGCGCCATATCGGGGTTGATTGGCGCCTACTTTCCATCAATAAAAACGCGGGTATTATTCGTTACTCCCCAATGCTTTACGAATGTTACTCCGTTTAGCGGATTCTTTAGTGGGATCCTTTTTATCAATCCAGACACCGTCGGTCGGGCGCAATTCGGCAACGTCCTTGTATTCAATGCGATCAAAGATATATTTTGATTTAAAGTCTTTTTCAAGGCGAGCCTCCAGAATAAGCCCGGGTAGGCCAAACAACCGGTGGGGACCATAAGGTAAAGGTATTTCGGTAGTGAACCAGACAGTAGCCTTGCCCCACGCTACATTTTTATCCATACCGGTGGCCTTTTGTACCCGGTATTTGCCAATGGTTTTAAACTCATCATGGATTTCCCATTCATAAGGAGTCTCCTGGTAATCCCAGAGCACGTATTTCTTCTTCTTAGCGTCCTTCATGCGTTCTACTACTTCCATACTCTCCATGTTAAGGTACCATGACTGATCCCGAGCCTTGTAGGTTACGTCATACCCTTCATCGGAGACCGCTTTAAGTTTTGGATTTTTTTCAATGTACAGGCATTCCGAACCATCGAACTTCAAAATTTCGGTACGTTCTGCATCCCAGGAGCTGTAGACTTTTTTGTAGATAATTTCTCCACTCTGCTGAGCATTTAAAGCAGAAGAAAAAACGAGAAATAATAGGGCTGCGAATTGGGTTAACAATTTCATGACTAATAGATTTAGAGGTTGATTACCTCCCATGATTAAGAAGTGGAAGGCAAGTGAACAAAAAGGTTAAGGAAGCCCCTGCTGGTCGAGGAATCAGACCGGGGCCAATGGCCAGGCACTTAGTTAAGGTCGAACGTTAGTCCGGCCTTCAAATAGCGGCCAAAAATGTTTCGATTGTCGTTGAAAAAGAAGCCCGAAGAGGTACCTTGGGTGGCGATTGAGCCGGCGTCAAAGAGATTATTGACCAGCAGATTTACCCGACATTTTTTCAACTTAAAAGATAGATCGGCATCGACCAGGAACAGTTCCGATTGTTGTTGCCCTGCAAAGCTGGCGTATCGCCAGTTTACCGAAGCCACAATTTTTCGTTTATTGAAGTAGTGGATTTGACGAAAAGCTGTATTCCAAATTACCTGCCGGTTTATTGCGGGACTAATCTCACTGAAATACCGTGCACCTACTCTTTTAAAATCCAGGCGAAAGTTGTGGGGCATATTTTTAAAAGTGGTTGTAGCCTTCAGGTTGGTTAAGCCGACCCGCGTTTCAACCCGAAAGATATCCTCTTCGCCAGGCGATCGGTTTTCATCCTGATTAGCGATATAGCTTTGCTCCAACCTTAACTGGATTGGAAAATCGTTGAATACTTTGGCCACCTTTAGGAGGCCTACTGCATACCTTGAAGTGAGTTGATCGTAGGTTTCCGTCAATAAAGGGAATGATGCGGTGTTAAAGCCTGACCCGTTGCGGGCCTGCCCTGCGATACCCGACAGCTCTACACCGATGCCCAAATCATCGAGGGCCCAGCTGTTGGCGGAGAACTGCAGCACCTGTTCAATACGGGGGCGTAATTCGTTTACTCCAGGTTGACCGATCGTTTGAAAACCGATCAAATCCTGCCCTAACAATAATTGTGCCATTGAGAACCGGGAGGTCTGTCGGGAATAGTTAAGGTTCAGGCTTTGCTCATCCCCCAGATCGACGTTCGCTTGTGTATTGATTTCAAAAAGGCCAGTGCTTGCAGAAGTCCCTTCGATTAACGTTGGGTAACGGTTAAAGCTGTAACCAAACTTATTGCTTAAGCTAAATTGCCCAAAATTGGACGTAAGTTGAATGAAGGGGAAGGCTTGCTGGTACCTAAGCGTAGTCAAGTTGCTTATAAAGGGGCTATCTTCTAAGAACTCGCCCTCGTAAAGAAATTGTTTTTCTCCTTCTAATTGATCCTGAAGTAATCTCAGCCCAGTCTTTACTTGTTGGCCTGCCATCAAAAATTGGTAAAATCCATTCGCGATAGTCCGGCTACCTATCACCGGGATTCTTTGTTCCACCACAAAATCATTCGTTTCAGGTATTCCAAAAATTGTTCCGTCCCGTACCCCCTCCGATTGAAGTGTACGATCCTGTTGGACAGTAAAGCGATTGTAAAATGCGTCTAATTGAAACCCAGATTGCTCGCCCGTCTTCCGCTCCAAAAGAAAATTGTGATAGATAGAGTTTTCCTGATCAGCAGATCTGAAGCTTTGCGTACCGATAGTCCCACTCAATGCATTCAGTATATTAGTAGACTCCGTAAAGACCGCATTGAAATTATAGGTAGCTTTTAAGCCTGGGCGATCCAGTTTGAGTTCCGCTTTATTCTTAGAGCCCGCGATACGGTTACCACTTTGCTCATTAAAAACAAACGTGTCCCCTCCAACGATCTCCGTTTGGCTTGCATCACGTGAAGAAGATACGTCGTCCAGGTAATTGTAAGAGCCAAGGTATAAATCAAGATCAGGAGACAAGCTGACTTTTGCGGACAAGCCTACGGAACCTAATTCAAATGCATCAGCTTCTTTAAAGCCGTATAACTCCGATTGGTATTCCGGGTTTTCCCTCACCCGGCTAAAATCCGCAGGGACATCAAAAATAGCAGCATAAGCCTCCTTTCCAATATTCTTAATTCTTGACAGTGATATGGTTTGATCACCAAACCGGTCATATTCAGTAACCAGGTGTAATTTCACTTTCTCGTTCAGGGAAAAGATATTGGCGACTCCTCCGGGGCTGAGTTCAGCATTTTCTTCGTAACCAATGGTGGGCGATAGCCGACCAAAAAGGGAAGTAGAAAAATCATCTTTCAACTTAATGTCCAGAACTACGAGATCTGCATTACTCAACAACGACTCCCGAATCCGTGCATCCTTTTCCTTGAATCTGACTTCTACACTTTTTACTCTTTCGTGGCTAAGGCCCCGGGTAAGTAACCCTGCTCCTCCGTCCGTAATTTCTTCTCCATTGACCAACACCTTTCCTACAGCTTTACCCTTAACTTTTATCCCACCATTTGACAGAATTTCGAATCCCGGAATTTTGCTGAGTACTTCTTCTAAAGTCTGATCAGTTTCATCACTAAAAGAGGCTACGTGATAAATCGTAGTATCTTCCTTCACAACGATCGGCGGCATTTTCGCCACTACCCGAACGGAGTCAATTGTAAATTGCTGAATAGCAAGACTCAAATCCACTTTTATTCTTTTTGTATTATCGTTTGCTACAACGATCTCGCGCTCTACATTCCGGTGGGCAAGGCTATTGGTTCTAAGCACATACACCTGTTTCCCCATCGGTAACTGAAGCTGATACTTACCCGCTTCGGAAGTATAAGTATGCGCAATAACTTTATTCGAAGGGTAGCTGTATAAAACTACCTGGACAAAGGCCTCTCCTTTCTTGGTTTCCTCTCCTGAAACCGTTCCATATACGGACAACTGTGCATTGCACCAGTACCCGGTAAGCAGTAAAAAGACAAGCAGGAATAGCCTTTTCATTTTAATTATTTTTAATTGAATTTATTCGTAGAGGTATCTTATTCTATCTCAGACGGAGCACCTCAATAGGATTCTTTAATGAAGTATTTGATTATGGGTGGTGCCAAAAATGGCACCACCCAAATCATTCGTGCAGGGGCGACTTGCCTGTTTCCTACTCCTGGTCGTCTGCAGGCGCTTGCTCTTGATCAAGACCACTGAGCTCGCTACACTTACAGAACCAACAGGAAAGCGTTGTTCCGTCAGGACGCTCAATTTTGCAGTGGAGTGCTTCCGGGTCTCCATCTATATCGCCAGTCACAATGGTGGTGACAATTTTCGAAGTCTCATCTCCCGGGCCACCGTTAGCATATACCGGCGTAACGGCGAAAGTGAACATGAGGAGTCCGGCGGCAAAAAGTGTACTAAAAATGCGCTTCATGATAAAATATTTAAAATGGTTAAAAAATCCCTTTCGGGTTAAATGATTATTCTTGATTGGGGATTACCCATAGTTCTTGACTGGTGGTTTACATTAGGCTCTACTATAAGGAAGGCCAATTGTAAAATTTCAAAAAATCAGTACGTTAGAAATGACCTTCCCTTTTAGCTACCGTAAAGATGCGTGTGGGGCATTAACTATTAAGAGACATTTTCACGAGGAATCTTACCCGCAGATTTCACCCTTACATCAATAGTCAACCCACTACACCTGTCGCACTTCCTGCTTGCAAGCGGTGCCTACCTGTGTGCCTCGAATCCTTTTGTGGGCTTCCAACCCGCCCGGAAACTGTGCAAAAACCAGCCTCGTCCAGCATTGGATAAGAACCTTTCCTGAGGTGATATTCCCCTCGCTTCCATCCCAGAGCTTTGACGACCAGGGGTGATAAAGACAAGTTTGTTGGCGCAGTAAAAAAATCATTAAAGAAATACCTTGACTGCGGCTCCATAAAGATCGAAGACCTGATAAAATGAATCAACAGGCGACCGGTCTGTAGGTCGGTACGGAGATAGGCCATTACCTTATTGGACCGATTGTCAGGAAGTATTTCCCCTTTGAGACTAATAGCATATTCGAGGCTACTTGAAACTTTCGATACCAGGTTCATTTCAACGAGAACACCGTTTTGGCAATTCTGTAGGAACAGGTTATAGGCATTATTCATGGCGTTGCTTATTTATTTGATTAGTGAGTCAGACCTTATTGGTAAGGGGCATGAGTATGGTGTAATAATTCTTGGTGAATTGGAGCGCGTATACTCCCTTCCGCAGAAGAAATTTCTTACCTCCATTTTTAGCGAAAAAGGAACTAACGTCTACCGGTTGACGGACCTCTATCTCGCAGCGAGCAAAATGATACTTTTCCCGTTCTGCACTTAACCTACCTCTTTCAATCAGCAGGACACAGTGATTAGGCTGCGGACGTAGCAACCAACCGTTGACGGTTTCCCCTTTACAAGCCTGGCGCTTACTTACGGAAACCTCACCGTACTTTTCTACCCGGCAAATTCCGTGAAATCGGCAGTCCTGACTTGGCATACCCAAGACAACGTCGGCCCGTTGTCCCCGCTGTACCGCCAAGTCCGTTATCGGCATCAGGCGTTCATAAGAGGAAAGCGGCGCGATATTGGTATAAATAGGCTGTGACATTTTTTTCGATGTTGTTAGCGAGGAGGTTGTTTGCTGTTGATGGTGTAAAGATGCAGGGAGGAAATGGCTGACAAAAGGACAATACTCAATTCATTCTTACCCGCAGATTTGATGAGATCCTCTGACTTAGAGTTCTGTATCAGTAATAATTATTTGAAAATACTCTTGCTCTTCAACTGACATTTGCTCATACTCAGCAGAAGTAGAAATGATGTTCAGGGAAAGCAAAATGGAAACGATCAGTGAAATCATGGTTTAAGTATTTATTGGTTTTACTGTTAGAATTATTTACACTGTAAAGTTGCCCCTCCTTCTACTTACCTACCATGACAGACATGCACTCTTTTTTACCCACAGAATTATGATTCCCACCGTAAGCAGCACGAAAAAGCCTAATAAAAACAGGCACTTACTACTCATTACAGGCAGAGAAGCCTTACCCCCAGCCCTATGGTTTACTCCAAATATCAGCGCCTAATTAATTGGCAGCAACGATTTATTTTGTCGGCATCAAAAACTAAAAGACCATCTTTTTATTTATCTATCAAGCCTATTACATGAATCATGAAACACCTATTAGAATTAGTTGGCGTCCTCAACCGCAACAAAACCAAGTCCATCTCCATCATCGGCAGTGGACAGCAAACGAAGCTTGATCGTTTCTACTATTTGTTGACTGAAAATAAAAACCTTACCGATGACGAGGCATTCCCGCTACTTTATGATGATGAGGGTCAGCGCAATGCTTACTATAAACTTAAGCATCAACTCAGAGAGCGTCTTTTTAATACCGCCTTTTTTGTCGATGTTAAACAGGCCAAGTTCAGCAGCAGAAAAAAGGCCTTTCTGGAATGCCAATCACTCCTCTGCCTGGCCAACAACCTCAATGCATTGAGGGCATATTCTAACATGGCTGCCGTATGCAAAAAAGTCCTCACCATAAGTGAAAAATTCGAGTTTACTGCTGAGCACCTGAATGCTGCGACTAAGCTATTAAACTACTATAGTATCAGAGGAAAGATTAAGGAATCGGCCCAAATGATCGATCTTATTCAACGATTAACGTCCCTCTTCCTTAAAGAAACGCACGCAACGGCTTCATGGGCAAAAATCACCTTGAAATACGTAACTGATCGCTCTCCAAAATTAGAAATATCAGAGGAGGCAAGGAAGTACGTAAAAGAGATTGACAACATAGAATGTGACTCTAGCTCTCAACGCTTAGACTATCTGACTACGTCTATGAAAATGTCGGTTCACATGGCTTTGGGAGAATACACACATGCAGTCTCCATCATTAAACCAGTGTTAGAAAAGTTTGCTGAATATAAATTCATTGATGCTTCTTACTTCCACGGCCTGGCCATTAATTTAATAGCTTGCTATATCCCTCTAAAGTACTATCAGGAGGGAGAGGAGACACTATTAAAGATTTATAACCAGGTCGAATCAGAGTCATTCAACTGGTTCAAAGCAAGAGAACTGCATTTCATCCTCCTGCTACACACCAAGCGCTACGCGCAAGCCAGCGATCTCCACAAGAACACTACTACCCGAAAAAAATACAAGAAACTCCCTGGTTATCTTCAGGAAATCTGGATCATCTACGGTGCCTACCTCCGTATTTTAGCCAACGCAGGCAGGATTGAACTGACCCCTGAAAAGAAAGCCAATCCTTTTCGCATTACCCGCTACCTGAACAGCCTTCCAACCTTTTCAAAAGACAAACGTGGGCAGAACGTCCCCGTTCTCATTTCCCAGATCTCCTTGCTGCTACAGCAGCAGAAACTTGATGAAGTGGATGATCGTTTTGAGGCCGTCGGTAAATACCGTAGCCGCTACGCGGGGGTAGAGAAAAATTTCCGTGGCAACGTCTTTCTGCACATGCTCCAGCTAATCGTAAAAAATAATTTTGATCGGTCGAGAATTGAAAAGCGAACGGCTGAACTACGCGCGTTGTTGGACACCGTCAAGATCGACATCACCAGCCAGGGCTACGACCAGGAGATTCTCCCCTACGAAGACCTTTGGGAGATTATTTTAGAGGCGCTGTGAAGTTTTAGAAGGTATTAGTGAGGAATAAATACATCGTTCTAGGCCGTAAGCGATAGGACTGGGTATAGCGCTGGTAGATGGAGATATTACGCTCTTCAATAGTTCTGACGTTTAGGATGTTTCGAATACCTCCTCCTACGCTGAGTTCTTGCTTGGTAAAATCATGGTTAATCACTGAAGAACGGTACCGAGAACCCTCGATACCGCTCCACAGACTCAGAACTGCCATTTCAATATGCCTTACAGCTAGGTGGATTAAAATTCGAAATGGCTTCTGTTGAATATGTTCCTAAAATCCATACTAGGGAGTACCGAATTGGCAGTTGCCATAAGATCTGACGGCAGAATCTACATCGCGACTATAGATAAGTCTAGCCTCTTTTCGACACCAGCCTCGCACCAGCCAATCGGCATCTTCGGCACAATGTTCGTAGTTATCTTGTAATTCCTGGTCAGCCGCAGCAATGGATACTTGAAAAGGTCTCAGACAATCCACAAACTTTGTTTTCTCAGCGTTTACAAAACCAATAGAGACAGGCCCGGCAAGGAATAGAATAAGAATAAATTAGTAATGAATTTCATAATTTATGGATTAGTAGGTGGTTTGAAGGCAACGGTGAAATCTAGCATAAGCAGAGGCAATCTGTATTGTACCAATTGCCTGACAGCCTCCAGGCTGCCGTGAATCAACGCTGCTGCTGTACATAGAACCACCGTGGTACTTATAGCTGCCCGGTCATTGGTCAGTCGGTCAAAGCAAGGGGTGCCCTTATTTGCCGATCCATTAGCGGACATTGCCCCATCGGTAATTGAATAAAGGTCTTCGAATTCAGCGTTAATTCTTTTGTTCAGCTGCGCAAAAACTGCTTTTACGTGTTCTTCGCTGGAGCCACTAACGGGGACCATTTCGAACATGGAGCGCAGGTAATCAGTCTTTTCAGCATTATATAATATATTCAACTGCTCCTCAACGGCAGATTCATCTGCCTTCCCGTCCAGGCCAGCGGAAATTATGGTCAACACGTTCTGAAAATGTTCGTCAGCAATCACCGCATCCGTGAATTGCTCTACCGTGACGCTGGCTTTTTCAGAAATGATGTTTTTGTCTTCCTGACAACCGGACATAGAAAAGAATAGCAAAGCGAACATAGCAAGGTGCTGTAGCCAACGTCTGTATTGAATGGAATCAATTTATAAAGTCATAATAAATAAATTTAAACGCACCTACTCTATAAACACCCGGTTTTCAGCATTCCCCGGCTGCAACGCCTCGTCCCTTCTCATTCAGTGATGGACCAACAGTGCACGGTAAAAGTAGACCCTTCGCCCCCCGGAGGACAAAGACGAAAAGACCCGCCTTGTTCTGTAAAATTAGCCTTCGAAAAAACGCTGTAAACGCGTAACAAATTGATTTACAGATATTTAAACCCAAACATAGCAGAGGCCCCACATGCTCATGCGTGAAGGAATACCGACCTTTTATATTAAAGGGCTTCTTAAGCGCGTGAAGTATTGTTGGGCTAACCGGCCACTACACGACGCTGCGCATTCCAAACCATTATTCCCGCGAAGACAACGGCCACTGCACCCGCAACCATTCCCAGCACCGGCGTCCCCGCCCAATGCTTTATCGTCAGCGCAATGAACGCCCAGACGACTACACCTGCAAACGCAGGGTCCCGGTAACGAAGACTGGTATAACCAGCAATTAACGCTGCAACGACGATCATGATGATGGTCCAGGTCACCTCGGATACCCCGAAACCGTCCCACCCATAAAAATGCAGCGCAGAACTGACGTTGAGTACCGTCGCCAACGTAACCCAGGCAAAGTAGAGACTAAAAACGAGACGCTCCAGCCAATAGCTCCGGTCTGCTTTGGCGGCTTCGATAGTCCGCAGCAACCGGTTGATCTCAAACAGGGAAATCAGCATAAAAACGATGACGGCCACCGTAAGCCACTGCCAGTCATAAGAGGCAAAAGCCAGCCAAACGCCGTTGGCCACCACATTGGCGGCGAACCATTGACGCAGCGGAATCCAGGCAGGATGGTTCTCCCGTTTTTTGAACAGTTGAAAGATGGGAAAAATGATCAGCCCGGTATAAATCGGTGCCCAAATAGCAAAAGCGTACGGGGCAGGAACAATGAGTGGATTGGTGGCGGTCGAAGTTGTCCCGATGGGATTAGGGCCCAGGTTCCCCGAGGCATTCAGCACATAGAGAACCAACATAACAAGCATACCAACGAGGGCAAGGAAGCGGGAGGAAGAATGAGACATAAACAGACCGTTTCCGACTAAACGGAAGATAAGAAGTAGTAGTTCAGCTTTTCCACGGATGGGCCTTAATCAATAGAAGAACCACCTGCTTTGCCCCAATGACGGCTCAGACCATAGCCTTCAAATACCAGGGTGGGCTCCGCATCAAAATATGGCAATTTCGGATTGGCATTAAGGGAAAGTGCAAAGTGCATCTGGCCGACAGGATCAATAATTACCGTAGTGCCGTTGGTGATAATGACCAGGGCGGAGTCAATGGTGATGGGGAACAGGTAGTCCATGTCCGTTGTATCCTCTCGTTGCAAAGAAATGCGGAGCTGCTCTTCGTTACTGATGAGCGCTTCCAATTCATTTTGATCGTTGATTCTTAAGGTGACAAGAGCGTGGGTCACCCGGGCCGCATTTGCCGACGATACCTGCGCATCATGCCCTCCCACGTAGGCATCGATGATCCCAGCGTAATTTGTCTGTGCGGCAAGGCCGATAGTAAACAGACAGAGGAGGCCCAAAGTAAATAAGCGGGGTAATAAAGACACGTTTGATTGTTTAATCCGGACCTTAAAACGATGGGGAGGGATTACTATTGCGCAAATGAATGGTTGAATGAACGAATGGGTGAATGGCTGCCGCTGGTGCTACTCATTGCGCTGCGCTCATTCGCCCGGGCGAGCAACGAACGGTACCTGCGGTAGCCCATTCTTCCCTTCTTCATTCTCCCTTCTCAGGTGAGCAAGCGCAGCGCCGCGAACGGCCCTTGCGGCAGCCCATTCTCACATTCAACCCTTCTCTCCTTCTCTACATCTGCCCAATCAGCCCCAACCCAAGATCAATCAACCGCTCCACCGTTTTAGCCGGTTGCTTACTGAAAGTACCCTCTGCACGGTTGGCGAGTAGCGCGGAGACGGAGGCAGCCTGGTGGCCCAGCGCCGTCGCCAACCCATAAATACCCGCAGTCTCCATCTCGATGTTGGTTAGCCGAAGGGCATCGTGCCGCCAGCTGCGCATGCGGCTGAGTAGTTTTGGGTGTAACCCCGAAGGCAGCCGCAGGCTTCGCCCCTGAGGAGCATAGAACCCGGCGGCAGTCATGGTCATGCCCCGGGCCAGATCGGAATTCGCAAAAACAGCCGGTAAATCAGGCCGGACGACCAATACGGGAGTGGGCAGTTGCACGCCTCCGTCTTCCAGATGCTCGTACAGAGAAATTGCGGCTTCGTCCGGTTCCCCACCGGAGAGGTAGAAAGGCAGCAGACCGTCGGCTGCCAGGGCTGCTTCAGACAGTACGAAGCTGTCTAGTGGCAGATCAGTCTGAAAAGAACCACTTGTCCCCAATCGGACGAACCTCAGTTTAGTAATATCCCCTTTCACCTCGCGCCGGGTCAGGTCAATATTGAACAGGGCATCCAGCTCGTTAAAAACGATGTCGATATTATCCGTCCCGATACCCGTCGAGATCACCGTCAGGCGCTTTCCGTCCAGCTCTCCGGTATGGGTAACAAATTCACGGGCTTCAACCTTCAGTTCTACTTTGTCAAACCGGCGCGTGATCGCCCGTACCCGTTCGGGGTCGCCAACGGTGATGATCGTTTCAGCAACCTGGCCGGGTAGCAGATCGAGGTGATATAGAGCGCCGTTTGGGCGTAGGATGAGTTCGGATGACTGGATGATGATGGGATAATTTTAAATGATGAACGGTGGTGTGACGGTAAAATAATTTGATTCTCTCCGACAGTCTGCTAGCGCCAGCTGACGAACCACAATTGTATGTGGTTGTTTGGCTAACTTAAAACCAATAAGTCAGTGCTGGAGGACAAAGCTCTGCGAGCTAAATCCTGAATCCTGCTCACTGACCCCTGATTGCTAAATCCTGATCACTGAATCCTTACTCCTGCTCACTGCTCACTAAGCAACGCCTTAATTGCCGCCTTCAACGTGCGCTCCTTGATTTCACTACGGAAATAGTGATTTACGGCAACCCCTTTATGCAAGAGGATAGCCTGCGGACTGGAGTGCTCAACGCCGGTTTTCTCCGCAATCTCCACCTTCAGCTCGGGCGTATACTGCACAGTAATACCGTAAATTTCCAGGTCATGCTTTGAGTGAGCAACCTCTATCTGGGCCGCCCCGCTAAACGGGCAGTTATCGCTATGTTTGAACAGTACCACCGGTTGTTGGTGGCTGGCTTCTAGCGCTGCGGCAAAATCGGCGGAGGATTTCATGGTATGGAACATGGGCGTAGTCTTGTAGTCTTGTAGTCTTGTAGTCTTGTAGTCTTGTAGTCTTGTAGTTCGAACGCGTAGCGGGCTGTGGTGTTTTAAGTTTGTTCGTAAAGCTTGGTCGTCAACCTGCATTATGACGCGTATAGGAAGGAGCAGAGGGCGCGGCCGCAGGTGCCAGGAAAAGTTTTTAAGCGCAGGGCCAGAGTCGTCACCATTGGATGGGTTTCCATTTAACTCCCTGACTATTTGACGCGCTGACTATTTGACTCTCTGACTATTTCCCTAACTTCCGCCCATGATCATTTCCGCCAGACTCTCCGCCCTCCGCCAGGCCATGCTCGAAACCCAGATCGACGCATACATTGTTCCAAGCACCGACCCCCACCAGAGCGAGTATCCTGCTCCGCGCTGGGAGGCACGGGAATGGTTAAGCGGCTTCACGGGCTCGGCCGGCACGCTGGTTGTTACACAGCACGATGCCAAATTGCTTACCGACAGTCGGTACTTCCTTCAAGCCACAACGGAGTTGGAAGGCTCGGGTATCGAGCTATTAAAAGACCACCGCGAGTCTGGCGTGTTTCCTATCGAAGAATGGCTTGGGGCGACCCTGATGGACGGCCAGACGGTCGGCACCGACGGCCGGGTCACCAGCCTGCGCAGCAGCAGGAGACTCCGCAAGAAGTTGGCCGAGTACGAATTAAACCTTGTCCTCGACGAAGACCTCCTGCGGAGAATATGGTCAGACCGGCCCGCAGTCCCTAATCGTAAGATTTTCGAGCACACCCCGGATTTTAGTGGAGAACCGTGGCAAGACCGGCTCGGCCGGCTGATCGATTGGATGGCCGGGAAAGACCTGGATTATTATGTTATCTCCGCCCTTGACGAAGCCGCCTGGCTACTCAACCTGCGGGGTTCCGACATCGATTTCAACCCGTTGTGCGTGGCCTACTTCGTAGTTGGCCGTAAGGGGGACCATACCCTGTTTGCCGCGCCTCGCCCCGGCTTTGAAGCCTGGACCGACAACCTCCCCGACGGCCACCGGCTGGAAGTGCATGACTACGACAAGATCAGCAGCTTCCTCCGGCGAACCAACGCCATCAACGCCGACATCGGCCTCGACCCCGCCACCATCTCCGCCCGGTTGGCAATGCACGCCGGCGAAGACAAAACCACCGAGGTCTCCAGTCCGATCCCCGCCTGGAAAGCGGTAAAGAATGACAAGGCACTCGAGCACCTGCGGGCCACAATGGCCCGCGATGCCGTGGCCCTGCTGCGGCTGCGCCGCTGGCTCGACGGCGCCATCGCCGCCGGTGTCGATGAGGCCGCCGTGGCCCACAAGCTCCACGCGCTGCGCGCGGAAGACGAACACTTCATCACCGACAGTTTCCCAGCCATCGTCGGCTACGCCGGCAACGGTGCCATCGTGCATTACCGCGCGCCAGAGGAAGGGTCGGCTAAACTGAAGGCAGAAGGCTTATTACTTCTCGATTCCGGTGGGCAGTACACCACTGGTACTACCGACATCACCAGAACCTTCGCCGTCGGCGAAACGACGGAGGAGATGCGCCGCAACTTCACCCTCGTGCTGCAGGGCCACATCGAACTGTCGATGGCGAAGTTCCCCGTGGGCACCTGCGGTGCTCAACTCGACCCGCTGGCCCGCATGCCGCTGTGGCGGCATCAGCTCAACTACGGCCACGGAACGGGCCACGGCGTTGGCTTCTTCCTCAACGTCCACGAAGGGCCGATGAGCATCAGCCAGCAGACCAAGTCGCCCAACGCCCAGTATCCCCTTGCAGCAGGCATGGTGGTAAGCAACGAGCCCGGCTACTACAAAGTCGGTGCCTACGGTATCCGGGTGGAGAACCTCGTCGCCGTCCAACCCGCCTCCACCGATGGTTGGCTGGAATTTGAAACACTGACCTACTTCCCCATCGAACGAAGCCTCATCGAACAGCACATGCTGACCAAAGACCAGGTGGACTGGGTCAATACGTATCACGCGATGGTGCTTGAGCGGGTGGGGCCGTTGCTGGAGGGGGAGGAGTTGGAGTGGTTGGAGGAAGGATGTGCTGAAATTTAAATCGCTTGTCATGAAAAGCTTTCAAGACTGTTACTGATCAATGTAATCCATTCTAATCAGCGATTCCAAAACTACTAGAATAGCCAAATAACCGCTTGTCAAGAAACACTTTCCAGGCGGTCACGAATCAGCGTCAATCAGTGTAATCCGCTCAAATCTGCGATTTGAATACTGCACTACAACCCCTCTACTGCACCCGCGTCCCCGCCCAAAAAAAGTTCCGCCCAGCTACCAAATGGTAACCGGGCGGGCACTGTTATCAAACATCTCACTAGTAATAAGTCTTTTGGCAGCGCACTAGAAATCATCTCCGCCACCATCATCTCCGCCACCACTCCGTTGGCGGTTCTGCTTACCCTTCACTTCGCGAAGGCTGTACTGGAAGCCAACGTACACAATCCGGCTTTCCCGCTGGAATTCGCTGATGGTGGACAGGCCGCTGATTTCGGTGGTATAGCCGAATTTGCGCTGGTTGAACAAGTCGGTTACGCGGAGTGTGATGGCTCCGAGATCGTTCAGGATCGGCTTACGAAAACCAAGATCAAAGCTCTGCATGGCGTTCAGTCGCCCCTGGGAGGTGACACCTGGGCTGCGGTAGAAGTAAGTGAATTGGCTTTTCACGTTCCACGGCATTTCGTAGGAACCTTGCAGGCGCCCGCTGAAATTATACCCGTTGGCCTGTACGGCACCTTCCTGGAGCGTACCGTCAATTTCTGTCCGGTAGGCGTTGGCGGAGGCCGTCAGGTCAAACTTTTTGCTGGGCCGCAGGGTCGTAATCAGTTCTACGCCATAGTCGCGGCCGCTGTCCAGGTTTGCCTGGGTGCCAATCTGGATACCGCCGGGCAGGGTTTCCGTTACGCGGGTGATCAGATCTGATTTTGCGCGGTAGTAAACACCCCCGGTAAAGGTGCCCATTCCGAAGCGCTGCTGAAGGTTCAGCTCGTAGCTGTTGATGATCTCGGGCAACAGGAAGGGGTTACCCGTCCGCAGGTTGAGGGGGTCGCCGCGGTCAACGAAGGGGTTAAGGTCGCGGTCGCGCGGGCGGCTGACCCGGCGGGAGTAGCTGGCCTGGATGGTCCCGCTTTCACTCACTGCGTAGCCCAGAAAAACGCTCGGGTACACCTTAAAGTAATTGTTCTCAAAGGTCTCGCCCGTTGGCTCAGCCAGGAAGCTGGTCGTATAGACCTGCTCGGCCCGGAGACCTCCGCTGAAGGTGAATTTATCAACCTTCCCGCCAAAAGTGGAGTAAACAGCGTGGACGTCTTCGTCGTAAAAGAAGCGGCTGCTGTTAGAGTCTACCCGGAAGAACTCCTGAGAATCCTCATCGTAGATATTAAAGTCCGCCACATTGTCGATACGTTGCATGGTGGAACGCCAGCCGGCTTCAAATTTGAAGTCTTCGCCGATCTTTTGGGAGTAGTCCAACTGACCGATGTACTGCGTGCGGCCGTTGGCCGATGGGCTGTTTTGAAAGGACTCGTCGAACAGGTCACCTTCAGGCCCGAAGATCGATTCGTCGTAGTTTTCAACTTCTGTTTGGTCGCTTTCGCTGTATTGGAAGCTGGCAGAAAGGTTGCGTCCGGGTTTGGCGAAGGTGGTGTTATAGTCGGCCCGCAGTTCATAATTTTCGCGCTCCTGCGGCTCGACTTCGGTACGGTAGCTGACGGAATTAAGGTCGCCGTTATCGTCGAAGAACTGAGTGGATCGCAGGTTAGTGCTTTCGCCGGTGCTGGTCCGGTAATTACCGCTAATGCCCAGGGAAGAATACTTGTTAATGGTGTACTCCGTGCCGAGGTTGAAGCCCTTACTTTCGTTCTGACGAAGACCGTCGAAGGTAAAGTAGCGGCTGTAAGTGGTATCTGCAAAAGTGGCGGTTTGCTCGCGGAACCCGCGAAAGAAACGCTCGTCGTAGCGGCCGTTTACACCTAAGGTGGTGTTGAACTTACCCTTGCGCCAGTTGGCGTCAACGCTGCCGTCGAATTTGTTGCCGGTACCGGCGTTGAGGTTAACCGTGGCGTTAAAGCCGTCCTCTGTTTTCTGTTTCAATACGATGTTAACGAGCCCTGCCGTTCCTTCGGGATCGAACTGGGCACCGGGATTTGTAAGCACTTCAACGCGTTCGATATTGGAAGCCGTCAGGGTTTGCAGGAAGCCGGCTTGTTGGGTAATTGCGCTGGGCTTACCGTTGATCAGGAAGCGGACACCGGCAGAGCCGCGCAAAGAGACATTGCCCTCCAGGTCGACGGTGATGCTGGGAATTTCGCGGAGCAGGTCTTCGGCGTTGCCGCCGGCGGCGGCGATGGACTTCTCTACGTTAAATATCTTACGGTCCAGGCCGAGTTCCATTACGGCGCGTTCGGCGGTAACGGTAACTTCGTCGAGGTTGTTCCCTCCTTCACTGAGGACAATGGCGGGGAGTTCGACCGTCGTCTTATCATTGGTCAGGGTCACCATCTGGCTTTGGGTGGCGTAACCTAAGAAACTTGCTTCCAACCGGTAGGTACCGGCAGGCAAATCAATAATTTCATAACGCCCGTCAATATCGCTGCTGGTGCCTTTCACTAATTTATCGTTCGCGTCGTATAAACTTATGTTGGCAAAACCCATTGGCTCCTGGTTGGTACCGTCCGTAAGTTGGCCTTTAATGCTCTGGGCGCTGACGCAGGTGCCGAGGAAGAGGGCAAAGAGCAGGGTTAGCATTGTGACGTAGCCCCGATTCCGCCCGACGCTGTGTGTCTGGCTCCAACCCGGGTTGATGGATGGGATTGATAGCGTTGTGATTTGCTTTTTCATTTTTTTGTTGTTTGATGAAGCAAACTTAGGGTGAATGACAGGGCACTATGAACCCGTTCGACCGTAGGGTAAAAAGTATCGACAGGACAGCTTTTCCACCTAAAGACTACAAAATGCCGGATGGTAGAGGAGAATGGGGGGATGGTAGAGCAAAAGGTTAAGTAAGCACCAACTCAACTACCTTAGTGGCATAAAGGGGCGACCAATGGTCGCTTTCACCAGTTTGCTGCCTCCGGCAGCTTAGTCCAATGCCAAACTTTTTTCAACGGTACAACAAGCATTTACTTCACGTCGCCTTTTGGTTGATGTACGCTTCCTATTTTTTCTATGCCCTCAGTTTTGGCAAACGAGGAGACCTGGACTGGGTACGGCTGGTTCCTGATTTTTTCTTTCACATCATCATGTTGCTCATCGTTAGCTACCTGAACTACTTCTACTTCCTGCCCCGGCTGATTCGTGACAGGAATGCCGCCCGCTACCTACTGGGGTTCCTTCCCGTATTCGCAGCATTATCCTATTTACTCCTACTGGGAAAACGGTTTCTCATATCGGGTATTGGCGATGGTAACGATAGCTGGGCCTACTCTACCCGCTTCGGCCTCAGCGTCTTCATGGCCGTGTTTTTCGTAACGGCCTTCGTGGGGTTACTACGGTTCATCGAGGATTATTTTGAACTCGAAAACCGCCAGCTGACGTCGGAATTACGGTTTCTGAAAGCGCAGGTGAATCCTCACTTCCTCTTCAACACCCTGAATAATCTTTACTACCTGGCGGTGAACCAGTCGGAGCAAACTCCCGAGGTGATAGCTAAACTCAGCGGGATGATGCGCTACATGATTCATGAGAGCAATGAGGAAAAGGTTCCACTGAACCGGGAGGTGGAATACATGGAGAACTACCTGGACCTGGAGAAACTACGATTGAACGAAGATATCCCCATCACTTTCGAAGTACACGGAGAAATCGCCAGTGTCCGGATAACACCGCTTATCCTGATCACCTTCCTGGAAAATGCCTTCAAGCATGGCATCGGTAACGCCGGCAAAGGTTCCTGGATAACGGTCAGTTTAAAAATGGAAGGCAACACCCTGCACTATATGGTGGCCAACAGCATTGTCGGGCAAACAGAAAAGACGGTGCGGGAAGCCTCGGGCATTGGCCTGACCAACGTTCGACGGCGCCTGGAACTGAGTTACCCCGGAAAGCACAACCTTACCGTAACGGAAGATGCTGAACGCTATCGGGTCCACCTCACCATTGACCTCTGACCAACCATGCCTGCTGCAGCCGATCACTTTTGAACGGTTCTTCAGGTACGCAGAGAAGGTCCGTTTCGTCGCTCTGCTTACGCTCCGAGGTTAAGCGCGCGTCTAAAACCACCACGCCTCCCCCACCGCAGGCTGTACCAACCGTTCCACCATCCCGTTTTCAGCCATCAGCTCAGTCGCCCAGGTGATCGGCTCACTAGCCGGTTCATTGCTCAGGTCGTAGGTGCCATGGTGCATGGGCCACCAGCGTTTCGCCCCCAGATCGAGGAAGCCCCGGTGGGCTTCCTCCGGACTGGCGTGGTTCTCCTGCATCATGTAGTCCGGCTTGTAGGCACCAATACCCAGCATGGCGACATCAATGTCGGGGAACATGTCTCCGATCTCTTTCCAGTAGCTGGTTTTGGCGGAGTCTCCGCCAAAGTAGATGGTGTGGCCGGCTGGCGCGCCTGCTTCTCCAACTTCCTCTGCACCTGCGGCCCCGCCCAGATCCTGTACTTCCAGCATAAAACTACCCCACAGCACCCGGTTAAAGTCCGTCAGCCCCCGCCGGCACCAATGGCGGCTGGGTAAAAAAGTGATGCGAACGCCGGTAGTTCCAGTCTCAAAAATCTGGTACCAGCCCGCTTCTTCGATCGGAATATCTTCCACCCATTTTCCGATCACGCTGGAGAGTTTCAGCGGACAAAGTACTTTCCTGATCGGATTGTTTTTACAGATCGCCCGGATGCACTTTTCATCTACGTGGTCCCGATGATCATGGCTAAACAGCAGGTAATCGACGTCCCGGATTTCCTCATAGGTGAATGGCGGAAAAACCCGTCGGGGTACGAGGGGCATGTCCGTCAGCTGCGGATCTACCAGGAAGCGAACGCCATTGAATTGAAACAGAAAACAGGCATGCCCCAGCCAAACGATCCAGTTTTCGGTGCGGTTTTCGAGGTAACCGACGCCGGTCGCCACCGGTGGCGTCCAGGTATCGGCTTTTTTCTCCGCACGTTGGGGGTTACGGGAAAAGATCATTCTTAGCAGTACACTCCAATCGGGTCGGAAGGGGTCGCGGTCGTATTTGAATTCTTTGCCTTCGAATGGGTTACCGGTCCAGCCAATTGGCTTAGCGGGATGGAAAGGAAGGGCGGGGTTATTTATGATCATACGAGGAAGCGGAAAGGCCTGTTGGCCAGGCTTATAACTGGTAGAGCCGGCGCGGCCCTCCGCCCCATAACGGGCAGTTACCGGATCGGTTCAACCAGCACCCCATACAAAGTCTCCGCCCCCGAGAAATAATTCTTCAAGAGAATGTTCTCGTTCGGACTGTGCTGGTTATTATCTGGGTTGACGAGTGGCAATACGATGGCCGGCACATCGAGCGTCGTTACGAAGGGCGCAATCGGCACGGAGCCACCCATCGTCCGGATCAGGACCGGGTCCTTTTTGAAGGTGTTGCGCAGGGCGCTTTGCAGCCATTTCCCGGTTGGGCCATTGAGGTCGGTACGGAAGGCACCGTAGCTCGTGTTACCAGCAAAACTGGCCAGGCGGGGGTGGTTGGCGCGTTCCTCATCGGTGGGTTCGCGGCCCTCGGGGATGATGTAGAAGCCCTGTGCTTCGAGGTAACTTCTGATGAGATCCAGCAGACGATCACCGTCGGACTCTTTGACCAGGCGAAGGTCCAAATTGGCCACCGCGGTACTCGGGATGATCGTCCGGGCGGCGCTGCCGACCCAACCGCTCTGCATTCCGCGGATGTTGAGGCTGGGATACTGCAAGGCTTCCTGCAGGTTAGTGCCTACTCCATCCGGCTGGCTAAAACCAATGCGGGCGTGAGTGGCGGGAAGGTCGTCGGGCACACCCGCCAGCAAACGACGGGTATCGGCGTCAATCCTGATCCCGTCGTAGTAACCGGGAATGGTAACGCGGCCAGCCTCGTTTTTCATGCCGGCCAGCAGCTGCGCCAGGCGCAGGGCCGGGTTGGGGGCGTAGTTGCCGTAGTGGCCGCTGTGTTGCGACAGTTTCGGGCCGTAAACCGTGAGGCGCGCCGTAGCAATGCCCCGGGCACCACCGACGATGGTGGGCTGGTTGGTGGTGTGTACCGGTCCGTCGAGGATGATCAGGTGGTCGGCCGCCAGTACTTCGCGGTGGGTTTCCACGGCGCCGGGCAGGTCGGGGCTGCTGGCTTCTTCCATCGGGTCAACGATGAATTTGACGGTGTAGTTTGGCCGTTTGCCGTCGGCGATCATTTGGTCCCAGGCCACGAGGAAGAGCATGATCGGTGCCTTGGCGTCGGAGCTGGCGCGGGCGAACAGGCGGGTCTCGGTGGTTTCGGGGTTCGCCGGCAGGGAGGCGACTTTGTCGTATTTGGTGGTGCCGTCGGCCATGCTGGTCATGTGACCGTAGACGGGTTTGAAGGGCGGAGAGAGTATCCATTTCGAGACGTCTACCGGCTGGCCGTCGACGTGTCCGTAGAACAGGACCGTTTCTGGGTCCACGGCCGCTGCCTGGAAGGTAAAAAGCAGCAGGTCAATGCCGGCATTTTTAAGGCGTTTACCGGTAAAGCCCCGTTTCCCGAATTCCTTCTCGAGCCAAACGAGGTTGGGCTCCAACTGTCCGTCGATGCGGGCATCGTTGGGAATGCTCAGGAACTGCTGGTAGGTATCCAGGCTTTCCAGCGTGCGTTGATTCAGCGTTTTTTGGGCGCTGACGCAGGTGCTTAGGAAGGTTAGTAGGAGCAGGGGGAGGAAGGTCTTCGACATGTGGCTAAGGTAGGAAAAGTCGTTGATTACCCAGAGCCGTGAGATTATGCGTTAAAAAGTATCATAAATAGCAAATGTGACCTGATTTCGCGTAGCGAATAAACATTGGTTACTCTGGACGAAGTCCGGGGTAACCGACTAACCGTTTTTCTATACGACGCGCAGTGTCGTTATACTTCGGTGGTACTATCCGTTGCCTGGGACTGCGTCGTGCCTCCTTGTCCCAAGCAACCTAAGGGGTGGTCGCTACGCGACAACATTACCCTCATTTTCTTGAAGGCTTCAATTGGATTTTCACACATAAAAAATGCCTTTTTCTTTACATGAATCCAATAACGTGTAAAGAAAATTGAGTTTTCTTTATACGTTGGTTTTTAATACACTGCCTCACAAATCTTCCCCTTGCACCTGCGGCCGCGCCAAAATAAAGTCAAACAGTCAGGGAGTCAGATAGCCAAGCAGTACCTTGCCCCCTCTCTGACTCCTTGACTCACTGACTCCTCGACCATGAAAACCCCCAGACGCTTTCAACGCTCCCAGGCCCGTAACGGCGGAAAACCGCCCGGCCGGGACCGCTCTGCCGATTCCATCATCGGCATGCGGCTCAACAAGTACCTGGCCCACTCCGGCGTAGCCAGCCGTCGGCAATGCGGTGACATGGTAAAAGCCGGGATGGTGCAAGTGAACGGCGAAAAGGAAATCAACCCGGCTTACCAGGTAAAGGAAGGCGACGTAATTGCCTACAAGGGTAAGGTGGTCAGCCCCGACGAACAGTTCGTTTACATCTTGCTGAATAAGCCCAAAAACGTGATTACCACGACTTCGGACGAGCACGACCGGATGACCGTTATGGACCTGCTGGCCGACCCCGAGCTGAAAAACTACCGGCTCTTCCCCGTTGGCCGACTCGACCGCGACACCACCGGCTTACTCCTCATCACGAACGACGGGGACGTGGCCAAACGCCTCACCCACCCCAGCCACGAGGTTAGTAAAATCTACCACGCTACGCTAGACAAGCCCTTCACTCAATTGGACCTGGCGCAGATGGAAGTCGGCTTCGAACTCGAAGACGGCCCCTTTTCCGTCGACTGGGTCCGCTACGCAAAAGAGGACGATCCGCTAACGGTCGCCCTCCAGATTCATATCGGTCGTAATCGGATCGTCCGCCGCGCCTTTGAGCACTTTGGTTACACTGTAGAGCGGCTGGACCGGGTCTACCTCGCCGGACTCACCAAAAAAGATTTACCCCGGAGTTTTTACCGGTATCTTAGTGAGGAGGAGGTGCGAATGATCCGGCACTTTAGCTGAGTTGGTGAGTCACTGAGTGGCTACCGCAAGTACCCGTTCGCGGCGCTTCGCTTGCTCACCTTAGTCGAATACGCGCAGCGAAGTGAGTGGTAACAGCGGCAGCAACTCAGTAACTCACAGACTCAACAACTCACTACTTAACCTGGTGCATGTGCACATCCCGCTGCGGGAATGGAATGCTGATGCCTGCTTTGTCAAACTCCTTTTTGACGTTCTCCTGCATGTAGAAGAAGGTATCCCAATAGTGCTCGCTCTTACAGAACGGGCGGGTGGCGAGGTTGACGGAACTGTCTCCGTGCTCAGCAACAACCACACCCTGCTTGGGGTCATCAATTATCCAGGGACATGCTTTACCTACGGCAAGGATCACTTCGCGGGCTTTGTCAATGGAATCGGTGTAGCCGATGCCATAGGTCAATTCGACACCAATCGTCCCCTGACCACTGATGTTAGTGATGATGTTGCTGGAAACGGTACCATTGGGGATGATCACCTTTTTGTTATCAAGGGTAGCCAGGATGGTATTGAAGATGCCCAACTCGGTAACGGTACCGGTTTGGCCGCCACCGATGTTGACGAGGTCGCCTACTTTATAAGGTCGGAAGAAAAGCAGCATTACGCCAGCAGCAAAATGGCTCAGGGTACCCTGTAAGGCAAAACCAATGGCAAAAGTCAGGGCGCCCAAAACGGCAACAAAGCCAGTAGCCTCGATACCTACCTGGCTTACCGCAACGAGTACAATGAGGATTTTCAGGCCCGTACTCACCAATGATTTGGCAAATTTCACCACAGTTGGATCCACCTTGTTGCGCTCCAGCTGTTTGCCGAAAATTTTTGTCAGGCGATTAGCTACCCAAAAGCCAATAATGAGGATTAAGAGAGCTACGGCAATCTTGATGCCCCAAGCCATAATCAAGGCCTTATGTTCGTCGGTAATAAAAGTTAAATCCATGGATGTAGATAGTGAAAGAAGTGATTGATTAAACTAGTGGATACCGAAACTTTCATTGAACAAAAAATGATTTTTCGAACATAAGGTTGCGGATCGTACAAGCATGTGACGACCAAATTATGAAAAAGTTACCTGGAACCTATGAAAAAGTTAATGCCAGCAAGCTTATTGCTTGATGTGCACATCCATTTGCGGGAACGGAATACCAATACCTGCCTGATCGAATGATTTCTTGACGTTCTCGGTAATTGAGAAAAATGCTGGCCAGTAGTTTGCATTTTCGGTCCAGACCCGCACGGCAAAATCGACGCTGCTGTCGTTCAGGGTTTTTACGAAAATGTCGTAGCCTTTAGTCAGGTCCACTACTTCCGTCGCTTCAATAACCTGGCTGATCACGGCGCGGGCCTTGTCAATGTCATCTCCGTAGCCAATGCCGAAAGTCATGTCTACCCTCCGGATACCCTGAGCGGTCATGTTTTCGATGGCGTTACCCATTACTTTACCGTTGGGGATCAGGATTAGGCGGTTGTCCAATGTAGTAAGGATGGTATTGAACACCTGGATGTCTTTAACGGTACCGGTGTAGCCATCGGCGGTGACGAAGTCACCTACTTTGAAGGGTCGGAACGTCAGCAACAGAATACCACTGGCGAAGTGCCCCAGGTTGCCCTGCAGGGCGAGCCCCACGGCAAGGGACAGGGCAGAAAGGATGGCAATAAAAGAGGTGGTTTGGATACCGAACATCCCGGCGATCGATAATATGAGCAGCACCTTCAGGCTGATCCCGATAAAACTGGTCAGGAAGCCTGCAACGCTGACGTCAACCTGGCGGAGTTCCAATATTTTTTTCACTTTTCTTGTTAGCCAGTTGATCAGCCAAAAGCCTACAACCAGGATGAAAATGCCGGAGAGTACCTTAAAGCCAACTGCCAGGAGTACTGGTTCGTAATTCGTCCAGAATTCGTTCAAATCAAAATTCATTCAACACAAAATTTAGCAAGGCCAACCGGCCCTAACCAACACAATGGAAAGGTGACACCAAATGTTTGCAAACATTTTACTACATTTGTATAAAATACGCACAATTTGTTCGCAAAAGATAAAAAGGTTGCTTACACCTACGAGCAAGCACTCGATGCTTTACAGCAGTATTGTGCCTACCAGGATCGCTGCCACAAGGAAGCCCGACAAAAAATGCGCGAGCTTGGCTTTTATGGTGACCCGGCAGAGGAAGTCATTTGTGAACTGATCAAAGACAAATACCTGGACGAAGAGCGCTTCGCGCGCTCCTTTGCCCGGGGCCGTTTCAAAATGAAACGGTGGGGCCGGCAGAAGATCACCCGCGAGTTGAAACAACGTGAGATATCTGCTTACTGCATCCGCAAGGCCATGACAGAAATTGAAGAAGAGGATTACCTGCTGGTTATTGAAAACGAGTTATTACGGCGGGATCGGATCGAGAAAAAAGCAAGTCACCCTTACCTTCGACGGAGAAAACTCGCGGACTATATGTTTCAACGAGGGTTCGAATCACACCTGACCTGGGAGGCCATCAACCGGCTGGAGCTTTAGAAGCTATCTGTATTTTACCCTTCGGGCTACCCGCGCCACCACACAGTAGTCGCGAAGCTAAATAATGTACTGACCATCGTCCTAGTCATTAAGGTATTATCTTATCGCTGGTCAGACGTTCCTGACCAACTAAATCGCTGTGTATCCTTCATCTCCCATTTTTGTACTTAGCCCCCAGCAGTCGTGGTGGTCGTGGTGTTTTTACCGGACAGGAGATCATGGCCGGCACCACCATTGAACTGGCCCACGTTATTTTACTCTCTGCCGCTGACCGGAAGATCATCCACGAAACCCGCCTACACGATTATTACTTTCAGTGGGACGGAGACCGGGCGGCGATCGCACTTGGTTTGGGCTCATTGTACAACCATTCATCGGCAGCTAATGCCGAGTTTGAACTCGACTACGATTTTGAACAGATCAAATTCAAAGCATTACGCCACATCAACCCCGGAGAAGAGATTACGACCGATTACCGAGTCGGCAATCCAGAGATGAAGCTTTGGTTTGAAGAGGAATAAGGGGTTGGACACTTACATTTGTCACTTGTTTTGAAAGACAGCACTTGAAAAAAGTCCTGTTAAATACTCTTTTATGATCTACGGTACCCGCGCTAAACACCTCGGCAGTTTCCAGGTGAAAGAAATTCCCTGCCCATACTGTGAGCACACCGGAGACCAGAACATGTCCATTTTCGGTCGGTATGCACACGTTATGTGGATCCCTCTTTTCCCGATCGGTAAAACGCCAATCGCAGAATGCGTTCGCTGCAAACGCACGTATGACAGTACTGAATTTTCCGACAAAATGCACCACATTGGAAGTGAGCTGGGTGGCCGGGTAAAACCGCCCACCTGGATGTGGGCTGGCCTGATCCTGATTGCGGGTGTATTAGTGCTGGGTGTCGTTTTCAGTGCCATTGCTGACCGCCTGCCCAAAGACCCCAGAGACGAAATGCTCAACCAGGACATTGGCGCAATGATGGCCGAGCCCATGGCGGAATTTGATTCAACGGCCCTGACGATCGACAATATGCTGACCATGTTTGTCGTGGAAGAACTACAGCCCGAGACCTTCACCTACCTCACCAAAGTTCGGGGAGACAATGCCCTCATTCTGGTCACCATCCCCAATCTGGAGCTCCTCGAAAATAGTGCGAGGCCGGAAATAATGCAAACGGTGGAAATGATCGTGGCCTCGCAGGAAGCGCTTAACGATAAAAATAAATACTATGGAATCATGGGTGCGGAGGCCCGATTCATGCTCGTCAAGACTCCCATCGATTCCTCCTACTCAACTTATGCCAATAAAGATCTGCTCTATGAATTCTATGGTCCTGGCCCAGTGAAGGAGTAGTACGAAGAGGGGAAAGGGGGGAATGAAAAAGGGGAGAAAGGGTGTTATAGTCCCTTTTCTCCCTTTTCCTTTTCCTCCTTTATTTTGGGCGAGGCCGCAGGTGCAAGGAAAGGGACGAAAGAAGCAGGGCGTGAAGGCTTAGGGGGCTACTTAGTGCCCCCTTGCTCCTTTTACGTAATTTATGCACCTGCGACCGCGCCAAAAATCAAAAAGTGCGCACAGGCTGATGTTAAAGAATACTGATAGTAGGCAATAAAGCGGACGAAAACCCTTCTGAAGCAAACCTTCCGGCTTTAAAGAAACTCATATCCCTCCGGCCCTCGTATATTTGCCTAAGCTAAGCGGACAATTCCCCCACCGCCTTCTACAAACCGATTTTAAGTATAATCCCAATGAAAATTAATAACACTCTGCGTCCTGCGGAGGCAGACTTGAGCACGATAACGTAGCTCAATTCTCCCCACCATAGTTTCCCTTTTCGTTTTTATCGTTCGTAATCTCCCCACGGCATGAACCGTACCCTACCCCTTTTTACTTTCCGGCACCGCGTATTGCACTATGCTGCCGCATTGTTAATATTATTGTCCGTTTCTTCACTCAACGCTCAAGCTGGGCTGGTGATGTTTATTGACGAAGCTCCTGCCGACGAAACGGTGGCATGCTTTGGCGATGTGAGACAACCGCCCAGGTTGCGGGCAACCCGTTTACTGACTCCGGGAATATTCGATACGGTTTCAGTAACCGCCATTGATAGTTTCAGCGCGCCAAACGCACCCTGCGTTGGCGGTAGCGTTTTCCATATCTGGGAGATTAACGGCCGGATCAATTCCGACCGGGAAGTACAACAGGTTAGTTTTGGCCCTGCGCCCAATGGCGATGGCCCAACCATTGATGTAAGTACGTTACCGCCCCTTCGTGATTCCGTAGATTGCCTGAACATAAATGAATCAGGCCACCCAGACAGCTACGACCGCTGGCTTGGTGACCGCAGAATAGCCGTTTCAGCAAGAGCTCAGGCTGGCTGTTCTCCACTGGTATCCGTTGATGACGATGCCCCCGACGCCTTAATAAACTTTGCCTGTAACGACTCCCTCACCGTCACCTTTACCGTTACTGACCTTTGTGGAGGCATGGCTTCCGTGGAGTTTGCTTACATCTCGGTTGATACTACCGCACCATTCTTCGTTGGGATTGTTCCTGATACCATCGTACTTAACTGTGGAGAAGCCATCCCACCTGTTCCCGATATTTCTCTGATCGAGTGCGATACGATGCCAATGACGACTTACTCGGAGACGAGTTCTCAGGTAATGGACGGCAGTTGCCAGCAATATGAATTTAATGTAGAACGTACCTGGACAGCAACGGACCGCTGTGGAAATTCCACGATCATCCGCCGGAGATACGAGATAAGAGATACTGAAGCACCGGACTTTACCCGCCCCTTCAACATCAACCTCACTTGTCTGGAAGACCCTTTCGATCTGGACCTCACCGGCAGACCGTCGGAATTAAGCGATGATTGTTCACCGGACGAAACATTGGTAGCCACTTTTGTTGACCAAGTCATCGGTGCTGGGGTTTGCCAGAATAGCTTCGATGTAGAACGAACCTGGACGGTTACGGACCTTTGCGGTAATAGCCGGGTCAGGGTGCAGCAAATTCGGGTTCGGGACAACGTCCCGCCAAATTTCACGCCACCGGCTAATAACGTAGTGGTAAGCTGCGAAAACTACCTCAACACCGAAATTACCGGCCAGCCCTTTAACCTTAACGATCAGTGTGACGAAACCGTCAACCTCCGTTTCGAGGACGAAATATCTCCCGGAGCCTGTGCTAATAATTTTACGGTAGCGCGAGAGTGGCGAATATTTGACGACTGTGGCAACAGCCGCTCGTTTACCCAATCGCTCATCGTAGTAGACACCACCGGCCCCGTATTAGTTACGGCACCGACCGACCTGCTGACCAGTTGCAATAGCGGCCGTCCTCAGGAGTTCGTCTTCAACAGCTGGGTACAGAACCTGGGCGGCGCCCGCTTCATGGATGGTTGTTCTCCGGAAGGCAGCCTCACGATTCGCCTGGTTGAAACCGGAACGGAAAACTACCCACTGCTGCCGCCAATCATTTGTCAGCAGGCAGATGGCAGCATACGGCGTTTATCGGTAGATATTATCGTGTCCGACGAGTGCGGCAACAGCACGACGACCACCATGCAGTACCGGCAGACAGATGAACAGCCCATCAATATATTCGACTGCCCGGAAAGCCTGCAGGTCAGCACTGATGACGGAGCCTGTGTTGTCAACGTTGGATTGCCTCCTCCCACCATTCAGGATCAATGTTCCTCGGGGACACCTTTCCAACTCAATCTCCGGGATACCGTAGCCATCACCAGTCAGGCGATGAATCCAGGTCAGCTGGGCTCCGTACCGGTTGATCCTTTGGTCTTCCATCTCGAAATCCCCGACGCACTGCCGGTGAACGGATTTACTACTGGTATTTTCACCATTACCCTGGAAAATGTCGACGCGGAAGGCGAAGATGAATTCTTCTTTATTTACGCAGAAGACGGTGCCCTGCTGGGCACTACCGAGCGAGGCACCGTGCAATGTGAAACCGTCGTTACGGTGGACAGCATCACCCCCTTCCAGTTCACGCGCTACGCACGTGATGGCGTGATCAGTATTCGGCTGGAGCCAAACATCCCTGCTGGTCGGCCCGGCACTTTCGCCATCAACAACCTCTGCCAGGGGGGCAGTGTTGCCCGCATTCATCTGCGCCAGGCAGCCTTCCGCTTAACGGAGATCGTTTATGAAGTCGACATCGACGGGGCTGGCTTCAATCGCGTAGACCCTGTCGATTCTTTATTTACTTCATTGGGAGTGGGCCTTCATCAAATTACCTATCGGGCAACCGATTGTGGCGGTAGTTCAGATGAATGCAGTTATACCATTACCGTTGAAGACCGGGAGCCCCCCGTAATTACCTGCCCCGACGACGTAATTCTTTATGCTCCGGCAAATTCATGTGAGGTGTTTTTGGCGGTCCCCCTTCCTACCAGCATTACGGACAACTGTGCCCCTTACACCATTACGTCCGAGCGAGTACCATCCGGAGGAGGCCTGGCATTCTTCCCGTTCAACTACGATCCTAACCTTAATAGTTTTCAGGCGCAGCCCATCGATCTGCTACTGACCGATATACCTCCTAACATCACCGACAGTATTGACCTCGACGTTTTCTACGTAGGCACTTTCAATAATCGGCGGGCAGTGATGGAGGTCGTCTTGCCTGATGGTACAATCCTCGATACAACGCACCGGGGAGGCGCGACCTGCAACCAGCAGGGCGTTCTAAGTATTCGGGTTTCCGCCGAAGAAGTCCTGGCGCACCTTGATGCTGACAACCAGCTGCCGCTACAACTCCGGCCACAGCCCGTCACGGTTCCTCCAGGGCAGGAAGGTGATGGGATTACTCCTTGCAACGAAGACAACATTGAGGAAGAGGGCGGCGACGACGGAATTTCCGGCGTATACGTCATGGCGACCTACCGGACCCTATTCCTCAATTATTTTTCGGAAGGAGCTACCACAACCCCACTGTCCAGCACCACAGAACTTAACCCCATCCCTGAAATCACCTTTGGTCTCGGCGTTACCGAATTTTCCTACCTGGTGGCAGACCCCGTTGGTAATGCAGATACGTGTACCTTTCTGGTAACGGTGAGGGACACCATGGCTCCTACAGCTGTTTGTATCGCTACCACCATTTTCGTGGACCCCTCTGGCCTCGATGAGTCAACGGTAAGCCCTGAAACCATTGGTGGAAACAGTACCGACAACTGCGCTATAGACTCTATGTGGATTTCACCTTCTGTATTCAATTGTGATCAAACGGGACAGACACAGACCCTGACCCTGGTTGTAATAGATGGAAGTGGTAATCAGAGCTCCTGTAGCACCATTGTAAATATTGCACCTAGTCCACCAGTTCCTACTGCAACGACAACATTGTGTGGTGGAGACACCCTACGGCTTTTTGCTAACCCACCAACCATCGCAGCTCCAGGCCAGACCATTTACACCTACCAGTGGTTTGACCCGGACGGCATGTTGATCAGCACTCAGGAAAACCCGGTGATCCCCGGCGTAGATGAAAGCCGGGAAGGTGCCTATCGGGTGGTTATTCGCGGACTCACCGGTTGTGAAGGCGAAGGTGTCGTTAATATCGATATTGGTAATATTCCAACAGCCCCCGTCATTACAGCCCCACAGCGAGTATGCCTTGGGGATAACGCCATCCTTACCTCCACTTCGAATTATGCTGGCCTGATCCGGTATGAATGGTTCAGGGGGCAACCCGGCGCTGGCACGCTCGTAGGAGAAAGCCCAACGGCCTCCTTTGGCGCACCATTTGCCAACGGACAGACATCCGGTAATTTTTACGCCATCGTGTACGTAAATGGCTGTGCCTCTCCTCCCTCAAACGTTGTAGTAGTAGGCACGACGGAACGCCCTGAAATCAGCCTTGAAGACGATACTGCCATAGTCTGTGAGCTGAGTGAAGTGACTTTTTCTGCTCAGGGGCAAGCTTCCTTAGCGTACCGCTGGACGGGCCCCAACAACTTTACCAGTGCGGGACAAAGCATTACCCTCACCGATATTCAGCTCGAAAATGCCGGCACTTATTACGTACAGGCCATCCGTTCAGAAGGATGCTTCAGTTTACCTGATTCCGTAACCCTCACGGTTCTACCCGCAAGTGCACCGACTACATTGGAGGCTGTTTCCGCTATTTGTCTGACCGATACGCTGGTCCTTTCGGCGGCCGATACCGATGGTAATCGGTATTTATTCTCTGGCCCCAACGGACTGGAGTTTGACCTCGATGAGCCAACACTTCGGATTGCTCCGGTAGTGCCAGCCGTAGAAGGACAATGGACCGTCCGAATTCAGCGCGGGGCATGTCCTTCCGCTCCAAGTCCGGCGATTACGGTGACAATTGGCGCCAGTCCTCTGGTTCAGCTAACGGCCTCCCCTTCACCCATTTGTGAAGGCAATGATGTAATCCTTCAAGCCAGTAGCGACATTACCGGAGCTACGTATGAGTGGCGGGGACCAAATGGTTATTTTGCCACGGGTATTGCTCCGGTGATACAAAACGCCATGATGTCTGACACCGGCAACTACGTCCTGCGGGCAACTGCTCCGAGTGGCTGTTATTCAGAAGCTACCCTTCCAGTAAGAATCTTACCTGGAATCGTCATCAACTCTATCGATGTGTCTTCCGGCAGTTGCCTCAGTGGAGGAGAACCCGTAAGTCTTGCGGCTTCCATCAGTCCTTCATTAACCAACGGCGAGGTTTACACCTACCGCTGGGTCGGGCCAGAAGGTACCAGTAGTAACGACACCTTCAATATCCCTAACGTCAGCCTGGCCTCTAACGGGACCTACAGGTTAGAGGTAATGAATGATACTGGTTGCGTATCGCCCAGGTTTTCCATGGAAGTGGAATTCGATTTTGCCCCTTCCGCGCCAGTCATGCCTTTCACAGAGTCCGGAGAAACGGCCATTTGTGCCGGAGAAGGACTCGAACTGTTTACCAATGACTTCGGAAATGACGTCACCTACCTTTGGCGGCTTCCCGACAACACCAATATTCCGACCAACCAAAACAGTTTACGGCTGGAAGACATAGGGCCGGTACTTTCCGGTGCCTTTACCGTTCGGGTGATCCGGAATGGATGTACTTCTTTGCCATCACCAGCACGCATTATCACGATCACTCCGTTCCCTGCCATCACGGTCATGGCCGATGACCCAGCTTGTGCCGGCCAACCCATTAATTTCCAGGCTACGGATCTTCCGGGAGCCACCTATTCCTGGCGGGGCCCCAACAACTTCAGCTCAAGTCTTCCCAACCCTACAATTGTCCGGGCTGCGCCACAAACCCATGCTGGCACCTACAGTGTGGTCGCGACCATCGCGGGGTGTTCTTCAGACACGATGTCAATAGAAGTAAACGTATTACCTACACCGGGCGTCCCTGTAGTTCAACCAATCGCTCCGATATGTATCAGTGACGACGATGCGGTGCTTAATTTGGTCGTAAACCCCAATACGGCTACCGAAGGAGCAACCTACCAATGGTTTATCCAAAACGGACAAGTTCCCGTCGGTGAACCAACTACGAGCCTGTCTCTCCAGGTGGCCGATTTCGGGCTATTTGCCGGAGGCGGACTATTTGAGTTCAGTGTTCAAGCTGACCTTAACGGCTGTAGCAGCGCTACCTCTACTCCGGTTACCATCCGGCTGGACGAAATTGATACTAACTTTCAACCTGATGCAGGGCGGGATACCGTCATCTGTGCCGGACTGTACCTACTGCAAGCAGCTGCCGGTGGCACCGGGAGTGGCCGTTGGAGTATAGTAGAGGGCAACGGAGATATTAACATCATCAATCCGACTTCCCGTACGACCGCCGTACAAGGGCTCACCGAATTCGGCGGACCGTACCAGTTTGCCTGGACGCTCTCCAACGGCAGTTGCCTCAACTACGCCGCAGATACGGTGATGCTCACCGTAACCGATGGAGAAGAGGCTCTGGCTGGCGATGACGTTCTTGCCTGCGCCCGCGAAGAAGTTCGCCTTAGCGCCACTACGGTAACCTTCCCCGGTAGTGGTGGTCGTTGGAGCCAGGCATTAGCTCAGGAAATCCTGGGGGTAGTCATTGCAAACCCAACTGATCCCAATACCGTCATCAGAGGCTTACAGCCCAATAATATTTATTCCTTTACCTGGACAGTAACCAGTAATTGCGGCGTCAAATCTGATAACGTATTGGTTACGATCAGCGATCCGTCTCCATTTGCAGGGCCTGACCAGGTTGTTTGTTCCGGTAACCGCCGAACGGTGCTTGCCGCCGACCAGGCGACCATCGGCTCCTCCGGCAGGTGGAGTACTCCAGACCCTGACATCACAATTGTTGATGCCGAAAGTTCCACCACTATGGTCATCGGACTTGTGGCTGGAGACAACACTTTCATCTGGGAAGTAGATGAAGGCTTTTGTAACGAGCTTTCCCGTGATACCGTTATCATCTCCTACGTCGAACCTCCCCAACCGCGAGACGACGAATACGCGGTAGACTTTCAGGGCGGAACCACCTTCGAGCCAGGAGAGAATGACAATAACCCCGCAGGTGCAATTATCACTTTCATAGATGTGCCTCCGGGTGCAGTTATTACCGACAATGGTGGCGGCAGCTTCTCCTTCGTCTCTCCCATAAATTTTGTGGGAGAGCTGGCAGTTGACTATGAGGTGACCAGTGATGGCTGTACGACCGCAACGGCTACCGTATTCTTCCAGATAGGTAAAGGCATCGATTGCGTACCACCCAATATTTTTACCCCCAATAACGATGGGATGAACGATGCCTTCGTGGTGCCTTGTCTTATCGATACGGACCGTTTCCCCAACAGTGAGGTTACGATCTATAACCAGTGGGGAGACGAAGTATTTCGGAGCGGCCAACCTTATCTCAGTGATTGGGATGGCACCTTCCAGGGAAGCCCACTACCAGTAGCCACCTATTTCTACACCATAACCTTCGGAGACGGGCGTGAGGGCGCTTCCGGCTCGGTCAGAATTGAACGTTAATCGCCATGAGGAACTTTACCAGAATTCTCACCTTTCTCTTGTTGACCTCCGGTGCTTTATGGGCGCAGCAAGATGCACAGTACACCCAGTTCATGTACAACAAACTGGGTTTCAACCCGGCCTTTGCCGGCGCTGTGGAATCCACCAACTTCCAGGTCGCTGCGCGCCAGCAGTGGCTGGGTTTGGACGATGCGCCAACGAGCCAGGTGGCCACTTTCAACACGCCCCTGACCTCGGCAGGCACCGGTGTGGCTGCCCGGTTCAGCCGGGTGACAATTGGGCTGGAGCAGCAGTACAATATCGAAGGAAGCTACGCTTACCGTTTTGCGCTGGGCCGGGGAACCCGGCTGGGGCTCGGAATTTCCGCATCGGCCAGGTACTTTAACATCGAGTACGGGCGCGCAACGCCAACGCAAGGTGGCGGAGTTGACACCGCGATTCCCGGCGCAACGGAATCACGGGTAACGCCTAACTTCGGTGCGGGGCTTTACATCGACGGACCGGCCTACTACGTCGGCATCAGTGTCCCCCGTTTGCTGGAAAGTGATATTGACCTGGGGGCAGAGGAGGGCATCATCTCCCGCGAAGCCCGCCACTTTTACTTTATGGGTGGGGTGAAACTACAGCTGTCCGAAAAACTGGCTTTAGAGCCTCAGTTCCTGGCAAAATACGTGGCTGGTGCTCCTTTTGACGCCGACGTTAACCTCACGGCTCATTTAGGCCAAAACCTGTTCACCGGAGTTTCCTACCGCCTGGGGGGCAACGGCGGAGGTGAAAGCGCCAGCGTACTTGCCGGCCTCTATCTCTCCGAAAACCTATCAATGTGCATGGCCTATGACCTGGGGCTCAGCGATCTGAAGGGAGCTCAAAACGGGAGTATCGAGTTGGTGGTAGGCTACAGTCTGGGAGGTCGCAGCAACGGTAGTCAAGTAGTTGACCCCAGGAATTTGTAATTGGCCGTTGGTGGTTACTGATTAGTAATCCGGGGGCGCGGCCGCAGGTGCAAAGTAAGGGTTAAGGGCAAAAGAGGTAAGGATGTGGTTACCGCATAGTTATCCTAACTTTGTCCTCCATGAACCTTCCCTGCACCCGCGTCCCCGCCCTGATGTCATTTCTCTTCTTAACCATCCTTCTCACTGGCTGCAATGCCGATCGTGACATACGGGATTACTACTTCCCGGCACGCGAGCTGACCACTGGCCTGGTCTATGCCTACGAAAACATCGGCACCCTGCCCGGACCGGAAATCGACTATACCTACTATCTCGGAGTTGACGTTGACACCGCATTATACCTGAGTGTCACCCAATATTCTCAGTTCCTGGAACCTAAGCAACAGAGCCGTCAGGAAATAAAAAATGACGGTGTTTACCTGCGGGAGATCACCCTGCTACGCCCGGATACGAGCGGACCATCCTTGCCAATGCCCACGACGCTGATCCACGACCGGGCGTTCCCCTTTTATCTAAGCGACGAAGCTACCGAAGCCTACGGCTACCGACTCAGCTTCACTGACCCGGACCGGCCCCAAACCCTAACCTACGTGACGATGAACCGGCGCTTCGAAAGGGACACGACCATTGAAGTACTCGGAAAAAACTATCCCGGATTGCTATTCAGCCTGGAGGGGGAAGTCAGCCTGAGGGATACCGAAGAAGGTGATATCAGTCCTCAGTTTACCGGTTACGAAATTTACGCCAAAGGGCTGGGCCTGGTAGAACACAAACGTGAACTTGGCAGCGGTGCTTCCCTTGGCGGGCGGCTACAGGAACGGTTGACCATGGAAGATTTTCTGGAGCGGGTCAGGTAGTGAATGGGAGAATTAGTGAATGGGAGAATGTCTACCGCTGTAACCACTTACTGCGCTGCGCTTATTCGCTGAGGTGAGCGAACGGTGCATGCGATAGCTATTCATTAATTCACTACTCGCGGAACAACTTCCAGTCTGCCCAGAAAGTCCCAAATGGAATAATCGAGGCCAAAAGTCCCAGGCCGATCACTTTCCAGTTCCATCCTTTATTGAGACCTACGGCAACCACCAGGTAGCAATAGCCAATGAACAAAAAGCCGTGGGCCATCCCGATGATCTTGTTGGGCTGCGGCTGGTCGAAGTAATATTTCAACGGCATGGTAACGAAGAGAATCAACAAGAAAGAGACCCCTTCGACGAAGCCGAGCACGCGAAGACGGCCCAACTGGTTTTTCAGTAATTCTGTCATGGCGCGAAGGTCGTAATACATTCGCCCGCATTCGTCAGCGGGATGTAAGGCGCTGAAAATAATACCTAAAAAGGACCCTGAGTCAATAAAAAATGGTTAATCAGCAGGGTATCTATCTCAAACGGTAAGGGTTTGGGATACAGTTGACCGCCGGTCGGTAGCTCAGCGCCATACTATTCCCAAACCACTTAATGATGAGTATAGCTACCTGTCGACACCAATCCTGATCAGGTGGCAGTAAGCCGCTGTTGGTTGCCGGTGTGATTGAATATTACAGCGGCTGGGGTGAAAACCGGTCTATCCCATTAACCTTCCCTGCACCTGCGGCCCCGCCCCCACCTCTGAAGGATCGGCGAAGTGCATCAGCACCGCTAAACCTGACCAGCACCAGACAATTTCCAGGCGAATTTTCGCTAACTTCGCGGCCGATTACCTAACCAGTAATCCATTAGCCCTGAGTTGTCGATAACCCGAAAATTTGACAACCAGAATAATCAGATAATTTGCCCCGACCATGAATTTCTCCCTCAACGAAGAACAACTTGCCGTACGTGAAGCCGCCCGTGATTTCGCGCAACGTGTCCTCAAACCTGGTGTTATTGACCGGGATCGTGACATGATCTACCCTACCGATGAAGTGAAGCAGATGGCGGAACTCGGTTTTATGGGCATGATGGTCAGCCCCGAATACGGTGGCGGCGGAATGGACAGCCTCAGCTACATCATCGCCCTCGAAGAATTATCTAAAGTAGACAATAGCTGCTCCGTGATCATGTCCGTCAACAACAGCCTTGTCTGTTACGGCCTGGAGCACTACGGTACTGAAGATCAGAAGCAAAAGTACCTGACCAAACTCGCTACCGGCGAATGGATCGGTGCCTTCTGCCTCAGCGAACCAGAAGCTGGTTCTGATGCCACCAGCCAGCGTACCACGGCCATTGACATGGGGGACCACTACCTCCTCAACGGTACCAAAAACTGGATCACCAACGGTGGCACCAGCCAGGTTCACCTCGTGGTGGCTCAAACCGACGTCGACAAAGGGCACCGGGGCATCAACTGCCTCATCGTCGAGACCGATTGGGAAGGCGTTACCATCGGCGCTAAAGAAGACAAGTTAGGTATCCGTAGTTCCGACACGCACACGATCATGTACAATGACGTGAAGGTGCCTAAAGAAAACATCATCGGCGAAGACGGTTTCGGCTTCAAATTTGCGATGAAAACCCTCGCTGGTGGCCGGATCGGCATCGCCGCTCAGGCCCTCGGTATTGCCGGCGGTGCCTACGAATTGGCGACCGCCTACAGCAAGGAACGGGAAGCCTTCGGCAAGCCCATCAGCCAGCACCAGGCCATCGCCTTTAAGCTGGCCGATATGGCCACCGACATTGAGGCCGCCAAAATGATGGTGTACCGCGCCGCGTGGCTCAAAGACGAGGGCAGAGACTTTAACCAGGCTGGCGCTATGGCCAAACTCTTCGCCAGTTCCGTTGCCATGAAACACACCGTAGAGGCCGTGCAAATACACGGTGGCTACGGCTTCGTCAAAGAATACCACGTGGAGCGTCTGATGCGCGACGCCAAGATCACCCAGATCTACGAAGGTACCAGCGAGGTGCAAAAGATTGTAATCAGCAGGGGACTGCTGAAGGGAGAGCTTTACGTGGAGACGGAGTAATTGATGCTATTGGACCATTGGAGCTGTTGGTCTACTGGTGCTATTAGTATCTTGATGCTGTTGGACCGTTAGCTCGGTAGCCAATAGATCAACAGCTCCAACGTGCGGCAGCCCAATAGACCAATAATACCAATAGACCAATAGTGCCAACAGACCAACAGATCAATAGACCAATTACCTGGCGCGTTTGGGCCGCGATTGTCGCCATCACCCTAGGTTACACCTGGTTTTATTATCAAAAAATGCTGTCCGGGCCACTCGTCATCAACGACGACATGGTGCAGCATTATCTTTGGTTGTTCGTTGACCATTTCGAACTCAATTGGAAGGATACTTTTTACGCTGATGCTTCCGCTGCCATCCAGCCGCGCGGTTTTTACTGGCTGTTAAAGATATTGGGCCTGATACTCGATCCCGTTACCATTTCCCGGGCGGGGCCGTTCCTCATTTCGCTGCTGACGGTCGGCTTCGGGGTTGCTTTACTGCGTCGTTACACGCACGTTTTAATCGCTTTGGCGGGTTGCTTACTGGCCGTTCACCTGGGCTTTCATTCCAGTGTCGGCTTCGTGGCACGGGCATTTTTCATGCCACTCATCCTTGCCTTTGCGTACTTCCTGATCGGAAAGGAACAGCCTTGGGGCGTAGCTGCCACAGCACTATTTTCGGCCCTCTTTTACCCGCCGGCCCTACTGCTCAATGGCGGTATTTTCGGTTTGTACAAGTTGGGACAACTGATTATTTGGGGGCGCGGCCGCAGGATGCACAGCAAGGTAAAAGAAGCAGAGAAGGCCATTTCGCCCTTCAAGTACTGGTACGTTTACCTACTGGGCTTCGGCCTGGCCCTTGTGGTCGTTTGGCTGCACGCGGAACGGGTGGCGGAGCACCCGTCCCTCGGCGGTTACCTTGAGCGGGTAAAGCTGATCAGCTGGCCGGAGTTTCGGTCCGGAGGCCGGGTGGGCATTCAACACGCCGTTAAGGGGGATGTACCTTCACTGCTCCGGTACCTCCTGCCAGCCAATTTCCATTCCCCGTTCGGCAATTGGTTTCCATATCTCTTGCTGGCGCTGGCCGGAGGTTTGTCCATCCTGCACCGCCGCCGCATCGGACAATTAGGCTGGTGGTTATTGGCTTTTGCCGGCGTGGCGGTGGCGTGGTACTTCATCGCCCGCCAACATTTCCCCCTGCTCTTTTTACCCGATCGTTACCTGATCTACCCCTGGCGCTTGTGGACACCAATGATTCTGACGCTGATAGCCGCCGGAATCTGGCTTTTCCAACCCAAAACCTGGCTGGCCGTATTGCTGGCTGCGGGTCTGCTCGGCTACGGCTATTACCGTCAGACGCCAGACCAACTCCCGACGACCACGCAGGAGGGCCGGGACCAACTTTTCGCCGCCATCAACGCCCTGCCCGAAGCTAGCCTGATCGCCGTTACGCCCAACCTTGCCGATCAGGTCCCCGTCTTCGCCCACCGCAATGTCTTCATCAGTAATGAGTCCGCCCACGCTCTCTACTTCAAAAGCTACCACGACTACCTAATGCCTCGTTTCCACGACTTCATGACGGCCTACACCACCACCGGAGACAGCCTCAACAACGTCGTCGAATTCATGGATAAGTGGGACATCGACCACCTGCTAATCGACCGTAAACAACTCCGCGAGGGCTGGATTCGCACCTTCGAGCCCCACCTGGCTTACTTCAACAAACGCATTGAAGGCACCGACCCGAAAGACCGCACCTTATTACACCTCCCTGATTCGATGGGCGTGCTGGTCCAAAACCGGCTGCACTTAGTCTCCCGAGACGACTTGGCTTCCCTTACCCCAACAGACCCCGTAGGGGTCAACCCTGAATAACCCCGGATGAAGAAGCTGGACGCAGTCCGCTTCGTAATCCGGGGGGGGGAAACGCAGGCCAGCAACAAGCCCCTCGCCTCCCAACAGACCCCGTAGGGGTCAACCCTGAATAACCCCGGATGGAGAAGCCGACGTAGTCCGCTTCGTAATTCCGGGGGGGGGAAACGCAGGCCAGCAACAAGCCCCTCGCCTCCCAACAGACCCCGTAGGGGTCAACCCTGAATAACCCCGGATGGAGAAGCTGGACGCAGTCCGCTTCGTAATCCGGGGCAAGCTAATCCCACTCGGCCGCAACGCGGCGGCCCTAAGCACGGCCAGCCCCGTGCCTCAACTCACCCCTGGTAAAGAGATACGTATCCAACCAGCCCCCTCAAATCTCCCCCTCCGCTCCGTACCTTTGCGCCCCTAACAGACCAATAGCACCAACAGACTAAAAGACCAACAGCCCATGCACATCATCCCTGCCATAGACCTGATCGACGGAAAATGCGTCCGCCTCACCCAGGGCGACTACAACCAGAAGACCATCTACAACGAAGATCCGCTGGCCGTGGCCCGCGAGTTTGAGGCCGCAGGCCTCAGCCGCCTGCACGTCGTCGACCTCGACGGCGCCCGGGGCGGCGGCATCGTCAACCACAAAGTCCTGGAGAAGATTGCCAGCGGTACCAGCCTGCACATCGACTGGGGCGGCGGTATGAAATCTGACGAGGACCTACGCATTGCCTTTGAGGCTGGTGCAGCCCAAGTCACTGGTGGCACCATCGCCGTGAAACAGCCGGAGGTATTCCTGGGCTGGTTGGAGCGCTTCGGCGCCGAGCGGATCATCCTTGGGACCGACGTACATGGCGACAAGATCGCCGTCTCCGGCTGGGAGGAAGCCTCTGATCGGGAACTCTTCGAGTTCCTGGCCGACTACGTCTCCAGGGGCGTCCGCTATACCATCTGCACTGACGTTAGTAAGGACGGCCTGCTGCAGGGCACGGCGCGGGAGCTCTACGCCCGTATCCGCCGGGAGCAGCCCGATGTGCAGCTCATTGCCAGTGGTGGCGTTGCCACCACTGATGACCTCGATGCCCTGGCCAAATTGGACTGCTTCGGGGTGATTGTGGGGAAGGCTATTTATGAAGGGCGGGTTTCTTTGGGAGAGTTAAGTGAGTATTAGCCCGGCCGAAGCTCTCTCCGACGGCGAGCGGTCAAGCGGCTCTCCAAGCACGTGAAATTGATATAACTAATGCCCCCTCCCCACCTAAAAGTAAAGTCCTGAGCAACAAAGCGCTGCGGGCTCCACCAATGCCCGCTACCGCTCGTGGCGGCTACCTCCTATGTCGACAATCTGGCTTACTCCCCTTCTTACTCTAGTTCCCCTAAGTCCTTCTCGTCAAAGAACCTGTTCCCTTCATAGTGCTCAACGCAATACTTCAAGCTCATTTTGCCCTTCTCCAGTTCAACGTTATACGCTCGTGACGTATTAGCGATAAAGTAGGACGTGGTAAGCCGACTGTCCGGATATTTCCTAGCAATTTTCTCTAAGAATTCAATGGCCTCTAACGGGACTGCTAAATCTTTGGCAAAGAAATCAACGAAGGCGTCTAATTGTCCCAATAGAAAACGTCCCATCATTTTCTCATCGCTACTTAGCATACGATAAGCTAAAGACTTGGCACCGTCCAAATCACCAAGTTCCTTCCTGTAGTGGAATAAGATTATTTCCTGGTATTCAAAGTCATTCTTTTGCTCATCATACTTGATCAACTCGTTAAATAGATTAACATTTCTGTTATTGACACTCTCAACAATGAGATAGCCATAGTCATCTTCATTAATATCAGTCAAAATACCATAATGGCTTTTCATTCTTTGCCCATAATCGTCAACGTATTGTGCTACGGAGAAGTCAACAAATTTCGACGCACTGATTAAGCATTCAAAATTTCGGTAGTCCCTAAAAGTAAATTTCAGTCCATCAAGAAGAGACACTACAGGCAAGTCACCATGATTAGCATTGTAACCGGAAATTAGGACACCCTCGTTGTCTAACTTCCCGGAAAGCTCCTTAGCCAAATCGTTAAATTCATTATCCTTAAACCCGTATCCTAAGAAGTAGCTCCGTTCGCCCATCACCTTGAGGCGGTTCTCAAGACGTTCGTTAAATCCATCGCTTCCCTCCACTAAGGAAAGCGCGATTACGCCATCGAAAACAACCTTTTCCATCAGTAACGAGTTCGTCACGAACTGAGCAGTATTAGAATGGCCGATGATCACATCATAACCTGAGGTACTATAAGTACTATCAACGTAAGGAATTAGTTCCCGTGTAAGGAAGTCGTACAGTTTTTGGGGACCAGGCAAATAGCCAATCCCCTCAAAGTTCGGCTCGGTCTCTTCGCCCCTATTGGCATGGTGCACCCCAACGACAATGGCCGCCGGAATGGAATTCGTGCCCAAATCGTAGCCATCTTCATCTGTTTCATTACCTAGGTGTTTGACATAGTCAGCGACTATCGGAAACAACGATTGTCTGTCCAGTGTGTAAATCACGGGGTATTTTCGGTCGGTAACATATCCTTTGGGAAGCTGCACACTAACAGTTCATTCTGCTCCTGGAAAGAATTGAGAAAGTAGTTTTTCATGTTTAGTCGTAGGCCCTTCTCTCTGACCAAAACCGCTGGCACTAAATAGAATGGCAGTAGCGAGCAAAAGCAAAAGCTTCATAATTCTATGTATTAATAACGAATAATTAGAAACTATTCAGGGTAGATAGTGGACCTCGTGTATTCTGCATTACCCGGAGTAAAAAACTTGACGAGTTCTGCTACTGGATCAACTTGACGCCTCCCTCCGGTAGACCGTTGAGTGTCGAACCACTAAAAGTTATATCCAAAATGCAGCCCCGGCTCACCGAAAAAAAATTTAGTCCACTTATCATCAAATTGTTTGAACGGGTCGGGCATGGTTGTGTGGTAAGGCCGGTGGGTAACGGCAACTGACGGCTCAATGAAAAACTTGTCGTTAAACAGCTTAACATGGTAACCTAATCGGTAGGTATTGAATATTTGAAAGCCTTTATCTATCTCCTTTCCGTCACCGTTTACAAAAGATTGCCAGGCACTCATAACGTGTACACCAGCATACAGGTTCTTCCACAAGTATCTTTGGTAGGCAAGCGCAAAGCCACGTTCTTGAATGTATCCAGTATATTTTTCTTCGGGGTCATTATAGAACTTCCCGTACGGAATACCGAGCGACTTATGGTACCTCCAGGTTTTCAACTCTAAGGACACTACATCCCTTCCTGTCAGGCGATAACCAAGATTTAGCTGTACAAAATGGGGTTTGTCTTCCGGGAGGAAATTTCCTAACATGAAGAAGCTGCTGCCAATAAAACACTTTTTATAGGTGCTAATCTGCGTAGCATACTGGGCGTCGAGTTGTGCACTGACCGTGAATACTAAGGCGAGGCCTAGAGCTAAAATTCTAATTCGCATATTCTGAGCTATTTGTTAACTATGATAGTGCAAAATTAGAGCGGCCGTTAGTTGCCACACGTTCACTTAAGTGAAGAAGCAAACCACTAGCTCATTTTTTTTCAAGAATCCTGGCCCTTATTCTACTCAAAGACTGAGGTTTGATTCCTAGATAGCTGGCCAACTGATGTTGAGGGACACGTTGAATAAGGTCGGGTCTTTTTTGCAACACGTTCAAGTATCGTTGCTCGGGAGAAGAAGTTTTAAAGGCATCAAAATTAATTTGTTGCTTAGCTATTAGTTTTTCTGATAAAATCCTGCACAGTTTTTCGAATTTAGGAAATTTATCAAAAACGTCAGTTTCCATAGCCTGATTTGAAACGGAGATTATAGCATCTTCCGTTGCTGCGACATAATATTCAGAAGGGCCCTTTGATAAGACGCAATTCGGGGTAACACCTTCCATTTCCGTATAGAATGCCGTTGTTTTTTCTTCTCCTTCTATCATGTAGTAGGTTCGCAGACATCCTTTTAAAACGAAATAACCGTCTTGTGAATGCTGTCCTTCTTTTAGTAAGATAGTTCCTTTTTTTATCGTTTGGAAGGTGTCTAGATCAATTATGGCATCCATTTCATCTTCTGTAAGTGAAACGTATTTGGAGAGAAAGTCGAACAATAATTTTTGCATTATTCTTTATTTCTGTATGGTGTTCCGTCCTGAAATTAGTTGTAACATTTTATGACATAATGAAGATACAGAAAGAAAGCAACCATTTAGGACAGGCAAAATACCCATCTGTAAGACAATCCTTGTTTTGCCCCGTGAAAGGTCAACTTCGTCACATCAAAGAGAAGATTCGTCTCTTACTACTGGTGAGGTGTAGGCGCAGGCATGGACCTTTAAATAGAGGTGTGTGCTGGGACTATTTGCACATTAACGCTTCGAAGCGTTGACAGGGTATAGGATCCCCAAATAAAGCCGTCTCCGACGGCAAGCGGAATAGTTCGGACGGGGACGTCCTCTACCAAAGTACTCCCCCAATAGCCTGGTGGCCCCGCAGCACAAAGCACCACGGGACCACCAGACTACAAGACCACAAGACTACCTTACCGTCTCAACACCAATTTCCCAGAAGCCACCTCCCCCCCAGCCCGCAGCTGGTAGTGGTAAGCCCCCGCAGGCAATGCCCGCGTATCCAGGCGGAAACGCTGCGGCCCAGCCTCGAGTGGCTGCGCACGTTGGATGACCGGACGGCCCAATGCGTCAAACAGGATCAATTCTACCTCATCGGGAGAGGGTATTTCAAAGCGGATGTCGACGAAGTCGCTGGCGGGGTTGGGCGCAGCCCCAACCAGGTGGAAGACGGCGATGTCGGAACCGGCGATCACCGTTTGGAGGTCGGGAACCAGACGGCGCTGCGCGCCGTTGTGTGCCTCGGCGGGGAAACCCGCCGAAGTGCGTAGGGTGATGAGACCTGCCACGGAGCGGCGGGTTTCGGTGGCTCGGATGGCTAGTTCAACCACTTTTGCACCTGCGTTCAGCGCCCTGAAATCACCCGTCTCGCTGAACCAGCTCAGACGAATCGTTCCGCGTTCTGCCAGGCGTTCACCCGCACGAATACCGGGAACATCTGCCGGCAGTACAGATACCAACTCCAGCCCTTCGGCCAACATCAATTCTCCCTGCAGTGCTACCAGGTCGGCAGCTTCGGTCAGGCTGATGGCTACGGTGTAGGTCTGTCCGGCAGTCAGTACCTCGGGCAACTCCAAACTCAGTGGCAGGGTACCAGAGCTCCGGCTTACGTCAGCATCGCCCAGCAGGTCACCAGTTTTCACGGCAGTAAACATCACCATGGTATCGCTTTGCAGTACAACCTCCGCGCGGCGCGGCGCGGGGAAGACGTTGCCGTCGTTCCAGTCGGCAGCAAATTCATGGGTATTGGGCACGAAGCTCCAACTGTTACAGCCCGGCAGCTCGTCGAGGTCATCAACCAACAGGCGCTGCATCAGGAAGAGATCGAGGTTACTAAAGCTCTGGCTGCAATTCATGTCCAGGGCCACTACTTGCATCGGATCCGTGATCTGCGGCACCTCGTACCCCAGCAAATAACGCTGAGCCAGGAAGATCTCGAAGCTGGAAATACCGTTGCGATAATCGCTCGTTTTAACCGGCTCGACATAGTACATCCGGCCAACCGTCAGTCCGGTCAGCGTACTCGCCACACCATTAGCGTCTTCCGGCAGATCGAGGACATAACCGCCGTTTGGTTCTGAAAGCTGGAAGGTTACATCCTCAACTTCCTCATTATTATTGGTGTAGGCGCGGCTGCTGATGTTGCCCAGTAGGTTTTCGGTAATATCCACAAAACCGGGCAGGTAGGTTGCAGGCAATAGCAGCGGTACACCGTTACGTACCCCACTAACTTCAAGTTCCACTGGCTGATTCACCAGTTGAATGTCCGTAGTCCCCGTGCTTCCACCGAGTTGGACGTGCAGGAAGAAAAGAACGTTGATCCCGGATTCTCCCAGGTTAACGCCATCCGTGCCATTGGCCACAAAGCTGAAGCTTTGGTTGCTGGCATTGTACTGCGGCGCGATGGCGCCGGCAGACACGTGGGTAATGGTGGCAAGCGACGGATCATCCAGCGCAAAGGTGCCCGCAATCGTGGCGACGTTATCTGTTCCCTGAATGGAAACGGGAATCCGTACGGAGTTACCAGCAAAGCTGCTGGCGCCACCAATAATGATCTGCACGTTGCCGCTGGCACTAACGGTAACTTCCTGGCAACTGGTTTCAGCTCCACAGTCGTTCGTCGCCGTCAGGCAAACGTTGTAAGTACCGCCTTGCGCATAGGTATGAAGAGGATTGGTCTCGGCACTTGTGGCGGAGTTGTCACCAAAGTCCCAGGTATAGGTTCCCGGGCCGGTGCCATTGGTAAAGTTTACCGCCAGGCCGTTGACGGACGTCGTGAATGCCGGTTCCGGCAACTCGCCTTCCATACCACCGTCTATGGAAGAAAAATTCATCTCCGAACAACCTTCGTTGCTCCAGGCCTGGACGGAATAATCTCCGGGAGGACTGGAAATGTATAGGTCCCCCATTACATCAGTAAGCTGCTGTACGAGCGGTCCATTGACCACCACTTGATAAGGCGCGCTTCCAGCAATAAAGTGGATAAAAAAGCCGCTGCTGTCACAGCTGTTATCGATGGAGAGTTCAAACAGGTTAGCGGACGTAAAGCGGATCCGGGTAGTCTCCATATCCATACAGCCATTTGCTTCCGTCACCTTGATCTTGTACTCACAAGGCTCCCGGTTAAGGAGTTCAAACTCGCGCTCTGTAGTGGTAAAAGTAGTGTCTACCATCCCGTCACAAAGGCGCGTCACTTCAACATCGAAGGGACCAACACCGCCGTTGATGTCGTTCCACAGCTGATTCAATTGGCCACAATCGTTAAAGATCAGGGAAGTCACCAGGTCAAGGTCCGTCGTTGTATTGTTGATGGAAAACTGGCCTGTTTCCACGCAGCCGATACTGTCGGTAACGAAGACGGTATAGTCGCCGCTGGGTAGGTCCGTTCGCGTAAAGGTCGTGTCATTGGTCGTCACGTTTTCACCGACGGGGCCGCTATAGACAATATTGAAGGGGGCGCGGCCGCGGGTGATTTCGAGGTTAAAGGAGCCAAGTTCGTTACACTCGCCCGAAACCGAAGTCAGGTCGAAAAGATCGACATCTCCCGGAAACACCGTTATAACGTCCATAACCATACAACCGGCAGCGTCAGTTACAATGATTTTGTAATCACAGGGCTCCAGGTCCATCAGCTCGAAACCGACGTCGCCAGACACAAAGTCCATCAATGTCGTGCCGTCACACAGACGGATCACCTCGATGGAAAATGGCCCGGTGCCGTTGAAAATATCGACCCATATCTGGTTGTATTGGCCACACTCGTTATAGATCAGTGCAGCCTGGAGCACCAGGTCATTAGTGGTAGCCTCAAGCGTTACCGTTTCTGTCTCCGCACAGCCGTTGGCATCTGTCACCGTAAAGGTGTAAATACCTGCCGGCGCATCGTTGATCGAAAGCTCATTGCCGTTCACGGTATTGCTTCCGGACTGTGGCCCGGTGTACACAACGGAGTATGGCGAAGTGCCCCGGATGAAGTTTAGGTCGATCCGTCCGTTCTGTCCGCATGGTCCGCTTACGGGCGTAACCGTAAACAAGTTAGCAGCGGCATCTTCCACACAGGTTTCAGTCATGACCATACAACCCGTGGCATCGGTAACAACTACCTTATAGCAGCACTCTTCCAGGTCCGTCAATTCGAAGCCGGTTTGCGCAGTCGTGAAAGTGGTATCCACCGTGTTGTCGCACTGACGGGTAACCACCACGGTAAAGGGACCGGTACCGCCATTGATGTCGTTCCAAAGCTGGTTGTACTGGCCGCAGTCGTTATTGATCAGTGCCGTTTGTAGTTCAAGATCGCTTGGGATGTCCACTAAGGTTACCGCTTCTGTTTCGGTACATCCGTTGATGTCGGTGACCGTAATGGTGTACGCTCCTTCGACCAGACCAGACAGAATCGCTTGTCCGTCAGCATCGTTAAAGCTACCACTGATGGGTCCGGAATACACAATGGTGTATGGCCCGACCGCATTGCTGTTCATCACCATAACCTCAATGCTGCCTGGCTGGCCACACACGCCGTTCGTGACGATAGCATTGAACAACTGATAAGGTTCTACAGTGACGGTGCGCATGGTCATACAGCCGTTGGCATCCGTTACCACAATCTTGTAATCACAGGGTATCAGGTTGACGATCTCAAAGCCTGCTCCACTCATTTCCACGTCGACTTCTACGCCGTCACACAACCGCGTTACCGTTACGGTGTATGGTCCGACGCCGCCTACAATATCGTTCCAGATTTGGTCGGGCCTACCACAATCATCGGTCACGATACTGGAAATTACGTCGAGGGTACCGTCGTTCAACAGCGTAATGCTTTGGGTTGTCTCACAGCCCGAGCCGTTGGTTAAGTGGAAGGTATAAGTACCTGCGGGGAGGTCATTGACACGATATTGCTGGCCTACCAGATTGACGCTGCCGCTTACGGGTCCTGTCCAGTTAATAAAATAAGGATCCTCTCCTGCGGTGATGTCCAGGTCGATATAACCGGAGCCACCACACGCGCCGTCACCGGCCGTCAGGATCAGGAAATCTTCGTTCGGGTCAACGTTCACCGTAAGCACCCGGCTACTGCTACAGCCGTTGGCATCCTCCACTGCGATGGTATAGGTGCAGTTGGCCAGATTCGTCAGATCAAACGCTCCGTCGGCGGAAGTGAAAGATCTGTTTTGGCCGGGGCAGGCATCCGTGGTAACGGTAACCAGGAAGGGTGCATCACCACCAAACATCAGTGTCCGGATGTTGTCCAACTGGTCACAATCATTAGCAAAAAGGAAACTGCTTTGATCATTGGCAGAGAGGCCGCCATTGACCATTATCTCGGTTGTTGCTGAACAGTCGCCGAAATCTGTTGCCGTGATCGAGTAGGTCCCGGGCGGGAGGTTGATCAGACCAGTGCCCGTACCGTCAACCGTCAGGCTGCCGCTGACTGGCCCAGAGTACACGACGGTATAGTTTGGCGTTCCACCACTGATGATGAGTTGTAGCTGCGAGTCGTTGCCGTCACAGGCCGCCAGTGTTTGGGTGATGTCTAAGTCGAGGTTTCCACCATTATCACCCACAAATACCGTTTCTGACTGGTCACAGCCATCATCTCCCCAGATGGAGAACGTATAGGTCCCCGTCGGCAAATTGTTGATGACGGTAATTTGTTCGGAAGTATTAATCGTCCCGGAAACCGGGCCGGTGTAGTTGATCGTATAAGGAGCTGTTCCGGTAGAGATGTTAACGCGGACGGCACCCGGCAGGGAACAGTTGGCTGGTGTTGCCGACACATCGACTTCCATCTGCCCGCTACCAACCACCAGTTGTTCCTCGTAGGAACAGCCAAAGGCGTCGGTCAGCGTAAAGGTGTATTGCCCGGCGGGCAATGACCGAACGCGGAAGTTGTACCCGTTTACCGTAGCACTGCCCGTTACCGGACCACTCACCGTAATGTGGTAAGGTAAAGTACCGTTTGGTGCCCGAACAACGATTTCCCCCGGGCTGCCGTCGCAGCCAGCGGGCTCCGTCCAGGTCGTCACCTCAAGGTTGCCGGAGGCGGCGTCTATCCAGACGTTTTCAGTAATTGAACAACCTGCGGCATCGACTACCCGTACGGTATAATCTCCCGCCGCCAGCGGTGTGATCACGAAGTTGACGGAATTGGTCGTAAACGTCCTGGTAAGGTCCCCACTAAGGTAAACGGTGAAGGGAGCAACCCCGCCCGAAGTAAGACTGACGTCAATACGGCCATCTTCACCGCAACCAGCCGCCGTAGGCGTCATCGTTCCGGCCAGGCCACCGTCACCATTACTGATGGTGAAAGGATAAGTAAGTCGGCAACCGTTGCCATCTTCGATGGTCGTTACATAGTTACCGGGAGGAAGATTCGTAAAGCAGAAATTGCCGGTCGTACTGAAAGCCGAACGGCAAACGGGGCCAACGTAGTGGGCAGTATAGGTGGGGCTTCCGCCAAGTACCTTCAGGCAAATGCTGCCAGCGGCCTGTCCGCAGCCTGTTCCCGTCTGACTGAGCAGGTTGGCGCTCAGATTACAGGAGGAGGCGCAGTCTACGGTAAGACTGTAATTAGAGATTGCACCATTGTACCCATCTACGACCACATAGTAGGTTCCGGCGGGTAGGTGCTTAGAGATTTGTTCGTTACTCGTTCCGGCATTCTGACTGTAATACAGGCCACTCCGGCGACTACACTCGCTAAGCAGAAAAAGCTCCAGATTAGCATTCAGACCGGTCAGGTCGATCGTTACCAGGCCAGCTTCGGTGATCGTGAAGGTGTGCACGATTTCCGGACCGTTGTTCTCTACGTTCAGGGTTTGCCCGCAGGTATAAGTAGATACATCATCCGTACCTCCGGCGTTGGTTCCGTTATAAGTGACACCACAGGTTAGTGGCACCGACTGACTACAGTCGAGGTAGCCACAGCTCAGTTCCAGGCGGTAATCACCGCCAATGCCTGCGGCTCCCTGGTCTACCACAATGTAGTAAGTCCCATTGGGGGCATCTTCTAAAACGATGCCTTCGTTATTCGTCTGGCTGTTGGAAGTGGTACTGGAACCGACGACGGTGTAGTTCCCACAATCACCGGTCAGCAGGAACAGATCCATGTTCAGTCCGGGCGTCATGATTTCCAGCCCGACCTGTAGGTCACCAGCAGAAGTTTTTTCAAAGACGTAGACCCGATCCGGCCCCTGCATCAGTAAGCCCGTTGCTCCGGGGTAGCTGTTGATTTGGTTACCGGCACCAACCGTAGATTCATTTGGCAGGTAGTCACCACATTCAATGACCGTTGCTTCATCACACCAGCCGGATGAACCGTTACACGGTCCGTTGGTATAGCTGAGCACGCCCGCCGCATCTGCGTAGCAGGCATTGATGTAGGTCTCTCCGTTGCAACCACAGACAAAAGCGGAGGTCGTACCACAATCCTCCGTATCGTTAATCTGACCAGGATCGATACAGGCCATATCACAACCACCGGAAGTATAACTGCGTATGCCGGAAGCTTCTGCAAGACAGGCACTGGCATATTGCTCTCCGTCGCAACCACAAACAGGGCCACTGTTTTCGGAACAGACCAGGGTAATAATGCCCGTTGATTGGTTCAGGCTGGTGCCGCTGCTTACTAAAATCAGATTAGGATCATAGCAGCTCAAGTCGTTGCTGCATACGCCGGAGGTATAGTTAACTACGCCAGCTGCTTCGGCGACACATGCGTTTGAGTAGGTAACGCCATTGAATCCACAGACCGGATCATAAACCGTGGGGCAGTTCGCTGAAGGGTTCATGTTTTCTACCACCAGACCGGGACTCCAGCAGGCACCTGGCGTATAAAAAGTTATCCCGGCAGTCTCCGCGAAACAGCTGTTGAGATAAGTGATGCCATCGCTACCACAAACGGGGTTAACGGTAAAGGAACAAGCCATGAGTTCTTTGAACACCAGGGTATCCGTAGCCACAGAGTGTGTTTGAAAATCTTTGTCAAACAGGATTAGGCTGTCAATGACGATGGTAACACCCACCATATCAGCAGGGTCCAACCCTGCAGCCAATGGCATACTGATGCGGGTCAGGGGCCTGGCATTGCCTACTATCCGATTTTGGTGATCTATGGCCGTAATCGTAAAGTCAATTTGACGGGCAGTACTGTCAACGTGCAACCAACGTACCAGTTGGTTGCCAGCTCCAAGGGAGAAGACGGATGCCTCTTTAGCGTAGCCTTCATAATCAGCCAGTAGCTCCCGGGAGAAGGTAGCGTTAAAACTCATGCCGTGAAACGCTGAGAAAGTACTGTCTGGTCCACGGAGGTTAACGTCCAGCAGCAACATAGTCCCCGTAGGCGTTAATTGAATGCCCGCAGGGAGTAACTCAAGAAAAGCCTCGTGATTACCCGAAGTGTCAGGTTTTACCCATGGGTCTGCATTGGGGGCGGGGACGCGGGTGCGATGCTGGTTTAGGAAGAGCACGCGAAAGTCACGGCCGTTCACCAGACCATCTCCATCGAAATCAGCAAAGGCAAAGTTGTGTCCATCGGGATAAGTGGTTTCCCAGACTTCTTCCGTTGGCTGGCCAACCCAGCTGCTACTGGCATTGGGTCGTTTCTTTCCGTTGGTGCCTGATGCATGCGCCCAGAACAGCATATCTATGCCGTTAACTGTGCCGTTTTCGTTCGCATCGCCAGGCCATACTACCACTTCCTGTGCACTCAATGGAGCAGACATCATGGACAGCACAGCCAGGATTACGCTGTAGGTAAAAATCTTTTTCATAATCGGGACTATGGGATAAAACTTCTGTGTTGTTAAAAATCGGCTCCCTTTGGTTGGTTAAACGTGGAGCGTAATAAATCGGTAAAGCGCTAAACTGCCTGGTGAAAGCATCGTTATTCGCAAACCAAAAACCGAAATCGTCACGATTCCTCTCTTTGACTTGACGAATCTCTATCGAAAGGGTCACCTGTGGTGTAGTAGCTAAAGCATCCTAAAGGTAATCATTTAGACCGTTTTCCTACGAATTTTCACCTTTCCCGGGGTCATTACTACCGTTAAAGCATGCTAACAACACTATTCGGGTGTTGGCCCGGTAAAGGTTAAGGGGAATTTAAAGATTGCACGTCTTCTACGTATGTACCCGGACCCCAAGTCCTTAACCGTAAAGACTACCTTAGGCCTTCACAAAGCACCCCACCATGATCACGAAGCAACCGCTTCTTTTTCCTGCGCTACTCCTCCTGATTTGCGTTCTCGGCATCATTTCTTGTTCCTCAGACCAGCTTCCGGCAGGCGACCTGATCGAATTACCGGCCGATGGGCCGGTACTCATGGTTGGCAACCCCGACCGGACGGTACTGGACCAGCTAAAAAGCGCGCTCTCTCAACGGAGCCTTACCGCACCTTATCATAATCTGGATGAGGACAGTCTTTTCAATTACCGCAACCTGGTTCTCCTTCGGGTGGAAGCAGACAGCCTGACGGCCCATCGCCGCCGGTCCGTCGAACGCTTTGTACTGGCCGGAGGCCGGCTCTTAATTGTTGATAGCAGGCCCGCCGTCCCCTACGCCTGGACGTGGTACGACGGGGTTCGGAGGATCACTGATCAGGTAAGTGACCACGGTGCCGGAAAAGTATTAGCCATCACCGGAACGGGGCTGGCGCCGGAAACGTTCTTTGCTTCAAAATCAGCCAATGCACCTGCGCCCGCGCCTGATTATGCCGCCCTGCCACCACCTGCCCCTAAAGCCGACCGGTTCCAACTTGAAGTGCTGGACGACAACATCTACGAACCCATGGAAATGGAGGTCCTGCCAAACGGCGGTGTACTATTTCTGGAGCGTAGGGGAAAAATGAAGCTATGGGAAAAGGGTACCACTAAGCTCGTTCGTGATTTCGACGTGTGCATCGAAGGTAACTATGAAGACGGGCTCCACGGCCTGGCCCTCGATCCAGGATACGGGAAAAACAACGATTGGATCTACCTGTACTACAGCCCCTCACCCTGCGATTCGACCGACCAACTGCTTAGCCGTTTCGAATTTACAAAAGGTGTACTCGATACCGCCAGCGAAGTCGTAGTGCTGCGGGTTACCGTGCAGCGGGACAAGTGTTGCCACAGCGGTGGAAGCGTCGAATTTGATCGCAACGGATTGCTGTATCTAAGCACCGGCGACAACACCAGCAGCAAGGAGAGCGACGGGTACAGCCCCATTGACGAACGCCCCGGACGTGGTCCGTTCGACGCCCAAAAATCAAGTGGGAACACCAACGACTTGCGGGGCAAGATTCTACGCATCAAACCAACGCCCGAGGGCGGTTACACCATCCCGGAAGGCAACCTCTTTGCCGATGGCGCGGGCGGACGGCCTGAGATTTACGCCATGGGCTGCCGGAACCCCTTCCGCATTACCATTGACCCGTGGACTAATTTTTTGTACTGGGGAGACGTCGGCCCCGATGTCGGCCAGGCTGGCCGTTACGGCCCGGAGAGTTTTGATGAATGGAACCAGGCACGCTCCGCCGGCAACTTCGGCTGGCCCTACTTCGTGGGCGACAACTACGCCTTCAACGACCGGGATTTTGCCACCGATGAAGTTGGTGCCCCTTTTAACCCCAAAAAACCGGTCAACGAATCTCCTTATAACACCGGCGCCAGGGAGCTACCCCCGGCCAGGCCGGCGTTCATCTGGTACCCCTACGGGCCCAGCAAAGAATTCCCGGTACTGGGCCAGGGCTCCCGCACGGCCATGTCCGGCCCCTTTTACGATAAGGACAACCTGGTGCCGATCACCAACAGCGCATTGCCGGAGTATTACCACGGCAAATGGTTCATTTACGAATGGGCCCGCAGCTGGATCAAAGTCGTCACACTGGACAGTGCCCGCGAAGAGATCGTTCAGATCGAAGACTTCCTTCCCGAAGTCCCGATCAGTAAGCCCATCGACTTTAAAATCGGGCCCGATGGGTCGGTCTACCTACTGGAATACGGCAACGATTACTTTCTCAACAATCCGGATGCGCGGCTGGTCCGCATAAGTTATTCTGCCCGAAATCGCCCGCCGGTAGCCAGGCTCGCCGTCGACGAGGTGGCTGGTGGCCTGCCTTTCTCCCCCACCCTATCTTCCGAAGGCAGCACTGATCCGGACCCGGACGACAGCCTCAGTTATCGTTGGTACATTGAAGGAGAACTGATGGCCCAAACGGAAGATTTCCGACCTACGATCACCAGGGCGGGCCCGCACATTGCCAAACTGGAGGTTACCGATGCTGAAGGCAGCACGGCAGAAGCGGTCACCACGCTGACGGCAGGCAACGCCCGGCCGGAACTCGAATTGGTACTGGAAGGCAACCAATCTTTTCTCCTGCCTGGCCGTAAGCACCTCCGTTACACCGCTTCGGTGGAAGACGAGGAGGACCGAAGTTCAGGTCTGCTAAACATCGACCAGGTGGTCGTCAATGCTGCATGGCTGGATGATTCAGAACTGGTGGACGGTGTTCGCCGGGGCGAAAAACAACTGCCCTCGGGCGATCTGCGTTGGGCCTCGGGCGAAGGCCTCATTGCCGGGAGCGATTGCTATACCTGCCACAAGGAACGGGCAGAGAACGTTGGGCCAGCCTACCTCGCCGTAGCCGGGCGGTATGATGATAAACCTGCCACCATCAGCAATTTAGCGGCGAAGGTGATCAAAGGCGGTAACGGCGCCTGGGGAGAATCGTTGATGAGCGGGCACCCTGCATTGAGCCAGGCTGACGCCGAAACGATGGTTGGTTACATCCTCAGCCTTAACGACGGCGGTCGGCTTCCGCTCTCCGGAAGTGTTACTCCGGGAGAAGGCAGCGGGAGTTATGTCCTCGCAGCCAGTTACCGTGATCAGGGCGGGCGCGAAGCGCCGCCACTGGTAGGGCAACGGGCGGTGGTTCTGCGCCCCACCGTTCTGCAGGCCGAAGTAGCCAACGATGGGCTGTACCGCGCGGCCGTGCCGCAGGGCGGGCAAAACAATGCTTTCAAAGTGGTCAACTTCCGTCCGGGAGGCGCTTTGCGCCTGGCCAACATTCATCTGTGGGGGCTCCGCTCTTTCAACGTGAGCCTGCACGCCAACGTGCCAAGTGTGTTGGAACTTCGGTACGGTAGCCGGGACGGTCAGTTGCTGGCCAGCCAAAACTTGCGCCAAACGGAAGGATGGAATACCTACACCAAAGAAAAACTCCGTCTCCCTGCGACGGTCAGAGACCTACCGCCGGGTGACCTGTACCTGGTTTGGAAGGGAGAAGGTGGCGTCGCAGCAGATGACATGGGCCACCACCGGCCGGGGGATGTTGGGTTTGTGGATTGGGTGGGGGTGGAGTGAAGTCATCCCTCTTTTGAGGTTCCTCAGCAGCTGAGGCGCAAGAAACGAACTGACTCGTCCGTCGAGCTAAGTCTAAAAGTAATATCTTGTCCTGATCTCCCGGCGGACGAGTCAGGCCGCTACGCGTCCGCCTCCGTCGACGAGGGACCATATTGCATTAAGGCAACCCATAAGGTTACCCTCCCGTCCTTTTATCTTTACCTTCCAATATTCAGCCCCAACCAAAAAAAATGTTCCTTAGATCAATCAGCCTCCTGACCTTCCTCGCGCTCTTTGCCTGCAACGCCGACAGCAATACCAGCGACACCACCGGTAAATTTTCTATTCCCTTCGAGAAGTTCGAGTTAGACAACGGCCTTGACGTAGTTTTTCACGTCGACAAGTCTGACCCCGTTGTTGCCGTTGCGCTGACCGCGCACGTCGGCTCCGCCCGGGAAAAAGAAGGTCGCACTGGTTTCGCCCACCTCTTCGAGCACCTCCTCTTTCTTGAATCAGAGAACCTGGGTAAGGGTGGTCTCGATGCCATGAGTGCCCGCATCGGTGGATCTGGTGCCAACGGTTCTACCAACCGAGACCGGACCAACTACTTCCAAACCGTTCCTAAGGATGCTTTAGAAAAGATGATCTGGGCCGAAGCGGATAAACTTGGCTGGTTCATCAACACGGTAACCGAGCCCGTTTTAGCTAAAGAGAAACAAGTCGTTAAGAACGAAAAGCGGCAAGGCGTCGACAATCGTCCGTACGGCCATAATTCCTACGTGATCGACAAGGCGCTGTACCCGAAGGACCATCCCTACAACTGGCAGGTCATCGGTTCGCTCGAAGACCTCGACGCCGCCACAGTTGCCGATGTGCAGGAGTTTTTCCGCCGCTGGTACGTACCTAACAACGTTACCCTGGTGGTTTCTGGTGATTTTGACCCGGTACAAGCAAAAGCCTGGATCAAAAAGTACTTCGACGAGATTCCAACCGGTCAGGAAGTCCGCAATATGGAAAAACGGCCGGGCAAGCTGGCCGGCACCATCAAATTGTACCACGAGGACAACTTTGCCCGCCTTCCCCAGCTCACTATGGTTTGGCCGACGGTGGAACGTTACCACCCCGATACTTACGCGCTCGACGTGCTGACCGAATACCTCAGCGAAGGAAAAGAAGCGCCACTCAACCAAGTGCTGGTCGAAGACAAACAATTGGCTCCTCAAACCGGCTTTTACTCCGGCAACTCCGAGCTGGCTGGCGAAGCCCAACTCGAAATTCGTGCCTTCCCCGGCACTTCACTTGATTCTGTACTTGCAGGCGTACTAACCGCTTTCGCCCAGTTCGAAGCAACGGGCATTTCTGAGGTCGACCTTCAGCGCATCAGTGCCGGACAGGAGACCAGTTTTTACAACGGCCTGTCCAGCGCGCTGGGTAAGGGTTTTAATCTGGCGCAGTACAACATCTTCGCAGGTGACCCGGGTTTCGTGGAGAAAGATATTGAAAACATACTAGGGGTCACTACCGCCGATGTGAAACGGGTATATGACAAATACATCAAAGGCAAACCATACGTAGCCACTAGTTTCGTACCGAAGGGAGAAGCCTCCCTTGCCCTGACGGGGTCCACCAAAGCGGAAGTCGTAGAAGAAAAAATCGAGATCGGTGCAGAGGAATCATTCGATGCTTCCATCGCGGCCGAGTATGAACCGACCCCCTCTTCTTTTGACCGTTCGGAGGAACCCGGCTACAACGGAGAACTGGAACCTACACCGCCCACCGTTTGGCAAACCACGCTGGAGAACGGCCTGAAGGTTTACGGCATCGAGAACACAGAAGTACCACTCATCAATTTCAACCTGGTCATTGATGGTGGACAGCTGTTGGAAAGTCTCGAAAAGCCGGGTGTTACCAACCTCCTGGCCGAAATGATGACCAAGGGCACCAAGAATAAAACTACTGCGGAATTGGAGGCCGCTATCCAAAAACTTGGTGCTAACATTAACGTCTTTGCCGGCCGGGAGAGCATTACGATCTCTGGCAACACCCTGGCTCGCAACTACGACGCTACCATGGCACTGCTCCGCGAGATCCTCCTTGAACCTCGTTGGGATGCAGAAGAGCTGGAATTGATCCGTCGGGAAACCCTCAGCGAGATCGAGGGGAGAAAGGCGGAGCCCAATGCCATTGCACGTTCCGTCTTTAACGGTCTGGTGTATGGCAATAACAACATCCGTGCCTACGAAATGGAAGGTACGGAGGCGTCAGTTGCTGCCATTACCATGGCTGATTTACAAGCTTACTACAACAGCAATATTTCGCCCTCTGTTGGCCGAATGCACGTGGTCGGCGCCCTGAGTGAGCAACAAATTTTGGCCCCACTAGAAGCAATGTCTTCAGCCTGGCCGGCCAAAGCTGTCAGGTTGCCCGATTGGCCGTTACCGGAGCAGCCCGAAGAAGCCAAAGTGTATTTCTACGATGTTCCCGGAGCCAAGCAATCCGTCCTCCTCATCGGCAGCCCCAGTCTGGCCGTCACTGATGCCGATTATTACCCGGCTACCGTAATGAATTACATCCTGGGTGGTGGCGGCTTCGCCTCCCGTCTCACGCAGGAACTGCGGGAAGGAAAAGGGTACACTTACGGTATTCGTTCGGGCTTTACCGGCTCCAAGGAAGACGGGCGGTTCGCCATCAGTAGCGGGGTGCGCAGCAACGTCACCCTGGAGTCTACCCAGGCGATCAAGGACATCCTGGAGGCCTATCCCGAAACCTTCTCGGAGCAGGACCTGGAAACCACCCGTAGTTTCCTGACTAAATCCAACGCCCGGGCCTTCGAAACCGCCGGAGCCAAGCTCAACCTCCTCGAGAACATGAGCGAGTATGGCTGGAAGGCCGATTTCGTAAAGGAACGTGAAGCCATTGTACGCGGCATGAGCCAACAAAAGATCAAGCAACTGGCAGATCAGTACCTCCAACCTGATCGGATGATCTGGTTGGTGGTTGGTGATGCCGCTACGCAGCTGGACCGGATGAAGGAACTGGGGTATGGGGAACCCGTTCAGCTTAATTAGAGAATGGGTTGAGGCCTTGTAGTCGAATGGGGCCGTCAGGCTCCCGGAGTGAGTGACGGCGGCAGCTTACCGTAGTAACATCGGTCAAAATCGCTTTACTCCCTTGCCAGATACGGACTGGGAGGTCTACAGTAGTTGGGTCTTGCCCATCTTTGTCTCAAAACCTCCCCTTGCACCTGCGGCCGCGCCACCTTATAGCTTTTATCGTCCGTCAAAAGTTTTTCGTCGAAAAACACCGAAGAGTTCCTTTTGTCCATGAGATATTGAGAATCCATGAAAATCCTCTTTTACGTCCTATTAGCCATCATTTTATTAATTGTCGCTTTTTTCTTCTGGTTCTTCGTTTTCCATGCTTCCGTGCCAGAACTGGAAATCCCTCCAAGCACTGATAAAACTGTGCGGACTGAAAAAATAGACCGCTACCTGGCGGGCTTACAGGCTGACGGCAAATTTAACGGAGCTGTGCTAATCGCCCGGGAAGGGGCACCGCTACTGATGAAGACCTACGGGTTTACCGATCATACACGTGCAACGAAGCTCGACACTAAATCTTCTTTCCGACTGGCTTCCGTTTCCAAGCAATTCACCGCCGCTGGCGTACTCCGTGCCCAACAACTCGGCCTACTGGAGATCGACAACCCCGTTAATGATTACCTAACTGGTTTTCCTTACGCCAAAGTAACCGTCCGGCACTTACTGAACCAGACCAGTGGCGTTCCCGATCAGTATATGCAACTGGCCGAAGCCCATCGTGAAGAGATTGGCGACACTCTGAGCATTAATGAAGTCGTGGAATTAATGACTAAATACGCCCCGACGGTGGAGGGTCTTCCCGGAGATGCTTACGCCTACTCCAATACTGGCTACGTACTACTAGCTGCCATTGTGGAAGCCACCAGCGGTCAATCCTTTGAAGCCTTCATGCAAAGTCAGCTTTTCGATCCACTGAAGATGCCCCAGACCCGTGTTCTCAATCACTTCTCAGACACGAAAAATTTTCCGGAAAAGACCGCTGGCTTCATGCAACTTCCCGGCCTTACGGACCCCTTGATACCTGGCTTCCTGGATGGCGTAGCTGGCGACGGCGGTGTATTTTCCAGCATTGAGGACTTTCTAATCTGGGATGAATTCTGGAATGGCAACAACGAACTCGTAGCTGACAGCCTGCTCCTGCAGGCCTTTGTCTCACCAACCTTAAACGACGGTGCCAAGTCGGACTATGGATTCGGCTGGGTGCTCAAACCATCGGGCAATCACTGGCATAATGGTGCCTGGCTGGGCGCGCGTACCATCATCAAACGCTACCCCGCCCAAAAAGAAGTGATAGTAATACTCGATAATTCGGACAATATTCGTTTTGATAAAATAGCCATGGCCGTTATTGGGGGATGGGAGCAATAAGCTGGGCCCGCTACGACCAATACTCATCATAAACTTCCTGCAAGCTGGCATCGCTGTAATAATCAGGGCCATCCCATGCATCCACAATGGCTTGCGCCGTCAATTTAAAAGTATCGAGCATCAATTCCTTTTGCGCCAGTTTTGCTGACTGTATAAAACTCTTCTGTACTGAATTACAGAATTGCTCATTATCGACATTATAGTATTCCATGGCCTCGACCATCACGGCAACACGGTAGAATTGCAGCTCGATGAGGTCTTTAGTATGGATAGAGATTTCCTTGAAATCCTTGATTACTTTAGCTGAATTGCTGCGTGCCCTCCTGCCCATCCGGCGCCGGCCGGTAAAGAACGTTTTGCGCAGGGTCGTCTTATATTTTTCCAGCAGCTTCCGGGTGTTCCCGCTCAGTTCCATCTTATAATATTCCCGCAGAACCGGGAAGCGTTCGTAGAGTGCTTTGAGTTCCTCGCGGAGCTCGTCTTCATCCAGTTCAGCCAGCAGTTTCAGGAAGTCTCTTTTCATCGTGGAGGTTATGGGGGAGGGAATTTGGTGCGCTGTTTTGGGGCGCGGACGCAGGATGCAAGGTAAGAATTATGGAACAAGGTTCGGAACGAAGTCCCGCCTGACCGCTGCTATACTTATCACGAAGTAGTTTGGGAAATCCCGTGACGCTGAGCGCCTGCAAACCCTGCTGCTCTCAAGTCAACCGTATCCCAAACCTTCACGGTTTGGGTATATTACTACAACCTACTGAATGCACCCAGGTTGTTATTTAACCTCAAAAACCATGTCAGCTGCTCGTTGAAATTCTTCAGCTCCAGGACATTGATAGCGTTTCTTCCGGAAAACAATCAAGTCGCCGCACTGAACCATCGGCTTCGGAACAAAACCGTTGTTAAGAGTATTTTGATTTCACTCAATTTAGGAGTACCAATACCGCACCAGCAAAACGTTGGTCCTTCGCGCTCCTTCAAAGTGTTTTTCTGAGGAAGACGGATCCTTCTTAAAAGTTAGTCCCCAATCCCACCTGAATCAACCCACTCTCCTCTTCCGAGAACCCAGCCAGTACGCTAACCGTAAACGACCGTGAAAGCGGAATGACGTAAAAGCCTCCACCATAAGCTGTGTGAAAATCGCTCTGCTCTTCCCCCCCCTCTAGAATCTTCCCCCGGTCGTAGAACGCGCGGATACCGATGGCGAAGGGAGCAATACGGCTGCGGATGAGCGCTACGGGAGAACGGAACTCAGTGTTGTAGAAGAAGTACCCATCACCCACAAAGCGGTTACGCTGGAAACCACGCAGACCGTTCTGGCGACCGAGCGAGGGGAGTTCGTAGAACGGCGCAGTTCCGCTGCTTGTGGCGTACCCCGTACGGAAACTCAGGGAGATCGGAAAGCGGCGGGTGCTGAAGTGAATCTCGGCGGCGACCTTACTGACGCCGAAGTTGGCGGCTTCGCCCCTACCGTAGGCTTGCTTATGACTGGCTTCCAACATCACGCCTTTGGAGGGGAAGGCCGGGTGGTCACGCAGGTCGAGAACCACCTCGGATTTGACGTAGCCGAATACCAGGTCCCCATCGCCGTAAAGCCGGTCAGGGCGGTCCAGGATGGTCCCTTCCCGGTCGGTCGTTTTGTTGTTCTGGTAGCCGGTGCTGACGTCAACGTAGCTACGGCCGGCGAAGCGGCGGCGTAAGCCACCCTGCACGGAAAAATGTTGGAGACTGACGAGGTTAAACACGTTGCGATCCACCTCCGGATCCTGCATGGAGTTGTTGCCCAGGCCGTAAAAGAAGTTGTAAAGGTCTGGCCTGCCGAGGCGGGTGGCAAGGACGACTTCGGCGTTACGAACCACCTCTCCGAATTCGACACTGGCTTCCAGGGCGGCATTACCCAGAGAACTGCCTTCGGCAAAGACTCTGTAGCGGGTGCTGAAGTCGCGACGGGTAAAATTACGGCGGGTGTACGTCAGCCCCAGGCCAGCCTGAAAGCCGTTGTAGGAATTGTACCCAACGCTTGCTATCGGAACGAGTGTATTGTATTTGAAGCCGGTACGGTCGTAGTAATAAAGCTCGTCACGCCAGTTTTTTACGTACTTCAGACCGGGAGCAGCGTCAGTTGGCTTTTCTCCCTTTTGGTCGTCGTAGACGTAGACTTTATCCGGATTATCGCCAGCTGTTGCTGGAGCAAAGGTGTCTTCTCCCTGGCCACCAATAAGGCGGACGTGGATGTCGTCCCCAACCCGGCCGACGGTGGTGAACTTATCGTCGTCCCCAAGACCGTAGAGTCTTACTTCATTTGTTTCCGCGGGGAGGAATGTGCGCTCGTAGATCACCAGGCCTTTACTCTTTCCTTTCAAGTCGGTAATGGTGACTCTGAGGCGACCGTCCTCAAGTGCTTCGAGGAGGAAAGCTTCCTCGTCATTGGTACCAACAATGTCGACGGTACGAGCCTGAAGTTCGTAATACTCGTCGGCATAGTCTAACAGCTCGTTACGACGTTTTTTAAGTTTTTCAAGCACAATTTCCTGTTCGCGCAGGTATTTTTCATTTTGTTTTGGCGGGGACGCGGGTGCAGGAATTTGTTGAAGGGCATTGCTGAGTACCTCGTCGGTAAGAGCGGACTGAATGGCCTTCGCCTGTTCGCGGTATTCCTCGCGGGAGACGCCGCTAAGGAGCATCCGATCCATGTGGCGGGCCTGAAAGGTCAGGCTGCGGATATCGGGTTTATTGTAGCCAAAGTTTTCGAGGTTGGCAATACCCCAGCGTCGGGAAGCCAGGAAGGGGAACAGGCCGTCCATGCGGGAGAAGACGTTGTCGCGGTCGCGGGGAATTGGCCGGATGCGCTTCAGACCGTCCTCGTCAAACTCCGCCCACTTCCAGTTGTCTTCGTGCTTTGACCAGTCGCCGACGAGGAGGTCAAACAAGCGCGCGCGAACGAACTCGTCGTAGTCAATCAACACCTCCTGATCGTCGTAGCGGACACGGAAAAGTTCGAAGCTTTTGAGTACGTCGTCGGCGCCGAAAGTGCCGGGCTCCCCCTTCTTAGGTTTGTCCCCCTGGGGTTTGATCTCCAGGGTGCCGAGCAGGTTACCGAATTTGGGGTTGAAGTCGCCGAGACCGGGCCCGGGGGCCAGGGAGTAGAGCGTCGGGGTGGCGTGCAGGATGCCTATTTCTTCCAATAGCGGGGCAACGATCAGTCCGCCGTAAGGATGTCCGCTGGAGGTTTGATCGCGGACAGCGTCACCGAGGATGGTATTGCGCAGTTCGTAGCTGAAGGTGCCAGAGGGGTCTTTATCCACCGAGCGGAAGACGTAGCTTTCGCCATTGGCCGCTCGAAGTTTAAGGGACGTCGTTTGGCGCCCACCGCCTTCGCGTACTGGCTGGAGGCCACCCGGGAAATCGGAGAGTTTGATGACCGGTACGTCCACTTCAGTAGTCCAGATGTCGCGATAGTGCTTACCGAGGAAGAATTCCCCGAAGGCGGAACGCTTGTACTGGGCGCCGGGGGCTAAGAGAAGGCTCGGGGTGGCGGGGGCGGCGTAGTTCAGCATGGTCAGGGAATCGATACCGCAGGGCGGGAAGGCCGGGTTTAAGGGGAAGGTATCGTAAATGATTCCGCAAGGAGCGTTGAACAACAATTGTGAGCGCTCGACCAGTTGGTCTGCAGCTTTAATATATTTGTAGGTTACGCTGCCGTCGGCCGCGTAGCACAGTTCGGTGAAGCCAGCGTTGCGGCTGGTGTGGATGGCGGGCTTGTGTTTGGCAACCCAGCGGCCCGGGCCGGCGGCTCCGGCATTGAGGATATAATTACGACCGAATTTGAGTAGCTGTTGACTGTGGTCCTGCGCACCGACGAAGAGTAGTCCTTCAAACTGACTGTTGTAATCCTTTAATTTATCCGCCAACAGGGCGAAGCGGGCATTGGTGAGTTCTTCCGGAGTACCGACGTTCTGGCGATAAGAGACACGGAAACTGCCAATGATGGGTGGGAGAAAGTGGTCGCGGGCCGGAAATTTGCCGCCGTAGCGCCCCTGAGACTTGGGCGGATAATGGCCGGCAATGATGACGTTTTGGTCCTGGTTTTCCTCAATGGCACTAATAATCTCATCGAGGGCGATAGATGGGTCGGCGAAGTCGCAATTGCCATCCGCAGGGACGGGTTTGTCATTGGGATGGTTCCACCACTGGGTATTAATCATCATGAGCAATACGGTGGGCGCTAATTCCACGAACTCCGGGCCAGGGCAACCTTTGTCCAATGGCCAGTGCAGATTGTCCAGATTTTGGTCTTCCAGGTAATCTTCCAGGGCGGTAACGCAACTCAGTCCGTTTTTCCCGGATTTATCCCAGTCCCGATCGCCGGGGATAAGGTAAAACTCCGTTGACGGATTATCGCGAATGAGTTGGAGGACCGGAGTTAACGTTGGAAAGACCTCGGGGCCATTTCCTTTCTTCTTGTCGTAGTTAACCATGGCTTCGGTGCATTCCGGAAAGTAATCGCCGGCGAAAAGCACGGTGGCTGGGTCGCCGGGGCCGTTGATGCTTTGCTGAAGAGAAGCATAAATAGCGGGGTCAGCATCGGCGGTGTTGCCAGCCACGAGGAGGCGGAGCTGCGCCGGGAGAAACAGCGGCAGCGCGAGAAGTATCAGGACAAAAAAAGAAGCTTTCATCATATTATTAGCAAACAGCTGGAAGGCCGGGAATGTGCTCCTCCTAGTGTGGTAGAGAGCGGACTTAGCGGAATCGGTTACAAAATTCGTGGTAGAAATTGGAGGAATTCTGTGCCTCCAATGTGTCTCCAGAATTCGCTTCCAAATTTGCCAATATTAATATTCCTCTTTTGATCACTTCCCGAAAGTACGCCGGTTGCCCAAAATTCTCTCCACCGGAAATGGTTACGTGTGCATAACGAAATGCACAATTTTTCAGAAACGGACGTTTCGTGTTAACCGAAAGACCGGACGCCCGCAGGTCAACCAGGCCCTTCCGCTTCGTTTTAGGTCCTTGTTGACGCTACGGGGTCCTTAACACTCTCAGGACCCCGTGGCGTCCCTTAGCCCTGAAACTGCGGAGCAGTGAAAGGGATAAGGGACCCGCGGGCGTCCGGGCCGGGATGTTCCAATCGGTGCATCTCGTTATACACACAATGGTTACTACCGGCAAACGGACCATAATCATCGTGTTCGTTCCTCAACTTAAAATGAGCAGATCCCTCCAAACAAAGCTTTTCTATAAAGGCAACCTTTTCCGAACGCTTTCCGTACTGGCTTAGGCAAAGAATGGAGAATGCTTGCTCCTTAAAACTTCCAATATCATGTTATCTGGCCACCTCCCGACCAACCAATTGACACCCCCCTCTTACTAAGCCCTTCTCATCAAACCAACTATTATGAAAACTGCTTTCTTAGCGCTCCTCATCGCGTTGTTTACCCTTCCCCTTTCTGCTCAACTCTGGCAACCTGACTTTGAGACCGCACAGAAAGTTGCCGCCGAAAAAGGACAAAACATTGTACTTGTCTTCTCCGGCTCCGACTGGTGCGCGCCCTGCATTAAACTGGAACGGGACGTTTGGGAACAAGAAGAATTTGCAACTGCCGCAGGAGAGAATTTCGTCTTTTACAAGGCTGATTTCCCCCGGCGCAAGGCCAATAAACTATCTAAAGAAACAAGTGAACGCAACGCCTCACTAGCCGAACTCTACAATACCCGGGGTTCCTTCCCGCTGGTCGTGGTGCTTAGTCCCGAAGGTGATCTGCTTGGCCAGACCGGTTATAAGAAAATCAGCCCCGTGGAGTACGCCGACATGCTTAAAAACTTCACCGAATGATCAGGCACCTCCTTTTTTCGCTGCTCTTTATGCCGTTATTGATTTGCGCTCAGGTAACCAGCCACGAGACGCTGCTCCTGATGGGTTCCCGGTTCGACATTACGACCGTGGGCGCGGGCGCAGGTGCAGAGGAAGGGTATAATGCAATGGCCATAGCTGAGATTCAACGCATTGAGCGATTGATTTCTAGCTGGGATCCTAATTCTCAAACCTCGGCCATCAACGCCGCCGCGGGGGACCACCCCGTAAAAGTCGACGCCGAGCTTTTTGGCCTCATCCAGCGGGCCCTAGGCCTGAGCCGGCTTACCGACGGTGCCTTCGACATTTCCTACGCAAGCATGGACCGCCTCTGGCGATTCGATGGTTCCATGAAGGCGATGCCTGAAGCCGATAACATCGCCGCTTCTGTCGCCCGGGTGGGGTTTGATAAAATCGTCCTCGACGAAGCTAAGCGCACCGTGTTTCTTCCCGAAGCCGGCATGAAGATTGGATTCGGGGCCATTGGCAAGGGATACGCCGCAGATCGGGCACGTCAGCTTTTGGAAAAGGCCGGATGCAAAGCTGGCATCATCAACGCATCCGGCGATCTGACCGCCTGGGGGCGGCAACCCTCCGGCGAGGACTGGAAGGTGGCCATTACTAATCCGCTAAATAAGGAGAAGGCGTTCGCCTGGTTGCCGGTGAACGGCCGTGCTATTGTCACCTCCGGAAATTACGAGAAGTTCGTCCGTTTCAACGGCACCCGCTACGCCCACATCATCGACCCCAGAACAGGTTACCCAAGTACTGGCATTATAAGCGTCACCGTCCTCGCCCCAAGTACTGAGCTTGCTGATGCCCTGGCTACTTCCGTCTTCGTGATGGGCGTTGACACTGGCCTCGACTTCATTAATCAAATTCCTAACGTCGACTGCATCATCGTCGACGAAGACAACCACCTGCATACTTCAGGCAGCATAGACCTTCAAACCACCTACCAACATGATTAAGCGCTTGCTTTTTTGCCTTATCGCCGCAGCTGGCCTGTCCTCCTGCGTAACCGTAAAGGGTTATGAAATGGTCAACCTCAACGATCCTGACATGGCCCTTTCCCCCACCAGTATAGACGGCTACCAGACCACTTTCCAGAGCTACCGCGAAGCCGCCTCCGGCGCTAACGGCGGCAAAACAGGTGGCGGCTGTGGCTGTAACTAGGTTGCAGGTTGCAGGTTGCAAGTTGCAGCTGTACTGACCGATCCCGGAGGGATCAAACCGTTTTAACCCCGGATGCAGCGGCGTGGCGCAGCCCGTCGCGTAATCCGGGGTACACCGATGCAGGAACGATAGTTCCAGCATACTCACTCCACCAACGATCATCCATGAAGCTATACCTCCTCCCCCTGCTCCTCCTACTCCTCCCCTGCACCTGCGCCCTCGCCCAAAGTACCGTGAAGGACACGTCGTATAAAAAGCGCGTGCTGGAAACCGCCGAGCTGCAGATTCTTACCAGTTACTACAGCCAGGACGGAAATAATGCCGCCGTTTCTGGAGGGACCGGTACGGAGCAACTGACCGATATTCACCCAACCGTCATCTACGCTGTTCCACTCAACGACGATGACGTGCTCACCGTCAACGTCGGCATCTCCGCTTACTCTTCGGCATCCTCCAGCAACGTGAACCCCTTCGACGGTGGTGGCCGGGCCGACCCCTTCCAGGCATCTTCCGGTGCTTCCAAAGGTGATAATTGGACGAACGTCACGGCCAGTTACAGTCACAGTTCCGACGATCGCAATATCGTTTGGTCCGCCAACCTCTCCGGCTCAACTGAATATGACTACACTTCGGTAGGGGTCGGCGGTAGCTACACACGAATCATGAACCAGAAAAATACGGAACTGAGCCTGAAAGCCAACGTTTTTATTGATGGCTGGAACGCCATTTACCCTTCCGAGCTTCGTCCTTTCGACGATGGAAGTGGACTGACCAACCGTCTCTTTCAAAGTCATACCATTACCGGAAATGCTAACTACAACCCCAATTTCGCACGGTTGGACAAGACGGGCCGCCAGAGTTACAACCTGGGGGTAAACTTTAGCCAGATACTGAGTCGCAACTTGCAGGGTAACCTTTCCCTCGACGTGGTACAACAAAGCGGGCTGCTTTCCACGCCCTTTCAGCGTGTTTATTTTGCCGACATTGAGAACAGCTTCATCGAAGATTTCGCCCTGGCCGATGACATCGAACGGTTGCCGAATAGCCGAACGAAGATCGCCCTGGGTGGCCGCCTGCATGCGTACATCAATGAGCGCATCGTCGTCCGCTCCTTCCTACGGTACTATACCGACGATTGGGGCATTAATTCGGTGACCGCCAACGTGGAAGTGCCGGTGAAGATTACCCAACAATTCACGCTGCGACCGGCCTTCCGGTACTACACCCAGACGGCGGCGGATCACTTCGCGCCCTACGACGAGCACCTGTCCACCAGTACGTTCTATACGTCTGACTACGACCTCTCTGAGTTTGTCGCTAATCAATATAGCCTTGGCGTCACTTATACCGACATTCTCGCTTCCGCTCATATTTGGCGATTTGGGCTAAAGAGCGTGGACCTGAATTTCAGTTCGTACAACAGAGATAACGGATTCTCGGCCATTCAGGGAGCTGTGGGGGTTAAGTTTGTGATTGAGAAATAGGTATCTCCATTGAAAGGCATCCCTGATGCTGACAAAATGCATTTCCAGGAGGATTCGACTTCAGTAGTTCTACAGAATTTCTCCAAAATCTCTTCCCTATTTTACACGTAAATCCATCTTTTGAAGATCCTCTTAATCGAAGACGAACCCAGTCTGGCTGCCTCCATTTCCGGTTACCTGGCTGCTGACGGCCACCTGGTAGAAAGCGTCGGGACCTTAAACGACGCGCTGGATAAATCCAGCGTGTACGAATACGACTGTATCCTGGTGGACATTGGCCTGCCAGATGGCAGTGGGTTGGACATTATACGACAACTTAAGGCGGACCACCAGCGCGCCGGCATCATCATCGTCTCTGCTAAGGACAGCATTGACGACCGGATCACGGGCCTGGACCTGGGGGCGGACGATTACCTGCCGAAACCCTTCCACCTGGCGGAACTGAACGCGCGAATTCGTGCCATTTACCGCCGCAAGTCCTTTGCCGGCGAGCGGGTAATCGAGTTCGGTGAGATAACGGTGAACCCAACGGAGCAGGCGGTGACGGTGAATAGCCAGCCGATCAAGCTGACCCGATCGGAATACAGTTTACTGGAATATTTTTTAGCCAATCCCAACCGGGTGATCACAAAGGAAAGCGTAGCCGAACACCTTAGTGGTGACGATGCAGACCTTCTGGATAAAATAGATTTTATTTACAGCCACGTGAAGAACCTGCGCAAAAAGCTATTGGAGGCCGGGGCTGGAGACTACATTCGGAGTGTCTACGGAGTGGGATACAAATGGGCTAAAACATGAAACTGCTAAACCGAACAAGTCGGTATTATTTGTTCTTTTCGCTGCTGATCTTCGCAATTATCGGATTGGCCTTGTTTTTCGCATTGCGGTACACGCTGGACCACAGTACGGACGACAGCCTGGAGCATACCCGCCCCGCCCTGGCCCGGGAACTGCTGCAACTGAAGGAGCTGGAACCTACCATGTACATTATGGATGAGATCGTGGAGGTTCGTCCAATTCTTCAGGTATCCGATCGAGAGTTCTTTAGGGACACAACGATCATGGTTGTGGAAGATAACGGAGCGTTAGAACCAGAGCCGTTTAGAAAATACACTTACGAAGAACTGGTCGACGGTAAACCCTATCAGGTTTCCATTAGTCTGAGTACCGTCGAGAATGAAGACCTCATCCGGACTTTATTATTGGTTGTGCTTGGCGGGCTATTACTTTTTCTACTAGCCATCAATTTGCTGAACCGTTATCTGTCGAGGGAACTTTGGCGGCCATTTTACCAAACACTGGCGCAAATCAAGGATTTCTCCATACAAAAGGATAAAGCACCTTCGTTCTCACACAGTGACACCACAGAATTTGAGGACTTAAATCGAAGCGTGGAAGGAATGACGGGGCAACTGATCAAGGAATACAATACCCTACGCCGCTTTACGGAGAACGCGAGTCATGAGTTGCAGACCCCGCTGGCCATCATCAGGAACCAGATAGACCTGCTGCTGCGGGAAGGAGAACGAAGTGAGCAGGATTACAACATCATTCAACAAGTAAGCGAGGCGGTAAGCAGGCTCGGTAAGCTGAATCAATCTCTACTGTTGCTGACGAAGATTGAGCGGGGGCAGGTGCCGGAAGCAGAATGGATCGACCTCAATCCCCTGATCGAGCGGAAGCTGGAACAATTAGTTCCGGGCCTGGAAGCGCGGGGCATCTCCCTGCATAGAGAGTTGGCACCACGATCGGTACGGATGCCGCTGATGCTGGCGGATATTTTACTGAATAACCTGATCGGTAACGCCATCCGGCACAACGTTGACGGGGGGGATTTGAGCATCCGGTTAGCGGATGATTTTCTCGTCATCGAGAATACGGGCCCACCACTGCGGCAGGCTCCTGAACTGTTGTTTGAGCGGTTTCGGAAGGAGAGCAAATCAGCTGAATCTTTGGGCCTCGGCCTGGCGATCGTGCGGGAGATCTGCGACAAATACAACTACAACCTACGGTACACCTCCGAGGCGGGGCGGCACCGAATGACGGTGGCGTTTGGTTGAAAAATATTGAGAAGAAAAGAAAAAACCTCCGCCTTTTCAAGGGAGGAGAAAAAACACACTCTAGCGTAATGGCCAAACAAGTAAAAAAACAAAAAAGTCTGGCGCAACGGGCGTCACGGTATATTACCCGACGATTGATTCGGGAATTGCCGCACAACCGGATTTTTCATAACCTCCACCATACGCTTACCGTACTGCGGGGCGTAAAGGTAATTGGCAAAGCCGAAGGTCTGAGTAGGGAAGAAATGCAGATCGTGAAGCTGGCGGCAATTTTCCACGACAGCGGGCACGTCGAGTGCTATAAAGGCCATGAGGCGGCGAGCATGCGTATTGCGGAGGAATGGCTAAGGAAACAGGACTATCCGGAAGACAGACTGGCGCGGGTACTCGCTTGCATCGAGGCCACCACAATGCCACAGCATCCCCGTAACAAAGTCGAGGAAATACTCTGTGACGCCGATCTCCGGCACCTGGCTTTCGACATGTACAGCGACTACCAGGAGTTATTGCGGGTAGAGTGGAAACTGGAACTGGGGATTGAGATGACTGATGAAGAATGGGAAGCGGCCAACAATAAATTCCTAACGGAACACCGCTACTTTACGGCGTACGGGAGGCGGGAACTGGAACCAGATAAGCCGCATCCATTGCTAAAATAGGATTCTCCAAATTCTCTCCAAGTTCCTCCCCGAAATTTGTCCGTACAATCCAACAACTAAGGTAATCATGTATAAAACAATGCTTCGCTGGAGCCTGCTCCTGCTTTTCTGCTGTTCCACCATTTCTGCTTTTGGCCAAGCGGCTGACGGAAACGGCCCTTATTATCTTTCGCTGAAGCGGGAGTTGCTTTACGGTGGTGCGGGAGCCTTGTCGTTGGGCGTTGGCACTTACTTGCAAGCTCAGCTGGACGCGCCGCTGCGGCGCGAGCTGGAGATCACCGCGTACGACCAGATCAATGCCTTCGACCGGCTGGGATCTAATTATGAGTTAGGCAACTCGCGTAAACTGAGTGATTATGGGTTGTACGCCGGCGTGGCGCTACCGGGACTATTGATCCTGGATAAAGACACCCGTGGCGACTTTGGTAAAATAACGCTGCTCTACGCCGAGACGATGATGGTTGCCGGAGGCCTGACCAACATTACGAAGGCGGGCTTTGCCCGGCCGCGGCCATACGTTTACGGACCGGATTGGGTGCCGGGGACAGAACTCAAATCCGGAGATCAGGCAGCATTTGTATCGGGGCATACGTCGCTGTCTGCCGCAGGTTCTTTCTTCTTCGCGCGGGTGTTTTCAGATTACCATCCGGACAGCAAGTTGAAGCCCTACGTCTGGGGCCTGGCAGCCACCGTGCCGGCCGTTACGGGCTACCTGAGGATACGTGCCGGGCGGCACTACCCTACCGACGTGATCGTGGGGTATGCGTTGGGCGCAACGGTGGGCTACCTGGTGCCGAAGCTGCATAAGAAGCCGATACTACCGAAGGGGATGCGGATCAACGCGGGGGCGACCGGGGTACAGCTGGACTATCGGTTTTAGGGTAAAAGTGCAGATAGAAGCCGCGAAGTGTGACCAATAATCTACCGAATGCTCTTAAGCAGGTAACCCTCTTCCATATTACCTTTTTTGGGCGCGGCCGCAGGTGCAAAGGAAAGCTTTTGGAGGAGCAGTACCGGACAATAGTAAACCCGGGCATCAGTTCCAGCTCGCGCAAGACGAGAGAAGCGTTGCGGAAACCAGTGGAAACGGCAAATTAGGTTTTTCAATCCCCTCATATTTTATCACCCGGTCGTTAGGAACGAACCGGGTTAAGTTTACTACCTGATACCATGCGCGAAAAAATAATAACCCGGACGGTCGTCCTGCTTGGCCTGGTCAGTCTGTTTACCGACGTGGCCAGCGAGATGCTCTATCCGGTCATGCCGCTGTACCTGGAGAGCATCGGTTTCTCCGTTGCCGGCATCGGCATCCTTGAGGGGATCGCGGCGGCGACGGCGGGGCTAAGCAAAGGTTACTTCGGGCAGTGGTCAGACCGGATCGGACGGCGATTACCCTTCGTACAAATCGGTTACGGCATCAGCGCGCTGGCCAAACCGCTGATGGCGGTGTGGACGGCACCCGCCTGGGTTTTGTTTGCGCGGACGGCCGAGCGGCTAGGTAAAGGCATCCGCACCGGGGGACGGGATGCGCTGCTCTCCGCCGAGGCGCGCCCGGAAACGAAGGCGCGGGTCTTCGGTTTTCACCGGGCACTGGACACCACGGGCGCAGCCTTGGGACCGTTACTGGCCCTGGGCTTCCTGTGGGCCTACCCCGGTCAGTACCGCTGGCTATTTGTTTTGGCAGTAGTACCAGGTTTGATCGCGGTCGGAGCAACGCTTTTGCTCAAAGAAAAAACCCGGACGACGTTAGTGAAAGACCGACCTGGCCTACTCGACTTCCTACAGCATTTCCGCCGGGCCAACAAAGCTTACCGACGGCTGACTTTCGGCATCATCGCCTTCGCTTTAATCAACAGCTCGGATCTATTTCTACTGCTACTACTCAAGCAAGTGGGACTTAGTGATGTAGCGCTGATCGGCTGGTACGTATTCTATAACCTGATTTATGCGCTGGCGGCCTACCCCTTCGGCGGGCTGGCGGACCGGTTTGGACCAAAACGAATTTATCTGGCGGGCATGCTGGTTTTTGCCGGCGTGTACCTGGGGTTGCCCTTTGCGGCAGCTCCCTGGCACTTTGCCGTGTTATTCGCCGCGTACGGACTCTACGCTGCGGCGACCGAAGGCGTGGCCAAAGCCTGGATCAGCCGTCTGGTGTCGCAGGCGGAGATGGGAACAGCGACGGGGACGGTGAGCGCGGGGGAGAGTCTGGCGGCACTGGGGGCAAGCTCAGCAGCCGGTCTCGTCTGGTTATTCTGGGGGCCGGAGGTGCTATTTATAGCGACGGCAGGGCTGTCCCTGATGGTGGCAGGATATTTCTTCACCGTTCCGGAGGCATCTCCAAAATCTCTCTAAAATGGGGAACTTGATTTACAGCATGAAAAGATCAATAGCATTAATTGCCTTCACGTCAATGCTGTTCGCTTGTACGACAACAAAGGTAAAATTACCCGGTGAAGGGACCGTCCCAACGGAAGTATTAAACGGTTTCAACAAGCTTCACGAAAAGAATACCAACCAACAATGGACCATCCTACCGGACGGCAGGTACAGCGTCCGCTACCGTATTACGGGGTTTCGTTATCGTGACTTGCTGGACACTCGCGGAGCGTTGATCCAAACCCAACAAGAAACTTGGCAAGCTACCCTGCCAGAGGGGGTAAATTCATTTATTTTCAGGGAATATGCTGATTATCAAATCGGGGAGGCCAGCAAAATCACGTTTCCCGATGGAGAGCAGGTATGGGACGTCGGGCTCAAAGGTCCGCAGGGTGCCAATTTCGTCCTGCGTTTGACGCGGGACGGAAAGGTGATCAGCCAAACCGAAGCGGAGGACTATAAATGGTTTATGTAATCCCAAACACCACGACAAATCAAATCAACACAATACTCACTACTACCGCTAAGTCTTCTACTGGACAGCTTCGCAAAGTAGCCGGGGCCACCCTCCTTTTCCGGGCCACTATGCTGACATCCAATACTTTAGGCACCGCGCGGAGAGATGACCTGACTGATGATGCCGGTTTGAGCTTCGGCGGGGGTAAGCAACTAACTTAGCGCAGCGCTCCGTGATCACGCGCCTGTCTACCGTATATTACCTTCGAATTGCCCCACATACCCAAAGACAATGCGTGCAACCCAATTACTTTTTGCACTCCTCCTCCCGGCAATTGCCATGTCGGTGAGAGCTCAGGACGTCAGCAGCCTCCCCCTGTTTCAAATGGAGAACCTCACCTACAAGGGTGCTTTCCGAATCCCCGCCGACACCTACGGCAATTCCGATATCAACTACTCCGAAGGACCAATTGCCTATAACCCGGACCGGCACTCCCTTTTTATGGTCGGACACGCGCACCAGCAAGCCATCGCTGAGTTTGCCATTCCCGAAATCACCCTCAGCGAATCTCTGGCCGACCTGACGTTTGCGCCACCACCCTTGCAGAACTTCGTCAGCTTCTTGGAGGAGACCCCCGACGGAAATCCGGAAGGCATAGACCGGATCGGCGGGATGCTGTACGTAGCGGATGGCGAAACGGCTAAACTAGTGGTAAATGCCTATGAATATTACGATGCGCCAGGAGATAATACCGTCAGCACTCTCATTATCGAGGACGCCAAAGGGCTGGAGAACTCAGACACCCGGGGTTACCTGAAATTTGAGGGTGGTGCGGGCCACACGTCCGGCTGGCTCTCTCCAATACCAGATGACCTTCGGGAAGCGCTCGGCGGCGACCACCTTACCGGCCAGTCCTCCGGCCGGCCTATTATCTCCCGCCTTAGCGTAGGCCCTTCCGCCTTCGCCTTCGAACGGTCTGCCCTGCTGTCCGCAACCGATGAAGTACCCACCACAAAATTGCTCGATTTCTCCCTGAGCGATCGTCTCCACCCTGACCTCGCGAACGATTCCCTGCGTAACGACCTATGGACGCACCTGTCTCAAGTCACCTACGGCTTCATTGTCCCCGGCACCCGAACCTATCTGACGATGGGCCAAAGTGGTGGTCACAACAGCGGCGTTTGCTACAAATGTACTCAGGACAATGGCAACCTTTGCGGCGGCTACTGCACGCCCGAAGCCGCCGACAACTATCAATATTACTGGTTGTGGGACGTGCAGGATTTGGTGGACGTTAAAAACGGCGTGGTGGAACCGCACGCCGTGCGGCCTTATGATTACGGCATTTTCGACACACCGTTTAATGACGTTTATCAGGGTATCGGCGGCGGCAGTTTTGACCCCGCCTCCGGCAACCTCTACCTGACGATCCAGAAAGGGGATACGGAACAGGGGACGTACGCCCGGCCGCCGGTGGTGGTGGTTTACGAAGTTGCCTCCGTTGTTTCCAGCGTCAGCACGATCAGTACCGCAGCAATAAAAGCCTACCCTAATCCGGCGGGTGATCAGTTGACCTTTTCGGGTGTTCTTCCGGGGACGCGGGTGACCCTGGTAAATCAGCTGGGTCAGGTGGTTGGTTCCTTTAAGGCTTCTGCCGATGAATTCCCAGCCAATATTTCCGCCCTTGCACCGGGTATGTACGTTGCGCGTTGCGTTAACGAGGCTACTGGTCGGCGGGAAGTTTTGAAGGTCATTAAGCGGTAGGATATAGCCAGGTCGTTCCTCTAGTCTGTGTGAATAACAATTTGTACGGCCTATCAGTTACGCCCCCTAGACTTGATCCAAAGGTCCGGACGCCCGCAGGTCAACCAAGCCCATTTGCTTCGCTTCAGGACCTGGCCGACGCTACTGGGTCCTTCGCCCATCAAGGCCCCGTGGCCTCCCGTGCCCCGAGACTGCGTAGCAGTGAAAGGGCTGAGGGCCCCGCGTGCGTCTGTGCCGAAAAGCCTCAATTTGTGCTATTTGCTATTCACGCCTCCGATCCCGGCCGATGTAGACCCTTCAGAATTTCAGCCGCGTCCGGTTAGGTTACACCTCGGAGGAAAATTTGATTGACTTCGCTGCGCTTCGTCAACCAAATTATGCCTCCGAGGAGAACCCAAACCTAGATTACCACTAACGACTAGCCGTTTACCCACAATCTAGCGTTTTCTCCTCCGAGGCATCTTTTCAAACGGGCGTTAGCCCAGTTTGAAAAGTTTCTCGGAGGTGTAAAACGCGTGCCGGAGCAGCTAAAATTCTGAATGACCTACGGCCGCAAGCAATTTTACCATTTATAAGTTACCCCCAACCGCAGCACCTGGCTCTCATAAAAATTCCGGTACTCCGCCGTAAATCCCTCCCCGTCAATCTCCTGCCGAAGGCCGAAACCATTGAACAAGTCCGTTGCCGCCAGGACCATTTCTCCTTTGCCTGCGAAGACGGGCCGGCTCACGGCAAAGTCCACCGAAGAACGAGCAAGTTCGCGGCCCTGGGGGATGTTACGTGGGGCCAGGTAGATGCCCGTCAGCTGTACTTTCCAATTCTTCGGCAGGGTGAACTGATTGTTGAATTTAAGGTCAAAACTGTTACCCGTGGAAGCCGCCAACGTGAACGGGCGGACCGTTGGGAACAAGAGCGTGCCCGAATACTCCTCAATACCGATGCGGTAGAAATTCGCCCCCAGGCTGAACTTCCAGATCGCCTTCACTTCCTGGCTCCAGAGCAGCTCGACACCCCGGTTGGTGGCGCGTCCGGTGTTCTGGTAAATCCGGTTGATGATATCGTAGTCCGGGTTGCTGCTGTCAATGTTAAAAATACGCTGAAAAGCATCGTCACTCTGGCGGGTGTACACGGCCGCAAAGGCCGAACCGGTTTCCCAAATCCGGCGGTAGGCTGCTTCGATGGTCTGGGTGAACTGGGGCCGCAGGTAAGGGTTGCCAACCTTCAGTAATTCCGGATCGTCATATTTGGCGAAGGCGCGTAGTTCCTGCTCCCCTGGCCGATCGACGCGGCGGTTGAAGAAGAGGGAAAGCTTATTGGCTTCATTGATCTTATAGGTTAACCGGACGTTGGGGTATAGCCGGAAATAGTCATAAGCGTCGTTGTCGTCGTAGTATATGTTCTCGGGGTCGAGGGTATAGGTCACCGCCGTTTGTTCGGCGCGCAGACCCGCTTCGGCTTCGAAGCCGGCGCTTTCGTAGACGTAGTTGAGGTAACCGGCGTAGAGGTCTTCGGTCCAGCGAGACTCATCCCCCAGGCCGGGGTAGATGATGCTGCGTACCCCCTGTCCGATCTCGTAGGTCACGGGCAGGCGTCGAAAACGCAACTGGCCCCCAGCTTCGATGCGGCCACCCGCCAGCGGACGAACGTAATCGATGTTGAAGGCGGAGATGTTCTCGATGGCGATGAGGTGGGAGGTATCCTGGGCCTGACGGAAGCTGGTGCTGTCGTTGAGGAAGTACTGTTCGTCTTCCTTACCCTGGCTGAGTTGGGCGGAGAGCTCCAGCTCGTGGCCGGGGGCACCGAAATTGTGGCGGAAGTCCGCGCGACCGTTGATCAGGCTGGTGCTTTCGTCTTCTTTCCAGTTCCAGTAGCGGTAGCGCTGGTTGGTGTTCAGGTCGATGAAGGGAATCTGGGCGGTATCGATGTGGTGCTCGTAGTCGTAGATGCCGGACAGGCTCAGGGTATTATTTTCATCCAACAGGAAGTCTACCCCACCCCTGGCGACGTAGTGGATCTGCCGGCGGTTCTCCGGCACCTGGCTGATGGTTCGGCGGCCATCGGCGTAGTTCCGGGTAGTGAATTCGTTGTTGGGCAGTTTCTCCTGTGCCAGGACGGAGCCCTGGAACCAGCCGCGAATTTTGTCGCTGCGGTAATTCAGCCCCAGATTGGGCTGAAGGTGGGAGTTGAGACGGTAGCGACCGAGTTCCGTGGGCAGGTCTTCTCTGCGGGTAGTGATCTCGCCGAGGGCATAACTGACCCCAACTTCACCGTTGAAACCTGCGGCCTTTTCCTTTTTGTAAATGATGTTAATGATGCCCGCCTGGCCGGACGCGTCGTATTTAGCTGATGGATTATTGATGATCTCAATCCGCTCAATGTTGCCCGCCGGGATGCTGCCAAGGCTGCGCTGGTTGCCGAAACCAGTCATGGCCGATTGCTTGCCGTCGATGAGGACTGCGACGCGGTCGGAGCCGCGCAGTTCGAGGCTACCGTCTTGAGTGACGGTGACGCCGGGCAGGGCCTTCATGGCATCGAGGACGGAGCCGCCGCCCTGGGCTTGCTGGTCGGAGAGGTCGAAGGTTTTCTTGTCGAGGGTACCACTAACAGTGGCGCGGTCGCCGGTCACGGTCACCTGCTCCAGGGTCTGAGCATCGGGGCTCAGGAGGATTTTGCCAATGCTGTAAGTGTCGTTGTTGGCCCCGATGAAGAGTTCCTTGGTCTGAGGAGCATAGCCAATATAGGAGACCGTGATTTGGGCGCGGCCGCGGGATGCAAGGTTGAGGACAAAGGAGCCGTCGTCCAGCGTCAGGCTTCCGCCCAACAGGCTGCTGTCCGGAGCCAGGGCAGAAACGGTGGCGTAAGGAATGGGCGTTGTACCGTCGGCTTCAAGTATCTGGCCGGAGATGGTGACCTGGGCGGTCAGGCAAAAGCTGCAGAGTACAAAGATTAAAACGGGTAAAGCGGTTTTCATTCGGGGCTAATTTGGCGCGAAGGTATGGGGGAATTTTGGAGGAAATTAGGATACGCCGGCTTCCCAACCCTGCTTCATCAACTTACTTTGTGCCTGCGGCCGCGCCCTCCAATTTATCTCCAGAATCCGTCCAGACCTTTGAGAAAACAAACCAACCATGAAACCATTACTTTTTTCACTACTTGCCCTCAGCGTATTTCTCTCTTGCGATGGCGCCAAAGAAACCCTGAACCCGGACCAGGTTCCCACCGCCGCACAGCAAGCCTTTGCCGCTGCGCACCCCAACACCAAAGTAGCCTGGGAAGCCGAAGGCGACGGCACCTTCGAGGCCGAATTCAAGATGGACGGCGAGGAAGCCAGCGCCAACTACTCGGCCACCGGCGAGCTGCTGAAAACGGAGTTGGAGATCAAGAAAAATGCCCTGCCTTCCGCCATACTTACCACCATCGCAACACAGTTCTCCGGCCACGAGATCGAGGAAGCTGCACGCATTACCTACCCCGATGGTCGCATCGCCTACGAAACGGAATTGGCAAATAAGAACGATAAGAAATTCAACGTTATCTTCTCCGCTGAAGGTAAGTTGCTGAAACGCGTTGAACCGGACGGGGAAGACGATCAGGATTAAGCCGTTCATGGGTTTAATTAAGCTGCTGCAAACAATATTAAGGTGTTCATTCCGGCCGGTCATTCAGGACTGGCCCTTATAAATAAAAGGATCATGAAAAAGCATCGGGAAAGTATCGTTTATCGGGCGGGCAATTATGTGGTCCGTCTGTTGCGGGAACAACTTCCCGCCAATCGCGTATTTCATAACGTTCACCACACCATCAACGTGGTGCAAGGAGTGGTCGACATCGGTCGCGAAGAAAAATTGGGGGCAGAGGATATGGAAATCCTGATGCTGGCCGCATGGTTTCACGATACGGGGCATGTGTATACCTACGCCGGTCATGAAGACCGAAGTATCATGCTGGCGCAGGAATGGCTGCGGGGGCAGGCATATCCCGAAGCCAGGACCGCAGAGGTTGTGCGTTGCATCCGGGCAACAACGATGCCACAGCAGCCGACCGACCTACTGGAAATGGTGATTTGTGACGCTGACCTTTACCACCTCTCTTTTCCTACTTATGACCACTACCAGGAACTCCTGCGGGAGGAGTGGAAGCTGTTGTTGGGCATTGACATGACGGACGAGGAATGGCGAAACAGCAACGATGCCTTTTTGCGCAATCATCACTACTGGACGGAGTTTGGCCAGGAGCGGCTGGAGGGGCGGAAGCTATGGGAATAATGGTGGAACGATACTCCCTCCATATATTCAGCAAGCGCCTTCCATTCAGTTGCCCGATGGATCGGCAGGCTATACTCGTCACGAAGTTGTTTGGGAAATCCCGTGGCGCTGAGCGCCTGCAATCGCTGCTGCTTTCAAGTCAACTGCATCCCAAACCTTTAAGGTTTGGGTATATCAATTGAGCCGATACCCCACGCCAACCCGCCAACGCCCCCAGGAAGGCCGCTGATAGGCGTAGGTATAAGTCCCAAAAGTTTGCATGGCCGTGGCACTAACACCAACCTGCCAATGTTTACCCAGGCCTGCTTGTAATCCTACGCGGCCATAGACGCCTCCCAGGCGAAGTCCGGCGGGCAAAACACCAAGTGCTGGCACCGTGTAATATTCGTCTTCATCGTTCTCATATTCGTAGAGAATTGAGGAGGACAAGCCCATCAAGGGGACCAGGCCTCCACCAACGTGGAACTGAAAACGACCAGACTCCCAGGCATAGTAACGCAGCCCAATGGGAAATTGTAGTTGCTGTAGCTTCCCGCTGATGCTCTCCAATTCATCGTCGCCGTCAAGTGGTGCTGCCACGGGTAGGTCATCCGGCAGATTTTCAGGTTCGATGCGTTCAAAAGAGCGCTCGAGGTAAGCGGCCCCCACTTCCAGGCTCAGCCGGCTTTTGAGGAAGGCCTCAACGTTAAGATCCCCAAATAAATCACCGTCGTCATTTCCGGAATAGGCCCAGGATTTGAAACGCCCCGTACCAATGGAAACAGCGTAGCTTTTTGGTTTTATGCGTTGCCAAAGAGGAACAGGGGGCAGCTTATGAGGCGAGGCCGCAGGTGTAGGGAAGGTTGGAAAAGCAGGGCCTTTAAGGGGAAGTTGTTGAACAGCGTTAGCGGTCAGTAAGTCTGTAATGTAGTAGGGCCCGCTGGCTTCCCGTTTTAGTTGTTGTGCGCCATCAACTAAATATCGGTAGTTGAGCGTCCGGTATTGCTGAAACCCCCGTTGGGCCGTTAGCGCAAAATCCGTTGCTCCGAACGTGGCCGCCTGTCCGCCTTCATTTTCAGCGGTAAAAAATGACGGATAGCTGGCCTTAAGTATTTCCGTCCGCAGCCCATAACGGGGAGAGAACACTTCCCTGACCTTTTCGGACGGGCGTCTTTCGGTGGTTGTTTCTATCACCGTATTTCGGTAAATGGTGTCATACACTACTACGGCTTGATTTTGAGTCACCTCAGAGTTTTGGGTCTTTTGCTCCATGGCGATTAACTGTTCAGACAGTTTTACAACCGTCCGTTGCAACCCTTGCTGCTGCCAAAGCTGCCACCCCAACAGCCCGACCAGGAGCATAAAGCCATAGGGCAGCCACCGTTGCCACCAGACTACTGGTGGCCGGTCATTTTCTTTCAAACGGCGATCCAGCCGGCGCCACTGGTCCGGATCATACGGGTGCTCCCGTTCGTCCTCCAAAAGGGACTTCATTTTATCTTCAAAAGAGTAGTCTTCACTCATACCACTTGCTTTTGTCTCCGCCTTGCTGCCGGAGATAGGTTTGTAATTGCAACCGCGCCTTGGCGTAGTTGGATTTCGAAGTACCCTCACTGATCGACAGTTGATCAGCGATCTCCCGGTGTTTGAAGCCTTCGATGGCATATAGGTTAAACACCAGGCGGTAGGCCGGACTTAATGTTCGGACGCCCTTGAGCACATCTTCATATTGTAGTTGGTCCCATCCGTCGTTGCCGGTGGCGGTGGTGGTTGGCAACTCGTCACTTAATTCTTCGGGCCGGCGCTTGTAGCGCCGCAAATAATCGATGGCTGCATTGACCAATACCCGCCGCAGCCACTTTTTGAACGGAAGCCCTCGGTCATACTTATCGATACCGACAAAGACTTTAAGGAAGCCTTCCTGCATGATGTCCTCCGCTTCTTGTCGGTCACGGCCGTAGCGCAAAGCGATGCTCATACCGTAGCTGAAAAAGTGCCGGTACAGCGTTTCGCGGGCCTTACGGTCGCCTGCGCGGCAACCGTTGATGATCAGATCCAATCTTTCTTCCGCCGGGGAGGTGGGCACGTAGCGTCTTTTGAACCAGTACGGAGATACGACAAAAATGGTTGCCTGCGCTTAGGGACGCCGTCTTTGCACCTGCGGCCCCGCCAAAAAAAACGTCAGGCAACCATTTTAAACAAGGTTCCGTAAAGGGAGAATAACGGCATGTCCACAAGTATGCCACCCTCTACCTTGAAGAATACACTCCTCTGCTTACTCGTCCTTTGTGCCATCCTCTCCCTGTCTTTAACCAGGGGGGTGTTCACCGTCACCGCAGCGACGCCCGTTGCCGAAGTACTCCACAACCTCGGCCAGCCCCCCGCTAAGCACTATATCCAGGCCGACCCCGCACTGGCGAAAAAAGGCGAGGAAATCGTCCTTACTGGTCGTACTACCAACGCTGATGGACGGCGCACCAATTTCGTGAGCAAGTATTATTCCTGCACCTCCTGCCACAACATAGAACAGGAAGATCCGGACCTGCGCTTCAGCGACCCCGAGGCACGGCTGCCCTATGTGAAACAAAAGGGACTACCCTTTCTCCAGGGAACCACCTTCAAGGGAATCGTCAACCGCGAGTCGTGGTACAACGATGATTACGTAAAGAAATACGGCGACGAAAAAATCAAAGTCGCCCACGAAAGCCTGCGTGAATCCATCCAGCTCTGCGCCGTGGAGTGCTCGCAGGGAAGGGAAATGGAAGACTGGGAAATCGAGGCTGTGCTGGCTTACTACTGGACACTCCAATTCACCCTGGGGGATCTCGGCCTGACGGATGAAGAACTGGAACGGATCAATACCGAAAGCAGCCAACCCGAAAAACAAGCAGCTCTGCGCACCTGGCTACGCGGCTTTTACGGCCAAACTTCCCCTGCTCATTTTTACGATGCGCCCCCCAGTAAGCGGGAAGGCTATCCCGGCCTAACCGGTGATCCCAGGCGAGGTAAAGACCTCTACGAATTAAGCTGCCTGCACTGCCACAAAGCCGGAGGCGTGTCTCATTATCCGCTCGGCAACGATAAGCTCAGTTTTCGCCACCTCCGCAAAATGATTATTAAAGATTCCCACTTCTCGCTTTACCAGATCGTCGCCTACGGTACCTACGCCATCCCCGGCCACCGACCTTATATGCCCCATTACCCAGCTGAACGAATGAGCAAGCAACAGGTCGAAGACCTCCGCGCATACATTGAACTAATGGCCCACTAATTCTAAACCAACATGAAATTTCACGTACATCATTTTGCCGCCGCGGCCTTACTCCTTTTACTTTTCATCGCGGCCTGCACCACCGATCCCATCATTCCTGCCGGAGGCATAATAGAAGACCCTCCCGTGGAGGATCCCGCCGAGACCAATCCCTGCCCGGAAGGCGTTGTTTCCTTTCAATTTGAAATTCTTCCCATCATGGTCTCCGCCTGTGGTTACAGCGCATGCCACGACCGGGCCTCCCACCGGGAAGGAGTTATTCTGGTCGACTACGAAAGTATCCGTCGGGAAGTCCGCCCCGGTGACGCAGGACGCAGTGATCTCTACAAGTCCATTACCGAGGACCCCAACGACGAGGACTTTATGCCTGAGAGGCCTGCGGCACCACTTACCAGTGAACAAACTGACCTCATCCGCGACTGGATCAACCAGGGAGCAGAGAATACCGATTGTGGCATACCCTGTGACCCGACACAAACGTCCTTTAGCGAAGACATTTTCCCCATTCTTAAAGACTATTGCGTCGGCTGCCACGGGAATAACCGGGAAGACGGCGGGGTAAACCTTTCTTCTCACGCCGAGATACTCGCCTCCGTCAACAATGGTTCACTGATCGGCGCCATGAAACGCGAAATATCCTTCGCCCCCATGCCACCACTGGGCAGCTTCGTCAGTAGTTGCCGTATTGCTCAGATAGAAAACTGGATCGCCGCCGGCGCCCCCAACAACTAAATCTATGATCCGCCAACTAGTGCTATCTCTCCTATCCGGCTTACTGCTCACCGCCTGCTATTACGATAATGAAGAAGACCTTTTTCAGTACGTCGATCAAGGCAGCGCGGACTGTGCAGTAATGACCGCCGAATTCACCGCCGATATCGTCCCCATTCTCACCGCTTATTGTAACCGCTGCCACCGCGATGGGCGCACCGACGGCAATGTTAACCTGGAAGGCTACGACCGCGTCAGCCCCTACGCCAATGATGGGTCTTTGCTCGGCGCTGCTAAACACGAAGCTGGATATTTCGCCATGCCGCCAAGCGGAGGCACTATTCCTGCCTGTGACCTTCAAAAACTGACCGTCTGGATTGAAGCCGGTGCGCTAAATAACTAAGGGGTATTGAAAAATTTGCCCCGTGCGGTTACATGAAGTGATATTATATGACCAGAGGCGCGACTGCAAGGGACAACCGTGAAGGATGTCCCTACTGGAATTACTCAGTGGGGCGACCGCAAGGGATTTCCCCTACTGGCGGCTAAGAAAATAGCCGCGTTCGCTTCGCGAACGCAAATCATCCCAAGTGGCCAACGTATAAACAGGCCTAACTCAACTATGACGTCTCGGCTTCACACTAAGAATTATCACTACTACAATTAAGTTCTATCTCAATTATGATCACACGCTCGCTGCTCCTTCTAGCCACCCTGTTGCTGCTCACCACTGCCGACCTCCAGGCCCAAGCGGAAAAATATACGACTGCGACCTTCCGTGGTACCCGCGTCATCAACGGCCACTCCGTTGAGATGCTCCGCCAGGGGGAGATGGAAATGATCATTAACCATCGTTTCGGGCGTTTCAATGAAGGCTTCAACGAGTTGTTCGGTCTCGACCAAGCCAACATCCGTATCGGTTTTGATTACGGTATTCGTGATTGGATCAGCGTCGGCGCAGGCCGAAGTTCCCTGGGTAAGGAGTTCGACGGTTTCCTGAAACTGCGACTGTTGCGACAACGGTTAGCGGGGCAAGGCTTCATGCCTTTCTCCCTGACGTTCTTCAGTAGTACGGCTTACAACTCCGCTCAGGTTACTGACCAGGCGCGGCCGCTGGCCTGGCAAAACCGAATGGCTTTCACTTCTCAGTTTTACCTCGCCCGTAAGTTTTCGGACTGGCTATCGGCTCAGTTGATGCCCTCCTACGTCCACTATAATCTGGTGACGACCAATAACCAGTCCAACGATTTGATTTCAGTTGGCGCGGCCTTCCGGTACAAGGTGTCAAAGAACTTCGCCATCACCGGAGAATACTTCTACAACATCAGCGGGGAAGTACTTACCGGAGCCACCAATCCGCTATCCTTTGGTGTCGATATTAATACCGGAAGCCACGTATTCCAGCTCCACCTCACCAACAGTACTGCCATGATTGAAAAGCAGTTTATTGGTGAGACCAGCGGAAACTGGCTCGACGGGGACATCCACCTTGGGTTTAATATGGTGCGGACGTTTAAGGTTAAGGGGCGGCGGTATTAGGTGGCGCGGGCGCAGGTGCAAGGAAGGTTGTAATAAGCAAGAATTGGAATACTCTTCAGGTTCCACCCCTTCCTCCCAAAAACATCAACGATATCATTTGACCTCAAAAACCATATTCGGTGCATATTGAACAACGTCCGCTCCGGGGCATTGATAACGTATCTGCCGGAAAATAATCAAGTCTCCGGGTTGAATCAGCTGTATCGCTTCAACAATCTCTTCACTGAACCTACTGCCGGCGACTTGATAGCTTTGCTTACCGTATTCACAGGCAATGGTCAGTTCATACGCTTTTATGGAGCACCGGAGGTTAATATTCAGATTCAGTACCTCCGCGATTAGTCCCCTTTGCTCTTTTACTACCCTTCGATTAATACTAGGATCCTGTCCGCTATAATTCCCCAGAAAGATGGTCGCTGGCAAAGGGTTTACATCAAGCCCCAGAGTATCATAACGGCTCCCCAAGCGAGCCACTAAATTCACGACACCCATTTCCGGTCGGACATGCCAAGCCCCGTATTCATGCTTTAGCTCAAGCAATACAGGTCTTGGTCCGCCCGCGTTTTGGTATAACCACCAATCATTTTGAAATATCCCCACCAGTTCAGGTTGTGGGCAGGTATCGGGCAGTTTCACTAGTTTGATCGCGTTCGAATATCCGGCAAAGAGCCCTCTTTCAGGGAGGACCACCAAATCACCTTGGGCCAAAACGGACTTCATAAGGCAGCAGACCAGCAAAAAAAGAACGATTATAACTCTCATCGTTACCGGAACGGTAACGTCGTTAATGGTATTATTGATTTTAGCCAATTTGGGCATCCACAGGCCGATCTAGCACAACGCTTTCTAAACCATAAACATCACAGGGTCTTTGGTTGATGCTTCCGTACTACACTGCTTAAGTTAGACAAAAAAGAAGTCGTTCCTGCCCCACTATCAAGACTCCTTCCAAATTTTCGGTATGCGACCTACATCACAGTGTAAAGTAGTTCAGGTCACGTACCTTGCGACTACATGAAGACCACTAGTTTCCATCGTGCGCTTTTACTCCTGGCCGGGCTCTTACTCAGCCTGCATTCACTGGTGCCCCACGTTCACAGCGGACATAGCGATAGCTCCGGAGAAGTGTCGGCCGAGATTATTCCCGGAACGAATGGTGACTTACTAGGTCTGCTTCAGAATTTCTTTACCAACACCGATCTCGGCGAAGACCATCTGGAGCACTTCTCTTCCGATAACCATGCCACGCTGGACCTTGAGGTAATAGCCTTGTTGCCTCCGGCCGATCTCCCGACCATCGTTTTAGCACCCCGTGCGTTAAACCCCGCTATCCGTCGCCAACGTGTGTTTCGGAGCCGACACTTTCCGCCGGCCGGTGTTTACCCGGATAGAGCTGCTCCCCGCGGACCGCCCGCACTAGCTTAGCCTTTTTTAATCCCCCATACCGGCATCCGTCGGCAAGGGTCTTTTTGTCTTTTTGCTAAGCGTTATCTACCATGTTTGATGCTATTATCAGGTTCTCTCTGGAGAACAAACTGATCGTACTGCTCGGCGTCCTCGCCCTCGGTATCATCGGTGTTTTCTCCGCCTCCCAAATCCCGCTGGACGCCGTCCCCGACATCACCAACAACCAGGTGCAGATCGTCAGCGTTGCGCCAACCTTTGCTCCCGAAGAAGTGGAACAACTCATCACCTACCCACTCGAAGCGTCGATGACCAACATTCCCGACGTTGTGGAGGTGCGGTCCATCTCCAGGTATGGTCTTTCCGTGATCACCATCGTTTTCGAGGAAGACGTCGAAGTACTCCGGGCCCGCCAGTACGTGCAGGAACAACTGAACGTCGCCGCCGGGGGATTGCCATCAGGAGTGGAGACCGAACTGATGCCGATCACCACTGGCCTGGGCGAGATCTACCAGTACGTATTGACCGTCGACGCAGCGCATGCCCACGAATATGATGCCACCCGGCTGCGGACCATCCAGGACTGGATCGTCAAACGACAGTTGAACGGAACCGAGGGCATCATTGAAGTAAGTAGCTTCGGTGGCTATCTCAAGCAGTATGAAGTCGCCATTGACCCCGTGGCGCTACGCAATTACAACGTCAGCGTCGACCAGGTGATCACCGCGCTGGAAGAAAACAATGAGAACAGCGGGGGCAGTTACCTCGAACGGGGCAGCTATTCCTACTACATCCGTACCGAAGGGCGGGTTAGCACTGAAGCGGACATCATGGCCATTCCCCTCGGGAACGTTGACGGCCCGCCGCTACGCATCCGCGATGTTGCCAAGGTGACCATCGGTAGTGCAAAGCGCTACGGCGCCATGACGATGGACGGCAAGGGGGAGGTCGTTGGTGGCATCACCCTGATGCTCAAAGGAGCGAACTCTTCCGAAGCGCTACGCAACGTCCGTGAGCGAATGGTAACGGTGGAAGCTTCCCTGCCGGAGGGCGTTTCCATTTACCCCTACCTCGACCGGGCCAGCCTGATCGGAAAAACCATCGACACCGTTCAGACCAACCTTATTGAGGGTGGGCTCATCGTGATCTTTGTACTCTTGTTGTTACTCGGCAATCTGCGCGCGGGGCTCATCGTCGCCTCCGTCATCCCCCTCTCCATGCTCTTCGCGCTCATCATGATGCGCTATTTCGGTATTTCTGCGAACCTGATGTCTTTGGGCGCCATCGACTTTGGTATCGTCATTGACGGAGCGGTGATCATCGTGGAAGGGCTGCTGCACGCCCTGGCGGTGGGCTACGTCGGCCGACATCTGACCCAGGGAGAAATGGACCAGGCCGTCCGCAAATCCACCGGCGATATCTACCGCTCCGCCGCCTTCGGCGTACTGATCATCCTGCTCGTCTTTTTACCCATTCTGACCCTGGAAGGCACGGAAGGAAAAACCTTCCGCCCGATGGCACAGGTCGTCAGTTTCGCCATTCTTGGCAGCCTGATCCTCAGCGTTACCTACGTGCCAGTAATGGCCTCCTTGTTCATCTCCAAGAAGATCAGGGCCGAGTCGGGTTTCGCCGCCCGGCTTATGGGCACGCTACAACGTTGGTACCGGCCAGTCGTGCGGGCCGCCGTTAAACATGCCGCTCCTACCCTACTGATTGCACTAGTGGTGCTGGGCGCTTCGCTCTTCGTCTTCAGCCGGATGGGTGGCGAGTTCATCCCAACGCTGGAGGAAGGGGACATTGCGATGCAGCAGGCCATCAAACCCGGCAGTTCCCTGCAGGAAAGCATCCATACCTCGACGATGGCGGAAAAGATCCTGCTCGATAATTTCCCGGAAGTGAAGCACGTCGTTTCCAAAATCGGGACAGCCGAAGTACCGACCGACCCGATGGCCATCGAGGATGCCGACATCATGATCATCCTAAAAGACAAAGAGGAGTGGACCTCGGCCGATAACCGCGAAGATCTCATGGCGATGATGAAAGAAAAGCTGACACCGATCAACTGGGCTTCCTTTGATTTCACCCAGCCCATCCAACTTCGTTTCAACGAGCTGATGACCGGAGCTAAATCCGACATCTCCGTCAAAATCTTTGGGGAAAACGCGGAGACACTCAAGGAGACCGGCGACCATGCCGCCGGAATTATTCAGCGTATCGATGGTGCCGGCGACGTACGCGTTGACCGGACGGACGGGCTGCAGCAACTCTCCGTCAATTATGATCGGGATAAAATGGCGCAGTACGGAATCAATGTCCGGGAGGCCAACCAACTCATCCGGGCAGCCTACGCTGGGGAGATTGTCGGGAACGTCTACGAGGAAGAGCGGAAGTTTGACCTCGTGGTCAGGCTTAACGACCAGTCGCGACAGGAACTGAACCTCGACCAACTGAGCATTACGGCGCGGAACGGCCAGCTGATTCCGCTGAGTGAAGTCGCTTCGGTGGAAGAGCGGGAAAGCCCGATGCTGATTTCCCGGGAGCAGGCCCGCCGATTCATCAATATTGGCGTCAACGTCCGTAACCGCGACGTGGCAAGCCTGGTAGCGGAGATCCAGTTAGCACTTAATGCGGAGCTTGAGTTGCCGCCTGGTTACGAGATTCAATATGGCGGGCAGTTTGAGACCTTGCAGTCGGCCCGCGCTCGTTTATTGGTGGCGGTGCCGCTGGCGTTGGGGCTCATTCTCTTGTTGCTGTACCTTGCTTTCGGGTCCTTCCGGGATGCCCTCGTGATCTTTGTTGCGGTGCCGCTTTCGGCGATCGGTGGAATTCTGGCGCTGGAGCTACGGGGCATGCCGTTCAGTATTTCTTCGGGCATCGGGTTCATCGCCTTGTTTGGCATTTCGGTGCTCAACGGGATTGTCCTGATCAGCGCAATCAAGCATTTGAAGGCCGAGGATTTTCCGGACTTCTCCGCGCTCATCACCGAAGCGGCCGCCACCCGTTTACGGCCCGTGCTGATGACTGCGGCCGTCGCGGCGTTTGGCTTTCTGCCGATGGCGCTTTCCAACGGAAGCGGAGCGGAGGTGCAGCGGCCGCTGGCTACGGTGGTCATTGGTGGCCTGCTTTCCTCCACTTTACTTACGCTCGTTGTGTTGCCTGCGCTGTATTACCTGGTTAACCGTAAGCAGTTTAGGGGTGTGGACTCAGGCGGGAGGGGGCAAGCCCCTCCCTTGCGAAAGGATAGACCAGGGGGCGCGGCCGCAGGTGCAATGGGAGGATTATTAATAGCCATGCTCCTCAGTCCGGGTCTCTCCGCCCAAACCATCGGTAGTTATTCGGAGTTGTACGAATACGCCATCAGCAACCACCCTACCCCGCGCAGCCAGCAACTGGCGATTGCGGCGGAGGGCCTCAACCGGCGGTCAATCGGTGCCTGGTCTCCGCTGGAGGTCGGCTACCAGGGTGGTCAGATAAATACCAAAGAGTTTGACCATAACGTAAGCGTGAGCCAGAACTTTAATCACCTCTTTTTGCGGGGGCCGCGTGCGGAAGTCATCGATGCTCGGGTGGCAGAGTTGGAAGCCGGTCAACTGGTATTCGCCAGAGAACTGGGCCATAAGCTCCGGCGGGCCTATTTAAATTGGGAGCACGAGCACGCCCAGCTTCAGCTACTGGATTCCCTGGCCTTTCGCTACGAGCAATTAAGGACCAATATTGGTGTCCGTATCCAGGCTGGAACACTGGGAGTTCTTGACGAAGAACTCTTTAACCAACAGTTGCGGAACATCCGGCAACAGGTTGTCGCCGCAGAACAAACAGTGGCAGCTGCAGAGACGGAGCTGCGCATCCTTGCTCTTTTACCCGATTCTCTGTACCTGCGGCCCCGCCCCCCGATACTGCTTCCAGTGCCGGGCGACGATGCTGGCAACAACCCGTACCTGGTCACCCTTGATCGCCAGGGCGCACGACTGGAAAAAGAGACCGCACTGGCCAACCGACTGGAACGCCAACCGCAGCTCTCCGCCGGCTATTTCATCCAGACCATCGAGAATGATTTTGCCTTTCAGGGCCTCGCCATCGGTGTTGGTCTCCCACTTGACCGACGGAACCAGAAGGTGCGGTCGGAGCAACTACAGCTACAGCAAGAAAGCCTGGCGAATCAACGGCAGTTGATAACGGACAGCTACAGCGGCCGTATTCGCGCCCTCCGGCAACAAATTGATCGGCTCCGCCCCACGATTACTGAATACGCCAGGGCCAACGATCAAAGCAACGCCCGGATTAGTCGTATCGCCCAACTACAATTTGAGCAGGGCGCCATTGACTTTCTGACCTTCAGCCAGCTCACCGAAAAAGGGCTTGACAATCGCCGCAACTACCTCAACCAACTCTTACAATTTAACCAGCTGGTCATTGAACTGAGCTACCTCACCCAAAATCAGCTTTGATCATGAAATACTTCTTCCTACTCCCCATCTTCGCGCTTTCTTTTTCTGCTTGCCAGCAGGATGCTCCCGCTGAAACACCGATGGAGCAGACCGTCGCTACAGCTCCGAATAAGGCGGTTACCACCGGCCCGGTTGAGCGTCGCATGATCAGCAAGTCCATTGCTTGTACCGGCACCATTGAAATACCTCCGTCGGACCGGATTTCCGTGCATTCCCGAACCTCCGGTCAGGTTTCCGGGCTAAGGCTGATTCCCGGCGACTATGTACGTAAAGGAGGGCTGCTGTGCCGTATATCGAACCCTGCCTTGATTCCCCTGCAAAGGCAGTTACTGGAAACCCGGGCCAGCCTGGCTACCGCCCGGCAGACGCTGGAGCGGCAGCGCATCCTCAGCGCTGGAGAAGCGACCACCGCTGCCGCCCTGCAAGACAGCGAAGGCCGGGTCGCGCTACTGACGGCTACCTATAATGGCCTGAAGAGCGAGTTGCAACAGTACGGCATTGGAGTTGATGCCCTGGAAAACGAAGGGACCTTTCAGAGCAGTGTGAGCATCTATGCGCAGGCTGCCGGGTACATCCATGAGGTCACGGTTAACGAGGGCCGGATGGTGTCGCCTACCGATCAATTAATGGAAATTGCCGGAACGGAACACCTGCACCTGGAACTCATGGTACCGTCGCAACAGATCGGTCGGCTGAAAAAGGGGCAAACCGTCAACTATACCCTCCCCTTCGAGTCGGAGACCGGAACGGCGACCATTGAGAAGATCAACCCGATGGTCAACGATGCTTCTGCTACGCTTCAGGTACACTGTCATTTCAACGGCAAAGACAATGAGAAGCTACTCCCTGGCCTGTTCGTAAACGCCACGGTCCTGACCGGTACTCAAGAGGTGTATGGACTTCCGTTGGACGCCGTGGTCAAGGAAGGGCAGACTTATTTCGCTTTTCAATTCCGTGATGGCACGCACGAAAAGATGGCGCTTCATGACGCCGAGGTCAATGGTGATTTCGTTACTTTTTCTAACGCCCCCGATGGAGATTGGGTAACGGGAGGGGCTTACTACCTTGGGGAGGGTGAATAATCGACTTACCCCTCTCAGGGCTGCCGCATAAGCCCACGGGCATTGCTTCGACAAGCTTTGCCGCCGCCCAATTGCGTGTTATACTCTCATAAGTTCGTCTAAGACGAATTTATGAGAGTATATTTTGGTCCCTGAGTCTGGCGAAAAGACCTGGCACTGTCCTGCCCTGCTCTTCCATCCCCTTACTTTGCCTCCTGCGGCCGCGCAAAAAAAATCTTCCTGCCTTCGTAAGATTTTGTCCAATACCGCTACTAATGAAGCAGTATGACAACCGAAATTATTTTTCAACAACTTCTTAAAGAGCACATCGGCATCCTCCACAAAGTGAGCCGGCTTTACGCCGATTCTCCTGCCGACCGGGAAGACCTGATGCAGGAAATTGCCTACCAGCTATGGAAAGCATTCCCATCCTTCCGGGGAGACAGCAAGAGCGGCACCTGGGTGTACCGCGTTGCCCTCAATACCGCGCTGGGGCGTATCCGGAAACGCAAGCCGCTCATCAGCTACCGTGCGCTGGTACCCGAATACGGCGAACCGCCAGAAGATGACGACAGCCCGATGCAACGTCTTTTTGCCGCTATTCGGCAGCTTCCAAAGACGGACCGGGCTCTGATTGCGCTATTTTTTGAAGATCTCAGCCATGACGAAATCGGACGGGTACTTGGCGTTACCGAAAACAACGTTGCCGTTCGTTTGCACCGCATCAAAGCCAAATTAAAAAACCTCTTAAACCAAAATTGATCATGGATTTTAACGAACAAAAAAAACAATGGCAAGCTGCTGGCACTACAGATGCTTCGAACTGGAGTGCGGCCAACCTAAACCAGCACTGGGACCACCCCCGTCTTCGTTCCCTCAAGCGGCAACTCGTTTTCGAAACCGTTTGCTGGTTACTTTTCCTGGTGCTTTTTTATACTGGTTTGGACGGTCATCTAAAGCCAGTTGGTTGGAACGTTGCCCTGGCAGCAGGCCTGGTTTTACTCATTGCTCACGGTATCCTTGGCTACCGGTTGGCGGGCCGGGCAGTTGGCGCAGCTCCGCTGCGCCAGGCACTGACCAGTCAGCTGCACGCACTACGGCGCTACAGTTGGTTTTCCATGACATTGCGAACCGTTACCCTGCTTATTTTCTTTGGTTTCCTGGTTTCCAACGTTACCGGCCTGTTGGATACACCTCGTGTTTGGCTCGTAGGTACCATTCTGATCTGGACCGGTGTAGCCCTGCTCGTCAACTATCTGATCTGGCGAAAGCACTTCCGAGAGCTGGAGGCTACGCTTGCGGAATTAGGGGAGTAGGGTTTAGGGTTCAGTTTTCAGGCGTTTTTCATTTGGACCAGGAACTTTCCGCCCCTTCAAGCCATTATCGGAGCACAATCTTTTCACCAAAATCCTATTCCGATGAATAAGGCTGAATACCGCCAGGCGTGCGAGCAGTTCGACAAGGATTTTGCCCTCCGCGCCTACTATATCCGTCAGCAATTCGAACAGGCTGACGTTAATTTTATCTTCATGGGAACCGCCGAGGCACGCGCCCGGGTGGCCGCTCAACTTAAGGCTTCTCATGAGACAAAGATCGATGAAATGCTGGCCGACAGCCGCCGTGAGCTGGAGTTGATCTACTTTGGTCCTGAAGGTCGTGAGGAGGTAGCAGAAAAGCATGACGACAAGAAAATAGTCCCTGATATTCCATCTGCTACCGTGGTCAAAATGGAAGCGCCAGGTTTTTGGCTCCGATTGCAACGGGCTTACCTGGCGGCCTTTTGGTAAGGTGTCAGTATAATCGCAAGAAGACCGGACGCCCGTAGGTCCTCCATAGCTTCGCCTGAGGCGGCGTTATGGAGGACGCTGCGAGGTCCGGTTTCCTATCAAAACATTATCTTGGGGACATGAAAAAATTAAGCTCCCTGCTCTTCCTCCTTTTGGCTGTAACAGCTGGCCTGGTGGCCCAGGCTGAAGACAAAGCCCAACCAGTCTTCAAAGACGGTGAGGCCCAGATCGTTCCCGCCTTCGAAAACCCGGACGATTGGATTCGGCACGATCTTTTTGTAGAAACCACCTTCGATACGGACGGTGATGGTAAACCGGACCGGGTGCACGTTGATGTGACCCGACCGAAGCAGACAGAAACTGAGGGATTAAAACTACCCGTGATCTATGCCTCCAGCCCGTACTACGCTGGCGTAGCCCGGGGGGGGCAGGAACTGTTCTGGAATGTCCGGCACGAACTCGGCGAACCGGCGCCTGAAGACCATGTCCACCCTGAAGTTACCCGGACTGGTGAGCGCCCGATTATCTCCAATTCAGAAGTCAAGAAATGGGTACCCCGTGGTTACATTGTCGTGCACTCCTGCTCTCCTGGCACCGGGCTTTCGCAAGGCTCCCCTACAGTGGGCGGTGAGAATGAATCTCTTGCGCCGAAGGCCGTCATCGATTGGCTCAACGGACGGGCTAAGGGCTACTCAGAACCCTACGGTAACGTTGAAGTAAAGGCGACCTGGACCACGGGAAAGGTTGGCATGACCGGCACTTCCTACAACGGCACCCTACCCCTGGCCGCCGCCACTACCGGCGTGGAGGGCCTGGAAGCAATCATCCCCATTGCCCCAAACACGAGTTATTATCACTATTACCGGTCCAACGGCCTGGTCCGTAGCCCCGGTGGTTACCTCGGAGAAGACATTGACGTACTGTACGACTTCATTCACAGCGGCGATGAGTCCAAGCGGGCCTACAACAACAAGGTCACCCGAAATACGGAAATGAAAAACGGTATGGACCGGATTACGGGAGACTACAACGACTTCTGGGCCGGCCGTGACTACCTTAACCATATGGACGGCATGAAGGCTGCGCTGCTAATGAGTCACGGTTTCAATGACTGGAACGTGATGCCCGAGCACAGCTACCGCATCTACGCCAAAGCGAAAGAGATGGGCCTGCCGACTCAAGTCTATTACCATCAGGATGGACACGGAGGCCCACCGCCCATCAAGATGATGAACCGGTGGTTTACCCGCTATCTGCACGGCGTAGAAAACGGTGTGGAAAAAGATAGTGAAGCCTGGATTGTGCGCGAGCGTGACGAACGCGAAGACCCAACTCCTTACGATGACTATCCGAATCCCGGAGCCGCCGATGTTTCGCTCTACCCCGGAATGGGAGGAGCCCCTGGCCGGGGAACCCTGGGCACAACGCTGACCAGAACTACCAAGACAGAAACATTTACCGATAATTATTCCTTTAAAGCGGAAGCTTTGGCGGATGCAGAATTCACTAAACACCGGCTGATCTACGTCACGCCCACCCTGAAAACCGACGTCCACATTTCTGGCACGCCCCGCGTCACCGTAAAACTGGCTGCCGATAAGCCGGCCGCAAACCTCTCTGTCTACCTCGTTTCCCTGCCCTGGGAGAGTGGTCGCAGGACCGTCATTACCGACAACCTTATTACCCGCGGCTGGGCCGACCCGCAAAATGCCAAATCTATTCGCAAAAGCGAACCGCTGAAACCCGGTAATTTTGTTACTGTCTCCTTTGACCTAATGCCCGACGACCAGATTATCCGGGCGGGGCAGCAGATCGGGCTGATGATTTTTTCCAGCGACAAGGAATTTACCCTGCAGCCTGAACCGGGTACGGAAGTGACCGTGGACCTGGGTGGGACGATGGTTACCCTGCCGGTGGTGGGGGGGAGTGAGGCGCTTAAGGCGGCGTTTGAGGAGTAAGCTTACATCTTTTTGAAAAGTTGGAGTGGGCCGACACCAAAGTGCTGAAACCCGCATGTTTCCTCAGGTCCAACTTTTTAAAAAATTGTATTAGGGGGTCTGCAACTTTCAACCTGCCCACCAGCATTTACAACCTATCAGGGATGATAGCGCGTAACTGGTAGCGTCGGCGGCTGTAACCCGTCTGTCTTAACGATCTTGGAGGTTCGAGTCCTTCTCATCCCACTTTCACGGCAGTTAGGAATGTCGGTTCCTTCGGTTGAATTATGAGGTAACCCCTCGTATACCTGGTTCAAATCCAGGCAGGTCCACCAATTATATCCAAAGCAAAACGGGCCTGCTTTATACACCGGCCCCGGTTTTCTCCGTGATTTTATTTAGAAGCGGTCCGTAGATAAATTATCTGCGAACCGCTTCTTCATTCTGGGCATATAGAGAGGCCATTAAGTAGCCCGATGGTATTTGCCCTCTCCATGCTGAACCACCTCGGCTTCGCTCGGCGATAAGGAGATATATAAGCGACTATTTACTTCTCCATCCACTCCACCACCATAGTTTCCAGCACCGCCAATGGTACACAGCCGGGGCTCAGGACCAGGTTATGGAACTCCTTGATGTCAAATTCATCTCCCATCTGCGTCTCCGCCTTTGCGCGGAGTTCACTGATCTTAAGCTGGCCGATCTTATAGCTGAGGGCCTGACCGGGGATGGCCATGTATCGTTCAATCTCCGCCGTGATGCTTGCCTCCGATTCCGCTTCATGGTCCAGACTGTACTGGATCGCCTTTTCCCGGCTCCAGCCTTTGGAGTGGATGCCAGTATCTACCACCAGGCGGATGGCACGGTGCATTTCAGCACTCAGCATCCCGAAGTACTGGTAAGGATCATCGTATAAGCCAAGCTCTTCGCCCAGACTTTCGCAGTAGAGTGCCCAACCTTCACCGTAGGCGGAGTACCAGAGAGAGCGGCGAAAATCAGGCAGGTCCTCATTCTCCTGAGTAAGACTTACCTGGTAATGGTGGCCCGGAATGGCTTCGTGAAGAAAAAGGTCTTCGTCACTAAAGATGTTATAGGTTTCTACGTCAGGAATGGGAACGTAAAAGATACCGGGACGGGTGCCGTCCTGGCTACCGGGGTTGTACTCCGCCGAAGCGCTTGCTTCGCGAAAGGCCTCCGTACGACGTACTTCAAAAGACGTTTTGGGGGTCTGGTCAAAAAGCTTGGCTAACTGGGGCTTCATCTTTTCATGGATGGCGTTAAAATTAGCGATCACTTCTTCCGGTTTGGTGAATGGGCGCAGTTCAGGCTTTACCCTTACTTCGTCAAAGAACTGTTTCAGGTCTCCGGTGAAGCCTACCTGTGCCTTCACCTGCTCCATTTCGCTGGTCAGGCGGGCAACTTCTTTAAGGCCCAGTTGGTGAATTTCGTCCGCCGTCATGTTGGTGGTGGTGTACAGCTTAATCAGATGGTTATAATAGGCGGCCCCATCCGGGATTTCACTGATGCCGCTGGAGGTTCGGCTCGCGGGGCGGTACTCATCGTTTACGTAGGCCGCTACCCGGCGGAACCGATCAATCAGACGGGTGACCATTGTGCCATAATCGGCCTTGATCCGATTTTGATCAACGGGGCTGATCTCATCACTCATGGCCAATACAGGACCGTAGTAGAGGTGATCCTCGAGTGGTTCCCGGGTCATGGCTTCCAGTTGCGGCAGCAGCTTGTCGGTCAGGCTTTGTGGTAAAACATAGCCCGCCTGGATACCACGGTCCATGTTCACGACTGCCGTATCCAACATAGCGTTGAAGCTTTCCAGGCGTGCCAACCAGTTATCGTAGTCTTCTATGGTAACGAAAGGTTGAGCACTCTGCCCGCTGGCCAGCTGACCGATCATTAAGTGAAAACCATTGAATTGATCCAGTGGAAGCAATTCCGTACTGAATTCGAGTCCTTCCAGGTTAATGTCACATTCCCATTTCAGCACGTCATAACTCACCCGTTCAGTAGGGTTGAGGGAAGACCTGTCGAAAGCGTTGAGTTCGTCCAGCGAACCCTGAAAAAATGCAGCCACCTGATTCTTATACTCCTTAGTTAGTGAATTCGGCAACTGGTCATTATAGCGGTTATCACCGATAAAGGTGGCCTCGAGCGGGTACAGCTCAAGACGCATTTCGTAATACTCCTCTAATAGATCCGTAAATGATTCATTCGTTGTTGCGGGCACAGGATTCTCGGTAGAAACGGGCTCACTACCGCAGGCAAAGAGCAGGAACAATAGTAAAAGTGGAAAGAAACGCATGAGTTTGCAGGATTGGATGAAGCACTAAGGTACAGTGGAGAATAAGAGAACGAGTGAACGCCGTTGGCAGAAGTAGCTAATGTTTAGGTTAACCTACGCTGCGCAGTGAGTGCTTCATTCCCGGTCCTCCTATTATTCCATTAGCTGCGCTGTTGCCTTCGACTGTCTCTCTTCTACCTTTCAGGCGGGGCCGCAGGTGCATAGTAATGGTTAAATGGCAACGTCAGGCACACTAAAATTAGGGGCCAATTTCTTCCGATAAATAAATTTTCGCAACCGATGCATCATTTCCGTAACGCTTTATGGATTCAATGCATATAATATCGTCCTCTTCTTGGGCGGGTTTCCCTCCTGAGAATTACTTTTGTTAAAACATCAATTCACCCAGGGTACTTCCCACCCGAGGTACCCGCAGTTATTATTCTATGAAAAACCTCCTACGTTTAATTGCCCTCACCCTTTGTCTTTGCTTCGCTTACCAGACCGAAGCAGTAGCACAGGATTACAAATCAGCCGTTGGCCTTCGTCTGGGTTACCCCTGGGCAGCCAGCTACAAAACTTTCATTTCCGAATCGAGCGCCATCGAGGCTTTCGTCGGTTACCGCGGCTACTCCAGCTTCAGCTGGATTACCATCAATGGTGCCTACCAGATTCATAATGACATCAGTTCCGTCGACGGCCTTCAATGGTACTACGGTGGCGGTGCCGGCGTCCAGCTATGGAACTCTGAATTCTTCGATGGTGGAGAAACTACTTTCTCCGTTTCTGGCTACCTCGGCCTGCAGTACACTTTCGCCGATGCCCCCGTCTCGGTAACTGCTGACTGGGTGCCCACCTTCTTCCTTGGAGATGGCTTCGGCACCGGTGGTTTTGGTGGTGGCTACGGCAACCTCGCGGTACGCTACGTACTTGGTCGGTAGGCTACAGTATCACTCACAACAACTACGGACAAGGGAGTCAGGGCTTATGGGCGCTGGCTCCCTTGCTACGTAAAGGAAGAAAGGAAAGAGCTAACGGCCATTTCATTCCGTTTACCGCACCACATTGATTTTCTCCACCTTTACTGCACCACTTTGTACGTCCGTGAGCCGTAGGAGGTAAGTTCCAACGGGTAGTTCGGCCAGTTCCAATTGATAGCTACGCTGAAAGACAAAGTCTTGTATGCCGCGACCGAGCAAACTGAGCAGCTCTCCCCGTAATTTGGTATTACGGTCATATAGCACCTGAAGTAAACCATTGGTTGGATTAGGAAACACCTCCAATCGGCCCGGTAAAGGCTCCCAGGTAGCGACGGGGGCATCTCCCCCCATACAGTCGTCATCGATGCCATTGCCCGGGATCTCGGGTGCCCCGGGAGAAATGAACTCGTTTTCATCGTCACACTCATTCCAGAAGAAGAAACCGTCCATGTCCTCGTCAAGAAATTCAACCAGTGTACTGGTCACAGTATTGGTGATGACTGGGGCGTTGAAGTCGAAGAAGATGCCGGCGGTGTTATTGACTGAAGTAAATTCTTCGAGTCCGGGCTTCGTGGATATTTCAAAGGAGACAAAACCATTACTTTTCACTTGGTTAGTTGTACTGTCGGGCAGGAGTATATCCTCAAAAAGAAAGGTTGCAAGTCCATCTTCCGTCAGCGATGCCGTGTAAGGGTGGCTCGCCGCAAGTGGTTTGAACGTCTCCAGGTCCAGGTCTCCAGGCAACTGGTCTTCGATGCGAACAGTGAAGGCCGTGTCGTTGCCGGTATTCTGAAAGCGGACGGTGTAGGTCAGGGTTTCGTCGAAGCGGGTGTAGTTGGAGTTGCTGGGTTCGGGGCGATTGGGGTAGACTTGCTTATCATTGGGGTCGATGGCGCAGCGGAGGGTGTCGGTGTAAACCAACGTATCCGTAATAACAGCATTGGTTAAAGGATCAAAAGCTTCAATTTCTGCACCCATTGAAATAGGCTGCCCCACCGCCTCCTCTCCGGGCATTTGCAGGTTAATCACAAAAATTTGCTCCTCCCCGATTTTCAAAGAATCGATGCTCCACCCTAAGGTGTTGTCTATGTTGGTTGCCGGGGAAGGAACCGGGGTTCCCATCAATGTAACGTTTTCTGGAATCGAGATAAACGCCTCAATATTTTCAAGATCCGTGCAACCGTTGTTGACGACCCTGAACGCCACTCGGCTTTGAAAACCGCAGCGCGAAGCGGAAAAAGGGAATATTCCTCCTTTCACGGAAGGGTCACCCATTTCCATTGGCTGAAACCCTATGTTAAAAAACACATTACTATCTGGGTTCGCTACAAAAACTAGGTTCGAATCCGTAGTGATTTCATAACAAGGTGGAGCAACCGGTGAAACTTCATATGCCACGCCAGCACGCGTAAATAATTTCCCTCGTCCTTCCCGATTGGAGAAAAGACGACCAGCAGTACCGTCTCCAGTATAGTTTATCGCATAGTTGGGCATGGCAGGCTCATTAGCCTGGGCAACACCGTCTCCGTTGACGTCTCGAAAAACCCGCGCTCGAAGGGCACCTCCGGGAGCAGCAGACACACTAGCCGTTACATATTGCGCACTGAAAGGCGTTGTTTCCGGGGTTACTCCGAACAGAAACAAATGATCTTCCTGAGGGTGCATTCTAAAATCCCCAAAAGCCAGGGGCAGGTCAATCTGCCCGAGCTCTTCCGTTGGAGGATAGTAAGCGTATAACAATGTAGCGGTATCAGTAGGGACAGAAATGAATACATTATCCAATGCTGCGGTAAGTCTTTTAAAACCATTGGGCAAGCCTAATTCGTCTATGTCAAACAGAAGCCTGGTGCCGCCTGGGGTACCGTCTGTTCGATAATACCGATTACTATTATTTCCGTCTCCAGGTAAATCCAGTACAATATCATTGCCATCTTTTCCACGGATACTACCAACGAGCGAAGAAGATATATCTGGACGATGAACCAGATTAAGTAGTTCGCTTTCCCCCGTAGCGGCATCCAAACCATATAAAACTCCGCCAACATCATAAACGAAGCGTTCACCGTCTAAGTGATAGAGTCTTGTAAAAGGGCCCGGCAACTCTATTTCTTTTGCCCGTTCATCTCCTTCCTTGAGTAATAAAACCGTCGATGGATCACTACCTCTCTCCGACTTTCCGTACAAGTAGTCACCTGCTCGGCCTAAGCGTATCCAATTAGTACCCGTTCGAGCGGGGGCTACCTGCCGAATACTATCCGATGCAGGTGAATATACCCAAAGGCTTAATCCAACTTGTGAATCTTCCCAATTCGCATAACGGGAAAAGACCACCTCATCTCCAAGTTGGTAAGTCAGTGCCAAAAAAGGATCATATGATAGGGTATCGCTAAATAATGTATTATAGCCACTCTCACCATAACGGTGCTCCAGCAGTTCCATAATATATCGCCCTGCAGGGAGAACAAACAAAGGACGGACATTATTGACGTATATACGGTCGTCTGTTGCAACAATGCTTTTTTGATCTGTAGGAAGCGATAACCCGGAATAAAATAGGTCTTCAATCAACATCGATTCCGGTTCATCCAGCGAGTTATCAAACCTAAGTAACTGAGAAAAATCATGTACAATCCAAGCACTCGAATCAGACGATCCGATGGGGTCAAAGAAAAAGCCCGCAAACTCATCAAGCGTTTCTCCGCTACCGGCTATGGTTCCGTCGGTACGATAGGCTAAAGTGAATCCACCATCTTTATAGACCAGGGTATTGTTGGGCGTAAGGTTGTAAAACGTTCCGTCGGTTACGCGTGCTAAGCTGGGAAAATCGAGCGGAGCAGGGTCCGGAATATCCGTAACCTTCAAGCCTCCTTTTTGGGCATAAAGTTGGTTAACTAGCAAAAAAGAAAACAGGCAGAAGACCCAGCGGGTAAGGCGGTTAACAGTCATTGGTGTTTATTTTTCAGGTGGAGTTTATCAATAGAAGACTCCTACCCCATCCAATATAGGGATGTCTGATTGAATGCACCTAAGCCAACCTGATCATTTGACTAAATCAACACCCGTAGGAAGACTACAACCCCGCCCGGGCCGAAATCTCCAGCATCCGATCTATACTAGCCACTCCCTGCTCAATCACCCATTCAGGCAAAGTGATCTCCGGCATTTCGTGCTTCATACACAGGTAGAGCTTCTCCATTGTATTCCGCTTCATGTGCGGGCACTCATTGCAGGCACAGGTGTTGTTGGGTGGCGCAGGGTAGAAGGTTTTCCCGGGGCTTTCTTTCTCCATTTGGTGGATGATGCCGGGCTCCGTAGCAACGATGAACTCCTGGTAATCACTTTCGCGGGTAAACCGCAGCAGGCTGGAAGTAGAGCCAACGTGGTCAGCCGCATCGAGGATGTGAGCTTCACATTCGGGGTGTGCGATGAACGCTGCTTCCGGATGCTTCATCCGCAGCTTGGTGATCTTCTCGTGACTAAAGATTTCGTGGACCATACAGGAACCGTTCCACAGCACCATATCACGACCGGTTTCTTTCACCAGCCAGCGACCGAGATTAACGTCAGGCGCAAAGATGATCGGCTGGTCCCTGGGAATAGAATCGATGACGTGGCGGGCATTGGTGCTGGTGCAACAAATGTCCGTCAGGGTTTTCAGCTCAGCCGTACAGTTAATGTAGGAGACCACCTTATGGTCGGGGTACTTTTCCTTGAATTTGCGAAAAACCGGTGCCGGGCAGCTGTCAGCTAGGGAACAGCCAGCCTTCAGGTCGGGCAGCAATACCTTCTTACCGGGACTGAGCATTTTGGCCGTTTCGGCCATAAAGTGTACGCCGGCAAAGACGATGATGTCCGCATCCGTTTCGGCAGCCTGCTGGCTCAACCCAAGGCTATCACCGATATAGTCAGCAATGTCCTGGATTTCCGACTCTTGGTAATAGTGAGCCAGGATAACGGCGTTGCGTTCTTTCTTAAGCTTATTAATTTCGGCCACCAGGTCGAGTGTCGGGTCAACCTCGAGGTCGAGGAAGCCCATTCTGTTCAGGTTCTTAGTGGCAAGGTCGAGTTCGGCAGACATGGCTTTTATATTTGAGACGACAAGATAACGTAGCGGTTACTATTTTTGTTTGCTTAATCTTTAAGCTTAGTAAGAAGGTGTGGCGCGGTCGCAGGTGCAGAGAAAAGGACAAAGAGCAATGATGTCCGGTTTTTGCAATGAGTGCGACCCAATATTCAAGCTAAAAACGGGATTCCGAGTGGCTTATTGGTGATTTTTCAATCAAAAGCCAAATTGAGTATATGCAATTAACAATTCAACATGTATAATGCCTAATTATTAATCAAATGATAAAAATACAACCAATTCATTGAAAATACTTGCACAATTGACTTTAATCATTGCATCTTTGCCAATGTCAAAAGGACACAGCGATGGAAAACGTTCCGTTGTTTTTCCGGGACTACAACCCGGACACAATGTAGAGTGATGAAATTGGCAGCCATGCCCGCTTGTCTCGCGGGTGGGGAACCACGAATAAACCACGAATTGATGCTCCGTAAGGGGCTTGCCTCTCCGGAGCAACAGTTCAAGGCTAACGTCCCCTTGCAGGTTCGACTCCTGCCTCTACAGCGAAACAGGTTGCAAGTTGCAAGTTACAGGTTCCGACACCTGCAACTTATAACCTGCAACCTGCACTTTGTAAGGTGATGAAACTGGCAGCCATGCCCGCTTGTCTCGCGGGTGAGGAATCCGGGATAAACCATGATTCACGGCTCTAGCAGGGCCCGGCTCTTCCGGAGCGATGAATTATCGACTAACCGCCTTTTGCAGGTTCGACTCCTGCCCTTACAGCCATTCAAGTTGCACGTTGCAGGTTGCAGGTTCCAACGGGAACTAAAAACCTGCAACTTGAAACCTGAACATTGTAGAGTGATGAAATTGGCAGCCATGCCCGCTTGTCTCGCGGGTGGGGAACCACGAATAAACCACGAATTGATGCTCCGTAAGGGGCTTGCCTCTCCGGAGCAACAGTTCAAGGCTAACGTCCCCTTGCAGGTTCGACTCCTGCCTCTACAGCGAAACAGGTTGCAAGTTACAAGTTACAAGTTGCAAGTTGCAAGTTACAGGTTCCGACACCTGCAACTTGTAACCTGCAACCTGCACCTTGTAACCTGCAACTTGTAACCTGCAACCTGCACCTTGTAAGGTGATGAAACTGGCAGCCATGCCCGCTTGTCTCGCGGGTGAGGAATCCGGGATAAATCATGATTCACGGCTCTGGCAGGGCCCGGCTCTTCCGGAGCGATGAATTATCGACTAACCGCCTTTTGCAGGTTCGACTCCTGCCCTTACAGCCAACAACTGCTAGCATGCGGTTAGCCCACTCCCACCCTCGGAGTGGGCTTTTTTGTGCCTTACCACGAATATATTAGTATTTTTCCCGTAAGTTACAGGAACAGTCCGCTGGCTTATGGCCGTCCTTGTCTACTCCTCAATGAACCTAACCTAAAGATATTTTAAAGCTGTATCCGAAGCAAGAGAAGCAACTTGTTTGGAAGATGAGGTCTTGCCTTTACACCTGTATAGGCATTAAACAAATCTGTATTAATCAATTAAACGCACTAGTTATGAAACGTTTTCTACTACTTGCCGTAGGTATACTCCTTACGGCAACCTCGCTGTTTGCGCAGCGTATGATTTCAGGTACCGTCTCCGGAGAGGACGGTGAACCACTCATCGGTGCCTATGTCACCATCAAGGGACAGAGCCTGGGTACCGTTACCGATTTCGACGGCAAGTACGACATCTCCGTGCCCGCAGGCTACAACACCCTGGTTTTCTCCTTCCTCGGCTTTGGCAACAAAGAAATGATGATCGGTGATGCAGATAAAATAGACGTAGTGCTTGCGGTAGGCAACGATCTCGACGAGATTGTCCTGATCGGCAGCCGGTCTACCGGACGTACCAAGCTCACGACACCCGTCCCGGTGGACATTGTTAATGTCAAGGAGCTCGTGTCTTCCTCGGCGCAGACCAATGTTAATCAGCTACTTAATTTCGTAGCCCCCAGCTTCAGTTCCAATACCCAGACGATCTCCGACGGTACGGACCACATCGACCCAGCTTCCCTGCGTGGCCTGGGTCCGGATCAGGTGCTGGTACTCATCAACGGTAAGCGGCGGCATAACACCTCCCTCGTTAACGTCAACGGCACCTTCGGCCGGGGCAACGTAGGTACTGACCTTAACTCCATTCCCGTAGCCGCCATTGAGCGGATTGAGATTTTGCGTGACGGGGCTTCCGCCCAGTACGGTTCCGACGCCATCGCGGGGGTGATCAACATCATCCTGAAAGACGACAAAGGTCTGGCCTTCACCGCCGAAACCGGCGCTTACCTCAGCGGCGAAATCCCCGAGCAGGATGGCAGCATCGACGGAGAGTTCAACCAACTTAGCGCCAACTATGGCCTGGCCGTCGGCGACCAGGGCGGCTTCATCAACCTTACCGGCACCTTTGACAACCGGGAGTACACCAACCGGATGAAGGAATGGGGCGGCTCCATCTTTAGTGGCTACAACAACCCGGCTTCCGGTGCGGCACCGGGAGACAACATCACCGATGCCGAACTTCAGCGGCGGGGCTTGCAGCGCAGCGACTTCAACATGCGCGTGGGCCAGTCGGCCATCCGCAACGGCGGCATGATGATGAACTTCAGCCTGCCCGTGGCAGACCAGGCCGAGGTTTACGCCTTCGGCGGCCTCAACTACCGCCGCGGCAACGCCGCCGGTTTCTACCGCCTGCCCAACCAGGAACGTACGGTTACCGATATCTACCCCAACGGCTTCCTGCCCGAGATCAACTCCAACATCAACGACGCCAGCCTCGGCTTCGGCATCAAGGGGGAGTACGAAGGCTGGGACGTTGACTTCAGCAACGTCTACGGCACCAACGGCTTCAACTACCTGATTACCAATACCCTCAACGCCAGCCTGGAATCGGCATCGCCGACTTCCTTCGACGCCGGTGGCTTCAGCTTCGCTCAGAACACCTCTAACCTTGACGTGCGCCGCTACTTCGGCGACATTTTCGCCGGCCTCAACGTCGCCTTCGGTGCCGAGTACCGTCTGGAGAACTACCAGATCAACGCCGGCGAAGAAGCCAGCTACACCAACTACGGCCTGGCCACCCAGTTTGAGACCAACGGCGGCGACACCATCCTGATCCGCGACGGACAGGGACCGATCAGCACCGTATTCGACCCCCTCGGCCGCGCCCGCCCCGGTGGGGCGCAGGTATTTCCCGGTTTTAGCCCGAACAACGAAGTAAACGCCTACCGTAATAGCTTAGGCTTCTACGGTGACCTGGAAGCTGACCTTACTGAAAAATTCCTGCTTGGCTTTGCTGGCCGTTTTGAGAACTACAGCGATTTTGGCTCTACCGTCAACGGTAAGCTGACCACCCGCTACCTGGTTTCTGACAACTGGACCCTCCGCGCCGCAGCCAGTACCGGTTTCCGCGCGCCCTCGCTGCACCAGCTTAACTTTAATTCTACCTCAACGATATTCGTTGACGGGGTAGCGTTTGAAGTCGGCGTTTTCAACAATGAAAGTCGGCCGGCCCAGTTGCTTGGTATTCCCCAGTTGAAGCAGGAGGTAAGCACCAACTTCAGCGGTGGCATCACCGGTCGTATTCCCTCCGCCAACCTGTCGATTACTATCGATGGTTACCTTATCGATATTCAGGACCGGGTGGTCCTCACCGGTAATTTCCAAGGGGGCACCGGGACCGATCAGGAGCGGGAGATCAGCCGTTTGCTGCAACAGGCCAACGCCAACCGGGCGGCCTTCTTCGCCAACGCCATCGACTCGCGCACCGCCGGTGTCGACATCGTAGTTACGCACAACGCCCGGCTCGGCAACGGTAAACTCAACACGAGCCTCGCCGCTACCTTCGCCCAGACTACCCTGCAGAATATCAACACCGGTGACGTACTGGAAGGCCTTGAGGATACTTACTTCGACCGCACCAGCCAGATCTTCCTGGAAAGTGCCGTACCGCGTACGAAGATCAACCTGACGCTGAGCTACAAGATCAATAAGCTGAACGTCTTCTTCCGCAACGTCTACTTCGGTGCCGTAGATGAGGCAACCAACGCTACGGCCAACGACCAGGAATTTGCCGGCAAGACGGTAACCGACCTCAGCCTCGGCTACCAATTCAGCAAGCGAGTCGGCTTCACCATTGGAGCTAACAACCTGCTCGACGTTTACCCTGACCTCAATATTGAGGCCAACCAGAGCGACGGCCGCTTCCTGTACAGCCGCCGCTCGCAGCAGTTTGGTGCCAACGGAAGGTATGCATTTGCCCGCCTAAGCTTTGTACTTTAAGCAGCACTTAGGTCGCTTATTTTCTATTTAGAGAAGCCAGGATTCAGTATACTGAATCCTGGCTTTTTTTGTTTAAAACCTGATGCAGTTAAGGAGGCGAGAACGCAGGTGCAGGGAAGTGTTGACCGACAATAAGAAATAGCTCGCTGGTATTGCTGAAAATCTCCAGTTGTCGAATAACGAATTACGATTGTAGTCTATCCGAAAAAGTGAATTCTTTCGCTGGGGCATTTTACGGGCTTAATAGGCGATATAGCTTAACCGCCCGGACCTAGTAATGGACATATAACTTTGTCCCTAAATAAATTTAGCCGAACTTTGCCTTCTGATTGCCCAATGCATAAACCTGTGGACCGGTAATCTGTTAATCAAGGCTAAAGCATCGCTAAAAATCTTGCACTAATATGAGCATCGTCGAAATGAAAGTCCCGGTCATCGGGGAGTCCGTCACCGAAGTAACCCTGTCTGAATGGTTGAAGGCCGACGGTGATTATGTTGAGCTCGACGAGGCCATTTGCGAGTTTGAATCCGACAAGGCCACCCTGGAGTTCCCTGCCGAAGCGGCAGGTCGCATCATCCACGTTGCCGCCGAAGGCGACGACCTGGAAATCGGTGCCCTGGTTGCCAGGATCGACACCAGCGCTACGCCCGACGACGATGGTGGTGGTGGAAGCAGCGAAACTCCTAAGGAAGCTGCCGCCCCCGCGCCGAAAGAAGAAACCAAGGCTACTGCTTCAGCAGCGCCTGCTGAGCCAGCTACTAATTACGCCACCGGCACTCCCAGCCCAGCAGCTGGTAAGATCCTCCGGGAAGCTGATGTTGACCCCAGTGCCGTGAACGGTACTGGCCGCGACGGACGGATCACCAAAGAAGATGCCCAAAAAGCAGCCGCCGCTCCGGCCTCTGCTGCTCAAAAAGCAGCCCCTGCACCTGCGGCCCCGCCCAAAGAAGTCAAAGAGTCCAGCAGTCCAGCAGTCCAGCAGTCCTTTAGCCGCGAGACCCGTACCGAAAAGATGAGCCGCATGCGCCGGACCATCGCCAATCGCCTGGTATCCGCAAAAAACCAAACGGCCATGCTCACTACCTTTAACGAGGTAGACCTGAGCGAGGTCATGAATCTTCGTAAAAAGGTACAGGATAAATTTGTTGAAAAGCACGGCGTCAAGCTCGGTTTCATGTCCATTTTCGCCAAGGCCTGTGCTCAGGTGCTCATGGAGATGCCCGACGTTAACGCCCACCTCGGCGACGACGAAAAGAGCCTGATTTACCACGACTACGTCGACATCAGCTTCGCGGTTTCAACTCCTACCGGCCTCGTCGTACCGCCCATCCACAATATTGAGAGCCTCCACTTTGCCGATATCGAAAGCAAGCTCAAAACCCTGGCCGCCAAGGCCCGCGACAACAAATTGAGCATCGAAGAGATGACCGGCGGAACGTTCACCATCACCAACGGTGGGGTGTTCGGTAGTATGCTCAGTACTCCGATCCTCAACCAGCCGCAAAGCGCCATTCTGGGCATGCACAACATCATTGAGCGGCCGGTTGCCGTCGATGGTCAGGTGGTTATTCGCCCGATGATGTACCTCGCCCTCAGCTACGATCACCGCGTGATCGATGGCTCCAGCTCCGTAACCTTCCTCGTGAAGGTGAAGCAGTTACTGGAAGACCCTACGCTGTTGTTACTGGGACTTTAAATTAGTTCAATAGTCGGCAGTTCATAGTCTACCCTTGATCCCAACGGTAATGAATACGGCCCACCCGGAGTTAATCCTGGTGGGCCGTTTCTATTTCTGATCCAGAATTAGAGGACCTAACGGTTCTCCTTAATCGCCTTCCGAGTTTCTTTAGCGGATTTTTCCATTTCCTCCAGGCTCTTCTCTACGGCCTTATTCAGTTCTTCCCCCTGAGGGATTTCATCCATAGCTTCTTCGATGGCTTTTTGCAGAGAACCTCCTCCGGGCATTTCTCTGGCCAGTTCGTCCATTGCTTTGTCGAATTCAGCCCGGGTAGGCATTTCTGATACGGCACCATCAACCAGACTGTCTAATTGTTCGCTAGTTGGCCAGTTGGCCAGGGTTTCAGCCAGGGCTTCGCGGGCTTCGGCTTGTTCGCCGGCTGGCATACGAGCGATTTGCTGCTCGGCCATCTGGCGAAATTCTTCCTTGGTCGGCATTATCTCCTCCTGGAATTGATCGACGTAGCCTTTGATCAGCTCAGCGTTTAAGTTGCCGTCGGCACCGCAGGAGGTGAAGAGTATGGAGGTAGCAATTAGCAGGAAGACAGAAAAGAAGTTTCTCATAGTTTTTTTTCTTTATTCCAGTTACTATTGGTTTGTTACACCTAAGTTGTACATAAAATTAGTGCCCCGTATTCGTTCTTCGAATACGGGGCACTAGCAGGCCGACTGTGATGGACAGTCTTATGCGGCCATTTTGGCAAAGACCTCCAGCATTTTCTCATTGAAGGCAGGGATGTCGTCAGGATTACGGCTACTGATGAAGTTATTATCCACTACCACCTGCTCATCATTACTGACAATGCCACCAGCACCGCGCAAATCGGTACGAATGGATTTATAGCCCGTTACTTTGCGGCCTTTAATGAGACCAGCAGAAATAAGGATTTGCCCGGCGTGACAAATGAAGGCAATAGGTTTATCATTTTGGGCGAAATGCTTCACGAAGGAAAGTGCCTCATCATTGACACGAAGGATATCTGGATTAAGGACACCTCCCGGCAGCAGCAAAGCGTCGTAGTCCGCCGCATTGGTTTCGGAAAGTAACTTATCAACGTCATAGATGCCACCCCAATCGTCAGTTGCCCATGCCTGGACGCCACCTTTTTCAGGGCTGACGAGATGAACAGTTGCTCCGGCCTCCTCCAGGGCTTTTCGTGGTTTGGTGTATTCGACTTCTTCAAATCCGTTGGTCGCCAAAGCGGCCACTCTTAGTTTAGAAATATCCATAATTCAGCTTTTTATTAATTTACTAATGCTGTTGTTATTACGGGAGGGCGCTGCCTCAAGTTCGGGTTCATCAGTGTAACAGGTTTTATTCTTCTTCCACCTGGCGAAGTATTGGAGTAGAATCCAATGACGGGTCCACCAAAACGATGGCGGTTTTTGCCGTTTCGTACAACATGAAAACAATGGTAATCAAAGCTGCACTCATTAAAGCAGCATACATCTGCATCACATAATAGATGATGCTAAAATATTCTGCAATCTCATTAGTTCCTTCTGCTTTGGTATAGGGGATGCTCAACAGCAACAATCCAATCATTGACGCAACGAAAGTTCCTGTACACATTTTCGCAATTGTCCGAAGTCGTTTGAAGTGATCCTTCCTCAGCTTTTCCTCCCGATTAACGGTAAAAGATAAAATGGTTAACAGCAGCGCAAGAATGGTAGCTGTTGCCGTCATAACGGCGGAACACATGAAACGGATAGTAGGCTGACTACCGTTGATCATTTCGAGGGCATCTGCATTGTTAATAATGCCGAGTAGGTAATTCCCGCTTAGGATGATGGCAGCAGCGATGATTCCTGCCCAGTAAGTGTTTTTCATGCTTTCTATTCTTGATAATTGTAACATATCCGTGGGTCAGACAAGTTCGCTGACATCATTCCTGATCTCTATTTTCTGAGGCGACTACCACTTATTGAGCGGTTTCGCAGGCGGCATCTGGTCATATAGACTACTGCGGCCACAGGTTGGATAGAAAGGTATTCCGATAGCTATCGGGGCAGGTGCAGTAGAGTATTTAGGCGTAAATTCCTTGCAACTACTTAGTTTTGCCCCATCAATACATCTCCTCCAGATACAACTCCCCTGCTCCGGTTTAAAGACCTGGCCCTGGCCCGGGGCAGCGCCCCGGTACTCCATGGCATCAACTGGACCGTCCGCCCCGGCGAACACTGGCTGGTGACGGGAAACAACGGCGTGGGGAAGAGTTCCCTTGCTGAAGCTGTGTCAGGTCGGCACCGGGTAACTAGCGGACAACGCAGCTGGCCGGGGCTTACCGGGGAGCGTTTCCAAGCGATCCGCACGGTATCCTTCACTGACAGCGGCCGGTTATTCCACAATGCCAACGCCGTCCACTATTACCAGCAGCGCTTCAATGCCTTTGATGCCGACGGGCACCTGACCGTTCGCGACTACCTCCTCGCCAACGGGCACGATGAAGCCTCCGCCGTAGCCGCCCTTAGCCACTTAAACGCAACGGATTTACTTGACCTGGAACGCATCAAGCTTTCCAGTGGCCAAACCCGAAAGCTCCTGTTGGCCAAAGCCCTTGCCGGTCAGCCGGAAATACTGATCATCGATAACCCGTACCTCGGTCTGGATGCCAGAAGTCGGTCACGGTTGAATACTTTACTTGATGACCTGGTGTCGAATAATGGCGTAAGCCTCATCCTGGTTGGAATGACTGATGCCCCGCCCACTTGCATAACCCATCGTTTACACCTGAAAGAGGGGACAATCGCCTTTCAAGGTAATTTCTCCGACTACCCAATAGACACCGTCCCGAAACGAGCAACCGACGAACCAATAACCGACATCGTCCGATACTTTCAGGAGACCGCTAAAGCCCCGGATTACGATCAGGTACTAAAACTGGTGAATGTATCCGTTGCCTACGGTAAGAAAGTCGTGCTTGACCAGCTCAACTGGCTGGTGAAACCAGGAGAGCAGTGGGTCGTCTCCGGCAACAACGGCAGTGGAAAATCAACGTTGCTAAGCCTGATCTATGCCGATCATCCTCAGGCATATGCCAACCGTATCCACCTCTTCGGCCGCCGCAGGGGCCGGGGAGAAAGCATCTGGGACATCAAAAGACGGATAGGTTTCACCTCGCCGGAACTGCATGCCTTCTTCGATGGCAGCCTGACCGCCCGGGAAGTCCTCCTCAGCGGGCTTAACGATACCTTTCGACCGCCGAAAACGATCACCTCCGCCCAAGAAGACCTATTGCACGCGCTGCTACGATTTTCCGGATTAGCCCTCCATACGTCAAAACCTTTCCGGCAGTTTTCTACCGGAGAGCAACGACTGCTCCTCCTGCTGCGGGCCTTGATCAAAGCACCTCCGGTACTTTTGCTCGACGAACCTTTTCAGGGACTTGACGCTAAGACCATTGAGCGCTGTCGCCGATTACTGGATGCGGTACTTACGCCGGAACGGACGCTGATCTTCATCTCACACTTCAGGGCAGAGGTGCCGGAGGGGGTTGGTTTGGAGTTGGGGCTGTAGGGGTTGTGTGCCACCTGGTGATCGCCACTAGAGTACAGCGGCGGTACCAGCCACACTACACAATGGATACAGGCAGTCATCGCTGGAGTATGACTGTTGCTTCCTGTTATTACCCTGAGTGCTTGGCCGCTGAGCGGCCTTGGCTACTCACCCCGGATGCCGGTCACTCCGCGACCTCCATCCGGGGTTACTCAGGGTCAACCCCTACGGGGTCAGTATGAAGGTTACCATAAAACAAACGGTGGCTTCGTTATGATTCCCAGATGCGAGGGCAGCACTGAAGGAGGCTTATTGGTCTAATATGGCCATAATCTCCGAGGCCAGCAACAACAACCTTCCGGTCAGCCATATGTATTGACGGAGCTACCTGGCCTGGAAGGCAGGATATTTAAGACGCACCACTGACTCGTCCAAAAAAACGAAGCCGGGCAGCACCGATGGATTTCTGTGACCGGCGCAGCGCTTACCGGCGCTCCGGACAAACTTCGATGGGCCTCCATCAGCCAAGTGGAGGTCTGGAGAGATCAACTGCCTATGCTGCAGCACCGAAAACCGGTGAGCGGTGGCGAGGCCATCTTCCTGATTGATCTGAAAACGGGGCGTACCGCCCGGCTCCGCAGCGAACTCTTCAGCCAACCGGATGACTTCCTTACACTACAGATTGAGGGGAACGAATTATTGCTCAAGGGCACCTTGCCGGGGAATTCGAAGGAGGCATCGCCATCAAATACCGAAACCCACCAACACCTAATGTCAACCGTAGTATTGCTCACCGTCCGGAGATGAGGCGCTAAGGCCTTGTGCCTAAAAACCTTCTTTTTGCACCCGCGGCCCCGCCAAAAAAACCGTGAAATTCCAACGTACCTTTGCGGACTATTTAGTTACGCAGTCAAATAGTCCGGTAGTCAAACAGTCGCTGCCAACGGACCGGAGCCTGCCTGACTACTTGACTATTTGACTCGCTGATTAATTGACTAGACCATGGCCCGTAACCGCCGCAACCGCTTCCCCGAACGCATTGACAATGTGACCATCACCGGCCTGGCCGATAAAGGCTTTTGCGTGGGTAAAACCGAAGAAGGCATGGTCGTCTTCGTGGAAAAAGTAGTCCCCGGAGACGTGGTGGACGTACGCCCCTTCCGCAAGAAAAAAAAGGTGCTTTTTGCCGCACCGCTGGAATTTCATAAGAAAAGTGAGGACCGGGTCGAGCCCTTTTGCGAGCACTTCGGTGTTTGTGGCGGCTGCAAATGGCAGGACTTCAGCTACGAGGGCCAGTTGCGCGAAAAAGAGCGCATTGTTCGGGATGCGCTGACACGTATCGGCAAAGTTGAAGTCGGTGAATGGGAACCAATTTTGGGCAGCGAGGAGACGAGTTTCTACCGCAACAAGCTTGAATATGGCGTCGCCAACCGCCGCTGGCTGACGGCCGACGAAGTCGGTGATGATACGGTGACTAACGAGATGGACGTCATAGGTTTCCACAAAGCCGGTGCTTACGATAAGTTGATCGACATCAAAAAATGTCACCTCCAGCACGGCCCGAGCAACGAACTGCGCAACGGCATCCGGGAGTTGGCCATCCGGATGGAGATTCCATTCTTTGATATGCGGGAGCGGGTCGGACTTTTCCGCCAGTTCATGATCCGGACCACCACTACGGGGGAATGCATGCTGGTACTGGCCTTTTTCGAAAACGACCAGGACCAGATCAAGCCTTTCCTGGACGCCATCATGGCCGACTATGGGGAACACCTCACCAGCCTGTACTACTGCATCAACGGCAAGATCAACGAATACATGATGGACCTGGAGATGCACCTGTTCGCGGGTACCTCCACCATCAAAGAAACGCTGGGCCACGTAAGTTTCCATATCGGACCGAAGTCGTTTTTTCAGACGAATACCCGCCAGGGCAAGCGCCTGTACGACATCACGGCCGAGTATGCCGGTCTGACGGGCACCGAGAACGTTTACGACCTCTACACGGGCATCGGTTCCATCGGGCAGTATGTGGCGAAGGACGCAGGTGCCGTGGTGGGGATCGAGGAGATTGCCGCCGCCATCGACGACGCTAAGGTCAATGCAGAGATGAACGGCCTGGACAATTGCACCTGGTACGCCGGACGGACGGAGGACATCCTGACGCCCGAGTTTGCGGAGAAACACGGTCGCCCCGACGTGCTCATCACCGACCCGCCGCGGGCGGGCATGCACCCCAAGGTTATTCCGATGCTGCTACAACTTGCCCCTCCCGTCATCGTCTACGTATCCTGTAACCCCGCGACGCAGGCGCGGGACCTGGCCTTGCTAGACGAGAAATATAAGGTCGTTAGGGCGCGGGCGGTGGACATGTTTCCGCAGACCAGTCATTGTGAGTCGGTGGTGCGGTTGGAGTTGCGGTAGACATGAAGTACATCCTAACTTTCGTTCTATTAGTTTGTGCCAATAGCACCGGATTTGCCTGCAAATGCGTGGACCGCTCGTTTGAGAAAGAAGTAGAACTTGCCGAAATTATCATCGTCGCAAAAGTCATTGAACGAAAGGGGAACATCTACGACTTGTTAATCAAACAAGAATGGAGCAGCAGAATTTCCTTGAGAACAAGCGACACTATTAGAATAACTCAAGGCTTAAATTCCTGTACAAGACGAACGTTTGAAAAAGCAAACACTTACTTGTTCTATCTTGAGAATTACGCTGTACACAACTGTAGCAGGACAATATCTTTTGCCAATGCAAGGGATATTGACTTATTGAATGATCGCTTCAATTCCGTGTATTACAATCATGAACCGTCCTACGACAGTTTAAACTATAAACGAAGGTTCATCATCGAAACCTTTAATGGAAAAGTTTACGATACTAATGGCAAGTCTGTGGTTTACGTTATGGGCAACTCCATCATTTCGAAGGAACAAATCCCGCTGGATCACGATCTCTTTTACCCTCTCAGATATTACTTAGTTGAGCAAACAACAATTCCAGGTATTGACTACATATTCTACCTGGAAAAGTCTCATCAAGAGAGAAATGGTGCTCCTGAAATAAGGAAAAGCTTACTACGGAAAATTCGAGCCTTTAAAAAAAAGTTGTAAATCATTTTCGCATTACAGATTAAGCTCCACCAGCGGAAACTCAAACCCCGGAAGCACTTCCTCTCCGCTAAGTACAGATGTCGCAAAGCCGCGAACCTCTTCCGGTTCCTCCTGCCCCTGACGGTAGATGTAGACAACTTCTTTCTTCGGATCAACGAGCCAACCGAGCAGGACACCATTGGCCATCCAGGTCTTACTCATCTTTCGCTTGAGTTTTTTGAGAATATCAGATGTTGACCTGAGTTCTACGACGAACTCCGGAACTGCCGCTACCCATTTATCTTTATGATCAGGGTCTGCGACGAAAGGGGCCAGCCGCTCGTTGGAAATCCATACGGCATCGCCGCATCTACTTCTTCTCCTTCCAGTAGGAAGCCGGTTGAGGGGCTGTATACTTTGCCTGGTTTCTTATTAGCAAGGTTCCAAGCGAACACATATCCGTTAAGATAGCTTTCGTTTTCTCCGGAACCAGATTTTACGGGCGACATAACAATAACCTTACCCGAAGTTTCCCGCTCGGCAATTAAATCCGGAAACTTCTCGCAAAACTTTGTGAATGCCTCAAGGCGAACGGGCCCTTCCTAGGCCAAAGGGCCCAAAGAAGTAAGCATTTCATAAGCCGTGTATGGAGGAACGTCGTTGCCCATGGTTTAAAGATAACGATTTTGAACCGCTAATCGTTTTTTGGCTTGTGGGATTTGTCCAACCATCCTAACTTCACTCCCATGGCCTACAAGCAACTAAAACTCTGGTTCGACGCAGACTTAGCCACGCTAATCGCCGAAAAGATCAAGCCGATCTATCCGAAATTCGATACTGCTGCCTTCGTTCAAACCGTACAGGATAATGCCGATGCGCTGGAGCTTAAAGACCGCGTAGAACTCATCGCCGACAGCCTGGAGGATAACCTTCCGGATGATTACCCCAAGCAGCTAGCCATCTTGATGCAAATTCTCGGCCCGCCTAATCCTAACGAAACGGGGATGTTCAAGGAGTACTACTGGTTGATGCCCGTGGCCAAGTTTGTGGAAAAGTACGGCTTGGATCATTTCGCCGATTCCGTCGCCGCCATGGTAGCAATCACCCAGCGCAGTACGGCGGAATATACCATTCGGCCTTACCTGGAGAAGTACCCGAAAGCGATGTTGAAGCAGATGGCTGTCTGGGCCAAGGCAGATAGCTTCCATCTTCGCAGGCTAGCCAGCGAGGGTGGTCGGCCCAAGCTGCCTTGGGCACCAAAGCTCCAGCAATTCATTGATGACCCCACTCCCTTGTTCCCTATCCTGTCTACCCTGAAAGACGATCCTAAAAAGTTCGTCCAAAAATCTGTGGCTAATTGCCTTAACGACATTTTGAAAGACAACGAAGCCCTCGGCCGGGAATTGATCGAAAGCTGGTTGCCCGCTCCCGGCAAAGAACGGAAGTGGATCATTAAACACGCGCTACGCAACCAGTTAAAGGCGGAAAAGGCCTGGGCGGAGGAGATCGTTGCTAATCTCTGACCGTAACCTTCCAAAAATTCAAATATGAGTCATCCCAAATTTTAACCCTTCCCTGATTACTTCTGTCACTAAAATGAAGTATTCATTCCTCGACAATTGCAAATTTGGTATTCGTTGACCGTTTAACCTCCCTGCCGGGGGCCTACTTTTCATGGGAAAAAGTAGCACTACCCTTTGGCTGTGTCCCCGGCTGATCACAAATAATGGACCTGATGGCCCATGTTCGGTCTCAGCGTTTAGCGCTATTGTCTCTGGTGGTAGTCATTTAGAGGAAGTCGATCTTACCAGAGTCCAGGTTATAGTATGCAGGGACGATCTTCAGATCTCCTTTCGCAACCGCACCGGAGATGATCGAGGAACGGCTGGCCAGTTCCTTGGCGGTCAGCTCAGCATTCACTTTTACAACGTCGTTTATGTTAGCACCTTCTTTAGACGCGGCAATTGCGGGTGTCACATGTGCCAGGAGGTGGTTCAGGTTATGGCCATTGTCTCCACCGGCAACGGCAGCAGTAACCGCACCGCAACTTTGGTGGCCCAAAACAACGATCACTTTGGAACCGATGTGCGCCACAGCATACTCGATGCTGGCGATAGAAGAAGTATTGGCGATGTTTCCGGCTACTCTGACGACGAATAATTCGCCCAGCCCCGTATCGAAAGCCAGTTCGGGTACTACCCGGCTGTCCGCACAACTCAGTACGATAGCGTAGGGCTCTTGTCCCCCAGTCAGGGCACCTCTCCGGCTTGAATCTTGCAGTTTGCCATCCAGTTTATCGGCAACGAATCGTTTGTTTCCAGTTTCAAGACGGCTTATAACTTCATTAATTCCCATTAGTATTTCTTTTATGGTTTTTGTAAAAATAGGTGGCGTTCTCCTGAAAGGGAGGAGCCGGAAGATAGGTCATAAATTAACTTACCTCCTTTGAAAGCAACTGAATATAGAGAAATATGTTCAACGCCTCCGATCCTGCTCAAAGTATACAGGTCGTTTGTTCATTAAGGGACGCCGTATAAATAACTTTCTGATTTTTAACCTGACATTTTTGCTCTCACTGTTCTTCAAAATTCTTTGCATAGCCTCAGTTACGGAAATGATTTTTAAGGACGGTGAGGGCAAAATAAGGCGGTCAAAAGGCGTAAGTTATTTGTACGGTGTCCCTAAGGACGGTTATCTGGAGAAACGTACGCCTGGCTCAGCACGAAAGCATCAAACTCGAAGCCGTCTTCCCGTAAGGAGAAAGATATTTTATGAACTCCCGCTTCGGGGATGTCCAGGTACAACAGCTTTTCCTCTCCGCAGTGTACCTCCTTGGTCCGTTGCTTACTGTCCCATGTCCATTGCTTTTTTCCTTCACACCATTGCATACGTTGCCCACTTTCCGGCCATTCGCCGTTCAGGCCGACATGAATTCCGTTGTCTTCGGCTCCGGAACTAAAAGCGCGTACCCAAACGTAATAACGTCCCGGCGTATTGAACTTTATTTTATAGTCGACTATCGCCATTTTTCCGGGCTCGTTGCTGAAGTTGACTCCCGGAGTAAGCACGTCGTCATGCGTTACCCGGGTATCCGGCAAGGCCTCCAGGTACGCCCTGCCGGAGGCCGTTTCGTGGTGACTTTCGTCGGGGTCCACCAGGTTTTTCTTAGGGCTATCGGAATCGATGATCTCCCAGCGGCGTATGTCATCCTGGGTCTGTTTTAGATAGGATTCAGCTTCCACCATCACGTAACCGTTTATTTCTTCCGGGACTTTTGGGGAACAAGCGAATAGACAACAAAATGGAAAGAGGAGCCAGAAGCGCATTAGAAGGAAGGTTATTTCATTATATGGTCTGCGGAAGTTACCGCCTTTCATCGATTATCGACCGGGCTTATTATGCTTGCGCCGCTCCTCCACTTTGCACCTGCGGCCGCGCCCACCATTGCTTTCCCTCACTTAGCGCATTGCGGTTAAATGGAGAGCTCCGGTTTCTACCTTTCCAAGCCCGTGAATTATAACCATCAAAACCTTCAATCCTGCTATCTTCGCGCCCAGTGAAGTCTCCTTACCCAAAATATAAAGTCTGGCTCAGCTACATCACCGAACAGGTGTTGGAGACTGCTTCGTCCGATTACAACACATTCCTACAGGTCAGCCTGGTACACGGAAGGCTGCAGCTCGTGGCCGAAGAAGCCATCTACAGCTTCGGGGATTACTACCTGAATTTTCGCAAACTGTTCGAACGATTCGAATTCGAACTTCTGCCCGAGAAAGCCAGCGTGCTGGTCCTGGGCCTCGGCCTCGGCAGCATCCCCGAATTACTGGAAGACTACCTTGCCCTCGACTACGAATACGTCGCCGTAGAAATTGACCCCGTCATCATCGAACTAGCTTCGGAGTACAGCTTGCCTGCGCTGCGGTCTCCGGTTGAAGTACGCCAGGCCGATGCCTACGCTTTCCTGCAACTAGATGCCCGCAAGTATGACCTCATTTGCGTCGACGTCTTTCAGGACGCCACCGTCCCCGAACACCTTAATGGTGATGATTTTCTGGATCTCCTGAAATCAAGCCTCGCCCCGGGTGGAGCTATCGCCTTCAACCGTTTGGCTGATACCAAAGAACACGCCCGGATGGCTTTGGAGTATTACGAAGGGCCTTTCAAAAAAGCTTTCCCTGAAGGCACGCTTTATAACAGCACGGGGAATTATATGCTGGTGAATGAAGCTCGTTTCCTGGAGGGATAGACAGTCGCTGCACGACCTCGGTAGATGGCCTTCGGCCTCGGTAGTGGGTAGTGCTACCGCAAGTGCCAGCTCGCTTTGCTCGATTGAGCGCCCCTACATTTCCCTCTGTGCGTACTCCGTGCATTCCTCCGTGCCAACCTCTGTGAAATTAATGCTGCGAAGCAGCCGAGCGAAGCAAGTTTTCGTCTACTCCTTCGGCAGAAGATCAAGCACCTTAGGATCATAAACAAAGCTATTCTCCGGCACCAGCCCAATTGCTCCCTCAAAGTACCGGTAAATGAAGTCGAAATCCGCCCGGATGTCGTCGGTTAGGTGATAGGGTTCTGAAAATTCAATAACGCCCTCGTTACCAAAATCAAATTTGCACATCACTAAAGGGACTCCCGCCTTTTTGGCAATAAAATAAAAGCCCGTCTTGAAATGGTCGACCTTAGCCCTGGTGCCTTCCACTGCCAGGCTAAGCCGAAATTCATCACGCTCTTTAAAAATATCGGCAACGGAATCAACAAAATTCGATCGCTTTTCGCGCACCACCGGCACCCCGCCCATCCATTTGAGGAACACCCCGAGTGGCCCCTTAAACAAGGAAGCCTTCCCGACAAACCTAATGTACTCGCCCAGAATGGCACGGGAATACACTCCGTACCAAAAGTCCCGGTTAGAAGTATGGGTAACCACTGGCATCACATACTTCCTGGGCCAGTTCCCCTTATTGTGATCTATAACGCGAACGCCAAGCAGGCGAAGCATAAAGCGGGCAAACCAGGCGGGCATCATGATCTTATCGTTTGGTTAGAAAACATTTTTTTGCCGAACCTTTACGGTCAGACGGCCTCAAAGTAACCAGTACTTCGATTTTTTTGCACAGCGTCCCAGTTGAAATACCGTCCATTCATGGCAACATAAACACCCGGAGGAAGTGCTTGCACGAATGCCAATGCACTGCCCAAGTTAAAAAATCCGTCTGAAGAAGAGCCGAAGGCGTAAGGAATCATTGCTCCGGTCAGCACGATGGTCTTACCCGCGATGGCCTTTTGAGCCAGGTATTCAGCAGTTTCTACCATTGTATCCGTACCGTGAGTAATCAGGATCTGATTGGTCTCCACGCCACGACAATTATTAGCAATGTTCTCCCGGTCGAGGTCGGTAATTTCCAGGCTATCGACCATCATCAGGGTACGAACGTTCAGATCGAGGGTGCAGCGCCCCCGGTCCAGCATTTCAGGCAAGTTTGAATCCTGAAAAAATAGTTTGCCGGTTACGAAGTTGTATTCCTTGTCAAAGGTGCCGCCGGTTACGAAGATTTGAATCACTTAGCTGGGAGTTTTGCCCGGCAAAGATAGGTTGACACGTGCGGAGTAAAACGTTTTCCAACCGATGTTTCGCCTTAGAAAAATGTTACGGCGCGGCCGCAGGTACAATGATTCTTAGAAAAGCAGCGTTTCACCACCGCTCGTTTGCAATTCCGTTCGTCTGAACGGTACGGTAACCTAATCCTGCTTCTCCCCCCCAAATCCCCCCCGCCTTGCGTCAACTCGTTCCAATTATTCTGCTCTCTTTGTTCTTCTCCTGTACCGGCTGTGAAACGGACCTTACTACCGGTGTCTCTATCCCAGACCAGGCGGAAGAAGACGAGGTGACGACATCCACTGGCTTCGACGAGCTCTCTTTACGAACCCTCGAGTTGGTTAACCGGACTCGCCGGGCGGGATGCAAGTGTGGCAGTCGCAACATGCCACCCGTCTCCCCAGTCTCCCTTAATGCAAAGCTTACCGCTGCCGCCCGCAGCCACTCGGCGGACCAGGCGAACATGAGAAAAATGCAACACCTCGGCAGCGACGGCTCCAAAGTAGGCACCCGCGTCACGCGGGCCGGCTACACCTGGCGCACCGTGGCAGAAAACGTTGCCTGGAATTACCCGGATGTCGATGCGGTGTTCGCCGGCTGGCTCTCCAGCCCCGGCCATTGCCGCAACATCATGGGAGCCGATTATACCGTGATGGGTATGGCTGAGGAGGATCTGTATTGGACGCAGGTTTTTGCCCGGTAGAGAATAAATGAATTAGAGAATGATAAAAAGACCTGCATTCTCTACTTCAATAAATCCCCCCACTATGCACCACCACCACCGAACTCCCTGGCGGGTAATCCCCTTTCCGGATCCGGTCCAAAACGCCATAGAATAGCTTAGCCGTGTAGATCGGTTCTAATGGAGGCAAGTCGGGTTCACCGATCTTCGCACGCTTAGCCAGGCCCTCCGAGGGAACAATCCAATCCTTCGGAAATTTACCGTAACCACCAAAGTGGTAATCCGTAATCGTTGTCCAGTTATCTGAAGAATTCTGGGGTAAGAGTCGCCGGATCTCATCGGCCATCCAGTTACCTTTCAGGGCAGGAAACACTTCCACTCGCGTCGCGGCTTCCGCCGCGCCGATGATCCCCGCTGCACTGCCACCGGTGCCGGCGCTTAGGCAGAGGTAGTCGGGCAACGCGCCCAATTCGTCCACCACCTCGTTGTAAAGCTTTCCGACGTTGCGGGCACTATCGGGGCAGGTTCCTCCTTCGGCAATGAACCAGATGGAATTGATCGGTAGACGATACTCCAACGCCAGTTCCAGCTGTCTATCTTTTAACCACGCCTCCTCGCCTTTACGGCGGTACTCCGCCCTCGATAAGTGCCGCAGGTAGGCCCCGTCGGCTCGTGCTCGATCAAGTAAAGGGTTATCGGCTTCTTCGCCCCGTACGTAAAGCACCACCCGCAGTTCATACAACCGACCGGCAGTAGACAACGCTGAAAGATGATTGCTGTAAGCTCCACCGAAGCTTACGAGTACAGGTTTTTGATCTCCCGTTAGGGCAGCCTGAAGGAAACCTTCCAGTTTGCGCACTTTATTTCCCTGCAGCGCCGTACCGGGGGCAAGCGTATACAGATCATCTCGTTTACAAAACAAGCTGATTCCTGCGGCAGTGGCAGCAGGGTGCTGTAACAGCTGAAGCGGACTTGGGCGCGGACGCAGGTGCAATGAAAAGGTTTTAAGGAGCAATAGCGGGACGGCGGCAATCTAAAATGCCAGCCTCTGTCGCCCCCCAATAGACCAATAGACTAACCTACGCTTCCACCAAAGGCTCAATGTCAAAGCCAGCCTCCTGTACGGTAGTAATGATTGCTTTGGGATCAGCGGAACCCTCCACTGAAAGGATTTTCCGTGGGTCATCCACATCGACACGCCAGATGGTTACGCCCTCTACCTCGTCCAGAAAGGAGGTAACGGAGCGGACGCAGCTGCCGCAGTTGATGTTGGTGGAGAATTGTTGGATGGTACGCATAGTATTCGTTAGTTGGTAGATAAAACGCACGAAACCGGAAAAAGTCAATCGAACCAGTATTTGTGGACCGAAGTTAACGATAGCTTAACGCAGCTAGTGCATCAAGATCAAAGTTCGGCACAGTTACAACTTCAATCTTGACGCACTGGTGGATCCAAATGACTAGCCTTTCGCCACCAGGTCTTTCCATCCCGACAACCATGTTCGGATGGTGGATACCCGGCTCTGGTCCATGCTCCTGGCTAAACCCTTTTCTATACCGGGAAGCTCCGTAGCGAGAGCCTCCGCATCCCCCTTCAGTTCCGCAATCGCAGCATTAGCGAGGTGTATGCTCAAAGGCTCAGTCATTGGACTACTGGTCACTTTTTCCATAGCAGCCTCAGCAGCTGGCAGGTCGTTTAGGTATTTAGCGGAAAAGAGCGCTTCCTCCAGGAAAAAATTCCCGTGCGTACCCGAAGGGTAAACGTCCAGGCGGTCCATAACTGAAGTAAAAAGGCTATTGGCTTTTGCGATATCCCCTACCCCGATGGCATGCAGGTAACGGTAATAATCCATCGTTACCCGTTGCTGTCCGGGTACTTCCTCATTGGCCGATACTGCGGCCATTTCCTCCACTGGTAACTCGTCGTAAGCTTTGCCGGCCCTTAAGTGAGCAAGGGCCCGTAGCCCGGTAAGGTCAGCCAAAGCGGTGGCACCGTTCCTGGCAAAAGTCAGGATGCGCAACCCATCGCTCGCAAAACCTCCGGTGCGAAAAGGTAGTATTGTGGCGATGAAGATCACTATAGAAAGTGCAGCGGTGGTGTAAGCGACGAACCGCAGGAAGGAGGTTTCTCCAAAGACCTGAGCCAATGGATAACAGGTCATCGCCAGCACCAGCGACGCCAACGGGCCTCCGGCGGCAAACCACATGAATCGCTTGCGCAAGGCATTACTGCCGTTGGGCAGCATCACCGCTACTCCGCCAGCAACGTTGAGGTTTTTGTTCCACACGAACCTGACCCGGTCATCGTCGTCCAGCTTCCAGGCAAAGGGGCCGATCGTCAGGTTATAAAATTTAAAATTCTGCCATCGGCCCGCCAGTACATGTCCCAATTCATGTATGCCAACCACTACCAGATATATAACGGGTAACAACAGTAGCAGATAGGTGCCGTAGTCCTCGGGCAACACCGGGACACCATCAGGTTCCCGGTCTCCCAGAACCAGGGTCGCTCCCACATAACCCAACAGCCCGCCCACGGCCAACATTGCAATAAAACCTAGTACTTTCTTCATGACCGGTAAAATAGTACTAACCTCAATACTCCGCACGATTCCTCGACCAAGAGGTGAATTATTTATTTCGCGTTCCTTAGGTCGTTTTGTCCAAGCCGTCCTTTGCTCCTTAATCCCTTCCTCCTTAGGGACCGGGCCGGAAGGCCCGGACGGGGGCATTGCACCTGCGGCCCCGCCCTAAAAAACAACCATTCATTGAACGAAGCTGCCCCATTCGCATTATCTCATTCCAACCTTTTTATTATGGACATTCGCTTTATTGCTCAAGACGATCTCGACAAGCAACTCTACAACAGTTGTGTACACTTTGCCACCAACGGCAGCCTCTACGGCTACGACTGGTTTCTCAACGCCACGGCCAAGGAGTGGGACCTGTTGGTAGAAGTGGAGGAGGAACGCTGGGTCAGTGTGATGCCCCTACCCCACATCAACAGCTGGTTGGGCCGTCGTAAGCTCGAACAGCCCCGCCTGGTCCCGGAGCTGGCCATTTACTCCGTAAAACCACTCAGCCCCAAACGCATTCAGGCGTTTTGGGACGCCGTACCTGAAGTCTTCCGTGGCGGTGAGCTCATCGTAGAGCCCGCATCCGTCCCCGGAAACAACGGCCGTTTCACCGTCGGTACCGCTGACGGCTCCGCCCTTTTTCTCAACCAGCCGTATGAAGAAATCATTGGCGACTTTTCCCCCGAATACCACGAAGGCCTCATTCGTTCGGAGATGGCCAGCCTGCGCCCCGGATCCAGTTTCAAGCCAGAGCGATTAGCTGACTTTTGGTTAAAGGTCAACGGAAAATCTGCCGGTAACGAATGGACCTACCACGCCATGCAACGCCTCATGTATCAGGTACTGCACCGTAGTTGGGGCGGTACCCACGCCGTGGAAAGCCCGGAGGGCGAGCTGTTGGCCATGAGCTTTATCGTTTACAGCCATTCCCGACTCTTCCCGCTGTTTACCGTCGAAAGCACTGCCGGTAAAGCCGTTGGTGCATTGGCTTTTTTGTGGGACAATCTGTTCAAGACACATGCGGATAAGAACTTGAAGGTGCGTCGGGAGGAAGTACTTTTTTAACCTTTGCTTATTGGCGAATTATTGATTTTTCTGGTACCCTACCCTACCCTACCCTACCCTGGTTAGCGAAACGCCTTTACCATAAAACCCAATATTTACCTACTTCTATTCCCAGTTTTGCTGTACCTAAACGGTTGTGCTAAAGAAGAACCTTAGAGCACTACATTCAGCGACCAATTCATTGATCGTTACATCGGGCAACAACTCCACTGGGTCGCCCAAAAATTTTCTACTCCACATCAATCTTTCAACGGGGGAGTTGACCGCCACTACCGAGGTCCTGCCCGGCACCATCATCACCGGAATTTTCACCGAGTAGCCCCGTCACCAAACGGTACAGAAACCCCAGCCACTGTAATAAAAACGAAGGATGAATTACGAAAAACGTACCTTTGGCGTATTATTGTACTTTCTACACTATCCCCCCGCCCAAGATGAAAATTACCGACCATCAGAATACTAAGATTGTGGCCACCGTTGGCCCCGCATGCAGCTCTTACGAAGGCCTCAAAGGACTGATTAAAGCAGGCGTAGACGTTTTTCGCCTCAATTTCAGCCACGGCACTCACGACGTGCACGGCGGCACGATAGAAAACATTGTCAAACTCAATGACGAGTTGGGAACCCACGTCAGCATCCTTGCCGATTTACAGGGACCGAAACTGCGCGTTGGTAAAATGGAAGGTGACGGCCTACCCGTAGCCGAAGGTCAGATCGTAACCTTTACGAATACTAAGTGCGTCGGTAATGCTGAGCGGGTGTACATGAGCTACCCGGAGTTTGCACGAGACGTTACCGTAGGAGAACGCGTGTTGGTCGATGACGGCACCCTGGTGTTTGAGGTGGTAGAAACCAACGGCACCGATACCGTAAAACTGAAAACGCTATTCGGCGGCGTCCTCAAATCGAACAAAGGCGTTAACCTGCCTAACACGAAGATCAGCCTGCCCAGCCTGACGGAGAAGGACCTCAAAGACCTGGAGTACATCCTTACGCAACCGGTTAACTGGATTGCTTTGAGCTTTGTGCGTTACGCCAAAGACCTCAAGGATCTCAAGAAGCGCATTGACGCTGCAGGCCATCCGGCAAAGATCATTTCTAAGATCGAGAAGCCGGAAGCCATTGAAAATCTGGACAAAATCATCAAGCATTCCAACGCCATCATGGTTGCCCGTGGTGACCTCGGCATCGAAGTGCCGATGGAGCGCCTGCCGATCATCCAGAAGGAGATCATCCGCAAGTGTATCCAGCGGGCGCGCCCCGTCATCGTTGCGACTCAGATGATGGACTCCATGATCAACAACCCCGGACCTACCCGAGCGGAGGTAACGGACGTGGCCAACGCCGTACTTGACGGTACCGATGCCGTAATGCTTTCTGGCGAAACCAGTGTCGGCCGCCATCCGGAACTCGTGGTTAAGGCGATGAATGCCATCATCCACGAAGCGGAGAAGATTTACGAGATCGGAATGAAGCGGCCGAAGGCCAACCAAAAAAGTGGCACTTTCGTCAGCGACGTAGTTTGTTCCGCCGCCGCCTGGGCGGCACAGAATGTTGGTGCCCGGGGCATCGTCGGGATGACCCGTTCCGGCTACACGGCTTTCAAATTGTCCAGCTTCCGGCCCAATGCCAAGATCTATATCTTTAGTGATCTCAAGCACATGCTCAACACTATGAGCCTTTGCTGGGGGGTCCGTTGCTACCACTACGACAACTTCACCAGCACCGACCAAACGGTCGAGGACGTTACAAGGATCCTTAAGGAGAATGGGCACGTTGCGGCTGGAGACATGATCGTTAATACCGGCTCCATGCCTTTGGAGAAACAACGGCGAACGAACATGCTGAAGATCACCATTGTGGACTAAAGTCCGGGAGTTTTAAATAAAAACATGAGTCATCCCGAATTTTGAGCCCACATTAAAGTGAGGCAAATCGAGATGGCCATTCTAAGTCTGTAGAGCGGTATCGAGACATCTCGGTACCGCTTTCCAGTTCTATGACAGTAATTTCTTAAAAAAAGAGGAACCCAGCCTTTCCAGTTGCGCAATATCTGGAGCATGAAGTCATAGACCAAGGTGACGATACTCATCAGCTTCATGCGGTTGTCCCAAAACCATAGCCTTGGCGATTCCAAACCCAGCTCTGACTTGAGAA
>NZ_KB890415.1:46221-187208 GCF_000373105.1 Neolewinella persica DSM 23188 | reverse complement strand
TTGCGCCCGCACACAGACCTGGACGGCCAATTACACCGACGCTTGTCTCAACGTGGCACAGACGGTGACCATCACCTACACCTGGGTGGAGGACAGAGAAGATCCCGTTTTCACCAATTGCCCCACCGCTCCCATCGACTTGCTTTGCAATCCTACCCTGCCGACTGGCGCGGATGCTATCGCTGCGGCCGGAACGGCCACCGATGCCTGTGGCACCCCGACCGTAACGGTCGTGCCTGGCAACGTAATAAGCAACGGCTGTACCCGCACTCAAACCTTCACCGTTACCGCTACCGACGCGTGCTTGAACGATGCCGATTGTATCGTTACCTATACCTGGACGGAGGATACTGAAGACCCTATGGTCTCCGCCGATTTCGATCCGATTGCCTGCAATGATCCGCTCCCATCAACGGATGGAATCAGCATTACTGATAACTGTGGTATTGCTACTTCCAGCATCAATCGGCTTCCATTTGTGGAAGACATTTGTAACGGTTACACCGTCAGCTGGGAGGTAATGGCTACTGACAATTGCAACAACTCCACTACTGAAATCGTAACGGTTGATGTTTTGCCCGATACTGAACCGCCTCTGATCATTCCATTGTTCGGAGACGTAGAGAATAACGCGACGATTACCGCCGAATGTCAAAACAGGGACGAAGACTGGGCTCCGTTTGGAGATGGCGCCAATGACGTTACAGCGATCGATGATTGCAGCAACGTAACGATCACCTTTGAAGATGAACTCTTAGAGGAAGGTGAATGTGGCGTTAGTGACTTTATCAGCCGCTGGAGATGTACATGGACGGCTACCGACGCCTGTGGCAACGCAAGTACCTTCACCGTCTTCATGACCATCATTGATACCGAAGCACCGACACCGGTTCCCGGCTATCCTACCCAGTTGACCGCCAGCTGTGATAACGTTCCTGCGCCGATATTCCCTGAAGCAACGGACAATTGTAGTTCTGTAACTACGACACTGTCCACCCAACGGGTTGATGGCAATTGTGGCGGTGGCTACACCCTGATCAGGACATTTACCTTTACAGATGGCTGTGGAAACAGTTCCGATCTCGTCCAAACTGTCACCGTTCAGGATGAAACACCACCTCAAATTTGGCTAACCGGACACTTCCTGGTTGACCTGACAAATGGTGGTACCACGCAAGCTACCTGCCAGGAGCTGAGACAGATTGAGGACGATTTAGAGACTACGATTGTCGAAGACAACTGTGATGCCGATCCTAAATTTGACATTGACTGGGACTACGGTAACTTCGTCGACTGTGCCACTTTCGGTTATTCCTACCTGGCAACCATCACGGTGACTGCAACCGACGATTGCGGAAATACTACACAAATGGTTGTCACCGTCGAAGTCCTTGACCAAACAGCACCTGAACTAATCGATGTTCCCGAGAATACTTGTGCAGATGTATTACCTCCGGCACCACGGGTTTTCGCCGTCGACGAATGTGGCGCGCCCTCAGTCACTATGACCGAGTCTGACCCAATGGAGTGTGGAGATGGAGGATTAGTAGTGATCAGAACATGGACCGCAACCGACCGCTGTGGGAACACGGCATCAGCTTCCCAGGAAATCATTCTATCAGGCGGACAAGCCTCCAATATTGCGATACTGGATGCTGATGGAAATCCGGTTTTCTCGGGTGGTTCATTGAGTATTCCGGTGAATTGTAATGAAAGAGACCTGGGCTTAAGAAACTATGTAATTGAGAACATAGACTACTCTCAGGTTTGTGCCATTACCAACGTTAAAGTAGATATAGAAGACCTGGCACTTACAGAATGTGGGTCAAGAGGTGTTTACGCAAGAGCCACACTTTTGGTCGAAGCGGAAGACGTTTGTGGCGGAACACTGTCTTTCCAGGCCTTTGTTCGACTAATTGACCTTGAAGGCCCGGTATTCGAAGAACTGGCTGAGATTGATCTCGACTGTAGAGCTGAAATTCCTCTGCCTGAAGTCACCGAAGCTTGTAGCTCCGTTGACACCATCTTTGGAGCCTGGATCGATGATCCAACCGCTAATTGCCCGGGAGAAGTTGGTGCCTACCGTTACGAATGGACTGCAGTTGATATTTGTGGCAACACTTCTACAGCAGTTCAAATAATTCACGTCAGAGACTTCTTCGGTCCCGTGTTCAAGAACCTGCCGGATGATGGCTGCGCGGAAGAAATCGACCCAACGATGGTCGTCGCAATCGACGAATGTCTTGGCGTGGAAGTACCGGTCACCTTTACCTCAACCACTAGTCAACTTGACGGTTGTGGTCTGCTTACGACCTGGACCTGGACGGCTACTGATGCCTGTGGAAACGTAAGTACTGCCAACAGATACCAGCAAAGTGAGGATGATACCGCTCCGGAGTTTGTGCCGGTCCATAATCGTCTGGACGAAACCCGGAACGGCGACGTTATTTCGCTTTCCTGTCCGTTCCCGCGTATCAACGACCAGGGCTACCCTGATTTCGGAAACCGGGCCTTTGAGCTGATCGACAACTGCCCTGCAGATGTAAACCTTAGCGTGAACATCACCAGGCTTACGGAAGACGATTGTGATCCCGATGGTTACCTCGGAACTTATGAATACGTCTGGACAGCTACTGATGCCTGTGGAAACGCAAGTACCTATGAACTAACCATCACTTTTGTCGACAATGACGCTCCGGCCTTATTCAATACGCCGCAGCCTAAATACACAATTTTCTGTGATGACGAAATTCCCGCCGTGCAGCATCCTACTGCATTTGACGCCTGCAGCAGTGCCCGACTGGATTATAGCACCAGTACAACCGATACGGAGGAAGGTTTCTTACTAATCCGTAAATGGATAGCTACAGACCTTTGTGGAAACATGCAGGTATTTGAGCAATTCATCACTTACATTGATAAGGAAATCAGTTGTGAATTTGAACTGGAAGGCGACATCTGCGGCAGATCAAATAATCAGCTCACGGTGATTAATAGCGGCGGACGAGCACCCTATACTTACGAATGGAAAATGGTCGATTGTGATGGTTTCATTACTGATGGCTCCGACGAACAGACCGTCACCTTCACGAGTGGCTACACACGCCAGAACTTCGAAGTGCTGGTCACTGACGCCGATGGATGTACGCAGCTTTGTACCTACACCGCAGAATGCGTGAAGCAAACGATCACCATTGGGCAGATTGAAGAATTTGGTACAGGATCAGTTGGTGAAGGTCGCGGGTTCACCGTTTACCCGAACCCGGCCACCACCTCCATCTCCATCTCTCTTGCTAGAAATGATGGAAGTCCGGTCATCTTTGAAGTGACCGATCTGGTTGGCAGGAAACTTATTTCCCGCAAGGTGAACAACTGGCCAGACGGGCCCTACGAGGTCAACATCAACACCCTGCCCGACGGACCATATTTAGTGCGACTCCAACAGGAGAACGGGCTGAGTAGCGTCCAAAAAATTGTGGTCATCAAACCATAATTAACGTCAGGTATTGATTTAGCGAACTGCTGTCGGATTTTCCGGCAGCGGTTCGCTTTTTTCTCGCTTTCAGGGCGGGGCCGCAGGTGCAAAGTAAGTAGGATAAACAGCAAGCGGGAACCAACTGAATTCGCAGTATTGAAGTAACAATGATTTAAGACTTTCAGTCCGCTAGAGACAAGGGAGTACGATAATTCTTTAACACGCAACGATAAGTGCTGCTGACTTTCTAAGCTTCGGGAGCCCGCAGCCCCGTTTGCCTCCGTACCACAAGCCCTCAACCAATTCTTGCACCTGCGGCCGCGCCTGATTAAATTCATAGTTCATAGTGGGACAGTTTGCTAAAAATTAGCCTCCGATGAACTACTGACTATGAACTACAGGCTAAGAAACCTACTACAACTGTAATATTCCATTTCTTTTACCGACCTTGCGCTCCGCAATTAACTGATACCATGAGATTTTACTACCTCCTTTTCTGCCTGGCCCTGGCCACTACCCTATCCGCACAACGCACACCGATCGATTCCAGCCTGACGGTAAGCTTCGAAGACTACGACCCGCCCAGCACACTGGTGGTTCCTGAACACCCGATGACCCGGGCCAGCATTCCTTTCGTAGACATCCACAGTCACCACTGGAGGATGGGTACCCAGGACCTGGATAAACTGATCGGGGAAATGGATGAGCTCAATATGCAGGTAGTTGTCAACCTCAGCGGCCGCGGCGGAGAAGCCCTGAAAGGCATGATGGACAACATCAACAAATCTGGCTACCAGGATAGAATCGTCTGTTTCACGAACATTGAAATCCGTAGTATCGACGATCCCGATTACCTGGAGGCTACGCTGACGCAGCTTCGCTACGACAAAAGCATCGGTGCCCGAGGACTCAAGATTTATAAGTCTCAGGGAATGTCCAACACAGATAAAGCTGGCAACCGGATCAAGATCAATGATCCGCGCCTGAAGCCAATTTTCGAGCTGGCCGGCGAATTCAACTGGCCCGTCCTGATCCACTACGCCGATCCCAAACAATTTTGGCAAGACCACGATGCGGACAACGAGCGCTGGCTGGAGCTAAAGCTTCGCCCGGGCCGTAAGCGTGGCCCCGACAACCCCGCCAGCTGGGAGACCATCGCTGCCGAAGCCCACGACCTGTTCAAGCAAAACCCCAACACCAATTTCATTGCGGCTCACATGGCCTGGTACGGCAACGACCTGACCTTCCTGGGCAAGTTCCTGGACGACAACCCCAACGTCAACGTAGAGATCGGTGCCGTGATCGCAGAATTGGGCCGGCAGCCCCGCGCCGCCAATCGCTTTTTCGAGAAATACCAGGACCGGGTACTCTTCGGCAAAGATTCCTACAACCCGGGAGAATATGCCACTTACTTCCGCGTCCTGGAAACAGATGACGAGTACTTCCCTTATTACAAGCGCTATCACGCCTTCTGGAAAATGTACGGCCTGGATTTACCTAAGCCTATTCTTGAGAAGTTATACTGGAAGAATGCGGTGCGACTGGTGGGACTGAAAGAGGCTATGTGGAAATAATCTGCTGCGCTTTTTTTCCCATTAAGGGCATTCAGGCATTAAGAAAATTTCACTTCTTCTTAATGCCTGAATGCCCTTAATGGTTACTGGAACACCATTCTCTATAACCGCAAAGAAACCAACCACTCCAAAGACTCTTCCGTACGGTACATCGCCTGAGAGAGCGTCATGGAAGAAAGGTCGAGCAAAGCATGAACGCTGCTTAGGCCAATGGCCTTGACGTCGGCAGCGGTCACCTCCTGACGACCGCAAAACGCGATGACCTTCGGCACTCCAGCTTCCCTGGCGGCCCGGGCTACCCCGCTGACCACCTTGCCGTGGATGGTTTGGTTGTCGATTTTTCCTTCGCCGGTGATGACCATGTCAGCGCCCTTGACGAGGTTGGTGAAGCCGACTGCCTCCATCAAAACATCGATGCCGGGGCGTAGCCCGGCGCCGAGGAAGGCGACGCAGCCCGCCCCCAGTCCGCCGGCTGCGCCAGCCCCCGAAATGGTCCGGACATCTCTGCCTAACGAAGTATTGATTCGGTCCGCAAAAATGCTCATATTTCGTTCCAATTCCGGCAAATCAGCTACCGTCGCACCTTTTTGCGCTGCGTAGGTAAAAGTGGCGCCTGAAGCACCGAGCAACGGATTGTCCACATCGCAGACGGCAGTAAAACGAACATCCTTAAGCATTGGGATCACCTCGGAGTGATCGATCCGTTCCACCCATTCCAGGGAGTTTCCCGTGGGTACAAAGTCTTCGGCTTTCTTGCCGAAAAACCGGTAGCCAAGGGCGGCGGCCATGCCGGCACCACAGTCGTTGGTAGCGCTTCCGCCAAGGAAGAGGTAGATGTCATTGGCTCCCCGGGCGATGGCGTCGTCGATCAGGGTACCAACGCCGATGGTGGTGGTATGCCCGGGATCGCGGCGGGGACCGGGAACGTGTTGCAGGCCTGCGGCCTGCGCGACCTCGATGTAGGCTTTGCCCTCCCCCATCAGGTACTCCGCCTGGACGGGCTTACGCAATGGGCCGGTGACCTCCAGCCGGTGCTTTTGCAGGGGTAACAACTGTTGCAGGAGCTCCAGGCTGCCTTCCCCACCATCGGCCAGCGGTTGTTCGATGATCTCCGCCTCCGGGTATTTTTTCCGTACCACCCGGCCGATGGCCGCAGCTACGCCGGCTGCGGAAAGGGTGCCTTTAAATTTATCGGGGGCGATTAGGATTTTCATTGGTGGAAGGTACGGTGAGGGGGGCGATTTTGGAAGCTTTGGGGGGAGTAACCACTAAAGGAATAACCACTAAGGAGATAAGAACACTAAGCGCTACACTAAGAGAAAGGGAGCTGAAGGAACCATTAAGGGGGTTCAGGTATTAAGAATTTTGGAACTCCGTCGGATGGATATTCGGGCTTAGCGGAGCATTTGGAGGATGAAGAGCAACTCGGCTGACCGCCGTAGGCGGATATGGTGGCGAGAATTCAATTCTTGACGCTTCGGCTAGTTTGATAAAACCAATAAGTCCACCACGAACTATAAAGCCACAGCCTCTCCTAGCCATCGTAAATGGCTTATCTTTTAACCTAAGCCCTTTCTCCCACCTTTCGCATCTTTGCAGACCACCAAAAAACATAGAAAAATGGCAATGCTAAATTTCGGCGGCACCGAAGAGAAGGTCGTCTTACGTGAAGAATTCCCCCTGGAGAAAGCCCTGGAAACGTTGAAGGACGAAACCATTGCGGTACTCGGCTACGGCGTACAGGGTCCTGGCCAAAGCCTGAACTTACGTGATAATGGCTTCAACGTGATCGTTGGTCAACGGAAAGGCGGCGCCAGCTGGGATAAAGCAGTTGCCGACGGCTGGGTACCCGGAGAGACGCTCTTTCCCATCGAAGAAGCGGCTGACCGGGGCACCATCATTCAGTACCTCCTCTCTGATGCAGCGCAGATCGAAGTGTGGCCAACCCTCAAGCCGTACCTCACGGCCGGCAAGGCACTTTACTTCAGCCACGGCTTTGGCATCACGTTTGATAAGCGGACGGGCATTGTTGCCCCCGACGATATCGACGTGATCCTCGTAGCTCCCAAGGGATCCGGTACGAGCCTCCGTCGGATGTTCCTGCAGGGACGCGGTCTTAACTCCAGTTTCGCCATCAAGCAGGATGCGACCGGCCGTGCCTACGAGCGCGTCATCGCCCTCGGCATCGGAGTGGGTTCCGGCTACCTGTTCGAGACCGATTTCCAACGGGAAGTCTACTCTGACCTTACCGGCGAACGTGGCACCCTGATGGGCGCCATTCAGGGCATCTTCGAAGCGCAGTACGGCGTACTGCGTGAGAATGGCCACACGCCCTCTGAAGCCTTCAATGAAACGGTGGAAGAACTAACCCAGAGCCTCATGCCCCTCGTTGCCGAAAACGGTATGGACTGGATGTACGCCAACTGTTCCACCACCGCCCAGCGCGGAGCGCTGGACTGGAAAGACAAGTTCCGCGACGCTACCCGCCCCGTCTTCGAAGACCTTTACCGCAGCGTAGCTACCGGAGAAGAAGCACAGCGCAGCATCGACTCCAACTCTCAGTCTGACTACCGTGTCAAGCTGGAAGCTGAACTCAAGGAGCTTCACGACAGCGAAATGTGGCAGGCAGGACGGACCGTTCGTGGCCTGCGCCCAGAGAATAACTAATCAGGTTTCAGGTTGCAGGTTGCAAGTTGCAAGTTGCAAGTTGCAAGTTGCAAGTTGTGGCGACAACCTGCACCATGCAACCTGAAACCTGCAACCTGAAACCTGCAACCTGAAACCTGCAACCATGCCCACCATAACCTCCTCACTAATCGCCGTAGAAGACGTCATGCGGGCTCGCCAGCGGCTACGCGGCGTTGCGCTGCATACGCCCCTGCAACGGAACCCTCGCCTGAGTGAACTGTACGGTGCGGAGATTTACCTGAAGCGGGAGGATTTGCAGGAAGTGCGGAGTTACAAAATCAGGGGAGCCTACAACAAAATGTCTCTGCTGTCTAAAAAGCAAAAGGAACGCGGCGTAGTGTGTGCCAGTGCTGGCAACCATGCTCAGGGTGTGGCCAGCGCGTGTGCAAAAATGAAGGTGAAGGGCACCATTTATATGCCAGCCGTGACGCCATTGCAGAAAGTAAATAAGGTCCGGACTTTCGGCAAGGAATACGTAGAAGTGGTCCTGATTGGCGACAACTTTGATGCGGCCTACGCCGAGTCGATGAAGGCGATGGAAGAACAAGGCCTGACCTACGTGCACCCCTTCGATGACCGGGATACGATTGCGGGCCAGGGCACCGTAGGGCTGGAAATACTGGATGATGCGCCTGGTCAGATCGACTACCTGGTGATGGCCGTTGGTGGCGGCGGGTTGAGTGCGGGAGTGGGCAGTGTTTTTGCGCAGCTCAGCGCACACACGAAAATTTTTGGTGTGGAGCCGGGCGGAGCCCCGGCGATGCACGACAGCATCGCTAAGGGAGAAGTCATCACCCTTGAGCATATCGACAGTTTCGTCGATGGTGCGGCGGTGCGGCGCGTAGGCAAGAACAATTTCCCCATCGTAAAAGCGGTAACGGAAGGAATCCTCCTGGTTCCCGAAGGCAAGGTATGTATGACCATGCTTGAACTGTACAACGAGGATGGCCTGGTAGTAGAACCCGCCGGGACACTGGCGGTGGCGGCGCTCGACCAACTTGGTGACATAAAGGGCAAGACCGTGGTGTGCGTCATCGGTGGTGGCAACAACGACATTACCCGCACGGCTGAGATTCAGGAAAGGGCCCTGCTGTATGCCGGGTTGAAGCACTATTTCATCGTTAAGTTCCCCCAGCGGGCGGGTGCTTTGCGTGACTTCCTCAATCTGCTCGGGCCCGAAGACGACATCACCCACTTCGAGTACACTAAGAAACATAACCGGGCGATGGGCCCGGCGCTGGTAGGCATTCAACTAAAAAAGTCTGAGGAGCTTGCGGGCTTACTCAAGCGCATGGACGACGGCGGAATCCAGTACCAGGCGATCAACGATCAGCCCATGTTATTTGACATGTTTGTTTAGACGGGCGCGACCGCAGGTGCAGGAAAAAAGACTAAATAGCAAAGGTAAATGGCTGTGGTACATCTCGCAGGTGCAATGCAGCACAGTACTTGGTGCGCCTTGCATTCGCCCTCGGCGGCTGGCCGAAAAAAGGTTACCCCTACCCTGCTTTATTCGGCTCCCCTTTGCACCTGCGGCCCCGCCCAGAAATTTCGGGGCTCAGCCCACTCGCCCTTATGGATAAAACCTGCGTGACAGTCCAAAATCATCCCCCCCTGGCTCCTGGCTTTCCAGTTCCTAATTCCTAGCTCCCTGGTTCCTGAATTCTAGCTTCCAGTCCCTACCTTCGCCCCATGCCCCTAAACAACCTGAAACTAATTTCAGCCGGTGCCGGCAGTGGTAAAACCTACCGCCTCACCCAGGAGATGACCGAGCTACTGACCAGCGGAAAAGCCCGCCCCGGCGGCATCATCGCCACCACCTTTACCAAGCGTGCGGCAGCGGAACTCAGGGAGCGCGTACGCGTAAAACTACTTCGGGAAGGCATGTCCCGAGAGGCCAACGAGTTGAAAAATGCCCTCATCGGCACCGTCCACGGTTTAGGTGTGAAGCTGCTCCGCCGCTTCGCTTTCGAAGCCGGGGTCTCTCCGCAGGTTGACATCATCGCCGAAGAAGATCACCAGCGGCTTTTCAACCTAAGCATGGCCAGCGTGATCGATGTAGCCAGAATTGATGAAATTGAAAGCCTCTGTGAAAACCTCGGACTAAGCATCGACGGAGAAAAGTACAACTGGCGTAAGGAGGTCCTCCGATTGGTAGAGGTTATCCGGGGAAATAACTTCGACGGGGCCACCATCGCTAAAAGCAAACAGCTTTCCTGGGACAGCCTGGCCAAACTCCTGCCACCCGTCAATCCTTCCATTTCAGCAGATCAGTTCAAAGGCCGACTGGAGATTGCCCTTAAGGAGACCATCGCGGCGCTTAAAGCGAACGAAGACGTTGACGCTACGAAGAAAACCCAAACGGCTCGCCAAACCCTGCGCCGATACCTCGGCCAATTGCAACGCAAAGGCAGCCTCCCCTGGTACCACCTCTGCAAACTCGCCCGCTTCGAAAAGGAAGTTGGTGCCAAGAGCAGAGAATGCGTGGAGCAGGTCGTAAAGATCGGGGAAATGCACCCTTCACTGGAGGCCTTTCAGCACGACATGAAGCGGTATCAGGACCTCCTTTTCGACTCCGCAGAGGCCGCCATCGCGGAATACGACAAGTATAAAAAACAGCGGGGCCGGATTGATTATACCGACATGGAAGTCCTGGTCCTTCGGCTGCTGGACCATCCCTCGGTCCGGGAAACCCTGAGCCGGGAGCTGGACCTGCTAATGGTCGACGAATTTCAGGACACCAGTCCCATCCAATTGGCCGTATTCCTCCGGTTGAGCGAACTGGCCAGCCAGAGCGTATGGGTTGGGGACCCGAAACAATCCATCTACGGATTCCGCGGGGCAGAGCCCCGGCTGATGGCAGCAGTTATGAACGCCAATGGGCCAATGGACACGGCCAACATCCAGAAAAACAGTTGGCGCAGCCGGGAAGACATCGTCTTTGCCTGCAACGCCCTTTTTTCCAAGGCCTTCCACGACATACCTGAAGCGGCGGTAGTGCTCGACCCTGTACGTGCTAGAAATGGAAGTAAGTTTGCTCCAAGTGAAAGCTCCCAACTAGCTGAAAGATCGGGCGTTATACATTGGCACTTTGAGCTAGAAGGAATGGGACGAATCTCCCAGGATTGGCACAAAGAGGTTACGGCGAAAGCCATCCGCGAAATGCTGGACAATCCTCCCCCTATCCTGCCCAAAGGAGCTTCGGAGGAACGAAGTTTGCTGCCAGGCGATATTGCCATCCTTTGCCGCTCCAACTACGCCTGCGTGGCCATGGCCGAAGCCTTAGCCAAACAGGGGATTCCCGCCGCCATTGCCCGGAATGGCTTGCTACAAACAGCCGAAGCGACGCTGCTGCTCGCCTGCCTGAAATACCTGCTTAACGCTTCCGACAGCTTGTCGGTCGCCGAAATTTTACTTCTCGGCAGCCGGCACAATCTGCCGGACATCATCGACTCACGGCTTGATCACCTTGAAGCGCTGGAAGGCAAAAAGGAGGACGAACGCATCAACGGCTGGGCAAAGGAAGATCCACTTATTCAGTTTCTGGACGAGCTCCGGACAACAACCGTCGAACACGCCACCAGCGAAATGCTGAACCTGCTGCTGGAGCGGCTGGAATTACGTCGGGTTATCGTCGCCTGGGGCGACGGAGAGCAACGTCTGAGCAACGTCGACGAACTGCGCAGGCTCGCCGTTGCCTACGAAGACAACTGCCACCGGCAACACCGGGCCGCCTCTCTGGGTGGCTATTTGCTGTACCTCGATGGGCTGCTGCGCAACGATAAGGATGCTCAGGGAGCGAGCGATCGGATGGACGCCGTGAACGTGCTCACTTACCACCGAAGCAAAGGCCTCGAATGGCCCACCGTAATTGCGATGGACCTGGAGCAAAAACTGCGGGCAGATGTATGGGGCATGGCCGTGGTTGCTGAACGGGAAGAAGTAGATCTCCGGGAGCCGCTGGCCGGTCGCTGGCTGCGCTATTGGGTAAACCCCTACGGCAGGCTTACCGGTGGTGTCCCCTGGCTGGAGGCAATGGCCGAAAGTAAGTGGCAAACGGAATCAACCGAAAACGCCACGGCCGAAGAGGCCAGGTTGCTCTACGTGGGCTTTACCCGAGCCCGCGATTACCTGATCCTGCCAACCAATAAGAACGGTGCTCCATGGCTTGACCGGGCCTTTGCCCGGGGCGGGGGAACGGTACCGGTACTCAGTCCGGACACTACCGACGCGCCCTTTGATTGGGGTGGACATGAGGTCAACAAGGCGCTGCAGACCTGGACGGAACCCCGTAACCTTCCATCTGCGCAGCTTCAGTATTCACCAGTGCCTTTCATTGCGGGGATGCGACCAGGCCGAAAACTGTATAAAGATCAATTCGTTTCGGAGGAATGGCTGCTGAAGCACTACCCTGACCGTGAGGTGGTCGATCGGCTTACCTATTACGCGCCTCCCCCACCCGATCCGGCCAACGACGAGCGGTTACTGGGGCAGTGTATCGCCAATTTCCAGCAGGGCAAACCGCATGAAATACCTGCTGACCTTGCACTGGAACGTGCTGCCGGACTGGTGCGAAACTACTTACCGGGGGGTGACGTCTACCCCGATGACATGCTGGAACAAAGCAGGGCATTTTTTCAATGGTTAGCGCAAACATACCCGGGGGCAAATCTTCTCCAGCGCGTTAATTTGGATTATAAGATATCGGAGAAACGAGTGACTATTTCGCCAGACTGGATCATTGCGCTAAATGCCGAAGAGGTAGTCGTCGTCATTAACGTGTATCAAACAGGCAAACAGTTCGAACAGCAGCTTCCCGCCTATTTGGCTCATTTGGCGCTGACGCAGGATGCAGTGGAAGGTTTAATGAGCAAGGTCGTACGGGAAGCATGGCTGCATGTGCCGGTAATCGGGGGGATGTTTCGGATGGCATAATTGGGATTGTTCTCCTGCATTAATCCTGTTTTCCATCATAAATGCCGGGGGAATAAGGACCAAATATTATCTTCACCGTGATGCCCATACTTACCCAGGAAGAAATAGTAAACCTCCGGACGCATGTCCGGGAGGCCATTATCCAAGCAAATCAAGATCATGCACTTGAGCTGCTTAGTGAGGCGTTGCCAGTTGGTCGGGCTAAGCATAACCAGGTGGTAATACTGAAGTCCCGGCAATCAGACATCGTCCTGCATACGGTCAATAATACACTGAGTGAGGAGCGGTTGGATATTCTGCGCAATAACCTTAATGCCGATATCCTGCTCTTCATTGACAACCTGACCACGGCCGATTTCGAGCCCAAGCCGGCCCATCGGCCAGGCTTAAAACCCGGGCACCTGCTCTATCAGGTTCCCACAAACATGATACTTCATAAAAGCTACGATTGTCTTGTAAGAATAGCTGAAGAATTGAACCAGGTACTGGAGGGCCTTGCCGGGGAGGAAAATCTTGTGATTGAAGACATCGGGTTAAGTGAAGTTATGGAGGTTGAAATCCTCGACCCGGGAGGAACTGACAATCCGGTTTTCAACATCATGCTTTTGTCTGACGGAGAGCAGGTGGTAGACGCGTACAGTTATACGGAGTGGGTATTCAACGTCAGGCCTCTGCAAGAAGGAGAGCATCAGCTGATCCTGAAGATATCAGTGCTGTTAACCATCAACGGCAAAGAACGGGCTAAGAACGTCATCCTGCGCCGGCCAATTTCTATTGTAGCTGAGGCTGCGGAAGAAGCCCCCCCAGCGAAAATGCGCAGAATGATCGCTTCTGAAAACGAAACGAAAATCTCCATGCCCGTTACCGAAGAAACAGAAGCTGAGCGTTTTGAACCGCCCCCTAATTACGAAATGTTTGACAAGCCCCTCGGGTCTGGAGCACCACCTGAGGTGGTCATGCCCGCTCCGGTGCCTTCACCAGCACCTGTTCCCCGTCCCAATTTCAAACGGAAGCCCAAACGCCGTTCTTTTCTTTCATTAGCGGCGACCTTTTTGTTACTTGTTGTTGCCGGAGTTTGGCTGGTTCAATTCGATGGCTCAAAGAAATACATTGAGCAAGACCCTAATGTTGGAGAAATGAACCCGGACTCTTCAGTATATCCAATGGATACTATAAAAGGATTACAGGTCCCAAAACGCCTGCTACCTGACAGTTTAGAACTTGGTGAAGGTGGTAGTTAGGGGATTCTTCCACTTTTGGTGTTAGATGGTTAGCGGATGTTTTAGTCTGCAACTTGACTTTATAACCGTCAGGAAAGAATGGTCGGTCGAATCCATTAACTTTGCCCGCTCTAACCATCAATATTACATGAAACAGTTTTTCCTCCTGGGGCTTTTGGCCTGTACGACGATATTATCCGCCCAACTCAACACTACGCTTCGCGACAACCTGGACTACCCGCAAAGCGTAAACGACGTTTGGGGGTATGTGGCCCCTGACGGTACAGAGTATGCAATAGTAGGTACTCAAACCGGTACTTCTTTCGTAAGCCTGGCTGATCCCGATAATCTTATAGAAGTCGTCTTTATTCCGGGAGATAATTCTACCTGGCGCGATATTAAGACCTTTGGTGAATACGCTTACACCGTTGCCGACCAGGGGAACCAGGGGATTACTGCTTTTGACCTGAGTGGTTTGCCCAACAACGTGACCTTCAAGCGAAATGTATTTCAACTTCCGGGGTCTAATAGATCTTTGATTCAATCCCATAACCTGTACATCGATACGTTAAAAGGTAGAATGTACACCACTGGTGGTAACGAAAATCGTTCGCGGATAAACGCTGGTGGCATCGTCATATTTGACCTGAATACTGACCCGATGACGCCGGAATTCGTTGGGTTTGCCCCTGCTGTCTATTCTCATGACGTATTCTCTAAAGGAGATACCCTTTATTGCTCGGAGATCTATGAAGGCAAAATGAGTATGTACGACATCTCCGACCTAGACGACATCAAGGCACTTGGCAGCACCCAAACGCCTTTTGACTTTACCCACAATGCATGGACTACTGAAGATGCCCAGTTTGTTTTCACGACTGACGAAGAACCTAATGCTCCCGTAGCGGCTTACGATGTCCGTGATAAAAACGACATCAAGCTGCTTTTTGAATTTCGTCCGTTAGAAAGTATCGGAACTGGCGTGATTCCTCATAATGTTCATGTTATTGACGACTACCTTTCCATTAGTTATTATACCGACGGGCTTCGTGTTGCTGATGCCAGTAAACCAGATAATATTATCGAAGTAGCCAACTACGACACCTGGCCAGGGCCTGATGGAGACTTTAATGGTTGCTGGGGAGCTTACCCCTTCTTACCAAGTGGCCTCACATTGTTGACTGATCGGTCAACCGGGCTTTATGTGGTAGAAGTTGATTACAAAAGAGCTGCACGGCTTGAGGGTTCCATCACCGACGAACTCTCCGGTCGGCCCATAAATGGTGTACAAATAGAAATTGCGGCGTCACAAACCATTGAGGCTACCACGGATGCACTCGGCAATTACAAAACCGGACTAGCGGACGGTGGAATGTACGACATCACTATTTCTGCCCCAAGCTACGAACCCATCACCGTTACCCGATTACTGGAAAACGGTGTGTGCACCATTTTTGATACCACCCTCAACACTTCCATCCCCAGGGTTAACATCGGTATTACGGTAATCAATGACGAAACGGAAGAGGTAATTCCCAACGCCAGCTTCGTATTTAAAAACGATGATTACGCTTTCAATATGCTGACAAATGCTGAAGGAAAAGTTGCCATCGACTACGTTTTTGAAGGTGATTATGAACTTTATGTCGCAGAGTGGGGCTACTACACCAAAGCTGAATTTGACATTAGCCCCACAACATTGGGTGATCGCATCTTCCGGCTTACACCCGGCTATATGGATGATTTTGTGACGGACGAGGGCTGGACCGTTTCTGGTGACGCCCTTGAAGGCAACTGGGAACGTGCTGTACCCAATGGTACTTTCTTTAGAGGCCTCCCGGTGAATCCCGGAAGAGATGCTTCCGGCGACCTTGGCCAGGAATGCTACGTGACGGGTAACATTGGCGGCAATCCAAGAGATGGTGACGTAGAAGGTGGAGTAACCACCATCACCTCACCTACTTTTGGTCCCTTACGCCTGGCTGAGCTGAAAGTGAGCTATCAATACTGGTTTGCTAATGTTGGAGGTGAACCGATAAACGACACCCTCACCATCAGCATCACCAACGGGCTGGAGACCGCCGTAGTCAAACAGTACGTTGATGATGGCGATCCGCGCTGGATTGCAGACTCTTTCCGTGTTGATGATTATGTCGACGTTACCCGAGGCTTGCAGCTCATCGTAACCACCAGTGATTTTGAAGGTTCCGACCATCTGGTTGAAGGGGGATTCGACAACTTCCTCGTATACGGTCGTCAAATCCCGAGCGGTACTGATAATCACTTTACAAGTAACCTGCAAGCAAAAGTATTCCCCAACCCCAGCCAGGAAGCTTTTAATCTCCAGTACACCGGACAGTCACTGGCCAACCCTAGCATCCGGGTGACGGATGCACTGGGCCGTATGGTCTCCCAGCAGGCGTTCTCTGGTGAATCGGTCAGTTTTGGAGAAAATCTACCTACCGGTCTGTACTTCGCTGAATTGTTTGACGGGGGGATGCGGGTTTACGTGACTAAGGTGATTAAGAAATAAGAGAGTCATTGAGTTAGAGAATCGCTGAGTGGCTACCGCAAGTTCCGCTCGCAAGCTGCGCTTGCTCATCTTGGGCGAATGAGCGCAGTGAAGTGAGTGGTTAAAGCGGCAGCCACTCAGTGACGCTGCAACCCAACAACTCAGTATTTAGCTCCTTGCTCCTACAACTCAAATTGTACCAGCGGCCGCGCCCAAAAATCAGCCCTTCTCGCAAACGTAAATAACCGAACTTCCACGTTCTGTATCCAGCGTACTTGCAACGAAAGAATTCAGCCCTTTGATGGCCCCGCTGATGATGCCTCCGCCGTTGTGGTAACGCTGAGACATGATCGACACATAGAATGGATCAAGCGGCATATGGCGGGTAGCAACTACTCTGAAACCCGCCATCTCCACCATTTTCCGCATCGTTAGTGGGCTGAAGTGCCAGAGGTGGCGTGGGACGTCATAAGCTGCCCAGTCCGCGCCATAAGCAGCAGCATCGGTACTTTTATGATTAGGCACGGCAATGATCAACTTCCCATGCTCATCGAGTAGTTCGTTGAACCTTTTGAGGTATTTTTTAGGGTCGTATAGGTGCTCAAGGACATGCCACAGCGAGATGACATCGAAGGAATCTGGCGCAAGTTCATCAAATAGTGCTACTGGCGCATCGACCTTAATACCGAACTTTTCCCGTCCATATTTCCTTGCTCCTTCATCGATCTCAATACCCTGAGCCTGAAAGCCTTTACGCACCATGTAGTCGGTAAAATAACCGGTACCCGTACCATAATCGAGCAATCGCTTTCCTTTAGCTACCTGCTTAACCAGCGCATACTTTCGACCTAGCATAAAGTCGCGCGCATGGTGGTATAGCTTATTTACCAGGCCATCCTGATTGTCGGAATGACTAATGTACTCTTCTCCCTGGTAGTATCGCCCAACATCTTCTGGTTTTGGGGGATCCTGGGTGAAAAGGAAATCACAACCGGCGCATCGCCACAGCTCAAAGGTTTCTTTGGTAATGCTGTGGTCTTTGACCGACATCTCCCGAGTGATGGCGGCGGAGTGACAAAGTGGGCAGTGATCGTGGTGAAGCGTAGACAAAAGTAAATGATTGTGGTGTAAGGTAGAGGAAACCCGCAGAATTCTTAAATCTTATTCCCAAGCGCCTGGTTCATGTATAACAAGGCGCGGCCGTAGAGAGAAATGTTGATTGACGTGTCGCTCGCTAGTCTATCTTTTGCCACTTTCTCTTTTAAAGTCTTGTGATATTTCTCGAAATAGTCGATGATATCTACTCGAATAGGATAGGAGATCAGGTGGGGATAAAGCTTCAACAGAAGGGAGAAGTTAAGCACCATCATTGTCCGTTTAAAAAAGGAACCAAGCTCGACCTCAAGCATTTCTCTCATGTTTGCTTGCCAACGTTCCGGTAAACTACTTCCTAAACTGAAAGCAAGTACGTAGTACCAGGTGGTTAATTGCGGACTAGTATTACCATGTCGATCCACCAGATACCCATTCTGCATTTCCATTACTTTTTCGAAAAACGACTTTGCTGCTTCCAGCAACCGTGCCGCCTCTTTGTTGCTACGGGAATGATTAGGGTTAAGATGAAGTAATGCATCACAGATCAACAGTGTATGAAACGTGTAACCACCATAATGTCCAATTTCTTTATTGGGAGAATCTGATGCCGCGGCTTCTCCCTGGTCTGGTGCTTTAAATGCACCGTAGAGGTCACCGCTTACTATTTGCAGTTGACTGATCGTTTTAACAAAATCATAGCTGGTACGATCACTGATTCTATTCGTCTGAATGTCAAAGTAGAACTTTGCCCGATTTGGAATGGACACTTCCGTGATTGTATCCAGAAAATTGATAACTGGTGCAAAAAAAGGATCATTCAGTATTACCATACCTCTTTGCAGAAAGTAATATGCGACACTGGTATTGACGTGCTGTAGGTCAAAAGATTTGGTCATCCCATCTGACCAAATTCCACTGTGCTTATCAACTCTACTTTTAAGTATGTTAAACACCACTTCTTCTAACTCATTTGCTTCATTGGCTTTTAAACCAATAGCTAAATGTTGGTACCTGAAATCATAATTTCTGGCAAAAGCGGAAGAGGTCAATTCATCATCATTGTGCATCACAAGGTCACCAGAAGCGGCTTTCATTCCGGGACGGCTACTGACTAATGAGTTTTCTGCTTTATTGATGATTCGGAGTACTGAGCCAGCAATTCTCGTGTAGTCGGGGCCCACCTCCCGCAGGTTAGCAGTTCCTGCAATTATTTCGTTCTCGATCTGGGCTAATTGAGAGGAAATCAACACTAACTGATCGCTAAATTCTCGCCGCTTTTCTTCGCGTAACCCATCTATTCTTCCGATAGAAGCACGTAAATCAGCAATCGCGATGACAAGGTCACCGTTAGAAATGGCTTCTTTAATTTTCGAGAACATAAGTGACTTTTACTTAATCTTTTTCGGTGACATTCATTTAAGTACTGACCCAGCGGCCAGGTTCGTCCCCCGGAGAAAATCTCCGGTACTCATACGACGCTTACCTTCCAGCTGCAATTGTAAAATATGCAAGTAGCCATCCTGGCAGGCCACTTTAAGAAAAGTTTTGCCATCGGTGCTGATTGTACCTGGTGCGGATTTGGGAGAGCTAACCTCCTTTTTACCAAGAATCACCTTCAACTGACCGCCTTCCATAGTCGTCCAGGCAGCCGGCCAGGGACTAAGGCCACGAATGAAGTCATGGACCGTCTGAACGGGTTGATTCCAGTTTATTTCGCAGGTGTCCCGGTGAATTTTGGGTGCAGAGGTGGCCTCAGCATCTTCCTGGGGCTTTAGTTCGTAATTCTTCGTTTCGATCAATTGAACCGTTTGCAGCACCAATTCAGCACCGGCCAGCATCATCGCGTCGTGAACGTTTCCGGCCGTGTCGTCAGGGCCTATAGGGAGTCGCTTCTGTAATAAGACATCTCCCGTATCGATTTCGTGCTGTAAGAAAAAAGTAGTGCATCCGGTTTCCTTCTCCCCCCGTATCACCGCCCAATTGATGGGGGCGGCGCCACGAAACTTGGGCAAAAGCGAACCATGAAGGTTGAACGTACCCAACGGAGGCATATCCCAAACGGCAACCGGGAGCATCCGGAAGGCCACAATGATCTGTAGCTCAGCCTTAAGCGCACGGAGCTCCTTGAGGAAGTCATCAGCCTTGAGGTTCCGAGGTTGGAGGACCGGAATTTTGTGACTGACGGCACATTTTTTCACGGCGGATTCCAGTAAGGTTTTTCCACCTCTGCCCCCCATTTTATCCGTTGCAGTTACCACCCCAACGACCGGATATCCGGCAGCTATGAGTATTTCGAGGCTGGGCACCGCGAATTCGGGTGTACCCATGAAAACTATTCTTGGCTTCATTTGGCGAATTTAAATAAAAAAGGCTGCTTCACGTTCAACATGAGCTGTTCCACCGTTGTAATCGCAGTAAAGCGCCCCCTAGGTCTCCTCACGTGGCAAGGTGATCTACAACGTACGTGATTCCCCATATCCTCCGCTAACTCCTACGGGATTTACAGGTACCTTAGCAAAGCTTAAACAAACCAACGCATGGCCCCTATCGAATTTAACTGGAACAATGACAACGGCAACCGTATTTATGCCGTGGAGTGGCCGGCCCGGAATGCCCGCGCGGTAATCGGTCTAATCCATGGCGTGGGAGAGCATTGCCGGCGGTACGATGAGATGGCCGCCTGGTATAACCAGCATGATATTGCCGTTGTGGGCTATGACCGACAAGGTTTTGGCAGGAGTGAAGGTCGGAAAGGTTATGCGGAAGACTACAAAGAGTACGTTGACGAAATTGCCAGATTACTGATTAACTGTGAACGCCGATACCCTGACCTCCCCGTATTCTTGTACGGCCACAGTATGGGTGGGCATTTATTACTACGCTACCTGATCCGCCGTAATCCAAATATATCAGGAGCAATTGTTTCTGCCCCCCACATCAGGCTTAGTTTTACACCTAGTCCCATCCTGGTTGGAATGGGTAAGCTCATGCGCAATTTCTACCCGACCTTCACCCAGGACAGCGCGCTGGACACCAATATGCTAAGCCGCAATCCTACCGTAAAGCCCAAATACGAGGCCGATCCGCTGGTGCATGCCAAACTGACCAGTCGTACGGGCATTGACATTCTGGAAAATGCGGCTGAATTAGACGTCTACGCTGACGGGCTGAAAGTCCCCACATTGATGATGCACGGAGCAGCTGACGGCCTCACAAGCCCGGAAGGAACCAAGGCCTTCGCCAGTAGAAACCCGGAAAATGTGACGCTAAAAATATGGCCTGAGTTGTACCATGAGCTTCATTTCGAGCCAGAACGGGAACAGGTTTTCAACTATGTACTCGATTGGATAGAAGGGAAATTGTCGGAGGTTCACCGAAAACCTAAATCAGTGTGATCACGGTAGACATCTTGTAGTTCTGATGTCTCTAAAGTGACCACCATTAATAGAATTAAGGCTTGAACAACTGCTGGTTGAACGGGAATTTGAATTCGTTTCCTTTAACGGAGACATTGAAATAGAAGCTGGTAGCTTGATCATTTCGAGGAAAAGCAATTTTTCCGTAGACCTTCTGTCCTGGCTTGACGGTCGTAATCCGGAGCGCATGATCTAACCAGAAAAAACGATTGGCCGGAACGGGGATTTCATCATCAAAGGGCACAGCATTGCGAACATAATCCCGTTCAGCCTTGACGTCAATCAGGCTGAAGGCCAGGTTTTGGGTGGAAGTAAGCGCGAGATCTGCGGCGAAGAACGATCCATTATCAAAATCATTAATGGAATTACCATTACTTAAATCAACGGCAACACCAGCCACCAGGATTCCGGCACCTACCCACGCCAGCGCACGGGTAGTTTTTTGATCCTGGATGGTTTTAACGTCCATAGATAGTAGCTGTATCTCAGGATCGATGGCCTGGGAAACGGGACCAACATCAGGCACTAACAGGCAGCTTACGGGGTCAAAATCAAATGGCTCCGTGCCCGTATTTTCTACCTCCAGATTGAAAACGATGAAGCGGGGAGAAGCGTCGTAATAACTAACGTCTACCCTGGTACCTGCCGTTTCATCCGTAACAACTTTTTCGCCGTAGCGGAAGGTGATTTCTTCCGTATCCGGTTCCAGGCGGACGACGCGCAGCGGCGTGCAGGCGGAAAGGAAAAGGGAGAAAAGAAGCAAGGAAAAGAGTGTAGAGGATTTCATATGGGCAGGTATTTATTGCCCGACTAAGATAATCCGACGGAATTAGTACTGTCTACCCAACTGGGTTGTTTAAGAAAACTTTAGTACCTGGATTTGCTTGCGTTGCGTACATTTCAAGTGGACGGGACAGCAACGCTGGCGTTGCCACACTGCTCCGATAGCCTTTCCCTGCACCTGCGGCCCCGCCAAAGTGAATGGCGGGAATAAATGAATGAGTGAGTAAGCCCCTATCCAGGTTGAACCAGCGAAGCGGTGTGAATGGTACCTGTGGCAGCGACTCACCGACTCACCCAATCACCAACTCAACTGGGGAGCACTTCCTGCACAAATGGGTTCAGTCCCACTCCCTTAACCTGCGCCTCAGCCTCGATCCGGAACTCTGAGTCAGCATTGCGCGTCTTGCGGGCAACCCAGGCAAGACCGCGGAATAAGATGTTCCGATTGCCAAATTCTTCTACATCGGAAGTCATTGGCTCGAACGGGAGGGAGAAAGGTACTTCGACGATCTCCCCTTCTTCGGGCACCTCAATGGTTTGAGAAATGATCAGCTCACCGAGCATGTACTCGTCAACAAGCTGCTCCTCGTCACGGCCCCGGGAATATTTTTCTACCAGTACCAATCGGATTCCAGTGACGGTTTGCGCATTCTTGCTGTAGAGGCGGACCTTACCGTCCACTGTCCCCTGTCGTGGGGAGAATTTGTTGGGAAGCTCAAGCTCAAGCTTGACGCCTTCAATACCCAACCACTTTTTCATTTTACCTAGCATAAGCACGAAGTTAGTACGATGCGTACATTGTGGACGTTATACTCGACAAACACCTCCACGTAACCGATGGTTGGCCCCCGCCATCGACTCCAAAAAGACGAAATGCAGTTAATCGACAACGAACAGGTACGTAATCTTGGCAACTTTGACCTCCTCGCCCGCCAGGTCGTGGAAGGCTTTATCATTGGCCTGCACAAAAGCCCCTTCCACGGTTTTAGCGTAGAATTTGCCGAACACCGAATCTATAATCCAGGTGAACCAACCAGAAACATCGACTGGAAAGTTTTTGCCCGCACCGACAAGATGTACACCAAAAGGTATGAAGAAGAAACAAACCTGCGCTGCCAGATCGTAGTAGACACCAGTTCTTCAATGTTTTTCCCGGAGGTAACCAATAATTCAGAAGACCACATTAACAAAATCCGGTTTTCTGCGCTGGCCGCCGCCAGCCTGATGAACCTGTTAATGAAGCAGCGGGATGCTTTCGGCCTTAGTTTCTTCGACACTGGTGTTGGTCTACATACCCGACCAAAATCAAGTACTACCCACTACCGCCTCCTGCTTACCCACCTGCAAAACCTGGTGGAAACCCCTACCCGGGACGTAAAAACGGGCGCCGCAGCCGCCCTCCACCAAATAGCAGACAGCATTCACCGTCGTTCCCTGGTCATCATTTTTAGCGACATGTTCGATGACACGGAAAAAGAGGAGGACCTCTTCAGCGCGCTCCAGCACCTGAAACACGCAAAGCATGAGGTTGTCCTTTTTCACACGGTTGACAAGAAAAAGGAAATCGACTTTGAGTTCGACAATCGTCCCTACGAGTTTATTGACATGGAGTCGGGTGACCGGGTAAAACTACAGCCTAACCAGGTCAAGGAATACTACGTTGAACAGGTAAAAGCCTATAAAGAACGCCTGCGCCTGAAGTGCCTTCAGTACAAGATTGATTATGTGGAGGCGGATATCAATGATGGGTTCCGGACGGTACTGCAGGCTTATATGGTTAAGCGGAATCGGATGGGGTAATTGGTAGTATATAGTGGGTGGTAAGTATTGCTGCTGCACGGCTTTGCTCGCTGCGCTCGTCGGGTTTGGTTTTTTTTAACCATTAAGAGCAATAAGGCATTGAGAGCTTCACTAAGAAAGCGAACCAAAAGCTGCAAAGCAAATTTACAGATCGAGCGAAGCGAGCATCCTCATGCGGAGCTCTTTCTACTTCTCTCTACTTACTGCCCACTATCCCCAACCACTCAGGAAAAGCAACGACAAGAACCAGCAAAACCACCTGGATAACGAGAAACGGCACAATCCCCCGATACAGATCCACGGTCTTCACCTCCGGCGGAGCGACGCCCTTGAGGTAAAACAAGGCGAAGCCAAAGGGAGGAGAAAGAAAACTGGTCTGCAGATTGATTCCCAGCAAAATACCCAACCAAATCAGGTCCGTTCCGTAGCCGATGAAGATGGGCGTTACGACCGGAACGATGATGAAGACGATTTCAATGAAGTCGATGAAGAAGCCGGCGACGAAGACTACGACCATTACCAGGGCCAGGAATTGATACTCGCTTAGGTCCCCTGCTTCGATCAGTTGTAGCAGGAACCTATCGCCGCCCAGCTCCCGGAAGACGAGGCTGAAGGTAGTGGCACCAAGAAGGATCATGAAGACCATTGAAGTCAGGTGGGTGGTATCCCGGCAGACGTCTTTGACGGTGGACCAGCGGAGTTTACCTTGAAAAAAGGTCAGTAACATGGCGCCTGCGGCGCCAATGGCGGCAGCCTCCGTAGGAGAAGCGATCCCCCATAAGATCGAACCAAGGACCGCCACGATCAGAGAAAGGGGAAGCACCAAACTACCAATGAGGTCGGCAAAGAAAGCTTTGTCACAGGTAGTAGCTTCCTCATTACCACGGGGAAACAGGTTAGGTTTTATCAGCCCCAGAATCAGGATATAAGCAACGTAGCCTCCCACAAGCAACATACTTGGAATAAGAGCTGCATGGAACAGCTTCCCAACGGAGACACCAAGCACACTGCCAAGTAGTACCAGGACGACGGAAGGTGGGATGATCTGCCCCAAAGTGCCAGAAGCTGCGATGACGCCCGTAGAGATAGTGGCCGGATAGCCTTTTTTTAGCATCGGGGGCAGGCTGATCAACCCCATTGTGATGACCGTAGCGCCCACAATTCCGGTAGAGGCCGCCAGCAAAGCGCCAACAATGATGACTGAAACCGCCATACCTCCCCGCACCCTGCCGAAGAACTCGGACATGGTGTGCAGCATTCGTTCCGCCAGTCCACTTTTCTCCAGCATAATGCCCATGAAGACAAAGAGGGGGACAGCCAGCAGCACTGAATTGTCCATCACGCCCATTACTCGGTTGGGTAAAAGCGTCAGTATCGTTGGATCCAGAAAGCAAAAGGCATAGATTAACGACAGCCCCCCCAGTGTAAAAGCTACTGGGTACCCGTACAGCACCAGGACGAAAATGCTGACAAAAAGAATAATTGCAAGAATGGCCAGACTCATCTACTCCGCTTCATCTTCGTTCACCTCCCAATCCATGCCGTCGGGTTCAAAGTATACGGTCAGTCCCGTCGCAATGGCCTGGAGGATCAGTAGCCCGGCGGCAAGCGGAATCATCGATTTAATGGGAAAGAAATAAGGTATTCCGTTCGGGTTTGGACTTCCTTCACCACTGGAAAAGGCTTCGGCAGCATAATACCAGCCGGTAATCAACAACACTACGGCCCAGGGTAACAAGAAGAATAAAGTACCGACCAAATTAACGAGTCGTTTGTTTCCCTTACTGAATTTTTCGTAAAACAAGTCTACCCGCACGTGCCGGTCCTGCTGTAACGCATAGGGAATTCCTAAAAGGAAAACAATGGCAAAGAGGTGCCACTCTAACTCAATGACCCATGCTCCCGTGAGCGAAAACAGGGTGCGCAGGCTGATGTCGATTACTATGACCGCGATAAGTAGCAGGTTCAGCATCCCGGCGGCCTTACCGACAAATGCGACCAGGGACTCTATGTTTCGGATTAGCTTCATTTGTTGGTGCTATTGGTCTGTTGGGCTGTTGGTGCTATTGAACTATTGGTCAATTGGATTATTAGGACTTGCCACAGATTTAAGTTCCTTTGCCTCGGATGTTGGTAAATTTACATCAATACGCCAACAGTACCAACAGACCAAAAGTACTAATAGTCCAACAGACCAATAGCACCAATATGCACCACTACGCCGTCACCGGTAATATAGGTTCCGGAAAATCCACCGTTTGTCACCAATTCGAACAATTGGGTATACCGGTGTACTATGCTGATGCCGCAGCCAAGCGTTTGATGCACGAGGACCAGGTATTGATTTCTGCCTTGAAGCAAGCATTTGGAGAAGAAACTTACTTACCCGACGGGACTCTGAACCGTCCCTGGCTGGCCAAGAAAGTTTTTTCTGACGACGAGGCATTGGCGACCCTCAACGGTTTGGTTCATCCCGCAGTTCATCGGGATGCTGACGTCTGGCGCTCCCGGCAAACGGCTCCTTATACCTTGTATGAAGCGGCCATCGTTTTTGAGCTTGGCCGACAGGATGACTTCGCCGGTGTTATCGTAGTCGCCGCATCAGAAGACATTAGAAAAACCAGGGTTATGCAACGTGACGGTGTAGACGAAGCAGCCTTTGCTGCCCGGGCCGCCAAACAGTGGCCCGACGACAAAAAAGAAGCCGCCGCCGATTTTCTTATCATAAACGATGGTCGTCGGTTACTTTTGCCCCAAATTCTACGTCTACATCGTAAACTAACGAGTTCCTGACGGCTAGACAACCTGCTAACCAGACCCCAGAGAACCTGTTCTCCTTTCGGCTACTTGAGCCTTGGGGCCAATTCAGGTTACGGCCAGACAACCTGATAACCCGATAACCAGACCCCATGTCCACAAAATTTGGCAATGAAGCCTGCCCTATATTAAGAACCATTGACGATGACTGGGTACTCTCCGGCACCAAAGACCTGACCGGAACAACCCTGGTGGATATAGACCTGACCGAACTCACTTTCAATTGGGCTGACTATGTAGTGGACGATACTACCCTTTTCGTCGGCTGCAAGATGCCGCTGGAAACAGAATTTTCATTGAGAAAACGCGGTGCCAACCTGCTGCACGCACCGGAGAGCCTCCCTTACCGGCCGTTGCGCAGAAACCTGTACACCTGGCGGGAGCTCATGTCCGGTTACAGTGAAGTGGTGGACAACAGCATAGACCTCAATATTTACCAGCACTTCGAGGAAGCAAAGCGTTGCCCCAGCATCAACGAGGCACTTTGGCAGCGACTTCACGACTTCAGCATTGATGAGGGGCTGCGCCGTTTGCTGGACTTCAATGCGGATGGACTACCCCGTCGTAAGACCGTAGGCTTTATGGGAGGGCACGGAACAGGCCGGGATACAGATGACTACCGGACCAGCCTTCGGACCGCAAAAAAGCTTGCCGAAGCAGGTTATTTTGTTGTGTCGGGCGGCGGCCCTGGAATCATGGAAGCAGCCAACCTGGGGGCCTACCTTGCTGGAGTGGCCGAAGAAGAATTGACCTGGGTATTTGATACCCTGGCCAAAGCACCTACCTACCGTGACCCCGGATTTCAGGCGGCGGCTTACGCCATTCTGGACCGTTTTCCCGAAGGGACCGAAAGCCTTGCGATCCCTACCTGGTTTTACGGCCATGAACCAAGCAACTTGTTTGCCACGTACATTGCTAAGTATTTCAGTAACAGCATTCGGGAAGACACCTTGCTGGCCATTGCACTTTACGGCATCGTGTACGCCCCGGGGAGCGCGGGCACGACCCAGGAAATCTTCATGGATGCCACACAAAACCATTACGTCACTTTTGGTTACGTTAGTCCGATGGTGTTTCTGGGCAAAAAGCGCTACGTAGAAGAGACTAATCTATTTGCGCTGATCACCCAACTTTCGGAGGGCAAGGCCTACGCGGATTACCTATATTTAACAGATGGTCCGTCAGAAGTTGTTACTTTTATTGACAATCACCCGCCTTTATACGTTACTAATTAAAAACCCAGCCATGCGACTACTACTGCTTTTATTATCCCTGACCCTTTTCGTCGGCTGTAAAATTATGAAGCTGGAAAATAAAGAAACGGCCGAAGCTGCGCCGCAGCCTCCGGTTGGCCTGGAGGGCCCGGCGTATGATCCGGCCTCCAGTCCGGTGCCAATGAGCAGCTCAACGCCGATGCCCGTTCCTGCAGGTACCGTACCAACCATGGAGGCTCAAGGCACACCGGGTGATTTACCAGGGACTTACCAATCAGCCCCCCTGTATCCGTCCCAGGCGTCAAAAGGCGATCCTGCGGCCCCTGCATCTTACGGTTCCACCGCACCTGCGGCCGCGCCTTCTACCTATTCTCCAGCTCCGAATTCCGCAGAAGCGCAGCTTGCTTCTGTACTTACCGGAATGTGGGTCAATAGTGCTGACAATCAAGAAATCGTTGAGTTCACACCTGACCATTACACCACGTACTACAACGGTGAGATGCTCTTTCAGGAAGCCATGACCTACCACGCCAACTGCCCCGGTGCCTGTAATGCAGGGATAGAAATGGAAATTGCCTGCTTTACGATTTCTGGTCCGGGGGGTACAGATTGTTACGGCATTATCCGCCTCACGCCCGACGTACTGGAGATGAGTATGCTGGGTGTTAGTACGGAGACGATTTTGTACAATAAGCAGCTTTGAGAAATAATTGAATAATTGAAGGAGAGAATTAGAGAATAACTGCCGCAAGCACCGTTCGCAGCCCTTCGGGTACTCATCAAGGCGAACAAGCGCAGCGCAGTTAGTGGTAAGAGCGGCAGCCATTCAATCATTCGCTCATTCTATTATTCTACCATTGATTTTTCTGGCGCGGCCGCAGGTGCAAAAACCGTTTACCGGCAAAGTCAAAACGCGTTTGACCCTAAGTTGCTAACTTTGTGATATGTCAACGACCATTACCGACACCATACGTCATTTATTGATGGAAGAGGACCAGGTTTGCCTCCCTGGTCTAGGAACGCTGCGGCTTCAACCCCAGCCGGCACTGATCAGCCCTATGGAGGGCAAGGCGCTTCCACCATCTGAGTTGGTCACTTTTAACGCCAACCTGGTACTCGATGATGGCCGGATTGTTGCCGCTCTTGAAAATAGCGGAGCGTACACCCATTCGGAGGCCAGTAAATCGCTGGAGGAGTTCATTCGCAATATGCGGGAGAACCTCGATGCCGGCCGGTCTTTTACCATTGAGGGCATCGGCCGCTTTTTCAAACACCATGACGAGCAACTGAAGTTCACCCCTGCCGGAGACAATTTTAGCAAGGAGAGCTTTGGACTTCCTGGCATTGAACTTCGCCCCATCGTCCGCACAGAAAAGCAACGACGGGCAGCCGCAGATCCGATGATGGCAAATCCGCAGGCTGCGAAAGATAATGGTCTTAACAGTACCACAAGGGTTCGGAAACGTGATGTGGTATTGTACCACCCGGAACTCAGAAAGGCGCTCTGGTACGTAGCGGCATTTTTATTTGTCCTTCTCGTTTTTGCGGGTATTTATCAGGTTTTTCAATTATCAATTGACAGTGTTCCGGATACACCAGCTACTGAAGCTCCACGCTTACCGTCCAAAGATATTCCTTCTAACCGCGTCAATGTTTCTCCTGGTCCGAGCGCGGTAGAAGCAGAAACGATCAAGCCAGAAGATCCACCCCGCCTGGGCGACGACCGGGTCAACCAGGAACCAACGTCATCAACTCCTACCACTTCTACTCCCGTTGAACCGGATACTCAAACCACACCCGCCGCCACGCCTTCCTTTCCGGCACAGACTAATGGTAAAAATATTGCACTGATCGCTACCGGTCTTTTTGGCAGCCAACGCAACGTCAATAAAAATATTGATCGGATAGAAGCCGCCGGCTTCCTCTCTTTTTCCGAACCTGAAGGTCGTTACACCCGCATCGGGGCCCGCCTCGAATACAGCACGGAGGATGAATTGCAGGACGCGCTTGAACGGGTGCAGCGCTTATTCTCTGATGCTTTCGTGATGGAAATTAATGGGGAGAAAGTCCGGGACTAAGTGCCCTACTTACTCTTAGACTTGGCCAACTCAATAGCCTGTGCCAGCTGCGTTACTTTCAGGTTCTTAGAAACGATTTTACGATCAGGGCCAAGCAGGTAAAGCTCTGGCGTATTGTCTACGTAGTAAGTCTTGAAAATGGAGCGGTTAGTTGGGTCGTACACGTTAGTGAACTTATCCAAACCGTACTGTTTTACGAAACTTTTCCATTTAGCAGCGTCTGTATCGAGGGCAATCGCGTAGATGTCCAACTCATTCTTGAGCCCTTCGTAAGCCTGAACCAGTTTCGGGGTCTCTTCAATGCAGTGTTCGCAATCCGGGTTGAACATAAATACTGCGATGTATGGTTTCTTAAGGTCATACAGGCGTTTCGGTTTGCCGTCGATACCAGGTACCGTAACGTCCGGACCTTGTTGACCAACCAGGCTGTAAGCCATTTGATCAGCGCGTTGCTGGAGTCCGTAAACCGTCATGCTGTCGGACCAGAAAGCACGTTCCTTTGTAAAGTAATTCTGGATCATATGGACATGGATGGCTGCACCGTCCATCACCGTGGTCTTTCCGGGTTCATACTGAAGCGTGATCCAGTTAGCAATAAACTTGTAGTAATCCGGATGTGGCAAGACCTTTTCCATCAGCATATCGGTAGATTCGATGATGGCATTCGCATTTTGCGGGGTCAACTCAGTAATGTACCGCTTCAATTTATTGAAGATGACCGGGGTGTTGAGCAAGCGAATATCGGCGAAATTGACGCCGTCCCAGAAGTCCTCCCGGAAACCATCCACCTGGGCTTTTTCGTCCAGGGAACCATCAGCCAGGCGAATTTCACGCAGTCGGGGGTTTCGGCCGGCACGCTTGAAGGCCGTAAATATAGAATTGGGGTACTTATTGAAACGCTCGTCCTGAAAGGCTTCCCGCTTCTCTACCAGGGCTGCTCTCTCGGCCTCCAATTCTACGTAGCCAGGTGAGCCCGACTGGAGTTGGCCCAGTCCCTGGGTTACTACCCGGAATTCTTCGGCCATGTCTGCTTCGAAAGCAAGTGTTTCGTACAACAACTGATTATCGAGACTACCTTCTACTTTAACCTCAGAGAGGGCGCCGCCTTTATTTCCGGACAGCGAGAAGGTCTGGTCCTGATCGATCAACATCTGCATGGCTGAACCATCGGTGAAGTAGGCGTAGTAATGCCCCGGTTTAAAAGGCTCACTTTGCTTAAAGACAACGGAATTACCGTCAACAACACCTTCAGCGGCCTTGTATTGCTGCTCCGCAAACTGACCAATTAACAGCACACCTTCCTGTTGAGCTCCGGTGAGTGTTACGCGGATATCCGGGCTTTCCAGTTGCCGGGCCTCTAAGCTTGCAGTTGTTACTGTACTGGTGACCGAATCACTTCCTGAAGAAGTACCGGTTGCGCCAGCGGGGTCACCGCAGGAGACCATAGAAGTTAGGGCGATTAAGAAGATGAGCAGACGCATGAGCTTGATTTTTGCGGGGGCGAAATTACGATTGCTTTCTGAGATGAAGGGGACCGTTAACGAACTGTTGGGTGTCGTTTGACAGAAAAACAGTATTTAGTTGGAGCTTAGGCCAGGTTCCTGCGCTTAATCTCCTCCTGGATCAATCCCAGTTCCCGCCCCATTTCCCCGGTGACACTGGCGTTCTCCTGCGCACGCCTTACCAGGTAAGGCAGCACTTCTTTCACTGGTCCGTAAACCATATATTTGGAAGCATTGTACCCATTAGCTGCAAGATTAAAGGTTAGGTTACCACTCATGCCCAGGAGCTGCGCGCAGCGCAGGTGTGGGTGATTTCGTGGCAATCCATTTTCAGCAATCAATTCTGTAAGCAAGCGAATACTTGCCTCATTATGGCTTCCAATGCAGCAGGAAATCGTCTCGACATTGTCAACGCAGTACCTCACCGCAGCATTAAAATCAGCGTGGGTGGCTTCCAGGCTGGGCTGAATGGGCGTGGGGTACCCCTTAGCTTTTGCCCGGGTGTTTTCCTTTACCATGTAGGCACCACGTACGAGTTTTACGCCTAGTTTATATCCTTCTTGTTGCGCAGTCTCATGACTCCTTTTCAGGTAGGCCAGCCGGTCGTGACGATAAAGCTGAAACGTATTCAGTACGATAACGTCCTTACGGTTATAGCGGGACATCATTCGGTTTGCCAGCTGGTCAATGGTATTCTGCATCCAGCTTTCTTCTCCGTCAATGTAAACCTGCACTCCTCTTTTTTCTGCCAATCCGCAAATAGCATCCAGGCGACGGAGGGTTGCCTGCAAATCAGCGTTTGTCGTGGTGTCGAAGTCGGTAACCTGATCATTAAGGTTTACCAGTAAAGCATCGGGGGCGAGTGCCGTCATTTTTACCACTACCGCATTAGCTGCGGGGGCCTCAGCGCTGAACTCAATGCCCCGCAGAACTTCCTTCATAAAATTATTGTAGTCCTGATCGGTACTCTTGGCTTCGGCTCCGTAGTCCAGCATACTGGTAACGTTGCGTTCGTATAACCGCTCGATGAACGGAAGTGCATTGACCAGGCTGGTGCCACCAACGAATTGTCGGTAGATCGTACTTTTCACCATCCAGGCAGCACCGGGTAACCCAAGATTGACCGCCCCCACACCCAGGGTGGACATGAGGTTCGTCAGCCAGTCCATACCCATCATTTTAAAAAGACGGGCATTGTTCTTCAACTCGGAGTTGGATAAATGCCGAAAAGTTTCTTCGGTATCCCCGAAGTCCGGCAGTTTCTGTTGTCCCGTCAATTCGTCAAAGTCTTTCAAAGCCTGCTTTGCAAGGGAAAAATCTTTGACTGGTCCGCCAGATTTTTTCATGTTGGTATGGTATGGTTAGGAACTGCAAATATCGTGTTAAGGGTTGGAATGTAGGCCTAATTCTTATTTTTTCGGCGCAGTCAACATAGTTAGCGTTTATCACGGAGCATAACCTTGGTCAACCTATGAAGCTGGCCAGTAAATAGCTTAGATATTTGAGCACGAAGGACAACCCTTATACCACCCTATTTCAAAAGCCCAGCACTCCCACTAGTCGCATTCCCGACAACAAGCCCGTGCCAACAATCCACGTACTGAATCTCCTCGTAACTTCGGGAGAAATATCTTCAATATGCGTTCTTTACTTTTTGTGCTCCCACTTTGTCTGTTTGCTTCTTGTATCGGTGATGACATCGTGGAAGATTATGTTAGTCCCACAATTCGAATTCAGAACCCGGTCAGCAGCCTTGAAGAAGGTACAACCTACCAATTTCAGCACCAGTTCATAAATAACGTAGGCCAGGAAGAAACCGTTGTGCCTGAGTGGAGTTCTGCAGACGAGGCAATACTGGCTATTGATCAATCAGGCCTCGCAACGGCTATTGCCGAAGGCAATACCAACATTACCGTTTCCTTCGAGGATGAATTCGGAGAAATCGCCACCCTTACCACGTCCATTGAAGTAGGTGCTTCGACCGTGGTTGTGGAGCCCACGATGCGGACTGGCAGCGTTGCTACCACCAGCAGCTACCCGTTAAAGGGTGATTTTGTATTGACGGAACTCCCCGGTGGAGACCTGAATCTTTCTTTCGGAGACGATTACAACGCCGACAATCGACTTCCCGGGCTATTCGTTTACCTCAGCAACAACCCTAATACCATTAGTGGAGCTTATGAAATTGGTGCGGTAGAGACCTTCAATGGCGCTCACGAGTACACCTTCGCCGGTGCTGGCTTGAACGAATACGCCTACGTCCTTTACTTCTGTAAGCCTTTCAACGTAAAGGTGGGAGACGGACAGATTCAGTAAAAGCCGGAGGCTTTTTAAGACGAAAACTTGCTTCGCTCATTTTCTTGGTAGACGCACTTCGCGCTTGGTAGCACTGCATGCGGAAGCGTCTACCTTCTACAAAGGCCGAAGGCCTGTCTACAAGAAAACAGGCGAAGCAAGTTTTCGTCTAATTAGCCCGCAGGGCTAAAGCCCCCCTTGCTTAGACGCATTACGTCCAATTCTGTGCCAATTGACCCCATTAAACAGGTTACCTTCTTTGATCGAGAACCAGACGAAGAGCGGTTTGCCTAAAACGTGGTCTTCAGGAACGAAGCCCCAGATGCGGCTGTCTTCAGAGTTATGGCGGTTATCCCCCATCATCCAGTAGTAGTCCTGTTTGAAGGTATACTCCGTTATTTCTTTTCCATTGAGGAAGTACTTATTCCCGCGACTTTCGTAAGAAGGGTTCTCATCATAAACCTTGATACAACGCCAGTATAGCCGATGCTTCGCATCGTCCAGCTTGATGGTCATTCCTTTGGCCGGGATGATGATGGGGCCGTAATTATCGACGGACCAATTCCCATAATACTTTGCATCGTGCGGGTACATACGGATGCCTCCCTCCGGCGTCTTATCAGTTGGGGTGATGGTCATACCGGGCTCAGAGGCTTCCAGTTTTTCTTTCTGCTCCTTGCTCAGGAAGATGCGAAGTTCTCCATTTGGCCCGGGATGTGGATCTTCCGCACTAATGCCCCAATCACTCCACTCGGGCTTAATGTCCTTAGGTGCCGGGTCCAGTACGTAAGAGAACTGGACATTCTCCGGATCTTCCACCAGATTGCCATCGATAAATACCTGCCGGTTTTTGATCTCCAGGCGTTCTCCCGGGAGGCCAACGGCACGTTTTACGTAGTGGTCCCGCTTATCCCTGGGGCGCGTAGTGAGCTCCAGTTGTCCTGTCTGTATGGCACGCTCCATTTGAGCCGACAACATTCCCGCCCGCCGTTCAAAGGGGTAATGATTACGATATTGAGTGATGTAGACGCTGTCTCCAGCTGGCACGTTAAATACCACTGGGTCGTAACGATCTATTTTCTCGATTGCAGGCAAGCGGCGATAAGGCAGCTCTGCCCCTTCGATGTAGCTTTCGCCACCAATGAATGGCGCGCGGTTATGCGCAAGTGGGACCATCAGAAGGGTTTCCGGCAAACGGAGCCCGTAGTGAACCTTGGAGACGAACAAAAAGTCACCTACGTTAAGGTTACCTTCCATCGAAGGTGTAGGAATAATGTAAGATTCGATGAGCAGCAGGCGAATAAACGCCGCTGCGAAAATGGCGAAGATCGCCGCCTCGGCCCAGTCCTGATAAAATGGCTTTTGAAACTCCGGGTAAGCGCCGTGCACTTTATTGACTTCCCGTTTATCGCCGGTTTTTTCTGCAGCGACCAACTCCTTACGGAAAGCCCGCTCCTTCACCAGGATCGGACCGTTGTACTTATAGTGGTTTGTATCCTTGGTACTTAGCCAACCAAAATATCCCCAGGAGCCAACCACCGATGCTACGTGTTCAAAGAAATTGAACCGGCCAAATGATCTGGCCAAATCAACCATTAGTCCTGCAAAGATGAAGACGTTGAAGTAAGGGATCAGCAGCAAGAGCGCATGCCAGGGTTTTCGTCCTACGATCTCGGCCACAACCATCATGTTGTAAACAGGGATCAATCCGGAGGTAGCTGGCTTACCAGCTTTAGGAAACAGACGGTAGAGCGCAAAACTAAGGGCTACGTAGCCCAATAGTAGTACCCAGGTCAACCAGGTCATAGGATAATTTTTTATTCGGGGCCGAAGGTACAAACTCCCGGCAGCAACGCGGTGCCAATCAGATAAATCGTCGACATCATTCGACAAAACCTTCCAACCACAGCTTGTGTCCCCCCTTATGATCGTGGAAGTAAACCTTAACGTACTTCCGGAAATAACCCACGTTCATCGCGTCATAGCTGACGTTAATCGAACCCAGCTCCCCTGGAGCAACTGGAATATTTTCCCACTTCGTAGCCGTACATCCACAGCCTGCGCGAACGTTTTCTACCAGGATCGGAGCATCAGTGATGTTACGAAACTGGAAAACGTAGTCATGATCCTGGCCTTTTTTCAAATCACCCATATCTACCGTAGTGTCGCCGATCCACTCGACGGGAGTGTCGGGAGCGTCGGGAGGAGTCGAAAATGAATTCAGACTGAGCGCAAGGAATAAGTTGAGTACGAGTAGCATTGTAGGTAAGTTGTCGGGGTATCGGGGTATCGGGGTATCAGGTTGTCGGGTTGTCGGGGTAATCGGATCATCGGGTTGTCGGGGTGTCAAACAACTGGAAAATCCGGTTCTGAACAACCCGACGATCCGATAACTGGTTATTAAACGTCGGCATGCCGTCGCTATTTTGTTAAGAAAAAGCTATACTAGCGTTTTCAACAGATAAATCTACCTCCGCAACGGTTATAGCATCAAACTAAACAATACCAAATGAAAAAGTTGATTTTCGCATTCATACTCGCAGTTGCCGCCTCTACGACCGCTTATTCCCAGGTTGTTGTCGACGGTGTCAACATCAATAATCTGGAAGAAGTGTCCATGATTCGGATGATTGCTCAGGAGCGTTTTCTTTCCAATAAAGTCACCATCTTTATTGACTACGGCCAAAGTATCCAGGGTGGTGGCAGGAACAATATGGAGGTCATAAACCCTCAGGACGGGAAGCGCATCCGTTTCAACTCCGTAATGCACGCAGTGAACTACCTGATCTCCAATGGTTGGAAGTACGTCGAGGCAATGGTCCTGCCAAGTGAAGGTAATGCCAGCACTACCGGTGGCTCCACGCAGTATTTATTCGTCAGAGATTAAAGTCCTCTGGTTATAACGTTTAAAGCGCCTCATCCATTCATTTGGGTGGGGCGCCTTGGTTTTTGGGCGGGGCCGCAGGTGCAGGGGAATGGTAAAAGAAGCAATACGCGAAATGAAGACTATCTGAGGCACCAGCCACCGCTTCTCTCCAAACTTTGCTTGCTCGTCTTGGTAAGCAACCGAAGCGATTTCGAAAGGATTATGCAGCAGCAATTACCGCATCAGACTTTTCTCTGCTTCGACTTTCCATTGCACCTGCGACCGCGCCAAATGTTATGACCGGAAGTTGAAAGACCATAAGTCTACCTGACCAGCACTACCCCACCCTTAAACGAAGACATGTCTCCGTTCACATCGATGTATTGTGCGTCCCAGAGGTAACCTCCGCCGGGGCTCTCGCGGCCATTAAACATTCCGTCCCAGCCCTCCTTCGTATCCAGCGTGGTATAAATGAGTTCTCCCCAGCGAGTCCAGACCCGGAGGCGATACTCGGTAACGCCAACCAATAACCCTGTTGGCTCAAAGAGATCATTCAGGCCGTCCCCGTTTGGCGTAAAGGCATTTGGCATAAAATAGGTATTGATCAGGCGAAGACGCAGATCCTTCGTCAGTGTATCAACACAGCCACTCGGATGCGTTACGTATTGGGTAATAAAAACGGAACCGGTATCGCGGAGCGTATAGTCGAAATCATCCGCTGGTGTGGTAAATAATTGATCACCTACCCGATTGCGGACGGTGTACCGCCGCTGATTGGCCCCAACGCTTTGGTCAAATACCCGAAAATCCGGTAAGATATTGGTTGGCTCTTCTGGCGCCCAGGTGAATCCCGCTTCGGGAGCATCCCGAACGTCTACCAACTGAACAAAGGTAGTGTCGACAAAACAGCCCGTCGGACTGGTTACCCCAAGGTAAACGTCGTAAACTCCGTTATTTTCATAAATGTGAGTTGGGCTGGCTATATCAGCCGTTCCGCCATCCCCAAACTCCCAGTCAAAGATGTACGTATCGTCAATTGGTCGACTCAGGTTAATAAAGTCTTTGGTAAAAGGTACGCACCCGAAGCCTTCGTCCGGTTCAATTAGTAGTGTACGCGGACTGGGGAAATAGGACAATGGCTTGGTGGTAGACGCGATACAGCCATTGTCGTCGGTGGTCGTCAATTCCACATTAAAGATACCCGGGATAGAGTAACGGTGCCGGGGGTTTTGCCGGTCATCTTGCGGCGTAGTATCCGCAAAATCCCACCGCCAATCAGTAATGGTATTTGTGCCCTGAGGAACTGTAAGGTCAGTGAAATCGATTGGTTCGTCATCGCATCCTGGCGTGGTAAATTCGAAATCCGGATCAGCACTTGGGAATACGCCAAGGAGAAAATCTGCCGTATCCCGGCAGTTATCGGCAAATGAGCCCCGGTTGAGGATCATCGTCCCTTCATAAGTACCGACGGTAGTAATGTTGGAGGTAAAATCCCGGTTAGAACCAGTAATCAGTCCCTCCGGGCCCTGAAGAACCCAATCATATTCTTCAATAAAAGCAATGTTCGTGCTCTCATTAATAATGGTGTTTTGCCCCGGACCACACTGCCGAATAAAGAAACGGCCCTGGTCGTCTATCTCGGTTTCGAGCAGGTCGGCAAAAACCTGATTGCCACATAGGTTGACCGTAAGTTGAAACTCACGTTTGGTCTCACTTAGCAACAACGGGACACTATCACGTGACCATTCCTGGATACAGACTGCCAGTGCAAAAGTGCCGCGGAAGATGGGTACCCCGGACAGGACTCCCGTCAGTGAATCAAGCGTCAGTGTACTACCTACTCCCAATTGCTGATTGCGGCTGTATTGAGGTCCACGCCAGCGCGCAGAAGTATACGGGGGGGGAGATTCGATGCGCGGAATTACATCATCAAAGGTTGTTGCTGTTTGGGGACCGCCCGGGCCGAGGCCGTCACGGCCACCCCCTACTACTGCATCGCAGAAAAAGTAGACCAGGCTGTCATTCTCCCGTTCCGTAGCTCCAAGGTCAATTTGAAAGGGTTCATTCGCACAAAGAGCGATCGGAGGGTCGATGTTGAAAACCGGACTGGCGTTGCACCGCAGCTGAGATTCCGGCGTAATGGTGGTAAAATAAGTTATTCCTATCTCGTCCGGAACCTGCAGGTTAATAATAGCCTCGTTACGACAGCAGCGCTGATAAACTAACGTATAGCTTTCATCTGACACTTCCAACTCCACGGTGAATTCATAAACTCCAACCTGCTGACAGACTTCTTCGGTAAGTACTAAACAGGGGTTTCCCAGGTTGACGGGAACATCGGAGAAATTGTCCAACGAGATAACCAGTGTTGGCGTGACCAGCGTAGTCCCCCTGTATATGGAGATGTTTCCTTCGGCGGTACTTAGCCCCGGCGGCACGTCCGAGGGGTTTGCACCGTCAAAAAATGCACCCTGTCCAATACAATCCCGATACATATTGATCCGGACATCGTAGACTTTTATACCGGAGTTTGGATCGTTGTTGAGCCAGCCCCGACAGGTATAGGTAAATTCACCACCTACGATATGGCCAGCGGACAAATCAGCTAACGGAATCAGCAGAAGTAGAAAAAGGGGCAGCAGGCAGGAAGATATAAGTTTCAACACGCTCAATCTTAAAATTTTAGGGAGGGTACAATCTGAACGGTAAAATACAGTTTCCTAGTCTGAAAGCCGCTTCTAAATAAAGTAAAGTTATCGCTTTGAGTTGCTGCTGACAGAATTGTAGTCCTAAAAACTAAAGCATAGATGTATTTCCGGTTCTAACCCTTCCGGACAAATAGGTTTATGCAGCCTCACGAATGTATTGAAACCTCGGCGACCGCTCCGATTAGGGAGGTACGCTACTTTCCAAAATTTAGCATGAACATAAGGACTAACCCACTTCCCGAGATGCACCATCCGTTGCCTCCGCTTGGTTCCCAAGCTCTGTCCACACTACATACCGGCGGACTAGTATTACTACCAACAGCCAACCTGTGGCAACTGTCGGCCAGTATCCATCACCCGCTCGCCATAGACCGCTTGCTGAAGGTATGCCCCACCTCATCGGTGAACCGGCCGGAGCTGGTATTTTCAGATCAGGAAACGTTGTTTGCCTGGTGTCCGAAAATCCACCCCCGACTTTATACTTTACTATCTTTTCATAAGCGACCACTTACGTTGCTGGTGCCTGCTGGCAAAAAAGTTCCATTGGCCCTCATCGATAATAACGGCGAAGTTGCCGTCCGGCTGGCAATGGACAGTTTTTGCTACCGGCTGTGTGAAGACATGGAAGCGCCATTGGTTACCTGCCAGGCCGCAGGCCTGGGCGAACAACAACTCCCCACCAGTTTCGGCAAGATACGGTCAGACGTTCTGCGTGCAGCAGACTATACCGTGAAACGGCGACAGCGAGAAGAGTTGGGGGCTTTCCGCGCCGTTGCGGTTCGCTACGGCGGAGATGGCGAGATTGAATTTTTGCGATAGCAGGCTGTCGGGCTATTTCAGCAAAAAAAGCCCGGCCGCAGCATTGTTATTGCCTACGATCCATGCTTCCTCTCCGTTGGCCCGTTCAACACTGACCAGGCGGCGAGGATCAAGTTCAGCTCCTGTAATTTAAAAAGTCCCTCTACCTCCGAAGTTGAACTTCTTAGCGTAGAGCCTGAAGGTGCCGTTAGGTCGTCCGTGCCACAGGAAAGCAACGTAATAGAGAGAAGGACGCAAAGTAAACAGCGAAAGAAAGCCATGGGGCAAATGTTGAATTCGCCGCAAACATCTGCTTTCGATGCGATGCCTAAGGTGTTAAGCCACCTTTATCCTGTGCAGGAAAAGGAAATGCTGGATTCTGGACTAGTAGACAGAACCCCGGAAATCAGGAGTAGGGAACTGTTTCCTACGCTCTACCACCGCTTGCCAATTTGCAAATTAATGTAGAGGCTCAAAAAGAGTGGACTGTTGGAAACACCGGGAGTGAGATCACTTTCGATCATAATGTCCGTGTTACCAAGAAGAAAGTCCGCCATAATCCCGGCCTCCATCGATTTGGCAACCTCCTCAAATGCTCCGAAACCGAAATGCGCGGCGGCTTTGGCATGAATACCCGGTCTTAGTTGAATTTCATCGATGCCCAATGTCCAGGCGGAAGCGCCGAAGATGCGATCCTGATTTAAAAATGCAGCGGTATTGGAGCCGGTATGGCGGATATCGATAATGGTACCCGGGCTTCCAGGTTCCCCGGCATCTACCTCCAGGTAATAAGGCTTCAACAAGCCAAGTGTTGGTCCAAATTCATAAGAATACCCAACTGCCACTCCTCGTTGCCGCGCTTTTTCGCTCAGGTATTTACGAGTGCCGAAGCCAACACGTAGTGCGTACAATTGATTCTCTTTACCATAAACATAAGCCCGGCTGACCCGGTTGGTCAGGATATTAATACGATCGGGATTTTCCCGGCGTTCGCGGCTGTGCCGGATATCGCCAAAAGAAGCGGACCAGTACTTCATCTTATCAAAAGCGATCAGCTTGCCGGAACGGACACCAAAGAAGAAATTCCGAGGCGTGGCAATGGCCAGATTGAAAGTCATCTCATTATCATAGATGATCCCCTTTCCGGTAGCGCCATAGATATTCTGATTACCAGGCAATCGCTGCTGACCAAACAGACTGGTGGAAAGAAAGATGGCCAGAAAAATGAAGAAGATTTGACGTAGCATAGAGGTAAGATAAGTGAATTACAACAAAGACAGCGGCTAAGTCCAATTTGTTGTGTAAGCCACCCTATGGGAGCATCTTTGTTGGCAGCGCGACGCCTAAGGGCTCTCATGGAAACAACTTCTCACAACCTTCGTCATACGGGTTGGGCCATCGGGAACGTTGTTCGCTTTTATCAAGCACCATAGTAATCCGCAAAATTAGAGATTGCCGTGGATGCAGCAGCTTTATAGTTGATTTCTCAACTAGCGCTTACCTTAGCCCCCATGCCCCCTGAGACTGTAATTGCCGTATTAAGTTCGCACCGCCATCCCAGGCTGCGTTACGTCCTGAAAGAACTCAGGACCCAGCTTGGCTTCCGGTTCCAGTTAATGACGGAACTAACGAAGTGGCAAGAGGTTACAGCCCATGCAAAAGTTACCCTTCTCCCCTACGCCGGTCCAGAATTAGCCGTACAATGGCCAGCGCACAGTTTTCTGAGCGGTAGCCATCCGACATCATCAGACCTACAGGTGAACCGGGGAGATAACGACCTCCCACTCTTCTTCTCAGTACCGCAAATTCAGGGGCTGAGCCACGACTACCTGGCAATGATATTTTTCAGCCTCTCCCGCTATGAAGAATACGGTGATTTTACCGCCGACCAGCACCACCGCTTCCCTGCCTCTGAGAGCCATGCCGCTCGAAATGGTTACCTGCATTTGCCGGTTGTTAATCTGTGGGCGAAAAAACTGGGCGACTCACTTCGGAATAGATTTACGAACCTGCCAGCTAAAAAATCGTCGGCCATTGAATTTATCCCCACTTATGATATAGACCTCCTATGGGCCTGGAAGTACCGCGGGCTGCGAGGTATTGGCGCGGGACTTCAGGACGCTCTGCAAGGCCACTTCCTTCGGGCATGGCAACGGTTTGTTTCACCAAAACAGCGGGATCCTTATCAAACCCTGGATTTTCTGGAGGGTCTCCATCAGACATACGCCGTGGCATCTCCGATATATTTTTGGCTCCTGGCTGACAGCACAGACAGGCACGACCCAAACCCCTACCCGATACCATCCGAACAACAAGAATGGATGCTGAGATTAGCGGCTAAGCACGTCGTTGGCATTCACCCTGGCTATCCAAGTTCTGATCAACCCGCGTTGTTTCCAATTGAAACCAAACGCCTGGCGGATATCACAGGCAGGGCCGTTCGACATTCCAGGCAGCACTTCCTACGTTTTCGGATGCCGGAAACCTTCAGGCAGCTGCGCCTTGCCGGCATAACGCATGACTACAGCATGGGATACGCTGATGCAATTGGTTGGCGTGCTGGCACCAACTTTGCTTTCTCCTGGTACGACCTGGAGCGTGAAGAAACCACCAATTTAATGATCCACCCCTTCGCTGCAATGGACGTTACCTTGAAAAACTATCTCCACCTTGCCCCCCTGGCGGCAAAGCAATCCGTCTTACAACTCGCCGCAGATTTAGAACCCTTTGGCGGGCCGTTCATGATACTTTGGCACAACACGAGCTTTGCAGAAATCTATGGATGGGCGGGTTGGCAGGAGATGTACGTACAATTGGTAAGTGAATTAGGAGATAGCTAAACTTATACAGGGAAGTATGTGGACCGCGCAGACAGCAGCGGTAGTTCTTCCCTCATCCCATTATTCACTAATCCAGATCAAAAAGATCTTTCACTCCAGGATACCGGCTGCTCTCGAATCCTTCAGCAAAATCATATCCGGCTTCCCGACCAAAGCTGCGACCTTTGGCTTCGATGAAGGCCATGAAGTCCTTACCTGAAATCGGTGTTTTGACTTCGTTACTGAACTCATCGGACTCATGGTCATCAAATTGAGAACGGTAACAACGGATGATCTCCATTTTCCGGGTCAGATGATCAGTTATATCGACCACAAAATCAGGTTTACGGTTACGGTCCTGAATGTAATGATACAAGGCATTAGGGCGCCACTTTACCTGTGGTTGACCGTCCTCTCCGAAAGTTTCAATTTTCAACAATCCGCTGTAAAAGCAGGCGTCCGCAACGATCTTGGCCGAACGACCATGGTCTGGGTGCCGATCGTCGAGAGCGTTGGCCAAAACAATTTTGGGCTGGTACCGACGTATCACGGTAATAATTTTACGCAAAGTGGCTTCGTCGTATTGGATAAAGCCATCGGGCAAGTCAAGGTTCTCCCGAAATTTTGCGCCCATTTTCCGGGCAGCATCCAGTGCTTCTATGGTGCGAATTTCCCCGCTTCCACGGGAGCCCAGTTCTCCACGGGTTAAATCCAACAGGCCGAAAGTGTACCCTTGCTCGGCGTGTCGCAGCAAGGTGCCGCAAGAACTTAGTTCTACATCGTCGGGGTGAACGCCAATGGCGAGAATATCTACTTGCATGGAGGTAATGTCATGAACGGAAAGGGTATAAACGACCGACATATGGTCATAGTTTAAACTAAGGCATTTTCTAACCAGACATTACCACTCCTCCATTGCTCTTTTAATCCCATTACCTTGTACCTGCGACCGCGCTTAATAAAATAATTGAATTAGAAAATAGCTGCCGCAAACTTCACTCACTGCGCTTGTTCGCCTAAGGTGAGCGTCCAAAGGGCAGCGATTGCCTGGTACTCCACACGGGTGGTTAAGGGGCTTATTTCTTAGCCTTAGCAAATCGTCGTGCCTCCGGCACAATGGCCAGGCCCAAACCAGCAATAAACAGGAGCAGGTTCCAGTACCAGGCCATTGGCTTTTCGTAAAGTTGTAAGTAGGCCACCGATTCCGCAAGTTGAATCCTTTGTTTGGGCCACTCCTCCGTTGGGTTCTTGCGCCAGGTTGGCTCGCTTAAAAGGCCGATCACTTTATCAGTTTTCGCGGGAGGACAGCCAGGTGGCTTCGTACAGGCAGGGTCGGCAGTCTCCGTCCAGGCGATCAGGTTAATAGTTACGGTGCTCCCCTTTTGCCACGCAGTTGCTTGCTCAGGCGTTAGAATAGGACGAAGGACGTAATCCTCATCGCTGCTGCGCAGCGCCGGTCCCACGATAAAAGCTTCGCCAATGATGGCTTCAGTAATTTGGACGTAGTCAGCGTCTCCAAGGCTCCCGGAGGCGGCCGAGGCTACGTCCATCGTACGTAAGCGATGAGTACCAAAATTTTGGCTGATCAGGCTGTTACAGCCAGTGATCATTAGCACGATGCCGCCGAAGAGGATCAGGTAACGAAATAACATGGAATGAAGTTAATATTCGCTCGTAACATAACCATCAACTATACACATTCTCTCCTATGAAGAATGACAAGTCTGAAGGATAGAATCATTCATATTATCGCAATACCTTAAGAACTGAAGCAGCAATTGGCTACGATAAAACGACGCAACAGCGCTACCACTTAGCCTTCTTCCCCTTAAAAGGCTTAGCGCCCTTAGGCTTGAAGTTGCCCGGCCGGTAGTGCTTTTTCTTACCGCCACCGAAACCCTTTCCGCCGTCACCTTTAGGGCCACTGACTTTGGTACCACCCTCAAAAAGGCGGACGTTGAGTTCCGTCCCACGGTCCACTGCTCCCTCAAAAGCCGCAACGACTTTTTTAGCTTCGCGGGCATCTACCCCAACGTAGGTTTCGTGATTCTGGATGTCAATCTTACCGAAGGCAACCTTTTTTCCAGGCATTTTACGGTTAATCATACCAATGATCTGCGGGACATTGAAACCGTTATTACGACCTGCGCCGATGACAACGGTAGAATATTCCATATCCCTTCTCTTGTCCGGGCGGGAATCCTCAGGAGCATTACTGACCGCCTTCTGGCTACCCATTTGCTTGCTGAGGCTGCCCAGGCCGTAGCCAAGTATCTTCTGAATGAGCTCTTCCCGTTCAATTCCCTCAAAAGCTTCGATAACCTCTGGCAGGAAGGCGGCAACCTTATCGTCAAGCTTCGCGTTTTTGACTGATTCGGTGAAACGAAGGGCACGAAGGCGATACACCTCGTCTTGCTTCGGAACGTCCTGCAGCTCGAACTGAATCTTAGAGTACCGCTCAATGTCGCGAATCTTACGAACCTCTTTCCCGGTAACGATGCTCAGGGCGATGCCCTCCTTGCCCGCGCGGCCAGTTCGACCACTACGGTGTACGTATACTTCGGGAGCGTCGGGCAGGTTGTAATTGATTACGTGAGTGAGGTCTTGTACATCCAGACCACGTGCGGCTACATCGGTAGCAACGAGCAGCTTGATCCGCCCCTTACGGAAGCGTTTCATTACGTCGTCCCGTTGTGCCTGGCTCATGTCACCGTGCAGGGCATCGGCGGTGTGACCTGCATAGCGAAGATCTTCGGCAACGCCATTTACCTCGCGGCGAGTCCGGCAGAAGATAACGGCGTAAATGTCGGGGTCCAATTCAATCAACAGACGCAACAAGGCAAAACGATCAGATGCCCGAACCTTAAAGTACTGGTGAACGACCTTAGAGTTGCTGGCGTCGGAGTGTCCGACACTGATCTCCGCAGGGTTCGTCATGTACTCCTGACTGATTTTTTTTGCTTCCTTGGGCATCGTTGCACTGAAAAGCAGGGTCTGCTTTTCATCTGGAGTCGCTCCAAGAATGCCGTTAAGCTCTTCCTGGAAACCCATGTTAAGCATCTCGTCGGCCTCATCGAGCACCACCCGCTTCAGGTCACCGACCTTTAGTTTTTTGCGATTGATCATATCAAGCGTACGACCAGGCGTCCCAACAACAATTTGTGCACCGTCTTTGATCTCACGGATCTGGTGGGTAATGGGGGCACCACCATAAACGGCAACGATCTTCACGCCCTTGCGAAAGCGGGCGTAGGAATCGAGGTCTTTGGCGATCTGGAGACAAAGCTCTCTTGTCGGGCAAAGGATAAGCGCCTGAACGGCCTTAACGTCAACGTCAATGTCATTTACAATGGGCAAACCGAAACCAGCTGTTTTACCGGTACCGGTACGGGCCAGGGCGACCAGGTCACGATCTGATTCCATGATGGCCGGAATGGCCGCTTGCTGAACGGGAGTGGGGGTGACAAAGCCGAGTTCGGCTACTGCACGTTTGACGTCATCGCGGAGTGCGCTGTCCTGAAAGTTTTCCATATCGCCGGTATTAAAACGTTGTTCCAAACGGTGAAACAACGGGGCCTACGGGCGAAATGGTTTACTACACGGCGACTCCAAAGCATAAGGAATCTGACTACGTAAACCGGCAAGCGCCCTGTTTGAGGGTGCAAAGGTACATAGAAAAATATTAACATCTTTGTTAGTCTCCGACACGTAGTGTTTACTGGTGTTGCAGGCCCCACACCGCCCTGATGGGACAGTGTAGCGCCTGCAACTATAGATAGTAAGAACAGCATAAAAAGTGCCGTTACTCAGACTCTAGAGCTTGGGCTGGGTATGAATTACGTAAGTCTCTGCTATAATATCGTGACCAGATTGCCGACGGGCATTGCCCAGCATTACAAGCGCCGATATAAGCGGCAGGAATCCCAACAGGCTTTGCATAATCTGAATCATTGGAGAAACACCGTTCTCCATTTGGTATTCAGCGATAAGTTGAACGTATTCCATATAACCACTTACATCTTCGATGCCTGGAATTTGGAAAAACTGGTAAGAAAAGTAAAAGTTGAAAACAACAACAATGAGCCAGGGCAGGTAACGCATCCAGGCCTGGGTCCAGCTAATGGGAAGTCCTTCTTTAGCAACTACCTTCAGTTTAAGGACCATCTTTCCTAAGGTAGCTCCCATGGTCTTTTCCAGGACCGGCTTATAGAGCATGCTTAGGAGTGTAATGGCAATAACGCCATTCAGGCTGGGAGCGAACATGGTAAAATACAAGCTGGCACCTACCAACGGAAGCGTGAACAGAAAATCGAGGAGGGCCGCGCCTAAACGTGGACCGAAGTTGGCAAAGCGGGGGGTGTAATCCTGATCACCTAGCAAATTATCATCAAGTGTATCACTAGCGTACATAATGGGGTATTTTAATGTGAATATGGTTGGTCAAAACCAGTTTCAAATCCGATATTGAACCAATGGTTAATGCAACGAATATAGTAAGGACTTTTTATCGGCGTTAGAATGGTGGACAAAAGACTCCCCCTACTCGACAAAAGTGCTATGTTTGCGTTGCTAAAGGTAACGGGCAATAGTTTTTGCCCGTTTTAAAAGGGAATCCGGTGTAAATCCGGAGCTATCCCCGTAGCTGTAAAACCATGACCGTTTCGGTACCATTTGCCACTGAGCTGCTGCTTGGGAAGGCGGTACTTGCGACCTACAATCAGTAACATGGACCAGCCAGAAGACCTGCCCGCAGCGCCATACTTATTTTATCTTTCGGAGGAAAGGATGGAGTAGCAAAATGGACTATTGGTTCGTTGGTCTATCAGGCATTTGTTCGTACAGTGCAACAGACCAACGAACCAAAATACCAATTAGGGCGCGGACGCAGGTGCCGGGAAAGGACTGAGGCAAAGTTTGCCACGTCGTTTTTCAGCTGTACTGATGTCTTTTGCAATTGCTGCTACATCGTTTCATCCCCGGTTCTAACCACCAGATGTATTATGTACCAGCAGAATAATTACCCCTCAATTTTCGGGAACTGCCCGGGTTTATCGATTAGACCGCTCCCGGCATTTCCACTTATCTTCTGGGGCTGTTTGTTATTCGCAACGACGCTCCAGGCCCAGGTGCCTGACTTAAGCACCACCACCGATGAAGTGATCGTTACCGGTGCCCGGTTTACCCGGTCGATCACGGAAAGTCCGGAAAACGTAACCATCATTGATTCTGCCGTAGTTGCCCAGGCGACGGACCTGGCGCAGCTGCTCAACGAGCAGCCCGGTATTGTCATCAACGGCGCCTACAGCAACCCGGGCAAAGACAAGTCCATCTTCCTTCGCAATGGGAGTAACCAGTATACCTTAATTCTGATTGACGGACAACCGTTAACTGATCCATCATCTTTGGGCGGAGCCGTTGATTTGCGCCTACTCTCGCTCGATGGTATCCAACGGATCGAAATCCTGCGCGGGGCAAAATCCTTATTGTATGGTTCTGACGCGGTAGCAGGAGTCATCAACCTGGTAACCTCCAGGGGCAATGCTTCAGAACCCTTCACCCTGTACCTGCGCGCCGCCGCCCAAACCTATAACACACTCGATGCTGGCGTAAATATATCCGGCACCACTAAAAAACTGGACTATCGTATTGGCTTCGATTATTTTGATACCGACGGGCTTAGCGAGGCTGAAATGCCTGCCGATAGTACCATTACATTTCAGGAAGACGGTTCCCAACGACTGAACTTAAGCACCAGTTTCATTTACCGTCCCAATCAGTACCTGACCCTACGACCTACGCTACGCATTGCCGGATTCAACGGCGAATACGACGCCGGGGCCTTCCGGGACGGCGATAACAGCTATACCAATGATCTGCTCTTGCCCGGGCTTGCGGTCGACTATAAAAAAGGCAAAACCACCATCGGCGGCCGTTACACTTTTGCCAGTACAGATCGCGTTTTCGAAGACGCGACTTTCGGCACCTCCGAATTCCTTGGCCGTAGTCACCAGGGTGATGTTTTTGGCACCTACCAACCGACAGACCTGGTAGCCCTAACCTTCGGAACGCAGTTACGTGAAGAAATACTGGTGCCTGACGGAGACGCCGAAAACCAGTCGGCCACTACCCTGAGCCCCTACCTGCAGGCACACCTCACCTTAGCCAGAAAACTGTACATCGATGCCGGTTTTCGCTTCAATAATCATTCTGAATTCGGTAACCAGAGCAACTTTTCCATAGCCCTGGGCGTCCAGGCCTCTAAAATATGGAGTAGCCGGGTCTCCCTATCCAATGCGTTCCAAAGTCCCACGCTGGATCAGCTTGCCGGACCCTTCGGCGCCAATCCTGACTTGAAGCCACAAGTTGCGTTTTCCGCAGAGGCGAGTACCAGTCTTCGCCACCCTGCGGGCAAATACGCCTTAAACTTTACCGCCTTCCAACGAGAGATTGAAGACGTAATCGTTTATACCTCCAATTACGAAAACCAGGATAAGCAACTCGACCGGGGCGTCGAACTCTCCGCAGTTGGCCAGGTAAGCAAACAATTCAGCCTTAACGGCAGCCTTACTTACGTTAAAGGCCGTCGTTCCTCCTTCGATTTCAACGGTTTACCTACGGAAACTGAAGATTTCTTCCGCCGGCCGCGGACTACTGGGAACATCGGACTAGCCTTTAATGCCGCAAAATCCCCCTTCACTGCCCGTCTGTCCGGCCATTACACCGGAGAACGTCCTGACGTTTGGTTCGACGCCAACTTCAGTCAGTTTGAAGTTGATCTTGATCCTTACTTCCTGGTAAATGCTTACGCGGAATACCGATTCCTGAAGGCGGAGAACCTGCGCGTTTTTCTTGACGTCAGGAACCTGACTAATGCAGATTTTGTGGAGGTTACAGGATTCTCGACCTTAGGCACGGTGATACGTGGAGGAGTGTCGGTAAAGCTTTAGGCCGCAGGGATAATTCTTCTATCGTGACTATCCGGAATACTTATGCCCCGACATTATTTCCGAACTAATGAGCATAGTTACGGCGTTTACCGCAGCATGAATCGAATCCTTTTCGTCTGCTCCGCCAACATCCAACGGTCCAAAACAGCCGAGGATTATTTCTCAGAGCAGTACCCATCCCTTGAATTTGCTTCGGCGGGAACGAACCTCAGGCTCTGCCGCAAAGAGGGGACCAATCCGCTAACGGAGGAGTTAATGGAATGGGCGGACATTGTCCTGGTCATGGAGGAGCGGCACCGCAAAGCGATTATGACAAACGGCGGTGCGCGGTTTGGCAAGAAGGTCAGGGTTTTGGGAATACCTGATCGGTATAAGTATTTTCAGCGGGAGTTGATATTGTTATTAGCAGAGCGCTCTGTGGGCTATATTGAGTAGGCGCCGGACCTACAGGTCTGGCTTAAATCATCCATACCTGAAGGTCCGGAACCTTAGCACAAGCACAAAGTATATATCTACATCCGCTCTGGCACCTCGATACCGATCAAGCGCATACCAGCCTGCAGGGTATTACCCACCGCCTTACATAGCTGTAAGCGGAAGGCTACTGCAGCCGGTGTTTCAGCGCTGAGGATGCTGTGGTCGTGCCAGAACTTGTGCAAATTCTTGGCCAGTTCGTAACAGAACATAGCAATCAGGCTCGGGTCATAGGATTCTGCAGCAGTACTGATCAGTTCGGGAAAACTGTAGAGCTGGTTGATCAGCTCCCGCTCGGCGGGAGCAAGCTTGGTATAATCCTTCGCTAATGCGAAGTCAATGGCAACTCCATTCTCTTCAGCTTTCCGCCAAACGGCGCGGGTCCGGACGTAGGCATTCTGCACGTAGGGGCCGGTCTGGCCCTGCATATCAACGGATTCTTTCGGATCGAAGGTCATCCGCTTCTTTGGGCCAACCTTGATGATGTGGAACTTCAGGGCGGCGAGGCCAATCTGGCGAATGATTTCCTCCCGATCATCTTCGGAAAGGTCACTGGTGGCAGCACGCTCCTGGCTAACGAGCCGGGCTTCGTGAATTACCTCCTTCATCAAATCGTCGGCATCGACGACGGTTCCTTCCCGGCTTTTCATCCGGCCGGTAGGCAGGTCGACCATCCCGTAGCTGAGGTGGTAAAGGCCTGGAGCATAAGGTTCATCCAGCCGCTTCAGCAGTTCGAAGAGTGTGGCGAAGTGATGGTTCTGCTCGTCCGCCACGGTGTACAGCATTCGGGTGGCACCAAAGTCGTCGTAGCGAAGGCGCGCAGTACCCAGATCCTGGGTGATGTAAATACTCGTTCCATCAGCCCGCATCAGGGTCTTCTCGGAGAGTTTTGCGTCGGTAAGGTCTGCATAAACGGAACCATCTTCCCGGGTATGGAAGACACCCATTTCCAGTCCCTTATCAATCATGTCTTTGCCGAGCACGTAGGTATTCGACTCATAGTAGAGCTTATCGAAATTTACGCCAAGCGCGGCGTAGGTTTCTTCGAATCCTTTGTAGACCCAACCGTTCATCTTATTCCAAAGTGCGCGGGTGGCTTCGTCGCCAGCTTCCCATTGCCGCAGCATTTCGCTGGCCTGGGCACCGAGTACGCTGTACTCGTTAAAATACTTCTTGCTGTAGCCTTTGAAAAAGGCTTCTGTCGTTTGCCCGGGCTTGCCATGCAAAGCGAAAGTTTTCTTTCCTTCGACGGTTGTCTGCCAAGCCTTGTATTCCTCTTGAAATTTCTGCTCGAAGCGTACGTAGTATTCTCCCACAAAGTGATCGGGCTTGATGCCCGTACTTTCTGGTGTAGCCCCCCCGCCGAACAGTTGCCACGCCAACATAGATTTACAAATGGCGATGCCCCGGTCATTGATGATCTGGACTTTCTTCACCTCGTAGCCAGCCTTAGCCAGCAGTTGTGCGCTGGACCACCCCAGGAGGATGTTCCGGACGTGCCCAAGGTGCAAGGGCTTGTTTGTATTTGGGCTCGCGAATTCCACTACCACCGTTTCTCCTTTGGGGGCACCCTGACCGTAATCATCAGCAATACCATCGGTCAGCAGAAAGTCTCTCCAATATTCGTCTGAGATGACAAGGTTGAGGAAGCCCTTGATCACGTTGTAATCAGCAACCTCAGCGACCTTTTCCTTCAGGTACTGCCCTAGATCTTCCGCAATCTCGTCTGGTTTCTTACGAGCTACCCTGGTCAGGGGGAAGGTTACCACGGTGAATTCACCTTCAAACTCCCGTCGGGTCGTTTGTAGCGTGATCTCCACAGCGGTGCCATCGGCACCGTAGAGGTCAGTAATTGCGGCTTGTACACCGGCTTCGAGGATGGCGGGGAGCGTTTTTTCCATATCAGGGCGCGAAGGTAATTAGATTTTGGCGGTTAGGGCTTCAGAATTGGTAGCCGCTACCTTTCCAAAGCAATTGTACCGGAGTACTACTGTCAGGAAGAGAGGGCGGGCGCAAATACCGGAGAACAGAGAAACAGGACTATTGCCTGGCTTACAGAAAGCTGGCGATGAGCGACAATACGTAGATTACCGTTAACAGGCCAATATAGATGATGACCATTATTTCAATGTACCGGCTGAATTCATTGTCTACGTAATAACGGGATCTACCGGAACCTGAGCCAGCAGGCACAGTACGGCGGCCAATCACCCGCATTCGCCGAAAAAAGCGGCGGATCAAAACATCTCTATTATCTGACGTCAGATCGGCATGATGCCAGGGGAGTTCGCCAGAGTCCACCAAGTTAAGGTCTTCATCGAGTTCACTCAAACCAGTGAGTTGAACCCCCTCCGTGTCGTAGGCAAGTGGGCGTACCTGAGCAAAAGCTGCTTCAGCGTCAATTTCATTACTAAGTACCCGATCCCGCAAATCCAACAGATAAGTACTGATGGCTCCTTTATCAGTGAACGGAAGGTTAATTCCAGCCACTTCAGCGGCGGCTAGAAAAGCCTCGTGAATAAGTTCTCTGCTTTTGCCTTCCATCTCACTAAGCTGCACCATTTCATGTTGGTCAAAGCCATGCTGCACCATCGATACAGCCCAATCTACCAATACCTGACCTTCCCAGGGATGGAGGTGAAATTTACCGTGTGCTACCTGCGCAGAGTGTAGGGGATCAAAGGACATTTGTGTCTAGAGTTGTTGTAAAAATAGAACGTTGTGAAGGTTGAGGTTAGTTGTCTCTAATCACGTTTTTTTTAGAGGTCGCTGCAGGAGTCGCCGCGCTTCTGTTGCAGGGGTTGCAGGAGTCGCTACGCTCCCGTTGCAAGGGTTGCAGCGTAGGGTGTTCAGTCTGATACCTTTTTCGCCCTATGTATTTTACTTAACCCACCAGATTTGTTGCTTTGCCTGAAACGCAAATCGTTCCCTGCAACCACCAGCTACGGCCTTGGCCCCGGCCGCAAATGCTGCCCCTGCCGGCCGTTAAGAAATGCAAATTGTATGAGCCATCACCAGGCTCCTACTTTTCCGAAAGGCTGCTGCAACCGAAAATTTAAAGCGCGAAGGGACAGGCTAAGTGGCGAGTTTTTGCATTTTAGGCAGGTAGGGGCGGCATTTGTGATCAGCCGGGGACACAGCCAAAGGGTTTTGCTACTTTCCCCATGAAAAGTAGGCCGCCGGCAGGCAGGTATGACGGGATGCCACGTAGGCGGAGTATTCTCATCGTGTAGGAGCAATGCGAGACCAAAAAACGTAGGGGAGGATTACTATCAGACTGGACACCCTACGTTGCAGCACGCCCTGCAACTACTGCAACGGGAGCGAAGCGACCTCTGCAACAAGCGCGAAGCGCGCTACATCCCCGGCACCACCATCACCGCATTCTGCATCATCCGGCTTGGCCCACGCCAGAACATCCGGTAATGCGGATTGTCCATGAAGTAGACAATTTTACCGCGGCCAACATTTCGAATACCCGCCCAGGTTTTCCCAGCCAGGGAGTCCAGATTAGGCTGAGAAGCATAGCCGGAGGCCAGAAGTTTCGTAGCATCGGAAGCGTACCGGCCTACGCTTTGTAAGGTAGGGTTTGGGGTTAGCGCATTAGCCCCGAATTTGAGCGTGTATACTTCAGTCTTCACCCCATAAGCCAATGGATGGGTAACATCTACCGTTGCGTTCAGGGCGGAACCGGGGATCCTTTGCTTACCGAAGAAATCCGTCCGCTCATCAAAGTTCAGGGCGGCTGCGTCTTCCTTATTCAGATCACTATCGGGTTTACTGATCTCTTGCTCCTTGACGAACCCGCTTGAACTAGTAAAGAATTCAGCACTTGAGCCGATGGCGACTATCGTTCCTCCACCGCTCAGCCAGGTGCGGAGCATACTTTGCTCGCTCTGGCCGAAAACGGCACTTAGGTTACGGCCTTCGGGCAGGATGAGCACGTCGTAGTCATTGAGGTCCGCCAGCCCGTAGCGGGAACCAAATTTCGGGATAGCCGTCTGCATCAGGGTGGAAACCCGAATGCGATCTACCGGAAGTTCTGTTTCCCAATCGAAGAGGAAATAGATCTGTCCGCTGGTATAAACATTGAAGGGAGGCTCTACCAGCAGGGCCACCTTAGGCTGCTTAATGGGGAAGTTCCCGGTATTGGCAAGGTCCATACCCTCCTTAACCCGGCCAGTAGACATCCGGTGGATGTCCACGTCAAAACCAGCGGCGAGTTTGCGCATATCGGCATCGATGCTCTGGTGTTCCAGATTCCGGCCCGCGAGGACGATGAGGCTCCCAGCGGGAAACTCCGTACCATCATCGGCCATAAAGGGTTCTTTGGCGGCCCGTACCCGGTAATTCATCTTCCAGAGTTTTGCCAGTGCTTTGGGCGCCGTTCGCTGGTTCCAGCGGATGACGTAAGCATAAGACTTTCCCGCTGAGCCAACCGGGATCACCCGACCCTCCTTCTCGGTCCATACAACCGGTTCAGTATCGACGAGGATCGGGGTGTTCACGCTATAAGCTTCCAGGTTATAGGCCAGGGGGGCCGACCAGGTCGACATGTCGTACATCACACTGTCTTCAATTTGCAGGTCCTGGCTAAGGATGCTGTTGACGAAAAGGTGTCGGGGTTGTTCAGTGCCGATGATGAGACTGCCTTTGGGGAAGATATTGGTCCCGCGCTTCCCGTCGCGGAAGTTGGTGCTCGGAGCGGCAATTTCCTCCGTTGTTTTTTCTACTTCCACGCCATTAAGGAGGAGCATTTTCAGGACGTCCCCAAAGAATTCCGAGCCGTCGTTTTCGATAACATAGGCCGTTGCCGGCGCTTTGCTGTTGAGTGGGTTCCAGGCAGCGATACTGTAATCGATCAATGCCCGCCGGTTCCGGGCGGAAGCCCGGACCTGAGCCAGACTTGTCGTGTAGTGGTCGTAGACCCGCTGCCGAAGCGTAAGGATGAAGCCGTCTGCTGTCTCCACTGCCCGGTGTCCTGAAATGCCCCCTTGCTCGGTCAGCATTCCGATGGCCCCCATCACGGTGGGGTAACTGGACCCGTAACTGGGGTAGTAAAAATCGAAAGCATCACGCGTAAAATAGCTGAGTCCCTGTTTATTGAACTCGGCGATGTTGGCCCGACCGAAGGTGTCGGCCCAGACTTCGTAAGCGTCGGGCAGTAACAGGTTACGGGGCGTTGTTCCCGGCACCGTGAAATAGTTGGCGTCGTAGCCCTGCTCGTGGTAATCGGTATGCACCTGTGGCATCCATTTCTGGTAGGCGGCAGTATGGCCTCGGCTTTCTGGGTGGACCCCCCAAACCCAATCGCGGTTGAGGTCGAACCAATAGTGATTCGTCCGGCCGTTTGGCCAGGGAGCATAGTGTTCCAGATCACGTGGCTCCTCACCGCCGGTATTTCGGGCGACGGAGTTGGCCCAGTAAACGTAGCGGTCTCGTCCGTCAGGATTAATACAGATGAATAGCAGGTTCACGGTCTTTTTCAGGGCATCCAGCAGGGCGGGATCTTTGGTAGTGGCCAGTTCGTAGGCGACCTGCATAGCGGCCTCGGTGCTGCTGGCCTCATTGCCGTGGATGTTGTAGCTGTAGCTGTTGATCACCGGGTGTGTGGCCAGGTCGGGGGCTCCCCCACTCTGCCGCTGTCCGTTCCTTTGCACCTGCGTACGCGCCCCCACCAGTTGCATTTGAGCCGCACGAATTGCGTCGATATTCCTGATGTTCTCTTCATCGCTAATGGTCAGCAACAACAAGGGACGTTGCTCGTAAGTGAGGCCGTATTGCTCGATATTTATGCGGTCACTTTTCTCCGCCAACATGTTGAAATATTCCACCGAACGGGCATATTCCGTAAACCGTTTACCAAGCTCATACCCTAAAAACCCGGCGGGGCTCTCGATATCAGGGGAGCCGTTGTCTGGTAGCGAAAGGCGTTCAAAAACGTCGTTTTGAGCCTGAGTAAAAAAGGAAATAAGAAAAAATTGAATGAGTAAAATGTATCGCATAGTTCTGGTTGGTTTAGCTTTGAAGATAAAGTGCGGAAATTAAGTACAGATTTGCTGGTTGACTGGCTTTAGACACAGCATCAGGAGGCGCGGCCGCAGGTGCAAAAAAAGTTAAAGTGCAAGCTTTTGCGACCTGTTGACTTAGTTAAAGGCTGAGATAATGATTGCGTAGGCCAAAAGCGTCAGAAAGATCAAGCCACCGTTGATCGCAATTCCTGCGATGGCAAAACCTTTACCCGTCCGAAATTCCGGATTTCGGTTTATTCGGCCAAGGGAAACTATTCCTATGACCAGGCCCGCGATCGCCGTTAAGAATCCCAGGCCACCAGCGGTCAGTAACATTATACTTCCGAGACCAACGATAAAACTGGCAACTCCCAGCCCGTCAGTAACGCCATTTTTTTGTGCTTGCTTCTGCTGCTTTCGGGCAATACGCTCTGAAAACCTCAACTTTCTACCCAGGCGTGCCTCCATTCCAGCCCGGTCAGGTGTGACTTTTCCCGAATGAACGGTTTCCGATTCAACCGCCACGGGAAGGGGCCCAAGTGCTGCTTCGAGCTGCCCTACGGACAAAATGAAGCTACAAAACAAGAGAAGGAGAAACTTCATTTTACTGGATTTTGGGCTAAGCTAGTAAACATCTCTTAAATTTGTAGTCCCCATATATTCACTATGAAATCCTCCCTTACTTGCATTCTACTCTTCTTTTCTATTCATCTGGTGGCCCAGGCCTCTCTATTCGACAGCTTACATCAGCAGGGCGACGTCGTAAGCGTTGAGCTGGATACCGATTGGAAAAACCTGCTGCGTAATAAGCGTAAAAAGCAGTACCAACCGCTTAACATGACGGTCTATACCTTTGGGGATACGCTGACGTTTCCTGGCCGGGTTCGAAGCAGGGGGCATGTTCGGCTTGAGGTATGCCAAAACCCTTCCCTCAAAATAAAGCTCAAAAAGTCTCCATTACGAGCTGCCGGGTTCAGTGACCTGAACGACCTGAAACTTGTAATACAATGCTCCAGGGGAAGCGTCGGAGAAGGCTATTCTATTCGGGAGCAAATGGTCTACGAATTGCACGCTATCTACAGCGAAAACTATCACCGGGTTATTCCATTGCAGGTGACTACTAACCAGGATGCTGACCAGGTGCTCAGGGCTTTTCTGGTAGAGGACGAAGAACAGTTATCGGAACGCTATGAAGGTAAAATTCCCAATATGAGGCGCGCCAGCACTGATGGCATCAACCGTTCTGCCTACGTTAACATGTGCCTTTTCAACTACCTGATTCTTAATACCGACTGGCACGTTTTCAACCTGCACAATGTAGAATTTATCGCTAAAAAGGGAGCCCTCAAGCTGATCCCAATTCCTTATGACTTCGACTACTCTGGCTTTGTCGGTGCAAATTATGCTGTTCCTCGGGAGGAACTGGATATAGCTTCCGTTTTAGTACCCAAATGGCTGGGTAAGGATGTCAGCCCGGAAGAATTAACGGCAGCTTGCACGCACTTTCAATCCCGCCAGGAAGTAGCCACTAATTTCATTGCGACCTATCCGGGCCTCGACAATCGCAACAGGAAGCGGCTGTTAAAACGGATGGATGATTTTTACGATCTGCTGGCGAATGAAAAGAAGTTGATGCGGCTATTGAGATAGTAAAGAAGAAAGTAGGCTGGGATAGTTATTTGATCCACAAGGACAGCATGGCGCTAAGTATTCTTGCTATCTTGTGGAAGTCTTACCGTAATCCCAATCTCACCGAAAATGTACATCTTACACCTCCTTCTTGCCTTATTGGCGGGTGTTTCTCCACCCTCCGTACACTCAGGCAATGCTCCAGACCCGGATGTACTAAGCTGCTATGCTGACGCAGCCAACGTTGACCTTTACAAGCAAAATGCGGCGTATTCCCGCCGGACAGATTCGCTTGAATCGGCCTGGTCAAAAGCTGCGAGCAACCTGTCTCAAGAGAAGTCAGCGGCCGCCCCACCCTACGTCCTGCCCATCGTATTTCACATTGTGCACGAGAACGGATCGGAGAACATCCCAGATACTGACGTACAGCGAAGTGTTGATTTCCTTAACCAGGCGCTCGCCAATACGGATTATTACGACCCTTCAACCGGGGCAAACACCCAAATTCAGGTTTGCCTTGCGCAGAGAACGCCCGACAACCTGGCAACTAACGGCATCACGCGCACCACCTCTCCGCTGACCAACCTAAATACTCAGGATGACCTGATGCTAAAAGATCTCAGCCGGTGGGCTCCAAGAGATTACATCAACGTCTGGGTGGTAAAAGAAGTGAGCGGCCTGGGCCTTGGAAATAGTTTGGCAGGGTATGCCTATTACCCCGGGGCACACGGCGGCCGGGTTGACGGCATCGTTATGGAGGCCCGCTGGCTTGCTCGCGACGAAGCGGCAGTCGGAGTACTTATCCATGAGCTGGGGCATTACCTCGGCCTGCGCCACACCTTCGATGGTGGTTGCACCAACGACGATTGCACCATCAACGGAGACCGGGTATGTGATACCCCGCCCGACCAATCCACCGTGGCGGTTCCATGCGGCGGAAGTGCCAACAGCTGTGATACGGACACCGATTCAGGCTTCGCCACCGATCAGGACGACATGCACATCAACTACATGGATTATGGTTTCTTCCGTTGTTATTCTGCCTTCACGGCCGGGCAACGGGACCGGATGCATTTTTTCCTTGATGGCATCCGCCGGAGCTTGACGGAGAGTAAGGGATGCCTGTCGCCTTGTCCGGGCCTGGTTACGGCCGATTACACCGGCGGCGACGTTACGGTGCAGGTAGGCACGACCCTCAACTTCAGCAACACTTCCAATAATGGAGCCACCTTCCGCTGGCTGGAAGGAGCAACCTTACTAAGCACAACTGCCAACTATAGTCAGACATTTAACACCGTCGGAACCTATCGCATCAAGCTGGTTGCTACTCCCGCCGACCCAACATTATGCCTGGCAGACTCCATTGAACGGGTTATCCACGTAGTTTGCCCCGTGACAAGCGACTTCTCCTTCCCCACAGCAGACTATGAAACCGGTGCCGTAATCACGTTCACCAACACTTCCACCGGTGGTGGAAGTTCATCCTGGTCCGTCAACGGAACCCAGGTTGTCACTGATCCCGATATGACCTTCACTTTTGCTGCGCCGGGGCGTTATCAGGTTTGCTTGCAGGAAAGCAATGGCTTGTGTGGCGAAGAGCGATGTCGGTCGCTAATAGTCAGCGCCCCTCCTTGTGACGTCCGTGCTGCTTTCATCTACAGTAGCAATGGTTTTTCCGTGGGTGGCTCCGTAACTTTCGCCAATGTTTTTAGCAGCGGAACGACCAGTACTTGGACAATCGACGGCACGCAGGTAAGTACAGAAACCAATCTCACCCGGACCTTCCCAGACCTGGGCAGTTTCGAAGTTTGTTTACGCGAAAGTAATGGGATTTGTGAACGGGAGTTTTGTCGGGTAGTAGTGGTTCCGGAAGAGCCTTGTACCGGGCCGGATTGCCCTGGGAATGAAGGCTGTTCTGAGGGCTTCACGTATCTGTACGGTCTGCCGGACTCCGATGCAATAGAAGAGGTGACGGCAGTTTTGCCCGATGGAGACCGCTTTTATCTGAGCGTTTGGGATAGCCGCAGGCTTTGGGTGATGGCCGTCAGAGAAGATGGTTCCATTCTCTGGCAAACGGAAGTCTTCCCCGACGGAAACGGGAGTTTAATCACCGAGATGATGATCGATGACGAAGGGCAACTTGCGGCCATTGGGCGTACTTCGACAGCTAGCAACATTGGAGCCTACAGCTTCATGGTTCGAATCAATCCCAATAACGGGAATCTGCTTTGGGCGCGTAGTTACCAATCGGAGCAAGTACGCCCCATCTTCAATCGTTTATTTAGTCAGAAAAATACCGGAAACTACGCCATCATAGGTTACACTGAAAACACCAATTCGGCCATAACGGTATTTGACCGGGATGGGCTATTTCTTACCATCGACAAAGCCGACGGCAGCATCGCAACTGGGCCGTTGCATTATCAAAACAACGGGATCTTACGTTTCAACTCCGCTGCCTATGACCCTGACAATGGCAGGTACTACGTGCTGGGAAGTATCGATGGCGGAGCAAGCCCGGGAACCTTGAGTAACGGCACCTTTCTCGTCGTATTGGATGAATTAGGGACACCGCTAACCAATCGGTTATACAACCTCACGCAGGTGGGCAATTCCTTTCCGGTTGGGATAGTAAAGGAGGGAGATGAGCTCGTAATTGCGATCACCGCCGAATTAAATTCGTCCACTTCCCATAATACTTACTTTCTGCGAACGGCCTTGAACGGCGACCAAAAAACGGCTAGACTACTCCCTAACTTAACCGGGCCGGCTAAGGAGATGATCGCCAATAACCAAGGTTATACGCTAGTGGGTAATTCTCTGTTTGCCCCACCTCCGAATCAAACCGATCTGATCCAGCTCAATCGGAATGGTGAGGTTAGTTGGGCCACTACCATCCTCGATCATTTTCACTTCAGTAGCCAAAGGTTCTTGGCAATGCCCCAGATGATCAATACACACAACAATCAGGTCGTACTGGCCGGCCTCCATCGCCCATTTCGGGAAGGGACTTTGCTGAACCTGAACTCTTTTGGCACGCCGGTGGCTGGTTGTAACGACTTTGAACGGGGAGCCGTAACCAGCGAAGAGACAGATCTGCGTACAAGTAGCCTTCAGTTCTTTGCCGAACCAAGCCAATACTTCACGAATGACTTTTTCTCGGAGCCTGGGGGACTTGCGTTTAATCCGGAGAGTTGTGCGCTGGATTGCCCGGGGGTTGACACGACCGGAAATTGCGGTATGCCTCTCCAGCTAAACTATAGTACAGAAGGAGGTCTGCCAAGGCAAAGTTTCCATCAGGTCATACCAATGCCTGATGGGTACATTCTAGGAGGAACAGTAGATGAACAGGCAACAGTACTTCGAGTGAACCATGATGGAGAGATCCTGTGGCAGAGGAAATTTAGAGGGGAAAGCTCCTCCCTAAGAAAATTGATTATTGACGAGGACGGCTTTTTAGCTGGCCTGGGTCGAGACGGTACTGATGGAGAACCTTCTAATCCTTTTGTCTTCAAGATTGCCCTCAACGATGGCACGGTGCAATGGACAAAAAGCCTGAGAACTGAAGTTGGAGATTTCCACCTAAATGAAATCCTCCACCCAGGGCCTGGAGAAAACTACCGTTGCTTTGGGACGTATGAAGTCGTTGGAAATGCCATCAGTAACCGCAGGATTGGATTGATGGTCGAGATCAACAATGTAGATGGTAGCTTGCCTATGGGTACAACAAAGCTTTACATCAGAGATGAGCGAATAGACTTTGATGCCGCCACCATAGACACGGAGACGGGTACTTATTATGTTACTGGTTTCTTCCAAGCAGTTGCAGGCTCAACTGGTGGCGCTAATAGAACCCAAGGCAGTAATCTACTGGCCCTCAATGCTTCCGGGGAGGTGCTATGGGCAAGACAATTGTGGACCGATACCGGTTCACAGAACGACCAGGGGCCGTTCGCAACGGATATAGAACTTGATAACGACCTAATTGTCGTTTCAGGCTGGAGCCAAAGAGACACAAGCGACTCCTTTTTCAAAGAACTGTACACGTTTAATCTTGCAGGAGAACCGCTTGACAGAATTGAAATTTACAACCACACTGCAGCCATCAACAATCTCGGCTATTGGCCCAATAAAATTGTGGTCAATAGTGCAGGTTACTTAATCTTTAATTCTGACTTCAACATATCTGATTTTAGTTTCAATGAACAATTGACGCAGATAAGCAGGAATGGCACCTTGCTTTGGTCAAAAAACTACCGGGGGCCTGCAACCGGAAACGGATTAAAAGGCGAAGGTCTGGCCATGGATGGTAATAATATCATCCTGACCCACACAAATGAAAGAAGCGGAGGGGTATTTTCGGTATTGCGACTCGGTCCAAACGGAGAGGCGTCCACGTGCGTCCTTGAGGCTACACAGGAAGCTTATACCGTAAAAGGGGAAATCAATAGTGGACCAATTGATCTGGAGATTTCTCGGCAACCTTTATTCTCGATCGATGAGGAATGGGAAGCTGGAGCGTTAAGCCAGACCATCATCAGTTGTCCTGGAGACTGCCCCTCCGAGGAAGTCTGCAACAACCAAATTGACGACGACGAAGACGGCCTGGTGGATTGTGACGACCCGGACGTGGCGGATGACTGCTGCTGCGCGGCACTGCCAACCATCGATTTAGGGCGAGATACTTCACTCTGCCCGGGAGACTTTCTTGTGGAGGGCACCGACCGGCGTTTTGTGAGTTACCGTTGGTCCACCGGAGCAACGACCGACAGCATTGTCATCGATGTGGCCGGCGAATACTGGCTGGAGGTCACGGACAGCTGCGGCAACTTAGCTTCCGATACCCTCACCCTGCACCTGCGGCCCCGCCCCCTACTAGACCTGGGGCCGGACACCACGCTTTGCTCCAACGCCATCATCCCCCTACTTGCCCAGGATGGTTTTGCTACTTACGAATGGGTTGATGGCACCTCCGAAAAAGGCTTTACCGGCTACGGAGAGGGCGACTTCTGGGTGCGTGCCACCGACTCCTGTGGAGGTGTTCAGACCGACACCGTCCGCGTGAAATTCGACCCCGCTACAGAGATCAACCTGGGCGTGGATACCCTGATTTGCCCGGGAGACACACTGACCTTCACTCTTTCGGGTTACACCAACTATCAATGGAGTGAGAGTACGTTTATCGACTGCATCAACTGCCCGGAAGTTCGCTTTGCCCCGACGAGTGATACCTTACTGCTTGTTGCTGCGGAGTTCGGCGGCGGTTGCTTTAGTTCCGACAGCATCAGGATAAGGATCCAACCAATAATTGGAAACCGAGATTCTGTGTACTTATGCCCTGGCGATAGCACCGTCTTTGGAAATACTACTTTATTTACCAGTGGACAATACCTTGAGGTAGTGGAAGGTATCAACTGTGAGCGAACTGACACACTAGACGTATTTCTACTGCGGGACACCCTGATTTTGGAAACCTTCAGTATTTGTCAGGGAGATTCCATGCTGGTCTTCGACCGTTTTGAAAGCGCCGCAGGTACCTACGAACGGCGTTATGCTGCTGCGAACGGTTGTGACAGTACGCAGGCCATTGAGTTGATCGTCCGACAACAAGCCTTTACTTCAGCAACCATCAGCATTTGCGCGGGTGACTCTACCCTGATTTTCGGAAATTCCGAACGTACGCCTGGTGAATACAGACGGGTCTTTCCTGCGGCTAATGGCTGTGACAGTACGCACCTGATTACGCTGGAAGTCGATGCACTAAACGTTTCTGCAGAACAGCTACGACCTGCATGTGGCGCGGCCGCAGGTGCAGGGGAAGTGTTTTTCAATCAGCCAACCAGTGCGGTCAGCATCCGTTGGCCGGACGGCACGGACCAGGCCCAAAATAATGACCTCGCTGCCGGAGACTACGCCGTAACCGTTACCACCCTCGCCGAAGGTTGCACGGCCATCGCCAACCTCACCATAGCGGCTGGCAGAGACTTGAACCTATCCGCTTTCGTAAGCCCAGAGACCTGTCCCGGAGAAAATGACGGGGTAATTACAGCAGGCCCAACTGACCTGAACGGGTTGAGCTTCTCGCTCAACGGCGGCCCGGCAATCTCCACCCCCGAGTTTACCAACCTTTCACCAAATGATTATTCCTTGCTGGTCATCGACAGCTTAGGCTGCAATCAGGAATTGCTCCTTACCGTTGAAGCCGCCAGCGAAGTCTTATTGGACTTGCCAGCCACTCTTTCCATTGTCCTGGGGGATTCCGTGACTTTGTTACCACAGACCAACCTACCCGCCGACACCTACACCATCAACTGGAGTTCCTCCCTGGGGGATACCTGCTCAGCCTGCCCCAGCCTAATTCTGCGACCACCAACCACCGTCACCGTTTCGGCAATACTGACGGATATCAACGGCTGTTCGGCCACAGATCAAACGGTAATATCCGTTAGTGAAGAAGATCTCTTTTACCTCCCAAATGTTTTCAGCCCTAATGGTGATGGGGTAAACGATGAGTTTAGGTTATTCCCCGGTCCCGGCGTGGAGCAGATACTACGTTTCTCAATCTTTGACCGCTGGGGAGGCAGGGCCTACCACGCTGAAGAACTGTCCCCTACCGACGCACTTGCCGCCTGGGACGGGCGATCTCCTAATGGTCAACTACCGTCCATCGGGGTGTATGTTTACCTTATTGAAGTCAGGTTAACAAACGGGGAGGTCGTTAGCCAGGCTGGGGAGGTTTTGCTGATGCGTTAGGGAAAAAAATTGAATCGCAGATTACACAGATGCAGTAGGCTTAATCTGCGTTAATGGCGAAATCCGTTGTAATCTGCGATTCAATTCTTTCTACTGGCGTACCACTCGCAGTACCTTATCTTCCCCCACCCGTAGCAGATAGATCGCGGGAGGCAAATCCTGTAGGTTAAGTGTAGCCTGGCCATTGGCCAGCTTACCGGTACGGAGCACCTGCCCCAGGCCGTTGAGCAAAGCATAATTTGCGGATAGGTCTGACGACTCAATATTCACCCGGCCATCCGTAGGGTTGGGCCAAACGGTCAATCCTTCTGCTGCGTCAAAAGCTACAGTGCGGACTTCGGAGAAAGACAGTTGTCCGTCGAGGTCCAGTTGCCGCAAGCGGTAGTAATAGGTTGTTCCGGCACGGGTTGTTTCATCGGTAAAGGCATAGGAAATCGATTGATTAGCACCTTCAGCAGCAGGAACCCAACCGAGCGCTTGCCAGGTATCATCGGTGGCAGAGGACCGTTCAACTGAAAAACCGTCGTTGTCCACATTCTGGCTGACCTGCCAGTCAAGCTGGGCGCTTTTTCCGGAAGCCCTGGCCGTGAACCCTAACCATTCTACTGGCAAAACTTCACTACAGGTTCCTACGACTTGAAAGTTATCGATCCACATCACGTTTCCAAAATCATTGATGTTTTCAATTTGGATCTTCACGTCGGATTCGCCGGCAAAGGCACTCAGGTCCAAATCAATACATCCGGGTCCCGCATTGCACCAATCGCTCTCCGTTGATGGGATGAAGACTTCCTGATTATCCGGACCGGTAGCGAAGTTACCGGAACCATTTTCCTGGCCGGTAAAAAGTACCTGAGCGGGACCTCCATCTACAGAAATCAGTATACGAAGTACATCATTGTTGAAAGCGTCGTAGCGATTATAGGCATATTCTAATTCAACCCTGGGGGCACTAACCTGGGTTAAGTCCAGGGAAGGGGTTTCCAAAATATCACTTTGCCCTAAGTTGTTATTATCGAAGTTGTTGATGCCGGCGGAGACCTTACCCAGGTTACCATCCACCTCCAGTGATCCCCAGGAGTTACTTCCGGCGTCGGGATTAATCACCGTCAGCGCGCCAAGCCCATTTTCGAAAGACTCTACAAACAGGACAAACTGTCCACCACTATCGCCGTCAACTACATTGATGGCGATTGGGGTAGACATACTACCAAACTGATTCGTGGCGGTAAGGGTGGCCGTGTAATTACCCGCAGCGGCGTATGAAATAACCGGGGCATCTTCAGTGGAGGAAGATGGTGTTCCTCCGGGAAAGGACCAGGATAAATCGTTTACCCGTCCTTCAGTTGTATTGAAGAATGAAACAAGGCCGCCAGCGCAAACCAGGGTTTCCGGCGCCTGCGCCTGAGTAGCCGGAGGTTCTGGTATCGGGCAACTCGCAAAGCAGGAAACACCTTCGTAATAAGCAGTAATCACATCGATGGATGTTTGAGACCATTCCGTAGATGTGTTGACGCTCGGAAACATAATCTGCCTTGGATCATCCGGACCGTCGGGATCATGTAATGCCCCGAAATTGTGGCCAAGTTCGTGGGCCCAGAGAACCCGTAACTGAGCAGCATTGGTGGAGAAGTTTTGCAAAACATTGTATTCACTGCTGGTGCAGACAACACCGATATAAGCCAAACCGATGGTGCTGCCATCAAAATCACGGCCGGACCATAGGGAAGCTACGTCGAAATCGGCAGAAAAATTACCGTTTCTTCCCCAGGTTCGAAAGTCTGGCAACAAGACCTGCGAGTCGGTGTCATTGGTCCATGGGTCTTCGGCGTTGGTGGTAGCGATAAAGGTGGCCGTCACCACAAAGGTTAGTGCATCGGGGAATTCATCGTCATAGTTTGTTTGCACTGCGGCCAGGGTGCCAAGCATGAAGTTTTCTACGCTGGCGGCGCTTCCGAAGTCCTGGAACATCTCGAAGTCGGCGGCTAGTGCGATTTCAACTTCGAAGCATTCTCCAGCTCGTTTATTGTAGTCGGTGGTGGGTACCTGTTCATGGAAGCCCGCAGCGGTGCCGCAGGCACCGACCATGTCTTTGACGTCGATGTTACGATATACGATGTAGACATCGTCAGGAGCAGCGGGCCAGAGGCGCCAGAGGGGTTCCAGGTTAGTGGTTTCTCCATCCTTTTCCCAAGAGCCGAGGACAAATTTTTCATCAATGGTAAATACTGCGGTGCCCCCATCTGTCAATTTCCCACGGAATTGAGCGGAAGGATTCCGGGCCACCAATGCTCCGGAGCCTTTTGTTTTAGTCGTGACCATCTTGTGGTTGGCTGCTCTTAAGTCCCAACGATGTAAGGTGAAGTTTAACGAGCCGTCAACCGTTTTCAGCGCGAATTCCAGTTGATCACTCTTCAGCTCATTCAATGCTTCTAAGTCGAGGGTCACCAAATCGTATTGGTGGAATTCGGTCAGGATTTCATTGGGTAACTGTAGGTCAGCGTTTCCCAACGTCAGGTTGGTTTGGGCAAAAAGAGAACCGCTAAGGCAACAAAGTGCCAGTAGCAAAGAAGTAAGGTTTTTCATTGAATATTTTTCTAGAGGTCGAGTTCGAAAGCGCGGAGTCGCATAAAAAAGTAGGCTGCAGCAATCCTGCGGTAAAAGATGCGCAAGATAGGGTGCTGCACTTAAAATAGCTTGTCCGCTTACCGTCATAATAGTGCGCACGCGGGTGCAAGAGAGGTTAAAAGCATGCCCAAAGGGCATAAGTTTGGGGAGTACATTAGACGTTTGAACATGTTCCCCGCAAAATGTTTAGGAGAATTACGTGGCACAGAGCGCCTGCAAACGCTATTGATCTCAGGTCAACTGCCTCCCAAACCTTACGGTTTGGGTACAGTTACGAGAAAAGGACAATATTGGATTCCGCTATCCCTTAGCCTTCAGGCAAACAGGTGAAAACTACTAATGTGCTCTTAAAATCTAAAGTCAGGACAACTAAATACAAGCCCTGCAACGTCTTTAGTCCGTCATTCCTCTTATATCGGAGTCGCCCCTCTTTTCCCACACGCTTACCGCCAAATGAATAGAACTTTTATCCTGCTGTTGCTTCTACTGGGCGTCATACCACTTGGCGCACAGACCATTAAGGGCTACATCACTAATGAATTCCTGGAGCCCGTCCCGTTTGCCAACGTCCTGGTACAGGAATTGGCTACTGGCACCACTTCCGATGACCAGGGCTATTACGAACTCAATCTGCAAACAGAAGGAAACTACCGACTCATTTTCTCCAGTCTGGGCTATACGTCCCATAAAGAAAATGTGATTATTGGCCTGGAGCCGTATGAGTTAAACATCAGCCTGACTACCTCAGATGTGCTGTTAAACGAGATCACCGTAGCTGCCGGCCGAAAAGACCCTGCCTATGCCATCATCAAAAAGGTAGTGGAACGGAAAGACCGACACCTGCGGGCGGCCGATTCGTACCGGACGGACATCTACGTCAAAGCCGTAGAGGAAGTGGAACGCAACGAACGCAACCGTAAGCCTGCGATAACCCTTGACGCTTCCCCAGAAGAAGAAAACGGAATGCCTGATCCTTTCGCGGAGGAAGAAAAAGCCCGCAAAGAGCTGCTGGGCAGGCTCAATCTGGTTGAAATGGAGGTTACCCTCAACTTCAAACAGCCCCGCCAATACAAAGAGGAACGGACTGCTTACCAAAAATACGGCAACACCGGTGGGTTGTTTATTCCCCGGTTCGGCGAAACAGATTTCAACTTTTATCGGAACATGGTACTGCTTACCGGTATTTCTGACGCGCCCGTAATTTCTCCGCTAAGTACTACCGGCGTACTGGCCTATAAGTACAAACTTGAGAGTACCAACCTGGAAGGGAGTCAGATCGTTTATGAAATCAAGGTCTCGCCCCGCAAAAGTGGGAACAGTACCTGCCAGGGTACCATTTGGATTAATGAAGACACTTACACCATTAATCGGCTTGACCTCACCTTCAGCAAATACCCGCTGAAATTTTTCGATGCGTTCCGCCTCCAACAGGAATACGTTGAGCATATCGATAGCCTTTGGACGGTCAGCAAACAGGTCTTTCTCTACGTTGCCAAGCAAGGCAAAAAAGCAACCTTCAGGGGAAACACCACCCTCTCCTACAGCAACTACGAGCACAACTATGCCTTTCCCGACAAGTTCTTCGGCAACGAAGTGGCCGTCACTACCCGCGAAGCCTATAAGCGCGACAGTACCTACTGGGAAGGTAGCAGAACCGTTGCCCTGACTACCGAGGAGGCCAAAATGATCAATATCCGGGATAGCCTGAAGGCCATTACCTCCAGTAAGGAATACCAGGACAGCCTCCAGGCTAAGTACAATAAAATAACCCTGCTCGAACTTGCATGGGAGGGCGTAGGCTTTCGAAACAACGCTAAGAAAAGCCACCTTTACGTAGGCTCCCTGGGTGAACTGATCAACTTTTCCGTAGTAGGTGGCTGGCGTTTTGGACCCTACGTAGGTTACAACCGGAGGTATGAAAATGGAAAAATGGTCAACTTCAGCGGCAGTATGAACTATGGCCTGTTGAATCGGGATTTACTGGGAAATTTCAACATATGGCACCGCTACAATCCTTTCAACCTGGGTGAAATCTCCGTCAGCGGCGGGCGCAGTTTCGAATCCATCAACCAGTTTGACGCCTATCTCAACCAGCTTCGCCCTTCCAATTATATCAAACTCGAAGCCACTCGATTTCGGCACAGCATTGAAGCATTCAATGGATTTTTCATTTGGAACGAGGTGGACTTTAGTGCCCGCAAACCGATCACCGGTCTTCGCACAAGTTCCTTCCTTCAGGATATCGTAGAAGACAGTGAAGAGCCACAGGAGTTCGAGCCCTACGAAGCACTGCGTACAACCACCGCAATCACCTTCACCCCTGGCTTGAAATACATGCGGGAGCCTGATCGTAAAATTCGTTTGGGCAGCCGGTGGCCTACCTTCCAGATTCTCTACCGGAAAGGCTGGAATGGCCCACTGTCCAGCGATATAGACTTCGACTACCTGGAGGGATCCATAAAACAGGAGCTTCGTCTTGGGATCATTGGGAACTCCAATTACGAGTTAAAGGCCGGCAAATTCATCAATACCAGGGACCTGCGGTTCATTGATTTGAAACGCTTCCGGGAGTCTGACCCCTTTCTGCTCTCCGATCCAACGCAGACTTTCAACGTATTGGATACTTCGCTGACCACATCGAACCTGTTTTTCGAATTCCACCACATCCATCACTTCAACGGTGCTTTGATCAACAACGTACCGTTGCTAAAAAAGACCAGGATAAAGACGATTGCCGGAGCTGGATTTCTATGGTTACCCGAAGATAATTTCCGCTATCAGGAAGTGTTTGTGGGCATAGAACGCGTCTTTAAAATCGGCGCGCGTCGCCGGCTTCGGATTGGAACTTACGCTGTACTGGGAGATGGTACTGCGGGCAAGGCGGATACTTCCTTTAAGGTCAGCTTTGACATCATTGATCTTTGGAAACGGGACTGGAGCTTTTAGGCGCGTACCAGGCGACGGCGACGAGGGGTAAAACCAGCGCAAACCGGACGCCAGTATAAACGAACGGTACGATATACATGATTCCATCAAGCATGGCACCTTTGCTGTATCCTCCTGCAAATTCCAGCATGGACGCGGGAAACCCATAAGTAACAAACTCACTGATCGTGTACAGCAGGTACGCAAAAACTATTGCCCAGTTCACCTTGAATTTGTCCCATGCGTACATCATGTTGACGGCAAAAACTACTACCGCAGTGACCAGGCAGTAGACCGCATGCGGGCTATCAGCAAATTGAAAATTATTTCCTGCCAAGGCTAACGTACCCAAAATTAAGTGTCCGCCGATCACGGTATTTACCTGCGCCAAAGCGTCTTCCCGCTGGTAATTATGGATTCTGTCTGTGGGTTTCATTTTCTGTTTAAGATAAGTTCCCGGGAGGTGAATAATCAACCCCTACTAGACTTACCGACAAGATCTATGGATAAACATCGAACATTCTTCCCCTTGCCCCTGCTTCTACTACAGAGCGTTTAACAATCGCCTATTTCAATATTTTTTGTCTGAATTACATTTAAAGGCCCGCAAGAGATTAATTTCATGCGGGCTCTTTTTGGGCCGCCAACCATTACGTCAAGGCGAAAATCCTTTAGTCCACCTCCAGAATCAGGCTCCTCCGCATTTAACATTATGGGTGTAGCGACTGTGCCGCGAGTGCTTGAGCCCCCCCGTTGCCGCAACATTTGATCGGTCCAAGTACAGATGCCTGAGAGAGAAGTGATAAATTACATCCCCAACAAATCCGACATAGTAAACACGCCATTACGGCCAACCACCCAGCCGGCCGCAGTAAGCGCTCCCCGGGCAAAACCTTCCCTGGAATGTGCGGTATGTTTTAGTTCCAGCGAATCCACTGCACTGGAGAACGTTAACAGATGGGTACCGGGAACGCCCGCTTTCCGTACGGAAGTGATGGGTATAGGGGTTTTATCAGGATCTGGCGAGGCCGCAGGTGCAATGGACGCTTGGGGAACCGGGGAACGTACCTCCGCCAGGGCCCAGGAACTGTAAGCATCAAGTTGATCCCCCACCCTTTCTGCCAGGGTTATGCCCGTCCCACTGGGTGCGTCCAGCTTTTGGGTATGATGGGTTTCCTCCACACGAACGTCGTAGCCTCCGTATTGATTGATCAGCTGTGCCGCCCGCGCTGCGGCGGCAAAAAATACGTTGACGCCCACGCTAAAATTAGAAGCCCAAAAGAGGGTGCCCTGCGCAGCATTTACTTCTTTAGTTATGGTCTCCAGTTCGCCGAGCCATCCGGTGGTCCCAACTACTACGGGAACACCAGCTTCCACCGCCAGCCGGATATTGGCCACCGCGGCCTCCGGCCGCGTAAAATCTATGGCTACGTCGGCCGCAGAAAGCTGCGTGGCTGTCAGGTTATCCCGGTTGTGTTCGTCTACCGTCAAAACAATCTCATGACCAGCATCCTTCGCCATGGACGCAATCAGCTGGTTCATTTTTCCGTAGCCTAGTAGGGCAATTTTCATGGCGTCATCGGTAGAGGGCTTGCAGCCCGATTGTTAGTAAGTCGTCAGCTTAATTCAGCGTTTGTGGGCCAGTTTCATTTGCCATTGGCAAATGTCGGGCTGCAAGCCCTCTGCCAGTCTACAACTCCAGATCGCCCCCAACTTCCTCATGCCATGGCAAGCCATGCACCGCAAGCTTTTTCAGGAATGGATCGGGGTTGAATTGCTCGACGTTGAATACGCCTGCTCCGCCCCATTCTTTGGTAAGGAGCATCATTGCTCCGGTCATGGCAGGAACTCCGGTGGTATAGCTTACACCCTGCGCGCGGGTTTCTTTAAAAGCCTGAGCGTGGTGGCAGTTGTTCCAGATGTAGTAGGTCTGTGGTTTGCCGTTTTTAATGCCGCGAATGCGGCAACCGATACTGGTTTGGCCAACGTAGTTTTCCCCAAGTTCTCCGGGATCTGGTAAGACCGTTTTCAGAAATTCCAGTGGAATAATTTCCACGCCTTTGTGCATCACGGGTTCGATCCCGGCCATGCCAATATTTTGGATTACCCGAAGGTGGGTCAGGTACTCATCGCCAAAAGTCATCCAGAAGCGTGCGCGCTTGATGGTCGGAAAATGCTTCACTAAACTCTCCAGTTCTTCATGGTATAGAACATAGCTTGCTTTGGGGCCAACGTCGGGGTAATTAAGATCCTTACGTATACTGAATGGCGGGATCTCAATCCAGGCGCCGTTTTCCCAGTATTTACCATTTTGCGTAATCTCCCGAATGTTAATCTCAGGATTGAAGTTGGTGGCAAATGCCTTGCCGTGATCGCCGGCATTGGCATCAACGATATCGAGATAGTGCATCTCGTCAAAAATATGCTTGGCGGCGTAGGCAGTAAAGATGCTGGTCACCCCGGGGTCGAAGCCACAACCGAGGATGGCGGTAAGTCCGGCAGCCTTGAAGCGTTGGTGGTAGGCCCACTGGTGGCTGTATTCGAATTTTGCCTCCTCTTTAGGTTCGTAGTTGGCCGTATCCAGGTAGTGAACGCCGGCATTCAGGCAGGCTTCCATGATCGTAAGATCCTGGTAGGGCAAGGCTACGTGGATCACCATGACGGGCTTGTACTCTTTCAGTAAGGTGGTGAGAGCGGGGATGTCTTCGGCGTCAACACCGGCCGTTGAGATCCGGTCGTAACCAAGGTCTTCCTTAATATCAGCCGCAATTTCCCGACAACGGGCTACTGTTCGGCTGGCAATCATGAATTCGCTGAATATTTCCGGGTGTTCGGCACATTTATAGGCGACAACGCGAGCAACGCCTCCGGCGCCGATGATCATTACTTTGCTCATAAGAGAATAATTGTATAATTGAGTGTGAGAATAATTGTATGGTTGCCGCTGTTGCTACTCACTTCGCTGCGCTTGTTCGCCTTCTGAGTTGGTGAGTTGCTGCCGCTGTTGCTACTCATTTCGCTGCGCTCGTTCGCCTAAGGTGAGCAAGCGCAGCGCTGCAAACGGCATTTGCGGTAGCAACTCTGTGACTCAGTGACTCGCTAAATCAACCTTCCCTTGCACCTGCGGCCGCGCCTCATCTAAGTTCATAGTATGGTAGTTCATAGCAGTACGCTAACGACCATGAACTGCCAGACTATTGACTAAAACCTATGGTAAGTTCGGGTAATCAATTTTAGAAGGGCGTTCTACGGCATTGAGCATTGGCAGGTTGACGACTTCAGCTTCTTTGGGTCCAACGGTCATAAAGCGCAAAAAGCCACCGTGTGACTCCGCGACATGTTTGGCGAAAGAGCAAAAACTTTTGTAGTAAAGATAGCCGAAGGGCTCGTCCATTTTAGCAAAAACATCGTTAAGGCCACTTAGTTTAGCCACGATGGCTTCCTGGCGCGGTGCTAACGCATTGGGCAGTTCTTTCATCATTTCCATGATGCGGCCCGTCAGGTCATTATCGACTTTTTCGTAGTAGGCATTGGTCTGGCCCTTCTTATTGAAGCTGCGGATATCAGCCAGGCGCTGTGCTTCGGCGATTTCCACTTCGTCGATATCATCGTCGGCTCCAGCCACAAGGATGGTAATCAGGGGAATGGCATCGAGCATAAGCTGTTGCTCGGCGGGGGTCAGGTTGTGAAATTCTTTCAGCATTTTGTTGGTACTTTGCCGCAAATATATAATGCGTAAATGCAACAAGCCCTACTTTTCCTTATCGCAATCATTGCCGGGGTGATGCTGCCCATTCAAGCCGGGCTTAATAGTGAAATCGGGCGGGTGGTAAAAAGTCCGGTTTACGCTACGCTTATCTCCTTTTTAGTTGGCACTATCGGCCTGATGCTCTACCTGTTAGCCACCCGAGCTAACTGGGCGGACATTAAAGGAGGCACTCACTTACCGTGGTACTATTGGACCGGCGGACTGCTGGGAGCAATGTACGTGGTCGCCATAATTATTCTTGCTCCCCGACTTGGCGTCGCGCTCACCTTCGGGCTTACGGTTGCCGTCCAAATGGCCGTTAGCATCGTAATGGACCACTATGGTTGGCTCGGTGTGCCTACCTCTCCCATTAATTGGGCGCGGGTGCTTGGGGTGACGATGGTGATCGGAGGGGTGGTTTTGATTCGGAGCAATTAGGTTCGGACGCCCCGATAGCTATCGGGGCAGGTGCAAGGATTTAGCGAGTTGGTGCGTCAGTGAGTTAGCGAGTCACTGAGTGGCTGCCGCAAATGCCGTTCGCAGCGCTGCGCTTGCGCACCCAAGGCGAATGAGCGTAGCGAAGTGAGCGGGACCAGCGGTAGCAACTCACCAACTCAGTGACGCACCAACTCACTAATCTTACAACAGACTATGGAATAAAGCGCTGCCCCTCGTCTTTAAGCCGGTAAGGAATCCATGATTTTCAGGATCTACCGGTTTTCATGGATTCCTACCCAAAAGATACTCCCTAACTTCACCACACAATCCAAGTAGTTATGCGCGTTTTCCAACTTCTTTTTCTCTGCATATTTGCCGTCTCACTTATGGCACAATCGGGTACTCCGAACGCCATTGAGGCCCGCCAGGGAGAATCCCTTACCTATGAGCTGGACCTCGACCAGGGCACGCCGCTTAGTAGTCTTGACTGGGCCTGGAGTAGCCAGAATGCCTGTTTCGTAGAACCTCGCAAAGCGTTTTTTACCGGCAACAACGTCTTTTTCAAAACCGAGATTCCCAAGTACTCTACGATGGTGATCCGACTGATTCCCAAAGACTCTAAACAGAACATGAGTCTTTATGCCTATTCTGGCGGCCATGATGCGCTGCCCCCAGAGCTGTACAGCTGCGTTAGCTGTGAAGCAGATTTTCACCAGGACCGCCAACACGTTGGCCGGGCCAAACCTGATCATACCCGTAGCGTTGAGCTTCGTGCGGTCACCCGGCCTTACCCCGTCACCATTGGGGTTGTCGGCGCAAACGGACTTGATTCAGGGGCTTTTTATCTGGAGGTTACGGTTACAAAGAATCGGTAACTTTATTGGTCTATTGGTTGTATTGGTGCTATTGGCGTAAAGGACAACAGCACCAATACAACTATCCCTTACTGTGGATCATAACCGCCACCGCAAAGACATAAAGGAATCTTTTAGGGACATCACTCCACACTTATTGGAGCAGCAACTCCCCATTAACTGCTGAGCAGAGCTCCCCGGCCCCTTCCCTGATTTTAAGGTATTTTTGGTAAAGGCTGGCAGATAGATCAAGCAGCCTGAGTTCATTTCTTAAGGCCCTTTCTTCGATCTCTAGTAAAGGTAGCGGGCTAAACCCTTCTTTCTTTTTTAGCTGGCTACCTATTCGTATCAATTCTTCCTTTTCTCTCAGATGCGCAGAGATCATAAAATTGAAGTGTCCATAATCAATCAGCCAAGCGGCCATATCTGCTTCGTATCCAACTTTTTCAGCTTCTACAGCTGCTGCTTGTTCCCTTCGCAAGGTCTCTTCTTCTAATTCCAACTCTCGTATTTTGACTAATTTTCCTCCAGAGTTAGGTAGCTGAAATGCTAGGCCGATAGAAAGGCGCTCCCGGGGTAAGTCGGAATGAGGCCCCTGGTATTTCACCTGGGCGAAATCAAAGTACTGCTTTTGCTCCGCTTTTTCCAATTCCAGTTCACGGGCAACGGTCTCCAGCTCATAGTCTGATTTTGGATCATTAGTTAACTTGAAAGCCCCTGGGAAGCTGGCCCCAATTTGGGATAAAGTGATGAAGCCAGTAAAAGAAAAGGAAGGTTCCACCAGGCCCATACTATTATTGATCCGGGCTACTTCAGTGTTCAAACGGGAGAATCGCAGGTCGAGGTCGGTAACGTCTTGCCGTAACTTAACCAGCTTGGACCAATCAAAGTCGAGGCTACCAGCCTGACGATTTAGAACTGTTTGCCGATCGTCAAGGACGATCCTCAACTTAGTGAGGATGGTCAACTCCTGATCCATCAGGTAGAGTTCCAGCCAGCTGTCATACCGATCTGCCAGGGCATCGCATTGCGACTCCAAAGCCTCAAAGTCAGGAGCAGATTCCTGGTGGTTGTACAATGCCGTTAAAGCCCGTCTTTTTCTCCCGGTACTTGGCGCCATCCGAAAAGTGTATTCCTGCCGTTCAACATCAAAGTCCCTGGTTTCCGTTCGGAATTGGTACTCTTCGAACCACGGCATTGGGGGAGCTTTACCCTGTCTGCTACCAGTAGTCCCCATAACTTCCTCCATGCCAATACCAAAGAATTCCATAGAGGAGATCACTCGTTGTGCCGTTGTTTGCGATGGGACACTAAGGAGAACTACCAGTAATGGGATACTGTGACAAGTGACCTTTCGGTAGTAGTCGTTGATCATTTCAGGTAAAAGCATAACCTCAATCATTTATCGGCCGCATTTAAATCAGGTGAGAAGTTACCGCTCTGTTGGCTCCCGACGGATGCCAACCTTTTCCTTTTGCAGAAATAAGTTTTCGGGAGATATTTCCACAATAACCTCCCTACCGTAAGTCTTGAAATCGGGTAGTTTTCTCAACCTGTTAGGAATTTCAACGATGCGGGAGCCGAGACCAACAACTTGACCAGCGTAAGTCCGACCTTCAGTTTTAAGGGAATAGACTTGGAGTAGATCACCAAAAGCGACTTTGGCCGTCTGGTCTTCGTGGACATAGCCACGGACAATACTCGAATGTGGCTCATAGAAGGAAAGCAAAGTAGCATAGGATTGGACGTGTTCCGCCTCCCTTACGTCGATGTTACCGACGATACCATCGGAAGGTGCCTTTACGATAAAGGGCTGAACTTTCTGTTCTTCTTCAAACTCCATTTCGGCCTCAAGCCGAAGAATTTGTTCGGCGTAAGGATTTTTACCAAGGTTCAATTCCTGCCGCAGGCTTTCTCTCTTCAATTGAGCGGCTTCCTGCTTACGGGCTTTCTCTAGCTCCAAAGTGGTAATTTTATCCTCGATCGGTTGATAGTCAGCAGCCGTTACGGTGATGGACTCCAAGCCTGCCGCTAAAGATTTTTTGTAGGCGAGCTCTTTACGGAGAGAGATAATGTCCTCATTAATTCGGGACAGGTCGTCGCTCGATTTCCACGCTGTTTCCTGCATTTCACTCTGCTTACGTTGTCGCCAGAGATTTTCTTCGGCACGAAGCTCCGCAATTCTGAAAGTTTGATCCGTTAGTGTTTCTTTAGCCTTTCTCCGGCTCACCTTCAGGAGTGCCTCACCTTCCTTTACGGACTGGCCAGGGCGGACCAGCAGTTGATCGATAACTACGGGGTAGTTGTAATTGACCGTTGTTTCGTTGCTTTCGGCAAAGCCGAAAAAATTGAGGTCCTCATCCGTTGGCGGGCGGAATAGAAACACAAGTGATAGCCCCAACAGCAGGACCATTGGGTAAAATAAATTGAAGCGCATTGGTCTATAGTTTCGTGGGGCGTTTACGGAAGTTGAGCCTTAGTTCTTCGAGGCCAGCAATACTATTAAGGTCTTCTGCAAGCTGATTAATAGATGCCCTGTCTTTCAGACGAATCAAATACGTGAATTCCTGTAAATTGTCACGTGACTGTTCTTCAATAACGGGAATCCCTTCCTCGGTATAATTTTGCACACGTTTATCGGTCAGAAACCGGATTTGCTCTAGTTCATAGTCCCTGCAATGGCCTTTCAATTGACGTTCAATGGAGTCTTGTTGCTCATCCTGTTTAGGCACCTTCAGGCGAATCTCTCCGATTAACTCATTGTTATTACTCATCGGCGAAAACCTAAGGATTATTGCCCCAAGGCAGAAAACGATGGCCCCGGTAAGAGCAACCCCAAAGCCGAGTACGCCCGTGGCAATTCCAGTGCCAAGCGACGCGAACATGAAGGTAATGTTTCTTGGGTCGTCCAGTACCGTTCGAAAACGAATTATAGATAAGGCTCCGATAATCCCTAAACCACGAGCGAGGCTGTCGCCAATTGCTTGCATAACGGTTGCCGCCACAATCCCGATAAGGATAAGCGACTGCAAGAAATGTGCTCTTCGATAAATGCTTTGCGTCGTTAGATCATAAGTAATAGCAATCAGCGACGAGAGGAAAAACGCGAAGAGTGTGGTAAGCAGAACCACATAGAACGAAGGTGTTTCGGGGTTATAGTTTAACCACTCAATATCAAACATAGAGGCCCTTAAAGGTCAAGAAAGTTGGTGAAGGTAGGCTTAGGACAACAGAATCAGGTAAAACCCTTCGGACAACGATGTAAAAAAGCCTTTTGGTCACACCTTAAACCTTCTGGACAATACAAGGCAGGACCGCGTTACTACGAATGGCAATACTCCATGACAAAAGAGAGGGTCCGGACTATGTCCGAACCCTCCTAGAAAAACACCTAAAACCCATATTCATATCATGAAAAACCTAAATCTTTGATCCATTGAGAAAATCGCTGTGCAGCGTCTTCTATCCTTAGGACACTCATTTGACGCCTGCCCCCCTAAAAAGTAACATTATCACCACGTTATCAATCAGTTAAGATTTGCGAAAATTCGCTAAATCTTATTCGGACAGATAAAAATTCTGCGATTAAGCCCATTTTACTAGTTTTGCACACTTAAAAGTGTCCAAAAATTGATAATAATTTTTCTCAACTATTTTCCATAACCGCACTTTTACACTGAAAAATGGTCGCTAAAGCCCAGAAAAGCCTCTGGAAGTCAGCCTGGAAGCTATTGCTCGAAGGGCAAAACAGCCCGAAATTGCCTTACGGCACTCCAGTAGTATCAACCGTTTCTGCGACGGGAATCCCTTATTCCAGAGTGATGGTGTTGCGAGGTGCCAGCAAGGTAGAGGGAGAACTTCTTTGCTACACCGATCGGCGATCGTTGAAAGTTTCTCACTTAAAGCAAGGGGGAGGATTTATGGCCTGGACCTTTTGGTCTCCAACACAGCAATTACAATTCAGTTGTTCGGGACCAACCACTGAATTACCCGAAAGAGTGTGTCGGAAAACTTTCCTGGATCTTCCAAAGCACTCGCGTAAAGCATACGCCGCACTTTCGCGACCAGGCACCCGACTGACTGAACCAAGTGACGGCTTACCTGACGATTGGACCGATCGTCCGATGAATCAGACAGACTATGCCGAAGTAAATTTCCTGGTGCTTAAGACAAAAATTACCCGGGCAGAGATATTGCAACTCAACAGGGAGGGAAACCGCCGGTTACTAGTCGAACGTAACGTCCAAGAAAACTGGGATTTCCAATGGTTGGTCCCCTGACCCACCAGCTTTCTTGCTTTTGGTATTCCTTGTAGTCAAGTCTACTAAAATTACTTAATCGGGCGATTGTTGTGGCTACAAGTTGCGGACGATTTACCTTCGCCCCGTGGTATTCAGCTCCATCCCCTTTTTGCTGTATTTTTTACCTGTATTTCTACTGGTATTAACCCTGGTTCCAAAGACCTGGAAGAGTTTGGTCATCCTTATTTTCTCCCTACTCTTTTATGCCTGGGGGGCACCACGTTTCATTTTTGTTCTGGTCGCTTCCACCATTGCAGACTTTTTCATCGTCAGGCAACTTCACCGGGCAAAAGATGAACGACGTCGTAAAGCATTGTTACTCACCTCCCTGGGCCTCAACCTGGGTTTATTAGCCTACTTCAAGTACGCTAATTTTTTCATCGACAACCTCAACGCTACCCTGAGCCTTTGGGGCGTCTCTTCACTTTCCTGGACCGAAGTAGCCCTGCCCATAGGCATCAGTTTTTATACTTTTCAGACGCTCACCTACTCCATAGACGTTTACCGGCGGGCGCACGCACCACTTGAAAAAGTAAGCGATTACTTGCTTTACATTATGTCGTTCCCGCAAATGATTGCTGGTCCCATTGTTCGGTACCAGGAAGTTGCTGACCAGATTAGTGAAAGGACGTCGCGAACAGAAGACAAACTTTTGGGCTTTTACCGTTTCACCCTTGGTCTGGGTAAGAAGGTGTTCATAGCCAACGTCCTGGGCAAGCAGGCAGACATCATATTCGGTACCGACCCCACTCTACTCGATCTTCCTACCGCCTGGCTTGGTGCAATTGCATATGCTGGTCAGATTTACTTCGACTTCGCCGGATATTCCGATATGGCGATTGGGCTGGGTCGCATGATGGGTTTCCGGTTTCCGGAGAACTTCGAGAGTCCATACATCTCTACCTCCATCACTGAGTTCTGGCGCAGGTGGCACATTACCTTAGGAAGATGGATGCGTGACTACCTTTACATCCCTCTGGGTGGAAGCCGGGTAAGTGCAAAATGGCGCTTGTATTTCAACCTGTGGGTAGTCTTCCTACTTTCAGGTCTGTGGCATGGCGCTTCCTGGAACTTCGTCATTTGGGGGGCTTTTCATGGTTGCTTCCTTATCCTTGACCGCTTATTCCTTACCAGATTCCTAACCGCCGTTGGGCGATGGCCTGCAGTGATCATCACTTGCTTTATCGTGATCATTGGCTGGGTGTTCTTTCGCCTGGAAACCTTCTCGGAAGCAGCCAGCTATTTAGGCGTCATGTTCAACGGCAGTATCCAAAGTTGGCCCGGGGCCACGGGTAAGTTTTGGGCAACGCTTGGGTTTAGTTTGTTGGCGTCCTGGGGAGTATTAACCACCTGGGGAAAAAGTGTAGAGGTGTATTTATACCCCACAAAGCTCAATTCCCTTACGGAAGCCTCCTTTCGTCTTGTCCTAAGCCTCCTGGTTTTTGCCCTTTCCTGTGCAGTTATCACCAGCCAGGGATTCAATCCATTTATCTACTTCCGGTTCTGAGCCCGCCGAAGACGCTTTTTTCTGATGCGTTCCTCCAGGTAAAACCGGGCTTCATTGTGCAGTGCAGCCTCTAGCGTCCGGTTCGTCCTTATTGCCTTTTGGCTAACCTGCTCTAACCACTTCGGTGTATTCCGAATTTGCTCCATGGTTTCCTGGATATCCTCCTCCGCTACCGAAATGCTTTTTTCTTGAGAAGAGCCAGTGATAAAGGCTGCAACAGCAGCTTCCAAAAAACCATTAGACAGCCGGTGATAGTGGCTCTCCGTTTCAAAAAGGATGATTTGTTTATACCCAAGTAAGTCTTCAGGTAAGTGAACATCACTAATGGAACCGTCATCCCGGCCATTCCACATGACCCGGTTAAAGTAGTACCAAAACTCTCCGTTCCCCAGGAATTTCTTGCTGAATTGCTGATGGAGGTATAAGGACCAATAAAAGCTATCACCGATAACCAATGTCTTCAACTGTTCCTTTTCCGGATGCTCAACGTGCCAGGTAGGGTAAGCAAGCGGGAAACCCGCTGGTTGCTGCAAGATGTTGAGCCCTCTGAAAATATCGGCCTCACTACCTCTTTGTTCAACGCTCACCTCAATTGAATCGAGCACCAGATCAGGCAGGTCTATCTGGTGCCTTTCCTCCAGGTAATTCAACAAGGAGTCCATTACAAGGTATTGCCCGTATTTCGTCCAGTGAATACCGGCCTTGGGAAATAAAGGATACTGTACCGTGTCTTTCATTTCCTTGAACCAGGCATTGAAATTAAGGTAGGGAACCTGATGGTTTTCCAGGATCCGAAGTAACTCGTCCTCGTTCGTTCGAGCTGGTGGTGGCCCATCCCAGGCTGCTGGATAATACTCAGGAAAGTAAGTTCCTTTCCCCGCGGCCATCACGACCAAAAGGTCCACACCATACTTAGCCAGAGAGTCTCTCACCAGCGCGAGTTTCGTCCCCATGTCCTCGAAATGCCTGCTACCCTGATAGTTTCTGCCAGTAGCCGTATTCAGGTAAGTGTCCTCGTACAGATAGCCCTCTTTTCCAATTACTACATCACGTGCGGTTGCAATATTGAAAAGGGAATACTCCTTCTGATTATTGAGCCGGACCAATGTGTTTCTACCGCCAAATTGTTCGTTTAGCCTCCTGGCAGCATCTTCCTGGAAGGCACCACTGAACCATCGGGATAAGGACCATTCAGGGTCACCCGCAGGCTTATGGTTAGCTAACGGAGTGCCAACCCGGTTGAAGAACAACAAGGGAAGCAACAACAGCAGCAGAAGAACGCCAAGGAGGATTCGCATGGCGCAAAGTTCGGAAAAAATCAGGCACGCTTACGTTTTGCCCCCCGACCAATGAGACCAAGATCCAACAATACAGCAATAACTATGCCGATGGTGGGAATCGTTGACCAGTCTCCACCGTAGTAGTATTGTACCAGTCCGTACCACAGTAAGGTGATTGGCATGAATAGAAATCCAAGGATGGGCAGCAAGACGCCGTCGAATCCATCCCGGAACCATCCGGTAAAAAAGTAAAGGACTGCAATAATGAGACGGGGGAAGAAAAATCCGAGTAGTAACAGCAAGAGTGGCATCAGAAGACATTTGAGTGTTTAGGAAAATTCAGTTTTCTTTATTAACCGCAAAACCGATCTAAACGTTTGCTGCGTAGATATTTTGCCAAACCAATTTTTAGCAAAAGAACATTTACCTTAACCACTAATTCCAGTTCAAAATGATTAACTAAAAAAGAATTCACAGAATCTTTTGTTATCCGGTAAATGTAATTACCTTACGGATGTAATAATTGTCTTAGCATTTATCGCTTTTTGAGATTTTTCCCTAATTGAGATTAGTAAATGCCCTACTGAGGGTCAGACAACAGAAACCATCTTTCCAACACTTTCCTGTTATTAAGTAACCAACCGTCGGTAACCCCGGTACTGGTCTGTACTTGATTTTACCACCGAAGGAGGCGCCGCTTTCGGAATGGAATTTTCATGCCCACAGCCACGTATCCGGATCAGACCGATATTATCCATATCACCACACATAAATCAAACTGATTCATGAAATTTACTCATTTACTCGTTGCCCTTTGTGGCTTCTTTATCCTGTCCGCATGTACCGAGGACAGCGCGCTTACCGAAACTACTGCTCCCGTTGCTGAGTTCTCCAAGTTCATCCATGATGAGGGAGAAGATGGCCACACGAATGTTCCTGACCTTGGTCTTGAAGCCCCCATTAAAGCCCATGTTGAAGGGCATTCAATGAACTTCAGCGACGTCGAAAAAGTTACCGAAACCCGCCCAGACGGCAGCGTCGAAACACTCTACCGTATCGGAGGAGATGTTGACGTGACCCGCGAGCAACTCGACGAGTTGCGGGAAATGGATCGCACCCTGGCAAAACAATACCGAACCAATAACCTTGTCTCCAACAACCAAACGATCACCGTAATTGGTTATACTGGCGGCAACTTCGCACTGACCACGAAAATGCGTACCGGCCTAAGCTGGGCCATCGCAAATTACAACGCCTTGAACATTGGGCTCACCTTCTCCCTCAGCTTTCAGGCCAGTACTAATGCAGATATTGTGGTTTACCGCCAGTACCAAAATAGTGGTGCAGGCGGCGTTGCCGGCTTCCCAAGTGGTGGCAACCCATATAAATGGGTGCAGATCTACGCTGGGATGAACAACTACGATAACAATGTGAATGAGCACGTAGTTGGTCATGAAATCGGCCACTGTCTCGGACTCCGCCATACCGACTGGTTCAGCCGCCAGTCTTGTGGTCAGTCCGGAGAAAGCGCCGGTTCTGACGGTGCGGTACATATCCCCGGAACACCTACCGGCTACGATGCCAATTCCCTGATGCTCGCTTGTTTTAGCAGCAGTGAGGACGGAGAATTCGGTTTCTACGACCGCGTTGCGCTTGAGTTCCTCTACTAAACAGGGTTAACTACATGGTCTGATCTCACGAATAGGCCTGGCTCGTCTCCATTAGTTTGGGGGCGGGCCTTTTTAGTGAGTTTTTGAGTTGGAGAATTGGTGAGATGCTGCCGCATGTACCGTTAGCTGCCCTTCGGGCTGCTCACCATGGCGAACCAGCGCAGCGCAGTGAATAGTTACAGCGGTAGCAACTCACTAACTCAGTCATTCTCCAACTCACTAGGGGGCGGGGCCGCAGGTGCAAAGAAAGTTTGATTAAAAAGCAAAGTAGGCTAAGGTAAGCGCTTAGATTCAAGTATAAATTTGATAATAGCTTGCTCATTTCCATTGAATTGACGACTTTTGGCACCGCTCAGAGACCTTCGGGATGGTTTGCATTAGGTAATCAGTAGTGTGTATGAAGCTTGCTGAATTATGCTTCCACTCCTCCAGGGGTTGTATTCTCCACGAAACTCCGGGCTCCGCCGTCTTACTAAGACGGCTGGGTTTGACGCAAACCTTTACCTCCCGGCCAACGGCCGGAAGCGAAGACAACCTTGCGCCCAACACTTCCACTGCACCCGCGTCCGCGCCACCTTGCCTTGCTGCACCTCAAAATGTATCACTGCCAGGAAAATATCGCGCGGTTCCGAAAGTCCGAAAGAGAAAGCCGAAAGGTGCCACTATTTTGAGTCCCAGGACGGCCCTGCAGAATGGAAGATTGCTAACAAAAAACAAGGCTGTTAACCCCACTCCCAACCGGCTATCGGGAAACCGAAGGCGATATCGCCAGACTTCCCGTCCTCTTAATTTGTCGATTAATGATCATGACGCAAACCAATACGGAAATGAAACTCAAACGCATATTTATTCAGAATCAGTTACCTGAAATACTGGCACCCTTGAAGCGGCTCAGCCATAACATCTGGTGGTCCTGGAGTGCTGATGCACAAGAACTGTTCTCCTCCATTGATCCCAAGCGCTTTATCGAGTTGAATTACAATCCGGTGGCCCTGCTGGAAACGCTTGACCCCGACCGTATACAGGAATTGGCAAAAGACAAAGCCTTCCTTAAACAGCTGAAAGCCGTTGAAAAATCCTTTGATGCTTACCTCGCTGAGCCAAAGAAAAAAGGTCCCAAACTGGCTTATTTCAGTATGGAATATGGCCTGCACATCAGCCTCAAACTCTACAGTGGTGGCCTCGGCGTCCTCGCCGGGGACTACCTCAAAGAAGCCTCCGACAGTAACGTCGACCTCTTTGGTGTAGGCCTGCTTTACCGCTATGGTTATTTCAACCAGGGGCTGAGCATGAACGGCGATCAGATCCACCTGTATCCTGCGCAGAAGTTTACCCAGCTGCCGGTTGAGCCCGTCCGCAATGCTGACGGAACCTGGATGAAGGTCTCCGTCCCAATTCACGGCCGCATCGTCCAGGCAAAGATCTGGCGTCTGCCCATCGGCCGCATCAGCCTCTTCCTGCTCGACACCGACCATGAAGACAATAGCCAGGACGACCGTGCACTGACGCACATGCTTTACGGTGGAGACAACGAGCACCGCCTGAAGCAGGAAATCCTCCTCGGCATCGGCGGTGTCCGCGCCATCGAAGCCATGGGCCTCGAACCTGAGGTGTATCACCTCAACGAAGGCCACGCCGGTTTCCTCAGCATCGAACGCCTGAAGAACCACGTTGCCGATGGGATGAGCTTCCCCGAAGCGGTGGAAGCCGTACGCGCCAGCAGCCTGTATACTACGCACACGCCGGTACCTGCCGGCCACGACCACTTCCCAGAGCACATGCTCCGGAACTACCTGTACAACTACGCCGCTGAACTCGGCATTAGCTGGGAAGCGTTTGTCGCGCTCGGCCGGCAGAACCCGAACGACGCGGGAGAGGACTTCAATATGTCCAAACTTTCCATCGCCCTGAGCCAACGCGTCAACGGTGTATCCAAACTCCACGGCGAAGTAAGCCGGGAGATGTTCACCACCCTGTACCCCGGCTACACCGCCGAGGAAATACACATTGGTTACGTTACCAACTCTGTCCACTACCCCACTTGGATAGCTAAGGACATCCACGACCTGTACAGCACCAAGTTCGGTAAGGACTGGGTACGCGACCAGAGCAATAAAGACATCTGGCGGAAGATTCACGAGATTGACAACAAGAAACTATTTGACGTTCGGCATAAGCTGAAAGTTCGTTTATTGGACTACGTCCGCACGAAGCTGGAGATCGATATGCGCCGCCGGGGCGAGAGCCCCCGGGCGATCATCGACATTGTCTCCAACATCAACAATGACGCGCTGGTCTTCGGGTTTGCTCGTCGCTTCGCTACCTACAAACGTGCAACCCTGCTGTTTAAAAACGAAGAGCGCCTCCGCGAGCTGGTGAACCAGACCGACAAGCCGGTCATCTTCCTATTTGCGGGTAAGGCACACCCCGCCGATCAGGGCGGACAGGACCTCATCCGTCACATCATCCACGTTAGTAAGAAGCCAGAATTTGCCGGTAAGGTGATTTTCCTGGAAGATTACAATATGGAGATGGCCAAGCTCCTCACGCAGGGCGTTGACGTTTGGCTCAACACCCCTACCCGACCGCTCGAAGCTTCCGGCACCTCCGGCATGAAAGCTGCGTTAAATGGTTCCATTAACTTCTCCGTCCTCGACGGGTGGTGGGCCGAAGGCTACCGCCCCGATGCCGGTTGGGCCCTGCCGCTGGAGCGTACCTACGAAGACCAGCACCTCCAGAATGAGCTCGATGCCGAGATCATTTACAGCATCCTTGAAGATGAGATCATCCCGACGTTCTACCGTCGTGATAAATCCGGCATCAGCAAGGATTGGATGGGCTACGTGAAGCAAATCATTGCTGAAGTAGCACCTACCTTTACGATGAAGCGGATGATGGACGATTACTACGAGCGCTTCTACTTCCCACTGGGTAAGAGCCAGCAGGTTGCCAGCAAATCCAACTGGAAGGCAGCGAAGGAATTCGCCACTTGGAAGCAGAGCGTTATCGCCAATTGGCAGGGCATTGAGGTTATCGAAAGCGAAAGCTTTGATACCGTGAACAAAGCATTCCCACTGGGCGAGGCCTTTACGGCCAAAGTTGTCCTGGACACCAATAGCATTGACGCCAAGAACCTCCTGCTGGAAGTATGCTTTTACGAGCGCCTGAGCGAGGAGAAGATTCGCCTTCGCCGAACCGAGGCCTTTGCCCTCAAAAAGCAAAGTGATGGTAAAGCTACCTTCGAAATCAGCCTGGATCCACGCCTGGCTGGTGTCTACGAATATGGTTTCCGCCTGCGGCCAAACCATAAGATGATGCCGCATGCGCAGGATCTGAACCTGGTGTTCTGGGTGTAGGGTAGTTTTTAAGATTCAGTTTTCAGGATTCAGGGTTTAGAATTCAGGATCCAGGGTTCAGTTCTTGAGACTCAGAATAAAGCCCGCTGGTACCGCTAGGTATCGGCGGGCTTTTTTATCTAGCTCAAGGTGCTCAGAGAGGGCAGCGCACCACACCTCAACCCAAAGTTGCTGGCTTAAGCCCCACCCCCAAATCAGCCAATTTCCCCTTATTAATCAAATCACCACTCTTAATGAAGCGGGTCCCGATCACGTAAGCCTTAGCATTATTCACCGCGTCTACCGCCAGCAGGGTGTCCCCCTTAAAGTACCAGGCGGAAAATTTGTGGCCTTCGCCTATCTCATGACGAACGACAACTTCATCGTAGCCTTCAGACAAACCCACCATCTGCAACTTAACGTCGTACTGATCAGACCAAAACCAGGGGATGGCATCGTAAACAACTACCTCTCCACAAATGGCTTTAGCAGCCACCTTGGCCTGATCCACAGCGTTCTGTACTGATTCCAGCCGGACCCAACGATCGTAATGCGGGTTATGGTGGAACGTACAATCTCCGATGGCGTAGATATCGTCTGTGCTTGTTTTCATCGTGGCATCTATTTGAATGCCGTTATGGACCTTCAGTCCGGCGGCTTCCGCCAGCTCCGTATTCACCCGGATGCCTACGCCTACCACGATGAGATCTGCCGGATACTCGGAGCCATCAGCGCAACGAACCAGGTTAGTACTGCCTTCAGACTCAATAGCTGAAACGTTCTTTCTAATGGCGATGGTCACGCCGTTGTCCTTGTGCAGGCAGGTAAAGAAGTCGGACATCACCGGCGCAGTTACCCGGGCCAGTACCCGATCTTCACGTTCCAGGACGGTGACATTAGCGCCCAGCTTTTTCATGGATGCCGCAGTTTCCAGGCCGATATAGCCGCCACCGATAATGACGACATTTTTTCCACCTGCTGGCGTAATTGCTTCACGGATGTTCTCCACGTCGGCAGCAGTACGCAGCGGGAAGCAATTGTTCGCCGCATCCAGTCCGGGAATAGGGGGAATTAAGGGCCGGGCTCCGGTAGCAAGTACCAGCTTATCGTAGGATTGAACGCTGTCGTCATTTAAAGTAATTACTTTCTGGTCCGGGTCGATCTTACTCACCTTTACCCCGAGGCGAAGTGTAATTTGCTGTTGAACGTAGCTGTCCGCCGACTTAAGTCGGTGGCTGTCTAAACCGTCGTCGCTGGCCAGATAAGCTTTGGAAAGCGGTGGTCGGTGATACGGTAGTTCGGGATCTGCGTCAAAAAGGAGGATATCTCCCGCCCAACCCGCGATACGCAGGTTGAAGGCCAGGTTGACGCCGGCGTGGCTGGCGCCTATAATTACGCAGGTTTGAGCGTCGTTGGCTTGTTCTGACATAGGTAAGTTTTCGAGGGCTTTAGCTAATGGATGTAGGGTGATAAGAATTCAGTCGCTGTGTCTCCCAATGCGCCTCTCCCTCGGTCCCTCTCCCCCGGAGAGGGATGACCCAAGCATTAAAGTTTTTAGGTAAAATGGAGCTAGTTGCAGAGGACTACCCCGGTACCGTGAGCGTTACTCCATCAACAGCGTCAGAAACTTCGATCTGACAGCATAACCGGCTGAACTTGATGACGTTGTCGTCCAGTTCCAGCATATCGGCTTCAATTTCACTGGCCGCGCCCGTTTTGTTAAAGTCTGCGGGAGCAACGTGTACGTGGCAAGTGGCGCAGGAGCACACGCCGCCGCAGTCTCCGTCGATACCGCTTACGTTATACTGTTTGGCCAATTCCATGACGGAACCGGAAGTGCCTTCGGCGATGATGGATTCGCCGGTGGCGGTTATGAAGGTAATTTTTGGCATGGTTGGATGGTAATTTTATGATTTATTGGGAGATCTTTTGGTGCGAGTAGATGTGGATCCTCTTGGCTGGGCTACAGCCGAATTCGTCGGACGAACGGCTGGAGGCCCTCACCGCTAAGAAAAGACAGCCACCAATTTATGGAAGCCCACCTTTCGCTTAAAGTGTCCCAACTCCTCGATATTGTCTTCGCTTTCCAGGATTTCAATGCTGGAAACTTTCTCCGTCAAGGTCCTGATCAGGGTTTTCAGGATCTGGCGTGCGTGGGTAGCTCCCAGGCAGTTGTGGTGGCTAAAACCGAAGCCAACGTGTGGATTCATCTTTCGGTCCAGTATCACCTCATTAGGCCGCTCAAAAACAGCAGCATCTCTGTTGGCGGAAGCCCAACATAAGGACACCCTGGTATCTGCCTTTACCGCGTGCTCGCACACAACAGTATCCTCCGTCACTACCCGGCCCATGTGGGTAAGTGGGGAGAAGTACCTGATAAGTTCTTCTACGGTCTTATCGATAATCTCGGGCTCCCTACGCAGCCGGATCAGTGATTCGGGATGATCGGAGAAGTAAGCGATGGTATTAGTGAGGGCGTTGATAACAGTATCCCGGCCACCGGCAAAGGTCAGAATCATTACACCTTTGACTTCTTCCTTGGTTAGCTTTCGTCCGTTGATCTCGGAGGCCAGCAGTACAGAATACATGTCTTCGCCGGGATTGGCGATGGCTTTGTCGATCTCTTTGTCGATGTAATCGTAAAGGATGGCCGCCTTGTTGCCGTCGAGGGCTTCGCCCTCGCTGCGGAAGACGTGGGTGCCCCAGTCAATCCAGGTTTTAGAGATTTCCAACGGGACGTTCAACAGTAAAGTCAGTGCCCGGGACTGGAGCCGCAGGGAGAATTCATTGATTACTTCAATCTTGTCGGCCGATAGTGCCAGCGCAACGACTTCTTCGACGAGTACAGAAAGTTTGGCTTGGTAATCAGGAGCGTTGGGCCGGCGAAACCAGTCTTCCACCAATGTGCGGTAGTCCCTGTGCATCGGTGGGTCCACCTCAAAAGGGATTTGCCGGACATCACGAATGGCGACCTCGGATGGCACCACGATCCGCCCCGGCTTAGCTTCGGAGGTAAAGGTCTGGTACTTGTGAGCGGATTTACGAACGTCCTTCAGGCGCAGCAACATGGTTACCGGGTCGTTCTGGTCGTCCATTTCGCCGTAGCCTTTATCCTCGCGGGCGGATTTGAAGGGATCTGGGAGTTTGCTTACTTTCATTTGAGGTGTGGTATTGGGCAGCAAAGATGGGACTTCCTGGGACTGGTGTGGTTTTCTTGTTTTCGCCGATTTATACAGTATTTTATCAAAAAAGATAGCCCGCAAGTGAAAATTGATGCAGATTAGGAGACACTCGCCACCTTAAGGTCCCTTGACTCGCTCCAGGGCTACTCCTTCCCAAACTTCTCCACAAACCACCCCAAAATCACCTCAAATCGCTCCCCATCCAGCGCATGCGCACCCTTAAACCGCACCTGGGTTAGATGATCGGCAGCATTAGCAGCAGCAAAAGCTGGCTCAACAGCTTCACACACCGCCGGAGCATCCATCGCGTAGATATCCTCGTCTGCAGAAAGAACCAGCAGGTGCCTGGGAGCAATCAGCCGAAGCAAGTCTTCAATGTCGTATCGAGCAGTGAATCCCGGAATAGTCTCCGCCATTTCGATACCGGTCTGGGTACTGAATTTTTCCCGGTAGCTACATACTGCACCGCTGGAACAGCTGAACTTAATGCGCTCATCGAAAGGGCTATGAAAAATCACCGTATTACCACCATAGGAATGTCCGAGGATGCCCAATCGGTCTGGCCCCGCTGGATTCAGCTCAGATAGCAAGCTCAAGGCAATTGAAGAATCTTCGATCACCTTCTTCATCAAAGTGGTTCCATTCAGCAGTCGGTAGCACATTTCGTTGAAGTGTTGCATGATGTCATCATCAGGGTCCGGGGCGGGTTCAAGCCCCTGCCCTTTCATATTGGTCCGCCGGTCTTCGAAACAGATCGAATCCGGTGCCAGGGTCATGATGCCCCGCTCGGCCAATGCCGGGCAGAAGAATTGATGCGGATCTCCGGCGAGGCCGGCAACTTCGCTTTTCCCGATCACCCTATCCCCGTCGTGCTGATGATGTACGAGCACCGCACCCACCACCTCCTTTTTGGGAAGAAATAAAAAAGCGCGGACTTCATCCCCCTCGCTTCCTGCGTAACGGATCAATTTTCTGGTGTACCGCTTCTCTTCGTGGACCTCAACGACTTCGAAGGGAACCTGCTCCCGATGAATATGAATGTCAAGAAAACGCTGTATTTCCGGCTGGGCCATAATATGGTTTGGATTGGTTACTACGATAATGTGGTCAAGATACCCGAAGGTTGCGGCCAAACCAAAGTCCGTATCTTGCTGCCCCAAACAGACCAATAGACTAAAGCACCACAATATGGAAACCGCTGCCACCGTCCAAATGCTCAACCTGAAACTTCCTACCGATCCCCGGTGGGTCAACCTGGCGGAAATGGACCTGGAGGAAATCCTGACGGACCACGCCTACTGCGAGCAAAAAGCCACCACCAGTTGTATATCACTGATCCAGGGTTATCCGGATTATCCGGAGATCGTTGCGGAGGTCGCGCCGGTGGTGACCGAGGAATGGGGACACTTCCGGATGGTCCTGCATGAACTGGACAAAAGGGGGCTGAAACTCGGCCGCCAGAGAAAGGACGAGTACGTCAACGGGCTGATGAAGTGCCTGAGAAAAGGTGGCGGTCGCGAACAGTCGCTGATGGAAAAGCTACTGCTCTGTGCCCTGATCGAGGCGCGCAGCTGCGAGCGTTTTCGCTTGCTGAGTTTGTACTGCGCCGACGAAGACCTGCGGAACTTTTACCATAAATTCATGGTTGCCGAGGCGGGACACTACGTACTCTTCATCGAACTGGCCCGCAAGTACTTCGACCGGGAGGTGGTGGACAAGCGCTGGGCGGAGTTTCTGGCTTTTGAGAAGGAGCTGTTGGAGAATATGGAAGTCAGAGGCGACAGAATGCATTGATGATTCTTAATTCTTCATTCTTGATTTAGCTGCCGCAGCTACACGCTCCGGGAGCCTCCAGCCCCGTTCGCGTTCGGGCTACAAGCCCTCTACCCAAATCACATGAAAACACTCATTGAGACATTTCGGGATTTCGTTGATCGGGAACAGCTGTTCACTAAGGAGGACAAGCTGTTGCTGGCCTGCAGTGGAGGTCTTGACAGCACCGTGTTGGCCCATGTCCTGCACGCCGAAGGTTACGATTTTGCCATCGCGCACATGAACTTCCAGTTGCGGGGCGAAGCCTCCGACGGTGATGCGGCTTTTGTGGAGGAGTTGGCGCGGACGCTGGGTGCAAAGTTTTATTGCAAGGCAGTGGACGTCAGGGGCCAGGCTAAGCCCGGCGAAAGCACGCAAATGACGGCGCGGCGACTACGGTACGACTGGTTTCAAAAACTCATCAAACAAGAAGACTGCTCTTTCCTGTCAACCGCTCATCATGCTGACGACAGCCTGGAAACCATGCTGATCAACCTCATTCGCGGTACGGGGCTTGCCGGTTTGACGGGCATCCCAATAGCGGGAGTAGATATGCGCCGACCACTACTGGATTGTAGCCGTGCCGCCATTCAAGGGTATGCCCACGAGCACAACCTGGAATGGCGGGAAGATGCCAGTAATCAAACAGACGATTATTTGCGCAATCGCATCCGTCATCAGCTAACCCCTCTTCTGAAAGAATTAGGTCTGACAACCCAGGGTTGGATAAAAACATCCGGTAATTTAAGAGATGACCATCGAATTTATGGGAAGGGAATAACCAGCATGTTGAAGCAGCATTGCGACTTCTCAGGTGGATTCCGGACGATCCATCGTCATGGCTGGAGGCCACAGGAACTGGAGTCCTTTATGTATTCTCACATAAGAGCGGTTTACAACTTCACCCCCGAGCAGATCCGACAAATGCTTACCATAACCGGGCCTCGTTGCTTGTCAGGCACCTCATACATGGCTTACATTACGCCTGATAAGTTCAGGATGATCCCACTGCAAGACGCAAAATTGCCGCCCCTTAAAGCAGTTGCTGTCGTGACCCTACCCTATCCTGAACGTATCTCATTTAGTGGCCTGAACCTCAAGCTTGTACCTCGTCCTGATACGCTCGAGGAGCCCGGTCAACTCTTCCTAGCTCCCCCCACCCTCCCCCTGCACCTGCGACCCCGCCAAAAAGGAGACCGCTTTCAACCACTAGGTCTCGGCGGTAAGACCAAAAAGATCAAGGACTACATGATCGACGAAAAGATTCCCGTGTGGCTGCGCGACCGGATTTACCTGCTCGTAAACGACCAGGACGAAATCATGGCCATCCCCGGCTACTGCATCTCCGAGAAATTCAAGGTATTACCGGAACACGATACGGTGCTGCGAATTGGATGGAATTAAAGCCATTTACCCATTGGATACAGGATAAAAAGTAAGCCTTCAAAACATTTACTTCCTATTCTATCTTAACTTAGTGCCCCTTAATACACTACTGAACATTTTGGTTTGCGGTCCAAATCCAATTGGTCTTCTTTCCTGAATTGTTGCAGTTGTTGCAGTTGTTGCAGGGATGTACCGCCTGGAACCACTGCAACTAAATCATCGGGTTTACCAAAATGTCCAGTAGTGTGGCCCCTTACATAATTCAAGTGCTGAAAACTACCATGAAAATTCGTACCCACTTAACCCTATGGCTGCTTACCTGCCTACTCACCTCCACCCTTTGCGCGGAAACCTTCATCGTTACGTCCGCGCAGGAATTCAACACGGCGCATAGTCAGGCCGCTGCGGGAGACGAAATCGTCTGGCCGGATGGCGTCTACCCCGACGTAGTTATGAGGATTACCAAAAGTGACCTGACCGTTCGGGCAGAAAACCTCGGTGGCACCGTTTTCAATGGTTTCTCACGGGCGGAGATCGATGGTGATAACATCGACTTTATTGGCTTTCAGTACGTAGGTGGTAACCTCGGCACCGCCGACGTGGTGAGCATCAGAGGGAGCAATATCAAGTTCAATCAGGTCAATATCCGTGCCTATACCTGCTACAAATACCTACGGGTAAGAGAAGAGAGCCAGTACGTTGACATTTCCTACTGCAATTTCGAGAATCGTCTGAATGTCGCAGACCAAAACATCCTCTCCATTCTCGTTGACAACAATCAGCCGGGCTACCACAAAATTCGCCACTGTTCGTTCAAAAATTTCCCCGGTGGCGGCAACGATGAAGGGGTGGAACCGATTCGCATCGGCGTCAGTTCCCAGGCTGATTTCATCAGTCGCACCTTAGTCGAATACTGTTACTTCACAAAGTGCGACGGCGACGGCGAGATAATCTCCAGCAAAGCCACCCAGAACGTTTACCGTTTCAATACTTTCGAAAACAATACGAAGGCCGAGTTGGTACTTCGCCACGGCTCCCAGGCCATTGTGTACGGTAACTTTTTCCTCAACGGCAAAGGCGGTGTCCGCGTCCGGGAAGGGCAGAACCACTACATCTACAACAACTACTTTAACCGACTTGAGGACCGAGCTATTTTCCTGCAAAACGAGAGATCCGACCCGCTGGACAACATCAATATTGCGTTTAATACCATTGTTGATTGCGACGAGGTGCTCCTCGGGGGAGGTAGTGGCAGTTTTCCCCCCACCAACGTAACTTTGGCCAACAATATCATCACCGCGCCCAACGAGGAGCTCTTCGAAAGTGCCACCGGCAACGAAACCTGGATCGGCAACATCGGCTTCGGCACGCTGGGCATCAACCTTCCGGCCAGCGGCCTCACGCTCCTCGACCCTCAACTGGAAGAAAATGCAGCCGGCTATTTCGGTCTTGCTATTGGAAGCCCGGCCATAAATGCGGCCTTACCCGGCTATGCAGAATTGCCCCAGTTCCCCGGCATGGACACTATCGATACCGACATCCTGTTTGACCTGATGGGCCAGGCCCGCCCCGCCATGGTAACGGAGAAAGACCTGGGAGCCAACGAGTTTCCTCACAACATCGAAATCCGCCCCATAGCTACTGAAGAAAATACCGGACCAGATTACAACACCACTACCGCAACGCGGGTAAGTAATCAGCCGGTGGTCATTAAGGACGCAATTCGACTATTTCCCAATCCTGTCGACAAAGTACTTACCCTGACCATTGACGAAGGTGCCGGTGATGACATCACCGTTGACCTACTCGATTTCACTGGTAGAAAGCTCAACACCTTACATCAGTCTCAAAGCACCTTGAGCGAAGTAGTCCTCCAACATTCAGTTGACAGCCTGCCAGCTGGCCTCTATACTGTTCGAGCCACTGGGCAGAAGGCAGCCGCTCGCTGGATTCAGACGATACAGTTTGTGAAAAGGTGACACTGCCCTAGTGGCCCTTTTCGTGGGCTAAGGTGTTCAGAATGTTGCCTTTTTAGCTCACCCCTTTCTAGCCTTTAAAATGCTCCAGGCTAATGGTTGGAGCTATTTCTACGTGACCTCCCGTCTCACCTCCCTGCCGGGGGCTTTCTTTTGAGGGCCAAAAGAAACAAAAGCCTTTGGCTGTGTCCCCGGCTAATCGCGAAGGGTCATCCGAATAGACTAAAATGCAAAAACTCGCCCCTTAGCCTCTTGCTCCGCGCTTCAAATTTTCGGTTATAGCGGCCTTTCGGAAAAGTCAACACTTAGTGGCGGCTCATACAGTTTGCATTTTTTAACGCCTTTTCGGATGGCGCTTCACGGCCGGGGCCAAGGCCGAAGCTGGCGGTTGCAGGGAACGTCTCACATTTCAGGTAAAATTACCAAGCTGGAGGGCAAAATAAAATTTAGTAAAAGCGTCAAAGCCCTGATTTTCAAGCATAAAAAACCTAGCTTCGATTTCCTCACAAGGTGCTAATCTTGCCGAAAAGCCCAGTAATGTTAAGTGGAATCCCAAGTGTTAACTTACGAAGGACGGCCTTGGCGGTGGCCGGTTAACGGAGGCGCAAAAGCCGTTAAAAAAGAAAAACTGTTTGAGCGCCAAGAGTTGGAGCTTTGGCTTCAGATTTTGGTAACCGAGAAGTTTAGAAGCATGGCATCAGGTTCCGGCGCGAGTTTTTTTCTTTTAGGCTTTTGGGGCTTCGTTAACCGATCAGCCACCGGCGCAGCCAAAGAGTTTTGCTACTTTTGCTCTTCAAAAGTAGGCCGCCGGCAGGCTGGTATGACGGGAGGACATGTAAGATGTAGAAGGTCTTTCAAACGCCAAAAAGGGGTGAACAAGATCTCCTACATTCTGAACACCCTACCCCCACGGGCTAGGCGCTCTACATATCTGGAGCCCGTTGCCCCCCCTCCCCGGCCGTGTGCTTCGCAGCTGCCGGGGAAGGGGTTTAAATACGAGCGATATTTGTGTAGGGAGCAGCCCCCGTAGAGAGGGATTGGGAGGCGGATTCCCGTCCCTTAAGCCTCCAAATAAGTAAACCACCGCAAGATACCCGCCACACTCATCCCCGGAGGGTTTGCCGCGCGGTATGCACCGATGACCTCATCCGTCACGCCGTTCGACCTCAAATCAGCTTCAACAAATTCTGTAAACCCGGCGGTCATTTCCTCTTCTGACTGCCCGGATTTACGTGCTTGTCCAACCCAACTGACATAGCTGTCTAGCCGATCAGACAACTGACTCAGGTGATCACTCTGCGCATCTACGGGGCCATAGTGGGTCAGGTAAAACTTTTCTGCGCGCAGGCTACGTAGTCGCTGGATGGAATCTTTCCATTGAGTCAAATTGATGTCTGGCGGTGGCAGGGGCGGAACTACGGGTCCTCCTTTGATCTTCACGCCACCAACATCACCAGTAAATACGATGTTGCCCAACTGCCAGGCTACGTGATGGCTTGCATGTCCCGGGGTATGGTGCGCGACCCAGGTGTTACCACCGAAGGTAAGACGGCTACGATCGGTTACCGCCGCAATATCATACTCATCGATCTTCTCCATTTTGCCCCACAGCCGTTCCATATTATCATCACCATAGATCCGGGCAGCAGAAGCATAAAGCCGGGTAGGATCAATCATGTGCTTCAAGCCCTTAGGATGTACGTATACCTGCGTGCCGTGTTGTGCCCACCACCAGGCGGCCCCGGCGTGGTCGAAGTGAATATGGCTGAGCAGCAAAGTGTGTACGTCGCCCGGGTTAATACCCACTTCCTTCAGTCCTCTGATCAGGTTATCGTTGGTAGCGAAAGGCCCACATTCTACCAGCGTAACCCCCGCCTCATCTTCAACGGCAAAAGCGGCAATGGCGGCGGGTTCTCCCAGGAACTTCAAATCGATGGTATGGATAGTCGGCATAGTTGAATTTTAGTTAAGTTGTACAGGCAATACAACGTTGCGGGACCGCCTGTTCAATTGAGCAAACGTCGTTCGTTTCATTTGGTTAAGGTTGAACGAACAATACTCCGTATATTTCATGTTTGAAATGAGAACCCCATAATTACAGCCATTTTGCTCCTACTACGAATCGTCGCTTACATTTTAGGAGGTTTTGGCATCATCGGTACCCTGATGCCCTTTCTCCCATATGATGATTTCTGGATCAGAGGCTTCGATTACCCCCGCCAACAACTGATTTTCGTATTGGGACTAGCTGCTGCCCTATGGTTATTCACGAATACTGAATGGGACAGATACGATTACCTTATTGCTGCTACCCTCCTCCTGGCCACCTGCTACCAAACGTATCGAATTGCACCATATACACCATTGTGGAAAAAGCAATCCGCACAAGCGCGGCAACCCATAACTGACAATTCTAAACTCAGCTTAATGGTTTGTAATGTCCTGCAGACTAATCAGGAACATGACCGGGTTATTGACCTGGCCCTTGAGGTTTCTCCAGACCTGCTCCTGACGGTAGAAACTAATAAAGTTTGGGAAAAAGCACTCCATGCGGCGCTGAAGGAGGAATACCCACACCGTGTAAATGTTCCCCTTGAAAACCTGTACGGCATGCACCTATTCAGCAGGATACCGTTACAAAACCCAAGCATCAAATACCGGATCAAAGATGACATTCCGAGCATCGATGCCACCATCACTCTTGGGAACGGAGAAGAGATTGATCTTTATTTTCTACATCCAATGCCCCCAAGCCCTACGGAAGATTACGCCAGTACAGGAAGGGATGCCGAGCTGGCATTGGTTGGTATGGAAGTGAAGGAAAAGGGGCGTAATGCCATTGTTGCCGGAGACATGAACGATGTGGCCTGGTCCCATTCTTCCAGGTTGTTTCAACGACTTAGCGGCTTAATGGATCCGCGCCGCGGACGAGGCTTGTACGCTACCTACCATGCAGACTACAGACTGGCCCGCTGGCCGCTGGATCATATTTTCCATTCCTCGGACCTCGCCCTGGTAGAACTCAAACGGCTCCGGCATATAGGCTCAGACCACTTCCCGGTAGTCATCACTTTCAACTATGAACATAATGCCTCACCTGGTCAGGAAAAAGAGCGCAAAGAGGGCGACGTAGAAGAAGCCAAGGAAGTGATAAAGAACGGCAAGACAGGCAAAAAAGACGTTTTAATTGAGCAAGAGGAATAATTCGCAAATTGATGTAAAAAAATCCGTTCGTAACTAGTAAAGGAACGCGCATTACGCGTACCTTTGACAAACTATCACCACAATAGGACTAAAAACCGGATAATGAATAACGTAGTTTCCCAGCGCTTCATCAAATGCCACAACAAGCTACGCGAGGAAAAACGTGTTCGTTCAAGTCGTCAATTCGCCCTTTCCCTTAGTTATTTGCCTCAGTCTTTGTCCGAAATTCTGAAAGGACGACGTGATGTAACTATAGAGTTATTGCGTAAGGCTATCGACAAGTATAAAATGAATCCGGTTTACATTATGACCGGCGATGGACCGATGTTCATGACCGAAGAGACCAACCAGAGTTTCAGGGTCCTCACCACCATACAAACGCCGAACGAAGACGAGTTGATCGTTCACGTTCCACTACCTGCACAGGCCGTTTATTCAGCTGAATTAGGTGATCCTTCCTTTGTGCAGGACCTACCCACCTACAGCCTGCCAGACTACAAGTATAAAGTCGGTACCCACCGGAGTTTCGACGTCCCTGGAGACAGCATGGAGCCAACGCTTTTTGAAGGGGATAAAGTTGTCTGTTCCTTTCTGGAACCAACGCTGTGGGCTTCGGGTATTAAGGATAACTACGCTTACATCATCGTAACCCGTAGTGACGTAGTGGTACGAAGAGTGAAGAACCTCATTGAGGAAAGCAAAGAATTAGAACTCATCGCTGATAACAATTTTTATGAGTCCTATCGGGTCTCTCTGGCTGATCTTCGGGAGATTTGGTACGTCCGGGCGCGTATTACACCGTTCCTGCCATCGCCGCAGAACATTCAGCGGTATGTACATGATGAGATGTTAGGTCTCAAAGACACCATTGCCAACCAGGGCAAGATGATCAATCGGTTGTCAGCGGCCATTGATCGGCTGGGAAGTAAATAGGAGCTAGTTCCTAGTTTCTAATAAGGCGCGGCCGCAGGTGCAATGAAGGGAAAAGAAGCCAACTCCCCTACCCCGTTATTTCATACCTCAACCAATCAAATCCGTCTTCGTAGAAATCTTCCTCGGGGCAACGTTGAAAACCAAGTTTTTCCAGCGCACGTTGACTACCGATATTGCTTTTTGCTGCATTGCCAATGATTCGTTTAAGGCTGGCTTCTCCGAAGCCATATTCCAACCAAGCTTTTCCGGATTCCGAGGCATAGCCATTCCCCCAATATTTACGATGAAATCTAAATCCAAGATCCACCGTACCGTCTTCAAGTTTTTTTAAACCACACCAGCCCAACCAGGCACCATCTGATTTTCTAATTACGGCCTGGCGCGCGAAAAGAGATTCCTTCCTTTGTGCCTGGTAACGCTTCAGGAAAATTCCGGCCTGATTAACGTTTGTGTATACCTCGTCCTTGGGCAGGTGCTGCATCACTTCTGAGTCGGCATTCAGCCGATAAATCTGGACATCGTCTTCTAAAAGAAAGGGACGAATGATTAGCCTTGGAGTAAAGAGTAAAGGGTGATGCACAGAATAATAAAGTTTCGCTTCAGCTGGTCCACAAAAATAAATAGATGACTACCCCCGAGACAGGGATAGTCATCAAAATACCTACTTCAAAACTTTAGATCTGACTTTGATTAAAGGGTGGCAATTATAGCGACCCCAAATCAAACCACATCAACAAAGTCTAAAATTTTCGGTAAAGATCAAAGTCTCATTACACGAGTGGTAGGGCCTGTCCTACCAACGGTTGAGTCTCCGCTACTTCTGCTTTTTCTTAAGCAGTAATCACCTCGTACTCCCAGGTAATCACTATCCCTCCAGCTTTCAGCATCAAGCTAACGGAGCACATCTTCTCCATGCTCAACCGACAGGCGCGTTCCGCCTTTTTATCATCAATATTTCCCACCAGGGTATAGGCAACATGGATGCCCGTAAAAAGGCGTGGCTCTTCCTCCCGTCGGGTTCCAGTGACGGAAATACGAATATCTTGCAGGTCCTGGCGCTGCTTCTGCAGCAGCATGATCACGTCAATGCTCGAACAACTTCCTACGGCTGACAGCACCAATTGCATGGGCCGCATTCCGGCGTTCTTTCCACCAATTGCGGTGCTGCCGTCTGTTTCAATGGTGAGTCCGTCCTCATTGGTGGCCTGGATGTGGAAAGCGTCGTCCAGGCGGTGCAGATTGATGGTCATAATTCAATGTTCTGGGGGTCAAAAAAATAAGTCAGGAATCAGGCGTAAGTATTAAGCAGTCAGCGTTAAGCAGTCATATTCAAGGTAAAATTTTCTTGAATATCCATGCTAATGTCTACCGGCCGTCACGACGGCTGAGTGGTTGTCAAGCGTGAGGAATCGCTCGTCCTCCGAGCGATTCCTGTAGTCTTCTTTAATTCCAAACCCTGAACACCCTAAGACCCGGGTCTCAGGTTAGTTACAAACCTGACTATAAGTCGAATGCGTCGGCAACCGGTGGGTAAACGATGGTACCTTTAACGATGTTGAGGCCTCTTGCCAAACCGGGGTTGGCGTCAGTTGCTGCTTCCCACCCCAGCTCAGCGATTTTAAGGAGGTAGGGAAAGGTCGCATTTGTAAGTGCCAATGTTGAGGTATAAGGGACCGCACCTGGCATATTGGCTACACAGTAATGGAGCACACCGTCAACCACGTAAGTAGGGTCAGCGTGCGTCGTGGGCTTGCAGGTTTCGATGCAACCACCCTGGTCGACGGCAACGTCGACAACAACTGAACCATCCCGCATTTCAGAAAGCATATCCCTTGTAATTAGGTGGGGAGCCTTAGCACCTGGGATCAAGACGGCACCAACAACCAGATCTACTGTGGAAAGTTCCTTCCGAATGTTGTACTCGGAGCTGTAAACGGTCCGGACGTTGGCCGGAAGCACATCCGCCAGATAGCGGAGGCGATCAAGGTTAATGTCCATTAGGATAACCTGAGCGCCCAGGCCTGCCGCCATCTTAGCCGCCTGAATACCGACAACACCGCCACCGAGGATAACCACTTTAGCAGGCTTCACTCCGGGAACACCTCCCAGTAGAATACCGATACCGCCTTTTGGTTTTTCCAAATAATTGGCCCCCTGTTGGACCGCCATCCGCCCTGCTACCTCGCTCATCGGGATAAGGAGTGGAAGGCTGTGGTTTGGTCCCTCCACCGTTTCGTAAGCAAGGCAAATGGACTTACTTTTGATCATGGCTTCAGTGAGTGGCCTGGAGCTGGCAAAATGGAAATATGTGAAGAGAAGCTGTCCTTCACGCACCAAGCCGTATTCACTCGCGATCGGTTCCTTCACCTTCACGATGGTTTCCGATTTAGCGTATACGTCTTCGATGGTCGGTAGAATCTCAGCACCAGCTTCTACGTAATCTTCATCGCTGTAACCACTACCCAAACCGGCAGTATGCTGAATATAAACGGTGTGTCCGCGACGGGTAAGCTCCATGACTCCACCAGGGGTCAGCGCTACACGGTTTTCGTTGTTTTTAATTTCTTTAGGACATCCAATGATCATGGCATGGTGTTGGTTGCGAAATACGGTTTATCATATTTGAGTTTGTGGTGACCGTATTTCAGTGGTTAGAAGAAAGTATTCAGGAGTCAGTATTCAGGAGTCAGTATTCGGTATTCGGGGTTCAGGACTCAAGGTTCCGGAATTGGTTCCTAAGTAAATGAAGTTTTACTCTTAGCATTACGATTTAGGATACTACGTACTAAATTATTTGTAGCTGAATGCTGAAAACTAAACCCTGAATCTCTGCCCCTAATTTCCGGCTACGATGGCCAATTTACCGAAGCCATTGGATTCGATCCGGGAAATGTTGCGAATGCCATAGAAGCGTAAGTCTACGACCTCCCGCCACTGTGGGTTGCGGATGGGGTCGTACCGGTATATTTTTGAACCACCGGCCATTAAATAGGATCCATCACGTAAGACAGCAAAATCTTCGCTGCCGCTGATGCAAGAAGTGATCACACGAGGCGCTTCGGTCAGGCGGTAGAGGTTTTGTTCAACCAGGGTCCAACTTGGCGTATCCTTGCTGACGTAGGCCAGGTTACCGTTGGGCAACCGCTTAAAGCATCGTCCTACGTTGTTAGCAAGGGTTCTCGGGCGATCTGCGTCTGCTGAAGCGATTGCAAGTGTATTGGGGTTACCCACCAGGAATAACGCCAATTGGGCACTATTGAGCCATTCGTAATAACCGATGCCGTTGATGTATTTGAATACCGGGCGTCCGTTATCCTGCAGGTTCGTGGGAAATTCCCAAAGGCGCAGGACAGTGTCCCGGCCAAGGTACTCCTGACGAATGGCACTAAATTTTCGTCCATCCCCCATTCCCTTAGGGCTGTACTCTCCTGCCAGGGTGCGCGTCATCCGCGTTTGGGTGCGGGTATTGAGGTCGAAGCTAAACACATCGGGCTGTTGCATTTCCGGGCGTTGCACGGAGAGTAAAAGGACGTTGCGATCAAGCCAATAGGGCTGGTTATTGTATCCGCCCTGATTGAAAGCAGTGACGTATTTAGGCTCGGTGAAGGTGACGACACTATCGGCCGTAGCGATGTCAAAAACATAAACCTGAGTACTGGGCAACTGAGCATGCATGCCCGCCAGGTAAAACAGGCAAAGGACAAAGCTGAAGATATGACGCATAAATGGGGTGTTGTTGGCTGGCGGCAAAGATATGTTTCCGCAGGGCAATGCGCTGAAAAAGTTGCAAGTTGTTACAACAGGCTGTTCCAATCAGCACCCACCAGGTCATCAAAGTCGACCATTTTTCCAGCAAAAATCAACTCTCCAATGGCCGCTACATCTTTATCACGCTTCACGCCAAGTACTGCCTGAACGTGCTCACCTTTAGTGTAAAACGCCAAAAAAGGGCCTTCCCCGGGCGTGCCGTCGTAAACTATTTTATCATAGTCGGTTCCATGGCCAATGTAGCGAAGGTTAACGCCCTGTTGATTGGTCCAGAAAAAGGGAATCATGGTGTAGGCTTCCCGGTTCCCTGCCATATTTCTTCCAGCTACCCGCCCCTGCTGTGCGGCTACTTTCCAATGCTCGATCCGGGCCGCACCCTCACGATCCGGGTAGCGGGCGATGTCTCCCGCAGCATAAACTTTTGCCATGCCAGCCTCCAGGTGATTATTTACGCTGATTCCGCCATCCTTATCCGCAGCCAACCCTACTAAATAGCTTGTTTCCGGCTCGACGCCAATTCCCACCAGTACCACTTCAGCGTCAAGTGTACGGCCATCGTCTAGTTCCACGGCAGTGATGTTTTGCTCACCGTGTAACTCTTTTATCCTCCGCCCCAGTTCAAATTTTACGCCCTCGTTTTCGTGTAATTGTTGAATATAACGCCCTACTTCCTCCCCAAACACCTTCACAAACAGGGTAGTTTCTGGTGATACAACGGTAATACTCCCTCCCTGCTTACCCAAACTCATGGCTGCTTCCAGGCCAATGAAACCAGCACCAATGATGACCACATTGGATCCTTTAGTCACTTTTTCACGTACCGCTTCCGCATCCTGGGCCCGGCGCATCAGGAAGACTCCGCCCAGGCTATTTCCAGGCACATCCAAATGGCGTGGCGTGCCACCACTAGCCAGGAGTACTTTACCATAGGTCAGGAATTGCCCTCCCAGAATGCTGATGGTGTTTTGCTCAACGTTTACTTCTGAAACTATAGAATTGGTACGCAAATCCACTCCGTGCTCAGTATAAAAATCAGCGGGCCGCAACGGGAGGTCGTCCACCTCCTTATTTCCGTCCAGCAAGGCCTTACTTACGTGAGTCCGGTCGTAAGGTGGCAGCGACTCCCGGGTTAGCAGAACAATGCTGCCGGTTTCGTCCGTTTCACGAATTCCTTCAACGGCATTAGCCGCAGCAATACCGCCGCCCACAATAGCGTAATCATAGTGCGTATTTTCTTTGGGCGCGGACGCAGGTGCAAAGGAAAGTTTAGAAGCAGGGGAAGGATCATCGGATACCCATATCTCCCCATTCTTAACCTCAGTGGTGAACGTCAACAGACCGTCGAGCCCGGGGGCTTCGAGCTGGCGTCCGTCCCGCACATCAAAACAAGCATGGTGGAAAGGACACCTCAAGCGATGCCCGGACAAGGCCGCGTCCTTGAGTGGAAGGCCGAAGTGACTACATTTGGATTCAACTGCGTAGACCACGCCGTCAACGTTGGTTAGCAAGACCTTATAACTTCCGTGGTCGACCTGGTGGCTGTGGCCGCTAGGAAGTAAAGACAATTTAAGAACAGGTTGCATACTCGGCTTTCTTTTGGGTTATGACCCTGAAAGTCGTAGCGTACTGAAATTGTTCAGCGGTAGTGCATCCTTCTGCCCTGAGGACGGTTCTATTTTAACCAACCGCTAGTTTTCCCATCGCGTTTTGCAACTCATCCACATCGTCACACCCAATGAAGTACTTGCGACCGTTCTTGGTCGTAAGTGAAAGACCACTGCGGCCCGACAGGCTAAAACGTGACTCTGCGCCATACGTGAGGTTGGCTCCGTGCCACTGCGCGATTTTCGGTGTCTTCACAATTGTGCATTTTTTCACCTCCTTCCACTTAATCTTTTCGGATACTTCGTTGAACGGAGTAGACATCGTGTACTTAATGCTCTTATTGCTGACACTTACCTTTAACCGCAAGCTGATCAGCCAATACATCCAGCCGCCCATTGCCAAGGCCAGGGAGAAATAAACTAAAGCATTGAGGTAAGGCTCACCAGAAACAAACAAAGCGTTCAGGGTGCCAAATAATGAAGCGGCTACCCCCAGGCCAAGCATACCCAAGACGACCTTATCGGTAAAACGCTGGCTTTCTTTATGTAATTTAGTTGCCATAGGGCGATAAGTTTTTTAGCAACGAATTGCCAAGTCATTTAAAAGAAGAACACAAATATAGAAACTTTACATTGAGTTAACATTGAATTTACTATAAGTTAACGTATTTTTATTAAAATAGGTTGCCCAAAACTGGCGTCTGCAACGCCAATTCAGTGAGCATAAGACCAATTGTCGCACTAACCGGTAGCACTGGAGTGCTTACGCCCGACCAGTCCGACAATTTGGCTTACGCCCAATCCAGTAGTAATAGGAGAATTGCTTTTCCTTGAAACTGAGGCAGCCGAAGGCTATTGTACCTTAACTAGGGTCGCTCCCTCCAACGGGCCCATTTCCCCCAGTGCAGTAACCGGATGTCCGTTCTCGGCACAAACCGCCGCGAACTCGCTGGCATGTTCCGGAGCCACCGCGCACAGCAGCCCTCCACTGGTTTGGGGATCCGCCAGCAGCCATTTCTGGCGGTCGGAAGACAGTGATACATGGTGCCCGTAACTGGCCCAGTTTCGTTTGGTTCCGCCTGGTATACAGCCTTCGGCCAGGTAATGGTCCAGAATATCGACATCGATTAACGGTACATCAGTCAGACGAACGGTAGCGGTGGTATCGCTTGCCCGGCACATTTCAGTAAGGTGACCAAGGAGGCCAAAGCCGGTAACGTCGGTCATTGCGTGGACGTAGCTTAGCGTACCCAACGTTGCACCAATTTTGTTTAATCGCACCATTTGGTCTGCGGCCAGGTGGCTGTGCGCTGGCAACAGTTTTTTCTTTTTCTGAGCCGTGCTGAGAATACCTACGCCAATTGGTTTGGTTAGAAATAGCTGGTCTCCTACCCTGGCACCACCGTTCTTTTTTAAATTTTTGATAGCTACCCGGCCGTTGACCGCCAGCCCGAAAATTGGTTCGGGGCTATCGATGCTATGACCGCCAGCCAGTGGAATTCCGGCATCTGCGCAGGCCTGTCGTCCTCCCTCAACCACTAAACCGGCGACTTCGGGCGGCAGCTGGCCGATCGGCCAGCCGAGGATGGCAATCGCCATCATGGGCGTTCCGCCCATGGCGTAAACATCGCTGATGGCGTTGGTCGCCGCAATTCGCCCGAAGGTCAGCGGGTCATCAACGATGGGCATGAAAAAGTCGGTAGTGGAAATGACCGCCGTCCCGTCTCCCAGATCGTAAACGGCCGCATCATCGCGCTCGTCGTTGCCCACCAGCAAATTGGGAAAATGTGGGCCTTTAGCCGTTTGGGCCAGGATGGTGTCAAGCACAGCGGGAGCAATTTTACAGCCACATCCGGCGCCGTGGGAGTATTCGGTTAATTTGATATCTTTCATTGGACTATTGGACTATTGGTCTGTTGGTTCTATTGGTCTACTAACGCGAATCAAGAGCTAATGTGAGTCTCTCTACTTTACAACTAGCTTAGGATTCAGCTAATAATTGAGTGATAGAATAATTGAAGGAGAGAATAGGCTACCGCAATAACCACTCACTTCGCTACGGTTCGTTCGCCATGATGAGCAAGCGTAGCGCAGTGAACGGTACTTGCGGTAGCTATTCACTCCTTCTCTCATTCAATTATTTGCTTGTCGTCGCGACTGTTTCAATAGACCAGTACTCATTTTAGCTATTGATTCGCGTTATTAGTTTATTGGCTGGCAAAGGTACGTTTTACCATTATCGTGCGGTGACGGCTATTTGACACCCCTTCCTTGCACCTGCGTTCGCGCCACATTACCTTCGCCGCTATGCAAAATATTGTTGTCATCGGAGCTGGAAACCTGGCCTGGCACCTGGTCGTGGTGCTTCAACAAGCCGGCTACGCCGTTACCATGGTGAGCCGGAAGCCGGAAACTGTGGCAGACTGGCCGGTACGGGTAATGTCTCTGAATGAGCTGACCGAGGCTCCGGACCTCATCTTTCTTGCCGTTCCTGACGATGCCATTGAAATGGTCTCCACCAATCTGTCTTATACCTTTCCTGACCGTATTCCCATTGTTCACACTAGTGGTACCACGCCAGTGACGCAGATTGACCCTTACTTCCGCCAGCGAGGGGTGCTTTGGCCCATTCGTTCGCTGCGCCAGGGCGAAACCGTAGGCGACTGGCGGGAAATTCCGCTTGCCTATTACGGTTCAGATGAGGCGCTGACGCAGGTGCTGGGGGAGTTGAGTAGCAAGCTTAGTGACCTTAGTTTTACCATGAACGACAAACAGCGCGCCCGGGTCCATCTCGCGGCAGTATTCAGTAACAACTTCGTAAACTGGCTGCACCAAATAAGCTACGAGCTGGTGACGGAAGTAGGTATTCCTTTCGAAACCTTGCTCCCCATCATCCGTGATACAGCGCTAAAACAAAGTGGTATGGCCCCGAAGGAAAGTCAGTCGGGCCCTGCAGCCAGAGGCGACGTGGCCACCGTGGCCCGGCACCTGGAGATGCTGACGGCCCACCCGGATAAAGCATTGATTTATCGGGAGATCAGTCGCCTGATCAAAGAGGGGGTAATTGACCAGGCAGGCTAGTGGATATTAGATAAATACCTCAAAATAAGTGTTGGTTGATTTTAGCCTTAAATTATGACCCACTCGCCCTAAACGTAAAAAGGTGCTTTAATTTTTGGCAGCGAACCTTATGTTACAATGTATTAGTGGATCAGTTAAAGAAGTCCTTCACCACCCCAATAAGCAAAATTCACCCTGGAGCCAACAAAGACACAACCACCGTGTTGTCTGCAACAATGTCTATGCTTATACCTCAACGGTTATTCTTATCAGCCTTCTTTCTCCCCTGTATCCTAACCGCGCAAACGGAAAGCTGGACCGGCGTCTCCTTCGAGCATGAAGTGAGTAAAAAGTGGGCCTACGTAATTGAAACGGAGCACCGCAGATCGCTCACGGATTCCCCGGACGGTACTTTTTTGTTTCTACTGGCCGGTAACCGGCCGCTGGCCAATAACCTGAGTATTACTGCAGGCACGAGATTTGAACCGGCCGCAAATGGTGATGCCGGAACCCTGAGGGTTTTTTCTGACCTTAACTACAAGCTTCCGCTTGGCGATAGTCCGTTCACCCTGGAAAGTCGGCTACGGTACCAGCAAGACCGGCCTCCGGGAGAAGACGGTAGCCTCCGAAGGGTTTCACTACGTCCGCGTATTGGCCTGGCGGCTGAAATAAGTGATCGGGTTGGCGTCGTTGGCGAATACGAAGGTCGCTTTCGTTTTGACCAGCGGGATGAATGGAGCCGGGTACGGTACACGGTAGGACTGGAATACAAAGCAACGGACCACCTTAAGCTCGAAATATTCTGGCGGCAGGAGGACCGGATCAATCAGGCAACTCCTCGGTCCACTACAATTTTCGGCCTGTATGGCGACTATACTTTACCCGACAGCCGAACCCGAAAGTGGAAGTATCGTCGTCCGTTCGGGCGATCGGTGACCTGGTAACCTAAATACAATAAGTAAACCTTAACAGCCCGGATGCATCCTAAAGCTGGAAGCCATCGTTCCTTTGAACGTAACAAATAAGATCAACCATGCGTATTCGCTACTCCGTACTCTTTCTTTTTGCGGCCCTGCTTTTTGCCGCTCCCGCCCAGGCCCAGTTCGGCAAGTTGCTCAAGCAAGCCTCCGATAAAGCCGATGCGGTGCTTAGTGGAAAGAATCCACTGTCAGAAGAAGAAATTGGCAATGGTTTGAAGGAAGCCCTCAACCAGGGTGTTGACAAAGCCGTCACGTCATTGTCGGCCGTAGATGGCTACTACGCCAGCCCCTACAAGATTTTCCTGCCGGAGGAGGCACAAACCATTATTCAGAAGGTTAGTGCGCTACCGGGATTTGGTAACGTTGAGCAAGACCTGACGGAACGGATCAATAAAGCAGCTGAGCTGGCCGCCACAAAAGCTGGCCCCATCTTTGTCGATGCCATAAAGGGTCTCACCATCAAGGATGCGATGAATCTTCTGCTTGGGGAACAGGATGCGGCCACGCGCTACCTCCAAAGCAGTACTTCAACGCCACTTGCCGCGGAGTTTCAACCCATCATCCGGGCCAGTCTTGATGAAGTAAACGCTAACGAGTACTGGAATAAAGTGGTCACCGCTTACAATAAGATACCCTTCGTCAAAAAAACTAACCCTGAATTAGATGCTTTTGTAACTGACCGGGCATTAGAAGGATTATTTGGTTTAGTGGAAGTAAAAGAAAGCGAATTGCGCCAAAACCCCGCTTTACGAAATACTGATCTGTTAAAGCGTGTGTTTGCCCGGCAGGACAAAGGGGACAAACGTTAATAAATCATAGGAGAACAGATTAGTAGCCAAGACTTAACATTAAGTTAACATTGGCTAATGGAAAGAGATGGACCTTTGCGCCGAATTAAGGGTGCTCGTGCTTCGTGCACCAAGGTTTAATCAACTAATCCAAATTTCTCCTACATGAGGATCTTTACTCAGATTATTTTCACAGTGCTTGTGATCTTAAGCGTCTCCCTTGGTCTGGATGCGCAAATCACCAACAGTAGCATCACCGGTCGAATTACCGACTCTAACGGTGGTGAATTGCCAGGTGCAACAGTTCTTGCTGTTCACACTCCCTCCGGCTCTACCTATGGAACCGTAGCCAACGAAAACGGCTATTACACCATACAGGGTATGCGGGTTGGCGGACCTTACACCATCACAGCCACTTTCATTGGTTTTGATGAAAACATTCGGGAAGGTGTAAACCTCAACCTTGGTGGTCAGGCTAAGATCAACTTCATACTGTCCGACGGATCCGTTGTTCTTGAAGAGCTGGTCGTTACCGCTTCTAAAAACGCCGAGTTCGCCGACGAAAAGACCGGTGCATCCGTCAACGTAACCTCCGAGCAAATTGAAGGTCTTCCGACCATCAACCGGAGCATTAATGACTACACGCGTCTGACGCCTCAGTCAAATGGTACATCTTTCGCTGGTACCAGCTCACGTTTCAACAACTACACCGTTGATGGAAACATCTACAACAACAACTTCGGTCTGGGTAGTGGTCAATTTGCCGGTGGCAACCCCATTTCCATCGACGCCATCGAAGCGGTGAGTGTAAACCTTGCCCCTTACGATGTACGCTACTCTGGTTTTACTGGTGCTGCCGTAAACGCCGTGACCAAGTCAGGTACTAACGAATTCAAAGGGTCTGCTTACTACCTGCTTCGCAATGATCAGATGCAGGGAACCAGAGCTGGTGAGCTTTCAGTAGACGCTGGCGACTCCAAGAACGAAATTCTTGGTTTCACCATTGGTGGTCCACTTATCAAGAACAAACTCTTCTTCTTCGGTTCTTACGAAAAAGAAACAGAGGCTGTTCCTTCTTTCCTCAAGCGTGCTGCACGTGAAGGTGAGACGCCTGATGGCCTGATCATTTCCCGTGTACCGCTTTCTGAAGCCAACTTCGTTCGCGAGCAAATTCAGAACATCTATGGCTACGACACTGGTGCCCCCGATAGCTACCAGTTTGCCTCTGAGCAGGAGCGGATCAACTTCCGTCTCGATTTCAACATCAGCCAGAAGCATAAGCTTACCGCCCGTTTCAACGACTACACTTCGTTCTCCGATGTGCCTACAAACGGAAACTCTGTACGTTTCATCAACACCCGTTTCCGGAACACTTCACGCCAGGGTATTGAGAACATCAACTTCCGGAACAACAACTACACCAACGATCGTCGTGTAACCAGCTACGTTGCGGAACTGAACTCTATCTTCTCCGACAACATCTCCAACCAGTTCAACATTGGCTACACCAGAGTTGCCGATCCAAAGCGTGGTATTCCCGGAGACCAGGCTTTCCCAATGATCGAAGTACTTGAGCCAGATGCTTCCGGTACGCCACTTTACTACATGACGCTTGGTAACGAGCTGTTCACGGTTGGTAACAAATTGGAAAACAACGTTCTGAACATTACCAACAACGTTACCCTGTACAAAGACGCACACACCATCACTGCTGGCGTAAACTTCGAGTACATGACCTTCGTGAATGCCTTCAACCCGGTATTCAACGGTTTCTACCGTTACGCTACTTACAACGATTTCGTTGAGGGTGTCATCAACCAGAACCCCAATGTTTACCCCATCGCTTACGCTCGTAGCTTCGCACTCGACGGCACCAACAACCTGCCTGAGGACGAAACGAACTTCGGTCAGCTGGGTCTTTACATTCAGGATGAGTACCAGTTCAACGATCGCCTTAAGCTGACCGCCGGTCTTCGTGTGGATATGCCGTTCTACCCGATCGACATTCCTAACAACCCGCTGCTGGACGCACTCAACAAAGAATTCCAGAACGCAGAGGGCGACAACTTCACCCCTGATGTGGCACAGTTTCCTACGGTAAACCCACTGTTCTCTCCCCGCGTAGGTTTCAACTACGACCTTAACGGTGACCGCAGCACGGTAATTCGTGGTGGAACGGGTATCTTCTCTGGTCGTATTCCTTTCGTTTGGTTGTCTAACCAGATTAACGGTTCCGGCGTTATTCGCGGCGGTCTTGGTTTCGAAGGCCAGGAGGTTATTGATCAAAACATCACTTTCAACCCCGACGTAACTGCTTATGCTCCGGAGAACCCAGAGATTGCATTATCTAACGAGTTGAACGTTACCGATCCGAACTTCAAGCTTCCACAGGTTTGGCGTACCAACGTTGGTGTTGACCAGCAGCTGCCATTTGGTGTTAAGGGTACCCTGGAATTCATCTACAACAAAGACGTACAAACGCCGATTGCTTTCAACCCAGTACTTCGTGCTCCGGACGAAACTTTCAGCGGTCCTGACCAACGCGGCTACTGGACAAGTGCTTACAGCAACGACGATGACTTCCGGAACGTATTCCTGCTGACCAATGCAACCCGCAAAGCTGATTACTACGCCATTACTGCTTCCCTTTCGAAGCAATTTGACAATGGTTTCTACGCTATGGCTGCTTACACGCGCTCACGGGCACGTGACCTTGATGCTGCCGGTGGTTCACAGGCTGCTTCTCTCTGGCCTTCAGTAGTACAGGAAAACCGCAACGATCCGGAATTGGGCTTTGCAGGTTTCGACGCGCCTAACCGCGTAGTGGGTAACCTCTCTTACCAAATTGGTGGTACTGCCCTTGGACTGTTCTACGATGGTGGTAACGCCTTCCGTTACTCTTACACCTACGCAGGTGACTTTGGTGACAATTCCGACCGTCTGATTTACGTACCTAACAATGCAAGCGAACTCAACTTCGAGCCAGTTACCATTAACGGAGTAGATTTCTCTGAGCAGGACCAGCGCACCCTTTTTGATGCTTACATCGATCAGGACGACTACCTCAGTGAGCAGCGTGGAAGCGTTACCGAACGTAATGGCGCTATTGCCCCCTGGGTGCACCGTTTCGATTTCCGCATCTCTCAGGACATCAAATTCACCAAGACGGAATCCAACAAGCTCCGCCTTACTGTTGATATCCTGAACATCGGTAACCTCTTCAATAGCAACTGGGGCGTAGCTCAGGTTCCTTTCCAGAGCAACCCATTGAGCTACCGTGGGGTTACTGACAACGGCGAGCCACTGTACCGCCTGAATACCATTCCTGGTACCAGTGACTTCCCAACTACTACATACCGTTACACTTCCGACGTACTCGGTAGTGCCTGGCGGATGCAGGTTGGTGTTAAGTACATCTTCTAAAGATTCCGACGCTGCTTCGGCAGTTACCTGAATAAAGAAGCCCCCGATTCCGCATTTTGTGGAATCGGGGGCTTTCTTTTTGGCCGGCGTAGTGAATTATTAAATGGAAGAATAAGAGAATGGTTACCGTAAGCACCGTTCGTATCGCTGCGCGATCTCATCCTACAGGCAAACAAGCGCAGCGTAGTGAGTGGCCACGGCGACAGCTATTCGCTTATTAACTACTTCCATTATTCTCTCCTTCTCTAATTCTCCCATTCTCTAACTCGCTAATTACCATTCCCTTTCCGTCTTGAGTTCCGGCCATTCCATGTTCCAGCTTTCCATGGTATTAAGGACGATCTCCGTCATGACATAATCCCGGTACCAGCGCTGGTCTACCGGAACAACGTGCCAGGGTATTTCACTACGATTGATGACGTCTTCGTAGGCTGCGCGGTATTTGTCCCAGTGCCGGCGTTCCACCCAGTCGCCATCATTATGCTTGTGGTGCTTTTCTGGCTCATTAACCCGCTCCATCAATTCAATTTCCTGTTGCTCACGACTGATGTGCAGGTAGAATTTAAGGATGGTGGTATTATTATCGTACATCAGCAGCTTTTCGAAAGCGTTGATGCTTTCAATCCGCCGATTTACCTTTTCTTCGTCAATCCACCCGTGAACCCGTTGAATCAAAACGTCTTCGTAGTGGCTGCGGTTAAAAATCACGATTTCTCCTTTTGCCGGAACTTCCTTGTGAATACGCCAAAGAAAATCATGGGCAAATTCTTTATCTGTAGGCTTCTTCCAGCCTACAGCGTGGACGCCAAAGGGAGAACACTGTCCGAAAACACGGCGCATTGCACCGTCCTTACCACTCCCGTCCGTTCCTTGAAACACAATTAGCAAAGAGTGCTTCCCTTCTGCCAACATCTTGGCCTGGAGTTCGGCAATTCGTTTTGCGCGGTCCCGGGAAATGTCTCTGGCGTCGTCTTTGGTCAGGCCTTCAGGTGCAGTAGTTGGGATGTTGTCGAGGTCAATTTTGGCCATAGGTAATTAGTTTAGGCCGGGAAGGTAGGGATTACGTTGCGGATATGGTAGTAGGGAAGGTGGGAGGCCTTCATCTTACTTCAATGATTCCAATGGCTGGTTCGCCAGCCACCGAAATGCTGGATTACTCAGGGCGGCGCGCTATAGGGTCAGTACTTTTTCTTAGAGATTTTGTTGTAAGTGATCTGCTTCTGAGCTTTCGACTTGAAACGTTCCACGCCGTCTTCCCTAAGTTTGACGTGCTTTGTTTTGCGGCCCTGAACCCGGGCTCGCCAGCGTTTCCAACTGTTCAGCTTAAGTTCACGCTTCATCAGCTTGATAACGTCAGCTTCCGTTAAACCAAATTGGTATTCAATGGCACTAAAGGGGGTACGGTCTTCCCAGGCCATGGCGATGATGCGGTCGGTTTCTTCGGGAGTAAGCATAGTGTTTAGGATTCAGGGGTCAGTAATCAGGATTTAGGGATCAGGGGCCAGTCTTCAGGATTCAGAGATTAGGGCTCAGCGTTTAGGATGCACCAACTTGAGTACTTCTAAATACCGGAAACAGGAAACTGTTCATTCCTATACGGTAGGAAGCTAATTACTACTCACTGAATCCTAAAGTCTGATTGCTAAACACTAAATCCTGCCCCCCTTAATTCTGACCTCTTTCCCCTGAACACTGTACACTGAATCCTAAAAGTATCGTCCGATCAACGGGTGATCAACAATGACGCGGCGAAGTTCAAGGAAATCGACTTCTGCCTAATGGCGGATGGGCAGGTAGCGGAGCATGGACTGATGATTTACTGGCTAAGATGAGTAACCTGATCATTCTTGGCGCTGGGTCCTCGCAATCGTGTGCATGACAAATTGCAAGCGCGCCCCTCCCAATCGACTGATAGCACGTTGGAAAATTCCCATATATTTGTTAAAGCCCTATAGTTACCTCATTGTGCGCACTCTGCTTTGCCCCTACCTGGTCTTATTACTGAGCTGGTCCACCTTTGCTCAGGACCTACCCTGCCGGTTCCGCAACCTTACGGTGACGGATGGCTTATCCAACCCTACCGTCATCAACATCACCCAAGACCAGCGGGGCTACGTCTGGTTGGGGACCAACGATGGAATTAACCGCTACGACGGTATCGGGATGAAGAGCTACTACCCCTCGCGCGCCCACGATCCGGAATCCTCGACGCGGGAATCGCCTATCCTCTATGCCGGAGGGAGCGGCAGCTTATGGTTGGGATACCAACTTGCGGCTGGCAAACTGTTCCGGTACGACGCACGTCAGGACATCTTCAGGGCCTTTGCGCCCAGAGATGATCGACCTGGAGGAGCTATTCCGGACAGCGTGGGCGTAGTGGCGCTGCACGAGGAGGCTGGTGAATACCTGTGGGTAGCGACCAGCGCTGCGGGTTTATTCCGGTATGACCTGCAGACAACCGGCATGGACACGGTCCCCTACCGACATTTTCTAAGCCTTCCCGGAGACACCACTTCCCTGCCCACAAACGCCCTGAGGAAAGGCATCTGCCATGACAATGCCGGTCGGCTATGGCTGGCCACGGAGCAGGGGCTGGTTCGCTACCAGCCCGACAGCCAATCTTTCGTCACTCATCGCTGGAGTAAGCTCCCGGAGGGGAATAATGCTCTTGGCATGGTCAAAGACGAAGCCCGCAACTGTTTGTGGGTAACCACTTTTTATGGCCTGATCCGTTTTGATCCAGCCACCGGTCAGACCAAATTTTATCCTCCGCCTGGGCCGTCATTTAACTTTATGGGGAGCCCGACAATTGATCCGGAAGGACGACTATGGCTCAACGTTGGTAGCTATCCCGCATCGCGACTTTGGGTATTCGACCCGGAAACGGAGCGCTACCGGCGCGCGGTAGCAACCACCGCTAATGGCACTGACCAACTGCCCGGTGCCAATGACCTCTACTGTGATTGGCGCGGGAGAATCTGGTCCGGGGGCTTCCGACGGGGCTTACAGATCATCGATCCCTCCCCGCCAAATGTAAGGCGGGTGGACCTGCAGGGGATGCTCCCCCCAGGTACGGATTTCAACTCCGGCGGCATCACCGCGTTGGTAGGTTCCAAATCCGATCTCATCTTCCTGGGCACGGCGGCCCAAGGGCTCTGGCAATGGGATCGGGCCGCGGAGAAACTCACGCCCGTATCGCTTCCCTTCCTCGCCGGCAGGAATCCTGCGCCGCGCATTTTCGGTTTAGCAACCACGCCCGACGAGCGAGTAATCTACGCTGTCGCCGGGCAGTCCCTGTACCGGGTTCCCCTGGACGGCGGAGCGGTAACAATTATACACCCCTTTATGGATCTACCGGATTACTCCGTGTACCTGACTGTCCGTCGCTTTGGGGAGCACCTGTGGCTGAGTTGCTTCGGCAAGGGAATCTGTACCATCCCGCTGAACGGAAACGGAGACATCAAGCGGTTCTTCAGTGACCCCGTGGAGGCACCGGATGGGCAACCGAATCTTGCCTTCGGTAGCATTACCGATCTTCAGGAAGGCACCCGTCCGGGGCAACTCTGGCTTTCCAGTGTCTTTGCGGGACTGGTGGAGTGGGACGATAACACCAGGAAATTTACGGCCCACCCGATGAGCCGGACGATCCGGCGTTTCTCCGTAGCGGAAGATGGCAAGCTGTGGCTGGCTACCGACGCCGGATTCCTACACTATGACCCACAAAGCGGGGAAATTTTATCCGAACCCAGCCTGGACGAGGACGGACTGCGCTTCCCCCGAGCGCTCGTGGAGGACAAGCGAGGTCTCCTCTGGATTGCCGCCGAAAAAGGCCTTACCGCCGTAGATCCGCTTAGTTCCCACACTAAACACCGCCTCTTTGCTTCGACCTGGCTCGACACGGGGGAAGATTGGTACGCCCACGAAATGTTTGCTTACCGGCACGATGGAACCGGCGAACTGTTCTTCGCTAACGAGCGAGGGCTTTTCGCCGTTCAACCCGCAAAAATCCGGTACGACACTGTGCCACCGGCGATCGTACTACAGGCGGTAACCGTAAATGGTCGCGGGCAACCCTTGCCAGAAACAGCCTCCGAAGTCCTTGCCCTACCCCATTACCAAAACGACCTGACGTTTTCAGTCGCCGCCCTCCACTATAAATCTCCCGAGCGGAACCAACTGCGGTACCGCCTCGGCAACTTCGACGCCGGATGGCGCGTAGCGCTGCCAGGGCAGCCCCTCGAATACCCCAATCTTCCGTCCGGCAATTACCAACTCTCCGTGATCGCCGGTAATTCCGATGGCGCGACCACGCCCCCGCGCGAGGTGGTCTCCCTGCGCATCCGGGAGCCGTGGTACGCGAATGCCTACGCCTACGTCGCTTACCTGGCCTTGTTTCTGGGCCTGGTTTATTACTTTTTCCGGCAGCAGTTAGCCCGCCGGCGAGAGCAAGCCGAGCGGCAGTTCATGGAGGAGCTGGACGTTGCTAAAACCCACTTATTCACTAATATTTCCCACGAGTTCCGAACACCGCTGACGCTTATTCTGGGTGACGGACAGGCCCTCTACGACCAGCTTTCCGGCCGGGCGCGGGAGCGTGCCCAACGGATCCGTAACGGTGGGCAGCGGCTGTTGTGGCTCGTCAATCAACTCCTGGAGCTGGCCCAGGCGGACAGCGGTTTCCTGAAGCTGAAGCCCCGCCTGGCCGACATTCTTCCTTTCCTTCGGTACAACCTGGAGGCCTTCGAATCACTCGCCCAGCCGCGCGACATTGAGCTGCGTTTTCGGGCACGGATGCAGGTGCAGTGGATGGACTTTGACGCAGAGCGGCTCCAGCGGGTCCTCAGCAATCTGCTGGTTAACGCCGTACGGCATGCCCCGGACGGAGGCTGGGTCGAACTAAGCGCTGACCTCTTGGTCACTGCTGAAGACGAGTACCTTCAGATCACTGTACGGGATAACGGCCCCGGCATCCCGCCGGAGGAGCTACCGTTAATTTTCGACCGTTTCCACCGGGCTACCCATAATAAAGGTGGGGCGGGTATCGGCCTGGCCCTGGTGCGGGAAATTGTGCAGCTGATGGGGGGCAGCATCCGGGCGGAGAACGCCCCCGGGGCCGGAGCTGTCTTCACCCTGCTTTTGCCCATCAGCCAGTCCGCTCCTCTGGAGGAGTCCCCTACTTTGGAGGCCATCCCTTTGCCGGCGGATGGGGTAACCGGCCCGGCACCTGCGGCCGCGCCCACCAACCACTCCGTCCTAGTCATCGAAGATAACGATGATTTACGCCGCTTCCTCCGCGCCTGTTTGGCGGATAACTACCAACTTACCATGGCCCGGGACGGAGTTGAAGGGTTGGAGCTGGCCGACGACCAGGAATTCGACCTGATCGTCAGCGACGTGATGATGCCCCGGATGGACGGCTTTACGGTCTGCCAAAGACTGAAAGCGGCACCTTCCACCAGCCATATTCCCGTCATTCTGCTTACGGCCCGGGTTGATCTGGCCTCCCGGCTCGAAGGCTTCTCCCGGGGCGCCGATGCTTACCTTCCCAAACCCTTCGACCCCCGGGAACTACGTACTCGCTGTGAACAGTTACTGCGCCAACGGGATCGTTTACGGACCTACTATCGTGGTCTGCTCGGTACTGCGCCTCCGGATTTAACGGCTCCTCCTCCGGAACAACCCGAAGAGCACGCCTTCATCATCCGCGCCCGGACCGTTGTAGAGGCTCACCTGTCGGACCCCGATTTCAGTGTAGAGGACCTGGCCCGCGAGGTCCACCTCAGTCGGTCCCAGCTACACCGGAAACTGCACCAACTAGTGGACATGCATACCACTCGATTTATTCGTTCAGTCCGTATACAGCAAGCCCGAACCCTACTACGGGAGAGCTCCCTGACGATCGCCGAAATTGCCTACGACTGTGGTTTCCGGGACCCCGATTACTTTTCCCGGGTATTCCGGGAAGAAATCGGGCGCACGCCTTCGGCCTACCGGAACGGGAAATAAAGGCAAGCCAGAACAAAGCTAAATCTTCCGTAAAAGAGCCAAATGCACCAATAATCCGGGTATTTGCAACATACCTCCGGGCGGTCAGGGGAAGGGAGTAAATAATTTTATCCCAGCTTGTCCGGAGAGACAAACACCAACTGATTCACCCATTACAACACCACCCATACCATGCGTTACCTTACCCACTGCCTTTCCTTTGTTTTCTTATTCTGCTTCGCCTGCGAAGTAGCACCTGTTCAGATAACAACACCAGACGACACCGCTGCCGCCTTAGAAGCGGAAGCCAATAAGCTCGAGGCGGAATTCCAAGCCGAGCTGACCGAGCGGAAAAAGGAGGTTACTTCCTTCCCTAAACGCCAAGCCGTAAGCGTCCCCGGCGGCTCCGTGGATGCCCTGGCTGCAGCCATTGCGCAAGCCGGCAGAGGCGGCACCGTAGTACTCGAAAGTGGTGTCCATACTGAATCGGCTACCGTACTCATTCCTCACCAGCTCAAGTTAATCGGGCAAGCCGGGGCGGTACTGGAGGTCACCACCGGCCTGCATAATTTCGCAACGACTTCGCTCGATCCCGCCATACATGTCCTAAACGCTCCACGTACCTACATCACCGGCATCGAGATCCGTCCTACCGGCGTGGCCGGAGGCGTGGGCATCCTGGTGGAGGATAGTCCGCGGACCTACCTCCGGGAAAACCGGATCGACCAGTTCCAGTTCGGGGTATTGCTGGAAGCGAGCGACCGGGTATTTATTATCGGCAATGAGGTGATCGGCACTCCACTCTGGCAGACCAACGAGGCTCCCTTCGCCACCGGGATCCTGACGATGAAGGGGGACCGGGCCGGCGTCTCCGGCAACGACGTCTCTGGATTTTTCATCGGCATCTGGGCCTGTAGCCGCTTCGGCCGGGTGATCGGCAATGAAATGCAAACTAACTTCCTCGGCTTAGTGCTTTGCCGGGCGACGCCGGGCACCTGGAAACTCCCCAGTGGGGAGCTCTCCGGCTCGGACTTTTCAGCCTTCCGTACCCTGGTATTTGGGAACAGTGCGCATGACAACCTTGACGTCAACATCCAAGCGATCGATGGAGCAAATAATAACCTGCTCGTCTTCAACAGTACCGACAATGCCGGCCGGGTTGACTACGAATTCACCATGGAGACCGACCGGTACTCACTGGGTTTTCTCCTGCCGGAGACTTTCAGGAACCGCGCGCTGCTGCCCGCCGGAGATACCTACGTCGATTGCGGCACGGATAACACCATCTGGGGAGGCGAGGAGGTGCCAGCCGATGAGGTAAATTGTTTCTAAGGATTCTCTGCTTCATATTCCCTGCTTATCTGATAGTGGTCCCATCAATACCGTGGGGCCACTACCGGATATGCTACATCCTCCTCATTTACCTCTCAACCTTAACCAATATAGATCATGCGTACGCTATCCTATCTTTTCTTTTTGTGCTGCCTTGCTTGCGGGGTATCCTCCTGTGAAACCGACCGCCTCGTTCCCGTCGATGCTGCGGTGGTAGACCTATCGTCCGTAAGGGCCAAAGTCGATAAGGCGGAAGCCGAATTAGCCGCCGACCGAAAGCAGTTGGAGACCCGGCTTGGGTCTAACCAAAAAGCAGCGGTAGTGACCGTACCGGCGGGTTCCGTCGATGCACTTGCGGCAGCCATCGCAGCAGCTGGCCCCCGAGGAACGGTGCGGCTGGCCAGTGGCCTCCACCGGGAATCGTCCTCTGTGGTCATCCCCTATACCCTCAATCTGCTCGGGCAGGAGGGAGCCGTACTCGAGGTAACCACGACAACTTACCAAATCATTGCCGGCTTTCTTGACCCCGCCCTGCACCTGCGTAATGCGCCCAAGTCGCTCATCGCCGGAATCGACATCCGCCCATCGGGCAGCGTGGGCGGCGTAGCGGTCCTGGTGGAGGACAGCAAACGGTCGATCATTGCGAATAACACCATTACCAACCACCAATTCGGGGTTCTTCTCGAGGGTAGTGACTACGTATCTATCGCAGGCAACCGCTTCATAGCTCAGGCGCTCTACGCGCGCCCGGACACCCCTTTTGCTACAGGCATTGTGACCATGAAAGGCGACCACGCCCGGGTTCGCAACAACACGGTCACTGGTTACCAAGCAGGAATCTGGGCCAGCAGTCGCCACACCCTCGTAGCCAATAATGAATGCTTCGCTAACCTTACGGGCTTTGTCCTTAGCGACGCACCACAGGGGCTATGGCTTTTGCCCAGCGGCGAATTATCGGGGTCTGATGTCGCGGCTACCCAGAGCGTTGTCTTCCGCAATAACTCGTACAACAATCTCGAATTCAACTTCCAATTGCTTGGCGAGGCCAACAATAATTTATTGGTCCTTAACCGCGCCGGCGCTTCCGGCTTATTCGATTATGAACTTGCTGCCGAGACAAATCGGTTCAACCTGGGTTTTCCACTATTGGAAACCTTCGAGAATATCGTACTCGTAAACGAGGAAGACGTCTACCAGGATTGCGGCCGGGGCAATTGGGTGATTGGAGGGATCGCCTTACCAGCGAATGAAGCGAGTTGCCTCTAGATAAGGACGGCAACTTATTGTTGACGGGGTGGTATGGAGATACCGCTGATTTCGACCCGAACCTGGACACTTTCAACCTCATTTCTACGGAGTGGGGTTGGGACTTCTTCCTGGCAAAATACAGCTTTGGACGTCCGGGCAACCTAGCGGCTACCCCAAAACCCCAAACACGATGTACACGCCGAAAAACACCACCCACGTCCCCTGATAAAAGCGGGCGATGGAGGCTTGGTCGGACAAGTCGAGGCGGGAAGAAATAAACCGGTAGCCCGCCAGTAGCACTGTCAGTCCGAGGCCGAGCCATATCCATTCTACCCAGAAACTGTAAGCGGCGGCCAAAAACAGGGTAAGGGTGAGTAACAACCCTCCCCGGGAATAGACCCACTCCCGAGATTGCAGCAAAGTCAGGGTCTTGATACCGTAAGCTTCGTCTCCTTCGGTATCGGGAAGGTCCTTAAACCAGGCAATGATGACGCCGAAAACGAAGATGATCGCGGTCAGCAGCCAAACCGAACTTTGCACCTGCGGCCCCGCCCCTAATGCCGTTCGAAAGTGCAAATACAGCAGCAAATTAACGATCAATCCGCGAACGACAATTATGCAGAACGCTGCCCAGAAATGGTACCGCTTAAGGCGAATGGGTTCTAAGCTGTAAGCCGTGCCGATGGCGAGACTAGACAGGACCGTAGCCATTAACCACGGTCGGTAGATCAGGCACGACACTACCGCTAAAACACCACAAACCCCTACGATCAGCTTACCAGTTTGCATAGTGTAAGCTCCACTCGCAAGTGGCAGGTAAGGCTTATTGATCCGGTCTATCTCCACATCCGTCACTTGGTTCAGGCCGGTGATGTAGACGTTGGCCGCCAGGCAGCTGAACAAACTAAGGCCAAACATCAGCCAGTCATGCGCGCCCACGTGCCGGGACGCCATTAGGTACAGTGCCAACAACGAAAGCGAAGTACCAATCAGCGTATGTGCCCGGCCGAAACGGAGAAAAGTGATCATATTGTAGTAAGTAGTGGGTAGTCAGTAGCGGGTAGCAGGTAGTATGTAGTGCCGTGTATCCTGCGTGACCGAAAAGCTAATATCCCAGTCGCTTTAAAAAATTGAATAAATAAGGTAAGCGCCGTGTGGCTGCCTGTACTTGCGGTAGCATGCATGCAGGCACTACGTACTACCCACTAACTACTGACTCTACTTACTTTTAGTGGCACGCAGTACGCCGTAGCGAATCGCCCCCGTACGGAAGCCCTCTTTCATATATTTCATGGCCCAGGCACCTTTGATGGTACTTGATCCGGCACGGATCAAACCCGGCCAGTTGCGCGGATCGAGCCCGGAATTTATTACAGCGCCCCAAAATGGCTCTACTGCTGCGGACCAATCATCGGTCACCACATCGGTAAATCCCACCTGGGTTGCGGCTTCGCCCAACACCGGGACGCTCACCAGCGGAGGTAAGTGATAAAGGTCACAAATTTTACCTAGTACCCGATGATCATTTTTGGTCAACATTGGAGGCTCCGGACGGTGACACCAAGTTGCCATGATCAATTGCCCGCCCGGATTTAGCAGCCGGTTGAAAAGGTCCATCAAGGCAACTTTGTCCTCCATGTGTTCGGCGCTTTCCATACTCCAGATGAGATCGAAAGGGCCGTCCTCTTCCTCATCTAATGAATAGACGTCCTGAGCACGTATGGCCAGCCGGTCCCCTACCCCGGCCTCCTCATTATACTTTCTTCCATTCTGTGCCTGCACCGGGCTCAGTGTAACCCCTAATCCCAGAGCAGCAGGATACTTCAGCGCCAGGTATCGGCTACTACCACCAACACCGCAACCCGCATCCAGAAACCTTCGAACCCTGGCCGGTGCCTGCCCCCATTCCAGCATGGCCTCAATCATATCAAGCTGAGCCTGCTGATGGCCAACCTTCCGCTTGCCATCCTGGCCGTAAAAGCCATGGTGCATCTGCTCTCCCCACGTATTCAACCACAGGGGTGTGGAAGCGTCATAGAAGTCTTTAATTCGCGTGTTGAGGTTCATGTTGTTGGGTTGTCGAATTGTCGGGTTATCGGGTTGTCGGGTTGTCGGATGGGTAAAACTTGACAACCAGAAAACTCGACAACTTGAAAACCCGATGACGTGAAAACTTGATTATTTCCGGGTAATCCGGTTGACGATGAATATGGCCGCCACAACTCCAACCGCCGCTAAAGCCACCTTCTGGTGCTTGTTCAATGGTTCGGGCTTGGCATCGATACCGCGCAGTGGCGCGGTTATGGAGGCGACCAGAGCCATCGGAATAAAGATGAAACCAGCAGCAGAACCCGCCAGCACGCGGCCGGCCAGCAACATGCCACGGCCGAGGCTCATACCTTCATTAGAAACGGCGACCAGAGATTGCTCTTCCGCCACTGCCTCATAGTGGTTCGGGCTTTTACCTGCTTTTGGTTTACGGCCGACGATGGCGATACCGTAGCGTTCGTTGCGTTGCCACTGTGGCGCTACGTAGGTATAGTCAATGCGGTCAAACCCCGCCGTTTCCATGAAGCGGAAGTAATCTTCTTCTGGCGGAAATAGCATCCAGGTATTGGCGGCAAACTTACTGATCGGATTAACTGGCTCCAGCGGGCCAATCATCAGCGCCCAGCCACCAGGTTTGATGACGCGGTAAGCTTCGTTGAGACCACGCTGAGGATCTGGCCAGTACTCGATGGATCCGGCAGACACGTAGCGATCAAAAGTATCATCGGCAAAAGGAATGTTCTCTGCATCACCAAGTTGGAAGCTACAGCCCGCCAACGCTGGCTTTACTTTGGCGTGCTCCATTTGATGGGGACTTTGATCCACACAGGTTACGTTGCGTGCCGGTACCCGACGTACTATGCCCTCCGTGGTGAATCCTGTGCCTGAGCCAACGTCAATTACGGTCAGGTCATCTCCTTCATCCCAGTAACCTACGTCGAGCGATTTTTCGCGCATCCGCTCTGTCCAGAATAAAGGATTTACCAGCTTATCATAGAAAATAGAAAGATAGCGATAGAACCAATAGGCTTCGCGCTTATGTTGCATTAGACGCATGGAATGAAAATATTTGGTTTAAGGGAGGGGTAAGCTACGAAGAAAGTGTTCAGCGATCAGTATTTTAGGATTCAGAATTCAGGGATCAGCAATTAGGATAAAGGTTTCAAGTCTCAGGATGTACTAACTTGTTTTACTCCTTTGCGCGCTGCGCAGCGGCCTTTTCCGATGGGACTTTTTGACACCTTGCCAGTACCCTTACAGTAGGGCCGTTGGCCCGCCTAGGATGAAAGCCCTGAATTCTGTCCCCTAAATACAGCGGGCCCCACCGTTGCCGATAGAGCCCGCCGTAATTTGATCGTGGACTACGACCGATTCTCCTGACTATTCAGGTACCTGCTTTGGGTCAAGCAAGTCGTAGAACTGGTTGAGCTTAGGCAGCAGGATGATCCGCGTACGGCGGTTAGTGCTACGACCTTCAGCCGTATCGTTGCCAACAAGTGCATTGTACTCACCACGGCCCGAAGCGATCAACCGGTTAGGATCAATGCCGTAGGTGTTTTGCAGCGCTTTAACTACGGAGGTGGAGCGAAGTACGCTGAGGTCCCAGTTGTCTTTGATACAGTTGGTATTGATGCTCACATTGTCCGTGTACCCCTCCACCATCAGGTCGAGGTTAGGTCGGCTCTTAGCAATAGCAGCGATCTTTTCCAGCACTTCACCGGCACGGCTGGTGATCTCGTAGCTGCCACTTTTGTACAGCATTTTATCAGAGAGGTTGATGTAAACAACGGTCTTGTCAACTTTGATGTCTACGTCCTGGTCATTGATGCCATCACGAAGTACGCTTTTCAGGTTAACGGCCAAAGCAAGGTTGATAGAGTCGGCCTTAGATTTAGCGTTTTGCAGCAGGCGAATGTATTTGTCTTTGCCCTCCAGCTGCTTGAGCGTATTGTTGATGTTTTGGTTGGCACCTTGGCTCAATACCGTCAAATCACCTACTTGGGTAACCTGCTGATCACGCTGCTTGCGTAAGTCGGTAATTTGCTCGTCGCGGTTACGGATCTGAGATTCCGCATTTTCCACGCGAGTGATCACCACTGCTTCTCGGCGCTCACACTCAGCGAGGCGTTCGGCATAACGGTTAATTTCCTGGTTGTGCTTGGAAATAGCTTGCTGTTGAGCATCGAGTTTAGCGGCAGTGGAGGCCTGCAACTCATCGTATTGTTTCTTGCTCACACAAGAAGAAAAGCTAACCATCAGGGCTAGACTGACTAAAAATAGGATACGCATAGTTTGGGTGGTTGTTGGTTCTCTGTAAAGTTGTTGGTTAATTATCGGCACGTTTTAATCAGGCCGAATGCTTTAAAAACAGAGGATCAACCGGGATGTTCAATCCATGAATTGTAGCAACAGGCATTAAACGTTAAAATTCTTCTAATTTATTCAACCGGGACAAAGTAAATCGAATGGTGAAAAATTTTCAGGCGCGGACGCTGGTGCAAAATACGGTTACAGACACAGACGGATCAGTCCCGGTACCGTACAACCCGTTGTCTTTCCCTGTTCACCGTCAGCTGGGTAACGTCGGGCCTGCTGTAGTGTCCGGACGGGTCGAAGTTTTGCCGTTCCCGTAGTACCTGGCGGGGGTCGAGCTCAGCAAAGACCAGAGCTTCCTCACCGACAATCGGTTCGATGATCCAGCTGCCGTCGGGTGCAGCTGCGCAGGAGCCGCCGTTGGCTGGCATATCCCCCAGTGTCTTCAGAATCAGTTTACGATGAGGCACGCTTTTGGGCACATCCTTTGGCCGCATAATTCCACTGACGGATACACAGTAGCTCCTGCCTTCCCGGGCTAAGAACCTGGTCAGAATTTCGGTATTCCGGGCGTTCCCTGGCCAGATGGCGAGGTGGAGCGTCTCTCCCTGGCCATAGAGCGCTGCACGTGGTAAGGGCATCCAGTTTTCCCAACAGTTGAGGCCGCCTAGTTGGAAGCCCCCAATCGGAAAAGTCTTCAGGCCATGCCCGTCTCCCGGGCTCCAGACCAACCGCTCCTCGTAGGTTGGCTGCAGTTTTCGGTGTACGTTCTGAATTATGCCATCAGCGTCAATGTACACCAGGGAACAATAAACCGAAGTCCCTCCCCGATCCAGCGGTCTCTCCAATACCCCAACTACAGCAGCAATTCCAAGCTCCCGGCAACTGCTGCAAAGCGGGTCCAGCATCCCTTCTTCAATACAAACTGCTTCAGTAGCGTAGTGCGCGAACAAGTCCTTCTGAACTTCATCATCAAACTTCGCGCCTCCGGTGCCATCCAGCCAAAAGGGATACCCGGGCAGGATGGTCTCTCCGAAGACGACGAGTTCGGCGCCGCCTGCGGCGGCGTCTTCTACCCAGGAGATGATCTTTTTTAGCGTGGCAGCACGATCTAGCCAGATGGGAGCAATTTGGGCGAGGGCAATTTTCATGGTCTAAATGGTGGGGGGCTTGCAGCCCGACTTAAGCAGGAGAGTGTAGCGGCTTTGCCCGATGCTTTAATTAAATTGGTAATGTACTCATAGCCCAATTGGTTGACTTCGACGTGCCGGGAGTTGTTTTTCGCCGTTGGCGAAAGTCGGGTTACAAACCCTCTCCCAAGGCTATCGCACCACCAACTTAGCCTCCGCTACCCGGTCCCGTTCCGACAAACGAACAACATACACCCCCGCAGGAATCCCGACGAGATCAACCCGAACCTTAATCGGATTAAAACCAATCCTTTCCGCTATCCGGCTACTTACGTGGCGCCCCATGACATCAAAGAGGTCCACTCTTGCGCCGGAGCTGAAGACAATGGCATTGGTTTCCAGGACGGCAAAATCTGCAGCAGGATTAGGTGAGACACTGCTGATGGTAAAGTCCTGTAGGTCCGTCCCATCACAAATAAGCGAGAGGGCTCGCTGGGCCTCGGCTACGTCAATCACACCGCCGGTGGAGGTCCGGAATTGCAGCGAAGAGCTTTCGCGGGTGCTGCCCAAAATAACGTCCCGAACCAACAACGCCGCTCCTGCGGGATCGGTTTTCATTTTGTCCAGCAACGCCGGGCAGGGAGTTGCGTACATTAAGGCAATGGCGCCGGTAACGTAGGGGGCCGCCGCACTTGTACTGCCGAAGGAACCGTACCGGTCCGCCGGTATGGTAGAAAAACTCATTTCTCCGGGTGCGCCCAGGTCCACACTCTCCCGGCCAAAACCAGAGGAACGCCACAGCGCGTCGTTCTCCCCCAGGTTAGCGACCCCAATGAGGTAATCTGAAGGACAATCGGTGGGCATATCGCCAAAATCATCGACGTCCCAAGACCGGTTGGCAGTACTTGCCGCCGTAAGAATTCCTACTTGCCCCAATTCGTCGTACAGGCCGCCCCACACTGCGTAGTTGATACAAGTACCTCCTTCGATGCCGAAGCTGGCGTTGGTCGCCACTACCAGCGCGCCTTCAGCGCCATTGCTTTCGTTGTAACGGCGACGCTGCTCTCGGATATATTCGTAGGCTTCGATGATGTGGGCCGTGGTCCGGATGGTGAACAGCATCATTTTTGTGTCCCAGTTGGTCCCGGTCACCCCAATTCCATTGTTGCCCTTGGCGCCCAGCAGACCGATAACCTGGGTGCCGTGGTTGTCTGATGGAAGGTTAGGGTCATCTCCGGTCATGTCCCAGCCATGACGATCGTCCACATAGCCATTATTGTCGTTATCAACCCCATCGTTTGGTACATCGTGCGGATTGATCCACAGGTTTGGTTGAATGTCTTCGTGGGTGATGTCGAAGCCTGCGTCAAGGATGGCGATGACGATGTCTTGATTTTCAATAGTACTGCCGCCGGCGGTTAGGTCCCAGGCATCCCGGTAGCCAGCGCGATCAAAATTGTCCCGCTGCTCATTAAAAGAAGCATCATTGGGATCGGCCCGAAAGGACACTACCTGGTTGAATTCAAGGGCCCGGACGCCCCGGTGGCTGGCCAGTTTTTTTTGGGCGAGGGCGCAGGATGCAGGGTCCGGATAAGTGAGCAGTTCGATGTGCAGTGGCTTAGCCAACCATCGGCGCTGCACCGCCGGGTGGAGGCTGGTCTTTACCGCCGCGTCACCACGCTCCCACCGGACGATGAGTTGTTGATCGGGAGATTGGGCTTCAGCAATACCTGCAAAAGCAATAAAAAGAAAAAGCTGAAGGAGTAACTTACCGAACGACTTCATGGCAAAAGTTTTCTCGCTGACCTGGCGCGGATTGGCTAAGGTACAATGGGAAGGGGCGCTACTTTGCAGGATGGCCGCTAATGGTCGGGTTAATGACGGAAACTTTAGCTTCTTCAGTGGTACTGCCCGATGATCCTGCAGCGTTTTCAGGTCAACCTTGCCGGCATCTTTTGCGACTGGCTTTCCGTCCCACCTTCTCCAAAAACTTCCCCTGCACCCGCGGCCCCGCCCAAAGGAATGAAGGCGAGCATAACGGAAGGGTGACCGAATAGACCACTCCTTTCGCTGCGCTCAATTGCCTTACACCTAAGCAAGCGTAGGGCTGCAAACGGTATTTACGGCAGCAATTCGACCATTCAGACCTCCTCTGATTCATCAATTATTCGTTAGGCTGTCCCGGCTAAAGCAGGCAAGAGAAGCACTCTGAACGACACCTGCAGCAGCTATTTCCTACTTCCTCCATTCTTTCATTCTTACTGCCAAACCATTCCCATCCCGAAATTGTATCGTAGGTTTGCGCCCCGGTGCTAAAACCGATATGCTTATGATCACCGTTATTTCTGGTACCAATCGTTCCAACAGCCGAACACTGCAGATTGCCCGTCACTTTACGGCATTGATCAAAGATTCTGGTGTGGAGGCACAGTTACTAGACCTGGCGAAAATCGATATGGCGCATTATGTCGAGGAGATGTATGACGCTAAAAAAATGTCGCCGGCACTCGTTGTACTACAGAAGCGTTTTATCCTTGACGTGAAGAAAATTGTGTTCATCGTTCCGGAATACAACGGCAGTTTCCCAGGAGTGGTCAAGCTGTTCATCGACGGAATTTCCGTAAATGAATATCCGAAAAACCTGGGGGGCAAACACATTGCCCTGATCGGTGTTTCCTCCGGCAGAGCGGGTAATTTACGGGGTCTTGACCATCTTGCTACCGTGGTGAATCACATGGGCGGCTGGATTTGCCCCAATAAGCTGCCGCTTAGTAATGTAGATACCTTCCTGAACGATGCTGGCGAAATGGTGCATGGCCCAACGGATGAAGCACTTAAAAAACTGGCATCACAACTTATTGCCGCCTAAAACCGTAACCTTATATACTACCCGTTTCACACTATTACATCCCATGGCTAAAAATCTTCTGATTGTCGAGTCGCCGGCTAAAGCGAAAACCATCGAGAAAATTCTCGGAAAAGATTATACCGTAAAGTCTTCCTTCGGTCACGTACGTGACCTGGATAAAGGCGACGGAGCGGTCAACGTTGAAAATGACTTCTCCCCCAAATACGTTGTTTCCCCCGAAAAGCGGAAGGTGGTTAAGGACCTCAAAGCCGCCATGGCTAAAGCTGACGAAGTTTGGCTGGCAACGGATGAAGACCGCGAAGGAGAAGCCATCAGCTGGCACCTTTGTGAAGTCCTCAAACTACCGGTAGCAACCACCAAGCGTATAGTGTTTCGGGAAATCACCGCCCCCGCCATCACCGCTGCGATCAATAATCCAAGATTAGTTGATGTCAACCTGGTCAACGCTCAACAAGCTCGTCGTATACTCGACCGGCTTGTGGGCTATGAGCTCTCTGGTGTGTTGTGGAAAAAGGTAAAATTCGGCCTGAGTGCCGGTCGGGTTCAGAGTGTAACGGTTAAACTCGTGGTGGAACGCGAACGTGAGATCATGGCCTTCGAGCCGAGTCCCTTCTTCCGGGTTAATGCCATCTTCACCGTTCGTAACGAGCAGGGCAAGAACGTATTACTAAAAGCCGAAAGCCCCGTACGTTTTGACGATAAAGCCGGAGCAGAAGGTTTCTTAAAAAAGTGTGTAGGCGCAGAATTCAAGATCAACGACATCGAGGTGAAGCCAACCAAGCGTAAGCCTGCCGCGCCTTTCACCACCTCCACCCTGCAACAAGAAGCCAGTCGCAAACTGTACATGAATCCCGAAAACACGATGCGGGCCGCACAGCGCCTGTACGAAGCGGGACTGATCACCTACATGCGTACCGATAGCATCAGCCTCTCCGAGACGGCGCTGAGCGCCATCGAGAAAGAGGTAAAATCTGCCTTCGGCAATAAGTACAGCCAGGTACGTCGCTTCAAAAGCAAGAAAAAGGACGCTCAGGAGGCGCACGAAGCCATTCGCCCCACCTACATTGACCGCCACACGGTCAACATCGGCGATCGCTACGAGCAGCGACTGTATGAACTGATCTGGAAGCGGACCATCGCCAGCCAAATGGCCGACGCTAAGCTGGAGAAAACGACCGTTAACATTGGCATCTCCACCGTCCCAGACGCAAATCTCCGCGCCCAGGGTGAAGTGTTGAAGTTCGATGGTTTCCTGAAGGTCTACCTGGAGAGCAAAGACGACGATGACGACGACGATGCCCAGGAAGAAGGCATTCTCCCGCCCCTCAGTAAGGGTCAGGTGCTTCCACTAAAGGAAATGACCGCTACAGAACGGTTTACTCGTGCGCCCAGCCGCTATACCCAGGCGAGCCTGATCAAAAAATTGGAGGAACTCGGTATTGGCCGTCCTTCTACCTATGCCCCAACCGTTTCCAAAATCATGGACCCAGCGCGCGGCTATGTAACCAGCGAAACCCGTGAAGGTAAAGACCGGGAGTATGACGTACTCACGCTGAAGAACAACAACGTTACCAGCAAGAAGAAAACCGAGGTGACCGGTGCGGTGAAGAACCGTCTGTTTGCCAGCGACATCGGCCTGGCCGTTTCGGATTTTCTCGACGAGAATTTCGTCGACGTAATGAATTACAACTTCACGGCCGACGTGGAGGAGAAGTTTGACGAAGTAGCCGAAGGACAGATTTCCTGGACGCAGATGCTGAAGGATTTCTACAACCCTTTCCACGAAAAAGTAGAGGATACGACCGAAAACGCGGAGCGGGTTTCCGCAGAACGTATTCTTGGTACGGACCCTGAGACTGGCCGGACGATTCTCGTCCGCCTAAGTCGGAACGGGCCAGTACTCCAGCTTGGTGCTCCGGATGAACTGGCGGAAGACGAAAAACCGAAATACGCCAACCTCCCTCCCGGCATGAGCATGGAGGAGGTCGAAGTCGAGGTTGCCCTGCCATTATTCGCACTCCCCAAAGTTTTGGGCGATATCGAAGGACGGGAAACTGCTGTTGGTATCGGTCGCTTTGGCCCTTACGTCCGTTGGGGCGAAACCTTCATCAGCCTTGACAAAGGAGAAGATCCGCACAGCGTGGAAATTTCCCGGGCCAAGGAACTGATTGCGGCGAAGAAGAAAGCCGATGCTCCGGTGATGACCTACAAAGAACTCGACGTTACGCAAGGAGCTGGTCGCTTTGGCCCTTTCCTCAAGTGGAACGGCATGTTCATCAACATCCCAAAACGCTATGACCCGGACAACCTCAGCAAAGATGATATGATCGAGCTGATCCAGGCAAAGGAAGAGAAGGAAGCCAACCGCTACATTCAACGTTTTACCACCGAGAAAATCGACGTTGAACAAGGCCGTTGGGGGCCATTCATTCGCTTCAAGAAAAAGTCCATCAAGATCCCCAAAAACTCGAAGGGGGAACGGATGACCCGGGAAGAAGCGGCGGAATTGAGCATTGAAGAGGTCAAGAAACTCATCGAGCTCGAAATGCCCGGGGCCTTTAAGGCAAAGAAGAAAGCTGCGCCCAAAAAGAAGAAAAAGGTACCAGCAAAGAAGAAATAGATTGGTGCTATTGGTCTGTTCGTTTTATTGGTCTGTTGGACCGGTACTCTAGCAGACCAACTAAAGCCAACAGACTAACAGACCAATAGACTAACAGACCAATATTACCAAAATGGCTGACGAAAAGAAAAAACCTCAGGGCAACCAGCTCAACATCGAGCTACCCGAAGACATTGCTGAAGGAATTTACAGCAACCTGGCAATCATTGCCCACAGCAACAGCGAGTTTGTGGTGGATTTTGTCCGCATCGTGCCGAATGCTCCTAAGGCGAAGGTCAAAAGCCGGGTCATTCTTACCCCGCAGCACGCTAAGCGCCTGCTCAGTGCTTTGGCAGACAACATCAAGAAGTATGAGAAGCAGTTTGGGCCAATAGGTGAGCCTGCCGGCGGTGGCAATAACGGGCCGAATTTTCCGCCAATGAGCTTTACGCCTACGGCTCAAGCCTAGAGAGTCTTTGAGTTGGCGAGTCACTGAGTTGCTACCGCTGTTACTACTCACTGCGCTACGCTTCTTCGCCTAAGGGGAGTAAGCGAAGCGCATCGCATGGTACTTGCGGGAGAAACTCAGTGATCCGCCAACTCACCAATTCAACTTTTGTGGAAAAGAATTGCCCCAGCATTTCCCTAATTCCGTAACCGTTGTATATTTGCAGCCGCTTAAGACGCTACTTCGGTTATCAGTCGTCTTCCTCCCGCAACTTTCCGTGTACGAACGGCCGTTGCTGGAGCAGCAAAAGCACAAAGGGTCGATTAGCTCAGTTGGTTTAGAGCGTTGCATTGACATTGCAGAGGTCACAGGTTCGAGCCCTGTATCGACCACCCCAAAATTCCCCCTGACGACTTCTTCGGAGGCCGTTATTTAAACATCCATTCGGGATGTGGCGCAGCCCGGTAGCGCACACGCCTGGGGGGCGTGGGGCCGCAAGTTCGAATCTTGTCATCCCGACCACGTTATAAAGGAGTTACGGCGTTTTGCCGTAGCTCCTTTTTTCTTTGGTAGAGGTCTTCTAATCTTCCCAAAAGCTGCGACCACTCCATTGCCTGACCGTCTATTTCCTGGACAGGGCGATGAAATAGTCCAGGAAGGTTTACCAGCCATTGCCGGGCATGTCGTTTTCAGCGCGCAACCTGTTGCTTCCGTGGCAGATTGTATATTTGTCTGTGAACAAAAGACTGATGGACAAAAAAATTACGCTCAGCTCACTTACATATTTTGCTATCTGGTGGTTGAATTCATGATTATTCAAACATTTAGCACCCCTAGTGTACTGCTGAACGAATGGATAATAGTTCAGCATAACCGCAGCAACGGTAGGCTTTCAGGCAGGATCACCGCCAGGCAGCAGCGAAGCTCACTTCAGCGCCGCGATGGCAAATTGGATGGTCGAATACATATGAAGTCGACCACTAATTCCAACTACCCGACGGTATGAGAATAACGACTATTTACCTTTTCATCTCATTAATTATAGCTTGCACGTGGACATGGAGTTGTCAAAATAAAACTGACCTGACAGCACCTGTCCTTACACAAAAGGAAGAAGTAGATAGCCTAATTAAATATGCCATTGACCTGCGGGCCTCTTCTCCGGATTCTACCGTTACCTTATGCGACCGTATTATCCAGTCGTCCAAAGAAATCGACTACCCAGAAGGTGAAATCAAAGGATTCTTCAACAAAGCAGCGGCATACTTTCTCTTGAGTAAAGACGGTCTGGCGGAGGACAACTGTCAAATTGTATTAGAGAAATTGAAAATTCTTTCCCCAGTTGATTCTTCGTTTTATCATAAACTTACTGGCAGTACCTATATTTTGCAAGGTATTCTGGAACGGCGGAAGGGAGATTACGCAAATACTTTAACGCTGGAACTGAAGGCCTTGGTCCATTTCGAAAGGATAAAAGATTCGATAAACATTGCTACTTCGTATGCCAATATTTCGGAAAGTTTCAGATTTATCAAAAATTTTGAACAAGCGCTTTTATACAGTGAGAAAGCGGAGGATCTTATGGTAAAGGCAGGCAGATCTGAAGGTATTCCGGGTATTTTGCTTAACCGCGGCAACCTCTTTTTTGATCAGGAACAGTATACGCTTGCCTTAGAGTTTTATGAGACTGCGCAAGACAAAGCGAAGGAAGCCGGAGATTATAGAACTATCATCACTGCTATTAATAACATTGGAGCCTCTCACGAAAGATTAGGAAGCTTTGAGATAGGTTTAAACTATTACCTGAGGGCCCTGGAAATGTATCAGGAGGAAAAAGATAATTGGGGGGAAGCCAATACGTTAGCAAACATAAGTATGGTTTACTTTACGATGGGGCAATTCGAAAGGGCTGAGGATTTGGCCAGCCAGGCACTTAAAATCTCAAAGGAACATTCCTTTTTAGAGACAGAGCAATTCAGCACGGAAAATTTATCGGAAATTTTTGAAAGTAAAGGTGAGTACAGCCGTAGTTTAGCACTAAGGAAGCAGGCCCAGGTACTTCAAGATAGTTTATATAATCAACAGAAATTTGAAACTGTCAATCGCTTGGAAAAACAGTTTAATGAAGAAAAGTCAAAGCGGGTAATTGCTCAAAAAGATAAAGCCCTTTTAGAAACGGAGCTTCAAACTTTACGACTGCGAAACATCGCAATTACGCTAGGGGTGTTTTTTCTGATTGTTCTTTTAAGTGCCTGGGTGTTTTATCAAAGAGCCAGGTTTCGAAAAGAAAAGAATCGGCAATTATTGCTTAAAAACACTATTATCCAGGATCAAAATGAAGACCTGGAATTATTAGTAAATGCTTACGAATCACAAAGGGAAAAATCCATCACGCTCGGAAACCATAACATCCTCCTGGAACAGATTATTTATATTCGGTATCAAAACAGGATTTCCTATATTTTCTTAAAGGACCAAACGATTATCGAACAACGGGGCCAACTCTCTCAACTGATGGCTGAACTGAGTTACAAGTCACACTTCCATTTTTCCCAGATCAACCAAAACTACATCGTTCACTTCAAAAATGTCGAGGTAGAATACAATGACGATGCCGAAGACCGGTATTATTTTACTACTTATTTACCCAATGACCAAGACGAGTACAGGGACGAAGAGGTGATTAAAACCAGAAAACGATCAGGAATCACTAAGAATTTTGAACGTGAATACCAAAGATACATAAGACTAAATAATATATTAACTTAGCTTCGACGATCACTATTTAAACATCGGCCCTACCGCTGAGGATCAGTACTGACCAATTATTTCATCCTTGCGTAGGTGTGTCTATGCTTTTCAACCTCCCCCGCACCTGCGTCCCCGCCCTCCTTATTACCAGGATAATGTTCAGGCGCGGACGCGGGTGCCATGGTTTGGGACGCGGAAGCAAAGCGGAATTAAGTGCTCTCTTCTGTCTCTCGGTGTGGTGCATCTAGAGATAGCCAAGACGCCGCTAAGCAATGATTCATGGCTAAGATGGTTCGGACCAGTTCGCTTAGGTGGTCAAAACAATCCAGTGAAAATGGTCGCTTCGAAAGCTATTTGCTGGCGAAGTGTGTCGCCAAAAGATGGTGCAAATTACCTCGGAACCTGACTTTTTCGAACCACCACCTTCCTTCCCTGCAGGCAGAATTAGTGAAGGACAAGTATGCCTAGCTCCCTTAAATCAATGTTTCTGACGCTGTACCACCCGAAGGAGGTATTTACCATAAACACCTATATATCAACACGTTGTGCAAAAACGGAATATTCCGCAACCCTTAAGACTGAGCATACTCAAGTTCTTGCCCTGTGTTTTCCTAAGTTTACATTATACTCAAAACAACCAGAACTAAACTTAAGCATCTTTCCAATCTAAAATGCTTTCAACCCTGGATGTTGGCAGGATCCTGTTAGGGCTGGAGCTAACATCAATAACGCCTTGCAATCGTGCGATTCGGTACATCCAGACTAGGACTTCAGAAGTCCTTCCCTAATCAACTCTTGTCTTATTTGCTTAAACAGCAACCTCAAAATTAACCCTGTACTATGAAAGGAATAGTCACTACTCTTTTTCTGCTTTTATTTTCAGCCAATATAATTGCCCAAGTAGGGGTGTTGGACTCATCCTTTGCCGATGATGGAATTTTCAGTTGGGACATCGATGGTGGGCATGATCTGGTCTCAGCCATGGATTTTCAAGATGATGGGAAAATGGTTTTTGTTTTGTCCACTGACCTCTCAACGGTTAGTAATTTCGATGTTGCCATTGTCCGCCTCAATGTAGACGGCACTATTGATTCTACTTTCGCTGTAAATGGGATTCACCACCATGTCAATCCCCTTTACAGTGATCTTGCCTATGATATTCTGGTCTTAGATGATGGCAAAATATTAGCGGCGGGAGGACACGGTTCCTCTCGCGTTAATCCAGATTTTTTACTTATAAAGCTAAATTCGGATGGGACACCAGACACCACATTTGGCACAAATGGAGTAGCCATTCAACCAATTGGCCCAGAAGAAGATTATGCTCGTGGCATTGCTATAACAGACGAAGGGAAAATTGTAGTTGCTGGCCAAAGCCAAAGTGAAGAGTCTGATTTTTTCAGAAGGAATGTAGTTTGCAGGTTCAATGAAAATGGAGTTATAGATTCCACCTTTTCAGATAATGGCATTTTCATTTGGAATGACAATGGGACCGCAAATGGAATGGAAAATATCGCGATTGCGGATGATGGAAACATCCTGGTAAGTGGATTTAGTCACCCATCAGCAGCTGACCGCCTTTCTATTTACAAAATCCTGGAAGATGGAAGTTCACTAGATTCTTCATTTGCTACTAATGGAGAAGTATTAGCTCCTTTTGGAGATAGAGCAGAAGGAATGATCATTCACTCAAGTGGTAAGATACTGGTGACGGGAACTAATGCCCAAGTCAACGGTACGGACCTCATTGTATTAGCTTACCACCAGGATGGAACCCCTGATTTCAGCTTTGGTCGAGACGGAGCTTTTGTTCTTGACGTAAATGTGAACGACAGAGGCCGCTCTTTGATTGAGCAACCCGGTGGGAGAATAATCGCCGTAGGTTCTTCAGGAGGTGCATTCCAAATGGGCGATCCTGGCGGATTTCTATCGGTCAGAATAGATTCAATGGGTGTTTTGGACACCGCTTGGGGTGAACAAGGTTATGTGGTTACTCCAATTCCAACGGGCTTAGGGTCTTTGGCTAATGATGTGAAGATTCAAAGTGATGGAAAGGTTGTACTTGCCGGTGCGTGGGCTGGTATTTCAGGTAATGACATGTTGGTTATGCGGTATGGAAACCTAATAGACGAAGACATGGACGGCTTTGACTTTGTCGCTGATTGTGACGATACTAATGCGAACATTAATCCTGATGCGATCGAAATTCCGGATAATGGAATAGATGAGGATTGTAGAGAAGGAGACTCGGTAACAAGTCTTGATGAATCAGTTTTAGCCAGCCAGATTAAGGTATTCCCTAATCCATCATCTGAGTTTATTCATATTGACTTCGGAACTGAAGGTATCGTTCCTTTTCGTATTGAAATACGTGATTATGCTGGAAAGGTCATTAAACACTTAAAAATAGATTCGGTGTTCAGCAACCAAAACCTGAGCATTAATATCCATGACTTACCTGCAGGAATTTTCCTGATTACCTTTTTCACAAATGAAGGAGTAGCTGCTAAAAGAATGATTAAAATTTAATTGATTATGAATTTCCTTCATAAAACAATTCTACTTGTGGCAGCAACATTCGCAGTAGTCAATACTGCAAATACGCAAAACCTTATTCCCGACCCTGGTTTTGAGTTATGGAACGTTGTTTATCCTGCCACACCGAATACCCTTAGCTCCTTAAATTATTGGTATAACTCTAATGGTACATCAGATTACCATCATCAACAGCACCCTCCTGGCAGCAACTTAACAAGCCTTGAAGATTGTCCTACGGGAGAAGGAAATTCAGAGTGTGGCACTCCCTACGAAGGGCAAGGAGTATTGGGATGCTGGAAAGGCAATGGAGCTGATGGCTCCAGAGAATGGGCGGGAATAAAACTCTCCGAGCCGATGGTTGCCGGAGGATGTTACAAAATATCATTTTGGGTCCAAAACAAAAAGGACGATCCTGACAATGAATTTAAAACCAATCAATGGGGCCTGTTTTTCGATCACGATCGCATCCCGTTTTTCAGCCCGGATATTGCTAACTACGCCGCGATGTCAGACCACTGGGTAGCCTGTGAAGAAGTAATCGCTGGAAGTGAGTGGACAAAAGTAGAACTTGAATACCAGGCAAGTGAAGATTTTGAATATGCCCATATAGGTTATATGGGAGATTATGCTACCGCAAATTATTCCATCGCAGGCGACGATCCTCTTCTTGGTTTCTATGTGTGGATTGATGAAGTCATCATTACCCGTATTGACCCGCAACTTACCCTGAATGAAGACATTTCGATTTGCAGGGGAGAAACTGTGACGCTTGAAGCCATTTCAAATTTCCCCATATACTGGGAAGATGATAATAGTGCAGGAAATAGTAGGATCCTTAGCCCGGACACTACAACAATTTACTATGTCCGCACACTAGACAGCACACTTTGCTCCATCAGGGATTCTATTATTGTAACTATTATTGACGAAGAGATTTTTGACTTTGTAGGGCAAAGTATTTGTGTGGGAGCAGATCCTTTGATACTGGAGCCCAATATAGCAAGTGGAACATGGAGTGGACAAGGGATTATTGATGCTTCAGAAGGACTTTTCGATCCTGACTTAGCGGGGGCTGGAGAATTTTTTATCACTTATAAATCAGATGCAGATTGTAGCGAAAATTTCACTATCAAGGTTGAAGTCAGCCCTGCGCCGGTCATTGACCTTGAAGCTGATTTTCTCGAAGGTTGTGCTCCATTAGAAGTTCAATTTAATGATCTGAGTCCTACGCCTGGCATTGCCTATCAATGGAATTTTGGAAATGGTACGGTCAGCGATGGCTTCTTAAACGCTACAACATCTTATGATGAAGCAGGAGAGTATGATGTGAGTTTAGAAGTTGTTTTTTCTGAAAACTGCAAAAACACTTTCTATGCTCAAAACCTAATCAGCGTTTTTGATCCTCCTGAAGCTAATTTCACTTACAGCCCTTTTGTACCTTCTAATATTATGCCAACGGTCCATTTTGAAAATACTACAGTGGGAGACGTTGAAGAGGTGATATGGAATTTTGGAAATGGGGAGATAAGTAGTTCATTTAATTCCGTGACAACCTTTGATTTACCAGGGATATATGACGTCCAACTTTTGGTCACTTCTTCAAACAACTGTATTGACTCAACGACGTATCAAGTCTCAGTAAACAACCTGGTCAATATGTATATACCGAATGCATTTTCTCCAAATGGAGATGGTATCAATGACAAGTTTGAGGTTGATGCAATCGGTCAAATCCTGGAGTATGAAATTATCATTTTTGACCGATGGGGAGGAGTTGTATATGAAAGTGACAACATAGACGGCTCCTGGAACGGTAACCTGCCTGGAGGTGAGATAAGCGCTACGGGAGTTTATGCCTACCTGATCAAATTTGTTCATCAAGGATTAGATAGCGACTTGATTATAAACGAAAAAAGAACCGGAGACCTAACAATTTTTAGATAATAAATAATTCTTGATCCGTAATCGCTGCGCTTAACCAAAAGAGCCACTAAATCTATTCAACACTCACTTAAAAATCAAGTATGTAAAAATGCTTGCTAAATATCATTTTATGAAAAACATCACCTTTTTGTCTTTTCTTCTCTTAGCATCGTTTACGACGATGCTCGGACAAACTGCAACGATACAAGTCCAAGATGGAACTGCTACTGCAATTACAGGTGCTTCCGTAACCCTCAACTCAACAACAGTTCTCACCGATGGTAATGGAGATGCCGTATTTTCCGGATTAGCCGATGGGACTTATCCTTTCACCGTTACCGCTGATTGCTATGAGGCCGGTTCTGGATCCGTGGATATTGCCGGGGCTAATGCTTCAGAAACTGCGGTATTGCCCTTAAGCACCACCAACGACCTGTTCATCAACCTGACACCTCCGGGCGGCATTGGCTTCCCACCGACCGGCGTAACCGTGCGCCTCTACAACGACGACCTGTCCTACGACCAGACCCTGGTCACCGGCGGCTTTACTGCTTTCACCGACGTCCCCTACGGCACCTACAACTATACCCT
>NZ_KB890415.1:0-45321 GCF_000373105.1 Neolewinella persica DSM 23188 | reverse complement strand
GGGATTAACCGCACCACCAACGACCTGTTCATCAACCTGACACCTCCGGGCGGCATTGGCTTCCCGCCAACCGGCGTAACCGTGCGGCTCTACAATGATGATCTGTCCTACGACCAGACCCTGGTCACCGGCGGCTTTACTGCTTTCACCGATGTCCCTTACGGCACTTACAATTACACCCTTTCCAAGGATTGCCAGGAAACCGTTGAGGGTACCACCACCGTCGAGTGTACCCCGGGGGATATTGACGCACTGGTCGCAGCGTTCGGGATTAACCGCACCACCAACGACCTGTTCATCAACCTGACGCCTCCGGGCGGCATTGGCTTCCCACCTACCGGTGTAACCGTGCGCCTCTACAATGACGACCTGTCCTACGACCAGACCCTGGTCACCGGCGGCTTTACTGCTTTCACCGATGTCCCCTACGGCACCTACAGCTATACCCTTTCCAAGGATTGCCAGGAAACCGTTGAGGGCACTACCACCGTCGAGTGTACCCCGGGGGACATTGATGCGCTGATAGCGGAATTTGGCATAAATCAAACCATAGATGCTTCAGTAACTGAAGCTGATGGGGCCTTAACCGCAAATGCAACTGGAGTAAGTTACCAATGGATAACTTGTGATGGAACAGAAATCACCGGAGAGACTGACTCAATTTTTACTCCAACGGTATCCGGAGACTATGCTGTAGTTATTACGGCCGAGAATTGTTCTGAAAGCGTTACTTCTGAATGTATTACCTACATCATTACGGGAACTAACGCTTTAAATATTGTCGGTTTATCATTTTATCCGAATCCAGTTCAGGATGAATTGAGAATTGACTTCGAGCAGACTGTAAAAGATATTCAGGTTCGCCTCTTTAACATTAATGGGCAGCTAATGATAAATCGAGCATTCTCTCAAGCAGAACTGATCACTTTAGATGTTTCAAAACTGTTCTCCGGAACCTATATCCTTGATCTGACCGTTCAGGGAAAAAGTTTAAAAACCCCGATTGTAAAAATGTAAACTGAACTGGTTTAAACTTTCCTGAACTGGCCGCTCCGCAGACCTGATGATTACTGGCTAGGCGCGAAAACCGGAGTTTAGCCATAGCTAAGAGCGTGTCTAAACGAGGATTTTCGCAACGACGCTAGTTATCATCAGGGCGCGGATAAGGTCGAGAATGAAAAGTTTAAACCAGTTCATTATTGAAGTCAAAATCTTTTCAGGAGTATCAGGGAGTTACAGCGGTTTGCTGTAACTCCCTTTCTCTTGGGTCTTTCCTTTGTTTTCCAGTTCCTGAACGTATTATTATCCAACCTCAAGCTATCGTATAACAGTAACATCCCCCCGCACTACAGCTCCCTCCCCAACATCCAACCGCAATACATAATAATAAGTCCCTTCCGGTATTGGGACGCCTTGAGCATTGGTTCCGTCCCAATCATTATTATAGGGTCTGGCTTCAAAAAGAATATCTCCCCATCGATTAAAGATGATGATCTCTCGTTCGGGAAACATTACCGGACAACGCTCAATCTGATCAAAGACAAACAGGTCATTCATCCCATCCCCATTAGGGGAAATAGCATTGTAAACTATTTCGGCGTTGCCCAAAGTTGAGCGAATAAATAGTGTAGCTGTTGAAAGCAAGGCATCACAATCAGCACTTCGAATTTCATACCTCATCGAGGTTTCTTCCATTAGGCAAGGATCAATTTGCAGCGTAAAAAGTCCATCAGGTTCCAGGTTAAAAACCCCAAATTCGGGGGCGTTGATCACCCTAATAGTTACCTCACCCACCAGCTCGTCATTATCCAGCAAGTTAACGGATCCAAATCCCTCACCGTTAAACCTGTTAAGGGTGTCGTTATTCGCGACAAGTTGTAGCCCACTACTTAGTAAAATAGTATCCGAACTGTATTCCGGACAATCAAGCGCAGATAGCGTCCAAACCAGCGAAAACCCAGCTCCCAGGTTGCTTACGGTTACCGTTGTGCCGTCGGCAGACCATTCTGCCAGGTCGTCACCTATGCCGGACCAACTTCCCTCCGTCCCGGGCGGTAAGTTTCCCGTAATGATTTGTGGAACGGAACAGTCCGAAATATCTTCCGGCAATGAAGCGGGCGTTAACTCTTCAGCATTTACGACGGTCTGCGCCGTGTCCCTACAACCGTTCTCAGGGTTGACAACGATCAGCTGATAAATCCCTACCCCTTCAACAAATGGCATCGCCCCATTTACACCACTCAGTATCGTCCCTCCTCCCTGGGCTGTCCAGACAAATTCAAGATCAGGGGGCGAGCTCATACTACCGTCAAGCTGCAACACATCCTCACAAGTGAGGTCTATACTATCCGCCAAAACGGCATTCGGCGGGTTCCTGTCTTCAGCAACTAAAACGGAATCCTCCACGATACATCCAAAAACATCCCGGTAGGTAGCCAGAAAAACACCTGCCTCAATGGCTAAAACGGACGGTCCCCTGAGTGGCGGCAACAAAGCTGTACTATTTGGCCCGGACCAAGTGACCTCTTCCTCCGCACCCGCCGGTAGGCCCGTTATCGTTGCCGTCAGTTCAACCGTTGCAGGGTCGCACTTAATCGCCTGTGCCGGAGCAACGTTAATCAAAGCATCCAGCAATGATACTCCACCCAACAAGACCGTATTCTCAGCGGTAACGCAATGCGTTGCGTAGCAGCAGTTGACGTTTATATTCAGGCTCGATACAACCCTTCTCAACACTACGTCAAAACAAAACTCTCCATCCCCGTCCACATCAAGAAAAGACACGGAAATCCGCCCAGAGTAAGTGCCCCCTACCGGTATTTCCTCCGTCAGCGTAATCGTTTCTTCGGAGAGCAAAATATCCGCCCCGCCGCCTTCCGGCGGCAGCAAACGAACGGTGTTCACGGGGTACGGCGAGTGGTTCACAAAGCTGAAGCTGTATTCCATAACGTCCGTCCCACAGCCCAGAGAATCAGTGACGATCTCCAGACAACCGTAGCAAGTAGCCGCAACGGTGTCGGTACAAAGCACCTGATCAGCAGACCGCCATTCGGCTACCAGGCTTACCGGAGCGGTAGCCGGTGCCTCCTCCAGGCAAAAGGTAAGCAGTTCAAAACCGTTGCCCTGCGGCAAGGTGTCGGCAGTGCCAACCGCAGCAAACTGGCTGCCCGGCAAAATGGTTACGGACCAACCGGGCGGTTGTGGCAACAAGTCTACTGCGGAATAACTAATGGATTGCCCGTCAAGCGGCCCGATGGTCAACGACTGCAAGAGTTCCGGATCGGAGGCAAACTCATTGTCTACTAAGAGGCGGTAGCAACAACCATCCTCCGTCGGTACTAAACGAACGGAGGTTTGGTTACAGACCGGCGGTTCACAGTTGATCTCGCAGCCAATCCCCGTATTTAGGTTCAGCATACGCGGTAAGGGATGCGGCAGCCCGAGCTGTACCTGACCGGTACCCGGTCCGAACTGGAGGAAGGTAGCATCGACCGTTGCGAAGGGGTCGGGAGCTGTAGGGTCAAAGCGGCCAACGGCGTTGGCCAACTGATTAGCGAAGTACAACCAGCCGTCGGGACCCCGCTGGAGGCCGGAGAGTTCCGGCTGAAAGTTAAAGGGAAAGGCCCCCGGGATTTCCAGCTCTTCGAGTTCATTAAGGCCGATGCGGTAGCGGAGAAGCCGACCGGGAAAGTCATCCCCCGGACTAAAGGTTGCACCATTACCGACTACATAAACGTCGCAACCGTCCGGACTGAACTCAAGGCCGGCGAGGCGATAATCCATTAGCGGGGATTTCAGCCAGGCCATCTCACCGGTAGCCGGGTCAAAACTCATCAGGTCGATCCGACTCGTGTTCCGGGCCGAGGCGATCAGGCGACCGTTAGGAGAAGCACGGATATCGCCAAAGCTCCCGTCCGTGCCGTAAGGATGGTCGAAATACTGAACGACGGGAGGGCTGACGGTACCATTGGCGATCAAAGCGGTGTAGAAGGCACCCTGGTCGGGGTTGCCGCCGTGCGGGGCGATGACCCAGTAATCCTGCCCGTTGTCGTGCGGGATGACAAGCACCTTATGATTAACGCTGTCGCCAAAAAAAACAGGATCATGGACGGTGACGCCGCCGGCAGTCGTAACCAGCGAATAGAAGACGCTGTCGTGTTCGGTGAAGGTATTGGTAAAGCGACTGGTCGTAAACAGGAAGTAATTACCCGGCTGACCGGGCACGGGGGTGGCAACGGCGGGCATGGCGGGCGTCCCGGTGCCGCGAAGACTGTCTCGTACCAGGTTCATGTTGCCGTCGCGTACCTCCACTCCGTTGGAGTAAAACAGCAGGTTGCCCTGAACGTCAGAGACGGAGGCAGTGCCGGTGCGGGCGAAATGCGGCCGGTTACCGGTGTCAATAATTACCGGACCGTTCAAGCCAAATTGTACGTGGCAGGAATCACCGAAGTACCAGTTGTCGTAGCTCTGGGCGGGTAAATTCCCGCTCACCAGCAGCAGGACAAGCACGATGGATGGGCCCCACCCCTTGCTCTTTTCATCCTTCCACTGCACCAGCGTCCGCGCCCAAATAATGAACCGAATGAGGGCGCGGCCGCAGGTGCAAAGTAAAGGTAGAGGAGCAATAGAGTGCTGCATTGTCCGGATCTATTTGATGACGATTCGGCGGACACCCTGGCGACCATCCGCAAACTGAACCAGCACGGTATATACCCCGGAAGGACGATTGCCCAGGGCCACCGGCACCGGCATACCCACAAACTCAACCGACAGAATTTCCGCCTTCTGCCCCGTAAAGGACAGTAAAGAAACCTTAGCTAGGCCCAGGTAATTACTCGCCAACATCACCGCTCCGTTAGCAGGGTTTGGATACGCCAGAATAGCAACCTCGCCACCGTCAGGAGCAAAATTACCGGGACCACAATCCAACGATACCACGCAGTGCGTAACGTAACAACACCTGATCGCTGCCTGATTGGGCAATACCTGTTCCAGGATTATATCGAAGCATACTTCCTGCCCCTCCAGATCATTATTGAGGTCAATAAGCAGGGTGCCGGAGTAGGTCTCGCCCGGCCCGACCATCTCCATCAGCGTGATGGTTTCGGGCATTTCAATTCCCTCAGGAACGCCTTCCGTGTATATTACCCTGATGGTATTGCCCGGAATCTCGGAATAATTGGTGAAGGTGAAGGCGTACGTTGGCTGCCCGTTGTTACAACCCAATTCCTCTTCCTCGATCGCCAGACAATTCTGGCAAATGGCCGCTACCGTATCCGCACAGATCGTATCCGTTGCCGTCTGCCAGGCAATTTCCACGTAGGTCGAATCGGTGCTGAAGTCTTCGGCTACGCAGAACTGAAAGACCTGCTGCCCGAGCCCCGTTGGGACGTTGGCTCCGGATGGCGTGAGGGTATACCGACGGCGTTCCTCTTCGACGCTCGCAAAAGCCCAGCCCGGAGCGACGGGAATCCGGGAAAATCCGAAGAATTCTTCCGCTGGCCCACCGACCAGGTTAACCGTAACGGACTGCAGTGGGTCGTCCTCATTGGCGTAGGTATTGTCGAGGAAGACGTTGTAGCAGCAGGGTTCGTCTTCGTCGGGGAGGATGTAGGCGGCCAGGGAATCACAGGGGTCAGGGGCTGGGCATAGGGCGGCGAGGGTGTCTCGGCAGGGTTCCATTACGTCGCCGTTGAGGAAGGTGTTTATTGCTATTCGGGTGGAGTCGAGGGGGTGGGCGGGGTCCAGGCAGAACTGGAGGAGGGTGTCGGTTCCGGGGGCGATGGGTGTATTGAAGATGGGGAAAGGACCAAGGGTTATGTCACTTCTTCCGTTTTCCCTGAGGAGGCTAAAGGCAAAATTATTGGTCAGAATAAAATTATCCAAAGCGTATGAAGGGCCTTCAAAGAGATTGATCTGAACAGAGTCAATCGTCCCTTCCGGCAAACTATTCTCATAGACCAAATAGTAGCAGCAGCTGTCAGTTTCGTTAACGGCGAGGGTGACGGAGATAGAATCGCAAGTTACGGGGAGCGGGTCGCAACTAACCACTTCTGTTGCCAGAGCACATTCCTCACCGCTATCCGTATCGATAAAAGTGGTGGAGTATTCAAAGAACACCTCCTCTTCCGTACGATCAATACAGAAAGAAGCGATCACTTCAGGCATTCCGCCGTTAGTAGGTGGATTCCCCGAAAATTGCCAGGAAAAAGGATTGGAGCCAAGTAATGAAAAACTCCATATCGGATTCGAAACAGGCGAAAAGCTTGGGAATTGACCCCCTGGAAAAAAAAGATCAATGGACAAGGAATCGAAAAGGTCCGGTGATGCCGTGTTATTGATGACTACTACATCGAAACAACACTCGCTTGCATCTGGAGACTCACTCGGTTGAAAAATGACCTGAGCGTCCAGTTCTTCACAAGGATCAATACATTCGGGGATGGGTAAACACAACGAATCCGCGAAGCAACACAGCCGCTCCTCCGGTCCGTCGTGGGCGGTAACCAGGATTTTCAGGGAATCCCCGGCGGTAAGCCCGATACCAGTCAGCAGGGTGTCGATACCAAAGCTTTCCCCGGCGGTCAGCGCAGGCATGAAGTCGTACATAATTGGTGCCAGCCCGGGGACCGCGATCTTGATGCGGCCCACGTCGTCAGTGTAGTTGTCGTTGGGTACGACGACGTTCATTTGCAGGCGGTAGCCCGGGTCGGTCTCCGAACAGACGAGGGTATCAGCAGCTACTTCTAGGCAATAATTTGGAACTGGACAGTTTAGTAACGAAGTGTCAGCACAAATGACACCCTCCAAAGTGCTGTCACGGTATTCAACGATCAATTCTATTGGGCTGGCGACAACGTTTTGAAAATATAGACCCACAAAATCACTCAGCAGAGTTGGTAATTCTGCTAGATCGGGTGCTGTTAACAGTATCGAATTAGAAGAGAAACTTGGTCGCTCAACTTCCATGCTCCAAAATATATCATCGTGGTTGAATTCAGCTCCGCTGATCCTGAAGGCAACTCCGTGTATTGGATCACCAGATTCGTTTTCGTAGCTATAGACAGGTTGACAGAATTGTGCGTCAGCTCCGAATAGCTGAGCACCGCACTCCTCCTGGGGCGCTACCTCGCAACCTTCAATAATTTGAACTGCGGTCTGACATCCCTCCTGAAACCCGGGGGCATTACTTGTCCCGTTGGTTAAACTGATTTGATGAGTACCTCCTCCCGACAAGTGTTCACAAATGTTATCGTAGGAACAATCCGTCAAGCTGAGGTTATTCACGAGGGTGAGCACAGAAAAAGAGGCTGCAGCGACGTTTCTCACTCCAGCCAGGCTGGTTAGTAGATCATTGTTTGCGAGTAAAATTTCTCCTCCCACCGAACTGATTCCCTCCAGCCCACTTAAGTTGGTCAACACGGGATTTCCAACGATTCTCAGCATACCTCCGGTTGAGCTTACGTTTGACAACGCCGTAATGTCAAAAAGCTTGACATTACCAGACACGCTCATTGCCCCCCCTACCGTTATAATATTTTCCAGGCCTCCTAAAGATGTTAACTCTGGATTATTGATAATTACTAAATCGCCGGGAATTTCAGATAAGGCCGATAGGGAAGATAAGTCCGTTATTTTTCCTATGTCTGCGACTGAAAGGTCTTCTCCACAATGATTTACATTCGAAAGTGCATCAAGATTAGTGACATTGGGTAGCCCGAGGAGTCTGATGTCTCGCCCTACAAACCGTAGACTCTGTAACCCGTTCAGGTCAACCAGTGCGGGGATGTTTCTTACGATGAGTCCCTCGGTAATTGTGTCAATACGGTACAAGCTATCCAGGTTGAAAATTGGAGCAGAGATTTCCTCCACAAAAAGCGTCACGTCAATCTTATGGCACCCCGGATAGGTTTGGTTAAACGCATCAACTTCTGCTTGGCTATTCAGGGAAACTGAACCAGCCGGGCACTGCGCGGCAATTAGATTGGGCAGGAGAAGTAGTAAAAGGATTAAGATTCGCAAAACTAAAAATTTAAAGGGTCTACGATACGATCAATTCGGGGATAATCCATCATTCCACCACTACCCTTTTACTCCCCCAGCGCCCATCATCAAACCGCACCACCACCGTATGTACACCAGCAGCACGCTGGCCCAGGTCCAGGCGTACGGGTGTACCGGCAAAGTTTGCGATCACGGAAGAACTCCGTTGCCCTTTGACGGAGATGATTTCGATGGTCGCCGCGCCTTCGTATTCGCTGGTGATCCAAACGGCACCCGTCGCCGGATTCGGAGAAAGGGTAATGCCCGCCCGCCTGGCGGGTACATCGATGGAAGCCGTTTCACTAAGAAAGGGCTCTCCGAAAATGGTGACGGCAAGGAGGCGATAAGTCTGATCACCAGCAGCCGGGTCGCTGTCCACCAGCCGGATAATGTCATCTTCGGCAACGGTGGTGGCGGCAACTTGCCACCAGGTATCATCCGAGGTCCGCAGCCGCTGAAGAATGTAGCCGTGCCAATTAGGCTGCCCGTCTGGAATGGGAAAGGGAATAGGCGTGCTAATGATTACCGTACCGTCGAGGATCTCAATACCATCAATTGGAAAATTGGGAAATGGACGCGGGGTGGTGGGGCATGGCCCCTGGGTGTAATTGACAACGCCCCGATCCTGCGCAAAGCAGATATTGGTGTAGGTAATCCCATCACAGCCGCAGACGGGCAGATACTCCAGCGGGCAGTTGTCCGGTGTCGGTACGCCGGCTCTTTCTACGCAGCGTTCCGGCTGCGTACCGGAGCAATCGGAGACCTCCACGCAGTAGGTCGCGAAGCAGCAGTTGATGGGCAGTTCCCCGTCTACCACCTGGCGCAAGACGATGTCAAAACATAACTCCCCGTCTCCATTGTCCATAAACTCCACGGGTAAAAAGCCGGTGTAAGTGCCGCCCACCGGCACCATTACGCCCAGGAAGTGCGTTTGAGCGTTCAGTAGTACGTCCATACCGGGTGTATCCGTCTCTAGTATCCTTACAGCGTTTACTGGGTAGGGAGAATGATTAATGAAGGTGAAGCGGTAGAGGTGGTGGTCTTCATCACAAAGTATTTCTTCCTCCGGAATGGTGATACAGCCCGGGCAAATTCCCACCACCGTGTCCCGGCAGAGTGTGTCCATACCGGAAAGGAAGGCAACCTCCACGTAGGTACTGTCCGCACTGAAAGACTCTTTAATATTAAACCGAAACACTTGCTGCCCGGTGCCGAGCGGCATCGCCCCGTCGGCCGGGTTCAGGGTGTAGCTGCCGCCGCTGCCGGTGGCGAAATCCCAGCCGGGGGCGGTCGGGATTAGGTTGGCGCCCGAGAAGTTTGGTTCCGGGCCACTGATGATGTTTACGGTTACGGAGGTGATTAGGTCGGGGTCGGTGGTGTAAGTGTTGTCTAGGAAGAGATCGTAGGCGCAGGGGGTGTCCGGGGCTGATTGGAGGGTGGCAGCGAGTGAGTCGCAGGGCTTGGCTGGACAAGCTTCCTGAAGTCCTCCGCCCGTAAAATTACAGAGGCGTTCCCTCGTGGCTCGATTAAACGTGGCGTAGGAAATCAGCGCATTCACATTATCGCCGCCAGGCGTAGTACATATCTCGAGTAGCTGTAGCGGAGTCGTTAAGTCTGGAGTTCCTATGGGAATGTAAGCGTACTCTTCTCCGGGCGTTATCGTGATACGCTGCCATCCGGGATTGTCTAGTTCTGTTAGCAGGAAATCAGCCCCAGTAAATTCCTGAAAAAGAAACCAGACAGAATCGATGTCCGGTGGCGAGTTTGGAAAAGTAATAAAATAGCTCCAACAGCACTCGTCCTCCGACGGATCAAAGGTAATGGTAGCACCGTCACAAGAAGCGCAATCAGGCACCTCCAGACACAACGAATCCGCAAAGCAACAAAGCCGCTCCTCCGGCCCGTCGTGGGCGGTGACGAGCACCTTGAGGGTGTCGCCGGCAACCAGATCAGGCAGATTGAGCAAGGTGTCAATTCCGAAGCTTTCACCGGCGGTGAGCGGCATCGGGAAGTCGTACATAATGGGATCCATTATACCGGGAACTACGACCTTTACACGGCCCACGTCGTCGGTGTAGTTGTTGTCGGGAACGACTACGTTCATTTGCAGGCGGTAGCCGTCTTCGGCGCAGACGAGGGTGTCGGAGGCTACGTCGAGGCAATAGTTTTGGATGGGGCAGTTGAAGGTTAGGGTGTCGGAGCAGAGTACCGTCCGCAGGTTCGCGCCGAGGTAATCGACTATGAGTTGCTGTTCAGAGTCATTGACGTTGAGCATGCAGAAATCAAGCAGGTCTTCGACGCTGGCGGGCAGTGCTTCCTCGCTGCTTAGGGCGAGGACACGGGTGCTGGAGCTGTAGTCCACTGGTACGTACCCTTCGGGAAAAGCAGTGACCACCGGGTCGAAAACCACGCCGCCGGTCAATATGAAACTGACGCCGAAAACGGCCTCGCTGCCGGTATTGGCGTAGGAGAGAGAGGGACAACATTGATCGCCCCCGGTTTCGGTGAGGGTGAAGTCGTCGGCGCATGACTCGTTTCCTTCTTGCGAACATTCATAGGTATAAGTAAAGAAACACAGCTCTTCGCCCATCTCATTTAAAGCCGTAATGGTAATCACGGGTGATGGGGCAGCCGGGTCCAATAATTCGATGAAGAAAGTACCAAAACCATCGTTGTACCCACCAAAGCTGATGGTGGTATTTCCGTCAGCGGGGGTGAAGGTTACTTCAGAGTTGTCAAAATTGAATGCCGCCGTCAAGTCTCCCGGCGTACTTTGAAAACCAAAAGCTCCAGCGTTGGTGGTTATGACAAGGGACGCTGTTCCCGATAAATCTGACATTATGAACGAAAGCTCCGCCAGGCAGCTGCCGAACATTTCGTCGAAGGCACCAAGCGTTATCTGAGGATCAAAGGAGGTGCAGGAGCTACAAATGGAAGTTATCTCCACAGCAGATTGGCAACCAGCCTGCATACCTGCCGGGTTCTGGGAACCATTATTGGCGGATATCAGGTTAGCTCCACCGGAAGAGAGGTAAGAACAAACGTTCAGGTAGGCACATCGTGTAAGGAATCCATTGTCTTCCAACAAGAGGGAAGTTAGCCCCGCCGGATCGATGTTCCGAAAGCCTTCAAGAGACGTAAGGTTCGTATTGGTGATGCTCAGTTCTCCCTGGACGGTGCTCAAATTAACCAAAGCGGATGCATCACTGAGTAGTGCTGAATTAATGGTAAGGTTACCGTTAACCGTGGTCAGTTGATCTAAACCTTCCAGGCTAGTAAGATTGGCATTAAAGTTTATTCCTACGGGTCCGCTGACCGTCGTTAATTGATCTAGCCCTTCAAGGGAGGAAAGACTAGCGTTAAAATTGACGCTTAGCGGCCCGTTGATCGTTGTTAAATTAACGGCTCCGGAAAAATTATTCAAGCCGCCGTTTAGTCGGATATTCATGTTCCCGCAACTCTCCAAGGCTCCTAATCCGGTTAAATCGGATAACAGATCATTGTTCCTGATCAGTAGGTTACCATCAACCGTCATGACTCCTTCCAACCCAAGCATGTCCAGTAATAGCTCGTTCCCGTCGATAACTATTGCGCCTGCCTGCAAAAGTGCAGAAGAATTAAAAAGTGTCAATAGTGTCGGGTTATCGGCAACCCGTAGCTCAATTGGAATGGTTGATATGTTGTCCGCACCGTGCAGGCTCTGTAAGTTTTCGTTTTCAACAATAAAGACAAAGCCATCAACTTGTGTGAGGTTTTGTAATCCATCCAAGTCGATAAGACCATCCATTACTAACACCAACAGATTATTCACATGCGCTACCGAAGCAAGTGGCGTAAGTGAGTTGATAAGAGGCAAGGTTGATAATCTCAGGCTTCCACCAACGTACGCTAGATTGTCTAAACCGTTCAGAGAGCTTAATCCGCCTAAACCTTGTATGTCTAGATTGCCATCTATCATTTCGACTCCGATAAAAGCGTCAAGATTATCAACTGGCCCCATGTCTTCCCTAATCGATACTGAGCCAAGAATATGGCTACACCCTGCAATCGTAGCACCAAAACTGTCAACGTCCGCTTGACTTTGTAAAAACGTATTTCCCGGGGCGCATTGGCCAAATAGGACCGTGCTGCTAACCAATAAATACAAGAGTGTTAACCTAAATAGGTAATGGGCAGTAGTTTTCATGTCGTCGATAATTATAGGCGCGGCCGCAGGTGCCAAACAATGGGATTAAAGCATAGTGAGCCTGTCAAAACCCAATTACCCCCTTTCCCTCCCACAAACCACCCCAACCTTTCAAATCACCCCACCACCATTTCAAATCCGGGCATTCCTCCCAGTGCTATCCGGCTAAAAACCTACTTTAGCGGAGCAACCCTATTTATGCCACGCTTATTCATCATCCTGCTAACTTTACTACTTGCTGGCCCCCTCTCCGCCCAGCTGCCCCCATTGCCCTACGCCATCAACTACGGCGTGGAGGACGGCCTGCCCAGCTCCGAAGTTTACGTCGTGATGGAGGACAGCCGGGGCTATATGTGGTTTGGGACGGATAATGGGGTGGCGAGGTTTGACGGGTATGAGTTCACAACCTACGAAGAGGCTGAGGGGTTGGAAGACCTGGTCGTCTATAGCATCAAAGAGGGACCGGACGGACAGATATACGCCTGTGCAGGTAAAAGTGCCCAAGTATATGTATGGCGAGAAAACACGAATCGCTTCCTTCCCTTTACCGGAAACGCAGCCTTGCGCGAAGAGGCGCTGCGCGTAAACAACATTCACGCGAAAATCAAAGGAGTATTGCCCGGAGGAAGGTTGCTCATCAACCTATCTACCGCTGGTCCCCTGATCGTTTCCGGCGACGGGTCCATCGAAAAGAGATATACCCCCAATCTGCCCTGGGGCTTCACCTCCATCCTGGAAAATCCAACCATAGAACGAACTGGAGCATTCTTCGCCACCGAAGCAGACCGGCATCGTGCAAAACAACTTAGGTCACAAGGAGTCGTAAAAACATACCTGAAAGACCCCTTTGGCCGGGTACTACACCAACATGATTTTACTGCTGACAATTGGATACCATATTTTAATTCTTTTACCTTCACGACCATTTCGCACGATCAGGATACTACCGTCGTAATTCTTCGGGAAGGTTTAGCGCGGGTTTTTTCGATCAACAATCCTGCGGCCGCGCGGGAATATGTCGTACCAGGCAAAAATCGTGGACTCTTTAAGTATAAATTACGCGCTGAAGGTTTCCTCCTGGGCTTTAATAACGGACAGGGTTTGCGTTACTATGAAACCCTCACCGACTTCCTCACTGGAGGCGGACAGACCCTAATCGATAACTGCAACGCTTCTTACGTAGCAGAAGACCGATACGGAGGACTCTGGGTAACGACCACCGACCGGGGCATTTTTCACTTTCCCAATCCTGCCATCAATATCTACGATCAGCGCCAGGGTTATCCAAATGCAAAGGTCATTTCTTTAGCCACTATTGGTGAAAAGCGAATAGCTGCTGGCTACGAAAACTTCAACCTTATCGTGACCACAGAAAACCCGTTTGGCTTCCAAAGTATTAACCAGAAATACAATACTCCTTACAAACCGCTAACCCTGTTTTTTGAAGCATTTAGTAACCAACTTTTTTCGATTACTTTTCACCTTAACCTTAAAGAGAAAGTTCTGCGACTCAACGGGGGGGTAAAGATCAATAGATACCGATTCTATGAAGACACCACTCTTTTAGCCGCAGGACTCAACGGACCAGCCCATTTCAGTACCCGTCTCCGGGCCAGAATTCCCGCATTCACTTTCGATTTTCTTCGCGACAGAGAGGACTTTCTCTACGCAAATGACTACCGTATTCTCCCCAACGGCACCCATCTCGTCGCCAGCAAACACGGCCTCCACCGTTGGGAGAACTACGACACCCTCATCAAGGATAACCTCGGTTATCCGGAGCTCGATGTCCGGATCGAATCGATTGAGATACTCTCTGACTCTTCACTCCTTTTCGCTACCCGGGGCCGGGGACTGATGCACCTGAGTAACGACAGCCTCACAGTCATCGGGAAACAGGAGGGCCTGGCTAGTGAAAATATCCGGCATCTGACTATTGCCCCTGACGGTACTATCTACGCCAGCACCTTCAGCGGCTTAAGCATAGTACGTTTTTCAGACCTCACGCCGACCGGTTCGAAACAGCCCTACACCGTCCGAACCTACACCACCGCCCATGGCCTACCCAGCAACGAGATTCACCAGTCCGCCAGCGGCGGCGGTAAGGTTTGGCTGGCCACCAGTGGTGGTCTGGTTGATTTTCAGGAAACGCCCGAAGATAGCGTGGCAACGCCACCTGACATCAGGCAACTACGCGTCAACGGGGAGTTAATCTCCCTGTCCGAAGACATCAACTTATCCCCGGACCAAAACGACCTCGAAATCACTTTCTCCACCATCAACTTCGCCATGCGCGGCAACATCCCCTACCGCTACCGGCTGCACGACGGTGAAGACTGGAAATACACCAAACAACGCACCCTCCGCCTCGCCAACGCCGCTGCGGGAGATTACCAGTTTGCCGTCCAGTCCCGCAACCAGGACGGCTACTGGAGTGAGGCGGCTTCGCTCCGCTTCAATATCGGTCAGTACTGGTATCGCACGACCTGGTTTTGGGTACTGGCCGTGGCCGGGCTCCTTCTTGCCCTCTACCTTTCCCTGCACCTGCGTCAGCGCCGAATAGACCGGGAAAGGGAATTAAAAGAACAAGCAGTGGAACTGGAACGCGCCGCCCTCCGCGCCCAGATGAACCCCCACTTCATCTTTAACTGCCTGAACTCCATTAATAAATTCATCCTGAAGAACGAGGCCGATAACGCCAGCGAATACCTCACCAAATTTGCCCACCTTATTCGGCAAACCCTCAACATCTCCGTGCGGGACGAGCATACCCTTTACGATGAAATCAATATGCTTAAAAACTACCTGGAACTGGAAAAACTACGCTTCAAAGATCGGGTTAATTACGTACTCACTACCGATCCGGAACTCGCACTTCACGACATCAGCATCCCACCCCTTCTCATTCAACCTTACGTAGAAAACGCCCTCGCCCACGGGCTCTCCGACGACGGGAAAAGTATCGTAAAAATTAATTTCGATAAAACGGAAAACGGATTGTCCATAAGCGTCCAGGACAACGGTAAAGGCATCGACCCCACCAAGCCACACTCGAATAAATCGCTGGGGATGCGGCTCACTTCACAACGCCTGGCCCTACTGGCCCAGAAACATTTTGGGGTTGAGTTAGAAGTCTCTAACATGAACGCCATGGAAGGCGGTGGAACAACAGTGACCATTTTTATTACTTCTACGACGGTTTATAACTAATGTTATGTGTTCATTGTAACGCAGGTTTACTATTTTTAGGGCAAAGACACCCCGGATGCTCTCCGCCCTATTACTTGACGACGAGCCAGATGCGCTCGAAGTTCTCGACTTGTTATTACAACGTCATTGCCCTTCCGTAATCAGACGCGACTGTTTCGTAACGCCACTCGGTGCCAGAAAAGCTATTGACCAACACGACTATGACCTGGCATTCCTGGATATTCAACTGCAGCGCAGCATTGATGGGTTACAATTTGCCGAAGCGTTCAAAGACACAAAAACCCGTGTCGTCTTCACCACCGCACACCAGCGCTTCGCCCTCGCCGCTTTCAAGGCCCGTGCATTTGACTACCTCCTCAAGCCAATCAGTACGACGGAACTCAAAAGAGTAGTCGCCGAAGTCTCACTACAACGCCCCAAGACAGATTCCCCCACTCTACTGCTCTCCGACTTAAACCGTAGTGTCCGTATCGCCGAAAAAGACATCGTCTTCGTTGCCGGAAGCGGCAGCTACTGCAGGGTATATGATGCAGCTGGGGAAGTCATTGAATTATCTCACAACCTTAGTACATTCCAAAGCAGGCTTGCTTCAAATTATTTCTTTCGTTGTCATCAATCTTTCCTGGTAAATCTATCCCATTGCCGGGAAGTTGTCTCCCAAAACCGGCAGTTCTCCGTAATCCTGACCAAAAATCAAATTGCCCTGGTATCCCGTAACAGGAAGAAAGAACTACTTACGCTGCTTGAGACTAAGTGACCTTAATTCACCTGTTATTGGAAGGCGTACGGTTACCAATTACAATAATTTCTTTCGAAAACCTCAAACCACCCCTAAGGTCATAACTACTTGACAATCAACAACATTAAGCGTATTTATACGTATAAAAACGTTTATAAACGCATATAAACGTAAGTATACGTATAAATAACGACTACGACTTGCCCGTCGCCCCACCTTTGCATTGTCACCAATTGGAAGGGATGTCAGCCATGATGTCTCGTTCGGGCGGTAACGATTCTTACCCACCCGGGGCGCGTTTTCAACAACCATACCAACGCGGCTCACAACCATTATTGATTATGCAAGTACGTAATTCCATCACCCTCATTGGCAACCTTGGCAGTAACCCTAAAATGGTAACGACCGAGTCAGGCCTGACCATCACCGAGTTCAGTCTCGCCACTAACGAGTACTTCCGCGACAAAGACGGTAACCGCCAAACCCGCACCGACTGGCACAAGGTCAAGTCCTTCGGCAAACTGGCCGAGATCTTCGGAAAGTACCTTGAGCAGGGCAGCCAGGTTGCCATCGTCGGAACGCTGCGTTACAATAAGTGGATCGACAAGCACGACCAGGTACGCAATACCGCTGAAATCGTAGCCCACAGTTTCACCTTCCTGAGCGGTGGCAAGCAGCAGGAAGCTGAAGACGAACTGGCGGCCGATACGGTAGCCGACTCCACCCCCGCCAAGGGCAGGGGCAAGAAGAAAGCTGCCACTGTAGCCGAGGACGCAGTACCTTTTTAGACCCGGAGACGAAGCATTTGACAGCAGTTTACATGTAGGGCCGGAGGCCCGTCTATTCTAGCGAGGGGTGACCGCAGATCTGAAGGATCAAGGGAACCCCTCGCTTTTTGTTGGCCAGGGTTATTCAAAGCGCCTGCCACCTCCCCAATGCCTACCTTTACGGCCTAAATCGCCCATTCTTGTTACGTCTGTCTTTCGCCTCATTTTTATTCTTGCTGGTCATTACGGCCACTGCTCAAGAGCTTCGCCTGGTTAGCTGGAACGTACAGGATATGGGCCGAACGATCACTGATGCGGACATAGATAGAATGGCAGCGCTCCTCCGGGATGCAGACGTTGTAGCCATTCAGGAAGTCGTGGCCAAGGACCCTGCCGGTGCCCAGCGGGTGGCAGCCCTCGATGCCGCACTTGATCGCACCGGTACGGAATGGGACTACCGGATAAGCCCGCCTACCAGTTCAACTTCCTCGTACGACAAAGAGCGGTACGCCTTTTTATGGCGCCGGTCCAAGGTAAAAATGCTCCGATACCAACTTGACAATACTGTAGCAGACGCAGTGGTCCGCGAGCCTTTCTGGCTCGAAGTAGCCGTTAAAGGATTCCCGGAACCTATTTGGCTGGTTAACTTCCACTCACTGCCCCACGCAAAAGGGCCAGAGCAGGAAATACCTTACCTTATCGATTACCCGGACCGCGTGTCTGGTCAGCCCCTGATTTACCTCGGTGACTGGAACATGAAACCTGACCATAAAGCCTTCCGGCCTTTATTTGATAAAGGCTACGCAATTGCTGCAAAAAATTTACCGACCACCCTGAAACGCAAATGCACGGCTACGGGTAATTACCTCAACTACCCAATCGACAACATCTTCTACCCCACTGCTTTTTTTGATAAAGAAGCAGTTTGGGTTATCGATTTTGTCGAAAATTGCAGCACCTTGGAAACAGATCGAAAACTAAGCGATCATCTGCCCATTTGCCTCACCCTGACGCCCCACGGGGCGCCTGCCAACCGCTAGCCTTATCACTACTTTTTCCATCACTACTTTTGAAGGCTTTGAAGAAATCCTCTCGGCCGAGATTACCGCTTTGGGCGGAGAAGACGTTGAGATCGGCCGGCGGGTGGTGCATTGCAACGGAGATAAAGATTTCTTGTATCGTGCCAACTTAAATCTCCGCACGGGCCTGCGTGTCCTGGTTAACCTTACTGAATTTACGGCAAGGAATGAACAGGAGATGTATGATCAGTTGAAGGCGATCGACTGGAGCCCGTTGCTGGCAAAGGACGGGAACCTGTGGATAGATGCGAATACTTCATCGGATTACCACCGGAACGCCGTCTACCTCAGTCAACTGTTTAAGGACGCTATCGTAGATCAGTTCCGGGACAAAACCGGTGAACGACCTAGTGTAAGCAAGGAAGAGGCCGACTTGAGGCTGAATCTCCACGTCACCAAAAACGATGAGGTAAGTGTTAGCCTCAACAGCTCTGGAGATGGGTTGCACCGCCGGGGCTACCGGCGTAAAACCGGCGGCGCACCGATCAACGAAGTACTCGCCGCTGGCTTGTTGTTACTGGCTGGATACGATGGCGAGGTTCCCTTCGTGGATCCGATGTGTGGCTCCGGCACCATCGTAGCAGAGGCGGCGATGATCGCCGCGAACCACCCCCCTGGCTTAAACCGAAAGTTCGGTTTTGAACGGTGGCCTGACTTTGAGATCGAACTCTGGTCCTCTATCCGCCAGGAGGCGCTGGACGCCCGACGCAGGCCTCCCCACCCCATTGTTGGTTCTGACATTGAAGAATTAACCGTTAGCCTGGCGAGAATATCCCTTGATCGGGCCGGAGTGCTAAATTACGTTGACCTGTATTCGCAGCCATTCGACCAACTCCAGGCACCACGGATCACCGATAAGGAAGCCGGTGGCATGCTGGTCACCAACCCTCCTTATGAGATGCGCCTGACGACCGGTAATATCGAAGGACTCTACCAGATGATCGGCGATACGCTGAAGCAAAACTGGAAAGGATACACCGCCTGGATCATTACGGGAAGCCCGGAAGGACTCAAGTCCGTCGGACTGAAAACCAGTCGTCGAATCCCGTTGATGAACGGTCCGGTGGAAGTTCGCTACGTTCGGTATGACCTGTATGACGGGAGCCGGAAGGGGAAGCATTTGGAGGAGGAATAGGCAAGGTCGATTTTACCATTAAGGCACTAAGGCGTTAAGTTAAGGGCAAGTTCCTGGCGCGGCCGCAGGTGCAATAGTTGGTTAAAGTGCAAGCAGGCGATCCAGTTTAAGCATACCGGACCGGGAGGTCCGGCACTTTACCCCTTTGCTCCTTCATCTTTTCGCTTGCACCTGCGGCCGCGCCCAAATTAAACCTTCTAAAAAAACGTTCGTCAGATAGGCAACCCCAAGCATATCCTCATGAGCGACCTTACGGAAATTCAACACCTCTACTGGCGTGCAGGCTTTGGCCTTAGCCCCACGGAGCAGCAAACGCGACAAAACTGGACGCGTCGGCAAGCCATTGACGACCTGTTTAACCAGGCCGAAACCGCTAAACCATTACCTGAAAACGCCAGCCCTGATTATTCCGGGGACATGATGTCGGCGGCAAGTGCTCAGGAAAAACGGAAGAAGGAACAGCAACTGCTGGTGGGTATTAACTACGACTGGGTAAAACGTATGGCCAACGCAGAAGAAAGCGCGCTCCTGGAACGCATGACTTTTTTTTGGCACGACCACTTTGCCTGTGAGACAAAATTCAGCTTACTCGCTACCCGTCAGCTGAATACCTTACGCAAGCATGCGCTTGGTAATTTCAAAGACCTCGTACTCGCCATCGCCCGTGATCCGTCAATGATCCGTTACCTGAATAATCAGCAAAACCGGAAGCTGAAGCCCAATGAAAATTTCGCCAGAGAACTGATGGAGTTGTTTACCATTGGCCGGGGGAGGTACACCGAAAGCGACGTCAAAGAGGCCGCCCGGGCCTTTACCGGATGGTCCAGTAATAAGGAGGGAGAATATGTGTTTCGCATCCGGCAACATGATGATGGCGAAAAAACCTTTATGGGAGCAACGGGGAATTTTAATGGAGAAGACATTATCGACCTTATCCTGAAACAAAAAGAAACGGCTCAGTTTATCTGTCGCAAAATCTACGCCTGCTTCGTCAATGAACAAGTAGATGAGGTTAGGGTAAACTCCCTTGCGAAAGACTTCCGGTCTTCTGGTTATGACATCGGTCAGTTAATGCAGCAGGTCTTCAGCAGCGATTGGTTTTACGCCCCGGAAAACGTCGGTAACAGGATCAAGTCCCCCATTGAGCTGATGGCGGGCATGATGCGACAACTGAACGTCACCCAAATAAGCCCTACCGGGCTCATCGGGATGGAGCGGGCGCTGGGACAAATACTACTCAAGCCACCAAACGTCGCCGGGTGGCCCGGGGGCCGGGCGTGGATTGACAACTCCACCCTCCTGCTTCGTCTCAACCTGGCGGGAGCCCTGTTCAAGGCCGCAGAAATCAACTTTAACCTCGCGCCGGAACTGGAGGCAGAAACCAAGAAAAAGCTGAAACAGCTGGTAGCCGAAATGAACCTTGGACCACTGACCTCCCTGGCAGGAACTGGAAACGGGGCCGACCAATACCAGCGTTTGGCCAGCTATCTGCTGCAAGCCCCGACTCCCCCATTCGGTCCGCAAGCCCAAAGAGTAGTTTTCACCAAAAATCCTTCCCTGATGGCGGTTCAATTAATGTCTTTACCCGAGTACCAACTCTGCTAATCCCCTGAACCATGAAAAGAAGAGATTTTCTCAAAGCCTCCACCCTGGCCTCTACGGCCTTGTTTACGCCAACGTTTCTCAGGGGATTTTCGCGTAATCAAATGACCGCCTCACGCAGTGGTAAAATCCTGATCGTCCTCCAGTTATCCGGAGGAAACGATGGCCTGAACACCATCATTCCTTTCGGTGATGATATTTACTACCAAAAGCGCCCGGTCCTTGGTATCCCCGCTAGTGAGGTGTTGAAATTGAACGAGGTTCAGGGGCTGCACCCGGCAATGGGTCCTCTCCGGGAATTATACAATCAGGGAGAGCTGAGCATCATCAACAGTGTCGGCTACCCCGACCCTAACCGCTCCCACTTTCGTTCGATGGACATCTGGCAAACGGGGAGTCCGGCGACGGAAGCCTGGTCTACCGGCTGGATCGGTCGCCACCTCGATACGCTGACCAACCAACCGGCCTATCACGCCCTGGAAGTGGACGACGGCCTGAGCCTGGCCATGAAAGGCGAACTCCGCACCGGCTTTGCCATGAGCGACGCCAATCGCCTGCGGCAAGCAGTAAACAACCAACGCTTTGCCTCCCTGCCGACGGAGCATGCTACCGAAGGCAACCTGCACTACCTGTATAAAACACTAACGGAAACGACCGACGCGGCGGGTTATCTATACGAACAATCACGCGTCTACAAATCAAAGGTCAGCTTTCCCCGCAACGCCTTTGGCCGGGACTTACAGCAAATCGCTGAACTGATCACCGCCGATACGGCCACCAATATCTACTACGCCAGCCTCGGTGGTTTCGATACCCACGCCGGCCAGAAGGGCCGGCAGCAACGCCTGCTCACCCAATACGCCGAAGGCGTATCCGCCCTGGTCAAAGACCTCAAGCAAAACAACCTCTTCGACGATGTACTGATCATGACCTTCTCCGAATTCGGTCGCCGCCTGGCCCAGAACGGTAGCGGTGGTACCGACCATGGCACTGCCAACAACGTGATGATGATTGGCGGGAAGCTGAAGAAGAATGGTTTTTACAACCCTTCACCTGACCTGAGCAAGCTCGAGAATGAGGACCTCATCCATCAAGTCGACTTCAGAAACTGCTATGCGGACGTGATTGATAACTGGTTGGGGGGTGATGCTAAAGCGGTGCTGAAGGGGAAGTTTGCTGGATTGGGGGTTGTCTAATAAGATTTGAACTTTAGCCGCCCGAAGTCGCCTCTCCCCCGGAGAGGGGTGACCCAAGCATTGGTGTTTTTAGGTAAAATGGAAGGAGGATTCAGGCCTCAAATACAATTAAATGCTTCCATTTAAGCAACTTGTGTCGATTCAGCAAGGCGGTAGCCGCAGCGTAACTTCGTTCTTCTACCACTAGGGGCAAGGCTAACGCATACTCCTAAAAACGGACCAAACAAGCCTCATAAATAGGTTGAAAATCAATAATTCTTGCTAAAACCATTGACGAAGGGTCATCCCTCTCCGGGGGAGAGGGGCCGGGGGAGAGGCGACCTTGGCGACGTAAACATTCAAATTCCAGCGCAAAAACTACACCAACAAATCACCCCCAGTCTCCAAAGTAATCCGCTCCGTATTCAGCAGGGTGCGCTTGTGCGCAGCAGTGCGGGAGAAAATATAGTTGAAGTAGAAACGAGCCGTCTGGATTTTCGACTTGTAGAAATTCTCTTCGTCAGTTCCGTCAGCGTCTGGTAGCGCCTTGTCGGCAGCCAAAGCTTCACGGAGCCACAGCCAACCAATGACGTGAAGACTGAAGTAATCCAAAAAGATCGTAGCATCGGCCAGGAAGACCTTCGGATCCTCGCTTTGCGCGAGTCCCATGAGATGCCCCATCACCTGCTGCACGGACCCAAGGCCTTTAGCGAGGTTTTCAGCCATTCCCTTCGTGGTTTCATTTGCCAGGGCGGGTGCCAGGGTTTTCTGAATTTCTTCCGTCAAAAGCTGCACTGGCTTACCACCCTTCATCATCATTTTCCGGCCAAGTAAGTCAAGACCATGAATGGTCGTGGTGCCTTCGTAAATGGAATTCACCCGGATGTCACGGAAGATCTGCTCCAGCGGGAAATCATCCGTGTAGCCGGCACCACCTAGTACTTGCATACCAATGCTGACGGATTCGTTACCGTATTCACTGGGGAAGGATTTGGCAATTGGGGTAAGTAGCTCCGTCAGCAGATGCGCGCGCTCGCGCTCTTCTTCGTCCTGGCTTATTTTACTGATGTCCTCGTACAAAGAGCACTGCAGCAGCAGATCGACGCTGCCCTCCACTACTGCTTTTTGGAAGAGCAGCATCCGGCGCACATCGGCGTGCTCGGCGATGATCACCTGTGGGGCATTTACGTCTTTATTTCCCGGGTGGCGCCCCTGCGGCCGCTCCTTGGCGTATTGTAAGCTGGCGTAGTAAGCCGCTGAAGCACTGGCGGCAGCCATGATACCGGTACCGATCCGGGCCTCGTTCATCATCTGAAACATACAGTTCAGACCACGGAACTCTTCACCTACCAGGTAGCCTTTGGTCTCTCCCTGTTCGCCGTACATAAGGTGAGCGGCCACGTAACCTTTTTGTCCCATTTTACCGTAAATCCCGGCGGTAGTTACGTGGTTATCGACCAGTTCACCGTCGACGGGCAAGTGCTTAGGCACCACAAAAAGGCTCACACCCTTCATACCCTTAGGCCCACCCTTCTGACGTGCCAATAACAGGTGCACTACGTTTTCGGTGGAATTGTGGTCGCCGCCACTGATGTAGATTTTCTGCCCTTTGATCGAGTAACTGCCGTCCTCCAACAGTTCGTAGGTAGTGGTGATGTCTGAGAGCGAAGACCCTGCCTGGGGCTCCGTCAGGGCCATCGTGCCCTGCCATTCTCCTGCGGCCATTTTCTCGAGGTACGTTGCTTTCAGTTGATCGCTGCCAAAGGTTAGGATCAAGTTAGCGGCACCCGTCGTCAGGAAGCTGTAAGCCGCCATATTCCCGTTGGCTGCCTGAAAGATCAGTCCGGCTGCGTTGAGAATAACCGTCGGCATCTGTTGCCCATTAGCGTCGTATGGCCAGGCGGCACTAAGCCAACCGGCGGCGCCCATAGCGCGCATGCTCTCCCCGACTTCGGGTAGTACGTGGACCTCGCCATCTTTGTAGTAAGCCTTCTTTTTATCCATTTCCCGATAAAAAGGAAAAAGGTACTGGTCGGAGAGTTGCTTGGCCGCATCGAGTGCCATTTCAGTGGCTTCATTATCAAATGCCTCGTGTTGCTCAAAAGAGCGAATCCGGTTTAGGTCAAGGACTTCATTAAGTACGAAACGAAGGTTCCGGGTAGAGATGTATTGCATGGCGTGGGTAGGTTTGGCGCGAAGGTACGGGTTTTAGCGAAAATTCGCTAATGGTTCCTCAGCACTTGTGCTGAGTTGGCAAACTCAACGCGGCAATGACCTATCAGCACAAGTGCTGACAAACCAGAAACACCATCTTGAATTCGCCAGCCCACTATAATTAAATTTCGTCGCCAAAACGTAATAACGCTTTTTTGTTCAGGACGAGTGGGCTATGTCCCGGGAAATCTCGGGGCATAGCCCACTCGCCCTTAGAGACTACTTCACCTTCAGTCCACAAGGCTTAAAAAAAGGTCGCCGGCCGAGAGGTTGGCCCTCACTAAACCAACATCTTCAATATACCCGCCCGATCCTCCGGTGTATTAGCGTTCCGGAAGGCAGCCTCATCTGCCGTTTCCAATATTTTCACCTCACTATTGATCAGCACCTTTCGCGGACAAGAATAACCCATCCCCAAAAACTGCAGCAGGCGGGCATAGGCACGCGGCTCATAAATGGCTACCAACGGTTCCGGGAACGGCTGGCTGGCCAGTTGGTAGGCCGTCGCAAATTTACGGGCGTCCCTCCCTTCGATCAGTTGTTCCAGGTGGGATTTTTCCAGCAGCGGGAGGTCGCAGGCCAGGACCAGCCAGGCGGCGTTGGGGTCCGACAGGAAAGCGGAGCTGATGGCCCCGGCGGGGCCGAGCCCGAGGAAGCGGTCGGCCAGGTTGGGAAAGCCGGCGATGGTGGGTTGATCAGCATCGGCCACCGAAATATGCACCCGGCCGGGCAACAGGTCGTTACACAAGCGCGCCATCCGGGCGCCTTCCGTCTCCCCGTTTGTACGATACACGAGGTCAGCTTTACGCGTTCCCATGCGGATACTTTTGCCGCCCGTCAGGATCAGGGCGTTCAGGGCGGGGACGCGGGTGCTAAGGACGTGGTTAAGCAGGGGAAGGACGGCCGTCGACGCTTTCTCCAGCCGGCAGAGGATTACTTCACCGTCTTGCGCCTTGACCGTTTCGGACAACCAATCAGGCATACCATCCGCTCCAGGGCAAACCACAACGGCCAGGATGTCCGTCAGCTGTTCCCGACGTCGCTCTAAAGTACCAGACTTCTTAGGATCAACAAAGACGATTTGTCGGGCAGCCGGATAATGGTTTCCGTTCACCAGCGCTACGTCAAATTCGCTGCGTTGAATTCGTTCATCGTATTCGCTCCAGGCAGAAAAAGAGGTACTGAAACGTTTCTCTCCAACTTGCAGGCTTTTTGCCTCCGCCGTTTCGCCGTGTACACCAATAACCGAAAGTGTCCGGTAGCTTTTGCTCAGGGCCTGGGCCCATTCTTCGATCAGTGGATCCATCACCGCACAAGTGCTGCCCAGCAGCGCAACGTCTGTCCTGGCGTATTGGTCGCCAGCAGGCCGGATCAGCTTAGGATGTTTATCGTGCTTTTTCATAATAGTTGGTCGAAGGGGAGAAAAGGAAAGGATTCGCCAGCGGCAAAGGTTGAGCGCTCCCGGGGTAAAACCAGGAAGCCATCGCCCCGCAGCATACTGGAGGCGTCTCCGGAGCCGCCGTTGGTCACCGGACGTACGCGCTGAGTAGCCGGGTCGATGGCGACTACCTGGAATAAGGTCAGGTCTTTGCCGAAGGCAAAATCTTCCGCCAAGGCCCGTTGGTCCTCCCGCGCCACCATGCCAAGGTTCTTCCGCAGAAAGGGACCAACGTAGGCCAACAACCCCGTCAGACTGGACACCGGGTTCCCCGGTAAACCAAACACCATTGTTTCCTGGGTTCTGCCCACCCAGATCGGTTTCCCCGGTCGCTGCGCGACCCGATGGAAGAGTTGTTCTACCCCAAGTTCCGCCAGGACCCCCGGTAAAAAGTCGTACTTGCCCTTAGAGACCCCTCCGCTGAAGATCAAAATATCTTTTTGGGAAAGCAGCTCCGCAATCTTTTCCCGAAGCACCGCCTGGTCATCCACGATGTGATGGGTGGTGGCGGCGATTCCCGCCGTAGCGAGTTGGTGTTGCAAATGAAACAGGTTCGACATCCGAATCTGATGCGGCAACGGTGACGCTTCTACCGCTACCAGTTCATCACCGGTAGCAATCACGGCAACTTTGGGTAACCGTTTCACCACCACGTTGGCGTAACCGCAACTGGCCAACAAGTTGATCGCTGCCCCACCAATCCTTGCTCCTTCCTGCATCAACCTTGCACCTGCGGCCGCGTCCCTTCCTTGTTGGTGAATGTTCTTTCCGTCTTGCACGCCGTCCGGTAAAACGAAGGTCTCCCCCACCCGCTCCAGGTCTTCGTAGCGAATTACGGTCGTTGCCCCCGGCGGCATGACGGCCCCGGTCATTACTTCCAGGCAATTTGCAGCGTCGGTCAGCGATGTCGTTGCGGTGCCTGCCGCAACGATTCCTTCAATGGGGAAGGTTCGTTGCCCCGTCGCGTAGTTGGTGTAGTCGATGGCGATGCCATCCATCGTCACCCGGTCGAACGGCGGCTGTGGGCGGTCCGCCAGCAGGGGCTCGGCTAATATGCGGCCTGCGGCCGCTACCAGGGGGACGGTTTCCTCGCCCCAGTTGAAGTTTTGTTGGAGGGTGAGTTGGCGGGCGGTTGGGTAGTCAGTTAGCATGGGGCTAAGGTAAGGACTGACTTGCTGTGGTGTTGTGAGATTATTCAGACTTGAAACAAAGACTAACAAGCTTACCCAGGAAAATTTTTGAATATTTTACTTACCGCTTTTTGAATATTCGCATCCGCATCTTCGAGCAGTCCAATATCCAAAGCTCTGGTTGAAAAGCCTTGCCAAACAATTCGCTTTTTCTCCAGGTCAAGAAGGTGAATGATCATAGTGCCCTGGTCGTATTGGTAAACAGATGTTGGTTTGTAATTGTACGAAGATTGACCTTCTACGTCATGATGGTCATGATAGGGCACCGCATTGCGTTCAAATTGTAAGTGAAAATCCACTTCAAGATCAACATTTCCTTCCCCTAAGACATAACCTTGACGCTGTAAAGCTGCATCAATAGCCTCTTTCCACCGATTCCTGTTTAGCGAATTATCGTATTGGGGGTAGTCCAAGTTAAACGGATCTGAGACTTGAGACCAGGCATAAATTTTATAGCTGGTAAAATCTGCTTCTTGATCAAAATCAGTGATTATTTTCACCGAAGAACAACTGGCAACCAAGCCAAGAGACAGCGTTAAAAGGAAAAAAATTATAGTTTTCATTGTTTATACATTTTAATCGTTATATAAAACCCTTGCTTCCAAGTTTTCTGTTTAATTGCACCTTCAGAGTTCCTTAGGCTTTATACTTACTGTTTCTGAAATTGCATCAATGCTTTACTGCCATACATCAAAGCAGGTCGGCCGCCCATTAGAATAACCATCCCGGCGGTTTCCATTATTTCCGCTTTATTGGCTCCGGCATGTAAGGCATCATGTACGTGAAAAGCAATACAGCCCTCGCAACGAACAGTAATGGCAATGCCAAGGCTATTAATTCATTCGTTTTGGCAGTCAAAGCACTATACGTTACACTCTTCTGACGTAAGCTACCGAAGGCAATCATCGTATCGGGAATCTCTTTCCCCATTTACTCACATGAGCTGGTTCAGCTACTGATAATATTTGGGGGGGCATAATTCTTTGCTTTGATGAAGCATCAAAGTTATTCTCCTTAGTAGGTGTAAGAATTGATAAAGATTGGGGTATTGATTGATTCTTATCATTTCTTTAGACAAAAGAGGCCTTCAAATTTGGGCAATATCAATGAACAAGCTAACCTTGGCACCAAGGTCAATATTCATAAAAGTGATTATTTAACGAGGAAAAATCGTTTCATATCGAGGGGCAAAACTTGCATAAAACAATGGCCCGCTACGATTTTAAAGAAAACTAGTCTTTGATAATCAGTTAATTATCGCCAACTCAGGAAACTGGCCGCTGAAAAAGAGCTACTCAAAAGAGGCGCGTCTAAAAAAGGGATAAGCCCGTCCGACAAGCGTGTACGCGTCAGAAACTACAACGAGCAGGGACTAAAATCAGACGAAGCCTTGACTGCTTTTGGCCTGACCCACCACCAATATTATTATCGTCCTGAAACCAATGGTGAGGGGTGCTTTTCTCGGCCGGGCGCTAAACCTTCTATTCATACTGGTCAATTCGATGCGCAAGGCAACCTGAACCGTAGGACGAATGAAGAGTTATGGGTAAAACAAAGGATGTACAAGCCGGCGATGATATCAGATATGACTACAAACGAATGAGCGCACAATTGGAACTTCAGGGCTATTGAAATAATACAAAGAAAGTCTGCCGGCTAATGAAATAAGAATATCTACCGCTTGATCGACGGCGATCTGAAGGTGATCCGCTAGCAAGGGCTCGGCCAGGATGCGGCCTGCGGCCGCTGCCAGGGGAACGGTTTCTTCGCCCCAGTTGAAGGTTTGTTGGAGGGTTTGGGCTAGGGAGTCGGGGTAGTTGGTTAACATTTGGCTAAGGTACGGATTGGGGTCGACGACCTATCTTACTGCCAGGAATGAACTAAACAAGATGGTATCTCAAGTTTGCTTTGAAATCTGGAGTCCGATTTTTGTTAATATCATTTCGCCATTTTAGCAAGGGAATAAACCTGGTAAATAGTGACCAAACATGCTTAGATAAATCTAAATACTCCAATACGACTTTGGCTTCTCCTTTTTCAAGTAGTTTTTTAGCTAAAAGCATATTTGGCCCAAATCCATTTAACTGAGGAGACTTAGGAACCTTTATTGCTTTGATAAGCTGTTCTTTTGCTTCTTCGATTTCATTATTCTCCAAAAACAAAAGACCTTTGATAGTATGAATTTGATGCAGGAGGTTACCTCTATTCCAGTCCTCATTTGTTCCAGACACAGCTTTTAATCCTTGAACTATTAAGGCATCAACTTTTTTGACATCCTGCTGATTGTAAGCCTCAATCAATTCACGTGACAATTTACTAGTTTCCATTTTATTTTAATTTATATTTACACAATTAAAACCTAAAATTTTAACAGGCAATTCATATTGAAATATCGACATACTCAAAAAGCTAATTTCAGCCATTTTTCATGTCTTGTATTTTTTCGAGATTAATCATGTTTGTAGTATCTGGCGGGCTCAACACATCTTCTTGAAAATCTATATCTATAGCTGTTGCCTTAAATAATGTCTCCTCATTTAACAAATCTACAACTTCAAGAACTGCGCCATTAAACCCCCACCACTTTTCAGGACCAACCCCGGGCTGAATCCTGTCTGTATGCCAGACAAGAAATAGTTTTCTATTATTGCGACTGATAATTTCTGTAGCTCTACAATCAAATCCGAGTATGTCTTTCCTCTGATTACTTTGCACTTTTACATATCCTTCCCAGGGAGATATTATGTTAAAAGCTTTAAAGTTTGGCGTGTCAAAAATACGGATTGCAAAATCGTCTTTTTGCTTTTTGAAAAAATATTTACTATTTAACTCCTCACCTCCTTGCTGCTGCTTAGGCTGAAACCACTTGCTGCTTTCTTTATCAAAAACAACGTAAGACGTAGTCACTTGATTATTATTGTAAGTAATAATACCCGCGTCATGTATTTCACCACATGAATTTATTAATACAATTAAAACAAAAGATAATATGTAAGTAGCGATCTTCATAACTATATAGGGTTAGCCTCTGGACGTGACTCCAAAGAAGAATAAGTGTTCATTTTTAATTGAAATCACACTCCTTATTAAGGCATAAAACCTTACAAGGAGTGTGATAATGTGTTCCGCTGTAAAGTAATTACGGATTTGGACCTGTACCAGCAGGGCCCCATATTACAGTCCCAACAGGATCGTCGCAGAAGGCTGAGCAGTCGTGCAGGAAATCATTACAAGTATCTTCACAAGAAAGATCTGAAGAACATGCTAACATGCAACCACCCCAACCAACTACACATGTTGCGGTACACCAGAAACCTTCTTGTGGAGGAGGATCTCCTGGGTCTAGTGTTTCTAACGCTAGCATTTCCTGAAGAAATGCTTTATCATTTGTAAGAGCTACTTCATTTGATATTGACGTAGCCCCTAAAAAATGAACTCCTGTGAACAGGATACAAAGAAAGAGGACTTTTTTCATAACAATGTATGATTTGTATTGCACCAAAAATTTAGGGTACAAGATGTAAGAATAATGTAATGACAAGTTTTAATTCAAAAAAACTTGCATACATAATTAAAAGGTCTTGAATTCAGAAGTGTGACAATAAACTATAAATTATTTTTGCAACTATATTAACAGCTTTACCTAAACGCATTAAACAACTAAGCAATAACAATAGAAAAAAAGTACATATCATACCAACCTTATCTAAGGTTGAGTTGACCCTCGAACAACCAAACTAAGCAAAAAAAATTTCAATACTGACTACAGCGTGAGTTGAAAAAAATCTGGCTAACAAGTAGCAAAAAGCCCCCCAAACGTTAAAATCCCACCCCCAACTTGCAACTACGAACACTTTCGTATATATTTGTACGAAATCATTCGTAGAAAACCATAACCCGTGCAACCAACCGACAGCGAGCTCGTCATTTTACAAGTACTCTGGTCCGCCGGACCAACAACGGTACGCGCCGTAAACGAACAGCTCAACAACAACAGCCCGAAGGAAATCGGCTATACCACTACACTTAAGCTGATGCAGCTGATGTCCGAAAAGGGACTGGTTACGCGAGACACCAGCAGCCGCACCCACATTTACGCTGCTGCGCCGAAGGAAAACGTGCAAAAGAACCTGCTGCGCCGCTTTGTGGACAATGCCTTTGGCGGCTCCGCCGCCGGCCTGGTGCTCCGCGCGCTGGGTGACGGACAGACCAGCTCGGAGGAACTCGCAGAGATCAAACGCCTGATCGAAGAACTTGAAAATGGGAAAGCCAATGACTAGTTTACTCACCGAAAACGCCGCCATCGTCGAAACGCTCGGCTGGACCATTCTGCACAGCCTCTGGCAGGCCACTCTACTGGCTGGCCTGCTTTGGCTGGTTTCAAGGCTGACGCGCAGCGCCCGCACGCGCTACACCCTGGCTTATGGCACCTTACTGGCCCAACTAGCCACCTCCCTGATCACCTTCTCCTGGCTGTTTGAAGTTAATGTCGCAGAAACCGTCTATACGGCAGTTGGCCCGTTGATCATGACTGACTTCAGGGCTGCAGAAGCGGGTCCGGCCTATTGGAACCCCGGCATGCTGCTGTTCTGGATCGTCGTATTCTGGGCCGTCGGGCTCCTCATCGGCACCGTCCGGCTGGGCATTTCTTTTGGGCGCGTACGCAGGATGCAAAGATCAGTTGAAGTAGCAGTGCCCGACCACTTCCGTGCCACTATCGTGGCCCTGGCCCGGCGCATCGGTTACCACGGCCTACTACACTTAAGAATCAGCACGGAACTTGGTGGCCCGGCGTTGGTCGGCCACCTCAAGCCCCTGCTCCTTTTCCCAATCGCCGTGGTCAATCAGCTCAGCACTGAAGAAGCCGAAGCCGTTATCCTCCACGAGCTCGCGCACCTGAAGCGCAACGACCACTGGTGGAACCTCCTGCAGTGCCTCATCGAAGTCGTCTTCTACTACCACCCGGTGGTCTGGTGGATCGGCGCACGTATCCGCGAAGAACGCGAACACTGCTGCGACGACCTCGTACTGCAGCACGGCCCCAACCGCCTGGCCTACGCCAAGGCCCTCCTCTACTTCGAACACCAACGCGCCACCCCGGCTACCGCCGTGGCCTTAACCAATAACCCTTCCGGCCTGCTGGGCCGGGTGAAACGTTTTCTACATCAACAAAATATCCCTTATCAAATGAAAAGCAGATTATTCCTACTTCCCCTACTCACCCTGATTGCCATAGTTTGTACGGCCGCTTACAACCCCGCCGAAAAAGCCCTTGACGCCGTTGCCGATATTGGTGAAACAGCAGCGGAGGCCGTCAGCTCTGCTATTAACAACCGTTCCTTTGCACCTGCGCCCGCGCCAAAAAAGGAGGCCCTAAACCTCCCCGCCCTTGCCCAGGACTCCCTGCCTTCCGGCCGACACAAAGTAAGCTCCTACCGAAACGGTTCGTCTACTGAAGTAATCGTTGAAGACAAGGCCATCAAGGAACTGACCATCGACGGAAAAGTTATCCCAAAATCGGAATACGACCAGCATGAAGCAATGGTAGAACGGCTCCTGGGCACCAGTGAAGACCAAAGTCCGATGCAAATCCGGGGCTGGTCTGAAGAGTGGTCAGACGAAGACCGCGCCTACCATCTTAAGCACCTGAAGGGCCTCCGCAGTCTTGAATCCCTGAGGGGACTTGAATCTCTTAAATCGCTGGAGGGGCTGGAGGGGCTGGAGTCTTTGGAAGGACTGGAGCGTCTGGACGGCGTTTTTCTGGACATGGGTGGTGATTTTGAAGAGCTCGGTCTGCGCCTGGGTGAAATGGGCGAAGAGTTGGGCCGTTCTTTCGAAGGCTTTTTTGAGTACCAGGGAGATGGAGAAGCCTTGCGGTTCAAGCTGGACCATGACGGCGAGTCCTACTTTTTTAACTCCGATAGTATACCGAAGGGGCGCGCCTTCAGGTTCAATTCTGACGGGGGTATTTGGGAGTTAGACGGGCAGGTAGCGCGCCCCAACGGTACCCGGGACAAAGCCTCCGAAATCGAGGAAATGGAAACCATGATCGAACGCCTCGAACGGCGTAAGGCCGAAATGCAACGAGACCTGGAACGCGCTAAAAGCGATGAAGATCAGGCAACGCGATACCTTGAGCAAAACACCCGTGACCGGGAACGGATGCGCCAGAATGAGGAACGTGCCATCGCCCTTGACCGGGAGGCCCGTGAGCACGAAATGCATGAAAAGAATGCCGGTCCGGATTACCAGGCCCTGATCAGCCAGTTGCAACGGGAAGGCTTACTTGAGGGTGACGATGAGCTGTCGAAACTTGCTTTCGATAGCAACCGATTGAAGGTCAATGGTAAAACGGCCAGTACGGCCGCACATCAGCGTCTTTTGGAACTTTATGAGCAGCAGACCGGTGAAGCATTCGGCAAAGGCTCTTCCGTGAAAGTCTCCATCAATAATTAAGAATTTACTGTAAAAATTTATTGGTAGTCTCAAATTGTGGCGGCTCCTGGCATCCTCCTCCTTTAGTGGGTGATTGGTGGCGGGAGCTGCTTTTTTTGAGTCGCTGCGCTCCTGTTGCAGGGGTTGCAGGAGTCGCTGCCGGGGCTCCTAAACAGGACGTAAGTATTTTATATTTTTGCCCCTAAGTCACCTCTCTAGCAGGGCTTAGAACATACTCTATTGAAACTGCCAAAAATACTCCGTCCGCCAAGTTTTCAATGCTCCCTTGCCCCAAAACACTGATGCTTGGGTCATCCCTCTCCGGGGGAGAGGGACCGAGGGAGAGGCGACTTAGAAGCTATCCCTTGCCCAACGATTTACGCACATAAGCGAGAAACCGACCCAACGCCAGCCGCTTCCCATCATCCAAATGATAGTCAATGTGGTGAGTAAAGTATTCGACCAGGTCAAAGTCCGGGTGAGGGGAAGACAGCAGTAATTGCAGTTCCGGGAGATGGGCCATCCCGGCTTCCAGTGCAGCGTTAAATCGCGCTACAAACGCTTGTTCCAGCGGCTTGACCGATACCCAGGCCGCAAATACAAAGGGCAATCCGGTATGTTCTTTCCAGGCTGCCCCCAAGTCGTACACGTAGTTAAAACGTTGATCCAGACCAATGGTCCGGTCTCCGATGACCAAGCCTCCGGTCGTTCCTTTGATCTGATCAATGTACCCAGGCTCGGCGTCAAGGAAAGTTACTTCATGCTTCCAGTATTCTTCCATCAGCAGGCGTGTCAGCATAACGGAAGTACGGCTGTGGTGGTCCAAAAAAATGGTGGTCATTTCAGCCAGGGGAACCTCACCGTAGATGCATACGGTGGCCACTGCGCCATCGGCTCCAATGCAGTAATCACTGATGATGTGGGCCTCGGGCAATTCCGGAATTACCGCTACGGGTACCAGGGCAATATCCGCCTCTCCAGCGACCAGCCTGCGGGCACATTCACTGGGTATGGCCAGATCCAGATCAAGTTCTTCCTGAATATCCGACCGCAAAAGCCCGTAGAGCAAAGGCTTGGTGTTGAGGTAAGAAACGGCCACCACGCGGTGTCGTTTACCTCCCTTAAATCTCCCTATCTTTTCTTCCGCTACTGCACTTACCATGAGCCTGAGATTAGTGCCTCCGGAAGGTGGGTTCGATCATTCATCAGGTCGAATTCCCAGAAACCATCCGCTTTTAAAGTAGCCCGCCAAAGGCCGGTATTGCTGTGGCGCAGTTCGTTCATCAGGTCAATCGGCTTACCCATCATCAGGGTGACCAGGCCACACATGGCGCGGCCGTGGCTGCAGACCAGGATCAAATCTTCTTCGCGGTCGGGCAGGTGGTCGATAAAAGTCTGTAACCGTTGCCCCATTTCACGGGCGGACTCTCCCCCACCGATCCGGCCGTCAATCTCTCCCTCGGACCAGCCATCCTTGATGCGGCGATATTCTTCAATACTCTCGGGTGTTCCCTTTTTTCCTTCGTGGCTCCCCCAGCTCATTTCGTTGATCTCGGGGTGCTTTTCCCACGGAATATCAAGGTCAATGAAACCGGAAACCGTCTCCCAGGTCCGCCGGAGGGCAGAGGTTAACACCACCTGAAAAGGGACCTCCCGGTATTTTTCAAAGAGGTAAGCTCCTTGCTCCCGGCCAAAATCATTCAGGCTGGAGTCCACCCCACTTCCCTGAACAATTCCTTTCAGGTTAAAGTCAGTTTGGCCGTGGCGGAGGATATAAACAGTTTTCATAGAAAAGGAGTAAAGGGGAAAAGGTAGGAAGTGAGGGAAAAGGAAGAAAATGGGAGAACGGTTTCTTTTCTCCCTTTTTCCTTTAGCCCTTTATCTGGGCGCGGTCGCAGGTGCAAACCAACGTTAGGGAGCAAAGGCAGGGGCCGATCAAACCACCGGCAAAGAGGTGTACCCCCGGTATTGCTTATCGTCGGCAAACTCCACATCCTTGTAGTCCTGAATTACGTCGTACAGCGTACCCCGTTCAATGGGATGACGGCCAACGGAACGAATCATTTTCACAAGCTGCTCCGTACTCAGGGCAGGGTTTTGTTCACCGCCGGCCATGGAGTAGATACGGGTGGTATCGTCGATGGTACCGTCGATGTCATCCACGCCGAAGGTGAGGCTGAGCTGCGCCGTTGTCCGGCCAATCATCGGCCAGTAGGCCTTGATGTGGTCAAAGTTATCGAGGTAGATCCTGCTGATGGCGTAGTTGCGTAGATCTTCGATCACCGAGCTCTCATCGAGGTGGCTCAACTCGTTGTTCTGGTTCCTGAACTTCAGGGGAATGAAGGTCTGAAAGCCACCGGTTTTATCCTGAAGTTGCCGCAGCTTCTCCAGGTGATCCACCCGATGACGGAATTCTTCGATATGGCCGTACAGCATGGTGGCGTTGGAACGCATCCCCAGGTCGTGCCAGATTTCATGAATACGCAGCCATTCTTCGCCGGAACATTTCCCGCCGGCAATCTGGTCCCGTATTTCCGGGTGAAAAATCTCTGCACCACCGCCAGGCATAGATTGCAGACCGGCTTCTTTCATCAAAGCCATCCCTTCTTCGTAGCTGATCTTAGCTTTTTTGAAAATGTAGTGGTACTCAACTGGCGTAAGTGCCTTAACGTGAAGGTCCGGCCGATGCTTCCGGATGCGGCTGAACAGCTCACTGTAAAAAGGAACATCATACTGTGGCAATACACCACCTACAATGTGCACCTCCGTTACTGGCTTATCATCATACTTCTTCACGATGTCCATTATGTCCTCCAGGCTGTACTCCCAACCGTCCTCGCGCTTCTTGATTCGACGGCTGTAACTACAAAAGGTACAGGTATACAAACAGACATTTGTGGGCTCAATGTGAAAGTTCCGGTTAAAGTAGGTCCGGTCACCGTGCCGCTTCTCCCGGATGAAGTTGGCCAACGCCCCCAAATAGCCAAGCGGCGCCTCGTCGTACAGCAATTGCCCCTCATCTGGTGTAATACGATCTCCGGCAAAGACCTTTTCGGCAATCGCCCGCAAACCGGCGGGAAGCGTGTCATCACGCAGTACAGTGTGGATAGAAGGACCTTTCATCAGGGGCAAGTATTAGACAGAATAATAGTGATACAACAGTCGGGGGAACTTTCAGTTTTTAGTGAAAGTAATTATTTTCAAGTTTTTTTGCTGTCAATATGACCGGGCCCTTCGAAGTAGCTCTGCGACTTCTATGCAACACTCCTGTGTCTACCCCCTCACTTTATCACTCCTCGATCCCGGTCACTACGTGGACAATCCTGTTCTCCCCCTTGCGCCATTCCCGTCGAAAAGACAGTTTTAGTTCGTCTCCGGATTTTATTCGGCGAGGTCGTGCAATTCCTGAAGGAAGTTCAAACGATAGAATATTTCCGGTACCAATCTCTAACAGCATCCGCCCCGCGGCTACCCGTTTCACCGTGCCTTCGGCCAACCACTTAATAGGAGACTCTCCGGTGACGCTGTCTGCCGGATCAGCAGGAGGGCCTTTATCGCTACTAAACAGCATCAGTTCGGGGGCCGGCGGGCGTTCGCGGTCCGACCAACGAAATTCTTCCTCCTTATCGTAATTCAAGGTGGCCAGGATCGGACAATCCCTCAACAGGTCTTCGGCCAAACGCTCCGCCAGCAGATCCCTTTGAGATGATTCTGCAGCGACGAGGTTATAGCGTTTAAGTAATGTTTTCTCGTTAGCTACGGCGACTTCCCGCAGGCAATTGGTGGCCTGCCGGTTGACTGATTCAACGCTGATCCGTTCCATGCAGTTACAAACTTCACTAGCCAGTTGAGCAATGTAAGTATCCTGAGCCGGCAGGGAAACCATCCAGATGACCAGTACCAGACAATATAAGATGCGCATCCAACGAAGGTAGCTACTCCTCTTCTTGCACCTGCGGCCGCGCCTCCATTTCTTCATCATAAAGATTTTTGAAGGAGGACTAAGCCTGCATTTTCTTGATCATATTCATGCCTACTCTTTCCGGCGTAAAGGGTATTCCCGCCTTAATCATCACCTTCAAACCAAATTCTGTAATGACCTCCAGCTTTCCGGCCTCCATGGCAGCATACCCCTTTTCGGCGGTGCTGCGAGGTGTTGCTGCGTTTTCGAATAGGCTGGTGTCGGATAAATCAGCCGTGTCAGCGAATTCCGTGGCGACTGCCCCCGGACACAGCGCGGTGACCGTCACCCCCGATCCTTCCAACTCAGAAGCAATGGCCTTAGAAAAGGAGTTTACGTAGGCTTTAGTGGCGAAGTAAACAGCCTGCAACGGGCCGGGCATAAAACCAGCGGTACTGGAAGTGTTGAGGACTTTTCCCTTACTCCGCTTTACCATACCAGGCAAAAATAGATGACACAACTCGGTCAGGGATTTTATGTTCAGGTCAATCATCCCCGACAGCATTCCCCATTCCTGCTCGTGGAAGTTGCCACGACCGCCAAAACCAGCGTTGTTGAAGAGGTAGTCTACGTTGATACCTTCGCGGTCAAGCTCTTCACGGATTTCCTTACCCGAGTCCGGCTTTGTCAGGTCTTTCGCAATAACTTTTACCGATACACCGTGCGCTTGTTCCAACGCTTGCTTGAGCTCGTTCAATTCAGATTCCCTGCGGGCTACGATGACCAGATCACGTTTTTTTTCGGCGTGTATTCTGGCTAATTCTTTTCCGATGCCGGAGCTTGCCCCGGTGATCAATCCTACATTATTCATGGTTATACTTTCTGCCAATACGTTTTGAGGCGTTGCAGGGTTTGCTATAGAAGCAAAAAAGCACTAACCAGATTGTTTTCACAGAGGGCAGCGCGGAGGGAGACACAGGAGAAGCACTGAGTCCATACTGTAACATCAATCACCCGAGGTTACACTACCAATAATCCATAGCTGCGCACCATATCCATGGCTTCAGAGAACCAAAAATCCTCGAAGGCGGCTAAGGCGGCTTCATAGTCGGCCCGAAGTTCTCCCAGGGTGATCAATTTAGCCGACCGGTCGCCGGTCCGGTCAAGAAGTGTCAGCAGCCAGGTGCCCTGAGTTTCAGTAAGAAGAATGGTGTCCGTATCCCGGCGATCAAACAAGGATATCTCCAGGCCTCCGTCGGCCGATTTATGGTATTCCGGCTCCCCACCTACCCAAACTACCCGCGCGGTAGACCGGCTGAGGCTTTCATCTTCATATTCCAGGCAACCGGCAATATAGTCCGGCGAGATATTGGTCTTCGGAATCCGGAAGTCAAACCATTCCTGTAGCGGAAAATCAAAACACATGCCGTGCATGTAATTGAACAAGGACTTTTTCAATCCGAAGCTGAATTTATCATGGTCGATGCCGGTGGAATCGGTAAACTGAACGTCATTATTGGCGAAGGTAATTGGCTGGTAATGAGGCGTAATGCCGTAGGCGTCGGGGTCGAGGCCAACCGGGCTGTGGGCCGTGAGCGCAAACTGGTGCCAGAAGCCCGACTGAATAACGCCGGCCTGAAACAGCTGCCGGACCATCTCCAGGCTGTCCACCGTTTCCTGCACCGTTTGGGTCGGGTAGCCATACATCAGGTAGCTGTGCACCATAATGCCGGCGTCAGTGAAGGCCCCGGTTACCCGGGCTACCTGTTCGACGGTTACCCCTTTTTGGATCAGGTCAAGGAGCCGGTCGCTGGCCACTTCCAGGCCGCCGGAGACGGCAATACAACCACTGGCTTGCAGCAGTCGGCAGAGGTCAGGTGTAAAACTTTTCTCGAAGCGGATGTTGGTCCACCAGGTCAGTCGCAGGTTGCGGCGGATGATCTCCAATGCAAGGTCGCGCATCAGCGCAGGCGGTGCGGCTTCGTCGACAAAGTGAAAGCCGTTTTCGCCCGTTTGGGCGATGAGTTCTTCCATCCGGTCTACCAGCATGGTGGCCTGCACCGGTTGGTAGTTTCCGATGTAATCGAGGCTGACGTCGCAGAAGGTACACTTTCCCCAGTAGCAGCCATGCGCCATGGTCAGTTTGTTCCACCGGCCGTCGCTCCACAGGCTGTGCATGGGGTTGGCGACTTCGATGACGGAGATGTAGCGATCCAGCGGCAGGCCGGAATAGTCTGGGGTACCGACGGCGCTTTGTCGGTAGTCTTTTCGGAGGGAGAAGTCGTTGTAGGTGACCTGGCCGTCTTCGAGGTGGAAGGTTCTTTTCAGGGGCGCGAACGCAGGTGTATTGGAAGTCTTGAGACAGTGTTCGTACAACAGCTCAATCGGCAGTTCTCCGTCGTCGAGGGTGATGTAGTCGAAGAATTCGAAGACGCGGGCATCACTGACCGAGCGGAGCTCGGTGTTGGCGAAGCCTCCTCCCATCGCCGTTGTTATGCCGGGGTAGTTAGTCTTTAGCCACTGGGCGCAGCGGAAGGCGGAGTAGAGGTTGCCGGGGAAGGGGACGCTGAAGCAGACCAGGGGATATGCGATTCGCGATTCGCGATTGGCGATATTTGATTTGGCTACAGCTGCCTCCGGATTCTCGATTCTCGATTGGTGATTCTCGATTGGCGATTGGGCTACCGCACGTTGGAGGGAATCCTCGAGTTTTCTTTCCAGCACCTCCAAAGTAATCCGATCAATGAAAGTAGGTGGAGCCTGCAGCTTAGCGTAGAGCTCATCGAAGGAGTTGGCGGAACGGCCGATGCGTTCGGCGTAGCGGCTGAAGCCGAAGTCGGGGTCAACGCATTCCACGATGAAGTCGGAGAGGTCTTCGAGGTAGAGGGTGGCCAGGTGTTTGGCTTTGTCCTGGTGGCCCATGCTACCGAAGGCGTAGTCGAGTTCTTCGAGTTGATCGAAGCGGCTGGCCTGCGGCAGGAAGTTCTCTCCGGCGATTTGGTGGGCGAGCGTCGGTTGCTTGCCCTGGAGGAAGGCGATGACGGGTTCGATGGTAGCCAGGTACTCCGCGCGCAGCGCGTAGATGCGGCGGGCATTGGGAGTGAGATGATGAGGGGGAGCATCACTTAGTGGCTGCCGCAAATGACTGAGGGGGACAGTTGCTGAGTCGCTGAGTTGCTGCCGCACGTCGGAGGCAACGGAGGTCAGTTCGCTGCTTTTCACCTCACCCTGCACCAGCGGCCGCGCCTGCTCAAAAACTTCGGCCAAACGAGCGGCCGTAAAAAGCTCCAGGATCACTTCAATGCCCAGATCCATTTGACTGGCCGGAATGTCCTTGGTATCGAGAAAGCCCATTAAATAGGCCGTTGCCGGATACGGGGTATTCAGCTGGGTGAAGGGCGGGGTAATGAGAAGGATGCTGGTCACGGCGGCGAAGGTACGGAGTACGCAGGAGCTTCCACCAAAACTAATTTGAGCTAATTTTTCTTTCCCCTGATTCAAGAAAGGACGCAATCAGCACCAGCCGCAGGCCTGACAAAAGATTATTATGCCACCGGCAAGAGAAGGACTTGCCATACTTCGCCCTGGCTTTCCCGCTACGAAACATCCTTATCAAGAAATTGGGTAAAAAGTAAAGTGCTACGGGGTTGTCATCCTATTTCCACCCCTATCCTACGCCGACCTCGACGACATTTGAGGACGCCGCCCAGCTGATCATTAGCCAGCAGCACGGCTCCACCTCCATGATTCAGCGCCGCCTGAAACTCGGTTATAACCGAGCTGGCGGTGATGTTGCCGGGCGTTGAATCTTAACCAGACAGTTAAATCAACTAGGTAATTTTACCTGTTCTGGTGGTAATCAGTGCCCATTCAGATGATTTATTATCGAATCGGAACTTTACGATCCTTCGTTTCATACCTTACCTCGTAACATTGGGCCAGTGTAAGATTGCCCACTTAGTTTAATCTCAGTTTAAAGAAAGACACATGCTTAAAGTTCTACCTTCCCCAGGCAATGGGAGCAGGTTGTTTGCTCGATTGAGCGCAACAATTTTGTTCTGTTGCTTTGCGCTCTCGCTCACCCTCCCCAGCAGCCTGGCCGCTCAGAATTTCAACGAAGTGATCAAGGCGGTCGCCTCCGACCGGGCGGCTAACGATTTTTTTGGTTATTCCGTTTCGATCAGTGGCGATTTTGCCATTGTCGGGGCTTTTTTTGAAGACGAAGACGCTGCCGGGGCGAATACGGCTCCTGAAGCCGGTTCGGCCTATATCTTCGAGCGCGATGGGTTGGGTAACTGGATCGAAGTACAAAAACTGGTCGCCTCCGACCGCAGGAATTCCGATTCTTTTGGTTATTCCGTTTCGATCAGTGGCGATTTCGCCATTGTCGGGGCTTATACAGAAGACGAAGACGCTGCCGGGGCGAATACGGCTAGTCAAGCCGGGGCTGCCTATATCTTCGAGCGCGACGGCTCGGGCAACTGGGGTGAAGTGCAAAAGCTGGTCAGCTCCGACCGGGCGGCTAACGATTTGTTTGGTTTTTCCGTTTCGATCAGTGGCGCTTACGCCATTGTCGGGGCTAGACAAGAAGACGAAGACGCTGCCGGGGCGAATTTTGCTACTTTTGCCGGTTCGGCCTATATCTTCGAGCGCGACGGGTTGGGCAACTGGGTGGAAGAGCAAAAGCTGGTCGCCTCCGACCGGGCGGCTAACGATTTGTTTGGTTATTCCGTTTCGATCAGTGGCGCTTACGCCATTGTCGGGGCTTATCTAGAAGACGAAAACGCTGCCGGGGCGAATACGGCCGGTAGTGCCGGTTCGGCCTATATCTTCGAGCGCGACGGGTTGGGCAACTGGGTGGAAGTGCAAAAGCTGGTCGCCTCCGACCGGGCGGCTGACGATAATTTTGGTTTTTCCGTTTCGATCAGTGGCGATTTCGCCATTGTCGGGGCATATCTAGAAGACGAAAACGCTGCCGGGGCGAATACGGCTGTTGGTGCCGGTTCGGCCTATATCTTCGAGCGCGATGGCTCGGGCAACTGGGTCGAAGTGCAAAAACTGGCTACCTTCGACCGGGCAGCTAACGATATTTTTGGTTATTCCGTTTCGATCAGTGGCGATTTCGCCATTGTAGGGGCTGCTGGAGAAGACGAAAACGCTGCCGGGGCGAGTTTTGCTACTAATGCCGGTTCGGCCTATATCTTCAAGCGCGACGGGTTGGGCAACTGGGTCGAAGGGCAAAAACTGGTCGCCTCCGACCGGGCGGCTAACGATTTTTTTGGTTTTTCCGTTTCGATCAGTGGTGATTTCGCTATTGTCGCAGCTTATAGAGAATCCGAAGACGCTGCGGGGGCGAATACGGCTCCTGGTGCCGGTTCGGCCTATATATTTGAGTCAGCCGGCAATCAACCCCCCATGGCTGTCTGCCAAGACGTAACCGTTGACCTCACCAACGAGGACCCATGCTTAACGGACCTGACCGCCGCAGACTTCGACAACGGCTCCATGGACCCCGAAGGTGACCCCATCACCCTGAGCATCGACCCAGCCAATCCCTTCCCCTTCGGCGTGACCACCGTAACCCTTACCGTAAGTGATGGTACGTCAAGTTCCACCTGTACGGCAGAACTTACCGTGACCGATACGTCACCTCCAGTCTTCGCAGATTGCCCAACGGGCACTACCGTAGATACAGACCCAGGATTATGTTTCGCTGCAGTTACCTTCCCTACCCCAACCCTGGTAGCCGATCCTTGTAACTCTCCAACCGCTGATTTCTCCCTCCAGGCCATCCTGGACCGCTATCAAACGAACGGAGCTGCCCTGGCAGGTTCGATTGCCTTCCAATACATTTTAGACGAGGATGATATTGAAGACGAATACATTAGTGACGGCGGCGATGACGCTTACGACGACGGTAACTATATGAATACCGATTTTGCCTCGGAAATCGAATACTCCGAAGGCGCCATCACTTTTTCCGATGACTTTGGTACGGGCAGCGCTTACTTCACCGCTTACCGGTCAGGACTCTGGATGATGGCCGCAGATATTGTGGACCTTACCTTCTATGAAATTAATGGTGAATTGGGTGCCGACGAAGATGGCTTTACCTATAGTTTCGTCCGCACCTACACCGCAATCAACGGTACGGTTTATAACGCTTTCGTAAAGGGAGTCACTGAAGATGATGATGATCCGACCGTAAACCACCTTATCCTTGTACCTGACGCGCCCGCCAGCACCCACTCATTTTCTTCGAATACTGATGACGATGACCACCGGGTAGACGGCTTGGCTGGTGCCACTAGAATTTACCAATTTAACTGGTATGGCCTGGATGAAGTCGAGGATGAGAGCTATGTCTACAGCGCAGAAGAAATTAACGATATAATCCTCAACTTTTTGCGCCTTGTTGTTGGAGAGGCCGCACTCGTGACGCAAACTGAAGGCCCGGTTAGTGGAGCGAATTTCCAATTGGGTGAAACGATGGTTTCCTTCGCTGCCACCGACGCGGCCGGTAATACAGCAAACTGTAGTTTCTCCGTAACCGTAGAAGATAACGAACTGCCCGTTGCTATAGAATGTCCATCAGACACCATACTCTATGTAGGGATGGATGCTTGTAGCATAATTTATAGCTTCGATACCATCATGTTCCAGGACAACTGTTCTGGCGGGCCATTAGCTATCCTATTTGTTTCAGACAATGAAAACAGGACGGAAATACCCGATGAACTTCTGGATGCGGGGTATGATGTAACCGTTGTCCTGAATGATTTTGAAGGAGGTAATGATGAGGACGATAACGAGGAGGGTAAGGCTCAGGGAGATAACAATGTCCTCCAGGGAGACTTGTCCGCCTACAATATCATTTACTGGCATGCAGTAGGTACTGGAAGTGGTGATGAGCACAATGCTGCTACTACGGATAATTTGCTGGCTTACGTTTTAGACGGAGGTAACCTATTTGTTACTGGCTATGATGTGATCGATTCTCCTGATGATAACAATCTGGCTGGACTGTTAGGTGGGAGTGATACGGAAGACACTCCAGACGACGATGATATGGCATACGCCATTTTAGGCCCACCCAATAGTCTGAACAGTGGTCTGTTCGACATTATAGGCTTAATTCCTGCCGACATAGGAGACGAAGACGGACTCTTGGACTTGAACGCCGAAACAGTTATTGTCTTCGATTCAGACGAAGGTGCCCGCTGGTCCTTACGGACGACAACGGGAGGGCAAGTTGCCTGGGTATCCACTGATAATGATGATGAGGAGTCTTTCGACCCATGGTCAACTCCTGGCTCAGGTTACTACGAAGCCTTACGTAATTTTGCTTTCAATAATAACAATGTACCGCTTGTCAGTACGCAAACGGCTGGCCCGGTTCCTGGTTCCACCTTCGAACTAGGTACAACTGTCATTACCTTCGAAGCTGCAGACGAGTCGGGCAATGTAGGTTCTTGTTCCTATAATGTGATTGTGCGGGACTCCTTCCCTCCAGTCGTTATGGCCAACGACACCATCCTCTACCTCGATGAAAACGGCATGGCCTCTTTGTCTGTAGAAGACTACGAGTATGCTGCCAGCGACAACTGTGAAGTGACCGTTACGGACATTTTCCGCTTCAACCACGATGAAGAGGAAGATGGTTTCGGGGGCGGGATCGCAGGTGCAAACAACGCATCAACGAGCAAGGATGCCACCCTCGACTTCGATTGCGCCGACCTGGGCAATACGAACCTTTGCGTAGAAATCATCGCCACCGATGCCTCCGGCAACGAGACGCGCGACACCATCTTCGTCACGGTGCTGGATACCATTGCTCCGGTCATCAGCTGTGTCAACAGTACCATTTACTTGGAGGCCAACGGGTCGGTATCGGCCTCCCCTGGCGAACAGGTTACTATCGAGGAAGACAACTGTCCCCCCATGGCAATAGTCGGTAACCCACTTCGCTTCTTTACCTGTGACGAAGTTGGTGTTAATGAGTTTACCCAGACCCGCACAGATGAAAGCGGCAACGAAAGCCTTCCTTGCACCTTCACCATCACGGTTCTGGACACGATTCGCCCCGTCATCACGGTTACCCCCCAAACGGTGGTACTGAGCGACGACGCCGGCACGGCGACCCTGACGGTGGGCCAACTGGCCTCCGCTACGGATGCCTGTGGCATCGCCAGCCTGACGGCCAGCCA
>NZ_KB890414.1:220567-358099 GCF_000373105.1 Neolewinella persica DSM 23188 | reverse complement strand
CTGCAACCCTGCAACCCTGCAACCCTGCAACCCTGCAACCCTGCAACCCTGCAACCCTGCAACCCTGCAACCCTGCAACCCTGCAACCCTGCAACTTTTCCACAACAAAAGACCGTTTCCACAGGAAAAGACACTTAAAATGGACCCAAGAAAAATAAAACGCGCCAGCCGAAAGATCAGCCTGGTGCTACGGCATCAGCCGGAAGCGATCGGCATCACCCTCGACAAAAACGGCTGGGCGAAGGTAAGCGAACTCCTTAGCCGTATGTCGGCTAACGGCTACCCGATGAAACGTGAGGACCTGACGATAATCGTAAGAGAAAATGATAAAAAACGTTTCAGCTTTAGTGCTGACGGACGAAAAATTCGTGCCAACCAGGGACACAGTATTGACGTAGATCTCCAACTGGAGGCTACACCCCCTCCCTCAAAGCTCTTTCATGGTACTGCAACGACCTCTGTGGAGTCAATTCTAAAGTCTGGTCTTAAGCCTCAAAAACGTCAGCATGTTCACCTGAGCGTGGACTTAAAAACCGCTGCGGCGGTTGGTAGTCGGCATGGCCGACCGGTCATCCTTGAAATAGATGCAGCAGGTATGGCCAGAGATGGCTACGAATTCTATTGCTCGGTCAACGGTGTTTGGTTGGCAGGAGGAGTACCTGTGGAGTACTTGTCGGTGAACTGGTGACTTTCTACCTAAACCTCGATTTGGGCGGAGCGCCGCCTTCAGGCGTGAGTGGTGGCAGCCAAGTCGATTAGCTAAAGTCTCTATAAGCTCAGGACTAAGAGTTCATTATTCACCGTAAATAGCTAGCTGAGATTAGTTTGTAGGAGGGCTGGTTTGCATGCCGTTCTATGCTGTGCATATCTTATCTCCCTGTACACTACTCTTTTGTTTCAGCAGGCGGAGGATCTTCCTTAATTCCCGGTAAGCCGCCCCGTATCCACAGATCGCGTTGAGGGAAGGGAATTTCGACACCCCTGGCCCGAAAGGCGGCATCAATAGCGAACCGGAGATCGCTCTTTATGGTTTCTACCCGGATAAAATCGCGTGACCAGAAAAGCACCTCGAAGTTCAGGGAAGAATCGCCAAAATCAAGAAAACGAACGAATGGCATGGGGTTGTCCAGTATCCTTGGATGTTCGTTGGCAACCTGCTCCAGAATTTCTTTGACCAAACTGGTATCGGAACCATAAGCAACACCTACAGTAACGTGAAATCGGGCTTTTCGCTCGATGTGGCTCCAGTTGGTAACGTTTTCCCCGATCAACTTGGAGTTGGGGACGAATACGATGATGTCGTCGCGGGTTTCCACGATGCTGGTCCGGGCGCCGATCCGGCGCACGGTGCCTACCTGGTGGCCGGTAAGTTCCACCACGTCGCCTACTTTTACGGACCGTTCAAACAAGATTATGATGCCGCAAATAAGGTCATTGAAAGTTTGCTGAAGCCCGATACCGATACCGACCAATAAGGCGGCGGCACCGGTCCATATTGCGATCAGGTTAAAGCCCGCTGCCTGAATCACCAGAAGAATACCGATCAGGTAAGCAAAATAGGTAAAGAGTCTGTTGATGGCAAACTGGCTCCCTGTATCTATTTTACTACGTTGATAGTACCCCCGGAGCAGGAAGGAAACAAAGAAATTTATGGACAGACTGATCAGGAAGAAAAGAAAAATGGTGTTAGCTAACCGACCAACGGAGAAAGAGAAACCTTTCGTATTGCCAGTGGGCAGCTCAAATAATTCGTAAGGAGCCAATCCCGTATCATTGATGATAATAATGATCGCCAGCATGTAGAGCACGGGCTTAAGCCATTTTATTCTTTGCGGCAGGCCGGTCTCTTCGGTGATGGTTGCCCCCGTTTGTTTGGCCTTTGTGCGCTTACGGTGGAAACGCTGGGTCAGCACTTCTCCTAGTACCAGGTCAAGCACATTGGCTACCACGAAGGCCAGAAACGCTTTGATCAGGGTACTGATGCGGATGATGAACTTCAGCGGGTTATCATTCGCCGCATCAGGGTTCTCCATTTCGAACTTCTTGAGCTCTTCAGCCGTCAGGAGAGATTCTTCGACCAATTTGTAGTCGAGGTTGAAGACACGCAGTACCACCACCACAAAAAAGCTGAATAACAGTAGCCGGGTTACTCGCAGCGTCCGGACACGGTTTTTACTTGAGGTCGCCTCTTTACCGAAGTACCAAGGAAATACCTTTCGATGTAATAATCGATAGATGCCCAGCAGGAGTAATGCCATGGCAATTATCTCAAGGGCCTGAAAGAGGTTGATACTGAACAGACCCCGATATTCCAGTAAAATGATTTCTCTTAATTGTTCCATGGCAGTTATGCGAATGTAACCGGAATTTTTGGAACATGCACTAGTGGGGCAACCTGGAAATACTTCCGGACTGGGCCGCTGAAAATTACCGCATCAGGATTACTGTACCTGATTCTCGTTGTAACTCACCGGTGGTTAACCGTACCTCCGTTGTCCAGATGTAGGCCGAGATACCCGCCAGCTGCCCATTGAGCATGCCATCCCAGCCCCGGCGACCGTCGTTTGGCGGGAAGTCGTAATCCTCCCACAGCAGCTCTCCCCACCGGGAGAGAACCTGAAAGGAAAGGATACGCTCCACCTGCAGTGGGTTGGCATAGATGGCGACATAATCATTCGTGCCATCACCATTCGGGGTGAAGATGTTAGGAACATAAACCGGGATGCGACCGTCAACGGCAACAAAGGTCACGAGGCTGTCGGTACAACCATACAGATTGTCGATGGCCAGACTAATGGGCTGGCTGCTGGGTGCACTGACCGTTGGCGTGGGGCAGGTTGGGCAGTCAAATAATTCCGCAGGATGCCAACGGTAGGCCACAATCTGATCCGGGGGTACAAAGTAATCTGGGATTACCTGAGCGCTGCCGGCAATCTCCTGAGGCACAAAGCTTGGTAAGCGGGCCGGCCGGCGGGTAGCTTTAGGAAAGAAGAAGTCTTGTTGCGTAATCTCACAACCTACTGCGTCCTTAATTCGAAGCGTGTAGTACTGGCCTTCGTTTAGGGTCTCAAAACCAGTTCGGTCGAAGTAATTAACACCGTCAATACTGTAGGCATAGGGTGGCCTGCCGCCACCGGCTGACGGCATGAGCGGGGGGCGTTGTACTTCAGTACAGGTGATTTCTACGGGAGTCAGCGGGTCTGGATCCCTAAGGTTCAACGTGCGTTCACTGGTGCAGCCCAGGGCATCCGTAACCCGCAGCGCGTAACTGCCCGCAGGGAGATTTTCTATAGTCAGGCCCGGTGGGTTGATGCCCGTCCAGTCGTATTGATAAGGCGGCACGGTAGGGAGGTGAGTCACTGAGATGGCACCATCATTTTGGCCCGCGCAACTCGGGTTGGTAAGCCGGGGATTAATGGCTGGCTCGAAGAAGTCAGCCCGGAGTACTTCGTCTACAACGATGCGGCAAGCCCGGTCTTCGACGGAGATGATGCGATAATTGCCGCCCCGGTTAATGGGCCAGGCTTGCCGCCCGTCGTCATTGAACTGCCGGGTCTCCAGCGGACCGCCGTTCAGCTGGTAAGTAACGGTGATGGGCGCCGTACCGGTAAGGTCGAGGATGATGGCCTGGTCTTCGCCCCGGCAGGCCTGCAGGTCTTGAGTGGGAAGACTTAAGGCTGGCGGGACACTGCTAAACGTTGCAATGGACCGACTGACGGCCTGCCCGCACGCATCCGTCACCGTGAGATCGATCGAAATGGGTAGAGGAGGCGTTAATCGTGGTTCTGCTTCCGTGCTGCCAAAGCTCCATTGGTAACGAAAAGGAGGGACCCCACCGCTTATTTCGGGCCGAAGAGTAGCCGTTTCGTTAGGGCAGTAGTAGGCTTCATCAAGTCCTACGGCCAGGGTGGCTGGCTCATTGATGATCAGTTCAATGGAGTCGGTGTAACAGGCGCAGGGAATGTCGAGATAGAGCCAGGCATTCTCGGGCCCTTCGGCAATGCCATCAGCGAAAGCAATGATGGGAATCTCTGCAAACATCGCCCCCGCAGGAATGGTGATTTCTCCGGTTCCAGCAGTAAAATCCACGCCCTCCGTAGCGGTGGAATTGTTGCCAATCCGGTAAGCAATGGTCTGAGGACGAGCCGGGTTACTTTCCGGACCTCGCTGGACGCGGAAGTTGGTGGTGGCACAGCCTTCAAAAATGGTGGGTGTATTGGTGGTGTCACCGCCCTCTCCGGTCAGGGAAACACTACCGCCGAGGTCAAAACTGCCAGCTTCGAGAAATACGGCGGAGTCAAGGTCACTGTCCTCAACATCTCCCACCACCATGCGGATGTGGTAAGTCTGACAAGTCTGAAGCGCTACGGTTGCCGTAAGGATGACGGTCTGCCCGTCGTACTCGATGTCCAGAAATCGGGGGCCGGGAGTAGCCGGGCCACCACAGTTGGCAATCCCTCGTACGCTGGGGAACTCGTTGTCGAGGTACAGCGCCCGGTTAGCAGAGTAGTTTACGTTATTGATGCTAACCGGCTGATTGGTGCCGGGGATGGTGGCGATATTGATTGCGTTATCGCTGAATGGTCCGTTGAGGCCCGGCCCGCTGATGAAGAAGCCAAATATGTCATTGAAGGCCGCGTCTACGAATTCACAATACTCTTCTGAAGCAAAAACGTAACGGAACGTAACGGTTGGCTGGAGGGGGATGAAGTCGAACTCAAGGCCGCTGCGGTCGAATATCTCCCCGGTACTGGCGAGGTCGAGATCAGGGTCGGGGGTAGTTCCTTCGAGTTCACTACCTACGTTGGTATCGTCATTGGGACCTGCTGCGTCGGCAATCTTACCGGTGGAGATGATAATGCCCCTGCCGAAGCCGACAATACTGTCAGGACCGGAGAAAAAACCGATGCCGTCGGGATTACTGCCGATCTGACGGATGTTAAAAATTGTTTCGCACTCACCAGAGGCGAAAACGTCCCTAACCAATCGATCGGCCTCGTAGTCTGGGTCGAGCGTAAGGCCCTGGCCCGTAAGCAACACGGGGACCAATGCCACTAAAGGCAGGTAGAATAGGTAGCGTAGTAGCGACAAATCTTAGTTTTTGGGAAAGGGGCGCTCGTTCTAAACGCAATTTTGGACAGCATGCTGGCCGAAGCTCAGGCAAGTATTATACCTTCGAAAGGTACAACCAAATGTAAACGTAAAACGGAGTACGTTTCGTGAGTCAGGAAAGGTATTCTTTCCGGCGTTTAGAATGCGGTGTAGTGGAGCCGGGCAACGGCGTAATGAAGGGGCGCGGCCGCAGGTGCAAAGCGGGAATTTAAGTAGCAGGGCAGGGCCAACGACACTTTTGCCTGCTCTTATCCGTCCCCGGGCCTGCACCAGCGGCCGCGCCCTGATTCCGGAAGGCCAGTAAAAGCGTTAAAAATCGACGATTTTACGAATAACTAGGTCCAATACATATAAAATTTATTGTGATCGGACGCAATTCACTAAATTTACGGTATAATCTCACGCCGGGGTGATGCTGTCTGCTACCTGTTCATCATCTCAAAACTTTTGTTATGCACAAGAATTTATACATCAATGCGTTCCGTTTACTTTTTTGTACGCTTCTTTTATCGACGACCATTTTTGCACAGGATCCAGGAAACAGCGATCGACGACCTTGCCAGCAAGACGCCATTGTTAGTCTCGCCTTTTCCGGGGCAACTGAGTTGAACACCTGTACGGATGACGATATTATGGATCGTATCCGTTTTCAGGTCAACACCTTCAATCAGGCTTACGCCTATGTGGTGGTGGATGAAGGAGACGTCATTCGCTCTATCGGTTTCAGCAACTTTATTAACTTCGATATGCTGCCCGCGGGTACGCTTCGGGTCTTCGCTTTTTCCAACTATGGGCGGATAACCGCCAGTGTTGGTGAAGACTTTAATACCGCAACCCTGTCCGTTCCCTGTGCAGGTCTCACGTCAAATTTCGTTACCGTCAATAATGGCACTTCCGGAGATGTTGTCATTGAAGCGGAGCAAGATCAATACGACATCTGTCTGGATGATGAACCGGATGTGCTGACTTTTACGTCAACTGCATCGAATGTCTACTTCATTTTCGTTAACTCTGATGGCCTGATCAACGCCATTAGCGACACAGGAGTTAACGACATTAATAATGCGACCCCTGGTATTTGCCGGGTGTACGCATTTGCCTCTCCGAACGGTGTTCCCGCAGGACCAGGAGAACCCCTCAGCCTGCTGGAAGAAATAACGGGCTGTGGTATCGGCCTTTCCCAGAATTTTATCACCTTGAACAGGGTGGAGGCTAACGGCGGTACCATTCTGACGGCCGACGGGGAAAGCAGTGTCCTTACCTGCCCGGGTGATGGCAACGATGACTTCATTGATTTTGCTGTTACGGGTACTTCGGGTGGAAATAACCGCATCATTATTACGGACGACCAAAACATAATTATCGGGTTGCCTGAGGGGACTACGGTGAACTTCGAAGATGCCCCCGTGGGCGTTTGCCGTGCCTGGAACCTTGCTTTTACGGGTGATTTCATTGCCGAAGAAGGACAGAATGTTCTGGAAGCACAACTGGCCAGCATTTGCCAGGACCTCTCCGATACCTTCGTCGAGGTGCGTCGTGAAGTGCCGGTCGGTGGTACCGTTTTGACGGTAGACGGACAAAGTGAAGTCCAGACCTGCCCCGGCGACGGTGAAGCAGACATCGTTGAAGTGGTCAGCACCGGAGCTTCCGGCGGATCACTGATCTACCTGATCACTGATGGGGACGGTAACCTGCTGGGCTCCAACACGGAGCCTAACTTCGACGTTGAAGGTGCCGGTGTAGGCGCTTGCCGCATCTACGCCCTTGCTTACCAGGGTAACCTTACTCTGACGGACGGCGTAAACGTCCCAACGGCTACGGACCTGGCGGACAATTGCTTCGACCTAAGCTCAACGTTCGTAACCGCCATTCGACTAGCTCCCGAAGGGGGCACAGTAGCCACCGTTGATGGAGAAACAGAACTAACTGTCTGCCCCGGCGACGGAATTGCCGATGATGTCTCTTTTGCCAGCGATGGTGCAGATCCAACGGCAAACTTTACTTATGTCGTTACTGACGCCAACAATAATGTTCTTGGTGTCCCGGCCGGCAATACGGTCAATTTTGACGGAGCCGGCTTTGGCGCCTGCCGCCTTTGGGGACTCAGCTACGTAGGTAGCCTGAGTATTGAAGTAGGAGATGATTTATTGAATGTGGAGCTGTCAGACGGCTGTTTTGACCTCAGTGATAATTTCGTAACCGTAAACCGGGAGGCGCCTGAAGGCGGATCTATTCTTACGGCAACGGGAGAAAGTAGCCTTCTTATCTGTCCGGGTGACGGAAATGAAGACATCGTAGAATTCGTGGTAACCGGGGCCACGGGCCCTGAGAACCGCCTGGTCATTACAGATGAGAACAACATCATCATTGGCTTGCCTGACGGTAACAGCGTTGATTTCGATGGAGCCGAGGTTGGTATTTGCCGGGCCTGGAACGTAAGCTTCTACGGAAGCTTTACGGCGGAAATTGGACAAGATGCTACGGTTGGCCCATTGGCGGAAGGGTGTAATGAATTGTCGGAAGACTTCGTAGAAGTCCGCCGCGAGATTCCCGCCGGTGGTACAGTCTTGACGACTGACGGTGACAGTGAGGTAGAAACCTGCCCCGGTGATGGAAACGCTGACGTGATTGAAGTGGTGACCAGCGACGCTTCTGGCGGCGAATTGGTTTACCTGATTACTGACGCAGATAACATCCTATTAGACTTCAGTGACACACCAAGTTTCGACGTTGAAGGCGCAGGCGTAGGTGCTTGTCGGATTTACTCCCTGACTTACCAGGGGAACCTGACGCTAACGCCCGGAGTAGATGTAACTACTACTGACCTTGCGGATAATTGCTTTGCGCTTAGTACAACATTCGTGAATGTTGTTCGCAGTATTCCAAACGGTGGTACAGTGGCTACTGAGGACGGTGAAACGGAACTTACCGTTTGCCCGGGAGACGGAGTAGACGATGAGGTGTTCTTCGCCAGCACCGGAGCTGACCCCGACGCCAACTTTATCTTTGTAATAACGGATGCAAATAACCTGATCCTCGGTATTCTCGCAGAAAATTCAATCAACTTTGAAGAGGCTCCCCTTGGTGCTTGTCGCGTATGGGGCGTGAGCTACGTAGGTATGTTATTGATCGAGGTGGGAGACGTCATTACCGAGGCTATGCTTGCCGAGGGTTGTTCTTCTTTAAGTGATAACTTCGTCACGGTAACGCGGGAACTGCCTACTGGCGGTACCGTACGACTCGAGAACGGGGCTACTGAAGCAACCGTTTGTCCTGGAGACGGGGTCAACGATATTTTGACTTTCGTTAGTGAAGGATCCATTGGTGAAAACTTCACCTTTGTCATTACCACTAACGACGGCAGTATTCTCGGCTTCCCTGCCAGCGCTTCCATTAACTTCGAAGAAGTCCCTCCCGGCACCTGCCGGCTGTATGGTTTGACCTACTCTGGCGACCTCATCGGAAACGTAGATGATAACATCAATACTACGGACCTTGCGACGGCCTGTTACGCACTCAGCGATAATTTCGTAACTGTAATACGCCAGGACGCAACGACCGGCCCCATCAGCACTGCTGATGGAGAAACAGAGATTCTGGCTTGCCCGGGAGATGCCTTCCCCGATGTTTTCCGGTTTGATTCTACAGGGACTACCCTGACGAATTTCAACTACCTGGTAACTGACGCTAATAACGTGGTGGTGTTCGTTGCCTTTACCGACCGGATCGACTTCGAGCAATTACCAGTAGGTGTTTGCCGCGTATACGGTCTGGGTTATGATGGCATTGTTTCTGCCAGGCCTGGAGATATTGCGGGTGAAGATCCGCTGGCTACTCAGTGTTACGCACTGTCTGAGAACTTTGTCACGGTAACGAAGGAACTCCCCGATGGAGGGACCATTGCTACCATTGATGGACTCAATGCAGTATCTGTCTGTTCTATGGATGGTGTTGCTGACATTATTGAGGTGGTAAGTACAGATGCAGTCGGAGCAGGGTTTACTTTCCTGTTAACCACAGATGAGAACATCATACTCGGCGTCTTTACTGACGCTCAGTTCGACTTTGATGAAGCACCTTTCGGCGTTTGCCGTATCTGGGGACTGTCCTACCAGGGCGACCTGACAGCATTTGGTGGCGATAACGCAACAACCGCGATGCTGTCAACGAGCTGTTTTGACTTGTCAGACAACTTCGTTACCGTAACCCGGGAGGACATTCTGGGAGGGGAAGTTTCACTTGGTTCCGGTGCTACGGAAGTTTCTACCTGCCCATCTGATGGTATTGCAGACCTGCTTTCCTTTACCAATATCGGTGCTACCGGTAGCAACTACCAGTACGTAGTAACCAATGAAGAAAACGAAGTATTGTCCTTAGTTGATGGCAGTAGCTTCGACTTTGACCCGGCAGGGCCGGGCGTTTGTCGCGTATGGGGCTTTGCCTATGCTGGTGACGTGGTGATAATGGTGGGAGACACCGTTACGACCGATGACCTTGCCAGTGGTTGTGCTGCACTTTCCGACAACTACATTACCGTAACCCGGGAGATTCCGGATGGCGGCAGTGTGAGTCTGGCGGACGGCACGAACATCGTCGATGTTTGTTCTGGTGTAGAAGAAGAGCCAGCGCTGCAATTCATCACCACTTCAGCTTCCGGTAGCTATACTTACCTGATTGCTCAAGACAGCATTGCCCTGACGGCCATCCCTTCTGATAGCTTCAATTTCAACATGGCCCAGAGTGGCGTTTACCAGGTATTCGGCCTGGCATTTGCCGGTAATCTCTCAATCCTTCCGGGACAGAATATCTTCCTAACGGATCTGTCTACCAGCTGTTTTGAACTCAGTGATACCTTTATCAACGTCGTTGTTACGGAAGTAGACGGTGCTACGATTTTGGGTAACGGAGAGGAAGAATTGTACTTCTGTCCGGAGAACCTGGAAGACGGCTTCGTTCGCTTCACGAACACCAGCGGCACGGCAAGTGACAACTATACTTACGTGGTTACCACTGCTACCGCTCAGCCCATCATACTTCAGGTCGTTTCCGGCGACAGTACCGAAGCCCTGCCACTCATGGAGTTGCGGGTATACGGTATTTGTTGGAGTGGGGAATTCGTAGCCGGGCCTGGCACTCCGCTAAATAGTGGCCTACTGGCCACAGGTTGTGTGGATATCTCCGATAACTACGTTACCATTTTCAACGATACACCGGAAGCCGGAGAAATCAGCTTCGACAACGTGCCAGCCACGGGTGTTTTCTGTACGGTGAATGGTGACGGTAACATTAGTGTATCTACTACCAGTGATAGTCAAACGGGTTACGCCGTGATCGTTACGGACACCTTTAATGTTGTCCAGCTCGTTTCTACAGACCAATCTAACGTAGACCTTGGCTCATTACCTGAAGGGCCCTACCGGGTCTGGGGATTGGCTTACACAGGTAATGTTGTTGCTCAAGTTGGTGACGACATCGCTGTCGCCGTATTGGCCGACAACTGCTACGAGCTCACCTCCTCGTTCCTGGACGTTACCTATGCTGGTAGCATCAATGCCGGATTCCTGACCAACCTGACGACGGAAGGAACTGGTGATACGATTCGCTGGTGTATAGCCGATGGTGATAACCCAATCGCCGTAGTAGATGCTAGTGTAAGCGGACCGAACTACCGCTACCTCGTTACCGACCCCAATGGCCGCGTGCGTGCTACTAATCTACCAAGTCCGATCATTCCTTTCCAGCCCTTTGGTCCCGGAGAATACCGCATCTACGGCTTTAACTACACTGGAATGAGCCTGGTTGGTATCAACCAGAACATCAACACAACATTACTGGCTACGGGATGTGCCGCGCTGTCGACTAATTTCATTACCGTGATTTATGTTGATCCCGACGGAGGCATGGTCACCACGACAGCTGATGAAACAGAAGTCGAAGTAGAAATAACCGGTACCGGTACGGACGCTACGGCGATCGTCTCCTTCATGACAACTTCCGATTCATTAGACAATTTTGTTTACGTCGTAACCAACGAAGACAATATGCTCCTCGCCATTAGCGAGAGCGCTACGATCGACTTTGGTCTGTCTGGCGTTGGTGTTTGCCGTGTTTGGGGCCTGGCTTACACTGGGGAGATCATTGCCGGTTTGAACGACGATGCCCTGGCTACTGAACTAACCGACGGTTGTTTCGCACTTAGTGGTAACTTCGTTACCGTTACCCGCGTCGATGAAGTTGGCTTCGATAACCCCGGTAACGATGAGGAAAATGCCCTCATCTCTTCCCTGATAATGACTGCCCGACCAAACCCCGCAAGTGGTAACGTAGTTTACCTCGACATCGAAAGCCTGGGTGGCATGCCCGATGGAACGGTTTACGTACGCGACATCAACGGCGTTGCTTACTCGGTGCAGCCGTTAGTAAGCGGTGGTAGTAACTCCACTACCTTGTCCCTTGATATCGGTATGCTACCAGCTGGAATGTACTTCGCTCAAGTGGCGACGGAAGAGGGACTGCAATCCGTACGATTTATGAAGCGGTAGGCGATCACTGTATTAAAACCGTAAATTGAAAAACCCTCCCGGAGCTGTTCCGGGAGGGTTTTTTAATTATGGAGCTTTTCAATTAGCTTCTGGGTGAAGTGTTTGCCGGGCGCGGATTCATGCGCATGCGGAGCGGTAGGCGGTCGCTCGCTGCTGGTGCGGCTTTGACTTGTTGTTATTCTTTTACCACAAACCCCAACCGCTCAAAATCCCGGTAAAAATCAGGGTAGCTTTTGCCCACCACCTCGGGGTCTTTGATCCGGATGGGGTGCAGCAGGGCTAAGGGGGCCATGGCCATGGCCATACGGTGGTCGTGGTAGGTGGCGAAGGTAGGTGCGCCGGCGCTGAAGTCAGCCTTGCCTTCCTGGGCGAAAAGTTGTTGGCCGGGGCCGTCACCACTCATGTGGGCGGGAATCTTGTAAAGGGAAATACCCATTTTTCCGAGTTCGGTTTTCATGGCGGCAACGCGGTCGGTTTCTTTGATAAACAGGGTTTGCAGACCACTGTAGAGGGCATGGATGCCAAGGCCGGCACAGGTGGCCATCAGCGTCTGGGCGATGTCCGGGCATTCCACGAAGTCCTGCTCGAAGAGGGGCGGAATGGCAGCACCAACGGGTTTCTGGATGCGGAGGCCGGTATCGTTGAAGGTGGTGGTAACTCCGAAACGTTCGTATAGCTTAGCCACCACGGCGTCTCCCTGGACGCTGTCCGGAAATAAGCCGTCGATCTGGAGATCAGCGCTGTCTGCCAGGGCCGCAAGGCCGTAGTAGTAGCTGGCGGCGGACCAGTCGGCTTCGACGGTAAACTCCCGGGGCTGGTAGGCCTGAGCGGGTACGACGATGGTCTGGCCGTCCCAGCTGCTCTGCACTCCGAAGTACGCCATCAGCGACAGGGTCATCTTGATGTATGGAATACTGACGATCTCTCCATCGAGGGTAAGCCGCAATCCGTTGGGTAGTGTAGGGGCCAGCATCAGGAGGCTGGAAATGTACTGGCTGCTGGTATCGGCAGCTATGGTGATCGCGTCGGTCCGGTCAAGGGCGGAGTAGCCGATTTTTAGGGGTGGGTAGCCTTCTTTTTCGGTGTATTCGATGTCGGCGCCCAACGCTCGTAAGGCGTCGACCAGAATACCGATGGGTCGTTCTTTCATACGTTGGCTCCCGGTAAGTACCTGGTAGCCCGGCCGACGGCTGAGGTAACCGGTGAGGAAACGGAAGGTGGTACCAGCGGGGCCGGCGTCCAGAATTTCATCGTTGCTGGCGAGCATCCGCTCAAGGCGGACGGTATCGTCGGCCGCAGCAAGGCGATTAATCGGGAAGCCCCCCGGCGTCAGCGCCCGGATAATCAGCGCCCGGTTGGCAATTGATTTGGAGCCGGTGAGCGCAATGCGTCCGGTGAGGGTAGGGTTGGGGTGGCTGAGTTGGTACATGGTAAAAATAAATAAATGCACTTACTCCCCCTTCTTAAGGCCCGTCTTACTGAGGATGGGCTATCCTGAACGCTGCGCGTTTATCGAGGAAGTAATCGCTGTAAACCACAAAGGTAAAAATGTTGCCGGACGAAATGGGATCGGAAAAGAGCGAACGTTTGTATCGTTTTTCGGTTTTACGCCGTGGAAGGCCGTAACTGCATGGTCGTGAAACGTAGGTAACTGCCCCCTTTTCCTGCTCTTTTATATTCTTACTCTGCACCCGCGGCCCCGCCTTAAAGAGTTCATAGTTCAATAGTTCATAGCGCTATGAACTATTGAACTATTGAACTACCTTACGGCACCAATACCAACCATTATGCGTATCACCCGCCTCGTCAAAACCGCTACGGACCGTGCGGGTATCACCAGAACTGCTCCAGGTGCACCTCCCGGTACCATGGTCTACACCGGCCGGAAAGAAATGGAAGAGGTGCACGTTCATCTGACCCATTACGATGTGGATAATTTTAATTGCACGACAATGATTGGTGAAATTCCGGAGGACAACGCGCCGGGAAAAACTACCTGGTACGATGTGCGCGGCCTGCACCGGGTGGAATTCATTGAAGAGTTGGGAAAGGCTTACGGTATGCACCCATTGGCGATGGAAGATGTAGTTGATGTGCAGCAGCGTCCTAAAATGGAAGCTTATCAGGATGGCATACTACTGCAACTTAAAGCCTTCGATTTTGATCGCAAGACCCGTGATCTGAGTATCGAGCAAGTATCGATCTACCTTACCGATGAAACAGTCATCAGCTTTCAGGAAGATGCCGGCGATCTTTTCGAGGCCGTCCGTAACCGTTTGGCATCCTCCAGCGGTCGCATCCGTAGCAAGGGCCCTGATTACCTGGCGTACGCCCTGATCGATAATATCACGGACCGGTATTTTTCGGTGCTCGACAGTATTGAGGAAACGCTGGACGAGCTGGAAAACGTGATCCTGAGCGACCCGGAACCCCGCACCAAATCTCAGATTCACGACCTGCGGCTGGCGCTGCTGACCATGCGTAAAAGCACGAGTCCAACCCGGGAATTGACGGGTAAATTCGGCGATACGGAACACCGGCTGGTATCGGAGGATACCCAGCTTTACGTACGGGACCTTAAGGATCATATTATTCAGGTGACGGACCTGGTAGAAACCTACCGCGACGTAACGAACGGTTTATACGATCTCTACGTCAGCGAAATAAGCTTTCGTATGAACAGTGTGATGCAGACCCTTACCATCGTCTCCACCATCTTCATTCCTATGGGCTTCTTAGCGGGTGTGTTCGGGATGAATTTTGCCGTGATGCCGGGCCTGGAAAACCCTTACGGGTACTATATTTTGTGGGCGGTGATGGTCATTATTGCTGGCTTATTGTTGCTGTGGTTCCGGAGTAGAAAATGGATATGAGAAAGAATGAAAGGGATGAGTCCAGTACCGACAAGGATAGCTAGCTCCTAGTGCATGGAGCCATTCACTCACCCACTACTTTGTCCAATAATCCAGTACCAGTACATCTTTCAGGTGTGGGCCAAGTAATTCTACGAAGGCCTGGTGGTCAGGATGGGGGAGGTAGACGGCACGGTCAGCTTCGCTTTTGAACGTGACGAAGAAGATGTGAGTGAGCCCTTTGTCTAATCCCTCCGGGCTGTTGTTGGTGCCCCATTCGAAGTCGTGGATTTGCGGAATCTTATCGGCCAGGTCAATAAACGCCTGCTCTACTTCCGCAACTCCGTCGGGATAGCTTTCTTCATTGAAGGAGAACATGACAACGTGACGAAGCAGGGAGTCTGGAGCGGCAGCGGCCATATCAACGGACAGATCTGTAGTGGTTTCTTGAGTGGTTTCCGGGGCTGGTTCAGAAGAACAGCTTAATAAGAATAGTGGCAGTGCAAAAAACAGGTATTTCATTGGGGGAAGATAGGGAAGGAAACTGGGTGGGCAGGCAAAATTTATTTCTTTAATTTCGCGGAATGAACTCAAGGACAGGTCCAGAAATTGTTATTGAAGGAGCGAGAACAAACAACCTGAAGAATATTTCCCTGAGTATTCCACACAACAGGTTTATAGTGGTGACTGGAGTATCGGGCTCGGGAAAGTCGAGCCTTGTATTTGAGGTAATCGCCAAAGAAGGACAGCGGAGGTATTTTGAAACGCTGCCTTCTTTTGCACGGCAGTTTATGGGGAAATTGAACCGTCCTGACGTAGATGAAATTGAAGGGCTTTCTCCAGTTATTGCCATTGGACAACGTACGACAGGAATGCATGCCCGTTCCACTGTCGGAACCATGTCAGACATCTATGATCTATTGCGGCTGTTGTTTGCCAGGACAGGAACTACAACCAAAAATATTCAGCTTTCTCGCGGGCTCTTTTCGTTTAATTCAGCCATTGGTAAGTGTAAACGATGCAATGGTATTGGTAAGGAGGAACAAATAGACCTTAAGCGGCTTATTGCCTTTCCAGAAAAATCAATTAGAGAAGGCGCCCTGGTACCAACGTTACCAAATGGGTACATTATGTACTCGCAGGTAACCATTGATGTGTTGAATCAAGTTTGCGAAGCCGAGGGATTTAGCGTTGATATTCCCTGGAATAACTTGACGGAGCTTCAACGCGGGGTGGTTTTGAATGGAAGCGATAAAATCAAAGTGCCTTTCGGAAAGCACAGCCTTGAATCACGGTTGAAATGGACAGGTATTAAGGCCAAACCCCGGGAGGAAGGATATTATAAAGGAATGATTCCGATCATGTCGGATATTCTCAGGCGAGATCGGAATGCGAATATCCTCAAGTATGTACATTCTCTGACTTGCCAGGCATGTAATGGCACCCGTCTGAACGACAATGCGCTGAGTGTTGAGGTTCATGGAAAATCAATAGCGGATGTAGTGCCCCTTGAATTGAACGAGCTTAAGTTATGGATTCAATCAAATAGCTGGGGGAGGGTAGCGCGTGAAATCGTCGAAAAAATTGAAACCCAGGTTGATTTGTTGGAAGACTTGGGGTTGGGGCATTTAACGGTGAACCGTTCCTCAAAATCACTTCGTCCCAGCGAGATCCAGCGTATTCGGGTGGCCAATCAAATCTTAGTTCCGTTAAGCGATGTGCTTTACGTTTTTGATGAGCCTTCTATAGGACTGCACCGAGCAGAAAACGAAAGGTTGATTTACCATTTTAAGCAACTCGTAAAAAAAGGCAATACGGTCATCGTTGTTGAGCATGATCTGGACACCATCACCAGTGCTGATCACGTCATAGAGATCGGCCCGGAAGCGGGTATCAATGGAGGCGAGGTTGTTTTTAATGGTGCATTTTCAGCGTTTTATCAAAAGAAGGCGCTGGAAAAAACCAGCCCAACTTACAGAGCGATTAAAAGCTCAGGCAGGAGGACTAATTCACCTTTGGCAGCATTGCCAAAAACAAAGAGCGGTTCAATTAAGCTTATCGGGTGTCAGGAAAGAAATCTGAAAAACATTGACGTTGAATTTAAGCTGGGAAAACTCAATGTGGTAAGTGGGCGATCAGGTGTTGGGAAATCCAGTTTAGTAAAAGGTACCTTGCTAAAATTAGTACGGCAGCAGTTGGGGATGAAAACTGGTGAACCCGCTAAGCTGACCAGTTATGAAAATATTGACGCGGTCAATAAACTGATTTTTATAGATCATTCTCCAATAGGAAAAACACCACGCAGTAATCCGGCTACCTATCTGGGGCTGTCAGATCATATCCGTGACCTCTACGCTGGTTTGCCCGAATCAAAAGCTTTGGGCTTCACCAGGTCCCGATTCTCCTTTAATAATAAAGGCGGACGTTGTGAAACCTGTCAGGGTGCAGGTAAAACGCAAATAGGAATGCACTTCCTTGGCAATGTGGACTTGGTCTGCGGCACCTGCAACGGAGATCGGTTTAATGAAAAAACCCTTCAGGTAAGGTACAGGGGACGGTCAATTGCCGATACGTATAAAATGTCCATTGATGAGGCCGTTACTTTTTTTGGAGATCAGAAAAAAGTGCTGACCGGTCTTAAAATTTTACAAAAAATAGGACTTGGGTACTTAACGCTCGGGCAATCCTCCACAACACTTTCCGGGGGAGAATCGCAGCGCATTAAAATTGCCAACCAACTGCAGAAAAAAGATACCGGGGATACCCTGTACGTGATCATCGAACCAAGCATCGGATTGCACCACGATGATATTCAATCGCTGCTCCTGTTATTTGACCGCGTTAAACAACGGGGCAATACCATAGTTTGTATCGAGCAAAACGAAGCGATTATTGATTGGAGCGATTGGCACACTGAACTCGGACCCAAAAGTGGCGCAGCGGGAGGCAATATTGTCTATCAGGGACCTCCAAGGACGGGGCTGGAAAGCGACGGCAATGAGGTCAAAATAGAAGTTGCCGACACGCCGCCCGTTCATCCTGAAATAATCCTGAATGGCGTAACGACGCATGGGATTAAAAATATTGATGTTCGTTTTCCAAAAAATCAGTTGACGGTAGTCACTGGCGTTTCTGGAAGTGGAAAGTCTTCTTTGGTGTACGATACCTTATTTGCTGAATCTAACGCCCGCTTCACGGAGTCTTTATCGACCTACAACAGAAGCTTTCTCCAACAAAACAGTGAAGCTGAAATTGCTTCCTTCTCCGGTTTAGGACCAGCCATCGGGATTAATAGAAAGGGCGGCGCGCCTGCGAAGCGGTCAACGGTAGGCACGCTGTCGGGCGTGTACGATGCCTTCAGGTTGCTGTACTCCAGGATTGCTCAGCAGGAAGGAGAGGTTTTTACGGCCCAACATTTTTCCTTTAACCATCATCTTGGTGCCTGTCCGGATTGTGAAGGTCTGGGCGTGAAACGCAAATGCGACCCGGATAAGGTGATCGTTTCCCGGGAGAAATCCATCTTCGATGGTGGCGTAGCTAAGAATAAGGCAGTCCAGTATTACGCCGACGTAAACGGTCAATTCGTAGCAACGCTGAAAGAAGCCGCAAAACAAAATAACTGGACTATTGACCTTTCCTGGCAGCAACTGGACAAGGAAGTTAAGGATGCCATCCTGTACGGGACGGGCGATGCGGTTTGGGAAGTCGTTTGGGAATTCAATACCAGGTCAAGAACCGGAACACATGATTTAAGCGCAAAGTGGCTTGGCTTCTGCCGTTATATAGATGAGGAATACCAGCGAAAGCTCCGTAACAAGAACATCAAACATTTGGAAGAACTGTTGTACGACGAGGTGTGCCCAACGTGCCACGGAAGCCGCCTGAAACCAGCGTTATTAAATACGAAGTTTCTTGGTAGGAACATTCACGAGCTTGCGCAATTGAGTATTGAGTCTGCGCTTGAGTTAATGGAGCAAATAGAAGGCAAAGTAGATGCAACGGTGTTGGCCATCAGCCAGGTTGTTTTACCGACCGTCAGAAAATCGTTACAGACCATTGTTGACCTTGGCCTGGGGTACCTGAACCTGGACCGGAGCGTCAGCACCCTTTCCGGCGGGGAGCGGCAGCGCGTTATGCTCGCAGGTCAATTATCTACGCACCTGTTTGGCGTTACGTATGTCTTGGATGAGCCGAAAATAGGGCTGGATGAAGGGCAAATTGCCGTATTGTCAAAAGCTTTAAAAAACATTGTTGGGAATGGGAATACGGTGGTGGTAGTCGAGCACGATCCCTCTTTTATCCGAAGTGCCGATTACCTGATTGAAATGGGGCCGGGTGCTGGAAGGCTGGGTGGTGAGGTGATCTATCAGGGAAAAGTCATTGATGTCGCCAAAGCCAAACATTCCGTCACTTACAAGATGTTCCAGGACCAGCGTGCCGCGCCGGTTCATTGGCAAAAGACACAAGGTGCTCCCTTTGGGGTGGTAGGCGCGTTTGCCAATAACCTTAAGCACCTTGACGTCAACTTTTATTCCCGACAAATAACCGCTATCACGGGCGTTTCCGGAAGTGGGAAGTCTAGTTTGGTTAAGGAAGTATTGTATCGTTCCTGGCGGCAGCGCCGGCCGGTGAACTGCACCTCCCTAAATGGTATGGACCAATTTGAAGAGGTCTTGCTCATCGATCAGGAGTTGCTGACACAAAACAGGTTGAGTACCCCCGTGTCGTACACCGGAATTATCGAACATATAAAAACAGTATTCTCGAAAACAGCAGCCGCGAAAGCTGCCGGGCTGAAGAAAGCAGATTTCTCCTACCAAAGCAAACATGGAAAGTGTGCTGCTTGTGGAGGGTACGGGACGCTGAAAACGAGCATGGATTTTATGAGTGACCTCTGGCTTACCTGCGATGCCTGCAAAGGAATGCGTTACAATTCAGCGGTTCTGGCCTGTAAATTCAAAGCTCGTTCAATCGGAGAAGTATTGCGCATGACGGTGCAAGAGGCAATGGCGTTTTTCGAGGCCGGTCCCGTTGTCGAGAAGTTAGCTATTCTCCATCGGGTAGGCGTCGGACATTTGCTTTTGGGGCAATCGGGTAACACCTTGTCCGGAGGAGAGGCCCAACGGTTGAAACTGGCTAAATCCATGATGCAAAAGCGAAAAGGGGCGACTTTATACCTCTTTGACGAGCCGAGTACCGGCCTTCATTTTTTTGACATCCTGCCGTTGATCAAGGTTTTTCGATCAATCGTTGATCGGGGGGATACCATACTTTTTATTGAGCACAACAGTACCTTAATTGAAGCCGCAGATCGGGTCATTACGCTGGGGCCGGGTAGTGGTGCGCGCGGCGGGATGGTGATGGAAATGTAAAGGCGTTTGGGCGGGGACGCAGGTGCAGTGGGAGGTTTGGCTTCAGCTTTTATTTCAAAGCTATTTGCTTAGGCTTTTGGAGTGGTTTTCTCCTGCCCACCATAAGACTACTTTCCCTCCCCCCACCGATAACTATCCAACTCAAATCCCGCCAAATCCAACACCCGGTCAATGACCGTAAGCGCAATCTCTTCCTTCGTATCCGCCCCCGAGTAAAAACTCGGGATGGCCGGACAAATGATGCCTCCCGCCTCCGTGATCGTAGTCATGTTGCGCAAATGAATCAGACTCAGCGGTGTTTCCCTAGGCACCACAATGAGCCGACGACGTTCCTTCAGAACAACGTCAGCTGCCCGGGTGATCAGGTCCTCACTAACGCCCGTGGCGATGCGCGCCATCAAACCCATACTGCAGGGGCAAACAATCATGGTGCCGTACTTCGCAGAACCGGAAGCAAAGGGCGCATGGAAATTCTTTTTCTCGTAATAGTCAAAGGGATAAGTGGTGGGGTCAAAAGCCTCTCCCAGCTCCAGTTCCCAGTTGTACTTGCCGTTGTCCGTTATCACTACCCCGACGGCCGCCCACTGGTCTTTGAGTTTCGCTAAACGATCCAACAGGAGTTTGGCGTAAAGGCTACCGCTGCTGCCGCCGATGGCGACGACTATTTTGTGCTTTTGCATGAAGTTGGAACGAAGATGCTCGATATTGGTTGCGCTCCCCCGGCGACTATTTGGACCATTGAAGGGCGTCCGTCATGTATTCAGGTTTAAAATAAAAGCCACACAAAGCCAAAGTAAAACACCGTTCCAAAAATGGAAAAACCAATTAACCAGGGCAGCATCAGGTCCTCGTACATCCCACGAAGTTCTGCAACGGGTGTCTTTCTCGTTCCGACAAAAAGGCTGTAAATCCGTACGCCCACACCATGGACGAATTTCAGGAAGCCACCAAGGAACCACACTGAAAATAATTCGCCAAATAGCGAAGCAATAGCTTGACCGATCATTTTCATCATATTACAAAGTTATTCGACAACCCGACAACTTGAGCAAAAAAAAGACGGCCGGGAATTTTCCCGGCCGCCAATACACTCACTAATACACACATTATATCTTTAATGTCTCACTGACGGTTGATTTTGCTTCAACCGTAAGGTTTTCGCCAGCTACGTACGATTAAGCTGCAACTACGCCCTTAAGCAGGTTCTTCCACGCGTTCGTTCTTCCGGGCTTTACGGAAGACGACCACGTCGTCGAACACATCCAGCACCAGCTGGCTGCCCGGCTGAATGTCGCCCTCAAGCATTTGCTTGGACAACTGCCGAAGGACCCGTTTTTTGATCACCCGCTTTAATGGGCGGGCACCAAATTCAGGGCTGTAACCTTCAGCCGCCAGCCAATCCATGGCTTCGGGCGCTACGGTCAGCACAATGTCCTGCTCGGACAATTGTTCAGAAACCTGACGTAGTTGCAGCTCCACAATCTCCCGGATATTACTCCGGTTGAGGGGGCGGAACATCACCACGTCGTCGATCCGGTTAAGGAACTCCGGCCGCACCGTGTGTTTAAGTACGTCGAAAACCTGCTCTTTGGTTTTCTCTACGATGTCATCTTCGTTATTTCCGTCGATTTTACTGAAATTTTCCCGGATTAAATCCGAACCGATGTTGGACGTCATGATCACGATCGTGTTCTTGAAATTGGCTACCCGACCTTTATTATCCGTCAGGCGACCGTCGTCGAGCACCTGCAGCAGGGTGTTGAATACGTCGGGGTGGGCTTTCTCGATCTCGTCGAGCAGGACTACAGAGTAAGGCTTCCGCCGTACGGCTTCGGTCAGCTGCCCACCTTCATCGTAGCCGACGTAGCCGGGAGGTGCGCCCACCAGTCGGCTCACGGCGTGGCGTTCCTGGTACTCGCTCATGTCGATCCGCGTCATCATGTCCGCGTCGTTGAACAGGTATTCCGCCAGCGCTTTGGCCAGCTCTGTTTTACCGACGCCGGTGGTGCCCAGAAAGAGAAAACTACCGATGGGGCGGTCCTGGCTGCTCAGCCCGGTCCGGCTCAGGCGGATGGCATCTGCCACGGCCTCTACGGCTTCTTCCTGACCGACGACCCGTTGGTGCAGTTCTTCTTCAAGTTTCAAGAGTTTCTCCCGTTCACTCTGCAGCATACGCGTAACGGGGATGCCCGTCCAGCGAGCAACGATCTCGGCAATGTCTTCTGCGTCGACTTCTTCCTTGACCAACATCTTATTATCGGTCTGCATCTCAATCAGGCGCGCATTGAAACCGTCCAGCTCTTGTTCCACTTCGGGAATCAGGCCGTACCTGATTTCGGCTACACGGCTGAAATCTCCGCTGCGTTCTGATTGCTTGGCGTCGGTCTTCAGCTGTTCGATGCGCTCCTTGGCTTGTTGGATTCCGAGGACCACTTCGCGCTCGCTTTCCCACTGGGCGCGGAAAGCATTCCTGCGCTCTTCGAGATTGGCGATGTCCGCACCGATTCGCTCCAGTTTTGTCGTATCGCTTTCCCGCTTTACGGCTTCCCGCTCGATCTCCAGCTGGCGGATTTTACGCTCGACTTCGTCGAGCTCCGCAGGCATGGAGTTCATTTCCAGGCGGAGCCTGGCGGCGGCCTCGTCGATCAGGTCGATGGCTTTATCCGGCAAAAAACGATCGGTGATGTAGCGCTCAGACAGTTGGACGGCGGCGACCACGGCCTCGTCGAGGATGTTGATCTTGTGGTGCGTCTCGTAGCGTTCCTTCAGTCCGCGGAGGATGGAGATGGCGTCTTCTTCGTTCGGTTCATTGACCGTTACCTGCTGGAAACGACGTTCCAGGGCCTTGTCCGTTTCGAAGTACTTTTGGTATTCCGCAAGGGTGGTGGCACCGATGGCCCGCAGCTCTCCCCGCGCCAGTGCTGGTTTGAGGATATTGGCAGCGTCCATCGCGCCTTGCCCTTTTCCAGCACCCACCAGGGTGTGAATTTCGTCAATGAAGAGGAAAATCTGCCCTTCTGCCTGGGTCACCTCGTTGATGACAGCCTTAAGGCGCTCTTCAAATTCACCCTGGTATTTTGCCCCGGCGATCAGGGCACCCATATCCAGCGAGTAAATATCTTTTTCCCGAAGATCTTCCGGTACGTCTCCGTTGACGATCCGGTGGGCGAGGCCCTCCACAATGGCGGTTTTACCCACCCCGGGCTCACCGATGAGGATCGGATTGTTCTTACTTCGGCGTGCCAGAATATGAAGTACCCGCCGGATTTCTTCATCGCGGCCGATCACCGGATCGAGCTTTCCTTTGCGGGCTTGTTCGTTGAGGTTGATCGCGTACTTCTCCAATGAGTTGTACTGGTTCTCAGCGGAGTTAGAAGTGACTTTTTTGCCCTGGCGCAGCTCTTCGATGGCTTTTTTAAGCACCTTGTCGTTCACACCGGAATCACGTAGAACCTGGGTCGTTACGTCGTTGATCTTAAATGCGCCGAGCAGGAGGTGCTCCAGGGAGACGTATTCGTCGTCCATGTCTTTGGCAATCACGCTGGCGTGTTGCACCATTTCGCCGGCTGGCCGGCTTAGGTTTTGTTGCCCGCCCGATACCTTTGGGTAACCGGAGACAATGCTGTCGATGGCCTGTTTTACGGCGTTGAGATTAGCCCCCATCTTCTTGAAAAGGAAAGGGGTGACGTTTTCATCAATCTCAAAAACCGCCTTCAACAGGTGGCCGGGCTCAATGCTTTGCTGGCCGTTACCCAGGGCAATTTCCCCGGCACGCTGCATCGCCTCCTGGCTCTTGATGGTGAAGTTGTTGAAATTCATTTTATATGCTTTGTTCCGCCAGGCGGATGATTGTCAGATGCTTAACGACAAAATAAAAACGGTGTTCTTGCAGAATTTGGTTCATTGTTGTCGCACCATTAAGGAGCAAAGCAAGTGCCTGAATAATAAATCGGAAAAATCGTCAGGTGTTTTGGGTTGCGCCTGACTTTTTTTCAGGCGGGGCCGCAGGTGCAGGGGGACGGTTTTCAAGGAGGACTATCTGCCAAAAAATAGGAACGTTTAACTCGTACTTCAAAGGCTACTGCTACGCGTGAACTTACGGAACTCACGAAATTAGGAGTCCTTAATCGGATAAGTGCAGGCCGGGGGACGCGGTATGAGTTACGTCTCTCGACTTGAAAAGCGATGCTAATCAACCCTGCCTTATAACTCCCCGAGCACCTGCGTCCGCGCCAAATCCTTCGCAGAATCGATAAAATGAAAGCAAAATATTTGCGAAACCAATCGGTTACGCTTATATTTGTAACCAATCAGTTACAAATAAGCGTGAGACGAGATGTATTCCAAGCAATTTCAGACCCAATAAGACGGGACATTATCGATATGCTTACCAAAGAAGTGCTGACGGTAAACGAAGTAGCCGATAAATTCGAGATCAGCCGGCCCGCGGTTTCAAAGCACCTCAAAATCCTGGATGAGTGTGGCTTATTGACGATTAATAAGCAGGGGAGGGAACGCTACTGCAGGGTAGACCCGGAAAGCCTTATCCCAGCCTTCCTTTGGCTGGAACAATACCATCAACAATGGAAAGCAAGAATTGATGCTTTTGCAGACTTCGTAAATGAATCAAAAACAAAAAGCGAAAACAATGACCAATCAAAATAATGCCGCTGGCAGGACCCTTACCATCAGGAAAACCTTTGCTGTAGCTCGGTTAAAGGTATGGGAGGCGTGGACAAAACCTGAGAATATCGCCAAATGGTGGGGCCCAAAAGGAATGGACGTTGAGGTGTTGGAGCACGATTTCAAAGTGGGAGGTAAATGGAAGTATTCCATGCAGATGCCCGACGGAAATGCATTTATTTCAGCGGGTACATTCCTGGAGATCATCGAAGGGGAAAAAATCGTTACTTCGGCTGATTTTAAACCGATGACCGAGGGGGTTGAACTACACGTTAGCTTTGAGGGGGATGACCACCAGACGCAATTCACCTTTAGCGTAGTTCATCCCACTGAAGATTACTGTAAGCAACAGGAAGAAATGGGCTTTTATAATGGCTGGGGGGCTGCGTTTAAGCGACTGGAGGAAGTTTTGGACTGATACCGGGAGGATGACCTCCAAATGGATTTACGATCTGCGAAGGGAAACCGAACCTACCGGATTTTGTAAATGCCCACCTCTCCATCATTGACCACCATCAGCACCAGCAACCCTTCGGCCGTACGCACGGTCCGGATTTCCCGGAGGTCGGTTCTTTTGGCCAGCCCGCTTGCACTGGAGGGCATCGCCTGGAATTTACCTTGTCCCAGCCCCTGGAGTACCAGCCCAATACCTGCATCTGCCCGGGGGGTCTCCACTTCACTTTGATACAGGTTGCCACCCGAAAGAATATCAATTGTACCGTCGCCGTCGAAATCCCGGCAAACGGCGGACCGGATGGCGCTAAACTGCGCCTCCTTGGGCAACGGCATCAATTTCAGCCGGCCACCATCGTTGATGCCGACCATGCTGCTAAAGGTGGTGGCAGACAATTGCAATGACTTATCCAGGGCCAACGGATCGAAAACCTCCGTCAGCGTAGCCCCGGCGAAAGCGTCGTAAGAAGGGAAGGATTCTTTGAGTTCGGGAATTTGTTGTGCGGAGCAGGAGCGGCCACGTAGTGGGAATTGCTTGCCGTCGTTGTAGTAGCTTAGGACAATGTCTCGCTGGCCGTTACCGTCAAAATCGTCGTAGAAGACTTCGAAGGGTTCTTCCGGGGTGGCCTGGTATTTATAGTTCTCGCCCAGGTTGCCGAAGACGAAGTCTTCGTCGCCGTCACCGTCCAGGTCTGCTTTCGACAGGCTGAACCACCAGCCAGAGGTGGGGTTTTGGGAATCGGTGAAATCTGTCTCAGCTCTGAACCGATCTCCGGTATTGTAGAGTACCGCCAGGGGCATCCATTCTCCTACCACCATCAGGTCCGGCTTGCCGTCGGAATTCAGGTCTGTCCATTCTGCGGCAGTGACGAGGCCGAAGCCTTTCAGGAAGGGCGCCATTTCGGCAGTAACGTCGGTGAAGTTCCCCCCGTCGTTGCGCAGCAGGTAGCTGTCGGCCGGAGCCGGGTAATCACGTGGCGTTAACCGGCCACCGACGAACAGGTCCAGGTCGCCGTCACCGTCGAAATCGGCCGGAGCGACGCAGCCACCGCTGGCAGTGAGGGGTGGCAGGCTACCCGTGGGCGCAGCGGTGAGGTTGCCAGCGCCGTCGTTGAGGTAGAGCCGGTCCTGGTAGAACGGACTTCCTGCGTCAAACTCATTGCCGCCGCTGACCACGTAAAGATCCTGGTCGCCATCGCCATCGGCATCAAAGAAAGTTGCCGCTACATCTTCCAGCAAGGATGATCCCCGGAAGGTTTCGGTGGAAGAGGGAACGAATTTCCCCGCTGCCGTTTGCAGCAGTAACTCCCCCGGCTGGCCGGAGGCGCCGCCGAGGTAGAGGTCGTCAAGCTGATCGCCGTTGAGGTCGCCCACGGCTACCCCCGGCCCGTTTTGCGACTGCTTGTGAGGAATCAATACCTGATAGCGATAATCGTCGAAGACGTTTTCCCGGTGGCGGTAGGGCAGGGCTACAGCCTTTGTTATTTCTGAAAGAAGTGGCTTTGGGGAGATACGCTGGTCCACCACTCCACTACCTTGTTTCTCCATCGTCAGGGTGAAGTTTGATGAGATATCATCGGCATAGTCCTTGGTCCCATCGGGCCAGGTAACCTCAACCCGCCATGCTCCATAACCATTCTTTGGGCCTGCGTCCTCGCCCAATCCAAAATGCACGGTAGATTCACTGGTGGAGTACATCCCCCTAACATTTGTCGTCTCGAAATGCTGTACTTTCTTTCCGCCAGAGGATATCTTTACCTTTGTCCCGAAAGTCGATTTATGCTCAGGATCAACCAACTTAAGGCGGAGATAACTGCCACCGGTGCCCTGGTTATGATAAATAGAAGCAGGTGCGTTGATGTTGCTTACCACTAGGTCCAACCGGCCATCATTATCCAGGTCGGCATACGCTGCGCCGTTGGAGAATCCTGGCTTGTCCAGCCCCCAATCTGTCGCCCGGGGCGTGAATTGGTAGTCCCCTTCGTTCTCAAATGCATAATTGCTCAGTGGCTGGGAAGGGATAAGATCGAGTGCCTCCTTCAGGTCGATCACGTCGTAGATCGTGACGTCGGCGTCGTCCGGGTTAGCCAGGATGTAGGCGTTGATTTTTTTGGTGACGTAGGTGGCAAATTCTTTGGCGGCATCCGTATTCCGAATGTCTCGGAGCAAACCATTGGTGACGTAAAGGTCTTGCCGGCCGTCGTTATTAAAGTCTGCGAACAGATTTGCCCAGCTCCAGTCCGTAGCCGCTACCCCGGCCAGCTGGGCGATCTCGCTGAACTGACCTTTCCCTCGATTGAGCTGCAACGAATTGAACATATACTGGTAGTGCCCACCGGCGTCGAGGACCTGCTGGAAGGCTTCCGGGTTCATGCCGCTCATATTGGCCTTGAGCCGATAATTGTCCTCGGCTACCATATCCAGGACCATCAGGTCGAGCAGGCCATCCTGATTGATGTCGGCGGCATCGACACCCATGCTGTAATAGGAAGTGTGGCCGGTAGTGCCTTTGATGAGGTCGGTGAAAGTGCCGTCGCCGTTGTTTTGGTACAGTCGGTCGGGGGCATCGTAGTCGTGGCTGACGTAGAGGTCGGTGTTGCCGTCCCCATTAAAATCCCCGGCGACTACGGAGTTGGGGAAGCCCACTTCGGCGAGGCCCGAGGTAGTGCCGGTGTCAGTGAATTGGGGCTGGCCGTTGGCGTTATTACCGTCGTTTCGGTAGAGCCGGCTGCGGTACTCCGGGGCTTTCAGGTCGGTGCCGAATAAGGGGGAGTAATTGCCAGTGTTGGGTGGCTGGTTGAGGACGTAAAGATCCAGGTCACCGTCACCATCGAAGTCGAAAAATAGGGCATGGCGGCTGCGGCCTTCGTCGGCTACGCCGCAGAGTTTGGCTGCCTCGGTGAAGGTGCCGTCGCCGTCGTTGAGGTAGAGGAGGTTGGCGCGTCGGTCGGGAGCATCGTCGTACAGTTCGCGGGTGACGTAGATGTCGGGCCACCCGTCGTGGTTGACATCTGCAACAATGACGCCTGATGACCACCCATCGTCTTTAAGGATACCTGCTTTTTTTTGCAGGGCGAAGGTCATTTGACCTTCGTTGAAGTAAAGTTGGTCGTTAACGAGGTTGCCGGCAAAAAAGATGTCCTGTAGCCCGTCCCGATTAAAATCTCCGATGCCTACTCCGGCTCCACCATAGTAGTTGGAATAGATTAGGATATTATGTGCTGGCGTGTCTTTGAGGTCATTACGAAAGGTAATTCCCGTCTGTTTGAAGCTCAGTTCTGTGAAGTTGGGCTGGGCCAGGAGGGGCAGCCAGGGGAGACACGTCAATAAAACGTAAGGCAAGATTCTTCTGTAGGTCAAACAGTACATCATGGGGCAAATGTCGGTTATGGTTACATTATAATTGGTTAATAATTGAAATTATATGATTTATAATGCTAGATTTGATCTCAATGTCATTTGCTTTTGTCATTTGCATTGCTTGGGAGCTTAATCAATCAGATCATACATTCACAATTAAATCCATATGTTAAAACGTTTAATACTCACAGTGAGTACTGTCCTTCTATTGACAGTATTTGCCGCTGCACAGACCGTCAGGGTCACTGGCAGCGTTAAAGATGCCAGCGATGGCAGTGGCCTTCCGGGCGTAACCATCCTGGAACAGGGAACCACCAACGGTGCAATTTCGGACATTGATGGTAATTATTACCTCACGGTCAACCAGGGTGCCACCCTGCAGTTCAGCTACATCGGCTATACCCGCCAATTGGTGGAGGTTAATGGTCGTACTTCTATCGATGTTATGCTGGAAGGAGAAAGCAGCGTCCTTAATGAGGTGGTGGTTACCGCCTTTGGAATGAAGAAGGATCAAAAAGCACTGGGTTATGCAGTGACCAAAATCGATGGTAGCGATCTTGTAACGGCTAAGGAGGTCAGCGTGGCTTCCCAGCTGGCGGGCAAGGTACCGGGCCTCGATATCACCCGGCCCACCACGGGCCCGGCAGGTTCTACTAACATTGTCATTCGTGGCCTCGGTTCCCTCAGTGGAGATAACCGGGCATTGATCGTTGTCGACGGTGTACCAATCAACAATACAAATATCAACTCTGCAGGTATGTGGGGGGGCATCGATAGTGGTGACGGGCTTTCTAGCATCAACCCTGATGACATTGAGAGCGTGAACGTGCTCAAGGGCGCGGCCGCAGGTGCATTGTATGGTGAGCGTGGCGCGCAGGGTGTCATTCTGATTACGACCAAGAAGGGGGCAGCCAGTGACGGTATCTCTCTGGAGTATACCACCAATTTCACCATCGATAACGCCGCCATCTTCCCTGAGTACTACCAGTCTGAATACGGCCAGGGAATGAACGGTATGAAGCCTTCTACTCGGGAAGAAGCCGCGCAGAACCCCGCCAACTGGGGAGCTCGCCTCGATGGTAGCCCGATGGTTTACTTCGATGGTGTTACCCGCCCCTACTCCGCCAAGGCCTCCGACGACCTGCTCAATTACTACGAGACCGGTCAGACCTGGATGAACACCATCGCCATGAGCGGTGGTACCGAAAAGGTCAACGCCCGTCTTTCGCTCTCCAACCTCACCAATACGGGCATCGTTCCTAACTCAGGCTACGATCGCTATACGGTAAACTTACTGACCTCTCTCAAGCTAAGTGAAAAGTTAACCCTGGAGATGAAGGCCAATTACATTCAGGAGGAAGCCACCAACCGCATCAACCTGTCTGACAACCCGAGTAACCCCGGTAAAGCTTTCAGCCAGTTGCCCAACAATATTTCTGTTGACATGCTCCAACAGCGTCGTTTCGAAGACGGTCGCGCCATAGCATGGAGTGCCAACAACCCCTTCACGGTTAACCCATACTGGGGCCCATTTGAGCACCAGCAACGGGACGATAAGAAGCGCTTCATCGGTTACGCCCTTGGTCGTTACGAGTTCAATGACTGGATCAGCCTGCAGGCTCGTTATGCCATCGACTATACCAACCTCGACTACTTCTACGCTCAAGCTCCGGGTACTGAGCACATCGTTCAAGGTTCGATAGACCAAACGAACTACGAAACAAACGATAATACCCGCGATATCATTCTGAACCTCAGCCCTCAACTTACCGAAGACATTAGCCTGAACGTAAACCTGGGAGGTGTGCAGAACCCACGTAGTCGCTACGACTACAACGTAAGTGGTAATACTTTCATCGTCTCCGACCTGTTTAATATCAACAACATGGCGGTCCGTAACCCCGGAAACTACCGCATCAGCGAATTACAGACCAACGGTTTGTTTGGTACTGCGCTGATTGATTACCGGGGCGTTTTCTTCCTGGACCTGTCGGTACGGAACGACTGGTACTCAACGCTGACCAATCCTACTGATCCGGACGCTTCCCAGAACTCCGCCCTGTACGGTGGTGCCTCGGCTAGTATCCTGTTCTCCGAAGCCTTTAAGATGGAAAACGAGACGTTCACCTTCGGTAAGTTTCGTGTAAGCTACGGTGTGGCTGGCAACGGTGCCCCCGACCCCTACTTGTTGCTACCCACCTTCTCCATTGAGAGTGTACCGTTCAACGGGGCTTCTCTGGGTCGTGTAACCAGCGGTACTTTCCCAGGCAGCGGTCTTCAACCGACGATTACGAAGTCCTTCGAAGTAGGTGTAGATCTGCGCTTCCTCCGGAACCGGATTGGTCTCGACCTGACTTACTACCAGCAAAACACCGTTGATCAGCTCTTCCAGGCCAGCCTTCCACGGCCTACCAGCTTTGATCGCTACTTCCTTAACGCTGGTGACGTCAAAAACTCCGGTGTCGAAATGGCCCTTAACCTGACCCCAATCAAGAAAAATGACTTGCGTTGGGACGTTACCTTCAACTTCGCCAGCAACGTAAATACAGTAGTCGCACTGGCCGACGGTATTGATAACCTGAGCGGTGAGTCTGCCCGTTTCAACGCCAACCTCCTTTCCGAAGTAGGCGGCCAGGTCAATAGCATCTACGGTACAGTTCTGATGCGCAATGACGCTGGTCAGATTATCCACGACGAGTCCGGCTTGCCGATGATTGCCCCTGAGCGGGAGATTCTTGGCAATTACCAGCCCGATTGGTACGGTGGTCTCAACAACAACATCCGTTATAAGAACTGGAACCTCGGCTTGCTCTTCGACACGAAGCAGGGCGGAGAAATCTTCTCGATTACCAACCAGTTTTCGATCGGAAACGGTAGCCACCCAATGACCCTTGTTGGCCGGGATAACCCCAACTTTGAGATCGTTGGTGCTGGTGTGACGGCTGGTGGTGGTGCCAATTCTACGGCCGCACCACTTGACGACTACTACGGCCGCATCAGCAACGCTGCTAGTGAGAACATCTTTGATGCTTCTTACATCAAGCTGCGCCAGGCAACTTTGGGCTACACCTTCCCGAAGGTACAGGTAGGGGGCACCCAACTTCGTGAATTGAGCATCTCCCTGACCGGACGTAACCTCTTCTTCGTACAGAACGGCCTTGATTTTCTTGGCCTGGACCCTGAAGCAGTTTACAACATCGGCGGCGGCGGATTTGAGTACAGCTCGATCCCAAGCACACGCTCTTTTGGCATTAACCTTAACGTGAAACTCTAAATACCCTCGTTTATCTACCAGTAATTTGGCGGACGAGGCGCATTGGCCAGGCCAAGATCCTTCCATTGCACCTGCGTCCCCGCCCAAATTGGCTAAAGTAAAACGAACGTAAAATCACAACAATGAATAAAATACATAAACTTATGCGTGGCCCGGCCGTCTTGCTACTATGCCTGCTGCTGCCACTCACTTCTTGCGATAATGACTTCGGTGAACTTAATACCGATCCTCAGGCCGCTACTACGCTTGATGCGAAATTTTTGCTCAATTACTCCATTAACCGTGCTGGCTCCAGCCGCTACGAGTCATGGCGGGGTAACCTCATCTACACCTCGCAGTGGGCGCAGCAAATCTCGGGCAGTTGGGCACCAGACAACTACAATACCACCAACGAAGATTGGCTTTCGGCTTATTGGAACGAGGCCTATGGTACCTACATGCGCAACATTCAGAACATCATCGATACTGAAGAGGGCACGAATGTAGAGGCTATGGCTATGATCTTCAAGGTCCTCATCATGCAGCGTGTCACGGACATGTATGGAGACATTCCTTACTCTGAGGCTTTTCAGGGAGGCAATTTCCCGCAACCGTCTTACGACACCCAGGAGGCCATTTATGGTTCCTTTGTTTCCGAACTTCGCCAGGCGATCAGTCAGCTTTCTGCCGGTAACGGACCGGATGTGGGCAATTTTGATCCGTTTTATTCTGGTGACATCGACAGCTGGAAGCGTTTTGGTAACTCCATGTTGCTCCGTGTCGGTTTACGTATGTCTGAAGTTAATCCTTCGCTGGCACAGCAGGTTGTAGGCGAAGCCATTAGCGGAGGCCTGTTAACGGAGACTGCCGTATTGCAATTTGACGGTAGCATGCCCGGCGGTGTCGTGAGTAGTGGTATCGGTTCGGTCTTCAATGACTTTGGTGTTGGCGGCGGCGGATTCGCTTTTAGCGACGAGATGATCACTCGTCTTCAGGCAGCGAATGACCCACGTGAGGCCGTTATGGCCCTGCAGTACAATAGCGATGGTTCGGTGAACACTTCGGTAGGCCCGGGCGAATACATCGGTAAAGTCAACGGGGCGGACATCACTTCTATCTACGACTTCGCCATGCCAAACCATAGTGTAATGGTGGCTTACGATTCGCCCATCATCTTCTATTCTGTGGCCGAGGCGGAATTCAGCCGGGCTGAAGCGATTATGCGGGGTTGGGCTTCTGGCAGTGCTCAGGACGCTTATGAAGCGGGTGTTCGCGCCGCCTGTAAGCAGCTCGCGCTTTACCCGCGCGCTACGGAGATCACGGACGCAGACATCGACGCCTTGTTAGCAGAAGATGCCGTGGCTTGGAACGACACCGACGGTATGGAACTTATCAATACTCAGAAGTGGATCGCTTTACTCTTCGATGGTTTCGAGGCTTACTCGAACTATCGGCGTACGGGCTTCCCGGATATTTCTCCAGGGCTTACGTCTGGCGAGAGCCCCAATGCAGTGCCCCGGCGCATGCGTTATCCGATCAGCGAAGACCTTACTAACAAGGCCAACTACGATGCGGCTGTTTCGCGCCTGAGCGGAGGTGATGTTATCACTGCCGCCGTTTGGTGGGATGCGAATTAAGATTTCGGTGAGATTTTCCGAAAAGGGCCAATTTTGGACCATGAGCGAAAGTCAAAATAAGCTCTAAAATAAGCGCCGAATTAGTTCAGTGCCGCCCCGAAACCCAGTGCGGGTTTCGGGGCGGCCTGCTTTATTGAAGTGTCAGGTGGCGCGGCCGCAGGTGCAGAGAAGGTGAAAAAAGCAAGGCAAAAAAGGGAATCTTGCTGCAGCTAACAAACGAGCGCTGAATGAGAACAGGAATTAAAACAAAAAAACCTCCGTAAAGCTGTTGAAACGGTTTTGCTTCAACTAGCCTGACGGAGGTAGGGTGATCGGTCATATTCGAGAAGGAACAGACCTGATAGCTTACTTCTTCATGTAAATGGAACGACCGTTAGTCATCATGTCCTTCAGGTCATTACGGCTGCTGATATACTTGAAGCGATTGTTACGAATACCATCGGGGCGGTCACCAATAATGTAATAGCGAACGTCGAGATCGGGTGCATTCACGACAACTTGGTCGCTTATGGACATAACTTCGCCATCTTCAAGCATTTCACCTGCTTTTTCAAGCTCTGCTAAGACGATGATGCGATTGCCGGTAGTGTATACTTCCTGAATTTCAAGATTGGCTTCCTGATTCACGTCAGCTTCTACCATAAGTGTTTGTTCCTCTTTGTCGCCAAGTTCACTGGGCCAATCTACGTCTACTACGGGGACTTCGACAGTTTCTTCTACCATTACCACTCTTACCTTAGGAACTTCGATGGTACGTGTGGTGGTGGTTACGTCAACGTCTGCCCACTCTACATCGTAAGTGGGTAAGGAACCACGGTCGGCTTGAACGTCAACATCTACGGAAGGCATTTCACCTTCACTGGTCTGATCTACATCACAAGCGAAAAAAGAAAAAGCGGCGAGCGCGCAAATGGAAAGAATACGAAATTTCATAATTTCAGGGGGCTTTATTATTAATTATCTACACTAAACATTGTGTAATACTGTAGATAATACCTCGTCTGCACCTCCAATTGTTCGTTCGCTTTGTCTTTTTGGCACTTGTTTCTCGGTGTATGCTCTTTCGTCGCCCCCCAATTTTAAACATTCACAATGGAATGTTTTGCTTCAGTTCATACCGAAATTAGTAATCCGATCCAGCTTATAAACCATTAACAATCAAATACTGGTTCCTCCGGCTTCACGATGGTTCGGTCGATCACTTTTTGATAGTAAGCCTCATACTTGGGAATAATTTCTTCGATGTCGAAACGCGCCGCCTGCGTTAGGGCAGCAGCGCGAAAGCGTGCAAGTACGGTATCGTCCTTTAGAATGGTCAGTGCATCCTCTGCCATTTTATCAACCATGCCAACACCGGATAGAAAACCGGTTTGCCCATCGATGTTAACTTCGGGAATACCACCAACATTACTACTGATGACCGGTACCTGGCAGGCCATGGCCTCCAGGGCTGCTAAACCAAAACTCTCGCTGGCGGAAGGGAGGAGGAACAGGTCAGATACCGCCAGCAGTTCTTCTACCGCATCCTGCTTACCAAGGAAACGTATGTCGGCGCTCAGGCCGAGTTTACGACTGAGTTCTTCGCAACGACTACGTTCTGGTCCGTCTCCGATAAGCAGGAGCTTGCTCGGGATCTCGTCATTGACGATCTTAAAAATGTAAATAACGTCGTCGACGCGTTTGACCGGCCTGAAATTAGAAACATGAATCAGAATCCGTTCTCCGTTGGGGGCAATGGCGGCCTTGAAATGATCTTTATTGTCACGTTTGAAGCGTTTGAAATCGATGAAGTTGTAAATAACCTCGATCGGATTACAAATGTCAAAATTTTCAAGCGTGTCCTTTCGCAGAGATTGGGAAACTGCCGTTACCCCATCAGATTTGTTGATGGCAAAAGTGATGGTCGGAGCGTAGGCCGGGTGGGTACCCACCAGCGTAATGTCTGTGCCGTGTAGTGTGGTCACAAAGGGGACATACCTTCCGCGGCTGATCAGGATTTTACGTGCCATGTAAGCAACCGATGCATGGGGTACGGCATAATGAACGTGCAGTAAATCAATGCCGTGGTGTTCAATTACGTCAACCAGCTTCGAAGCCAATGCCGTTTCGTAAGGCGCAAATTCAAACAGGGGGTAATCGGACCCGCTGTCCACTTCGTGGTAAAATACATTAGCCTGAAAACCGCCGAGGCGCGCGGGCCTGCGATAAGTAATAAAATGGACCTCATGTCCTTTCCGGGCCAATCCCAGACCTAGTTCTGTGGCCAGAACGCCACTACCTCCATAGGTTGGGTAACAAACAACACCAATCTTCATAGCTTCAATAAGGTTTGAAGAGGGAGGAATGTTCCCGATGGAGCCGGGAAATAGTCTTGTGGTCCGGTAGTCTTGTGGTCTTGTAGGCTACCACACGAGCGCGAGCGAGCATCCCCGTGCGGTAGCCTACAAGATTACCCGACCTCCAGACTAACGAAGCACCACTCGTATCGTCCGTGCAGCATCAGCCGTACGTAACCGCAGCAGGTAGATGCCAGCCGGGTAGGCGCTGAAGTCGAGCTGTTCATTCAGGCGGAGCTGACGACCGAAATCATATGCCTGCAACTGGCGACCCGTGAGGTCATAAACAGCAGCGCGGAGTGTGCTGGCTTCGGGCAACTCCAGCTTAACTTCAAGCAGGCCGGAAGTAGGATTGGGGAATACCTGTAGGTCGGTGAGCAGGTTGGCCGGGTCGGTGGTCGCAACCGGGAAGGATACCCGGAAGGTAACCTCATCGGTACAGCCCACGGCGTCGGTAACCATTACCGTGTAGGTGCCGGCAACCAAGTTGTCAACGGCATTGGCGGTTTGCCCGCCGGGCCAACTGTAATTGAACGGAGCTACACCACCGCCAGGGATGACGGTAGCGGCGCCGTCGTTCACGTTGCCACTGGTTACGTCGATGACGTCTACCATCAGGCCGAGGTTGTCGGCGCAACGCTTAATATTGAAATCATCGAAGGTGACGTCGAAGTCACCAGAATCCCGTTGCATGAAGACTTCGAACTGGAGAGAACTTCCGGCGTAGCTCTCCAGGTCAATGGCGACAATACTGTCTCCGGCCAGGGTGAGTTCGGCGATCGTTTCGCTGGTTTCAGCACAATCTATGTAGGCGCGAACGGTCATTCGGGTAGAATCCGTATAAGGCGTGTCGGTGTCGAACTCGCGGAAGACTACGGAGAAGCGTAGGCTGTCGCCAGAGGCAACGTTACCGTAGTTTGTCGTCCGGAACAGCAAGGTGGTATCCGTACTGTTCAGGTTGTCGTAGATGGAAAAATTGCCCATGCCGCTGAGGTCAGTCAGCATCAGGTCTTCGTCCAGCACCCATCCGGCGGGGACCAGCGGGCGGGCAAATCCTTCAAAGAAGGGGATGTCTTCACGGGTACGCAGGAAGAAAACGGTGGTGTCATTGGAGTTATCCACATCGTCCGTCAGAGAGGTCCATACCTCGATGCGGCTTTCGGCCGCGAGCGTTCCGTCAAACGGAGTGGCAAAAATGAAGGTGGTACTTTGCCCGGGACGAACGCTGCCGGGGAATGCTTCGGTGATCACGGTACCGCCATTGACGCGGTAATTGAGGTCGAAGTCTTCTGCAAACGTTAGCCCGAGATTAGAAAACCGGACCCTGACGGAGTCCGTCGGTGAGCTACAAACGGAAGGGTTGATGGTAAATGCCTGGGCTGCGGCCAGGTTACGGTCGGCCCGTTCGGTAAGCGAGACGGCGTCGACGAGGATACCTTCAGCTGTTTCAAAAGCATTACTGCGGAAAGCGAACCGTAGCTGAATGGTGTCGCCAGCCACGCCTTCGAGGAACTGAGCTACGGTGGCAACCTGGGTATCGTTGCGGGTCCAACGTTGGTCCATCAGGTCGTTGTACCAGTTGATGCCAGCCGGGCTGGTCTCAACGGTACGCCAGGTCTCTCCTCCATCGGAGGTGATTTCCAGCGAGACGCCGTCGAAGCCTGCTTCCGTATCCACGAAAAGCTGGCAGGTGAACAGCGGATCGTTCTCCATGTCTGAAAGATCAAAACATGGGGATACTAGGTAGCTCTCTTCGAGGTTGTTGTAATCGCCGGTAAGGTTGGTAACCCAGGCGTTGCGCCCCTGTGGAGCACGGTTGATCAGCTCATTATTGGGTTTGCCCCAGGCCCAGCTGGAGACGCCGCGCCCCTGCCGGTCGACGTACCAGAAGCCATTATCAGCCTCAAAGCCTTCGGTGTAAGGGAAGTCAGTGATCTGCGGAATATTCGTCACTGAAATGGTCAGTGTATCATTACTGTTATCTTCGTCACCCTCCAGTTCGGTCCAAATGGTGAATTCATAGGTGCCAGGGATGTCGAGAAAAGCCTGAATGTCGAAAGTAAAAAACTCAGTGCTGTCTACCCCAACTACGCCGGTGAAAATACCATCTTGTGGTCTTTCTACACCGGCAGGAAAGCCATCGATGGCAAAATCAACGTTGAAAAAAGCCTGCGGCTCACCACCAAAATTGGTGATGCCGATGGTCACGTTTTCATTCGTCAGGTCACAACCGGTGGCGGGGGCCATTAATTGGGTGATGCCCACATCAACGCGTTTTTGAGTTTTGATCACGTACGGGCCGCGTACTTTGGAGGTATCGTCGAGGGCACGGCAAACGGCATCTATCCAGAAAGTGTACAGGCTGTCAGATTCAAGGTTTTCGATGCGGTACTGGGTGTTGGTACCAGTGATGGTCGTACCGTCATCATCGATTGAAGGGTCATAGTTTCCGCCACGGTATTGGATGCGATACAGCGGATTTTCTGCAGCGGGCAGCCCGCGAAATTTCAGGTCGGCGGTAGTCGCCCGTACGCGAAAAAATTCAATGCTGTTGGCGGCCGGGGGAGCACACGCTATGCAATTGGCCGTAATAGCGAAAACATTGTTTCCCGCAACGGGGGCGGCAGCATTAGTGTACAACAAGCTATCGGCATTGTTGAGCAGACTGAAGACGGACTCTTCGGGGAAGGCGCCCTGAGCAAAACCGATTTGGATGTTGTCTTCGTCATTAACGGAGAAGTAGTAACTCCGGCGACTACCGTTGCTGTTGTCTGGCGTCAGGGTATAAGGAGAGGCCGCGATGCCGTTGATGCGCAAGGTGAGGATACCACCGTTCCACCCATTGCCCCCACGGTCTTCGAGCACCAGTTGGTAATCACAGGTTTGGGCGGTGAGAACGGGCAGGCCGAAGGCGAGCAGCAGAAAAAGTAGACGGTAACGTAATAGCATAAGTTTGGGTATTAGCCGGGTTTTGAAGGCGCGGACGCAGGTGCAAGATACGGCGGTTAAGCAGCAAAGTTTTGCCTCAGCCGCCCGGGGCGGCAAAAAGCCCACCTTTGCACTATAAAATACTAACATTGCACCAGCGTTCGCGCCAAAACACTATAAGGGCCGCGAAAAATAGCCAAAAGGTCACAAACCGATTGTGTCAAATGGCCTGAACTATTCACTTAGGTTCGCGTTAGTCCCCCGGCTGGCATAAATTCTTACTTTTTTTGACCCAATCCGGCATTTTCACCGTTAAAATCTATCCTTGGCAGTCTATTCAATCAGTGATCTGGAAAAACTTACCGGTATCAAGGCCGCAACGCTGCGTGCCTGGGAGCAACGGTACAACATCGTGACGCCAAAGCGTACCGCGACGAATATCAGGTACTACCTTGACGAAGACTTGCGGGAATTATTGAATGTCGCCCTGCTGAATAAAAACGGTATGCGAATTTCGCAGATCGCTAAAATGCGCACCGAAGAACGTTCTAAAAAGGTGGTGGCGATCAGCTCGATCAACGTCAGCCCCGATACCCAACTGGACGCCCTGACGCTCTCCGCTGTGGAAATGGACGAATTTAAGTTCAGTCACATCATTGACACCAACATCCGGCAACGCGGCTTTGAAGAAACAATGCTGGAGGTCATTTATCCCTTTCTCGACAAACTCGGCGTACTGTACTTCACCGGTTCGGTCGCTCCGGTTCAGGAGGCCTTCATCGGGAACCTCCTTCGCCGAAAGCTTATCGCCGCCACGGATGCGCTACCGGTAACCCGCCAACGGGAATCTCAGGTATTTGGCCTCTACCTGCCAGACGGAGAACGGCAGGAGCTCAGTTTATTGTTTGTCGATTACCTGCTGCGAAAGCGCGGCTTCAGTACCCTTTACCTTGGGGGAGATGTCAGCGTCTCCGACCTTGTAGACGTTGTAAACTGCACCCGTGTCGATTACCTGTTTACTATTTTTTCTAACGCTTTCGTTCACGAGCCGGTAGACCGGCACGTAGCTGGTGTATTGAATGGTTGCCCGAAGTTGACCCTGCTGCTGTCTGGTTACCAAGCTAGCATGCATGATTTCTCCGGCGAAGCGCGCGTGCGGGTCGTGAACGGATTGGATGACATGCTGACGTTGGTCGCCACGTTGAAATAGGAGAAGTCTTCGGCTGTTTGGCACGCTCGTTGCCTAAAAGTTTTCCAGAATCGCTTTTACCGGGTACAAGCGGTCCATACCCGATTGTTCTAGCAGGCGAAACTCAGCTGCTGCCACTTCCAGATGCTCTTTCCTCAGCTCCAGCAATGCGGTATGCCAGGAGGCTGCTGCCCCGTATTGGGGATCGTCTTTGGCTATCTGCTCCAGGTATTCTTCGCCTTCGGCATAATTACCCGAAGCCATAGCTGCGGTAGCTGCTAATAGAAATACCTGGCCGTTGTCTGGTTCCGGATTACCTTCCAAATAGGCCCGGAAGGAGACCAGCGCAAGATCGAAGTCCTCTTGTTGGTGATAAGCAATGCCCTGCCGGAGAATGGAAGCGTCGGTGTCACGTTGCCCGGAGGCCAGGCTCCGTTGGGTGCCGTAGCCTTCCATCGGTGCTGCTTCGAAGTATTTTCCGAACAATAACGCACCCTTATTTGCCTGGCGATAAGACGTCATGGCAAATATGGAGAAAAGGGTTATCACGGCAACTAAGCCGATGGAGAGGACTTTGGACAAAGTGCAGGAGTTTATTTTGCAAAGATAGGACGGAGATCGGTGGGCTTTGGTTAGGGAACGGTTAAAGGGCGGTCGCTTCACTCCTCGTTCCTAGTAACCCCTCAAATCCGAGTATCCCGCCAAACTAATGATCTGCCAGTCGTTAAGCGTTCGTTCCACCTCAGCGGGGTGGATGGCAGCGATGGCCACGAGTGCAGTACCGTGGTCGGGTCTTGGTACCAGGTCGTTATAGTATTCAGGAAAGGCATCCTTCTCCGAATCACTGGCCTTACTTTTCTGGAGCCGGGTGGCGTGGCTGGCATTACTCCAGATTTCGAAGCCGAGCCCAGCCTCGAAGCACAGACTTTCCAATTGTGCGATGGATTTGGCGGAACTGGTGTGTAACAGGCAGCTGAAGGTTTGGTAAGGGGAGCGTTTCAGACGGTCGAGGGACGGGAAAACGGCGATGCGGCGGGCGCCGATGACGTTGGTGCCCGCTTGTAGGCGGCGATTGTACAGCATCAGGTCACGGTAACGGAGGTTGCTGCCGGGGTGGGGGATGCTGAGAATGCGGCCACGGGCCGCGTCCAACGGCTGCATCCAGAGGATCTCGTAACCTTCCGCTCCCTTGACTTCTAAGGAAAGGGGTTGGGAAAGGTCGGTTTTCTCAAAGCCGAATTTATTCCAGACCGTGGCGGCGACCCGCATGCGGCCAAGGCCGGTGGCGGCGAGGCCGAGGTGCCACCAGGCCTCCCGGTCGTCGGCATCCAGCGCAACGGATTTTTTCCAGTAGTGAAAGGCTGGCTTCCATTCCCGACGTTGGTGGTAAATGTGACCAAGGGCCACGTAGCCTTCCGGCCAGTCAGGGCTGAGGCGGGTGACTTTCTTGAGGAGCTTCACGGCCGTGTACACGTCTCCGACTTTGTCGTAACGCAGGGCCTCTTCGTAGAGTGCCCAGGAGTTGGGGTCCATGTTGCCATTATGCGCCAAGAGATTAACGTTTTTCGTGAGGCCCGTAAGATACGGGTGGATGGAGGAAACGGTTTTAGATATTGGTTAGTTGTAAAAAAATATACAACGTCTAAAGGCCGTACCTTTGCGCCCCGAAACCGACGCCTGTCCTAAAGCGTTCATTCTCAGAGCTGATTAAGAGGCTGGTTCCTTAACAAGTTCTCTTCTATTTTCTCTTGATTCATTTTATCTCCCACTCTAACCTGACTATGGCTACTACAAATGCCCTGATCGACATTCGCGCGCTGACCCCTGAGGAGCTGACCTCTCAGCTTATCCTGCTGGGGGAGAAGCCGTTCCGTGCTAAGCAGGTATACGAATGGTTGTGGCAAAAGGGTGCCCGCGACTTCGATCAGATGACCAACCTCTCGCTTCCGTTGCGGGATACGCTTAAGGAGCACTACACCATCCTTGCGGTTACTGAAGACAAAGTGCAGCGAAGTTCCGACGGAACCATCAAGAGCCGATTTCGGCTGCACGATGGACACATGATCGAATCCGTACTAATTCCGGTTGTTGCTGATGATCGCTTCACCGTTTGTGTGTCGAGTCAGGTAGGCTGCAGCCTCAGCTGTACCTTCTGCGCCACTGGTCGGATGAAGCGGCTGCGGAACCTTACCGCCGCAGAGATATATGACCAGGTTTTCCTCGTCAATGAGCAGTGTATGGAAACCTACGGGAAGCCCCTGACCAACATCGTGTACATGGGGATGGGAGAACCATTACTGGCGTTCAACGAGGTAGTTGGGAGTATCGACCGGATCACTTCCCACACCGGCTTGCACATGGCACCCCGCCGACTGACGGTTTCCACCGCCGGTATTGCCAAAATGATCAGAAAATTGGCCGACGAAGACACCAAGGTCAACCTGGCCATCAGTCTCCACGCCGCCGACGATACGAAGCGCAACGAGATCATGCCCATCAACGAAAGTAATAACCTTGAGGTGCTGGTAGATGCTCTGGAGTACTTCTACGCTAAGACCAAAAAACGTATCGGCTACGAATACATCACCTTTCAGGATTTTAATGATACCCTGGAAGACGCCGAGAATCTCTACCAAATTTGTAAGCGCGTCCCTTCTATGGTCAACATCATCGAGTACAACCCGATTGATGATGCGCCATTCCGTAAATCCACCGCACACCGTATCGACGATTTCGCCACCTACCTCCGTGATCGGGGAATTATGGTGACGGTGCGTCGTAGTCGCGGGAAGGATATTGATGCGGCTTGCGGGCAATTGGCGAATAAGGAATAGACCGCCTGCGGCCAAATAGGCGAAAACTCGCTGCGCTCGTTGTCTCGGTAGACGCAGCTTCGCTGCTGGTAGTGGGTAGAAGGTAGGGTAGTTCACTTCGTTCGTGTGCACTCCTGGCTATTTGGACTTAGTCCGTACGAGCGCAGCGAGCAGAAACTTGCGGGAGTACTACCTATTACCAAGGGCGAAGCCCGCCTACGGAGAAGAAGGGAGCGTAGCGACTTTTCGACTGCGGTGCACTAACTACTACCCCTTACCAAGCGCAGCGTCTACCCCCTAACTCGCGTAGCGAGTAAAATTCCCCATTTCGCACAACGTCTTTGCCCCGCTGGCGTTTAAACTACCGTATTCCCTCTTATCCCCATCCCAGAACAAATCGACTTGCGTTTACTTTATTGCTTTTTCATCCTGCTGTTTGCACCTGCGGTCCGCGCCCAAATTGCGGCACCAGACTTTTCCTGCACCCGGAATGAGGCTGGCGCGGTTGTTCTGAATTGGAACAACCCTCCGGTCAATGGCTGCGGGGCCTACCTGGCTACGGAGGTCTATCGGGCCAGTAACCTGGCCGGGCCGTATACGCTACTGACAAGTATTACCGACCCTGCAGCCGTCACTTTTCGTGACCCAAACCCTGCCGGAGACTTACGGTACTACTTTCTGCGCTACAACTACGATTGTTTGGGGCAAACGGTCATGAACAGCGATACACTCGATAGTTTTATTCCCGTTACCCCCGTCGTCCTGTTCAGCGGGGTGGAGGGTAATGAAATTGTGATAGACTGGTTGGATTCCAGCTCTCCCGAAGTGACGGGGTATATCGTTTTGGAAGTAACCCCCACCGCATTCGTTCCACTGGATACGATCTACGGTGCAACCGAATATCGCTTTACTTTTGGTCCTGGTGACCCCGATCCTGCGGGCCGCTCGTTCCGTCTCGTCGGCATAGATCCGTGCGGTAACGACAGTCCACAGGGAACCGTCGTATCTCCTATTGGCCTGACCGGATCCGGAGGGTCTGGCTGTACCAGCGAGATCACTTTGGTACCTGATGTGGCGGACCTGGTGTCTTTCCTGCCAACGACCTTACTTGAATTATTTGTTTCCGTAAACGGTGCCGCTTTCAGCACGGCCGGTACTTTTCCACCCAATGCGGCCACTATCCCCTTCAGGGACGCCAACGATGGTGAAGACCTTTGTTTTTACGTGGAAGCCGTTCTGGCAAATAACTTAGGTCGTGCCCGCTCCGTCACCTTCTGCCAATCGGTGATGATTACCCAACCCCTGCGTGATTTCCCGCTCTATGGTGTGGAAATTGACGAGACAGGGAACGTACTTTTTCAGTACGCTGATGATATAGTGCAGCCCACCCCTACGGACGCACAGTTACTCGTTAGCCGGATCGGCGGCGTGCTGGAAGGCGCTCCCTTACCAACGCCCGTTTTTGGCACCGGTGGCCAACTGACTTTTCCGCCACTCGCCGATGCTCTGGCTACGGGGGAAACCTTTCGCTTTCGGCTCACGGATGCTTGTGACCGGGAGGTTAATACGAATGAAGTAGTACCAGTAATACTACAGGCCCGGGAATTTGCACCAGGAAACAACCAGTTGTCCTGGACGCCGCTGGTCAACGGTCTTGACGGGACCATTACCTACGATGTTTTCCGGTCGGAGGCGGGCGGGGTTCTAACTCTGGTCGTCAGTGACTTGTCGGACCTGAGTTACGTTGATAATTTTTTCGCTTCAAATGGCGTCGAGGCTTGTTATAAAATTCGTGCCCGCTTCCGCCCTGCCGGAGCAGACCCAACGGATAATTTCGTTTTTAGCTCCAACGAAGCTTGCGTGACGCCCATGCCGGAACTCTATGTGCCTACCGCCTTCAGCCCCAATGGCGACGGCATAAATGACGAATTCGGGCCTCTCTTTTCTTCTCCACCGCCACTGGAAGGGTTTCACTTTAAGGTTTGGGATCGTTGGGGCAGCCTCATCCACGAAACGCAGGACCCACTTGATTTTTGGGACGGGACCAACCAGGTGCAACCATTACCGACCGGACCCTACATGTACCAACTGCTCTATACCGTAGGGGAAGGTCAATATCGGAACCGATCGGGCACGGTCAATCTGCTCAGGCAAGATTAAACTTTGTGCAACTTCCCTGACAATCACGGCGTTACTCTTTTACCACGTAAAAAAGCGCCATAAAGTTTGGCGCAACGGTCTTAACTGACCTACTTTTGCGTTCCCGAATTGGTCGGTTGGCCGAGTGGCTAGGCTCAGGTCTGCAAAACCTGCTACAGCGGTTCAAATCCGCTACCGACCTCAGTAAAGAAGCCCGGACTGCACTTGCAGCTCCGGGCTTCTTTCGTTTTAAGCGGTATTTCCTTTGGTGGAATCGCAGGAATTGTTTTAAACCTTCCCCGGCTTCTTATACTCCACCCGGAATTTCTCGATCATCTCCGGGCTGAGGGAGTCGGCATACACGCCGTATGCATCCACTAACATACCCTTAGTGCCGTCCTTCGCCTCAATTGCGTACAGTACGGAGTTATCTCCGGCGCTGCTCATGCCTTCAAATCGATAGGTATGGGTGATGGTGAAGTTTTCCGGTTGGAAGTTTTTCTCCAGCTTTTTACACTCGAGGTGGTTTTCGTGCTGGTTGAAATCGTGTACGTAACCTTCTTTTCGTAACTTTTCTATCGCGGCGGTTAGCGTTTCGTATGGGTTATCCTGAAGAATGGGCATGGTTAATGGTTTGGTCATTAACTAAAACGCAAAAGCTCAATCAGAATGTTCGATCTGTATTCAGATTAACCGAGAACCGGACAACCTGATAACCCGATAACTTTGACAACTTGGTCACATCATCACTTCAGCTCCTTCGTACACCGTCCGCATCTCTTCTAGTGTAGCATACAAAGTGTCCGGCTCGAACTCGGAGACCAGCGTCTTGCGGTACTCCTTCACGCCGGGCAGGCCGCGGAAATAGTTGGTGTAATGGCGGCGCATTTCCAGGATGCCAAGTTTGGCGCCTTTCCAGTCGATGCTGCGGCGCAGGTGGTCGCGGGCAGCGTCTACGCGCTCGTCGATATTAGGTGGCGGGAGTAATTCGCCGGTGGCGAAGTAGTGCTTGATTTCACGGAAGATCCACGGGTTACCGATGGCGGCCCGGCCGATCATGATACCGTCTACGCCGTAGCGGTTGCGGTAGGCCTCGGCTTTTTGTGGAGAGTCGATGTCGCCGTTGCCGAAGATTGGAATGCTGATGCGTGGATTGTCTTTGATGGCACCGATGAGTGTCCAGTCGGCTTCTCCTTTATACATCTGCTTGCGGGTGCGGCCGTGGATAGACAGGGCCTTGATGCCTACGTCCTGGAGGCGTTCGGCTACTTCCTCGATATACTTGGTGTTATCATCCCAACCCAGTCGGGTTTTGACGGTGACCGGCAGGTTGGTGCGGTCGACAATGGCCTTGGTCAGTTCAACCATCTTTGGTATGTCCTGAAGGATTCCTGCACCAGCGCCTTTACAGGTTACTTTTTTGACGGGACAACCGAAATTGATGTCGAGGACCTCTGGCTTTGCCGCCTCCACAATGTCGGCGGCTTTCACCATACTCTCCATGTTGGCACCAAAGATCTGGATGCCGATTGGCCGCTCGTAGTCGTAGATATCCAATTTCTCGACGCTCTTCGTAGCGTCACGAATCAGGCCTTCCACGCTGATGAATTCGGTGTACATCATATCGCAACCCTGTTCCTTGCACAGGGCGCGGAAGGGTGGGTCGCTGACGTCTTCCATCGGCGCAAGCAGGAGTGGAAATTCTCCTAGTTCTATGTCTGCAATTTTCACCATAACATTAAAGGACTGCAAAGGTACTAACGTTCGGACTTTCTGGTAGGTTGCAAATGAAATTGGTTTAGGGCGCGGCCGCAGGTACAGTGGAAAGGTGAAAAGGAGCAAGGGAGGAAAGCCCATTGAAACCTCTTTACTTTTACCACCTTTTTCTACTAAACTATGAACGTAAGTTATGTAGTTAAAAAGCATAGCACTTTTTTACATTCAGGGCGGGTGGGCTGTGCCCCGAGATTTCTTGGGTAAAGCCCACCCGCCCTAAGGGATAAACCATCCTTGAAAGCTGCCAGTAGCTATGTTCATGTATTTACGTTACAATGTACTAGAAGGCCTGAGTGCCTAAAACCTCATCCAAAAAACCTTACATGTACCCCGAACTCCAACATCTCCGTAAAGATCTCCACCAGTATCCGGAACTGTCGGGGGAAGAAAGAGAGACCGCCCAACGAATTGTTGCCTTTATTTCCGACCATCACCCGCCTACTGAATTGATCACCGGAATTGGCGGCCACGGCCTGGCCTTCGTCTATGATTATCCGGCAACCGGGCCTACGGTAATGATCCGTTGCGAGTTAGACGCACTGCCGATCCAGGAGCCCAATACTTTTGAGCACCGCTCCCGCACCGAAGGGGTGTCGCACAAGTGTGGACACGACGGACACATGGGCATCGTGGCCGGCCTGACCCTCTGGCTAAGGAAACAATCCTTTAGCGCCGGTCGGGTGGTCCTGTTTTTCCAGTCGGCTGAAGAAACGGGCAAAGGGGCCGAGGCCGCCCTGTGCGACGACCGGTTTCTCGCCCTGGCGCCAGACTACGTCTTCGCCCTTCACAACATTCCCGGGGCGCCGTTGCACGAAATTATCCTCACCCCGAGGCTTTTTTCCCCGACGGTCCAAAGCTTCACTATTTTTTTGAAAGGGAAAGAAAGTCATGCTTCCGAACCCGAAAACGGGATCAATCCTGCCCTGGCAACGGCGGCGCTGATTGACCAATTTGCCAGGTGCAACATTGCTGACCCCCAAAGGGAAGATTTTGCAATATTGACACCCGTGCACCTTGCCATGGGCCAGAAAGCCTACGGTATCTCCCCAGGTACCGGCGAAATGCACTACACCATCCGAACCTGGACGGAAGCCGAAATGGGCCGCTTGAAGACGAACCTGGAAGGTATCGTTGAAAACATTGCCTCTAATCATCGGTTAAGTTGGTCGATCAACTGGCTTGAATATTTTCCCGCTACCGTCAACGATGATTACTGCCGGGAACTGGTACTGTCGGCTGCGAGAGCAAATGGTTTTTCCGTTACGGAGCAAGCAACGCCTTTCCGGTTCGGGGAGGACTTTGGTTGGTTGTCCCGTAATCACCGGGTAGCTATGTTTGGGTTAGGTGCCGGGAAAGATTGCCCGGCTTTGCACCATGCCGAGTACGATTTTCCGGAGGTACTCATGGCGACGGGGGTGAAGCAGTTTGGGGCGATTATTGCTTCGATATTATCATAGCAGGTATTGGCGCCTTAGCAATCAGACAAACTTTTGTCGGAAGGTCGAACCGCCCGTCCAACGGATTCTTTTCCCTTGAGCGTCGAAGGAACGAAAGGGAAAAGTCCGTCTTACGGGTAGTGAACCTTTGATTTTATCCAGAGTATCCGGTAAATAACGGTGTTATACCATGCGCTTAAACAACCTGTCTTTGCATCCTGCGGCCGCGCCCACCTCCGAAGGAAGCAGCGGAGCTGAAAAACAATAGAGAAAAAATTTAATCTTTCTGTAACAGTGGGGGAACTAAAGTTATAAAGAAACATAAGCCACAACGGTGGTATAACAAATTGGTCGACGAAATCGCTACATTTGAGTGAAGACACTCAACTCAGACACTCAAGTGCAGGACAAATCAACCAACGACGCAGCATTGTTCGAAGCGATTAAAGGAGGCCGCCATGAGCTCCTGGACCAACTGTACCAGGACCATAGGGCTGCCTTTTTGACCTACGCACAGCGACAACTCTACGCCACCGAAGCTGATGCAGCCGACTGTTTCCAGGATGCTGTGATCGCCTTTTATAAAAACATAGTCAGCGGCCGACTTACGGATCTCACTTGCGGGATCCGCACCTATCTTTTTGCCATTGGCAAACGGTTGGTGTACCGCAAGAACCAGCAGCGTCATCGCGAGGTGCCCTCTGATCCTGATGCCGGGATTGGTTTGGGCAACGACCCCGCCGATGAGCTGGACCTGAGCCTCCTCAACCGGTTTGAAGACGACCATCGTAAGGCCATGCTGGCATCTGCACTCGGTAAAATGGGTGATGTCTGCAAGGAGTTACTTACCCTCTTTTATTACCATCATTACCCAATAGAAAGTATCCAAAACGCCCTTAATCTAAGCTCTCCAGGGGCTACACGTATCAAGAAGATGCGGTGCCTCGATAAACTAAAACAGATTTTGACCCCCCAGTCGTAAAGAAAAAAATTCGGGAAGCATGAATAAGGATAACCGCCAGAATCGTATTGACGACTACTTGCTTGGCCGAGCCGGCCGTGAGGAACGTCTTGAGTTTGAAGAAGAAGTAACCCGCAACACCGAGCTGAGTAATGAGCTGGCTGAGACCGAACTGGCCTTAGCTGCCATTGAACTTGCTGAAGACCGGGCGCTGAAGACACGCCTGCAAAAGCTGGAGAGTAACCTTTCGGCCGCAGCACCAGACACAACTACGGCCTCTTCAAACCCGGAGAAGCAAGCTAAGGTGGTAACGATAAAATCCCGCCGCAGTAATGGCAGTATGAAATTATTCGCCTACGCCGCAGCCTTATTGCTGGTCCTGGCCGTAGGTTGGTGGGCCATGAACAATACCGGCGGCTTCGATGCGGAACTCCTCGCCATGGAAAGCTTCGAGCCATATCAAAACATTACCACCGGCACTGTACGGGGAGATGGAGGCCTCTCCGCGGAGGCTGCGGCTTTTGCCGACTATGATGCCGGCAGCTTTGCCGCTGCGGAGGTGAAACTTGCCGCCCTGGCCACAACCAACGTCAACAAATTCTACCTGGGTCAGGCGCTGCTGGCCCAAGAAAAATTTGCGGAGGCTTCCTCCGTATTTATTCCGCTAACGCAAATTTCTGACTTTCCTTTAGCTAAGGAAGCGGACTATTACAAGGGCCTCGCCTTTTTGGGACAGCATAAAGTTTCTGAGGCCAGGAATACGCTTTCAAAAATTGCCAGCGATACTACCCACCCGATGCAGCAACAGGCGGAGAAGTTGTTGGCGAAGATGTAAGCAATGGCTGTTTCCCTACCTCCGAACTACGGTGCCTCTTCTGTGAGAACTAATTGTTGCTTAGGCTAGGGGACAACGTTCTGCGAGCTGAAACGATGCTCGCTGGCGCTAGTTTTGGCATCCGCCTTTAAGCGGTGAAATTCGAATTGCGCCTATTCACTTAGTTCCTTTGGGCTACCTGACTATTTGACTATAAGACTACCTGACTACCTGACTACCTGACTATCTTGCACCCATGACGGCCAAAATCGGACTGGAAGACGTACGGATATTCGCGCCCCATGGCTTCTTTGAGGAGGAGCACCTCATGGGGAATGAGTTCAGCATCGACGTGGAAGTTGAGGCCACCATTACCGGTGCGGCCCAGAACGACGATTTGGGCGGTACCGTCAATTATGCCACGATCTATTATCTATTGCAGGCGGAAATGAAAAAGCCTACGCAATTACTGGAAGCCCTGGCCTACCGAATGGGAAACCGGATCATGAACCAGTTTGATAGTGTAAGCTCGGTAAAACTCCGCTTACGAAAACTAAATCCGCCACTCGGTGGAAAGGTTGGCGCCGCCGTGGTGGAAGTCAACCTGGGAAGTGCAGGCGGTGGAGGTTATCGTGGGGCATCCTCCTCGCGGCAAGACACCTTTGAGGACCCGGCTCCGCGCTTCGACGATGGAGGCGCATTTGGTGGCGGAGGTGGTGACTTTGGCGGCGGGGGCTTTAGTGGTGGCGGTTTTAGCGGTGGAGGGCTTTCTGGATTACCCAAGAAAACACCACCACCGACTTTTGATGAGCCGGCTTTCGCTGACGAATACGATGATGACGAAGACGACTACTACGAAGACGATGGCTTTGATGAAGAGGGTGGGGACTACGATATTCCCGACGCTGACGAAGAATACGACGAAGATTTTGACGATGAAGAATACGACGAAGATTTTGATGGCCTGGATTTTGACGACTTGAACTTAGGCGACCTGGGTGACATCGACATGGGGGATTTTAACTTCGATGACCTGAGGGATAACTAGTCTTTAACACCTGCGGTGTTACTAAAATGAGCAATCGTACGTCTTATACGTTAGTACTTCAAACCAACCGTTGTAACGATATGCGCAAGCTTCTTCTTTTTACCCTCCCTTTTCTGTTCTTTGGCTGTACCAGCCAGCAGATCAACCAAACGCTTAATACCGTCCTCAACGGTGGCCTTACTTCCGACGACATCGGCAACGGCCTGAAAGAAGCGCTGCGCCTGGGTGCCCAGCGTGGTGCCAACGAGCTCTCCGCCGATGGCGGATACTTCAACGACGTGGCTTACCGCATTCTCTTGCCTGAAGAAGTACTAAAGGTTACCGATAAACTCAAGGGAATCCCTGGTTTCAGCGACCTGGAGCAGGTCATTATCAAGAAAATCAACCAAGGAGCGGAAGACGCAGCTAAAACGGCGGGCCCAATTTTCGTACAGGCCATCAAGCAGATGACCATTCAGGATGCTATGGGTATACTTAAAGGTGATAACAACGCTGCAACTACCTACCTGCAACGTACAACCTACTCCGACCTGTACAACGAGTTCAACCCGGTAATCTCTACATCGCTTGATAAGTTCGATGCACAGAAAATATGGGCCGACGCCGCCAAAGTGTATAACGATTTCCCCCTGACCCGCCAGCCAGTGAATACAAACCTGGCCGACCACGTTACCGAAAGGGCGCTCGAAGGACTCTTCTCGAAGGTCGCCCTGGAGGAAGAGAATATCCGGCAAAATGTTAGTGCCCGGACCTCAGAATTACTCCGTAGGGTATTCGCGCAGCAAGACAAGCAGGGCAAATAGATCACATCACATTAGGAGAGGCAATTGTTATGGATACGGAGCAATTTTCCCGCTATACCAGTAACTTTGCTTTTCTTGCAACCTGCAACCTGCAACCTGAATCTTGCAACAACAATAAAACTACTCCAATGAAACTCGAAGGAAAAGAAGGCAGTAAGAATATTGACGACCGGCGCGGTAATCGCGGTGGTATGAGCGGCCGTACCAAAACTGCGGGCGGCTTCGGCCTGGGCACCCTCATTATCGTAATCATCGTAATGCTGATGGGCGGCGACCCCTCAGAATATCTTGGTGCGTCAAGTGGAACGGCTGCACCTTCTCCACAAACATCAGCACCTGCCCAGGACCTGGAACAGGATACGGAAGAATTTCAGATTGTTTCAAAGACGCTGCGCGACAACGAAAAAATATGGGGGCAACTTTTCCCGCAGCTCTATAACCGTCAGTACAAAGAGCCAGTGTTGGTTGTCTTTGAAGGACAGGACCGGTCAGCTTGTGGCTTCGCCAGTGCAGCAACCGGACCTTTTTATTGTCCGGCCGACCAAAAGGTGTACATCGACCTGCAGTTTGCCGATCTGCTGCGTCAACGCTTTCGGGCTCCAGGTGACTTTGCCCTCGCTTACGTCGTAGCACACGAAGTAGCGCACCATATTCAGAACCAATTGGGTTACAGCCAACAAGTAAGTCAGGTACGGCAACGTGGCAGCGAATCACAGGCCAATGCGGCCTCCGTTCGCCTCGAGTTACAGGCAGATTACCTGGCTGGTGTTTGGGCACACTACGCCGACCAGTATTCTGATCTTTTGGAAGATGGAGATATCCGTGAAGCACTCGTCGCGGCTTCGGCCATTGGAGACGATGCCATTCAGAAGCAAAGCCAGGGTTATGTAGTACCTGATAGCTTTACGCACGGGACTTCTGAGCAACGCGTGAAATACTTTACTGCCGGCTATAAAAGCGGTGATGCTAAGAAGGAAACGCTGGATTACTTCTTCAGTGCCAGAGACCTTTAGACCAGAATTTACCAGGCAAACAGGCGTCACCCGAACTTTGCTTCGCTGATTATTCGGCAGCGTTCGGGATGAATCATATCTGCCGCCACGACGTTTGCATGGTGGCCAGTTGATCATCTCCCCGAAGGAGTGCATGCCCGAAGTGAAGCGCTTTAGCTTCGGGGCCAGCCACGGCTTCTACCTGGTCGCCGTAGAGAGCCTCCCGCTGGAACATAATATCTGCTTTTACCGGAAGGTGGTTCCTTAGAAAATCATGCCCCAGTGGCTCCAGCATTAATTCGGGGAATACGGGATTGGTGAGGTGATCGTTGAAGTCCAGTTGATAGAAGGCAATTTTTGCGGCACGCGCTAATGTCGGTTTGCTGGGGGGTGGTACTTTTCCATCAGGTCGATCAAGGTGCGCGGCCGCAGGTGCAAGGTGATGCCTTAAATCAGCAATGGCGGGTGGTATCGGTCGTAGGCGCCGGGTGGAGACATCCATGAATAGCCACTGAGTGGTGGCAGTAATGATGGTAATTCCCGCTTGATCACGAAGGTGGAAATCCCGAAAGGTCTGGAGTTGGCGTTCAAATCCGGAAGGGGCGGTCAGGACGGTGAGTTCTTCCCCCAGCTTCGGCCACCGGTCACAGTTTATCCGCTGCCGTCGTAAGACCCAGGAACAGCCATACTGTTCCATCATTTGGGGACTGGAAATATTAAGGCGAACAGTGTTTTGCATAGCTGCTTCCTGCAACATTCTGATCAGATGGGGTAGGGTAAGCAATCCATGTGGCCCGATGGTGGAAGCGGCTACTTGAAAAGAAACTACTTCATGAAGAGGTGATTGATTCAGCACTTACGTAAAATTGTTGTATTTTTGATTTAAAATAACAAAATGAATATTCAGTCTTTGCCGAAACTTGGCAGACGTCCCGTATTCATTGCCAACTTTGGTGGGAGTGGACGGGCTTCACCCGAATCAGAAGTTGCCATGATATCGAAGGGGGCGGAAATAGCCTCTACCAGTAATAAGAAGGGTATAAGGTACAACTTCCCCACTGCGGGAGAAGTTGTGGAAGGGGGGAGCTCGGCGGATGGCTATTGCTACCGGGTCATCTTTGCTGCTGGTCGTCTCGAACGCAGCTTTGAAATGGTTAAAGCTTTTCTTGAAGAACAGGGGTACGGAGAGTTACCTTTACCCCGGGATGCGGAAGAATTGCGGCAGTTTCGATTGCCACCAAAATTACGGCACCAATTATCTCTCTTTGGAGATAACGGATACGTCCATAATCCCGTGAAAATTCTCTTTCCAGTTCCAGCTGGCCGCCAGGGAGCACTTATCCTCGAACTATATGATGAGGGCCACCAAAACCACTTGTTGAGGTTTCATCGTATGAAATAATGGCGTAAAAGGTCATATTTGAAAAAAAAAGGCCTAAAAACGCAATGTTCCTCTTCGATATTATCACTTTTCCGATGTAAACCACTAAAATTGTAGACTGTTACAGATTCGTTCGAACAAAAGGAACGAAAACACGATTCATTTAAAGAAACACCGGATCAATAAAACCGGAACCTCATAATACTTTCAACTTACGTCAAACTCAGCAAAATGCTAAAGCACTTACTCCTTGTTGTGGCGATGTTTACCTGCATCTCACTCTACAGCCAAAAGACCCAATTTCCCTGGGAATTTGGCTTTCAACTTGGCACCTCTTCACTTGGAGGTGACATGATCGAAAACGATATTATTCTTCTGAACGAGCCAAGTTTCAGTGCTGGCATAATGGTTCGCCGTCGCTTGGGCGGAATGTTTGCACTCCGCGCGCATATTATGTACGGTGGTTTGAACAGTGATGACGCCGACGGAGACAACGCCGCTCGTGGCTTCTCTTCCGAAGCATCAGTCATTGAGCCAGGCCTTGTACTGGAATTCGAACCTTTTGCAGCAAAGCGCTTTCAGGACGGTGTCTTTAAGAAAACGCTTTCTCCGTATATCGGTGTAGGCGCCGCTTATGGCATCTGGGGCGATGTTACTACGGACTACAACGGCAGAAACAATGCTGGTGTTACCGCAGATATTGCTGCCCAGGGTGACGACAACGGTGGTGTTGTATTTCCCATCGGTGGTGGTCTTAAGTACTACCTCTCTCCTAAGTCTTCCCTTGGCCTCGACGTAAGCTACCGCATGACTGGTGCTGACCTCATCGATGGTGTAAGCCAATCTGGTAACCCAGACAAAGATGATGCCTACACGATGTTGGGCCTGACTTTCGCTACCGGATTCGGCAAGCCTGATACGGATAAGGATGGTATTTACGACGAAGAAGATGCCTGTCCTACCGAAGCTGGTCCTATCTCCACTATGGGTTGTCCTGATACTGACGGTGACGGTGTTGCCGACAAAGATGACGATTGCCCGGAAGTTGCTGGCCTTGCCAACCTTAAAGGTTGCCCTGATGGTGACGGTGATGGTGTTCCGGATAAGGACGATGCCTGCCCAACCGAAGCTGGTGAAGCTGCCCTGATGGGTTGCCCTGACCGCGATGGTGACGGTGTTGCCGACAAAGATGACAAGTGTCCCGACGAAGCCGGTGTTGCTGCCCTGATGGGTTGTCCCGATGGTGACGGTGACGGCATTGCCGATGGCGACGATGATTGCCCTGCTGAGCCAGGTACCGCTGCCAATGGTGGCTGTCCGGACCGCGATGGTGACGGTATCATCGACAAAGAAGACGAATGTCCCGATGTTGCAGGTGTTGCTTCCCGCAACGGTTGTCCTGAACCGAAGGATCGTGCCGAAACACTTCCTGAACGGGTTACCCGTTACAGTGAACTGATTGCTGGAGAAGAATTTGAGTACATCAGTGTAGACAGCCTCCGTGGTACTATCTCGATTGATCGTATTTACTTCCCAACTGACGTTAGCAGCCTCAACCGCCCGGATCGGATGATCATTGAAGAAATCGATCGCTTCCTCGCACTGCCTGGAGCATCTGAATTCAGCATCCGCTACGAAGGCCACGCTGACCGTCGTGCTTCTGATGAGTACAACCAGGGCCTCTCTGAGCGTCGTGCGGACTCTGCCCAGAAGTACTCTGTCGACAAAGGTGCTTCCCCAACCAAGCTGAGCATGATCGGCTTCGGCGAACAACGCCCCGTCGGTGAAACCCTCCGCGAAAACCGCGTTGTCATTCCGGTTGCTTCCGAGCCAACCCGGATGATCAAGGTCAACTAAAATAAATTAGTTACCGCTCCCTTCCGCAAGGAAAGGTATCGAGAAGGCTGTTCTCCTGAAAAGGGGAGCAGCCTTCTTTGTATTTACCCACCTTGTTTCCTGCGCCTCCGGAGAAGTCGGGCAGATTACTTTCTCCAACCGTTCAATAAGTTTTAGGGAAATATTTTGAATGTGGGTGCTTGAGTCCTCTTGTTCTGCGAAATCAAGCACCAAAAGGAGTATCGAGAAAGAGTTTTGCCGCGAATTGGACTAATTGAGCTCCTAGCGCAAATTATTCCTTCTATTACTTTGAGAATGGTGAGAAAAGCTGCACTTTTGTACTCCTGCTATTGTTCTAAGTAGTTGAATTAGCAGGCATTAGGGCGATACCACCACTTTATATGTTTCAAGGATCAACGTTCGGTTAACCGAGCAAAGGTCTTTTCGATCACACACCACACTTGATTTGTGGGCCTTGCTGGTCGGAAGTATACGTATGTGGTTGGCCCAAATATTTTTACAGGCAGGGAACAAAGCACATCAGGGTTATGTCAGAGTACAGAATTATTATTGCGGGACAATTGGAATTCGGATCGGAGCGAGTCTTCAACCAGGTGTTGGAGCAGTACAACCACCGAATGGAGCATTATTACAAAAATGACATCCTACTTAAACCCGAGGGCTTCTTTAAAGAAGAAGAGTTGACCCTGGACGTTCCCCGTACCGTTGTTATTGGTTCTGAACGCCACTGGCTGAATACACTCAACCTGCTGGAACGGGTCGTTTCTTTCAGTATGGCGGGTAGCCTGAACTTATGGCGTTTATCTGCCGGGAACATTATGGACCATCACGTACTCGAACCCCATAGTGATCGGACAACCGTTCAGCTGTTTAACCGCGGCCGTCAATTAGTGAGCCAGGAGGACAAAGAGCAGGAAGCATTGGACATGATGACGAAGGTGGTGGGGCGTTTTGCCCGCCATGCCCAGGCTTATGAGCGTCGTGGCTTTGTTAACCTGCGGCTCGGTAATGTGGAGGATGCCATATATGACTACGATAAGAGCCTCAAAATTAACCCCTCCATGCCGGAGAGCCATTATGGTCGCGGCATCGCTTACCAGCGTAAGGAAGAATGGGAGAAGGCTGCTTCTGACTTTGACGCAGTAACGAAAAACAGTATTCCCCATCAGGCAATTTACTGGATGGCACAGGTTGCCCTGGGAGATGCCTACCTGAAACTAGGCCGGCCAGCCGATGCGCTAAGGGTCTTCAACATGTTCAGTAAGCGTAAGCAGCGGATTGCCAGCCTGGATCGCTATGATCGCCGGGTAAACAATACTTTCGGCAAGTTATTGGTCAAAGTTGGTCGCAACAGTGATGCGATCATTGCCTTTGAAAAAGCACTCAAGGCCGCTGCAGACGAAAAAGCACCTTCCGAAGCTCAAATCCACTATGAAATGGGTCTGGCTTACCAGAATGGACGAAGTATGGACAAGGCCATCGCCAAATTCAAATTGGCCGCCAAAGAAATTCCGGAGGCCAAAGAAGCGCTGAAGACAGCCCAGGTGGGCGTCTCATAACATACTATAGACTACCTGCGTTATTTTGACTACAACAAAATGATGCCGGTGTCCTTTCTTCGAACAACTCTATACCTGATTTTACTTGTCGCCTATGCTGGTTGCGCTATTGCTCAACCTGGTAATTCTGGTACGGCTTCGCTAAAGAAAAAAGAGCAGAAGGTACTCGCCGAAGCCCGCTCGGAGCTCAATCTGGGGAAGTTTGAACAGGCCACTCAAATGCTCAACGGTTTAATTGACCGGAACCCGGCAATGACCGATTTGTACTATCTCCGGGCCATGAGTAACGACGGTGCTGGGAAACTAACCGCTGCCATTAGTGATCTACGGAAAGGAATGAGTTTTAGCCCTGAAGATCAGGGGCGGGCGCAGAAGGAACTGGGAGATATATTAATGAAGGATGGGCAATTTGACGAAGCCATTATGGCTTATCAGGCCTATCAGACTTCCTTATCCGGTAGTACCCGGCCGGAGCGGCTGGAAAAGGCAGGTGAGCTGGTGGAAAAAGCGCGTGTCGCCAAAGCATTGGCGGAAAGACCTGTCCCCTTTGCGCCGGTTCCGGTGCCAGGAGGAATTAATACGAAGGAACACCTGGAATACTTCCCTAACCTCAGTGTTGACGGTAAACGAATGATCCTAACCCGTAGGGTAGATGGAAATCAGGAAGACTTTTACCTGAGTGAACGCCAGGAGGACGGCAGCTGGTCCGTCGCCCAACCACTGGATGGGGTAAATACGGAGTTCAACGAAGGGGCTCAAACGATTACCGCAGATGGCACTTATCTGGTGTTCACGGTTTGCAACCGCCCCGACGGGGCGGGCAGCTGCGACCTCTACTTTGCCGAAAAAGAGGAAGTCGGCTGGACGCGAGCCCAAAATCTCGGGCCAACCATCAACACCCGGGATTACGAGGCGCAGCCCAGCATATCGGCCGACGGGCAGCTGTTGTTTTTCAGCAGCAACCGCCCCGGTGGGCGGGGGAACACCGATCTCTACGTCAGCGGAAGATTGCCCAATGGTAGTTGGTCGGCACCAGTAAACCTCGGTGCGACCATCAACACGCTGGGTAGGGACCAGTACCCTTTTTGGGCGGCTGATGGAAAGACCCTGTTTTTTACCAGTAGTGGNCACCCAGGCTTAGGAGGAGATGATTTGTTCCGCGCAGAATTACAACCAGACAATGCCTGGGGGAAGCCGCTCAATCTTGGCTACCCCATCAATACTGCCGGAGATGAAACGAACCTCTTCGTTGCACTGGGCGGAAGCACCGCGTACTTCAGCAAAGGTCTTCGAGACCCGGAAACGGGCAAAATTGACGTTGACATTTATCAATTCGATTTGCCAGAAGAACTCCGGCCAGCATCGGCCACTTACGCAGAGGCCCGGATAACGGACGCAAAAACTGGTAAGCGCCTGGCTGCGACCGTCCGCTTGCGCCCGACGGATCAATCTGCTCCCGCAACGATCCGTCGTACGGGAGGGGATGGCTATTTTCTCACCGTACTTCCCGCCGGCAAAGACTATGCTTTGACGGTGGATGAGCCCGGTTACCTGTTCTACTCCAAACGCTTTTCCCTTGCGGAAGGCTTCACCCAAACGGATCCTTATCAACTCGAGATCGCTCTGGAACCGATTGCCGAAGCCGTAGCTACGGGCGGAACCGAAGCTGATGGCTCGACGGCCTTCAAGAACGTCCTTTTTGAAAGCGGCAGTACTACTCTGTTACCGGTCTCCTTTGATGAACTCGACCGGCTGGCCGAATTGTTGACCAAGGTTGATGCACTTCGAGTAGAGATCGGGGGACACACCGATGATGTCGGCGGCGATGCCACCAACTTACAACTGAGCGAAGGGCGGGCAGCCTCCGTGAAATCTTACCTCATCGAACAGGGGATCGACGAAAACAGAATCACCACCACCGGCTACGGGGAGAGCAAACCAGTAGCTCCCAACGATACCGAAGAAGGGCGGGCAAAAAACCGACGGACTACGTTTAAACTGGAAGAATAGGAATTCAACGATCCCCTTCGCTGCTTTTTAATTTTTTGTTTGCACCTGCGATCGCGCCGGAAAAAAGTCAAAAAGTCAGGGAGTCAAACAATCAGGTGACAACAGGTTGACTATCTGTCTCCCTGACTATGGGACTGTTTGATTCCCTGACTCTATCTTTGCGGCATGGATAATCCAATGACCGAGCTGACTGTCCCGGCACCACCTAAGAAATGGTGGGCTTTAGCCCTGAGCGGACTTTTTCACCCCTTGCTGATCCCCACCTACATGTATGTGTTACTGATGGTGGTGAACCCTTTTCTGTTCGGTTCTAATGATTTTGGTAACGAACGTGCCGTCCTGACCCTGGTGATGATGGTTTTGTATACCGCAGTAATTCCGATGATATCAATCTTACTGATGGTAGCCCTCAACATGGTCGGTAGCGTTATGATGGCCGAGAAAACGGAAAGGATAGGGCCATTGCTGCTGGTGATGGTCCTCTATTTTTGGGTCTATTATAACTTGAGTCAGAGTAATGACGTGCCGACAATTTTTTCCGCCTTCTTATTGGGGGTGGTCATTGCTTTGGCGGGAGCATTTGTCATTAACGTAATGGACAAGATCAGTTTGCATACGGTTGGAATGGGAGGCCTGGTGGGAATGCTGATGATAACAATGGGGCTTTTTGGTGCCAACGGTATTACTATTGGAGGAATGACCGTAGGACTTGGGTTGATGTTACTTACGGGCGTCTTATTGGCAGGCATGGTGGGAACTGCTCGTTTGGCGCTTGGCGCACATGACACCGTTCAGGTATATTCAGGTTACATTGTTGGGTTCGTGGCCCAGTTGGTCGCGTTGAAATTCTATTTTTAACCCATGAAAAAAATTGCGGAATCAGAACGAATAATTGGTCATTACCGGGGCGCCGAAGCAGGGCCATTAGTGGTGGCCATTGGTGGCATTCACGGTAATGAGCCGGCGGGCGTACTTGCGCTGGAGCGATTGTTTGATATGCTGGAGGATGAACCGAGGATCAATCCTGGCTTCAACTTTAAAGGCGATCTCCTGGCCCTGCGTGGTAACCTGGAAGCGCTGGCCGTAGGAAAACGATTTATTGACACTGACCTCAATCGTATTTGGCGACCACTGGATGGCGGTCCTGAAATGATCATTACCTCCGAAGACCGCGAACTTCATGAACTACTGGCCGCGATTGAAACAGCCGTGGAAGAAGCGCCCTTGAGTGAGCTTGTTTTACTGGATTTACATACCACTACTGCCTCCGGTGGGATTTTCGCCATCACCGGAGACGACGCGCCCAGCCTTTCTCTGGCTGCGGAAATGGCCGTTCCGGTCATCAAGGGTATGCTCAGTGGTTTGCAGGGGACAACTCTCCATTATTTTCGGGGGGACCACTTTCCCACCAACCTGCCCGTCCGGGCCGTGTCCTTTGAGGCCGGGAGCCATGATGATCCGGTCTCGGTTGACCTCAGCCTGGCTGCAACCGTTAATTTACTCCGTGCGCTCGGCTGCGTCAGGGAAGAGGATGTCAATACCTATCATGATGATCGGCTGCGCCAAAGCGCCAACAACCTGCCGCGTCTGACGGAGCTCGTCTATGTCCACCATGTTTCACATGACGGAAGTGACGGTTTCCGGATGAACACCGGCTACCGGAATTTCCATCCCGTTACAAAAGGAGACATTATTGCTAAGGATAATAACGGAGATATTGCCGTGCCGGCGGATGGTTACCTCCTAATGCCACTGTACCAGCAGCAGGGAGACGAAGGGTTCTTCATTGTCCGGGATTATGTGTTTACCTCGGCGTTTTGACGGAGCATTCACTGAAACCTTAGCAGATTCGCAATTAGACCCTAGGCTAGCGCGCATCATCCGCCAATACGTCTGTCTCGATGCCTGCCTGAAAAACCGCTAAGGTGTTAGTAAAACGATTTCTCATCGGAGACGTTGAGTAGCGTGCGAAGAATCGCGTTACGAACTCCTTCGAGGTGTATATATTGAAGTGGGGTAAGTAAATTGGGTGCCCTACCAACCAGACTCCCTATCATGTCAAAGCGCAAAACAGGCCTCTTTTTCGGCTCTTTCAACCCGGTCCATATCGGGCACATGATCATTGCCAATTATATGGTGACCAGGACGGAACTTGACGAAGTATGGCTGGTCGTTAGTCCACAAAACCCCTTTAAAAAGGCGGGGAGCCTGGCTCGCGATCACGACCGTCTGGCCCTGGTGAAACTGGCCATTGGCGATACACCGGGGCTGCGGGCCAGTAATGTTGAGTTCGACATGCCCAAACCCTCTTATACCATTGATACGCTGGCAGTTTTGCGGGACAAGTATCCGGACCGCGAGTTCAGCCTCATCATGGGTGGGGATAACCTGCCGACTTTGCCGAAGTGGAAAAACTCGGATATATTGCTCCGGGATTACGATATCCACGTCTATAACCGGCCGGGCCACCCGGCTGGAGAACTGGCCGATCACCCCCGGATCACCCTCCATGACGCCCCGCTGATGCACCTGTCAGCTACCTACATCCGGCAGTCCATTAAAGCGGGATACGGTGTGAAGTACCTGGTGCCGGATGCCGTGGCGGAGGAACTGGAGTTGAGTGGGATGTATAAGTAGGTCACATTGCCTGAACCATCATACACTTCAATGTTATATAACCCCGTAGCGAGCATTACGATACTTTTGCTTTTAGCCTGGTGCCTTTGGAGCATTCGTCAGGGGTATGTTAAAGACCAGCAAGATCGAAGCTTCTGGCCAATTTTGCTACTTGCGGCTGTTATCCTTGTCTATATGTCTGCTGACAGCGGCTTGCACGACTGGGATGAGCGCTACCACGCTTTGGTGAGTAAAAATATCGGGCAAAACTGGTGGAAGCCAATTCTTTTTAGCGATCCCGTTTTAGTAGCGGACCCGCACAACTGGTCATTAGGGCATGTATGGCTGCACAAGCAACCATTTGCGCTTTGGTGCATGGCATTGAGCCTGAAACTATTTGGTGCTTCAGCCTATGCCGTCAGGCTACCGTCATTGATATTTACCCTTTTAGCCGTTTTTTGTACCTACCGGATCGGCTGCCTGTTGTTCAGTAAACGAGTGGCATTAGTAGCCGCTTTTTTCCATGGCTCTAATGGCTTAGTAATGGAAATTGCCAGTGGGCGAATTTCAACGGATCATGTAGATGCGATTTTTATTGCTCTGGTCGAATGTTCCATACTGTTTGGTCTGATCTATCAAAAAAGTAAGCAAGGACATTTTTTGCTTTTCACAGGCATTTTTTGTGGGTTGGCGATCTTAACAAAGTGGTTGACTGGCTTACTGGTTTTGCCCGTTATTGGGTATTTTTTGCTGCACAATAACGAGCCTTTGGTCGGAGTAGTGAAGAAAGTGAGCTTTGCTTTTATAGTGGCACTTTTAGTCTTTATGCCTTGGCAGCTATTTATTTCTACTCATTATCCGGAAGTTTCCAGCATTGAATATGCCTACAATCGGCTGCACCTGACTAAGGCAATTGAAGGCCACGAAGGGCCTGTATGGTATTATATGGATAGCCTGCGGATGGTGCTGGGAGAAACTTTATTGTTGGTTTTTATTTTGATTGGGGTCCGCTATTATGAACAACGCTCCGCTAAACTTGGGATACTTTTTGTCTGGATACTAATCCCACTGCTATTTTTCTCTTTTGCCGCCACGAAAATGAAGGGCTATATGCTCATTGCCTACCCCGCCCTTTTTATACTGATGGGACTTGCACTTGAAGAGCTGTTTCAGTTTTGGTGTCGGGCCAATGGAGTGAAAAGATTTTTTGTATCGGTAGCGATGGGCGCGATTTTGCTGCTTCCTGTTCGTTACGGTATCGAACGGATAAAGTTGTTTGAAGACCGGATGAGTGTACAAGAATGGCAGGTCGAAAGGCAGCAATTCTGTGAACTATCAACAAGTTTCACCAAGCGTCCATTGATTTTTTCTGATGATAAATATGTCCAGTCGATGTTTATGTGTGAGCAGGTGGTGGCCTATCCTTTTGCCTTTCTTCCCGAACATTTGGAACAAATTGACACGGTTCGCTACCGGGTGTTCATAGTAGACAATGGACGTATTGTGCCGATTGATTTTTAAGAGATTCGTGCCCAGTACTGGAAGAAGCATCAGTAGGGCGCGGCCGCAGGTGCAAAGGATTCGTAGCGGGGCAAGGTGAACAACTGACCCTCGTCTATGCTTTTATCTGAAAAAGTCATGATTCCCTCTAACCTGCCCAAAACCCTTTTTGCTGGCCTGCTGGCCGGCGTAGCCGCCACTGCCGCCAAGACCATGTGGGAAGAGCACTTCCCCGTTCGCGACAAAGAGACCCCCACACCGCCGGCAATCCTCGCCAACCGGATCAGCCAACAAGCCGGCCGGGGTGCGCTGACGGACGAGGAAATTACTGCGGCCGAAACCGCCATCCACGTCGCCTTCGGTGTTGGAACAGGAGTGCTTTACGGTGCGCTGGCGGAGGAAGTGCCGGAAATGACCGCCGGCTTCGGGCTGATGTTCGGTACTGCTTTTTGGGCAGGGACCCACGGCTCCGTCGTGCCCGGTCTGAAATTGGAACCTTATCCGACGGAGGTGGAACCTCGCAGCTACGCCGTCAACGAGTACCTCGGCCACCTGGTGTACGGGATGACACTGGAGGCGGTACGAAGGGTGATGAGGTGAGAGGCGAGGACTCGGACTACAAGTCCTCGACCTTACGTCTGTGCCAAAAACCCTCGTTGTATCTTCGCCGCCGATAAAAAACGAGCGAAGCGGGCATCCTCCTTGCGGTAGCCCAATGCACCAAATTATCAACGAACCAAATTACCAACTGTGGTCTACCTAGAACTCACCGACGTTTCCAAAATCTACGGCGAAAAAGTCCTTTTTGACAAGGTAAGCCTGCAGGTGGCGAAGAACACCAAGGTGGCCCTGGTGGCTAAGAACGGCACCGGGAAATCAACCCTGCTGCGCGTTGCCGCAGGCATCGACCTGCCGGAAGGGTTGGGTTCGAAGCTCTACGTCCACAAAGAGGCGCGGATGGCTTATTTGTCGCAGGACCCCGACTTCGGCGAAAACGCCTCGGTGATGGACGCCGTCTTCGATTCTGACAACGATATGGTTCGCGCCGTGCGCGACTACGAGGAAGCCCTCAGCCGAACCGATAACCCCAACCGTCTCGCAGCTGCCCTCAGCAAGATGGACGAGCTGCAGGCATGGGACATCGAAGCCCGCATCAAAGAAGTCCTCTTTAAGCTCAATATCGAAAACTTCGACCAGAAGGTGAGCACGCTATCCGGCGGACAGCGCAAACGCGTTGCCCTGGCCAAGCTCATCATTGATGAGCCAGACCTCATCATCATGGATGAGCCGACCAACCACCTCGACCTCGACATGATCGAATGGCTGGAAGAATGGCTTCAGAGTACCAACCTGACCCTGCTGATGGTAACGCACGATCGTTACTTCCTTGAACGGGTCTGTAACCGAATCATCGAACTGGACGGCGGAGACATCTACCACTATACTGGCAACTACTCTGAATTTCTGGAGAAGAAAGCGATGCGGGAAGAAACCGAATCGGCAGAACTCGCAAAGGACAAAAAACGGCTGAAGAAGGAACTTGAATGGGTCCGTCGGATGCCCAGCGGGCGGGGTACGAAGGCCAAGAGTCGTATGAGTGCTTATGACGACCTTAAGGGGAAAGTTGGCGGTTTCCGCCAGGAAGAAGAACTCACGATCGAGATTAAGGGCCAGCGGCTGGGAGGGAAGATCCTGGAAGCACACAACATCGGTAAATCCTACGGAGAGAAGGAGTTGGTCCGGGGCTTCAGCTATAAATTTCAGAAAGGGGAACGAGCCGGTATTGTTGGTAAAAACGGCGCTGGTAAGTCTACCTTACTTCATATGCTGACTAAGGAGTTGGAACCGGATACGGGGAAGGTCGTCCACGGTACTAACACACACTTCGGCTACTACACCCAGGACGGCATCAAACTGGACAACGACAAGCGGGTGATCGAGGTCATTCGTGAAATTGCCGAATTTATTCCGCTGGCAAAGGGTTTAAAGCTAACGGCCCGGGGGCTGCTTGAACGGTTTATGTTCAATTCCAAGCAGCAGCAGGTGTACGTCAGCCAGCTAAGCGGCGGCGAAAAACGCCGCCTGTACCTGCTGACCATTTTGATGAAGAACCCCAACTTCCTCATCCTTGATGAGCCGACGAACGATCTCGACATCATGACGCTCAACGTATTGGAGGAATTTCTGATGGACTTCCCCGGCTGTGTGCTTATCGTGTCTCACGACCGGTTCTTCCTGGACAAGATCTGCCAACACCTCTTCATTTTTGAAGAGAACGGTAACCTCCGGGACTGGAATGGTTTGTACACGGAGTACCGCGAACAACGAAAAATTGAACTGGCGGAGGAGAAGGCGGTCCTTGCTGAACAAACGTCCAGGGCACCTGCGGCCGCGCCAAAAAAAGAAGAGCCTCAGGAACAAATTTCTCAGGAACAACGCAAGGCCATCCGCCGGATAGAAGGCCAACTTAAAAAGCTGGAAGAGGCTAAGGCCAAAATCAACAAACAGTTTTTGGACCCAACGGGTATGAACCCGGAGAAGATCGCTGACCTCGGCCGTGAACTGAACGAGCTGAACGAACAGATTGAGGAGAAGGAAATGGAGTGGATGGAGTTGGTTGGGTAGCTATTTGTCTATTGGTACCAACAGACCAATATGACCAATAGTCCAATCATCCCAAACTCTGATGGAATTCCTTCTCCAAAGCCAGTCGCAAATGCGCCTGTAATATCTCTCCCATTCGCTCGCATTTGCTAAACCTGGTGGTCCCGTGGTGTTCGTTGAGTTCCTCCCGTAACTGCCTGGTTTTCTCCGGGGAGGAGACAACGTCTTCAGAAATGATTTTGAGGAGGTCACGGACCCGGCGGTTACCCACCTTGATTCTATTACCAATGAGGGTGCGTTCTTCAAGCTGATACTGGCGCACGGCTTTCGCATCCATATGCTCAATGCCGAGGAATACGATGGGGTTATTCTCCTTGAAGTACTGCGGCAGGTAGAATGATTTTTTGCCTTCGTAGCATTGCTGATCGAAGTCAATGGCGCGGAACCGGAATTGGCTGCCTTCGATATCGGGCGTAATATTGATCACGTAATTGTAGGCACGCATGTCGCCCAGCAGGCGGACGAAACAACGCTCGTTGAATTTGACGAATTCTTTTGCCATCCTGATCTGGTTGAAGGTTGTATCCTCTAGTTTAGAAGTGAAAAAATCGTCTCCCGGAATTCCGGCGATGTGTTCCTCGATCAGGGTGGGGCCATCAATGAGATAACGAACTTTTTCGGGACTGAGGAGCTCCTCCAGTTCCAGGCCATAAACGCGGTTGGCGTCTGATTTTTTAACGTAGAAGTGATCGTAATTATCGTTTAGCCGGTTGATGATCCGGATGCGGAAGGGCCGGGTATTGCCAAAGAGGCAATAGTCTATCCTGGCTACTTCGAGGTGTTCCAGGGCACTGAAATCTCCCCCCATATTCAGCATGGCATAGATCTGGCACAGGCCTTTCATAATGAAATCACGCTCATGTTCGTCGTAATAGATTGTTTGCCATAGCGTGTCCTGACCTGCGTGGTTAAGCAGGTCGACGCTTTGAGAGAAGCGGTCCAGGTCTTCGTATTGCAGTGGCAATTTTAGCTCCCGGCGATGCTTGCGCAGGTAGTCGCGCAACGGGGGGCGGACGGGGATGATCACTTTTTTCTTCATCGTGGGTCTAAGGTAAGAACTGCAACTTAACCGAGGGGGTGAGTCGTTGAGTTGGTGAGTGGCTGAGTTAGCTGCCACAAGTACCGTTCGCGGCGCTACGCTTGCTCACCCAAGGCGAATGAGCGTAGCGAAATGAGTGGTAGCAACTCAGTAACTCAGCAACTCGCTAACTCAGCTACTAAGATTTACGTTATGTTGTTTTAGGCCTCAATTTCCTTCGCGGGGGATTGGGGCCTTTTTGATATGGGTAAACCTAAAGACAATATTTTGAGTTACACCCACGATATTTTGTTAAATACCTATTAACCAGCGTAATGAAAGTACTGACCATTTTTTGGTGCTTCCTCATTTGGGGGGCAGTGAACGCACAAACGGTTTTCGTAAAGGACTATGATCTGGGGCAATCGGAAGATTACCGTGAAGCAATATTGCTGCCGACCGGTGAAACCATAATGGCCGGAGTAATCGTGGATGAAGACCTGGGGCTGATGTCCCGCGAAAGAGCGGTTATTATGAGACTCGATGCTGCCGGAGAGCCAATTCTGGAAGCCGATTTTCTAGACGTACCCGAAACAGACGTTAGGGCCCTGGCCCCCCGGCCAGGTGGTGGTTTCTATTGTTTGGTAGGACAAAGGGACGCTACCGGAGATAAAGCGTGGACGGTTTACGAGGCAGACACGAACGGAGCACTTTCTGCCATTAATAGCGGGGGACGCCCACCGGAGAATTGGTCAATGGACGATATGGTCGTCGCGGAAAACGAAGACATCATTATTGCCGGAACTTCCACTACTTCTTTTGGCGGACCGGGAGTCATTATTAGGTTTGACCGGTTGGGGAACATCGTCTACCAAAGTGGATTCGATATCCCCGGTGCCCGGAACTTTCAAGTGACCGATATCGTGAACGACGGCGAAGGAGGCCAAGTCATCTCCGGTGAATGTATCGTAGGGACTGACCAATTTGAACTGTTTACGCTTAAAATTGACGCGACCGGAGAGGTTATCTGGAGTAAGCGCTATCAGATCATGGACGCCCGGCTATTTTCGCGTGCTAAAACTCGTCTGCTCGTTAATGCTGAAGGAGCCATCTTTATCACCCGTGATGTCTTTACGACCTCTGGGGAATCGGGTGCGGTCATCCTCAAGCTAACTACCACCGGAGAGCTGCTTGGCACTCGGATCTCCTATCATGAGAGCATATTTTCGAGTTTTGGAGATGTCCTCCTGGAACCCGACGGGACACTGCTGATGGTCGTAGATAATGGAATTGGAGAGACAAAATTCATACGACTCGGGTCGGACTTGGAAGTCCTCGATAGTCGTATTTTCGGAACGGGGCAATTCTCTGGCATACAACGGATTTTGAGGAGGGAGAACGGAGCAGGATATTTGCTTGCAGGAAGGATGAGTAGTTGTTCTTTCGAGCGAAGAACGGATATGCGGCTGATCAGCCTGGACAGCGACCTGAGTTTTGGCCCGGATGCCTGCCAGTCAACAGAGGTGGCCAGTGAGGTCCTCCCCATCAGTGTTGGGGCTGAAGATGATGGCATTACCACTTTCGTCAGTTCCCGAAGCCTCGTAGTCGGCTCCTTTGACCGTTTGCCCGTCGACCGGTTGGCGTGGGGTTGTGATTTTGTGCGTCCCGAAACCATCAACACTATAGTTCCCTGTAACGAAGACGTGCTGAGCGTGAACTTCCTGGCCGATGGCCAGGTATTTCCGCCAGATGGTAACCTGCCAGGTCTGATCGTTGAACTGACCGACCCCAACGATCCCGGTCGGCTTTCCCTGCCGGATAGCTTCGGTATAGTGCCTCCCATCTTCCAGAATGACCGCCGTGTGCAGTACTCCCGACTTAACAGTACTGATCCCTTCAGTATCGCAGAAGCGCTATCCGCCGTTACTTATTCCGCTCCGGACGTAACGGCCCTAAATGGGCCGCACCAGGTACGCGTCACGGTACCAGCCTGCGGGGTTACGGAGATCAGGTTTTATACTTTCAACGTAGAGACAGCGCCTCCAGTACCAAGGCTGTCTCCGGGTTTCGATACCACGATCTGTCTGCCCGGTAGCCTCCAACTAACCGCAACGCCCTATCCCCGTACGGCTTATGCCTGGAATACCGGGGTAACGGATAATCAAATAACGGTTGATACTCCAGGTGCCTATAGCGTATCGACCAGTAACCGCTGCGGGGCGGATACGGCCACTTTTAACGTGATGACGGCTTCTCCGGATTCACTGGTGGAGCAGGTCGAAAACCTGGCGTTCTGCCTGGGAGATAGTGTACGTTTTGTCCCTGATGTCGACAACGAAACCAGCCTCGTATGGGAGGATGGTTTCGCCGGGACAACGCGGATTTTTTCCGCTCCCGGGCAATTTACGTTGCTGACGTCCAATGGCTGCTTTGAGGCCACTACGACCGTAAATGTTGTGGGGGAAAGCTGCTGCAAAGTATACGTACCCAACGCTTTTTCCCCGAATGAGGACGGGGTCAACGATCGCTTTGGCGCTTTTCCCGGCATGGATAATTGTAGCCTCGTGGAGAACCTGGAGCTGAGGGTCTTTAATCGCTGGGGCGGATTGGTTTACGAAGGGGACGGCAGAACCGGCTGGGACGGCTACGGACCAGACAGACAGCCGGCAAATGCCGGCCCGTACGTTTTCCAGTTGTGGTACTTCGACGGCCAGAACCTGGTAGAGCGCTCCGGTAATGTTCAGCTGCTGCGTTAATGCCTTTATAAACGTTGTTATAGGCCCGCGAAACAAACCATCATTCCCCCGTCACGTACTTCCGCCAGTTGTGTTGTTCCTTAAACCCCAGCACCTCCAGGATCTTCCGGTTGGAGTACAGCGCTTCGTGCTCGCCCAGCTCACGCGTAATCGGTACCCCGGGAAAGAACCGTTCCGCCAATTCTTTGCTGGGGATGATCGCCCCGTTGTGGTCGTTGCCGGCATTGAAGACCTGATAGCCGAGGCCATCTTTTTGCAGGCACAGGTCGACGATTTGCCCCAAATCCCGCGCATCGATGTAGCAAAAGGCATTTCTGCGGCGCACTTCAGGGTGCTTGAAGTAATGCGGAAATAACTCTGCGTACTCATGCGGCTCAATCACGTTGCCGATCCGCAAGGCATAAATGTCTGCCCCCGACCGCCGCTGAAAACTGCGGGCCGTCTTCTCGTTCACCACTTTCGACAGGCCATAGCTGTCCATGGGGTCAACGTCGTAATCTTCTTCCAGCGTCAAAGAGTTGGGATTGGTTTTGCCATCCGAAAAACAGATGCCGTAGGTAGTTTCTGACGAAGCAATTATGATCTTCCTGATGCCCAGTTTAACGGCTGCCTCAATCACGTTGTAGGTGCCGATGGTATTGACCCGAAAGGTTTCGTTGTCTGGTTGGAGCAAAATCCTGGGAACGGCAGCAAAATGCACTACGGCATCGAATTTGGGGACGCCGGTTCCCGGTTCCAACTCGTCGAACCCGGCGTACGCACTCATGGCGTTGAACATCTGCCCGGAGTCGGTGATGTCAGCGATCAGGTTGTCTACACCGGGATGGTCCAGCGGCACCAGATCTACGTTCAGCACACGATGACCTTGCTCCAGGAGGTAGGGGATGACGTGTTTTCCGGCTTTGCCGGAGCCGCCGGTGAAGAGGATTCTTTTTGTTGGCATTGGAGGATACGGGTTTTCGCTAAGCGCTTAATTTTAGCGGATTTTCAACCTTGTTCGCTTCATGTAGCATCTTCTCATGATCAGTTTTGATTTTGAATTCCAACTCTTTTGAGAATATTCTCCACCAATAAAAAGCAGGGATTTCTTTACTGCTATGAGTCTCTAGTCTGTACATCAAGTCAATGTTGGGGCTTTCCCTTTGATTGATCAATCGACTTAACTTTGTTTTATGAATGCCTAGATTACGTGCAACATCTGCGTTACTCCTTCTGGTTATCTTGAGGTATTTCTTTAACTGACTTGAAAAGGAGAAGGCATTATCATACTTGTCGGTTTCAAAATATTTTTTGAGACGCAATTTGAAGGCAAACAAATCTAGAGAAATCAGCTCTTCATCAGACATTGACTTAAGTCTTTCAAATCTTAGCTTAAGAAATTCTTCTCTTATTTCCTGCTGTTCTTCTTTGGATGATTCCACACTGAAGATGTAAGAATCTGCCAATTCTTCATCAGTGTACTTTTTCTTCAGCTCTTTGTATACTTCTTCACGCTTCTTCATCGAACAAGTAATTTTGAATTAGAAATTTTGCTGACGCTCCTTCAACAGCTAACAAACGTCCAAACTGGCGGAACCCATACTTTCCTTCGTATAAATCGATCAGTTCCGTTTTAGGTTGTAAAGATAAAAAGCCATAGTACCCTCTGTTAAAGGCAACTTGGCAACCAAAGGCAAGTAAACAACCAGCTATGTTCTCAATCGTCTTTGCTTTACCTCTTTGGTCTCCAGAGGTCTCGATCAAATTAAGATGGATTCGATACTCTTCTGGATGATCAATCAAAGACATAAGACCTATTATCTCATCTTCTGAATCAAGTAGGAATATCTTGTAGACTTCATTCTCAGATTCTACTTTCCAGTCAAACTTAAAATTTGGAGATTTCTTTATCCACTTATAATCTGACTTGACGACTTTATCAATCGAGGATTTTAGCGTTTCACCTGACTTCCTGTTCTTTAGCGGCATGTTCTATTCTTGCTGACCAAAGATAAGCATTTGTTTATGAATTAAATAAACAAATTGCAAATTTGATAACTTTTTCCCGCGCGCGATCTTGTTTATTAAAGAGGTTTAGTCCACTTGAACTATATCAGAATTATTCGGATTGAACCGCCAAAGACTACCGGCTGTCTGAGGACTAGACGTTCTTGACAAGCTGTCAATTTGCTTTTCGCTAAAGTATCTCATGTTGAAAATCGGACAATGGTTGTTAGGGTTCAGACTATCATAGGTAATTATGAATTTGTCTCCTACTTCGGCCTGGCGATTTATCCCTCTTATGCTTCCTTCGTAAGTTGTATTGTCAATGCGATACAAGTATTTTACATAGCTTTTTGTGTGAGACTTATTGCTTTTGGTAATAATGCAACTAGAAAACGAGTTTTGATTGTTCTTCCTGAACAGAATAAAAGTAACATATGCGATAATTACTATAACGACTAGCACCTTTTCTACTTTCTTCATGATTGATTTGTGATGAGTTTCTACTGAAACGCGAAGGTGTCCTAATATTTTTAATCTATCTCAAAACTTAGTAATTTCTCAAACAGTGTTACCTCTTTATGTAGATATTCTAGCCCGCACTCAATAGTCTCAACCGATTCGGCGGAGGGATCAATAAATTTAATAAGGACAGTCTTGGAGGGGGTGGTTTCGAACCGAATTCTCGGCTGATCAGTTCTTAATCCGTATTTGGACGATCTCGAAATAATTAACTTGTACATTGAAGTACCGTACCTGAATTCGTTGACATATCCTAATACCCCAAGGATGGATAGAATTCTGATACATGTAGCTAAATGACCTATAAGGCTACCCTCTTTTTGGGCATAAGCGTGGGTCATTTGATAAGAATAATGGCCCAGTACTTCAAAATAAGTTTTGGCAAATAATCCTTCACTCATCGTTGTGTTAATTTGAAGCTTTGATCTTTAGAAATGAGTGTTAAGGCATGGCCTGCTTGTTATCCCCTACAACTTCCGCACCACCCCCGCCAAAACTCCTGCCTTCCAAACCCCAAAATCCCCCAGCATAATACGCTCCCGAGCCTCCCTAACCAGCGCCAGGTAAAACGCCAAATTATGCAGCGTAGCAATTTGCGGCCCCAGTAACTCATTCACCCGAAACAAGTGGTGCAAATAAGCCTTGGTGTGGGCCTGCGAAGTGGGCGCGCCATCCGGCCGCGCATCGATGAGGGAGAAGTCGTTGCGCCAACGCGCGTTTTTGATGTTGATGATGCCATCACGGGTGTACAGCACACCGTGTCGGCCATTGCGGCTGGGGAGAACGCAGTCGAACATATCCACCCCCCGGCTGATGCACTCGATGATGTTGGCGGGGGTACCGACGCCCATCAGGTAGCGGGGTTTTTCCTTTGGGAGGATGTCGCAGCAGAGCTGACTGATGCGGTACATGTCTTCAATGGGTTCGCCGACGGAGAGGCCGCCGATGGCGTTGCCCGGCTGGTCCTGGCTGGCGATGAACTCGCAGGACTTGGTCCGCAGGTCATCGTAGCTGCTGCCCTGGACGATGGGGAACAGCGCCTGGGAGTGGCCGTATTTGGAAGCGGAGTCCTTCATGAATTGCACGCAACGCTCGAGCCAGCGGTGGGTCAGGTGCATGCTGTTCTCGGCGTATTTCCGATCAGAAGGGTAGGGTGGGCATTCGTCGAAGGCCATCACGATGTCGGCACCGATGCTCCGCTGGATGCCGAGGCTGCTTTCGGGGCTGAACAGGTGCCGCGAGCCATCGATGTGGCTGGCAAAAGTGGCGCCCTCTTCGGTGATCTTGCGCCGGTGGGCGAGGCTGAACACCTGGTAACCACCGCTGTCGGTCAGAATCGGGCCGTCCCAGTTCATGAATTTATGCAGGCCACCGGCAGCTTCCATCGTTTCCATCCCCGGCCGGAGGTAGAGGTGGTAGGTGTTGCCGAGGATGATTTTAGCTTTTACCTGCTCTTTCAGCTCTTGCTGGTGGACACCTTTAACCGTCCCAATCGTACCCACGGGCATGAAGATCGGTGTTGGAATTTCGCCGTGATCGGTGGTAACGGTACCGGCGCGAGCGGAGGTTTTGGTGTCGGTGTGGTGGAGTTGAAATTTCATGCGCCGCAAAGGTAAGTTGGTATTTTGGGTGGTGGTATTTTCGGCGGGGCTTTTTCGGGCGACGGCGCGCGGGTGCAGAGTGAGTTGGTGAAGGGCTGAGTCACTGAGTTGCTCCGCCGTTACCACTCATTTCGCTACGCTCATTCGCCTCGGGTGAGCAAGCGCAGCGCAGCGAACGGTATTTGCGGTAGCAACTCAGTGACTCACGAACTCGGTAACTCACCCTGCATCCTGCGTCCGCGCCTAAAAATTATCCCCCCTAACCTATCTTCGCGCTCATGTCCAGCTATACCATCAAGCTCCCCCAATTCGAGGGCCCGTTCGACTTGCTCCTCTTCTTCATTGAAAGGGATGAACTGGACATTTACGATATCCCGATTTCCGAGGTTACCAATGACTTTTTGGCCTACATGCGGCAGGCCGAGCAGATGGACATTGACCTGGCCAGCGAATTCGTCCTCGTAGCCGCCACCCTTTGCCGCATCAAGGCCAAAATGCTGATCCCCCGCAAACCGGTGGATGAAGAAGGCAACGAAATTGATCCCCGGGAAGAACTTGTCGCCAGATTGCTGGAATACAAGCGGTATAAGTCTGTTTTGGCCGAACTGCGCGAACTGGAGACCACCCGGAATATGCGGAATTACCGGGGCAACATCACCGCTGAACTCGCCCAGATTGCTACCCGTGCGTTGGTCGACGTAGAGCTGGAAAGTGTCACCTTATTTAAACTCCTCAAGGCGTACGAACGGATGCTCACCCGCATGGAGGAGGACAATAACCGACCGGCCATTCATGAGATCGCTCAGTTTAGTTATACGGTGGAAGAGCAGCAGGTACGGATCATGGATATGATCGGCGCCGTCCAGTTCGGAAAGCCACGTCCCAGCTTTACCGACATATTCGGCGTCTGTAAAACCCGAATTCACGCCATTGTTACTTTTCTGGGCCTTTTAGAGTTGCTTAATGCGCGCTCCATTCGGTTGATCGCCGGTGAGGGCGTTAATAATTTTTGGCTGGAGCCGGGACGAACGGAGGAGGAATAGAAGCGCGGAGCGCTTTTTAGTAAGTAGTGGATAGGTAGGTAGTGCTACCGCAGGGGGATGCTGATTTCGTTCGTATGGCTACTATTTTTTCAACGTACTTTGTTCGTACGAGCGAAGCGAGCAGAAACGTGCGACAGCACTACCCACTATCTACGAACCACCTTCCCCGTAACGATCTGTCCACCTTCCTTCCTGGCCTGCAGGAGGTAGATCCCTGCTGGGAAGGGGCTTAAATCAATACTTATACCCTCCGGCAGGCGGTCGTTGCTGAACATCAATCGGCCGAAAGTGTCGTAGACACGGACGTCGAACAACTCCCCGCTAATTTCGGAGAGGATGCGGATTCGGCCGTCGGTAGGGTTGGGTTGGATGGACAGTCCTGGGGTTGGGGTGTCCGGTGTACGCGTAGGGGTAAGCGACCAGATGGTTTGGTCCATCCAGCTGACCCGGCCCTGGATCCAGTTTTTCAGGTAATCTATTTCTGCCTCGTAGGATTCACCCACGAATTCGTTTGGCCACACCCGTTCGCCAATCACGGGCCAGCGCTCGAAATTTCTTGCGGGGGCATCGTCCATGGCCACTACGAAGGAGTCGATGGTGGCGTTCAGGCGTTCGTCGGAGAACTCCGCAGCGCGGAGTTCATTCCACCGGTCTCCGAGTAACTCGATGAAATCGGGGTCTTCCCGCAGGCGGTCCCACCAGAAGGGGAGTTGCCAGAAATCGCTGGGGCAGTTGATGCCGAAGTTGTAGCCCCAACCCCGGTTGGCACCGCCGCCACAATAATTGGCGTTGCCGAAGGCGAGGTTGAAGTCCCAAACCGGCCCCATGTGTAGCCGCCCGCCTTCGTCTTCCCGATCTTTGTACATAAAAGAACTCAGGCGGTAGCCGTCGACGTTCCGGCTGATCTCGTTGATGATCAGGAAGTCTACGAAAGAGCGTAGGTCGACAAAGCGGCGGTAGCCGCGATCAGGATCCCGGAAATCATCACCGGCAAGTACGTTTTCAAAATTCCGCATCCAGCTCTTGATGTAACTGCGCTGGGCAAACGTAATGTCTTCAGGCTTCGGGTAGTGGTACAGGAAGCGGATGCTTTGTTCTTCCTCCGTGTCGGCATTATACTCGGACTCGAAGAGTACTTCAAAGTCCCCGTTCTCTCCCGTGAATTTATCGAGCTTAAGGATGTAGCCCCCGGTCAGTGCGTCACCGGCGGTATCCTCCGGTGTCAGCTTTTTAATGTCTACGCGGTTCTTATCCCGTTTGATCTTCTCCGTAAATAAGTAGACACCACGGTAATCGTTGTTAATGACCAACTCTACCATCCTGACCCTGGGAGCATAGTCCATGATCTGTCCGGCCCAGTGATAGGCGAGAGCAGACCGTATGAGGCTCTTGTCGGAATAAGGGCCGTGCAATACCCAGTCTTCTTCTTCCGGAAAGCCGAGCAGGGCTACCTGGCGGTCTTCTCCGGCCGCCGTCCGGGTTTCCAGGCCATAACCTATTTTGGGGAATATGGACTGCGAGGTCGAGCCCCGGCCTTCAATACCCACGTAGCCGTCGTATTCATTCCAGGCATCAGCCAGCGCATTGCGCTGCCCCGAACCATTATCGATGATGCCCATACGCGCCAAAATCTTTGGCTCGTCCCGAATAGTATCCTCGCCCGTATCAATGATGATGATGGGTAAGGAGGAAGAAAAATTATCCTGGGCAAAGGAGGAGGCTGCGGCGCATAGCAACAGGCAAAGAAGTACACTTTTTGACATTTCCGAGTAGACTTTGAGAAACCTCTAAGGTACGGCGGCTTGGGAGAAATAACGGCTGTGGGATGTTTTGGCTGCTACGCAGCATGGCTTCTCACAGGGGGTAGCTCAGAGGGAGGCACGGAGGTAACACAACTGTAGTTGGAAGAATAAGAAACGTTAAGTCTCTACGAAGGATGAGAGCATTCCCTTGCGAAAGCACTACCCACTACTAAAGCCGGAGGCGCTTAATTCAATATCTCTGGTGCCAGGTGTAAAAACTTAGGCACCTCTACCTGAAACAATTCAGCATGGCCCCGTCGGTCGGTTCTTTTCATGACATAACTGCCACGCATGGCCCCAATGGGCGTTTGAAATTGAACCCAGCTGGTATACTCGTGATGTTGTCCTGGCTGAATGACGGGCTGCTGGCCCACAACTCCCTCTCCTTCCACCAGCCGACGATCGCCAGTGGCATCAATCACCTCCCAGGCCCGGCTTAATAGTTGAATCGCACGGGGTCCGTTGTTCTCGATCCGAATCCGGTAAGCATACACGTACTGGCGTTTGGTCGGTTCACTGTACTGACGCTGGAAAACGCTTTCCGCACTTACGGTAACTTCCTGTGTGGTAAGGCTAATCATGCTATCGGCTGGTTTAAGAAATTGAGTGTGAACATAAGACGAAAAGACCCAACATAGTGTTTATCAGCGTAAAGTAAAGAAAGTCCGAAATGAGGCATAATGCGTTTTTATACTCAAAAGACGCCTGTTTATCCAACGCGGACAACGGGGTATCATTATCTATCGTAGCCAAATCGTTTCAACTGATCTTCATCGTCCCGCCAATCTTCCCGGATTTTGACGTGTAATTCGAGGAAAACCTTTCGCTGCAGGAATTTCTCCATCCTTTTGCGGGCCTCTGAGCCGAGTTTTTTGATGGCACGCCCTCCCTTCCCGATGAGAATCGGTTTCTGACTTTTACGGGAAACGTAGATGATTGCACTGATGCGCGCCAGTTCTTTACCGTCCTTCGTCGTTGTGTCTTGAAACGATTCAATGTCGATTTCAACGGAATAAGGAATTTCCTGGTGATACTGTTCCAGTACCTGCTCCCGGATGATCTCGGAAACGAAAAACCGTTCGTTGCGGTTCGTCAATTGCTCGTCGGGAAAGTACTTCGGGCCTTCAGGTAATTGCTCCTTAATGGCTGCTAACAACTCGGTGACGCCGTCACCTTTCAGGGCGGAAATCATAAATACCTTCTCAGGTTTGAGCCACTTCTTGAACTGCTTTTGTAACTCTTTCAGCTTGGTTGAGCTCATCAGGTCAACCTTGTTGAACACCAGGTAAAGGGGAACTTTATTGTGACGGAACTTACCCACCAGCAAATCGTCTTCTGAGTACTCCTCCTGTGGATCTACGAGGTAAATCATCAGGTCAGCATCCTCGAAGGTGGTGTTGACGTAGCGGTTCATCATCTCCTGCATCTTGTAATGCGGGTCTTCAATTACGCCGGGCGTGTCGGAGAAGACGATCTGAAAATCTTCGCCCGTAACGATACCGAATATTCGGTGCCGGGTGGTCTGCGGCTTGGCCGTGATGATGCTCATGCGCTCGCCGATCAGGCCATTCATGAGGGTGGATTTGCCGGCGTTAGGCCGGCCGACGATGTTAACGAATCCGCTTTTGTGCATAAGCACAAAGATAGGCTTGTTGTTCCGCAAGTCTTCGAAGCTTCGCTTCTTCAACCTCGCGGAACAACAAGCTCATCTTTTCGGTGGTAAGTGAAGATCAACATTATCGCTTTCTTTTTGGCGCGAACGCAGGTGCAAGGGAAGGTTTTAAGGGCGAGGTACTTTGTCCCGAGAAAAAGGCGCAGCTCATTTAAAGCCAGGCCGGTTAATTCTGAAGGCCTCTCGGGGCGTAGCCCACTCGCCCTGAGTAATACTTAGACAATAACGGTGCTCCCCCTTGCTCCTTTATTCCCATATTTGCACCCGCGACCCCGCCCCCTGAAAATGAATGGGTGAATGATTGAATAAGAGAATAAACGCCTGATTCAGTCATTATTCCATTCTCTTATTCACCCCTTCTCTTATTCACTAATGAACGCATACATCCTAACCATCGGCGACGAAATTCTCATCGGCCAGGTAACCGACACTAACGCCACTTACATGGCCAACGCCCTGAACGACGAAGGCTACGAAGTCATCGAGCACCTGAGTGTGGCGGATACCCGCAAAGGAATTCGCAACGGGTTAGACCGTGCCCTTGCCGTGGCCGACGTAGTACTGATGACCGGTGGATTAGGGCCTACCAAAGACGACATCACCAAGAAAGTCCTGGCGGAATACGTGGGTACTGAAATGGCCTTTCATGAGGAAAGCTGGGAGCGGCTGCAAAAGATTTACAGCAGCTTTGGCAAGGAGGCCACCAAGCACCATAAAGTGCAGTGCGAGTTGCCGGCAACCGCGACGGTGCTGACAAATATGCGCGGTACGGCTCCGGGTATGTGGCTGGAGTATAAAGGTAAGATCATTGTTTCGATGCCCGGAGTACCCTACGAAATGCGCTACCTCGTCAGTCATGAAGTTATTCCCCGGCTGGTGGCCGGAAACGGTGACAGCCAGCGCCAACGGTCGCTCACCATCCTCACCGCCGGAGAAGGAGAGAGCACCATCGCCGAAAAAATTGAACCGGTAGAGGACGCTTTGCCCGGCCACATGGGCCTGGCGTATTTGCCCAACCTGGGTACGGTTCGCCTCCGGCTCACTATCCGGGGAACCGATGAGGCCGTCATGCAGGCGGAGATTAAGGAGCACCAAGGTAAAATCGAGGCCATCATTGGCCACCTCGTCTATGGGTACGGGAAGGAAGACCTCGCGCTCGCTATCCAACGCCGGATGCAGGAGCAGGAACTGACCCTGGTGACGGCAGAAAGCTGCACTGGTGGTTCCATTGCGAGTATGATTACTGCGCATCCTGGTTCCAGCGGCCACTTTAAAGGGAGCGTGGTTGCCTACGCCAATAGCGTGAAAAATAATCAGCTGGGTGTACCTGCCGGTATGATTCACAAGTACGGTGCCGTCAGTAAATTCGTTGTAGAAGCAATGGCTACCGGTGCTCGCGAGCGGTTGAATGCGGACTATGCAATTGCCACCTCCGGCGTTGCCGGACCAGGAGGCGGAACGGAGGATAAACCCGTCGGGACAATCTGGGTGGCGGTAGCCGGACCAAACGGGGTGAAATCAAAGCTGCTGCGGGCCGGTAAAGACCGGAAACGGAACATAACTTACACGGTTCACCAGGCATTGAATATGTTGCGTACTGAGTTGGATAAGGCCGGTTCGTAAATGTTGCGTAGCGACGAATGCAGTCCCGTACGTTTTCCCTTACCTTACCCCCCAACTCAACTACAACCATGCGCTACCTTCTCCTTCTTGCCTGTTTTACGCTAATTCTGGGCAGTGCCTGTAATAAAAAAGTTGCCACAACCGCCGCAAACGACACCCCCGCTACCAGCCCGGTTAAAACAATTGCTTTCGGCGCTACCGGGATGATGAAGATCGGAGAGACGTTTAAGTTGGGGGGGGCGAATATGGAGATCACTTTTGTGGAGGTGCTTTCTGATAACCGCTGCCCCCGCGGGGTCAATTGCATCCAGGCCGGGGAGGCCGTAGTTTCAATTAGGATCAACGAAAACACCCCACAGCGGATAACCATTGGTAACGATCCCAAAGCGATAGCCCGCCTGCCCATTGAGGGGGGAGCCCTCGAAATGCTGGACTTGAGCCCCTACCCCGAGGACGGTGTCCGGATTGACCCGGCACAACGTATCCTCCGTATTCGGATGGTTGCCGGAAAAACACAGCGGTAAAAGCCACTCACCTAAGCTCACCATGAAGTAGCAGCGAAGTTAATCTACCCAACTATGTTCTTTCCCATCGGTGACGACCAGGTCCACCAGGGCCACACGCCCTACTTTTCTTATGGCTTCATTGTCCTGAATGTCCTGATATTTCTCTATCAGGCTTACCTCGGCCAGGGGGCCGAAGCGCGCGATTTTATCATGGAATTCGGTTGCATTCCGGCGGAGATCGAAGCGGGACAGGATTATCACACTTTACTCACCAGCGCGTTTCTGCACGGTGGTTGGATGCACCTGATTGGAAACATGCTCTATATGTGGATCTTTGCCGACAACATCGAGGCAAGTATTGGTAATACACAATTTGCCATTTTTTACGTGTTAGGTACACTTGCGGCCAGCTTCTGCCACATCTACCTCAATACCGGGAGCCCGGTTCCTGCGGTGGGCGCCAGCGGCGCCCTCTCGGCGGTCATGGGAGCTTACATCGTGATGTTCCCCAAATCAAACATCAGGGGCTATCTGGTTTTCTTCCGGATCAACGTTCCCGCCTTCATTTTTCTTGGTTTCTGGTTCTACCAACAATCAAGTGCCGGCTACGCCAGCATGGGAGATACCAGCGGCGGTATCGCCTGGTGGGCGCATATCGGAGGTTTCGTTTTTGGCGTCCTTTGCGGCTTCTTATTCCGTACCTGGTACGGCGTACCGGTGCTGCGCGGAGAGAATGGGAGAATAAAAGGATGAGAGAATGGCTGCCGCTTCTACCACTAACAACGATTCGCTTGTTCGTCGGGTGAGTAAGCGAAGCGCTGTGAACGGCCCTCGCTGTAGCCATTCTCTCATTCCATTATTCACCCTTTACCACCCGAACCCGACCCAGCTGACCGCCCGCCGTCCAACGGACGAGGTAAACACCAGTGGGTACATCTCCAAGGCTCAGCAGTACTCGTTCCCGGCCCGGCGGTACCGTTTGCTGTTGTAGCAACCGGCCGCTGCCGTCAAATATGTCGAGGGTGGCAGCCTCGTTAACTACGGGAAGCTCCAGGGTGAAAGCACCGGTACTCGGGTTGGGGAAGGCCCTTAAGTGTAAAGCGCTAGCTGCTTCTATGCGGGGATTGCTGACCAGCAATGCCTCCAGATCATGACGAACCATGAATCCGTCGCCGGTACTGAACCAGTATCTGCCGTCGGGCGTAATGCCGCCACCGCGATAGGAAAAGCAGTTGAAGGCGATCACGTCCCAGGTAGCACCGTTGTCGCGGCTGCGGGCGACCTCACCGTTATTGCCGGAGGCAAAACGACTGACCAGTATGGAACCGTCCTGACTGCGGACGGTATAATCGTAGCCTCCATTTCGGTCAGTATCGCGGGTCCAGGTCGTTCCCCGGTCGGAGGTAACGTAGCGGGTGGACGCATCGGATACCCAGCCGTTGTCGGCGTCGATAAAGAATACGTCAACAGAATTATTGGCGGGCCCCGCGCCAACCGTCCAGGTTTGGCCACCGTCTGAAGTGGTAGCGTACTGAGACTGACGGCCGACGGCATAGCCATTGTTATTGTCGACAAAGAAAGCTGCCGTTGGCTGGAAATTATTAGCATGGGTTATAACCGACCAGGTCTGGCCCTCGTCCGTCGATTCATAAGCATGCTCTGTCCCCAGCAGGTAAATGTTGTCGTTCGGCTTACGCACAAACATGTTCGGGGTACTGACAAAGACGTTTCCGGCCAGCCAATCGGTGAAGTTGGCCCCCTGGTCGTTGGAGCGCTGTGGGTTGGCATCCGTCATCACGATCAGATCGCCATTATTCAGTACGGCTAATTCCCGGCCAACCCGGGGCATGTTCCGGGTCACCCAGTTCACGCCAGCGTCGGTAGTAACTTTTAGTTCGATGCCGCTCAGGGCGTAACCGAGGGAATTAGAAGCAAAGACAATGTCGTCAATACGGTCTTCCCGGCCGTAGGGGTCGAGTTCTTCGAAGTTCTCGAAGTCAGCAGCGGAATATAGCAGCTGGCTCTGGTTGCCAACGGTGAAAAACTCGTTGCCCCGGCGGTGGTACTTTTCGTTGATGCGTTTATTGCCGTTGTTCAGGAAATTGCTACGGGTCCAGGTGACGCCGCCGTCCCGACTTTCTAACCGCTGGGTAGTCACCTGAGCGCCGACGATGTAGGTTTCGGAAAGCGCGACCATCCAGTTGACGGACGTTAACTGGATGGTTGCGTTGAGCAGGGTCCACGTCTGTCCACCGTCAGTGGTGCCGTAGAAAAGACGGTCTCCATCGAAGATCCATCCCCGGTTGGCGTCCAGCCAGGTCTGCTCACGCACCGCCACCGGGTGGGTATAATCAACTGGCTGAAAGGAAGCGCCGGCATCAGTACTTTTAAACAATTGATTGTTGATCCAGGCCATTAGTGTTGTCGCATCCAGGACGGCGATGTCGGTATTCGGATTGCTAACGAAATCGATGGTACTCCAGGTTTGCCCGCCGTCCGTTGACCGGTCAAAAGTAATGCTGCGGTAATCGTTAATGACAATGTTTTCTGAAAGCCAGTGTAGCTGTCCGTCGCTGGTGAAGTCCGGGTAGTTTACGGCTGACCAGGAGCCGTTTGCCAGACGATGGAAACCTTCTTCGGATACGACCAACGCAGTGGCGCAACCACTTGGTGGGCAGGCGACGGATTCGATGTTGTCCTCCAGGGGGGAGGTGAAACTCGTCCACATCGCACCGGCGTTGGTGGTCCGGCGGATGACGCCACAAGTGCCGACGGCAAGGCCAACGCCGGCTTCGTCTACGTGGACATCCTGGAATTGGGTGATGAAGTCAGTGGGGAAGCTTACCGGAATATCACTTTGGGCGCGGACGCAGGTGCAAAGGAAAGCAGTAAGGAGCAAGGGGAAGACGAAGTTGAATTTTGGGCACATAGATTGGTGGTTTTAAAAAGGGACGAAGCAAAAGGGAGTATTCCATAAATTTAAGGAAAAAAGTGAGGCGGCTGGTTTTTCCGCTAGAGCCTGGTCCAGGGAAGGTTAAGGCCAGCGCGTTGAGCAGATGATTACCTGAGGGGCTTGTGTTTGTGCCGCCCCGGACTTCGGCCACTGTGTGAGCCAGCATAAGGGCTTACTTAGGCTAAAGGCCGCGAGAGCATGGATTTGCTACCACAAAGCGTCCTTTCTGCTCTTTTTCTATCACATATTACCATAAGTCAGGGGTTGGTTAGGACATGAAGGATTATTACAGCAACTTTAAAAGATGTCTTACCTCCCCTGATAATTTTCCATGAAGAGAACTCTTACCCTCTGTTTACTTGGTGCATTGCTGTCGTGTGCAGATCCGGTTACTCCCGGGTTTCAGCTGGAAACCGGACTTTACCTGATCGAAGGAACCATAGCTGATCAGCCAGGCTTTAGTGAAGTGCGGGTTTCACGTAGCGAGCTTCGCTCGTCCCGATACCTGCTTTTCCCCGCTGCGGAAGTAATTGTCTCTTCCGTTGATGAGGATGGCCAGGAAGTATTCTGGGAGCCGATGGAAAACACGGCAAACTTTCAACCACCTGCGGACTTCGCGGCCGAGACGGGGAAAGCCTACTTCATTCGGGTGGTAACTACTGAAGGTAAGCTGATCGAATCCCGGCCCGACGTTGTGCCGGAGCCCGTACGCATCGAGGAGGTGCGTCTCAAGTATGAGCAAGAAGCTTACTTCAATCAGGGATTACAGCGCTTCGTGCCGGCCATTACACTGTTGGTTGATTTTCAAGATCCGGGAGGCGTGCAGAATTTTTACCAGTACCGCTTCCGAAAATGGCAACCAGCTGTCGTCTGTGTCTCCTGCCCGGAACGGTTTCGTTATCGGGATGGCGAATGCCAGGACTGGCGTCGTAATTTCGGACGCTGGGATTATCTGTGTGACGGGATGTGCTGGAACATCACCCAGAGTTCGGGCCTGGAGCTCTTCCGTGATGAATTCAGTAACGGTAACCCGATTACAAACATTGAGGTAGGTCGCCTGGACTATGTGCGGGGCCTCGCACCCGGCATCCTGTTTGAGGCTCAAATGTTGGGCATCTCCAAAGGGGCTTTCGCTTACAAACGCGTATTCAAAGAACAAACGGAAGGTGGCGGTGGCCTCAATGCCGCCAACCCAACGGCGCTGGTGGGTAACCTGAGTCAAGTGAATGAGGAAGGCGATGTAGTGCTGGGGTACGTCAATACCGCCGCCGTCACAACCCGTAGAATATATGTACATCCGGACGATGTACCGCTGGCGCCATTGGCAAATTCGTTTACGATCATGCAGGAACCTCCGCCCGTTGGTTGTGACCTCGACTGCCCGCCCCTGGCCCCCTGCACGGGACCGAACCGCACCGCCGAAGTGCCGGAGGGGTGGGGAAGATAGCCTGCTTCTTAATCCCCGCTGCTGCACCTGCGCGCCGTCGCCCAACTACGCCACGGTATCCGTACCTCCCTAATTTTACCCTTGATCGATCACTTATGAAGCTGCCATTTCTCACCTTCCTGTTCCTGCTTTGTACCGGCCTTTTGGCACAAGAAACCTATCTGGTCACCATTAACGTGGACGACGCCGAGACCCGGGAGCCACTGAGCTACGTCAGCCTGCAGGTCCTGGGAACGGGAGAAGGAGGCATCACCGACGAAACCGGTCGCTGGAACATCCGACTGCTAAAGGGAGGCTATACTTTTGTGGCGTCCTTCATCGGGTACGGTAATGACACTCTTTCTGTCACCATCGATGAGCCGCAGACGCTTAACATCCGGCTTATTTCCGCTTCTGCTACCCTAAGCACCGTCACGGTGACGACGAATGACGCCCGTGACCGACTGGAGCGTCCGCTTATGGGGGTGGAGCGGCTCAATATTAAGCAGATTGAAGCACTGCCTCTGGCACTCGGAGAAGTTGACGTTTTTAAGGGACTGCAATTGATCTCAGGCGTAAGCTCCGCTGGCGAAGCCAGTAATGGCCTTAGTGTACGTGGCGGAACCATTGACCAGAACCTGCTGCTGCTGGACGGCGCACCACTTTTTACGCCAACGCACCTCTTTGGCTTGTTTTCCATCTTTACCCCGGATGCAGTAGGCTCTGTGAACCTCTACCGGGCCAATATTCCCGCCCGTTACGGTGGCCGGCTGGCCTCGGTGGTCAATGTACAGACCCGGAGCCCCAATACCCGGAATTTTAAACTTCAGGGTGGGATAGGGCTGGTGTCCAGCAGGCTGGCCGTGGAAGCACCGCTGACCAGGGACGGTCGCCTGCAAGTGCTGGCTGCTGGCCGTTTCGGTTTCAACGATTTCCTCTTCGGCCTGGTCGAGCGCCTTCGGAACACCAAAAGCCGTTTTGCCGACGGCAGCCTGAAGCTGCGTTACCTGGCTAACGATAAAAACATCTTCACCTTCTCAGGCTTCTACAGCAAGGACTTTTACCAGATTGATCTGCTTAACAGCTTCGGAGGTATTGTGGCCACCAGTAATCAATACGACTATAAGACGCTCAATGGAACTATGGACTGGCTGCGGGTTATTAACGACCGAACCAGTTTCCTCACCAAGGTGATTAGTGCCAATCACAACCCCAGGATCCTTTTTCCACAGGAGGCCTCAGATGCGGTCATCGAATATGGCTCCGGGATCAGCTATAATGCTGTGGAGGCTTCGCTGGATTACCGCTCTGCGAGCGGACACCACCTCTCTGGGGGAGCTCAACTGGTACGGTATGACCTGCAACCCGGGCAGTTAGACCCCGGCGGGTCCCCCGCCATCTCTTTTACGGAGTTACCAGCAGAGCAAGCACTGGAATTAACCTTTTTTGCCGAAGACGAATGGACCGTAGGCGAAGCCCTGACCTTGTCCGCAGGCCTTCGGTATACCCGCTTTAGTCAAATTGGTCCGGGCACTTTACGCTCCTACGAGCCAGGAGAAGAACTCCTCGAAGAGACCCTGGTTGGGACAACGGAAGTCGGTGCGGGCACCCCCCTGACCACCTACGATGGTTTTGAACCTCGCCTGGGGCTCAGTCTGAAACTAACGGACCGGTTACGTTTTAAAGCAGCTTACGCCGTTACCCGCCAGTACCTTCAGAATATTTACAATTCAACCACGCCGCTGCCGACGAGTCGGTGGTTGCTCTCTAACCAACACGTGGTGCCGCAGCAGGCCAACCTTTTTACGGCCGGGTTCTACCAACTGCTTGGAGACAAGGGGCTGGAGTTTAGCCTGGAGGGCTACTACCGCAAAATCGATAACCTGCTGGAATATAAACCAGGGGCTGATTTCTTCCTGGACCCGACGGTGGAGACGGATGTTCTACAGGGTCAGGGCCAGGCTTATGGCTTTGAACTGGGGATGACGAAGACGGCGGGTGCAGTGACCAGCAGCGTCAACTATACGTATGCCCGGGTACGCAACCGCGTGAAGGGGGACAACTTCAATACCACCGTCAACCGTGGAGAATGGTATAATGGCTACTTCGATCAGCCGCACACCTTTAACGGCACTCTCGGGTGGGACGACGGAAAGACGCACCGGGTCGGTTTTAACCTGGTAGTGCAAAGCAACCGACCCTTCACGGAGCCTAACGGCGTGATTGAACTGGATGGAAACGTGGTGCCGCTGTTTCTGGAGCGTAACAATGCCCGCTTACCTTTGTACCATCGCCTTGATTTTAGCTGGACCATCCATAATCCGCACATGAAGAAAAGCCGTTGGGTGGGGGATTGGACCTTCACGGCGTACAATATTTATGGCCATCGAAACGCCTACAATATTTACTATCTGCCGCGCCTTGGAAGTGGTGATGAGGAAGTTTTTCTGGACAGCCCGCTGGCGAGTTATAAGTTGACGATCTTCGGGGCGCCCATTGTTAGTTTGAGTTACAGTTTCAAGTTTGAGTAAACCGGGGGGAGTGCATTGAAATAAATACTGGATATTTAAAGTAATGCGCCTACTTTTGCCCCGCCTAACCAAGTAACCACCTTGACTACAAATCAACCCGTCCTCGTTGTACGGCCTGGAAGTTTCAGTGCTGAAGCGCACTGGTACCCTAAGGCCCTCAATGCCACCATTCACCCGCTGGTCAGCTTTTTTCTGAACCTGTCTCCGGAGCGGATCGTTAACCGGTATTGCCACCTTAATCCGAAAACAGACAAACAAGAATTACTGAACTTGCTGAGGTATGAGTGTCGACATTTTCTATGGAGCGGTGCTGACCTGATCCACGCCACCACAGCGGAGGGTAATCGGCGGATGGTGGTTATTGAAAACAATAGTTGCCCCAGCGGGCAAAAATCGATGCCTTTGCTGGACGATCACCAGGAAGAAGGCGGCTACCGCCGCCTGGTGGAACGCACCTTTATGCCGTTCGTCAAAAAACGTAGCGGCGGAGCCAGAACCGATGGCCACCTGGCGGTCATCTACGACAAAAACCCGATGGAAACCACCGGCTACGCTGCCGTCATCGCCGATGTTTTCGATGAGGAGGTCTTGTTGATCACCGACTACGATGAAGCAACGGAACGTAACCTCAAACTGGAGGACCAGCAATTGTTCGCCCTGCACGAGGGCGAATGGGTGCCGTTGCGTGCGGCTTTTCGTTACCTGACCCAGAAGCCCTGGAACCGGTTGCCATTGACCTGTAAGACGAAAATTCTTAACCCCATTGTTGCCTGCCTCGCTGGCGGAAGGAACAAAATGGTGGCGGCTAAAGCTTACGATTTCTTCAACGGAGAACTACGCCAGGCTGGTCTGAAAATACATGCGCCGGAGACGATCCGTGATGTGTCCAAAAACGAGATACCCTTGTGGGTGGCGCGTTGGGGTGGGCAAGCAGTTATAAAGATCCCGTACAGTAACGCCGGGCAGGGGGTGTTTACCATTACCAACGAACGTGAGCTGAGCGAATTTATGGATACGGAGGCGCACTACGACCGCTACATCGTCCAGAGTTTGATTGGGAATTACCAGTGGAGTTCCAACAGTTCTACCGGCCGTTATTTTCACGTCGGTACCATCCCGAATAAAAAGGGCCAGACGCACGTTTGCGACATCCGTATGATGGTGAGCAGTACGGAGAAAGGTATCCGCCCGCTGGCTTGCTACAGCCGCCGCGCAGCGGAACCCCTGGCCGACGAACTTACCGGGGATGACAACTCCTGGGCCATGCTCGGCACCAACCTGTCTGAAAAACTGGGCAATAACCAATGGACCAGTGACGTGAATCGGCTGATGTTGATGGACAGGCGGGACTTTAACCGGATGGGAGTCGGCCTCGATGACCTCATCGAAGCATACATCCAAACGGTGCTTTCCACCATCGCCATCGATAAAATGGCACAGCAACTATTTACTAAAAAAGGGAAATTCAGCAAGCGTCTGTTCCAATCCCTAAACGATGATCCGGTACTACTGGGAGAGCTTTTATAGCCATCATTACCTCAAATCGAGCAATGCAATTCCTTATTCTTACCGACCACACTGGTCACTCCGACCAGAACTCTGTTTACGCACTGGTTCGGAAATTACGCGCTGACGCTCGCACGAGCGGAGTTATGGTCGCCAGTAAGGGCGATCCGCGCAACGACCCGTTTTTTGCCGGAGAACTGGAGCATCCGGTTTACGGGATGTTCCTGGGCCAGGAAACTGATTTTCAGTTTGATGCTTCGGGGCGGCAATTTACGGAAGCTCCAACTGCCACAGAATTTGGTGAACAAGACGTAGTTTGGTTGCGACTACCGCCGCCGGCGGACGCTGCCTTTTTTGCTCGCTTAACGTCTTTCGCACCTGCGACCGCGCAAAAAAAACCGATCCTTATCAATGACCCGGCAGGGATTATGGAGACGGGAAGCAAAGATTTTTTGCACCACTTTACGGATTTTACGGCGCCGGTGCGCAGGATGCAAAGTAGGGACGACCTTCGTGAATTTGCGTCGTTGTACCCGATAGTGCTCAAACCCCTGCAGGAGTATGGCGGTCGGGGCCTGGTGAAAGTGAGCAATGGAATGGCTGAGGTCGATGGTCGGGAGGTTCCGTTGGAAACCTGGCTGAGTACCGCCGATCCCACGGCTTATTTAGGGATGAAATTCCTGAAAAACGTCGGCCAGGGCGATAAACGAATCCTGGTCGTCAATGGAAAAATACTGGGTTCCAGCTTACGGATTCCTGCTCCGGGCGAGTGGCTGTGCAACGTTGCCCGTGGTGGTACTTCGGTGGTGGCGGAAGTCGCTCCGGAAGAAGAAACGATGATCGCCGCCGTAGCACCCATCTTATTGAAAAAAGGCATCGTAATTTTCGGCGCCGATACCCTGGTAGACGACGACGGTAAACGCGTCCTCTCCGAACTCAACACAAATAGCATCGGCGGTTTCCCCCAGGCGGAAGCCCAAACCGGTCGCCCCATCCTTCAACAAACCATCAATGGTATCTACGACTACCTCGAAGAGCGGCTTTAACGGCCTCCCCATCGTCCTGAATTTTAACCTCGACGATACGACTCCGGGCACCATCGCCCATTACTGGTTGCGCCTAGGAAGCGACGGAATGGGCAACCCCATGCTGGTACCGCTGATGGTAGCCAGAGGCATGGAGCCCGGCCCCATCCTTGGCCTGACGGCAGCAATTCATGGTGACGAACTGAACGGCATCTCCGTTATTCAACGCCTTTTTGCGGATCTGGATGTAGCTGAGCTGAAGGGGACCGTCGTCGCTATACCCGTCGTCAACATCCCCGGCTTCAACCGTCAGCAACGATTTTTCTCCGATGGCTCGGACATCAATCACCTCATGCCAGGGAAAATAGACGGCAACGCCAGCCAGGTATACGCCTACCGGCTGGTCAACCGCTTTCTGAAGTTTGTGGACCACCTGCTTGACCTGCATACCGCCAGCCGGGGCAGGATCAACAGCTACTATGTCCGGGCCGACATGAGCCAGGAATCCACCCGGAAACTAGCCTTGCTACAAAACCCACAGCTTATCGTCCATAACCCGGCGAACGATGGTACTTTCCGGGGTACTGCGGATGAAATGAACATTCCCGCCATTACCCTGGAAGTGGGTAACCCCGGTGTTTACCAGAAAAAGCTGATCCGTAGTGGCCTGGTGGGCGTACACAACGTTCTCAGTCATCTGGGAATGACGGACGATGAAATACTGCAAGTACCAATTCCTACTATCCTGTGTAAAAAGAGTTATTGGTTGTACACCGAAACCGGTGGTTTGCTCCATGTCCACGTCGATTTGTTGCAACGCGTAAAGAAAGGTGAACTGATCGCTTCTCTCCGAAACGTATTTGGTGACCTTACGCAGGAATATCATGCGCCGGAAGATGGGGTAGTGATTGGTAAGTCCACCAGTCCCGTGAACATGAGCGGTGGGCGGATTTTACATTTGGGTATTGAGTAGTTGAGCTATTTGCACGATTGGTCTATTGGTAAGTTAGTACGGTAGCCTGTTTGACTTTTAAGCGTTTGGTGCGTTCTCTCTAACAGACCAATAGAACCAACAGACCAACGAACCAACAGACCAATACCTATGTCTACCAGAACGGATGTAAATAGCCTCGGCGAATTCGGCCTAATTGAGCACCTTACCCGCACGTTTAAAAATCGTCAACCCTCCACGGTGCTTGGCGTTGGAGACGATGCGGCCATTATTGAAACCGGCGGCGACGAGCAGTTGGTGGTCAGCACCGATATGCTGGTAGAAGGCATTCACTTCGATTTTGCCTACACGCCGCTGAAACACCTGGGGTATAAAGCGGTAGCGGTTAATGTGTCCGACATTTGTGCAATGAACGCCCGGCCCCAGCAAATTACGATCAGTCTGGCGATCAGTAACCGGTTCAGTGTAGAGGCTTTGGACGAATTTTACGCCGGTGTCTACGCCGCCTGCGAAAATTATGGTGTTGACCTGGTGGGTGGAGACACAACAAGTTCGAATAAGGGGCTGTACATCTCCGTTACGGCCATTGGCCGTGCGCCGGCCGGGCGGATCACCCGCCGCTCCGGGGCAAAAGTCGGCGACCTGATCTGTATTACCGGCCACCTGGGCAGTGCCTACCTCGGCCTGCAACTCCTGGAACGGGAAAAGCAGGTATACCTGGCTAACCCGGACATGCAGCCGGAAATGAAACCCGAAAACAAGGATCTCTACGCCGCCATTCTTCGTCCCGAAGCCCGGACGGACATGGTCGACCTCTTCGCCAAAAACGGCATCGTTCCTACTTCCATGATCGATATTTCCGACGGTCTGGCCAGCGAGATCATGCACATCTGCAAGGCCAGCGGCGTTGGCGCCATCATCGAAGAAGGGAACGTGCCCATCAAGCAGGAAGCACAGTTACAGGCCCTCGAATTTAACCTCGATCCCATCACCTGTGCCCTCTCCGGTGGTGAAGACTACGAACTCCTCTTTACCATTGACCCGAAGGACGTGGACAAAGTCCGCTTCCTGCCGGATCTTTATATCTCAGGTGAGATTGTTGCCAAGGAAGATGGGGTGAAGCTGCACACTGTGGGAGGGAACATTCATGATGTAAAGGCGCAGGGGTGGAACCATTTTAACGGATAAATACAATCTTACCCACCGCGCTCTCCGCATCAATCACTCCAATTCCTGGCTTACTGGAAGCAAAGACCAGGTACACTCCGCTGGTCACCCGCCGGCCGTTGTAGTCGGTACCGGACCAGACAAACTGCCCGCCGATGGCGGTGCCCTCAGCCACAAGTTTGCCGGACAGGTCAGTAACTTTTATGCGCGCATCGCGCGCCAGGCCGTTAATGGCGATGGGGCCGTCGTAGCCCGGTTCCACGGGGTTTGGGAAAATCACCAGATCTTTTTTGAACGTCCTTCCTGCAGTAGTCGCCTCGGCCCGGTAACTGATGATGCCTAACTCAGTCCCAAAATAGACAGTGCCAAGCGTTGGGTGTATGGCAATGTCCCGGACGATGTTGTCGAGTAACGGGCTGTTCCCCTGGTCGAAGAAAAGCAACTGTTCTTCGCCGTCGGGGGAAAGCAAGTAAGCCCCGCCGTTAGTCCCGATCCATTTACGGTTGCCGCCGTCGACGGTTATGGACCGGATCTCTTCCGTTTCCAGCAGAAAGCCGCCAAAGTCGTTCGCCTCAACTACCGGTAGGCGGCCCGGGCATGATTCTGTATTAAAAACATCACTCCGGCATTCGAACAGCGCAATGCCCTGGCTGGTGCCTACCCAAACGTTACCGTCGAGGTCTACGGCGATACTGCGGACGTTGTTGGAGGGGAGGACGCTGTTGTTGGCGGTGATTACGCGGCAGCGGTCGTCACTTGGGTCCAGAGGTGTACCCATGGGGTCGATTACGGTCAGTCCGTTACCAGCATTGGTGGAGTGGGCCGTCCAGAGGTAGCCTTCCGGGTCGATCTCGATCAGTACAGCTGTATTTTGACCACAGTCGCCTCCGATGGCGGCCCATTCTCCGTCCGGGCTCTGGACGCTGATGAAGTTATTATCGGAGGCCAACCCGTTGGCCAAATAGGTAAAGCCGTTTTCATCCGAAACTGCTCCCATGACCCGGACCCGGCCGGGGCCGGCGTTGGGGCTGAGGCGGAGGCTACTGTTCGACTCGTCAAAGAGTTCTCCCGTGCCGGTTTCCGCATCAAAAGAAACTGCTCCTTCAAAGGCTGAGCTGAACCAATGACGCTTGGTGACCGGGTTGTAATGGACGTCCACAATTGCCGCAACATCGTCGTCACCTCCTATGGCACCGTCCCGGCCCAAAAACACTTCAGAGGTGGCAAGGTTAAAGAAATCCCATTCGCTGTCCCGGTATCGATAGGCACCACCAAAATTGAAACTGGCACCAAAATTTTCATTCAGTACACTTGGGGCGACCCAAAGCGAGGTTCCATCATGAAGCAACCGGTTATTGTCGTCGGTCAGCGGACCGCTGTATTCAATTTCGTTACATTCCCGATCCTGGTCGTCTTCGAAATAACGGATTCGGGGCGTCGATTGATCTTCCCCGAACCAGATGCGGCCACGGTCGTCTTCAATTGCATAGTTGGTTTGGATGATGCATTGGGAGAAAACCCTTCGTTGGTCTCCTTCCTCATTGAGGAACATCAGTTGGCGACTGCTGCAATCATCGTCAGTACAGCGATAGCCGGCCAGTAACCATTTGGGACCGACGCTCAGGTACTGCAAGCGCCAGGGGCGATCGTCATTAGTGTCGAAGAATAAGGCGGCGGTATCTGCCTGTAGGCGGTAAACATCTTTATCAACACCGAAGTACAGTTCGTCTTTATAAACGTTGATGGCCGTACTGGTGTAGTCTCCCGGGAGGCTAAAAGCTACTCCCAGCAGGTTCCAGTTGCCAAAATCGTTTAAGTTGACGCCTTCCCGACGGGCGCGGTAAAGCCCTTCTTCCGTTGCGGCGTACAAAAAGCCGTTGTGGATGGCAGTCCCTTCAACTTTTACCCCGGTGAAAGTGGTGAATAAAAAAGTCTCATCATCGAGACTCAGTGCCGAGACACCGTACCCGGCGGCCAGGTAAACAGTGTTGTTATCGCCAAAGAATAGGTCGTAAATCTGTTTGTCGCCGCTGAAGCTAAAATTATCGATCTGTCTTAAGGTCGAAAAACGACCGTCGCGCAGTAGATCAATCACACTATTTTCGTAAACGATGATTAATGTCTCAGTGGGCTTATGGTAGCGGATTAGCCGGACGCGAGCTTCGGCGAGTCCGTCTTCCCGCGCAAGTCGACTAATGCTAAGGTCATCTTTGTCGAGGTAAAAGATCGCCTTTCCGGTGGTATAGATGATCGAGTGCTCACTCTCAGTTACGTAAGTGCCGAAACGGTAGGATTGTAGGGTCCGCCATTCACCGAGGCTATCCGCTTGGGCAGATAATCCATTAAGGAGAAATAAAAAGAGAAGTAAAAGATAGTTTTTCAGGGGCATACGACAAAGGTAGGGTAGTGGCCGGAATGGGCCATGTCGGGTGGTATGCCTTTAGATACGTTTAGTCCGGGGTTCGTAGTCTGTGGAGGATGATTTTGGTGAAAATTGTCTTTTGGGCGCCCGGATAGTTCTGGGGGTGGGTGTAATGCTAAAGATGAAGGAGCTTTAAAAGAAATTTGCTCACACGAAGTGGTTTGGGTAATCCCGTGGCGCTGAGCGCTTGCAAACGATGCTGCTCTCAAGTCAACTGTGTCCCAAACCTTTACGGTTTGGGGGTAAGGGGAGAAGACAGTATTGCCTTCTCCTGAGGCCAAAAAAAAAGGTCCCAACGTTGCACCGTCGGAGACCTTATATTGTAGCTTTCTAACTACTTTGTAATAACTGGAATCTAGAGCGCTAGAGCGCCAAAATAAAAAAACTTTCAGCAGGGGGCGAAAAACCAACAATCCGCTACCCTGAAAATTAAACACGCTTTTTGGAAAAACGCTGACTGGAAATGTTGCACCACTTCCGTCAGTGATACAAAGATAACGCAGGGGGGGAGGGGGGGAACACCCCATTGTGATGGGGTGTGGGGTGGGAGGGGTGTTAAAATTTTCGAAATAACCCGAAATCAGTTATTCTTCTTCGCCACCAGGAACCAGGCCTAAAGATGCTGCTACTTCCATCATTTTTCTGGTGGCTGCTTCCAATTCATTAGGGATGTCACCATCCAGGATAGCTTCCCGTACGGCGTCCTTGATCAGGCCCACCTGTCGGCTGGGCTTGATGTTAAAGGTTTCCATTATTATCTCACCGGTGATGGGGGGTTGCCAGTTTTTGAGGTGGTCTTTCTCCTCAATTTCGGTCATGCGGTCCCGGAGTAAGACATAATTCTCTCGGTACCGCATCACTTTTTGAGGGTTTCTGCTGGTGATGTCGCTGGCGCAAAGGGTCATCAGGTCGTCGATGTCCTCACCGGCTTCGAAGAGGATACGGCGGATGGCAGAATCCGAGATTTCTTCCTGAGTTAGAGAAATCGGTCGTTGGTGGAGGGCTACGAGTTTCTGAACGTACTTCAGTTTATCGTTGGGAAGGCGAAGCCTGCGGAAGATGCGGGGGACCATATTGGCCCCTACGGCATCATGGGCGTGGAAGGTCCAGCCTGCGGTAGCTTCCCAGCGTTTGGTTTTGGCTTTGCCGATGTCGTGCAACAGGGCCGCCCAGCGGAGCCAGAGGTCCGGACTGCGTTCGGCTAAGTTGTCGACTACCTTAATGGTATGGAAGAAGTTGTCTTTATGCTTACGCCCATTGCGGGCCTCAACGCCGCGCAGCGCGGCGAGCTCGGGCAATACATAATCCAGCAAGCCCGTATCGTTCATCAGGCGGAAGCCTACACTCGGCACCGGAGAAAGCAAAATCTTGTGCATCTCGGTTGCAATACGTTCCCAGCTGATAATCTTGAGCCGTTCCCGATGTTCCCGGATGGCCGTAACCGTTGCGGGATCCAGCTGAAAACCTAATTGGGTGGCAAACCGTATGCCGCGCATCATGCGCAGCGGGTCGTCACTAAAGGTCTTGCCGGGTTCCAGTGGAGTAACGAGGCGCTTGGCCTCCAGGTCCTCCAATCCGTTGAACGGATCGATGATGGTACCATAGTCCTGCTCGTTGAGGCTAATGGCGAGGGCGTTGATGGTGAAGTCCCGCCGGTTCTGATCGTCAGCCAGGGTACCTGATTCGACGGTAGGCTTGCGGCTGTCGGAACGGTAACTTTCCTTGCGGGCGCCGACAAATTCGATCTCCATGCCCTGGTGCTTCAACGCGGCAGTCCCGAAACGCTTATACACGGTAACCCTGCTGCGGGGGTGCAGGCTGTTGCCGACCCGTTGCGCCAGTTCAATACCGCTACCGACGCATACGATGTCCAGATCTTTGCTTGGCCGGGCCAGTAGCCGGTCACGAACGTAACCACCCACCACATAGGTAGGGAAGTCGAGTTCAGCAGCAGCTTTACTGATGACTTCGAAAATTTTTCGTTCGTTATCGCGAATCTGGAAAATCATATCGGAGGGCGAAGATAGGTGAATTCCGTGGAGGATTCCGGCCACTTAACAGGTCGTAGAAGGCTAAAGAAGGTGCATTACGACGAAGAATTAGTCTTATCCGCTGATTTTCAGCTAAAAACGTTACCCTCGCTTAACATTGACGTCAATAACTTTGTACTAAATCTTAAACCAGCCCCGGCTGGCAATAACCTACTTCCGTTAATTCAAGTATACTACTATGTTGCACCGTTACTTTAATGTTTGCGTTTATGCTACTTTGCTCTTAACCTTATTTTGCACCAGCGTCCGCGCCCAAACCGTCATCGAAGTAATGGACTTCGACGGAACAACCACCGAAATGTTGATCTCCACCGATGTGCCCTTCTTTAGTAATGGCGCCCAGGGCTTTTGGGGTATTCATAACGCAAATGCCGACGATACCGATGGCATACCAGCCGATACTGATGCTGCTTTTCCCTCTCGGGTAGCACTCATCACCAGTGGAGCTATTCAGGGAGATTTTCTTTTCGTTAATGACCTGGACGATTCAGAGGGCGGCAACATGAACGGGACGCCCGGTCGTGGGAGCGTAACCTTCGGCCCCGTCACCATCCCCGGAGCGGCCACCAATCTACTTTTCTCCTTCGATTACGATGTGGCCAACTTTAATGGTGGAGACGAAGTATTTTATACCCTGGTCCTTAATGGGGTGCCACAGACAGAGGTACACCTCATTGGCGCCAGCGGCGGGCCACAAATTGGGTCTGGTACGGTCGATGTAATCATTCCTGATGGCACGACTACCGCCTCGCTCATCCTTGGAATAGAATTGAACGGTGATCAATCTGCGGGCTTCGATAACTTCGTTGTCACTTCAGATAACCCAAATCAGCCCTGCGGGGTCTCCTCCTTCGGGCCCACCGCCACCGAAACCTGTGCGGCCTTTACTAACGGAACTGATGACGAATATACCCTCACTATTGACTATGTCGGAGTTGACGCCGGCGGCACCCTCGCGCTTCTGGTGGATGGTGTGGCTGCCAGCAGCTTCACAAATAACGGAGACGACCCGACCATTACTTCTGGCGGTACCATCGACATCAGCAGCGTTGATTTGTTGGAAGGCACCAGCTATGAAGTTACTTTCAGCGACGGAGGCGATTGTGCTTACTCCGTAACCGGGGCCGTGGCTACCAATACCTGCGTTTCCGTTTGCGACCTTTCTTCAGACATCAGTATGCTGCGCCTGGGCTGTTTAACCTTTACTTCGGGCGGAACTGATCAGGTCTTTGGAACGCTGGATTATCTCGGCGTGGAGTCTGGCGCGACGGCGTCAATCACCGGCAGCCCGGGCTTCCCCATTGTTGTCTCCGGTGATCCCGGCACGATAGAAGATGGAGAGGTCGCGTTTGGTGGCTTAGTTGAAGGTGGCTCGTATACCATTACCATCGGCGGTGGTTCCTGCACCGGTATGGATGCCATCGTCATTCCGTTTTCCGTGCCGGCAGCATTGTGCGCGCCATCTGACCTGGTTATCAACGAAGTATTAGCTAATCCCACGGGCGGTCTTGATGTTAATCAGGACGGTTCTATCAACAGCGACGATGAGTTTGTAGAGTTGTACAACAACGGTACCAGCGATCTCGACATTTCTGGATATACGGTGGAAGAGTTCGCCAGGATTTTTCACACTTTCGAAGCCGGTACCGTTTTAGCGCCGGGGGAAGGAATTTTGATCATTGCGGATATTCCACCTGCCGGGTTGTCGACTCCATATGGATGCTATGTAGTAGATGCTAACGAATTCTTTATTGGCCTGAATAATTCTGGAACTGACGGTGTCGCCGTAAGGGATGCCGCTGGAAACATCGTTGCACAAATGACCTTTACTGATGCTCCGGTGGGGGAGTCTTTGGCCCTCAGCCCCGACGGAAATCTGGCGGGAGGATACCAGAGTCACACCACGGTGTCTGCTACTGGTGCGATGAGTTCTCCGTGTGGAGAGAACATCGCTAACGAGGTCGGCTTGCCGGTTGAGCTACTTTCTTTTAGCGCAGTTGCTGACGAAAAAGAGGTGCTCTTAACCTGGTCTACGGCGAATGAAATCGATAATGATCACTTTGTGGTAGAGCGCAGGTCATTTAACCGCGAATGGCAGTCGATCGGTACCGTTTTTGCGGGTAGAGGCACGGAAAACAACTATAAGTTTTCTGATGATAACCCGCTGAATGGTGATAACTTTTACCGCTTGCGCCAACTTGATTTTACGGGTAATTTCTCGTTGCACGGACCAGTGATGGCGGCATTTACCACGGATGAATTTCTGGTTTTCCCTAATCCGGCGGCTACGGAAATTCGGTTTGGCGGTACTTTTTCAACTGCGGACCGAATTAGCCTGCACGATGCCAACGGACGGTTGCTGAAACAAGTGACTCCAGGTGCTGACAGGGCTGGCCTGGCCGATTTGAAACGAGGTGTTTACCTGGTGAGGGTGGCTAATGACCGGGGGACGGAAATCATTCGCTTCGTTAAGCAATAAGATTTTTCGGATATTTTAATGCCGGTTATCAGCACACAGAAAGTGTTGGTAACCGGCATTTTTTGGCGCGGGCGCTGGTACAAAGAGCCGGTTTCAGGAGCAAAGCCTATGTCGGTCTGCTGCGGATTCACTAGTTTACCAAATGTCTTCTACCTACGAATTGTACGACCATCCTGCTTTACGGGAGGCCGCAGCCTGTGCGGTCTGCGCCGGCGACCTTCCGCTAGGCCCAAAACCGATCTTTCGCGTTCACCCGGAGTCTAGGGTAGTCCTCATTAGTCAGGCACCCGGTCGGTTGGCCCATCAATCCGGAATTCCCTGGGATGACCCCAGCGGTCGGCGTTTGCGTGAGTGGCTTGGTGTTGATGATGCAACGTTTTTTGACGTTAGGAAATTTGCCATTCTACCCATGGGCTTTTGTTACCCGGGGAAAGGAAAAGGTGGTGACTTACCACCGAGGCCCGAATGCGCGCCGTTGTGGCAGGAAAAACTGCTGGCGCTTATGCCGAATCTGAAGCTCAAGTTGCTTATCGGAAGCTACGCTCAGGCGGAATATCTGGGGAAGAATTGCAAGCGGACGCTAACGGAAACCGTGCGAAATTATGAGGCGTACTTACCCGAGTTTTTCCCGTTGCCGCACCCGAGCCCACGTAACCAGGTTTTCCTCCGGAAAAACCCCTGGATAGAGTCGGAAGTCATACCTGTTTTACGGGCCTTAATCAAAGAATAGAATGGCAAATACGTACTGCAACGTTAAATGTTCGACTATTTATGATCTACTTATTACCTTTGTTAGCATTGTTACCTGGTCAAAAACCGATAGATAAATTTTTCTGCTGACCTAAAACAGTTGAATTTAAACTAAGAACGGGTAACTGTTTTTTTGCTTTTGTAATCTCAAGAATCGTAATCTTATGAAATTAGTCCTACGCTATTTAGTGTTTGGGATAGCTGTTCTCCTATCGTTTGGTGCGCGTGCTCAGACGGACACGGTCAATCTGGCTATTATTGCCAGTATTAACATAACCCTGAACGATGGCTGCCAGGCCCTGGTAATCCCCGAAGAAATTTTAACCGGAGACTTTGATGTTGACGGAAACGGAGACTTTGTTCTCAATGCCTTCAACATTGTTGTTGAGGATGGTAATGAAGCCAACGGCCCCGTCATTGACGGCTGTGGCTCTTATAACTTCCGTGTAACTGCCAACCCTGATCTCGTAGTAGGTTTTACTACCGGATGGGGTGTCGTGAACGCCGAAGACAAAACAGCTCCGTTTTTCACAAGTACGCCCGTTGCACCGGTCGGCCCACTGTATTGTGATCAAGTCGGGAATTATAACCTGAACGTACTGCCCAATACGGTTAGCCGTTGTTATACGGTCAATACCCAAACGAATACCATTGTTGCCGCAACGCTCGATCCGGCCCTGCAACTTCGCCTGCTGGCTGGTGGTGGCCTACCCGGAGCATCGGACAATTGCTCCGAATTCATTGAGATCTGTGTAAATGATATCATTACCCGCGATGCCGAGAACCCGGATTGTGAGGATGTAATTCTGACGCGGACCTTTACCGCTACAGATGGCAGCTGTGTTAGTGCCGGAGGAGAAACAAACGAAGCCGCTGTAACCAGCTATGAGATCGTCTTTACCCGTCCGTCTCTCGACGACCTGAATAACGATAATATCCCCGAGGTAGTCCTGATTGAATGTGGAGAACTTGAAGCCCTCGGCCTTGTCTTCGGAGATGTTCCTGCTCCTCGTCCACAAGATCTACCTTTCCTTCCTGGCCCTGACGGAACCAGAATACCGCTTACTATCGGAGCCGGCGGGAGCTTCTGCGGCCTCGGTATAACCTTTACTGACCTGCCTAGAATTGTAACCTGTGACCGGGCTTACAAAATTGTTCGCAACTACACCGTAATCGATTGGTGTAACACGGATGATGTCCGCACCTTTCAACAAGTCGTTAAGATTGGTGACTTCACCGCACCAGTATTTACGGCTCCTACTGGCGTTTTGCAGTACACTACGAATGCAGGCAACCTGTGTGGTGCCTACATCCGCCTTGACCTGTCTTCTATTTCTCTCACGGACGCTTGTTCCGAAGTGCTTTCTCTTAGCGCTAATATTTACCTGAACGGTAACCTGAATTCTGCTCCACTTGGAAGCTATGACGTTGACCTGAACAATGCCTCCGCCGAGATTTCTGGCTTGTTACCCGTTGGTAACCACATTGTCCGGTATACTTATTCTGATGAATGTGGCAACTTCGATGATACGGATGTTGACATCAGCATTTCAGATGGAACGCCTCCAGTTGCTCTGTGCGAAGACGGATTAAACGTTAGCATCACCAGCAGCGTTTCTCCTGACCCATCAGCTGCTCCAGGAGTTGCAGTACTGACGCCCGGAATGATTGATGCTGGCAGTTATGACGACTGCTCTCCTACCGTTGGTCTGGAAATCGCACGCGTGCGTCTTCTGGCTAACGGAACGTATGAACTACTCCCCGGTGCCGCTTACGGCCCACAGGTTGTACTCACTTGTGAAGATGTTGGAAATGTACTGATTGGCCTGAAAGTTACTGATGACGCTGGGTTCGAGAACTACTGTTGGATGAGCGTTTTGGTAGAAGACAAGACACCTCCTACCTGCGTTGCCCCGGGCAACCTTAAAGTAAGTTGTGTCGACTACGATGCCTTTGGCCTACCCAATGACATCACTGACGCTTCCGATGCGCTGCTTGACGCCACCTTCGGTGTCGCTACGGGATCGGACAACTGTGATGTATCTATTACTCAGACCATCTCCGGCAGTGTAAACAGTTGTGGTGTGGGTAGCTTTACCCGCGTGTTTACCGCAATGGATGCCGCCGGGTTTACGAACAGCAGATCCTGCACTCAGTCCATCGAGGTGTCTGCTCTGCATAACTATGTCATCATTCTTCCGGGAGATGCCAGCGCTTTCTGTATGCAGTCGCCAAACATCTCAGATGTGGAAGTGACCGAGAACGGTTGTGACCTTATTACCACTCAAATGGAGCGGGATACATTTACCAGCGATGCTGACGAATGTTACAAGATCCGGATCGAGCACAACATCGTTAACTGGTGTGAATACAATACGATCGGTGAGCCTTACCAAATACGTCGTGACTACGACGGAGACAATAATCTGCGTGAGCGTACCTTCCTCTACGTTGAGCCCTTCAGCCCTTCTTCTATTGACGATGACCGCGCTTACCTTGATGGCGATGCCTTCTTTGGTAATAACAACTTCGCACTTGAACTTGATAATGGAGATGATACCGGTTCTACCAACGACCAGAATGGTGTTATAGATACGGAGCCTTACGGTACTGATAATAGCCGGGGTGCCTTCCGTTACTACCAGTTCGTGAAGATTCACGATGAGGTTGCACCACAGATAGTAGCAGACAATCCGACGGAATGCTTTGCTGCCCTGAACGCTAACTGTACGGGCACTGTTGAAATTGGGTTTGAACTGACCGATAACTGCACCATTCAGGAGCAGCTTGAAGCCAGAGTAGAGCTTGACGTTGACTTTGTTGAACTTCAGGGCTTCAGCCGAACGCGCTTTTTGCTTCCTGCGGAGGTGACCAGTGATGCGGAAGGTAATTACGTTATCTCCATGAGTAACATTCCCGTTGGCCAGCACGCTGTGCGGGTCCGGGGTGCAGACAACTGTGGTAACGTTGAAGTAAAAGTCATCGAATTCTGTGTGGAAGACGGACTGGCGCCATCGCCGATCTGTATTATGCAAACAACGGTGACCCTGTCTCCGAATGGTGACGGAACCGGGCAGGCAACCTACTGGGCTACTGATGGCCTTGCCAGTGACGTTCAGGATTGCTCCGGAGATGTAAGGTTCTCCATATACAAGGAGATCGATGCCGGTGCAGCTGGGTTTACGCCTAGCCCTTTCGATACAGGCATTATCTTCAATTGTGATGATGACGCAACTGTTCCTGTTCGCATCTACGCTTTCGATCCAACCGGACTGAACGAATATTGTACCGTATTGATTCTGGTGCAACGGGCCGATAACGCCTGTGTCAGTGAAAATACGGGTAACCTGTCCGGCGCTATTTCGACGGTAAGGGGTGATGCAGTACAAGGTGTAGCCATGGAGCTTACCGGCCCGGATGGTTCCGAAGGTACCACAACGGACGCTTCAGGCCGCTACGATTTTGTTGATTTGCCGGGTGGTGATGACTATACGGTCGACCCGACTCTGGAGACCTACGTTACCCACAGCCAGGGTGTTTCTACCTTTGATTTGGTATTAATCACCCGTTTCATCCTCGGGCTGGAAGATTTTCAATCTCCTTTCCAGCGCTTAGCTGCAGATGCTAACGGAGACGAAGATGTATCCGTGCAGGATATCATTGCTATCCGTCGATTACTACTTGGCTTCGACGATGCTTACCGGAATAATTCTGCCTGGCGATTTGTTGAATCAGATTTCGTCTTCCCGGTTAACGCTAACCCCTGGGCAACGAATTTCCCTGAGGTCATCAACATCAACAACCTCAACGGCAGCGTCCGTAATGCTGACTTTATCGCCATCATGATCGGTGACGTTAGTGGCAACGCCCCAAGCGGTTTCACCAATGATGGCGGCGGTCGCCCACGTAGCGGCAAGGTAATGCTGGAGACCAGTGACCTTAACATGGTTGCAGGAAATACTTACGAAGTAACTATCGATGCAGCAGCCGCTGCTGACCTGGAAGGATTGCAGGGAACGTTCTCGCTGAGCTCCGGTGTACGCTTGATAGACGTTGACTACGGTCAGCTTACTTCCGGTAACCTCAACACGGGTTTTGCCGCGCGCGGTCTTTTGCCTTTCAGTTTCAACGCAGCCAGTGGGCTCAATCAATCTGTGCCAGTAGTTACACTGCGGATAGAGGCCATTGCTGATGTTCGCCTGAGCGATGCCCTGGAGATTACTGACGATGTAATCATTGCCGAGGGCTATACTCAGAGCAACGGGCTGGCAGGTGTCGGTATTCGCTTTACCCATACGGAAGCAACTCCGGTAATGAACGTACTGGAGCAGAACACGCCTAACCCGGTTGCAGAAACCACCGTCATTCGCTTTACCCTCGAGCAGGCAGGTAATACAACACTTTCTGTTCGCGACATCAGCGGCCGGGTGATTCTGGAGCAAAACATTGTTGCCGTTGCCGGAGAGAATGCATTAACCTTGAATCGTAAGCAGCTTGGTGCCAGCGGAATACTGACGTACACGCTCACGGCGAAAGACTTTACGGCTACCCGAAAAATGATGGTACAGTAACGAAGGAGACTAATATACTCAAATCACAAGGGTTTAGGATACAGTTGACTTGAGAGCCACAACGTTTGCAGGCACTCAGCGCCACAGGGTTTCCGAAACCACTTCGTGAAGCGTATAATTTCCTGAAAAGCCCCGGTGAATTCATTTTGCCGGGGCTTTTTACGTCAATTGAAGCAAGGAGACAATAATTTTCAGCTAGGGGCGGAAGCCCCTTCGTACCGAAAAATAATTGCTTCCTACCATTCCCCTGCACCTGCGCTCCGCCGCCCGGAAAATGCTGGTGATAAAGCTTTAGGAATCTTGTTGACCCCGATATGACGCTAGGTGCTTGAAAATGGCTACCTTAGCGTTGCGAAAGGTGGCGGCTGGCGGGCCGTGCCAAGTTTTATAATCCCGAATCGATGAACATACCAAACTTACTTCCCCGTACAATGGGGATAGTGGCCCTGTTGTTGGCCCTCCTCCCGCTGCGTGCCCAGGAGACCACTTTTTTTGTTGAGGACCTCATGGTTACTGCCGGTGATGACATTTCCGTCAATGTACGGGCAGTCAACATTTCTGATGTCGTCGGCGTACAATTGTCAATATACTGGGACGAATCAATGCTGGCTTTCACTGGAGTAAGCAACGTAGTCTTTGATGGATCTCTGGCCGAGAACTTCAACCAGACTCAGCTTGACAGTGGCCGCATCGGCTTTTTGTTGGTTGATCCAAGCCTGGAAGGGTTTGATTTGCCAGATAGTACCATTCTGTTCACGCTGGAGTTTAGCCCACTTAGTATGAATCCGCTAACTACGGAGATCGGATTCGGTGACCTTCCACTTCGCTTCAGCGCGCAAAACAATGTCAACGTGCGGCTGGCTTGTCAGCAAATGCCTGGTATCGTTACCTGTGAATCTCCAAACAGCGTTCCTTCTTTCTCAGAAGATCCCCGCTTTCAGGTTGCCCCTAATCCTTTTCGCGAATTCGTTCGAATTACCACCCGGCTTGACTATGGGGGTAAAGCCTCCCTTGAATTACTTGACCTGAAAGGCCGGCTGATTAAACAGCGTGTGGTAAACCTTACTCCCGGAGAACAAACTAATCAGCTCTCAGCAGCTGACTTCCCCGCCACGGGGGCCTATATTATTAGACTGGTCACGGATCGAGAACGGCTCCATCGTAAGGTGGTACTAACCAGCAATATCCGTTAAGTGTGTTTTTTCTTCGCTCCATAAGGCGACTGTCCCTTTTATCTTAATCCCGAAACTGACATTTAAATGAGAAATTTCTACACCCTGCTGCTCGGTGGGCTGCTGTTTTGCCTGGCTAATAGTCTGAATGGGCAAAACATTTCTATTGGGCTAACCAATGTTGACGGCAACGTAGGTGAAACAGTATGCGTCGATATCGTTGGAGCTAACTTCGTTGGCATCACCGGTATGCAATTCAGTGTCACGTTCGATACGTTGAACATTCGCTACGTTTCAGGTAGTGCCAGCATCAATGGCACTAATGTATCTATCGGCTTTCGGGCTGATCGCCCCAATGAACTGCGGCTGAGTTACAGCCCTTTTAGTTCTACGGGGTATACAGATGCTGGCCCATTTGTTATTGGCCAACTCTGTTTTATGATTGTACAAGACGTCGAGACGACGCTTACAATTGGTGACGTCCCCATACCCTTGGAATTCACCAACGAAGATCAGGAAATCTTCGAACTAGCAGATGTAGATGTAACCAACGGTACCATTAATGGCGGAAGTGTCGGGATGGCAAACTGTATGGATGGCATTATGAATGGCAACGAAACGGGGATCGACTGTGGTGGCCCTGATTGTCCCGTTTGCCCAACCTGTGACGATGGTATTATGAACGGTGATGAAACTGGTGTCGACTGCGGTGGCAGTTGTACGGCTTGCGTTAATCCGCCTACCTGCTCAGATGGCATCATGAACGGTAATGAGACCGGTGTTGATTGCGGTGGCCCGGACTGTGCTGCCTGCCCAACCTGTGATGATGGTATTATGAACGGTAATGAAACCGGTGTTGATTGTGGTGGTAGCTGTACGCCTTGTGTTACTCCGCCTACCTGCTCCGACGGCATCCAGAACGGTGATGAAACAGGTGTGGATTGTGGTGGTACCAATTGTGCTCCATGCATGGCGGTGAACTGTGGTGAGGGATCTTCCTTCTTAAACCTATGTGTTAGCGACGTTTGTGACATCGCTATCGGTGCGCAGGCGTGTGTAGAATTGACGGTGGCTAATTTCACCGACGTTACGGGTTTGCAGATGGACCTAAAGTATCCTGCTGCAAATCTTAACTATGCCAACTTTACGCCTAATGCACTCCTCGGCGGCGGCTTGCAGGTGAATGAATTTGCGGACGGAGAGGTCCGCCTCGTTTTTTTCCGGTCGGCCGATAGCCCGGTAACCCTGGATGATAATGAAGTGTTTACCACTATCTGCTTTACGAACGAAACGCTTTCGGCAACTACCTTAGATGCTGACCGCCTTCGGGTGACTAATACTTCCGGAATGGTAGTAGGCCCCGTGGAAAATGATGGCTCAGTCAATGATTGTGCTGTGCCAAGCTGTAGTGATGGCATCCAAAACGGGAATGAAACTGGCGTAGATTGTGGTGGCCCTGATTGTGCTGCCTGTCCTACCCCAACTTGTAGCGATGGCATCCAAAACGGCACCGAAACCGGAATCGATTGCGGTGGTAGCTGCGCTCCATGTATTGCGGCTATTTGTGGAGAAGGCTCCTCTGCATTTAATTTATGCGTGAGCGACGTCTGTAATATTGCCGTTGGTGCCCAGGCCTGTGTAGACCTGACGGTGGCAAATTTCACCAATATTACGGCCGTTCAATTGAACATTCTTTACCCTTCGGCTAATTTGGAATTCGCAGGGTTCACACCTAATAGTGCGTTAGCCGACGCATTGCAGATTAATGAATTTGCCGACGGAGAAGTCCGTATCATCTTCTTCCGCGGCGCCGATAGTCCGGAGACCTTAGCAGATGGTGACGTATTTGCTACGCTGTGTTTTACTAATGAAACTGCCGGGTCGACACTCATAAACGCTGATGGCCTCAGGGTTACAAATACGGGCGGTATGGTGGTTGGGCCAATCGCTAATGACGGTACGGTTAATGACTGTACGACGCCAACGTGTGACGACGGTATCCGGAACGGCGACGAAACTGGTGTCGATTGTGGTGGCAGCTGTACGGCATGCGCCGAGCCCACCTGTGATGATGGTATGATGAATGGCGATGAAACCGGCGTTGATTGTGGTGGACCGGATTGCCCGGCCTGCCCTACTAACGATTCTTGTGGGGAGGGCTCCTCCGTCTTCAATTTATGTGTCGGTGAGGCTTGTGATATTGCCGCCGGTGCTCAGGTTTGTGTCGATTTGACGGTAACGAATTTCACGGGCATTACCGGCTTGCAGATGGACCTAAAGTATCCCGCTGCAAACCTTGATTTTTTAAACTTCACGGCAAACGCCGCGCTTGGAGATGCCCTGCAGATTAATGAATTCGCTGACGGCGAATTACGCTTCGTCCTGTTTCTGGGGGCTGATATGCCCACAACCCTGCCCAGCAACGCCGTTTTCGCAACGGTCTGTTTCACTAACGAAACCGCTGGCATAACAATGCTCGATGCGGATCGATTACGCGCAACCGGAGCAGATGGCAATCCTTTAATCGGGCCAATCGCCAACGATGGCATGGTTAACGGTTGTATGGTCAACCCTACCTGTAATGATGGTATCCAGAACGGCAATGAAACCGGTGTTGATTGTGGCGGTAGTTGTGCGGCTTGTCCGCCAACCTGTAGCGATGGTATCCAAAATGGTGATGAAGAAGGTGTAGATTGTGGCGGCTCTAACTGTATGCCTTGTAATACGGGTGATTGTGGCGACAATACTACGGACCCGGAAGTGTGTATTGGAAGTGTATGCGAGGACGCAGGTGCAGAGGTTTGTGTGCCCGTTTTCGTCGGTAACTTTGACAACTTGTTTGGCTTTCAATTCTCCCTCTCTTACCTGCCGGGGAACCTGGAATACACCCGCTTTACTGCGGCCGCTGCCTTGCAATCAGGTGCAACTGTTGGTAGCCCTTCAGACGGAACGGTTAACCTGATCTGGAACGACCCCGACCTTACGGGCATAAGCTTCCCTGGCGATGAAATGGCCTTTGAAATCTGTTTCACCGTACAAGCAGCAGTACCCACACCGCTTACCTTCCGAGATGAGGCCAATACCCTGCGCTTCTTTAATTCGACGGGCAGCCGGATCCCCGGCACCGGTAATCCGGGAGGCGTTAATCAGAACTGTGGAAATACACCTACCTGTTCGGACGGAATCATGAACGGCAACGAAACCAGTATTGATTGTGGTGGCCCAGACTGTGCGCCGTGTTCAACTTGCTCCGACGGTATTATGAACGGCAACGAAACCGGGATCGATTGTGGTGGTCCGGATTGTGCCGCTTGTGTCAGTACTTGTGGTGAGGGCTCGGATTTCCTCAATCTATGTGTCGGAGAAGCTTGCAACATTGCCGTAGGTGCTCAGGCCTGTGTAGACTTGACGGTAAGCATGTTTACCAACGTAACGGGGCTGCAAATGGACCTTAAGTACCCTGCTGCCAACCTAAACTACGCCAGCTTCACGGCGCACCCATCAGCTGGTGGTGGCCTACAAGTAAACGAATTTGCAGACGGTGAAGTCCGCCTGGTCTTTTTCCGTTCAGCCGACAGCCCCATCTCGCTCGACGACGGTGAAGTCTTCGCCACGATCTGCTTTACCAATGAAACCACCGCTACCACCATCCTTGATGCAGATCGCCTACGGGTTACGAATACTACCGGAATGGTTATCGGTCCCGTGGAAAATGATGGTATGGTCAACGGATGTACGGCTGGCCCTACTTGTAATGATGGCATCCAAAACGGTAATGAAACCGGCATCGATTGTGGTGGCCCGGATTGTGACGCTTGTGAATCCTGTACCGACGGCATCATGAACGGCGACGAAACCGGCATCGATTGTGGCGGCCCGGACTGTAGCCCTTGTGCTACATGTGATGACGGTATCATGAACGGTGACGAAACGGGTATCGATTGTGGTGGCAGTTGTCCGAATACGTGCCCAACGAATACGCTAGTACTGAACGTCAGCGATGGTACTGCCCAGATCGGGCAGCAAGTGTGTGTACCGGTGAGAGTAACCGACTTTACCAATATTGGAAACATCAGCCTTACGGTAAACTTTGATAACAGCGTTATTGCCCTTGCTTCGGTGACGGCTAACTCTGCTCTGGCAGGGTTTGGTGCTGGTAACTTCATGACGACTGCTTCTACCGTTACGGTTAACTATACGCCGGCGACTCCTCAGTCGCTCGCAAATGGAGAACAATTTTTTACCGTCTGCTTCAACGTGTTGACTGGCGATGAGACCGATGTGACGATCACCAACGTATCGGCAACCAATGGTGGCGGTACTAACCTGACCGTTAGCACCGATCCCGGCACCATCAATACGGGAGGTATTGAACCCTACGAGAACTTTACAATGGTGGTCAGTAATGAGACTGCAGCTTTAGATGCTGAAGTATGCCTCGATGTGACGGTCTTTAACCTGAGGAATTTCGCTGGCCTACAATTTACCATCGACTACGATGCAACCAAGCTGGCATTCGTAAGCGCAACCGGTACCGGTGAGCTGTCCAACTTACAAGTGTCGAACCCTGACCCCGGTATCTTACGGGTGGTTTGGTTTGATCCGAACCTGGGCTCGAACGATGTACCGGACGGAGCAAGTATTCTCTCCGCCTGCTTCACGGTGCTCGAGGCTTGCCGCACCCCGGTAACTATTTCTAACCCAAGAGCTGCAGATCCCACTAACACCGCCATCACACCCGTTGATCTCGTCGCTGGAAGTGTTAATAATGACGTCACTTGTGGCGGTGGAGGTTCACCGGATAACCTGGTGCTCGACTTGGGCAGCAGAGACGGTGCTTTAGGAACAGAGGTTTGCGTTGACCTGAAAGTAACGGACTTTACTTCACTGACTGACCTCAGTTTCTCCATTGCGTACGACGCTACTAAGGTTACTTTCACCAGAGCAACAAACTTTCGCCTGACCAGTATCACTGCGGCGAACTTTACGGCACCTGCTGCCGGACAGATTAGGTTCGAATGGAACTCCCCCGGCCCTGCCGGCCGAACCATCGCTGATGGCGCAACCATGGTTAGCCTTTGTTTTACCGTAGATCGTTTTGCGGTCACGCCACTGAATTTCTCTAATTCTCCGATTGCTATCCTGGCGCGAAACGCGAATAATCAACCCGTCGGAGTCGTACCCGATGGCGGTAGCATCAACCCTAATGCTCCTATGGCAGATGAGCTGACCTTCCAGGTCGGTTCAACGCAGGCTGTGGTGGATGACGAAATCTGCTTGCCCATCATTGCCTTCCAGGCTATGGACATGGTTTCCTTCCAGTACACCATCAATTATGATCCTACTAAGTTGGAGTATCTGCGGATGGAGCCGAATAGCAACATCAGTAGCTTCAGGAACATCTCGGTGAACAATGCTTTGCCCGGAATTCTTCGGGTACTTTGGTTCGATCCTGCACTTAACCCTAATACCGTAGAGGACGGAACGGCACTGTACTCTATCTGCTTCAGGGTGCTTTCTACCGACCCGACGCTGGTCACTTTCGGAGATTCACCTACGGCGATAGAATTTGAAAATACGGATGGTACCATTGAGGCGGAATTGATCAACGGCTGCGTGAACTGTACGCCGGCACCGGTCATTGTTTCTGCCAATATCGACGACCCTGATTGTAGCAACGGCACCGACGGTTCCATCGCGCTGACAGTGAGCGGCGGAAACAACCTTACTTACGAATGGTCTCCTAATGTATCTACTAATGCAACGGCAAGCAACCTTGCCCCGGGCACCTATTGCGTGACAATAACCAACCCGGCTACGAGCCAATCCACCTCCGATTGTTTTGACGTTGTAGATCCCGGTCCTTTCGATATCGTAGTGGACATGGTTAGCGGGGTTTCTTGCTTTGGAGAGTCAGACGGCCAGATCACCATCGCAACGGTGGGCGATACCGGACCGTACCTGTTTGACTGGAGTGGAAACCTGCCCGACGGCGCGCCTACGCAGACATTGCTTCCCGGCGGATCTTACGGCGTTACCGTAACCGATGATAATGGGTGTGTACGTTCGCTTGACAACATCACCGTAGGGGAACCCGCAGTGGTGAATATCAGGGGGCAACTGACGAACATAACTGACAGCCCCGGTCGTATTGACGCAACCGTTACCGGTGGCCGCATGCCTTATCAATATTCCTGGTCCGGACCTGAAAGCTTTACGTCCGATCAGGAAGATATAGATCCAAGCGTAGCAGGTACCTACTGCCTGACCGTCATCGATAACAGAAACTGTAGCGATATTCAATGTTTTGCCATCATCCGTGCCCTGGCCATTCTGGATACCGACGTAGATTCGGGATGTTCAGGAGAGGACAATGGCTCGATTGACCTGACCGTCATTGGCGGAACAGGTGGATACGACTATCTATGGAGCGACGGGAATATGACCATCAGCGAATTCCAGGATATTGATGGCCTTGCTCCTGGAGATTACACCGTTACCGTGACGAGTGGTGCCGATCAGGTTGTCCAGACAATTACGGTAGAAGAGCCAACGGAGATCGTAATAGCGGGTGACGTAACTAACGCTACCATGGGTAGTAACGGCGCAATTGTAACTGTACCGTCCGGCGGGAATTCACCTTACACTTTTGAATGGGCTGACGGACCAACAACCCAAAACAGATCAGAGCTTGATGCCGGACAATACTGCGTGACGGTAACCGATGCCAGCTTGTGTGAAAGGATGCGGTGCTTTACCGTAGGTGCGGCTGCGGCCACAATTACCGGTTTAGTCTCCCTCGATGCATCCTGTGCTGATTCGGAGGATGGTATCATTCGTTTGACCATGACCAATGGTGTAGCCCCAATTCTGGTAAGTATTCCGGAGCTGCCCTTTATGTACACCGACGATGATAACAGCATCGAAGTCAGCGTTCCTCCGGGGACCTACACCGTCAACCTTACTGACGACCAGGGCGCAATGCTAAGTACGATGGTTACAGTAGACGGTCCAGAGCCATTGTCCTTTACCTCATCGGTAACCTCCGATACGGAAGATATGGATTGCTCCGGTATGATCAGTCTCGACATCGAAGGAGGAACTTCCCCTTATACTGTTGCCTGGGGTAACAGTGTTACTGGTGCGACCATCAGCCAACTTTGTGCAGGTATGTACACCGGTACGATTACCGACGAAAACGGCTGTATGTTGATCACTGAACCGATCGAAGTGAGCCGGATTGATGAAGAAGTTGTCGGTATTACCGACGTGGCCTGCGCTGACGGTACCGAAGGTGCTATCAATGTTACTATTACCGGTGGTGTAATGCCGTATTCTTTCTCCTGGACCCGTACAGGGTCCCCGGACGAAATTTCTACACAAGAGGACTTGTCTCCAGACGACGTAGCAGGAGGAGTTACCACTGGCGGCTATACGCTGACCGTAGTAGATGCTTCCGGTGCTATGCTGATCCGTAATTACACTGTTGGCATTTCTGCCGGCTTTAGCGTTACGACAACTGTTACCTCAAACTTCAACGGATTTGGTGTCAGTTGTGGCGGAGCCGCGGATGGTCGTATCGAGATCGTAATCAGTGGTCAGGGGAACTTCATGTATGAATTTATCTTCGAAGGCCAAATGGTTGGGGTTGATAGTGTACTGGAGAATGCCGCAGCCGGCATTTACACCGTTACCGTCCTTGATGAAGGGAACTGTGAAATATCCGAAACGATTGAGGTTACCGCTCCTCCCGCAATCGTACTGGAATCATCAGTTACGCAAATTAGTTGTAGTAACGTCAATGATGGTAGTCTTGCGATAAACCCCACCGGGGGCGTTGCCGACTACAGGTTCCTCTGGTCAAACGGTGCCACGACTCCACGAATATCCGGGCTGAGTAGTGGAACCTACGGCGTTACGGTTACTGATGCCAATAACTGTACAACCGGCGAGTCTTTTACACTTACAGCTCCGGAAGATCTGGCCATCACTTTTGATGCCATTGACGCAACGGAAGGATGTAATGGCAGTGTCCAGATTCTACCGCTGGGTGGTAGTGGTAATTATCGCTTTACCTGGCCGCAATTGCCTAATCAAGGGGATAACCCGCTAGCTGAAGGCCTGTGTCCCGGTGAGTACACTATCCAGGTAACTGATGATAATGAGTGCCAGACGGTAACCATGATAGCCACGGTACTTGACCGTCGTTTCCCTTGCCTTAGTGCACGAGAAGTCATCACCCCTAATGGAGACGGACTCAATGAGAAGTTCATTCTGTTCTGTTCCAACAACGATGAAGCCATCAATAACACCATGCAGGTATTTAACCGCTACGGTCAGTTGGTCTACAGAGTAGCCGACTACGATTGTAGCAGTGATGATAGCGGTACGAACTGTTTTGAAGGTCGAACTAATGACGGGACCGTACTACCCGAAGGCCCGTACTACTACATTTTTGATTTCACCAATTTACAGGGTGAACCTAAGCAGCAACGTGGCGCTCTCACCATCGTTCGCGAATAAACCTTTCCCCGGAGCTTGCCGGCAACGAAAAGTTCCGGGGAACCTTTTTACCTCCCATCCCAAAAACGAATTAGAAACCGCTTCCAATGAAAAAAATGCTACCCACCCTGGTTTTCCTTTTGGTAGCCCTGAGCGCCTCCTTATCTGCTCAGGACGAAGCCATATTTAACCATTACGTACAAAATCCGATCATTCTGAACCCGGCGGCAGCCGGATTTACGGATGAGTATACCCTCCAGATGAACGCCCGGGCCGCCTGGTCCGGCTTTGATGGAGCACCCAAAACCATCGGCATCAGGCTAAACGGCCCAGTAGGAGAAGCCTTCGGCATTGGTGCAGCTATTTTTTCAGAAACGGCGGCACAGCAGAATCGCTTTAAGGGGCAGCTCGATGTAGCCTTCCGCTTTGGTCTCGGTAAGGAAGTTCGTGGAGAGCAGGCCTTTCAGGCAGCCTTCGGGTTCTTTACCCAGTTTCAACGACTTAGTTTAGATCCCGACGTAGTCAACAACATTCACTTTGAACCCGGCGACGAGGAAATAATGGCTTGGCTGGACGGAGAGAACCGCTTTGATGCCGGTATCGGTATTTACGGCAGTTACCTGGACAAAGTCTTCGGCGGGTTTACCGTCAATAACCTGGTGGCGAACCGGTTGGACGTCATCTCTGGAACAACTGCAGAAGAAAGCTTCAACTTCACCTTCCTGTTGGGGCAGCGCTTCAGAATCGAAGAACTCAATGTCAATCTAACGCCCAGTATCATGATGCGCAAAGTTCAGGATGCTCCCTTTATGATGGACTTTAATCTCCAGGCCGGCTTCCTTGACGACCAGTTCATCGCCGGGCTTTCTTACCGCTACCTTGGTGCCGTCGGTCTGCTCCTGGGAACCAAGATCAATGGCCTTCAGTTCTACTACTCCTATGACCTCTCCTTCGGAGAATTCCAAAATTATAATAATGGGAGCCACGAGGTAACCGTTGGCTATTCCCTCAATCGGAAATCAATTAAGGAGGCCCGAAAGAAGCGGGCGCTGCAAGAGAATCGCCGTTAATTTGGGGATTTCGTTCTTTAAAGATTATCTTTGGCGGGTACTTAGGCAACTATGCTGGGTACCCGCTGAGTTTTGAGCTATCCCGCGTCTGATCTTAAACGACGCATCGCTATCTACAATACAAGATTTATTTGCTCCTCCGATCTGTTTGATCGCTGGTGCATCTGCTTATTGCGAACACGAGGTTCGTACTAATCAGTAAGAACTTAAATCGGTTTTTGGGATAGCCTCTCTTCCGCGATTCGGGAGAGGGGTTTTTTTGTCAAATTGTGGGGGTTATCGGGTTGTCCAGTTGGGCTTCAGGTGACGAAGCCTGGTTTAGGAGCGCGGCCGCAGGTTCAGGGAAAGGTTTTGGCAGCAAAGGCCGTAAAGCGATGTCTTCCCGCCGTTTGCAGCACTATGCGCTTTGCCTCAAGAACGAATGGCTATGCCCAAGGAAAATGGGTTGGGAATAAGTATCTCGGGTATAGTCCTTGAAAAAGGGTATTGCCTTTTGTCCCAAAGCCTTACGTCCGACGACCGGTCTATACAAACTTGGATGTATGCTAAACTATATAGCACCCAGTCCACCATCCATCCCGATCACCTGTCCGGTAACGAAGGCGGCTTTATCACTCAACAGGAAGGCAGCCATCGCGGCAATTTCCCCGGCCGCCGCGACCCGTTTGAGCGGATGACGTTCGGCGCTGGCTGCACGCTTGTCTTCCGTGGCCAGTAGTTTTTCCGCTAGTGGCGTGTCCGTTAAAGAAGGCGCAATCGCATTGACTCGTATTGTTGGAGCATATTCTGCTGCGAGGCTGCGGGTAAGGCCTTCCACCGCACCCTTAGCTGCTGCTACTCCTGCGTGAAAGGGCATTCCGCGTTGCACAGCAACGGTGGAAAAGAAAACAACTGCAGCCTTATCGGATTTCTTAAGCGTCCGCTCAGCCGCCTGTAAACACCTTACGGCGCCAACGACGTTTAACTCAAATGCCTCCCGAAAAGCTGGTGCTTTCAGGCTGCGGAATGACTTGAGGTCAATGCTGCCGGGGCAGTAAACCAGGCCATCGAGCTGTTCTGGCAAGGCTGTTTTATCTGGGTCGGCTTCGCCAACCACATCGTAGGCGGTAAAGGCTACAGCTGCGGGTAAGTCTCGTGCTTCCCGCGCCCAAACCGAGACGTCGTGCCCTTCGTTTAACAGTTGATCTACTAATGCCCGGCCAATGCCAGAGCTACCGCCGATGATGAGGTAGGATGCCATATTACTTGTTTTGCAGGCCTAACGGTGGTAGGAGATTTTGGTTGTGATGCTATGGGGTGATTTATTACTTCCAAAGCAGTAGTTCCGTGAAATAGGGGTCAACTTTCATAATTATTGAGAATGAGTACTTGGAACCATATACCCAACATGGAAAGTTCCAGAGAAGCAATGTTCATCCTTGCGTACTAAACCTTTCATTGCACCCGCGGCCGCGCCTGAAAAAACAGCTAGTCCAACTTTTCAAAAAGATGGGAATAGTCCTGATACACCCCAACAACACTACGCCCCTTACTTCAGCTCAGCCTCCCCAGCCCGAACCATCGACGCCCGCAGCGCCTTACCGAACTTCTGACCATTAAACAGCGTAGTAATCTTCAACTTGCGCTGCTCCTCTTCTGGCAACTGAATAAAATCCTTACACTGCGTGGAACAGCAATCTTCGAATTTTTCGGCACAGGCTTCGCATTGGACGAAGAGGATGTGACAGGCTTCGTTTGCACAGTCCAGCTGCCGGTCCGATGGGTTGCCACATTGATGGCAATGAGAGACAACGTGTTCGCTGATGCGCTCCCCTAAGCGCTCGTCAAAAACAAAGTTTTTACCCAGGTACTTCGATTCCAGCCCCAGTGCTTCGCACTGGCGGGCATACTCAATGATGCCCCCATCAACCATGGCCACATTCTCAAACCCCCGGTGTAAGTAATAGGCGCTGGCCTTCTCGCACCGAATACCTCCGGTGCAGTACATCACGATGTTCTGTTCCTTTTTATCCTCCAGCATTTCCTCAACTACCGGCAGTAAATCCCGGAAATTAGTGATGTCAGGGCGGATGGCACCTTCAAAGTAACCAACCTCGCTTTCGTAATGGTTGCGCATGTCGACCACAATCGTGTCTTTCTGGTCAAGGAGTTTGTTGACTTCCAGGGCGGTAAGGTGACGACCCCGCTTGGTGACGTCGAAGGTGTCGTCATTCAAACCGTCAGCAACGATCTTTGGCCGGACCTTAATTTTTAGCTTCAGGAAGGATTCCGCCTCCGCTTCGATGGCGATGTTGAGCCGCATGCCCTTCATGAAATCAACACTGTACAATGCTGCTTTGAAGGAGTCGAACTTAGAAGCTGGTACTGATACCTGACCGTTGATGCCCTCAGTAGCTACGTAAACCCGGCCAAATACATCTAGTTCTGACCAGCGCAGGTAGCACTCATTACGAAATAGTTCCGGCTCTGCAATATTGGCATACCGGTAAAAACTGAAGGTGATGCGGGGTTCCGTCTCCGCTTCGAGGCGGGCGCGTAGTTCTTCAGGGCTGAGGAAGTTGCTTAGTTTACGGGAGGACATGGTCGAGGTTTCAAGTTTTCGAGTTGTCGGGTTGTCAAGTTTTCCGGTTTTCCGGAAAAACTGGAGGACAAAATTACGGTTTTTTTGCCAGCGGTTCACCGGGTTCGCAATTTTGTCTCCCGATACCTGACAACCTGATAACTCGACTACAACGTCTTCAAATACTCAATGACCGCCCAGCGCGCATCCTCGCTCAGTTTATCTCCGAAGTAGTGCCCTTCATTACCGTAGCCTGGAACGGAAGTATCAAAAGTCCACTTTTTATTTTTAGGTGTAGGGTCGTAATTCCAGCCGAGTCGCTTCCAGTTATAGTCCTTACTCTCACCGGTGCGGGTCCAACGGTCAGGGCGCGTTTTGGAGTTCAGTACCTGGTAAACGGTGGGTACGGAACCGTTGTGAAAGTAAGGGGCGGAAGCCCAAATGCCATCGAGCGGTGGTGCTACGTAGCCAGCGGTCGGCTCGAACCGGGACCGCGGAGCACTGGTCGCAAACCAGCTGGAGTTGTACCAGTCAACAATACCGCTTTGGTTGATGTAGTCGGCGTAGAGCCGATCGGTCTTGATGACGTTCAGGTTGACCACCTTATTGGGGTAGGTGTCACCCTCCGGCCCGTAGGTGCCATGGCAGCCGGAGCAGTGTTCATTGAACAGTGGTTCGCCAGCCTGGGCGAGTTGCCGGTCAATTGTTTTAGGGTAGGGTGGTGCCTCCAGGGAACGTAGCCAGGCGTAGACGTCCCTGAAGGCCTCCACAGATTTACGACTGTGGCTACTGTCTGGTGTGCCCAGCACGCTGGCCTGGAGCAATAGCTTCGGCATGCTTCCCCGGCCGATGCCATTATAATAAAGGGTATTCTTTTTCTTAACGTGCCACAACGGCGGCGTGTCGGTCGCAATGTTGTATCCCCACATGTCGTAGAGAGGATCGTCAACATAGGTGAGGTCGTCAGGGTCCCGGTGCATCATACAGGCTTCCGCCAGGCGGAATGCGGGGTTACTGCCGGGTTGAGTGGTTTTGATCTTCGGTGCCATGCGCCGGAAGTAATTACTGAAGTCCGTAAAAGCAGCAGGCTGTAAGTCTTTCTTTTTACTGTATTTCACGCCCATACCAAAGCGCATCATGGTACCCATGAAGACCATGCTGGATTCATAATCTGAAAAGCTGTCTCCCAGCCCAAGGATCAGTTCGTTATCAACACGGCCGGCGTGGCAGGTAAAGCAATTACCGTTAGCTACTTTAGCACCGTTCGGTGCGGTAAATGCCGTCATGAAATAGGGGATGCCTTCGTTCAGTTCATTACGTGGGAAAGGACGATCCTGCGGCATTTTTGGCGCAGCCTGCTGCATAATCTCCAGAGGGACGCCGCTGCCAATGTAGTCGCCGTGAACAAGAAAATCGAAACCAGCCACCACATCGCCGGTAGTGTCTTGCGGGCTGGCAGGCAATTGTCGGGTTTTCCAGGTATTGTCCGGTACGGCGACCTCCGTCAGGGGACGGTAGGCGTTGCAGGCAACAAAGAGGAGCAGGGATAAAAAGATAAAGCAATAGCGCACACGTTTCGGGGGTAGGTACAGGCATTAAATAACTGGGCGGAGAAAGGGTTCACTTTATTTTGCAAAGTTCTTTAATTTTTTTTGTAACCTTTGCCGGATACTCAAGTAACACCTGAGAAAAGGAATGTAAAAGGTTGTTAATCTTTCCATCAACTGACAATTGGCAACAACCAATCCGTTAGCTTAGGGCATCCTATTACCGGAGAGGTTTCTCTTCGATATACATTTACACTTACTCCCAGCCTAATGAAAAAGTATCTATTGCCAATAATTGGTGTCCTTATAGCCGGTGCAGCTGTCTGGTATTTCACCTCCGGCACCACCAATACCGAAGAGACTGCCCAGCTTACCGTCCCCGTCCGACAAGGTGAGTTTCTGATGAATGTAATTGCTACTGGGGAGTTACAGGCAAAGCGCTCGGAAAAAATCACTGGCCCCTCCGGGATGCGAACCAATCAGATTTACCAAACCAACATCACGGATTTGGTCCCTGAGGGCACCATGGTCAGCGCTGGAGACTACGTTGCCACACTGGATAAAACGGAGCTTGATACGAAGATCAAGGAATCTCTTAACGAAATGGACAAGATCAACACGAAGCTCGAAGCTACGCGGATCGATACGGCCATTGAAATGAGGGCTTTGCGGGATGAACTGATCAATCTCCGTTTTGGCATGCGGGAGAAAGGATTAGAAGTGGAACAGAGTAAGTACGAAGCACCCATGGTGATACAGCGGGCAAACATCGAACTGGAGCGGTCGGAAAGAGACTTTAAGCAGTTGGAGATGAAGTATGAGCTGAGTCAGGAAAAAGCACAGACGCAGATCAACGAAATCATGGCTGATTTACGTACCCAGCAGCTGCAACTTACCCGCTTGCAGGACCTGGCCAGGGAGTTCGTAATTATGGCGCCCAAGGACGGTATGGTGATCTATGCCAGAAGCTGGGAAGGTAAAGTGAAAGCGGGTTCCCAGATCAGGGCCTGGGACCCGGTCGTGGCGGAACTACCGGACCTCTCCGAGATGGTGTCGAAGACTTACGTAAACGAAGTTGACATCAGCCGGGTAAGAAAAGGCCAGGAAGTTACCATCCAGGTAGATGCGTTTCCGGACAATACGTATACGGGGCTGGTTGTCCAGGTCGCGAACATTGGCGAGCAGCTAAGGAACTACGACTCGAAAGTTTTCGAAGTCATTATTCAGGTCAACGAGAATGACTCCATTTTACGGCCGGCGATGACGACAAGTAATGAAGTAGTGACCGATGTCTTAGAGGATAAGTTGTTTATCCCCCTCGAAGCGCTTTATAAAGACACGCTGACTTTTGTCTATAAGGAAGTTGACGGTCGACCGGTTAAACAGGAAGTGATAAGCAGCTGGACCAACGAAAATGAAGTGGTCATAGCTCAGGGGCTGGCCCCCGGAGATCGTGTCTACCTCACGGCACCGGCCAACGCCGATCAGCTCCGGCTTACTCCACTGGCCGTTGATGCCAAAGAAAGCACCGAAAATAAGCTGCTTTCTGAACGAGACGCGCGTCGACGCATAGCCGATGAGAAGGAGGCTAAAGTGCCCAAAGACAGCCAGATTTCGACCGGAGACGGCAACAGCGGCAACTATATGATCATCTTTTAAACCCAGTGGTTTGTCAATGTTGAATATTCGGGTCAGGTGCTGGTGGATTTTGTCGCTGAACGAGGCGGAAAACCGCTTGCATAGCCGTAGCTACAGAAGTGGTTTTTCAACGAAGTTCAGCGACAACAGACACCGCAGATTACCCGCATATTCAATGTTGACAGACCACTAAAATGATGAAAAAACTGCTATTTAATTTTCAACTGGCCCTCGAAGGAGTAGCCGCCAATCGGTTACGGGCCTTTCTTACTGCCCTCGGCATCGTTTTCGGCGTTGCTGCGGTGATCGCTATGCTGGCCATCGGAACGGGTGCACGTGAAGCGATCCTGGCTCAGATGCGGCTCATCGGTGCAAACAATATTGTGGTGACCAGCCTGATGGAGGCTGCCGAGGGAGACGATGCCGCTGCGGCCCAATCTGCCGGTCAGGAAAAAAACACCAAGCCCTGGTCTCCGGGGTTAAACCTGGGAGATGTCCGGGCAATCCACGCCATTCTGCCGGGAGTGGAAGCCATTAGCCCCGAGGTCGTTCTACCAACAACGGTCATCCGGGACGGGAAAATAGGCAAGAGCAGAGCCGTAGGGGTAACCAACGCATTCTTTGAGTTGAACAACCTGAATGTTGAGCGAGGTAAGCTCTTCCATGATGTACATCAGGAGAAGGGGGATCCCGTTTGCATCATTGGGCAAGACATCGTCCGGCGCTACTTCAGTGAGGGAAACCCCATTGGGCAACGTATCAAATGTGGGCAGACCTGGTTGCGAATAATCGGGGTGCTTAAGGAGCGCATTGCCAAAAAAGACCAGCTTGAAAATCTGGGAATACGGGATTACAACCAGGACATCTATGTACCACTGCAGACGGCACTGATTCGCTTCAAGGACCGTAGTTATGCTCACTCCCGGAACATTGGCGACAACCGTGGGAACAGTGGTAATGGGGGCGAAGAAAATTATCATCAGCTGGACCGGATGGTCATCCGGGTGGCCGAATCCGATGAACTGCTGGCCACCAGTAATGTGGTGGCTCGTCTCCTCAAGCGCCGGCACCAAACGGTGATCGACTATGAGATGGCGGTCCCGGAAAAAATGCTGGAGGCCCAGCAGCAAACCCAGGATACCTTTAATAAGGTGTTGGCGTTCATCGCCGGGATATCGCTACTTGTTGGCGGCATCGGTATCATGAACATCATGCTCGCATCGGTCCTGGAGCGGACTAAGGAGATCGGCACGCGCCGCAGCCTGGGGGCTACCCAGCAGGACATTGTGCAGCAGTTCCTGCTCGAAGCCGTATTCATCAGCCTGTTGGGGGGCATCACCGGCATTTTGCTGGGGGTCGGGGCTGCGGGATTCATCGGCGCGAACTATGAAATACCCACCCAGGTCTCGGCCTGGAGCGTGATTTTGTCCTTTGGTGTCGCGTCTGTCATTGGGTTGGTCTTTGGCCTGTTTCCTGCCCGCCGGGCGGCGAAACTGGATCCAATTAAGGCGTTAAGATCAGACTAGAATAATGATTTTCCGGCGCGAACGCAGGTGCCGGGTAAAGGATAAATGAGCAAGCTCCACCCCTGGAAACAAATTAACATGAAAAACACTTTTAGCCCCCAATTTTCCCATAGCTCTCAAAGAGCTTTACCAAACGAGCGGAAGCGAGCACAGACCTCTCCCCTCTCCGGGGGAGAGGAGCCGGGGGAGGGGCACACGGGCGTTGCGAGCACTTCAGTAGCCCATCCCGGCTTCCGCCCGCTGCGCAGTCTGTACCTGGGGGGACTAAAGAGAGCTGATTTGGTCAGGGAACTTCGGCTTCCCCTGCTCCTTCTAACTCTCCTCTGCACCTGCGGCCCCGCCCAAACCTACGCGCAGAAGGTCTACGAACTGACCCTCAACGAGGTGGTAGATATCGCGCGCAGCGAGTCTCCCGACATGAAGCTGGCCGAAACCCGCCTCAATAACACCCTTTGGCGATACCGTTCGTTTCAGGCAGATTTTAAACCGCAAATTCAGCTCAACGCCACGTTGCCGGGCCTGAACCGGTCCATCGACAACATCATCTTGCCCGATGGTCGGGAGGACTTCATCAGCCGGGCCCTCATGCGGAACACCTTAAGCATCTCTCTGTCTCAGCCCATCGTTGCTACCGGCGGACAGGTTTTTCTCACCACCAGCCTCCGCCGGCTTGATGTTTTTAAAACAGACCTGAACCCTTATTCACTTTCCTACCTGTCCACCCCGATATCCCTGGGGTTCATCCAACCATTGCGGGGATATAATGACCTGCGTTGGCGCCAGAAAATAGAACCGCTGCGCTACCTGGAGAACAAGCGGTTTTTCAATGAATCGAAGGAGCAGGCCGCAGCCATCGCTTCCGATCTGTTCTTCGATTTGCTGATCGCCCAGCTCAACCTGGAGGCTGCCACCAAGAATAAGGCAAATTCGGATACCCTGTACCAGATCAGTCAGGGGCGTTACGGCGTCGGGCGGATCGCCGAAACCGACCTGCTGCAGATTGAGCTGAGCGTGATGAACGCCAACGCCGCACTGGCCAGTGCCAACCTGAACGCTCAAACCGCAAACGAAGAACTTCGCAGTTTCCTGGGAATTACCGAAAATGCCGACTTTCAGCTCCGGCCACCGTCTTCCATCCCCACCAATCAGGTTGACCCGGAGGAAGCTCTCGGGTACGCAATGGAAAATCGTAGCCTGATTCTTGGTTTTGAACGAAGAGCACTGGAGGCCGCTGCTGACCTCGATCAGGCAAAAAAGGATAATGGGTTCCAGGTGAATATTCAGGGGCAATTCGGTCTGTCGGGGACGGGCAACAGCTTCGGAAGTGCCTATGATGGACTCATCGATCAGGAGGTGGTCACACTGGGGATCCAGGTACCGATCGCCGATTTCGGGAAAGCCCGCAGCCGGATCGAAGTGGCCAGATCCAATCAGGAATTGGAATTACTCAACATTGCACAGGAAAGAATCAGCTTTGAGCGGCGCATCCGCCTCCAGGTCGGCCAATTTGACTTGCTCCGTAACCAGGTGGCCCTGGGCGATCGGGCCTACGAGGTTGCCCTTCGCCGGGAAGAGATCACACGTAAGCGCTATCTTATTGGAAAGCTTAGCATCATCGAGCTTAACCTCGCAGTACGGGAAATGGACGAGGCCCGACGCCAGTATATGTCCAGCCTCCGCGATTTCTGGATCGGGTATTACGAGCTGCGCAGGTTGACTTTATTCGACTTTGTTACTGGGGAGAAACTCTTCGTCGAGTAGGTGACTCACTAACTCACTAAGGCGATAAGCTCCGCAGTCATCATCGAAGTAGCTCCCCAGATTTCTTCGCCCTGAATGTGCCAGTAAGGAGTATCATGAAGGGTGATGCCACTGGTGAGTTTACGCGGACCGGTCTTACGGGCTTGATAATTAAGGAATTCAGAAAACGGAAGTTCCAGTACCCGGGCGACCTCCGTTTCCTGGAGTTCAAACGAAGGTCTTTCGGGCAAAAAGCCAACAAAGGGGTCAACCAAGAAATTGCTGACGGGGATATACAGGGGGGTAAGTGCCCCCAAAAGCGTTATGGAGGAACGTGGAATGCCCACCTCTTCCTCCGTTTCCCGTAGCGCCGTAGCGGCTGCGTTTTTATCGGACAATTCAGCGGAGCCACCGGGGAAAGATATTTGACCGGCATGGCGATCTCCCGGAGGACTGGTTCGTTGAATGTACAGTAATTGCAGTTGGCCGTCAATAGGGTAGAGCAGTGCTAAAACAGCGGCCTTGCGGGCATTGTCGGACGGGGCGGAGTAGTTTCCGCGGAGGGGCGGTGTCATGGTATTCTGGGCACTGACACCGGGCAGGTGGCCCAAGCTTAAGCGCTCGCGAAGCAGTTGTAATAACTGCTTATCATGATTATTCATGCCGGGACGATTCGTTATGATTAGCAAGAGAAAGAGCCTGAGCAGATATAATTGCCATACGCCCTTTACCTTACCATTACGGTGCTACTGAATAATACAGACTGATCAGGCAGCCGAAAAATTACAGGTTACTTTGCTTAAGGTAATTGTCTAAAGCCATCTCCATACTGGGGACTTTAGGCGGCTCAGGGGCGATGTTGACCTCCAACCCACGGTCAAGGCAGGCCTGAGTCGTCTTGCTTCCGGCAACGGCCAGACGCGTATCCTTTTGCTCAAAGGTTGGGAAGTTCTCGTAAAGGGAGTCGATTCCGAGGGGAGAGTAAAAAATGAGTACGTCGTAAAATACGTTTTCGAGGTCACTCAGGTCTGAAGAAACAGTCCGGTACATCAGTGCTGGTTGCCAGTCAAAGTTGTTGTCGTCCATGTACTTGGAGACAAAGGCTGCGCCCAGGTTTCCGGTAGGGAGGAGGAATTTTTCTTTAGAACGGTGCTTCTTCAGGGTCGGTGCAAGGTCCTGGATGGTACGCTGGCCAAAGAAAACTTTCCGCTTACGGTAAACGATGAACTTCTGCAGGTAGTTGGCAATTGCCTCGGTCATGCAATAGTACTTCGTCTCCTGGCTCATCTCGATGCGCATTGCCTTGCAGAGGCGAAAGAAATGCTCAATGGCTTGCTTAGAGGTGAAGATGATGGCGGAGAACTCATCCGGACGAATACGTTCCTTGCGAAATTCTTTTTCAGTCAGACCTTTGACTTCAATGAAGGGGCGCCAATCGATCTTCAGGTCGTACTTTTTTTCCAAACGTATGAATGGACTGCGCTCCGGTTGTGGCTGTGAAACCAAAATTGTACGAATTGGTTTGAGGTCTTGCTTCTTGCTCTCGCTATCTGCGGCTGTGCTCATAGTTTTCGTCCTTAAATTTGGTTTAAAATACCGGCCTCCATTTAAGCAATGGAGTCGCTCACAAAGCGGTAAAGCATAAATATGGGGGCCGTTTCAACGGCGCAAATATACAACAATAAATGTACAGGCCTGCTGGTGACCAGCTTGTTTGCAATGAGTAACCCTCTGAATAAGTGGAGGGTGTAGACCAATGCCAGCAGTCCGATACCGGCATAAATAAAGGTGCTCCGCCACTCCTCGGGAGCGTAGCTTACCAGTAGATTTAACGGAGAAATAAACAAACCGGCTAAGATGGAGAAGACCATCAGCGTAAACATATAACGGCTGATTTCTTTGCGGAGGGGGAAAAGACGAGCGAATAAAACAAGCACAAAATTCTTTAGCCCCAGTATTGCGGCAATGACTAAAGAATAGGTCAGCCAGCTCCCCCAGATACCGAAGCCAATGCTTCGTTCGAAATAGGAGGTTAGCAGATAAAGGAAAAAACCCATGGAAAGAAAGGAAAAGACGTAGCAAGCCCATAGTGCGCCCAGCTCCCCGCCGGATCGCCGGGTGTAAACTTGCGTCATAAGCGCATCATTGACGGTGCCTAGTAGCACCTGCCGTAACAGATCGCCGAAAAGCAGCCATAGTCCGGCCAAAGTGAGCAGCAGCAGCAGTTGAATCAAGAGAACCGTGCCTTTTCCCTGATTGGGATCAGCAGACTGGATAACGAGTGGACCTGTTGGGGTTCGAAGAGCTGACGAAGGGGTTCCGGGCTCGATGTTTTTAGATGGCGCGGTCGCAGGTGCAGAGGAGGCTTCAAGGGCAATGCCAGCACCCGGCTGCAAGTCAAATGGATTACCAGTAGTGGTTGCTGCGGGTCTCTCTTCATTTGCGGTTGCCGAAAGCCGGTCTTTCAACTCAAACGGATTCTGTTCCATTTGCGAATGCAGTGGACCAAAATAGGAGAGTAAGCAAAGCAAAAAAAGTAAGTAACGCAAGGTATATATAGATTCCAGATGCACAAGATAAGGAAGTACGACGGTACAAGACAAAAAAAAGCCCGACCGCGAAGCGGTCAGGCACAAACAATCATAATCTCATGAAAAAAAAGACGACCTAAAAAATCTTTGGTATTGGCGTAGCAGCCAACATATTTTGTAACATCCTAACGCTCAATACGGTTGGGTTGTTGTTATCGAAGTATTAAATGTCCTCCTCCGAGGAGAAAACCTCCGCCACTTATTTCGTAGAAATAAGCGCCGCCGGCCAGGTTTGGACGCAAGAACTCAAAATTGTCACCCCGGAAACTCGTTTCGTACACAGTACGCCCGGTGGCATCGAAGAGGTGGAAATTGAATTCCGTGTTTTGTGGCTCCCATCCCATGATCTGTACCGTTGTACGATCACTAACCGGGTTAGGACTCACTTTTATGTTTACACCCGTTGCTCTTGGCAAGTTGCGGTCCGTTGAGGTCAGCAGGCAACCATCTTCAGTAAAGAGGTCTGCGCAGCCAACCACGTGGCGAACTTGTCCGGAAAGTACCGGCGCTTCATAGTCAAAATAAACGGCAGCACGATTTCTGATCACAGTACCCGTTGTAAGATTCGGTTCTTGGGATAGTCGGTATGAGACATAGCCCTGTCGGATAACTGCTTCAGCTTCCCCCGTGCCGCCGCCTGAAAAAATTCGGATTGAATCAAACGTGATCTTCAAAATTCCGCCCTGGTATAGGACAAAATCATAGGGATGACTCGCGGCACCCATTTCTAAACTGTTGAAGTCCAACTGTTCAGGTAGTGTGTCGCGGATGACCACGCGTTCGTAGGAGTCGTTGCCCGGCAGCGCGAAGAATACCGAATATTCAATGTCTGTTTTTGGGATAATGATAGAATCTTGATAGCCTCGGGGATAGGCCGTCAGTTGTAAAGCAGCGCCTTGATCCAGCGCAACGATCTCCTGTGTAAGAATGTCAATATGCAGGTCCTCGTCGTTATCGGGGAACTGGGCTACGTAACCTGTGCTAAAGGTGACTTCGCCGGGGTTTGTTTGGCAACCTTCCGCTACGGCTGTAGGGAATAAGCTGCCTGGGTGACCTGCTGACTGCTCTGCAATCAGCCTGAAAGTTCCAATGTTTCCATCGCTTGAGATGTCAACCGGAATTTCTAAGGATTGTCCTGTGAGTAGGGGACCGAAGGTTCCCTGCTCGCGGAGCGCGATGTCTTCAACAATGACGTAGCTGCTAGTCTGCGTCATATCTGAAATACCAACGTTGGTAATCGCGAAGGACAGGCCTTCAATTCGATCACAGCGGCTGGTCACCACGATGCTGGAGCGATCCCAGTCATCACTCACAGGTACACATTCAATCAGGGGAAAGATGGTAGCCCGGGAGCTGATCGCCTGACCTTCAACAACAGTGTTGCAGGCTACGCGAACAATTAAGGTTATCGTCCCTTCCGTTGAAGGGTCGATGTCTCCGAGATCGAAGACTATCGTTGTTTCGTTCACTTCTACCGGCGTGATGCTGGTGGAAAGGAGCGTTAGGTTCTCGTCTAGAGCAACTTCAATGCTGGCGTCGGTTGCTGATGCAGTACCAGAGTTGCTGTAGTTAATGGTGATGCGTTGAGTATCGCACTGAATCGCCGGAGTTGCGCTCATTGCAACTTCCAGCAGCGGACAATCGTAAGCCGGTTGCACCGGAAAGTCATGAAAATTGCTGTCGTAGGGCTCCGTGAGATCAACCATTAGCGGGTCAGGATCACAAAGGTTCCAACGATCGTTGCGGCGCAGGAGGGTAACTTCGTAGATGCCCCGGTCTACCCGGAGATCGTAGTTGCCCAACGAGTCAGTGCTTCCGAAGAAGGTAGCATCGTCACCTTCTGCTTTAACCAGCCAGCCAGAGAGGCCAAGGTCGCCTTCCTCGTAAGGGCCACAATCGTTGCCCTCGGGGAAGTAGACTTTACCACGCAGGTAGTTGGTTTGAAGACCACCGAGATCATCCGTTTTAAAGAGGACGAGTTCGTTGCCAAGCACACCGTCGAAACGGGCACTGAAGCCAGCCAGAGCAAAGCCACCATCGAGTGTTTGTGCGAGGTCTTCGCCAACATCCAGGGTTTCTTCGTCACCGAGGCGACGCTGCCAGAGCACCAGGCCATCCGCAGCGCGGACTTTCACCATTAATACGTCAAGGTTGGCCGGGGTCGGAACGGTTTGACCGACGGCAACGAGGTTTTCACCACCGTCTTCTTCAATCACGCTGTTCAGAATGTCGTCCAGTGGTCCCGCGTCGATTTCGTGGTACCACAGCGTATCTCCGTTGAGATCCGCCTTGGCAATTAATGCCTTATTTGAGTTATCCGTAGACCCGACGAAGACCAGGTGGTCATCTTGGGTACGAATGATTTTCTTGAGTTGTTCGCTTTTGTTGTCCGTTCCGTAGTACTTGCTCCATTGGACTTCTCCTGCGGCGTCAAGACCATGTAAGGCAATGTCTCCGGAAGCGTTGTTATTGGATTTAGCGTTAGCACCGACGATTAAACTACCGTCTGGGTTAACGATCGTACCAAAACCTTCACTACTGAAACTACCGCCGATGACCGAGCTCCAAAGCTTCTCTCCGTCCTCATTCACTTTCGTGACCAGAACATCGCTGCGGCTTGAGCCAGCCTGTTTACGGTAACCGGTGATGAGGTAACCTTCACCCGGCAGGCGGGTGATTTGGCGTCCTCTCTCGTTAAGTCCCTCTTCGCCAAATGACTGGCTGAAAAGGATATCACCCTGTCGGCTGATCTTTACGAGGTAAGTTTGCTCGGCGGAATTTGCCGTGGTTTGCCGGAAACCAGCTACCAGGTAATTGCCGTCAGCCGTTTGGATAACGTCTTGGGCCTGCTCGATGAATCCTTCGTCGTAACGACGGGTCCAAACAACAGTACCATCAACATCGGTACGAACTACAAAAATGTCAATGTCGTTGTCGTCCCCTTGCACCCCGTTAGTACTGCCAACCTCGATGTATCCGTGGTCTTTAGTCTGTAGGATGGCCCGACCGAAGTCGTCTTTAGGGCCGCCGAACTTTTTTTCATACCCCTGACCCACTAAGGTTAAAGAAGCGCAAAGTACAGCCAGCATCAGGGCCATACGCTGGCACTGACGACCGAAGGCCAATACCGTAGATCGCTTTTTCATTGTTTGTGTTTGGAGGTCGCTATCCGTTGATTGCAATGCAAATATGGGGGCAGTTCGACCCCAGGCAAAAAACACAAAGCTGGCTTTGTTGAAAAAAAAGTGTAGTTTTACTTTAGACATAGAAAGCTACTTTTAGGGTTAAAGCTCTTATTTTACTAGGGTTTTACGATTTTTTGTGAGCGTAAATTTGTTGAAAAAGTATGCACAATACCGTTGAAAAAAATCCCCTTATTTCTTTATACCAGTCACTTGACAAGCCAGATGGCCGACGGTTGGGGAAATGGCTGGATAGCCCGATCCATAATCAACGTGACGATGTGCGGGCACTCCATGCCTATCTAACCGGTGGAGAAGACCGCTTATATAAAACGTCCTCATTGTCAAAAATGCGCATATGGAGCCGGATTTTTCCTCAGGAACCCTTCGATGACGCGCGTCTACGACAAACTTTTCACTGGGCGCTAAAGGCAACAGAGGCTTTTCTGGCTTATGAACACTGGTGCCGTGAACCGATTAACCAACAGCTGGCACTGACCTCGGAGTTGCGGAAAAGGAATATTGCGGACGTTGCAGCCCGAAGTTTGAAGAAAGCAGGGCAGTTGCTGGATAAAGTAAACATTAAAAATGAGCATCACCTGCGAAACCAGTACCTGCTTGAATTAGAAAGAGATGAACACCGGATCTACTACCAGTTAAGGGACAAGCCCCGATTTCAGGAAATTGCAGATACGCTGGATCATGCCTACCTGATCGAAAAACTGAAAGCAAGCTGGAATATGCTCTACCAGCAGCGCTTGTACAAAACGGAATTCGACGTGAAATTTCTGGAAGAAGTAGTAGGCTACGTTGAACGGCTGGACCTTGACCAATACCCCGTTTTAGCTATCCATTATTATGGTTACCGGGGGCTGGTAGCCGATGATGCTTCCGGGGCTACCATAAGCCTGCTACGCGATGCCGTGGAAAATGATGGGCATCTGTTGAGCCGAATCGATTTGCGGTACGTCATCCTGATGGCGATTAACCTTTGCATTTCCAACATGAACCAGGGCCGGGAACCCTACATTCGGGAATCCTTCGAATGGTACAAGCTTGGCTTCGCTGAAGAGGTCATTACGCAAAATGGTCTGCTTACCCGGGCTACCTACCTCAACGTGATCACCATCGTGTTGCGGCTACAGGAGTACGATTGGGCCCAACAATTTATTGAGCAGCAAACCCACTTACTGGAAGAAGACGTACGGGACAATACAGAACGCTTCGCCCGCGCCCGCCTGGCCTACGAGCAAAAAGACTATGATATGTCAATGCCCTTGCTTGTTCAGGTGGACTTCAAGCACCCCGTCTACAATATCATGGCAAAGACCCTGCTCCTTAAGATATACTACGAACTCGATGAGTTCGATGCTATGGACAGTCAGCTGGACAGCATGACGACCTACCTGCGTCGGAAACAACTCTCCGATCTGCACAAAGACAACTTCGGTAATATCGTGCGGTACGTCCGCCAACTCAGCCGCATCGCACCGGGCGACAAGAAAAAGCTCGCTGAATTGAAAGCAAGAGTAGAAGATACCAGTCCGTTGACGGAGAAGAAGTGGTTGCTGGAACGGTTGGGGGAACGGTAATTTGGTCTAGGGATTGTTGGACGAAAGGAGCTCCGCGCCCGAGCGGAAGCGCTTGCCTTCGGTAACGTAACGTCGTCTCACTACCGGAGGTGGCTTCCTGCATGACCCACCTTGCTCCAATACTTCCCCCTGCACCTGCGCCCCCGCCCAAAAGAAAAGCGGTACAACGAACCTTCGTCCATTGTACCGCTATTCTCAGACCTATATATACTGATCACGAAGTAGTTTGGGATATTCCATGGCGCTGAGCGCCTGTGAACACTACCAACCGCAAGTCAACTGAATCCTAAACCTTTACGGTTTGGGTGTATAAGGTCATTAATTGATCGTGATTTTAGTAGTGCTGATCCGGTCGGCACCAGTAACCCGCACTACGTAGATACCTGCAGGTAGTGTAGCGGTATTAATGGTCGTGCGGCCACCGCCCGCGATCAGGTTCAGTTTAGTGTTATGCAGCACACGGCCGTCGATACTCAGCAACTGTAGGTTGGCGTCGCCCGCCCGTTCAGTAGTGATGTTGACCGTAACGAACTGATCTGCGGGATTCGGGTAAACCCGGACGTCCGTCTGCCCTAGGACAGGATCATTCGTATTGTCGATGGTACCACCTACCGCTAGGACGCCATAGTTGTCCACATTGGCGGGCCAGTTATCTCCGGCGTCGGAGGTGAGGGTAGCGGTGCCGTCATAGTTGACCATGTCGAGGATTTCGATGTCGTCGACCCACCAGCCACGGCCTCTTGCGGACTGGTCAGAAATGAAGCGCCAGCGGATAAAGAGGTCTTGTCCGGCATAGTCTGCAAGGTCAACGATGATCTCCTGGAAGCCGTCGCTATCGCCCCAGAAGGAGTTCGTGCCCAAAAGTGCGGCGGAGCCGTTCCGGTTCACCTCTCCCCGGTAGCGGCCCCTTACGAGCTTATCGTCTACCCGGTCCCAGTTGTTGCCATCGGTACTGACCTCAACGAGGCCTGCGTCCCAGCGAATCTCGGTCTCGTACTTGGTAAAGAACCGGAGTCCCGGGTTATCACCAGTGATGGGTAAGGCTTCAGTAGTTTGTAGCACCTGGTCCTGAGCAGTTCCCGCGTTGACGACGTACCAGCTGAATTCGCCAGTATACGGGGTCGTATCCGTTACTTCCCAAAAGATATCAGTGATGGGGTTATCCGGATCGAAGACATTGAGGCTAAGGATGTCCCAGTCATTATCTCCGGCTTCAGCGCCATCGAAGTAGGTCTGGTCAGAGCCTAATGTGGGGTCGGTGGATACAGAATAGAGAATGGTTTCTTCGTCTTCGAAGTCCATGGTGCCGAGGTCAAACGTGAGCGTTTGTCCATCGATGGTCCAGTTTTCGATTCCTCGGATAGAGTTTTCCTCGAGCGTCATCCCGTCGGGGATGATGTCGGTAATCAGTATCTTATCCGTAGCCTCCTCGCGGTAGCTGGTGGCTTTGAGGGTGAAAGTGACCCCTTCGCCAGCATTGATGGTGCTGACGTCGGCAGTTTTAGTTAATTGAACACCACCGAAACAAGCGGGAGAGATGTCAAAAGCTTCTCGTCCGTCAGTCCGGTCATTGGAGCCACTGCCCTGGCTGGCAGAGAAGCCCAGTCCCCGGCGGGCGAAGACTTCCCAAATCAGGCAGGAATTGGCGCCATCATACAGATCAAAGTCGGCAGCGAGGATGCCGTCGCGGCCGTCCACTAAACCAGGGCGGCACTTGGTTCTTTTCATTCCTTCGATGACCAGCTGCACGGCAAGGTTGTTACCTCCGGTACCGTCGATGAGGTCTTCGTCTAATCCGTCCCGGTTGCTCAGGGCCCAGTAAAGGTCCCAGAGCATGGTGTTCCAGATTTCTCCCAAGGCGTGAACGCTGGGCCTGGGGCTGCCATCGTCGGGATCAGGAGCTAAGAAGGCGTTGATGATGTCGTCATAGGTCTGGGGGTTGATCGACATATCCGTTGAGTAAGGGAAGTTGCGGATGCCTCGACCGTCGAAGGAATTTTGGAGGACGTAGTTACCGGTGCCACGAGCTTCTGAACCATCAGGATTTGGTACATTCGTCAATGGGGTAGCGGCTACGGTGAAGAAATCAGACCAGCCCTCGCCCATTTGCTCGTCGTTATTAAGGCAGCTGTTGGTATTTGGTCCGCCGACGAGACGATTGGATACACCGTGTCCCATTTCGTGCTTTACGATACCGTTGTCGAAATCACCGTCAACGGGGGGTGGTGGCTCGTTCTGAAAGGTAACGGAGACGCTGTCGCCAGCCACTACACGGTTGCGCAGCTCCACGCAGGCTTCGAAAGTGATGAACACGCTGGGGATACGCTTGTCGAGCGCGGGGTCACCGTCACTCATTCCGATGAGACCACCCCTGCCGTCGGCAGCACCTGCCATGGCATCATTACAGATGATGGCGGCGATGGCGCCAGCTTCTTGTGCGTTGAACACCTTCAGGGAGAAGTTACATCCGCCACGGGTAACGAGGGCTATCTGGCCGGTCAGGTCATTAGTTACTTCAGTACAGCCGTCGGCCGGATCTGAGATCGCCACCTGTCCGGTAAGGGGCGTTTCGTCAATAGCAGGACCAAAGCCAGCTAGGCCGGTAGCGTAACGGCCCGAAATAGATTCCGGGGCAGTAACCTGCATAGCACTGCCATCGCCATTACTGGTCCAGAGGAACATTTGCATTCTTCCGCTACCTCCGTCTGCGGGGGTAGAGAAGGTCGCGTTGTTAACTCTGGAACCGTCCTGTGCTTCAACTAGGACTTCGTCTCTGTCCTCACCTTCATCCGTGTAGTTCTTCCGTTGAAAGTTGCCGGCAGCTTCGTCAAAACCAGCCACGTAGAGCCAGTCGTGCATTTTGTTGGTGGTGTAAAACGTTTGTGCCATGGCTGCTTGGAGCAGGGTGTCGGGATCGGCTCCCGGTGCGTAGAAGAAATCGAAGACCAGCGAATCACCGCCTTCTGCGACCACGTCAGTTTCTACATTATTGTCGCCATCCCGATCGGGGTAAGACCAGGTGTTGTTGCCACGGGTAGTCGTGTACTCTGCGCCTTCGATGCCGTTGGTGTCATGCCAGCCGAAGGGGGAAGCAATTGGGTGTGCGGGGCTGACCTCCATGGTACGCTCTCCGTGAATGGGCGATTCGACACCGAAGGGAAAAACGTGGTAGCGGCTTTCTTCGGCCATGGCGGCAGGAGCGGTAAAGGCTTTTTCCAGCAATTGCTCGCTTACGGGCATTTGCTCATTAACATCACTTTTGCAGCCGTTGGCAAAATCGTGCTGATGGCGGTTGGGGGTACCGAAGCTACACTTAAGTACCATATTGTCCTGGTCGATGATGCGACCATCTACGGCGTCAATAATTACGTCCCAGTAGTCGGAATGGGCAGCGTGCTGGTCGATGAGGACACGGTACACCAGGCGGAGCCCGGCTTCGGTGACGTACCAGCCACTGCTGACTTTAATGGCCTCGGGGCTCACTTCTTCCCAGGAGAAGAGCTGCTGGCCAAGCTCGTCGGTGCCGATGGCGACGGGGACGCCGAAGGCTGAAGTAACTTCGTTGACGGCTTTTCCGGCAGCAGTTTGGGCGCTGAACGCAGGTGCAGTGGGGAGAACGGAGGCCAGGTTAGTGGCCAGGTCGCTGGTGCGGTGCACCAGCCGGTCACCCCGGAAGTGCAAGGATGCGGCAGCATTGATAATCGGCAAGCCGTGCAGGCGCTGCGCCACATATATGTGGCGGGTGCCGTTGGGGCTGGGGTAGTTGTCGGTGATCTTTATGTCCGTCACGTCGCTAGCCTCGAGACCGAAAACGGCATACTCTTTTTGGAGGTAATCAATGGCTAGCTTGCCACTGTCTTGGGCACAGATGCCCGCGGTTGCTCCTAGTAGTAACAGGAGTAAGAAATTAGTAAAAAATATTTTCATGTAAAACTAGTCTTGAACGATGAATGTGATTAAAGTAGGTTGCGGCTTCAATATTTGCGAGTAGGCCAATCGCGTAATATGAGCCGATATTGGGTGCCAAAACTAACTAATCATTGTCAGCCCAACTGTCTTGGAGGAATCACTTTCTTCGAGATGTCAAAGATTTATCGGTACTTGGTGGGATGGAAGACATTTCAACCTCCAACGTTGCCCCTTTTTTGCTTCGTTTTAACTCACTTTGTACCTGCGGCAGCGCCTTCAGGGTAGTAGGAAGAGGAAAAGGGCGGAAAGAATCGGCTCTGCTTTCTCTTAAGCTCTTATTAGTGCTGCCCTTTTTCCTTTGCTCCTTTTCACCTCTGTTATTGGCCCAGTCCGCAGACCGTGAGCTCCGTGGCGTTTGGATGGCTACGGTGCTGAACATCGATTACCCTCAGAACCCGACGGTCAATGCTTCGACCCTCCAGGCCGACTTTAAAAGCCAGTTGTACCGTCTTCGTCAGGCTGGCCTCAACACCATATTTGTGCAGGTCCGACCGGCAGGCGATGCGATCTACCCGAGCCAATACGCACCCTGGTCTGAATGGCTGACGGGCGTGCAGGGCAAGGCTCCCGTCAGCGGTTTTGACCCACTGGCCTACATGATAAAAACGGCCCACGCTCAGGGAGTCGAGCTGCACGCATGGGTAAACCCCTACCGGGTGGCGATGACGCTGGACAGCCTGAACTTTGCCCCAGACCATTTGTACCACCAACACCCCGACTGGATCAGATCCTACGCCGGCCGCCGGTACCTTGATCCAGGCTTACCTGAAGTTCGTACACATCTTGGCGAAGTAATCGATGAGCTGGTCGCCAACTACGACCTGGACGGTGTTCACTTCGATGATTATTTCTACCCTTACCCCAAAGCAGGAGTGCCCTTCCCCGATGAGGAAACTTTTCGACGCTACGGTGGCAGTCAACGACTTAGTGACTGGCGGCGTGGCAACGTAAACACCTTCGTAGCCGAAACCCAGCGACGCATTAAAGCGGCGAAGCCGTGGGTGCAATTCGGTATCAGCCCCTTTGGCGTTTGGCGGAACCTGGCCCAGGATCCGGTCATGGGATCCGCCACCCGGGCTTCGGTAAGCAGCTACGATGACCTGTATGGCGACGCCCTGGCCTGGGCCCGCGCCGGTACGGTTGATTACCTGCTGCCGCAACTGTACTGGAGTATGGAGTATGCTCCTGCCGGTTACCGCACCCTTGCCAATTGGTGGGCCGCCAACACCCCAAAGAACATTGCCCTCTACGCCGGTCACGCTGCCTACAAAGTGGGTAATAATGACGACGAAGCCTGGAATACCCTGGAAGAATTGCCCCGGCAGGTTGAATACAACCATCAATTGCCCGCCCTGAAAGGAAGCGTATATTTCAGTACCAAATCTATCTTGCTGAATCCAGCTGGTCTTGCGGAGCGGATGGCGGATGTTTATCCTACGCCCGCATTGCTGCCCGTGCGTATTGCTCCGCAAGAGGTAAGAACAATGAAAGTAAAGGTTTACAAGCCTAAAAAAACGGCTAAGGGTATGTTGGTGGTATGGGATGTAGACAAGACCGTACCTAAATCCGAATTGCCACATTACTTTGCCATTTACCGGGCGAGTAAATCCACGCCAATGACCCTTTTACACCGAACGCCTTATGGCCAGGGCTGCCACCGCCTGCATTATTACGACGCGGCCGCGGACCCTGTGGTCAAGTACGATTATAAGGTAGTGGCACTTGATCGATGGCACCGGGTATTGAATATGCGCTTTGCTCGGTAGATATGAGATACTTGATATGGGATATCTGATGTTTGATTGGGCTGCCGCCAGTAGATGCTCGCTTCGCTCGTGGCATTTCCATGGGAAGTCCTCAGTGCCCTTAATGCCTTAGTGGTTTTGCCTGCTCTTCCTTAGTGTAGCTTCTCAGTGCCCTTAATACCTTAGTGGTTCCTCCTTTCCCCAGTAGCGACTCCGAGGAAAATTCTTAATGCCTGAGTGCCCTTAATGGTTT
>NZ_KB890414.1:0-220447 GCF_000373105.1 Neolewinella persica DSM 23188 | reverse complement strand
TAGCTTCTCAGTGCCCTTAATGCCTTAGTGGTTCCTCCTTTCCCCAATAGCGACTCCGAGGAAAATTCTTAATGCCTGAGTGCCCTTAATGGTTTTGCCTGCTCTTCCTTAGTGTAGCTTCTCAGTGCCCTTAATACCTTAGTGATTCCTCCTTTTTCCAGTAGCGACTCCGAGGAAAATTCTTAATACCTGAGTGCCCTTAATGGTTTTGCCTTATCCCTTAGTGTAGCTTCTCAGTGCCCTTAATGCCTTAGTGGTTTCCCATCCTTTTTCAAAACCCAACCTTCACCATCAAATTAGGCGTAAATCCCAACCCCAATTTATCCACCTGTTGAATATCTACAGGTGGATCCTTGTCACGGTTGTACTGTATGAGAAATTGCCGGCCGAGCGAATTGTTTCTATTGTAAAGATTGAGCAGAGAGATGCCAATTTTTCCCGTCAGCCCACGATCTTTGGAACTGGTAAAATCGTAGAAGGCGGAGAAGTCCAGCCGGTGAAATGCGGGTAGTTTCGCATCGTTTAATGGTCCGGGCTCTTCCTGGATGCGTGGAATTCGTTCATCTCCACGAAAGCTGATCCTTATTTGGCCAGGCACGGTATACCGATTGCCCGAATGTATGCGCCAGCCTAATGAAAAGGACCAGTTGTTGTGCTGATAGGTATTCACGATCCGGAGTTGGTGGCGCCGGTCGTTGTCGGCTGGGAAATAGCCTGGTTCTGGTTCCGTAGGGCGTGTCCGGAAAGGGAATCGCCATTCCGTTTTACTAAGGGAATAAATGGCCCAGGTGCGAAAGTTTTTCCAACGCTTTTTGATGAGCAGGTCCAGGCCTTTGCTTCGGGAATCACCGTGCAGAAAGCCCTCGTTTTGTAGTGTGGACCCCAGCGTAGATAAGCCGTCGACCTGCTTGTGGTACAACTCCAGGTCGATCAACCATCCTTTGGGTTGGCCGCTGATGCCGAAACTGCTTTCCTTACTGGCCAATACCCGTGTTCGCTGCCCGTCAGCCATAGTCCAGAGCGGAGTAGTGGCGCTCAGCCGTTGCGCATCGAAGGTGATGATCTCCAGCGGGAATTGGTGGTTTTCTCCGTAACCGGCCTTGAGGATCCACTGATCGTTAAGCCGGAAGCTCCCACTGATCCTGGGTTCAGGATAGACCTTTTCGGTCGGCTGGTAATATTGCATACGTAGCCCAAACTCTGCCCGCCAGGGGCTCCCTTCGGGAGACCATACGTAGGTGCCGAAGGCGGCAATGGCGTCAGCCGATCCGTCCGTTACGGACACCCGGTTTAAAGTGTCGGCAAGTTCATTCGAAAAGCTGAAGTCCAGTTCATGGCCGTATCGTTGTAACTGCGTGCCCAATTTCAAGACATCGTTATCACGAACGGGGACATCGTAATTGACCCGAATGGAGGTTTCCTGCAGGGCACTGGACCGGTTTTCGCTAATTGCGTTCCGGAGGTTAACAAAACCAGTGTTCCCAAGATTAGAAAAATCAGTCAGTGCCGCCTGAATACTTAACTGTCGACGTTCCGAAAACCGATGGACATAGTTTAAGCTTGCGCCAGCGTTATTTGTCTCGATATTTTCCGAGAAAGTGCGGGGCACCCGCCCAAGCAAGTAGCCGTAATCATCTCGCTGCAGAAAGCCACTAATGGTGAGCTGTTGTTGATCATTGAAGTTGTACTGCCAGCGGCCGTTGAACTCTTTAAAGTCGAAGTCCTCAGTAATCGTAAGGTCGTTTTCCGCTGCATTCAGAATTTTCTCAAAGGCGTCCCCCTGGAATACCTGCGCGCGGTAACTTTGGTAGGTTGCAGCTTCGAGTAATCCGTTCATGGAGGCAGTGTACCCCAGGTGCAGGTCAGATTTGCCTTTTATCAGTGGCGCTTTTACAAAGGCATTTACGCCCAGTAAATTAAGCTCGGCACCGGCCCGGAGGCGTTCCGTAATCTCTCGATCCGTATTGATTTTGATGACCCCGGATACCCGACCGCCGAAGGCGGCCTCCGCCTGCCCCCGCCACACACTGACGTCGTCAACCAACTCCGCATTGAAGTTCGAGATCATCCCGAAGTAATGGCCGGAAGAGTAGACGGGGATGCCGTCCCACAAAACGAGGTTCTGGTCGCGGCTCCCTCCGCGAATGCTGAGGTTGCCGGCAGATTCTCCAATGTTGTTAACGCCGGGTAGTAAAGCCAGCATCCGGGTAATTTCGGTACCCGCAAAGCCTGGAACCGCTGGTGCCTGGCCAGGGTCAAAGTTCACCTGCCGTCCGTCTGGCGTAGCGGTGATCCCGTCCGTCAGGTATTCAGCAATTACCACGGAAGCCAACTCTATCGAAGATGGGGACAAGGTGATGGTGGGGCAACCCTTGCCCACGAAATCAGCAACGGCAAATTGGACCTGCTTGAACCCGAGCGACTGAATGGTTATTTCGTCGGTTAACGCAGCCGGTAATTTGCCGACAAACTTCCCGGATGCATCCGCGCTTACTGCCCGCCCCGTTCGAGCTACGCCAATGGTGGCGAAGGGTAATTCGGTGTTGTCATAGCTAACGACTTGCAGGCATAAATTCCAGGTTTTTTCTTCTTCCGGACGCACTGGACGAAGGGTTACGTAACCGTCATCTAGCCGTTTAGCCGTCAATGTATTAATGGCAAAAAGGCATTGGTCGATCTCTTCCCAGCTTGCATTGTAGAAGTGGCAATTGACATTTTTACTAGTCACTTCTTCTCGGGGGAAGGAAAAAATAAGGCCAAATTTTCTTTCTAGATGGGTGATGGCGTCCAGTAATGGAGTGTCTTTGAAATCAATCGTCAGCCGCAGGTCTTCCGTTGGCTGCGCGTAGCTGCCGAGTGGAAAAAGTAAGCAAAAGAAGACCAGCAAGTACCGCATGTTGTATAGATCGGTTTGTCGATCAATTTTTCTGACCAAATAGCTATCTGGGCAGGAGGGTGACCTTGTCCCCGTCCCGATTATATGTGGTGTATTTAAGCGGGTTAAGGATGTTCTCCAGTGCCAGGTCCAGGTCATCATTAGGGAAAGTGACGTCATAGGTCTTATCAAGATCCATTTTGGAGGTACGGACGACCTCCAGGTCATACTGGCGCTCGAATTCTTCCAGGATTTCGGATAGCGGACGATCAACAAATACCGAACGGTTTTCCAACCAGTCAAGATGCTCTGCTCCGTTCTTACTTTCGGTAACTTCTCCCGAAGTGTAAATGCTTACGGATTCCCCAGGAGTCAGCAGGTAAGCTTTTGGATTGGCGTTGAATTTTACCTGTACTTTCCCGGAGGTACAACTCACCGCCATCCTTCCCGCACGGCTGTACACATTAAAGGAGGTGCCGACCACAGTAACTTGCCCAAGCTCGGTTCGTACGATGAAGGGAACTTCGGATTTTTCGACTTCGAAGTAGGCCTCACCCGCCATGGTCGCCAGCCGTTCCTCTTCGGTTGGAACGAAAAGAAGGGTACTGCCGTCGTTAAGTTTTATCATGGAACCGTCCTCCAACTCAGCAAATTGCGATACTGCTCCATTCAGCACTTCAAAGTCCCGTTGGGGACTACGCAAAAGGAACCAGGCCATACAAGCCAGCGCAACGGATGCAGCCGCTGCGTACCAGACTTTTCTTATGGAGTTGTTCTTTTTTTGGCGCGCACGCAGGTGCAATTTTTCGGAGAGAGGAGCCGTGCGGGCTGCGGATAGGCGGGAGAATTCAGCCGCTTCATCAAATTCCGGCGGTTTCATCCGGCCTACATTACCGAGCAGCCGTTCGTAGTCCTTAAACTCAGGGCGTTGCCTCAAGTCGGTTTCTTCTGCCGCACTTAGCTCCCCGCTGAGCCAGCGGGCGAGTAAGGTGTCGTCATTATAAGATGGTTTGGCCATGGTAAAGGAGGCTTGCTCATTGTAATAATCCGAAGATAGGGATTTACCCTACCTCGGGGGGTGAAAGTTTTTTCCGGAGTAACCACTAAGGCACTAAGGACAATAAGAAGCAACACTAAAGGGAGGGGTAACCATTAAGGGCATTCAGGGTTGCTTCGCAACAAGGAAGTTTTCACGGAGGACAGCGCAGAGGGAGGCGCTGAGGATGCACAGATTCTTCAAACGTTGCTACGAGCGGCAGCGCGTACCTGCTTGCGGTAGCCCAATCAAATACCCGCATGAAGTTCGCGCAGTTCCACCAGCGCCCGGTGCATCCGCTTTTCCACCGCCTTCTGACTGATGTTCAGCAGTTCCGCAATCTCCCGGTATTTCAGACCATCGATCCTATTCATCAGGAAAACCTCGCGTGCACCGTCGGGGAGTCCCGCAATGGCTGTTTCCAGTTGCTCCTGGAATTCTTTTTCCCGCAACTCATCTTCCGGGGAGGCGTAAGCTGGCTCCGGACCGGCCATCCGCCACTCGTATTTACGGACAACCTTTTCTTTCTCTTTTTGCTTGAAGAAAATATTTTCCGCTACCCGGAAAAGCCAGGCACTGGCTTTGTCGGGTAAAACCTTTGCGCAGTTCTCCCACAGCCGCAGAAAGGCGTCCTGAACAATATCTGCAGCAATTTCCTTGCTACCCGTACGGTAATAGGAGAAGTTGCGAAGTTTAGGGGCAACTTCCTGAAAAACAGCGTAGTACACGGCTTCTTTGCAGACGCCTTCAGGAGTATTTGGTTCCATTTTTTCAGCTGGCACAGGAATAAATTTAAAAATAATTTCTTCGGTAAGGTAGGGTAAAATGAAGTTTGCGGATTGAAATAAGCGAACCGTAACGGCGGTGACGAGTCGAATGATCAACAACTTGTACCCCGCTGATAACCTGCGGAAATTCGCTAACCCAACGGGTCGGAAATTAACCCTCCGACCATTTCAAAAATGCTTTTCCATGTACGTATTCCCAAAAAATATTCGCTTACTTTTTCTGGCACTGGGCCTGATGTTAACCTTCACCGCCTGTGACAACGAGATCGCCCAGGATGAAATCACACCAGAGATCATTACTGAAGAGGAAATGCCCGAAGTTCTCATTGAAGCACTACCTCCTGACCCCACTACCAGCGACCCTGTCGAAATGCGTCGGCGCCCCTGCTTTCGCTTTGTTTTTCCGGTGCAGGTTGTTCTGCGAAATGGTACGGTAATCACGGCGAATGACGCCGAAGACCTGCGGGCGGCATACCGTCGCATTCGTAGTGCTGGTATCCAGGCCAACTTTGTGTATCCCTTTGACGTCCAACTGGCCAACGGAACTCAAGTTACGATCAGACGTTTCGAAATGCTGCGTCGCCTCCACCGTGCTTGCCGCGACATCAACGACGATGACCAGCCGCGCCCATGCTTCAACATCAATTACCCGATTAGCGTAGTTGGCCGTGATACCACCTTCGAGGTCAATAGCTGGAGGGAATTTCGCCGCGCCAATCAGGCCTTCAGTCCCCGTGGTGTAAGCATCGTCTATCCGATCAACGTTACCCTCGCAGAAACTGACCGCGTGATCACCCTCAACGGTGACCGTGAACTCTACCGCCTCCGCAACCTTTGCATTGACCGCGGTGACGACGATGATCGCGAACCCTGTTATTCCGTTCTCTACCCCGTTACGCTCAGCATCGGTCAGAATACCGTTACCGTAGTTAGCAGAGCCGCCTGGCGGGCAGTTGTTGAAGCTGCTGGCGAAGACGTAGATGTCAGCCTCAACTTCCCGATCACCATCGTTAACCGGGACACCGAAGAACAGATCAGTATCGAAAACGTAGCAGACTGGCGTGCCGCCAGAGAGCTGTGTGACTAATACTTGTAGGTAAGCAAGCCAAATCGTCGCGTTGACCCGGTGTAAGTATTTCTAGTGCTGCCGGTCAGTGCGATGGTTTGGCTCGCCCCAACCCGTCTAATTACATCCCTGAAATACTTTACCTAAACCCCCTTATTAAAAACCGTAATTATGAAAAAGATACTTGCATTCGCATTTATGCTAATTGTCCTGCTGCTATGCACTAATAATCTGGAAGCGCAACGAGCAAGAACTAAGATTCATAAAGGAGCACAAGGCCAAAAAACTGTTATCCATAAAGGGACGCGCGGTAAAAAGACGGTTGTTCATAAAGGAAGAAGAGGTAATACCACCGTTGTGCGAACGAATAGAACAAGAACCAAAAGAACGAAGGTCGTACACTACCATTATCGCCATTTACCCAAAAGAGGAGCAGTGGTGAAAACCGTAAACGCTAAAGCGATCACTGTTCGGCACCAAGGTATTGGGTTTCGCTACTATTCTGGTATTTGGTACAGGCCTAGTGGTACCAATTGGGTGATTTCTCGTCCCGCTTATGGGGCCCGTATCCGGGTGTTGCCCGTCGGTTATCGTAAAATCGTTGTTGGCCCACGGCCTTATTACTACTATTACGGAACCTACTATGTAAATAATAATAATGAGTACGAGGTAGTAGAAGCACCAATGGGGGCCGAAATAGATTCTTTGCCCGATGGCTACAATGTCACCACCGTAAATGGTAGTGAATATTATGAGTTGGATGACGTGTACTACATGCCAACAGAAAACGAAGCAGGGGAAGAGATTTTAGTGGTAGTTGATGATCCAACACAGTTATAATAGAAAATTCTTGTAAGTAGGAACAAAAAGAATTAATCCCATTGTTCAGTCCCTTAATACGGGCGTAGTGTGGCAAAATGCCGGACTGCGCCCGTTTTCTATGCTAAAAAGCGCGGCCAGGACTCCTCCCGACCGCGCACTATCGCACAACTATCATGAACTCAAAACTCAGGTTTAGTTCTTTTGCAGTTTGCCCATTACTTCCATCAGCATGTTGATACCGATGGCATCCATAGGATTGGCGCCGTTGGCGCCATTTCCGGAGCCGCCGATCACGATGCTGGGAACATTGACCTTCGCCAACTCGGCCGCTACACCAATGCGGGTCTCTTTTTCGATCTGGGCCTTTTCCAGGGGGGACAGACCAGCACTTACCTTGAGACGGGCGACCTCGGCGGAAGCACGACCTTCGGCCAGCGCCTTGTCGGCCTGGAACTTTGCCTGAAGCGCCTGCTCCTTACTCACGGCCGTTTGAGCCTGAGCACGGATCTCCGCTTCAATCTTAGCGGCTTCCTCGGTAGCGCGGACTTCGGCCACTTTCTGGCGACCACGCATCTCGGCGGTGAGGGCCTCCTGCTGAGCGGTGACCAACTCCTGCTTGGCGATGGCCTCACGGGTGCTCTGCTCTACCTTGGCCTTCAGCTTCTCGTTTACCACAGTTTCGTACTCCACAAGCGTTATCGCTACGAAGTTGGGCACGATCTCGTACTGCTGTACGTCGCTCTTGGCAAGGGCGAAACTACCATCGGCGTTCTTCCTTGGCGTATTCTCGTAGCTGCGGATCTTCTCTCCACTGATGGAATCGATACGCATCTCCTCGTGCTGCTCAATGATGTACTGACCATTGCGTAATTGGTACTTAAAGGCTTCGGCCAGTTCTGACTTACCTCCGCTGTAGTGCTTCTCAGAGTCCATCAACTGAAAGGAGTAGTTGGCGCATTCTTTTGAGTAGTCGGCCAGGCTGGCGGCGAGGCGGCTCTGCTCCCGGTAGTCCTTATGTATGGCCAGCATCCGCTCCTCATTGTTGGGGAGCTTCCACTTTACGGAGTAACCTACTTGGTTGGCGTAAGTACCATCAGCAAACTGACAACGGATGGGCTCCGAGAAGTAACTGATGTCTGACTTCCGCTTCTCCGGGCGTTCCACCTGAACAGTAACTACGTCGGCGTATTCAGTGGTTTTGCTGAAGAAACCGGCCCAATACATGCCGGGCTCAAATTGGATGAATTCATTTCCCGTAATGCCCTGTACTACTGTTCTGTAGCCCTGGTCATTGACCGAAAAAGGATTAAATAGTGCGGCCATTAACAGTAATACTACGGTGGTGGCTGCGAGAAGGATTTGCTTGGTGTTGAATTTCATAATCGGGGTGTTTTAATTGTCTTGTTTCCCTAAATTTAGGATCAAACATAAACGTGGCAAATAATCCTCGATTAGTTGGGATGAGAACTCGACGAAGCTGGATGGAAGAGTACTGTTAGCGATCGATTTGGCGCGAACGCAGGTGCAAAGAAGATTGAAAAGCAAGGTTGCCAAACCGTAAACAAGGTCCTCCCCCCTTGCTCCTTTTATCCGTACCTTGCATCCTGCGTCCGCGCCCCTTTGTTGGTGCTGTTGCTCTATTGGTGCTATTGGTCTATTGGGCCGGGACCAACAGACCAATAGCACCAACAGACCAATAGACCAACAGTCCAACACCACCAACATGCGTCAACTTCTCGAAACCGATCAAAAGGCCCTGGAAATCAACCTGAATCCCAATATTTATGGCACTTTTGCCGAGATTGGTGCCGGTCAGGAGGTCGCCCGTTATTTCTTTCAGGTGGGTGCTGCTGCGGGAACGATTGCGAAAACAATGAGTGCCTACGATAAGGTTTACTCCGATCAGATTTATGGTGTTGAACCCAGCGGTCGGTACGTCTGCGAAAGCCGTATCCACAAAATGATGGATCATGAGTATGAGCTCATGGTAGACCGCTTACGCCACGATAAGCCGGAGACAAATTTCTTTGTCTTCGCTGATACCATCGCTGCCATCAACTATTCCCGAACTATCCCCGGAGATGGGTGGATGGGCCTCCGGTTTCAGCTTGATCCGACCGATAGCACCCATAATGACCTGTTGCTACACGTCCGGATGCTCGATAACGACAACCAGCTACAGCAACAAGCCATCGGTATTCTCGGCGTCAACATGATTTACGCCGCCTACCATTACCACAAAGATCCGGAGACGCTCATTCTGAGCCTGCTGGACAGCCTCAAAGGGCGTATTTCGATCGACATGATCGTGCTGGAAGGTGCCAATTTCACCGTCGATAACCGCCTGCTCAGCCTGTGGTTGGTAAAACATGGCCTGACGGACATCACCATGTTCGACCCTCAAGGCAGGAGCATTCATCCCAGTGAATTTCTCTACCGCAAATCGGTCATGGTGGTGCGTGGCAGTTTCCGACCGATCACGCTGGTCAATGAGGACATGCTCAGGGCCGGTTATAAGCAGTTTCGGGAGTCCAGTACGGTTGATCCGAGCAAAACCTTCCTGCTCACAGAATTGACCCTCGATAACCTTCAGCACAGCGCAGAGATGAACGAACGTGACTTCCTGCACCGGGCAACCTTGCTGAACGCCCTGGGGCAAACCGTCGTCATTTCAAATTATGGCCGCTACTCTGACCTCATAAACTACCTGAGCCTCTACAAGGTCAACCCCGTAGGAATTGTTCTCGGGGTCAATGAGCTCCTGCAGCTTATCTCCGAACGCTTCCGCGATAACCAGGACGGGCGGCTGCTGGCCGCCTTCGGAGAAATTTTTACCCGCAACGTAAAGCTGTTCGTGTATCCTGCACAGCAGGAGGGATCTGCCGATCTTATGACGGCTCAAAACGTCCCCATCCCCGAAGGCGTAAAGTTCTTGTACAAGCACCTGCTCGATAGCGGGCAGATCGCAGACATCAATAATTTCCACCCCGAAAACCTTCACATTTACTCCCGTGACGTGCTTAATCTGATCAAATCCGGTGAGCCCGGTTGGGAAAAACTGGTGCCTGAAAAGGTCGCCCGGCTGATCAAGACAAATAACCTGTTTGAGTATCCTAGCGAGCAACTGTCGTTTGAATATTAGGGGCGCTTCGCGTGCCAGTCGCTTCGCTCCTTGTAGCATAGGTCGCTTACGCTCTCGTTGCAGGGCGCCTTCGGCGCGTTGCAGTAGTTGCAGTCACCCCATGAGGCAGCTCGCTCTGCTCGTTCGGACAATTTTTTGCTTGAAACCCCTGCAACATGAGCGCAGCGACCCTGCAACGTGAGCGAAGCGACCCTGCAACGTGAGCGAAGCGACCCTGCAACGTGAGCGAAGCGACCCTGCAACGTGAGCGAAGCGACCCTGCAACGTGAGCGAAGCGAATCCTGCAACAGGAGCGAAGCGACCCTGCAACGTGAGCGAAGCGAATCCTGCAACCTGAGCGAAGCGCCCCCTACTCAAACACCACCTTAAAGTACACCCGTACAGGTTCATCCCCCTGCACCACCTCCCAAACGGAGGAGGTTACCAGCGTTTTACCGATATAGTCCATTGTGGCCTGGTTTGGCTTGCCTCTGAACTGGACATCCGTTAGCGTGCCGTCTGGATTAACGAGGAAGCTCAGTTTGACCTTGCCCGATGGGAGTTCGGCGGGCTTGTTTGCTTCAATGCGTTTACGCAAGGCGTTGTACCCTTCTAAAGGACTGGCATAGCCTGGTTTCTCGTCGAAGACAATGCGGGTACTGGCTCCATTCTGTTGCCAGCGCGGGCGATCGTCTTCTGGGACAAACGCTTTACGCTCCAGGCTGATCTGAAATTTTTCGAGAAGATTGGTCAGGTCTACCTGCTCTGATTCATAATCAGGATGGGAGATCATCAGTGCGGTGGCAGCGGCGTCTGCGGGCAGCTGAAATACGCCGTTGCTATCGGTCCGTTCACCTAATGGCAGCCCCGGCAGGCGGACGAGTGCATTAACAATGGGATAACCGTTTTCGTTAGTGATTCGGCCATCGAGGTAGGCGCCGGCTCTTGGCACATTGCGGGGGTATCCAGCCGCTGAATCACCGTACGCTGCGGGCGATAGCGCCTCCTTTAGCCTTGCTCCGGCTCCTGCGTCGGTAGTAGAGGTCGGGGCGGCCGCTGGTGCGGTAGCTACGCTGGGGGCGGGAGCAGGTGGTGGCGTCCGTTGGGTACCTGGGACTACGGCGTCGTCAGCTATTTCTTCCGCTATCACTTCTGCCTCAAAAGCGGGTGATGGTGGAGGCGTTGTCCTTTGCTGTTTTTTCTGAGTGGTTTCTTTCCTCCTTCTTTCTGTAACCTCGTCTCGGGCAGCGGCCTTTAGTTCATCAGCTCGGGAGGTTGCACTGGTTTTGGGGCTGTCCTTAAGTTCGGTTTTCGGGCGCGGACGCAGGTCCGGGGTCGGAGATGAAGGAGCAGGGGAGGGTGACAATGCCTCGTCATTCGATTCCGTACCACTAATTGCCGGTTGAGCGGACACGGATGAAGGTTTGCCTGGAGATGTCTGAATTTTTTCAGTTTGTGGGACCGACTCCATTGCGAGGTCCCCCGTAGTATTGTCAAGCAGATAAGGCAGTAAAAACAGAGAACTGACCATTAATAACAATATGGCTGCCGCTGCCGCCCAGCGGTAGCGATTGGGGCGTGTGCGCACCAACCTGGCACCGGTTTGCCGTTGCTGCCGGGCAGCATCAAGCATCCGGCTTACGCGGGCAGCGTGATCTTCTTCCGGCGCAGATCGTAACCCACGCATGGCCTCGGCCAGTGAGGGATCATTTAGGGCACGACGCTCCAACTCCGCCTCCTCGGGGGCGGTTATGGCGCCGGTCAGGTAGCGGCGCAGTAGATTATTAGTGGAGCGGTTGGTAGAGGACACTATTCTTCAGATTGTTTTTCTTCCTGCCCTTCCAGGCAGATTTTAAGGTTCCGGCGGCCGTTCTGCAAGTGAGAACGTACCCGGCCTACGGATAGATCAAGTTGTTCGGCTATTGTTTGGTAACTCTCGCCCTCCTGGAGGTAAAACATGGAGACGCAGCGACGTTGTTCGTCCTTAAGCTGCTTCAGACAATGATACAGCGGGCGGGTGTCAGGAGCCTGATGATGGTTTGATTCAGTACTTAGATGCAGTAATCGATCCGACTGCATAAATACATCATCATTATTTGTTTGCTGTAAGGGATCGCGCTTCTCACGGCGCAGTTGCATCAGACAATGGTTCCGGATGGTCGTCTGTAACCAGGACCGAAAATTACTGATCTCGTGTTTCGGAAGCTTGTCGAGTAAAACGGCCCATATTTCCATGCCGGCGTCTTCTGCCCTTTGGGGCGTACCGAGGTACCGTAGTGCCAGGGCGTAGATCAGTTCGGCATGGCGCTCATAGAGTGGTAATAGATCGTTGGGGGAGCTGCTCTGTTTGAACCGCAGGAGCAGGTCCGCGTCGGAAATTTCCGACGCAGCCGTTTCTGTGGGAGTTTTGGTTCGGAGCAAGCGTAGCATCTGGGGCTAAGATAGGGCTCAGTGGTCAGTATCCAGGGTTCAGGAATCAGTGGTCAGTATTCAGGGTTCAGTAGTAAGAATTATTGACTTTTGAATACTGAGCACCGAATGCTGTGGACTAAATACCGAATACTGAACCCTGATTCTTAATACATCGGACATCCGCATCCAGCAGCCTTACAACCGCTGATGAAAAGAAGGACAATTGCAAAAAGAAAGAGGATGTATCGATTCATTTAGCTAAGGTAGGAAAGAGGTGTTACTTTTAGCATAACTTCTACCAATCAAAACAGACCATGTACCCTTCAATTTTTGACCAGCAAACCGTTACCGACCTACTCGAACGGATTGATAAGCTCACCCCGGAAACAACCCCTGAATGGGGGAAGATGGATGTCGCTCAAATGCTGGCACATAACAGTGTAGGCTTTGACATCACTTACGGCAAAATTCCCGTCAGCTACAACTTTTTTATGCGCTTCATGCTGAAAATGTTTGTGAAGGATACCGTTGTTGGCAATAAGCCGTACAAGAAAAACGGGCAAACTGCGCCGGTTTTCATCATTTCCGACGAACGTGATTTTGCCAAGGAGAAAGCCGAACTTGTGGCTAATATTCAACGCGTTCACGCTGATGGTGCTACGGTCTTCGAAGGTAGGGTAAGCCCTTCTTTCGGCAAGCTTTCGGCGCAGGAATGGAGCAACCAGTTCTGGAAGCACCTGGATCATCATTTGACCCAGTTTGGGGTTTAGGCCCGGCTGTGCCGGGAGTAGGTTATCGTGTTTTCAGGTTGTCCTCGATAACCCGACAACTTGATAGCCCGAGTCTTAAATCAACGTCGGAATCATCTCCCCGGCAACCTTCATTCCTTCACTTCCACCCATCTCAATGGTGTGGATATTGCCACGCAGCTTTAATTCGTAGTTGATGGTCGGCTTGGGGTCGATGTAAATGACGGGAACAGTGTCATCAGCATAACCAACCAGCCCCGCAGCGGGGTAAACCTGCATGGAGGTGCCAACTATGATGATCAGGTCCGCTTGGCGGACGACCCTGACGGCATTCTCAATTTCCGGTACGGCTTCGCCGAACCAAACGATGTGCGGGCGCATCTGTACCCCCCGGTCATTCGTGTCTCCAAGTTTGATGTCTCCGGGCCAATCCACAATGAAGCCATCTCCCTTCGCTGGCCGGGCCTTCAATAGCTCTCCGTGGAGGTGAATGATGTTGGTGCTGCCTGCCCGCTCGTGCAGGTCGTCGATGTTCTGGGTGACGACCGAGACTTCGTAGTGCTCCTCAAGTTCGGCGATGAGCTGGTGGCCAGCGTTAGGCTTTACGGTGTGCAGCTGCGCACGCCGCTGGTTGTAGAAACTCAGGACCAGCTCCGGATCCCGGGCGAAACCCTCCGGGCTCGCCACGTCTTCTACGCGATGGTTCTCCCACAGGCCGTTACTGTCGCGGAAAGTGGCGATGCCGGATTCGGCGGATACGCCGGCACCGGTGAGGATGACGATCTTTTTCATGGATGAGTCGCTTCGCTCCGGTTGCAAGGGTTGCAGATGAATACCCCTTTATCCAGGAACATATTTTTGAAAAAAGTTACCAATAAACCAAGGTGTGAAGGCCTGTAAAAGTTGCAAAGCAATATGGGATGGTGGAAGTAATTGCAGCGTCAAACTCTGCTATCGTTTTTTTCCCAGGCTCCCGCGTCCGCGCCATAAAAAAAGCAACGAGTAAAATATTAATATATCAACCAATTTAGCTTTTTTGCAACCCCTGCAACCCCTGCAACCCCTGCAACCCCTGCAACGTTAGCGAAGCGAACCCGCAACCGGAGCGCAGCGACCCCAACGAGAAAAGCCCTTCCCCGCACTGCGGAGAAGGGCTAAAGTTCTTAAACGACCCTCCGGGCTTAACCGGTCGGGTGTTTTACTTGCTGTAAGTCTGGTCGCTTACGGACAACTTCGCACGGCCTTTGGCGCGACGGCGAGCGAGCAGTTTACGGCCGTTCTTCGTGCTCATACGGCTACGGAAACCATGCTTGTTAACACGACGGCGCTTGGAGGGTTGGAACGTTCTTTTCATTGTACTTTATTTTGGGATCGGACGGGGGAGGACCGGCCGGAAGGTTCGTTAAGGGGCGCAAAGATAAGGGTTTGTAGTTTATCCTACAAAGTGTCACTTGAATTATTTATTGGTGCAGGTGGACCTTACCTTGCAGGTACATATAGATTTGAGCGGTTTTAGCGCTTTCCGCCGACTTGTTTTACTTCAAAATTGAGATTACATGTTTCTTTTTTTACGCAAATGGGCCCTTGCACTGGTTCTGTGTTATTGCACTGGCCTGCTCCCGGCCCAGTATGCTTTGCCCTCCGATCAGCTGGCAGGAATACCCGTAGAACGATTGCCCGCCCAAGATAATCGTGCGCTGCTCGAAGCAGAACTGGAAGCTCGAGCACCTGGCCGTGCCGACCGGTTTGCGGTGCCTATTGCTACGAAGATTCGACCTGCCACCCATGGTATTTGGTCAGAAGATGGAGCTAACGCCACCTGGCGGATGCGCATCAGCAGCCCCGGGGCAGAGACCCTGAACCTTGGATTCTCGGAGTATAACCTACCCGAAGGAGCAGAACTCTATATTCGTTCGGGCACCGGGAAATTTGGACCTTACTCAGCATCAGACAATGAGGAACATAACGAGCTGTGGACACCGGTCATGGCAGGAGATGAATTAATGTTGGAGCTCACTGTGCCAACGGCTAAAAAGAAAGCGGTGCAGCTGTACCTGACTTTCGTCCACCACGATTTTGTGAATGTCAACGAAGTACTTTCGGCCTCCTGTAACCTCGACGTAGGTTGTAGCGAAGCCGATGGCTTTGGTCTTGTCGATAACTACCGGGACATCATTCGCAGTGTTGCCCGCATTACGATAGGGGGAACGCTTTGCACTGGCTTCCTGGTAAATAATGTCAACGAGGATGGAAGGCCCTTGTTTATGACCGCCAATCATTGTCGCGTAACTACGGCCACGGCCGCCAGAGTAGTCGCCTATTGGAATTATGAGAACAGCTTCTGCCGGCAACCTAACTCCGCAGCAAGTGGCGCTAATGGTAATGGCCGTCTTGACGTTACCAATTCCGGGACCGTTCATTTGGCAAGCTATTTTCCTTCAGATTTTACGCTTCTTGAACTTGATGACCCGGTTAACCCCAACGCTAACGTGTTTTTCGCCGGCTGGTCTGCCGAAGCGGCGGTTCCTCAGGATACGATGATCGGCATTCATCATCCGGAAGGAGATGAGAAGAGAATCTCTTTCTCCTTTCAGGATACCTATCGGGCACCATATCTTGGCGCGCCGGACCCCAATGGGGATCACCTGGTGATCCCTGATTGGGACATTGGCACCACGCAAGGAGGTTCTTCCGGCTCCCCAATCTTTGATCGTTTCAAGCGGGTTCGTGGCCAACTGGAAGGTGGCCGGGCCGCCTGTGGAAACGACCTCCTGGATAGCTACGGTTATTTCCATACCAGTTGGGACGGCGGAGGTACGCCGGCTAACCGGTTACGGGATTACCTCGACCCCTGCGGCACTGGTACCCTGACGATCGACGGGCTTGAATATTCAAAATTAGCCACCACCCTGATTGCTGAAAATAACTGTCCCATCGGCTGTATTACCCAGGAAACGCGCCTGCCCTTCGTACTTGGTATTGGGTTTCGTACCGGAACGGCCCTCAGCATCCTCAGCAATACCGCCGGTATTGCCCCAATACTTTCAGCAGCCACCGCCGGGGGAGGAGAAACAGTGGAGTTGATTATTCCTGCCGATGCAGGCAGGGCACCCGGCACCTATACTATAGTGGTGGGCGCCTCTGGAGGTGCTGCCTCCGATGAAATTACGTTTAACGTTGACCTCAGCGCCAGAATGGCCGAAGCGCCCAGGCTGGTTAGCCCGGCAGACGGTGCGATAGGAATCCAGCCAGGCACCCGATTCACCTGGGACCCGGTAAGGTTTGCCATCGGTTATGACTTTGAGGCTTCTGTGAACAGTGACTTCTCTACGATCTTGGAGGCCAGCAGTACAACAACGGAAACCGAGGTTAGTCTGTCCGGCCCTCTCTCTGGTAATACCCGGCATTATTGGCGGGTCCGCACGATCAACGAGTGTGGTCCCGGCGATTGGACAACCATCTCTTTTACTACCACGGATATTTCCTGCGGCGCATATGACGGTAATGACTTACCTGCGGCAATTTCTGATCAGGGAGCTCCCGAAATCCGGGTTGAACTCGACATAAGTGATGCCTTCCAGGTACAAACCTTTGAACTTAGCCTGGACGTTACCCACTCCTTCATTGGTGATATCCAGGCGCGCCTGCGGTCTCCCCAGGGGACAGAAATTCAATTGTTCAACCGAATTAACAATGGGCGTTGTGCCGGAGAAAACTTGTCTGTTATTTTTACCGATGCGGCAATGCTGACGGCTGATGATTTCGACGGCTCGTGTTCAGGAGGCACGAACTCTACGCAGGGCGTATACCAACCTTTAGACGCATTCGGTGCTTTCGTCGGAGAGGCTGCCCGGGGGACCTGGACGCTTATCCTAAAAGATGAAGCTGATGACGACGGTGGTGCAATCACTGCCTTCAACATGTTGTTTTGTAATATCGAGGGCAATGAAGACCTTACCATACAAAGCGGAATTGATGTGCTGGAGTCTTGCCAGAACGAGTCCGCAACAGTAGCGCTGACGCTGGGCAGTGATTTTACTGGAAACGTTACGTTGAGTGTAGCTGCTGGTAACGAAGTACTGAGCAACTTTACCTCCTCCTTTAACGCCCCCGAACGGATCCTTACCGTCGATTTTACCGACTGGAGCGTATTGCCCGTGGGCGATTATACGCTGAATTTCACGGTGACAAACGAGGACGGAGCCGAGCGGGTCGCCTCCATTACCCTGCGAGTAGGCACCGTCGTCATCGAGCCTGCCCTGGTAAGCCCGGAAGACAACGTGGAAGTGCAGGAAGGCGAAGTGGCCTTTAGTTGGGACCCCGTGCCGGGGGCTGCTTCCTACGTGCTGCAGTATTCCAATACCCCGAATTTTTCCCTGATTACCTTCGAGCAATCAACCACTGGAACCGTAATTTCACGCATCGATCTGCCTACGGGAGAACCCATTTTCTGGCGGGTAATCTCCCGCAATGATTGTGGCGAGGCCATCAGCGATGTTCGTGAATTTCGGATAATTCCAGCCGGCACCCACGACTTTGGTGCGGGGCGTGTGCTCAGCGTATTTCCTAATCCGGTGAAGGGCCTGCTTACAGTAGATGCTTCCGGGAATTGGCCCGGAGGGCTGAACGCCGTTCTTTTTGACGCTACCGGACGTCAATTGGCCAGGTACCGTATGGATAATGCTGGTCGGACCCAATGGGACCTCGGTGCTATTCCCGCTGGTCTCTATTACCTGCGCTTCCGTGGGCAGGGGCGTGAGCAGACGGAACGGTTGGTTATTCTGCCTTAATTCGTTAGGGCTTCATAGTTTTTATGGCCGTGCCCGTCCCGATTTTGGGGCGGGCACGGTTTATTTGGGTGCTCACCCGGCGTGAATAAGAACATGGATGAATGGGGAATAGCTGCCGTAAGTACCGTTCGCAGCGGTTTACTTGTGGCTGCCTCCGGCGATCGTTTGCTACCATGGCGAACAAGCGTTGCGCAGTGAGTGGCAGCAACGGTAGCCTATTTATTAATTTACGAATTCTCTCATTCACTTGGCGCGGTCGCAGGTGCAGAGTAAGGGGGTTAAGGAGCAAAGGGGGAAGGGCCGTTGTCGCTGCGTAACGGATTCTGATAACTCAGAGAGACCATTTCAACTACGACACTACCGGGATTAACTATCTTCGTGCTTCCCCTTAAATCCCTTCCCTTGCGACAGTTACTTGTTCTTATTATTTCACTTTACTGCCTGCCCGTTGGTGCCCAGGCGTCTATCCAGGACCACATCCGTGACTTCGCCCGCGATCCGGAACTGGCCGGTGCGCAAATGTCCATAAGCGTAGTTGAAGTGGCCTCCGGCCGACTGGTCGGTGCGCACCAGGGCCAGACGGCCTGCATCCCCGCCTCCATCCAGAAGCTGCTGACTACGGCGGTAGCCATGGACGTACTTGGGCCTGATCATCATTTTCGGACGCAACTGATTATTACCGGAGAGGTGACTAAGCAAGGGGTATTGGAAGGGGATGTTTATATCGTTGGGGGTGGAGACCCCAGCCTGGGCAGCCCGTACCTGGACGGGGTACCCGGCCTGGAGGCTACCCTGGATCGTTGGCGGGAACGCCTGCACGCCGCAGGCATCAAACGAATTAATGGCCGGATCATTGGAGATGGTAGCTACTTCGGCTCCGACGGTCCCGCAGCCGGCTGGCCCTGGAGTGATATCGGCAATTATTATGGCGTGGGTGCTTTTGGCCTCAACCTCCACGAAAATTTTTACTTCCTTGATTTCCTGCAACGGGGTAGGGAAGGGGCTATACCTCCGGTCCAGCGTACCCGCCCCGAGGTGCCAAACCTGAAGCTGACCAACGAACTTCGGAGCGGGCCAAAAGGCAGCGGAGACCAGGCCTACATTTACGGTGCTCCCTTCGGCTACGACAACTACGTACGGGGTACCATCCCCGTTGGCTCCGGGAGGTTTACGATAAAGGGAGCATTGCCCGATCCTCCCTTATTTGCCGCGCAGGCCTTGTGTCGCCATCTGGAGGCTGGCGGTATTTCGGTTGCACAACCCGCCGCTTCTGATCGTGAGCTGGGGAGTGGAAGAACCGTTCCTGGCCGGGTAGTGGATACCTATGAGTCACCGGCACTCAGTGTTTTGGTGGACCGTACGAACCTCCGAAGCCTGAACCTTTACGCGGAAGCACTATTGCGAGAGATCAACAAGAGCAGGGGAAGTGAGCGCCATGCGCTGACGGAGACAGCCGGTGTAACCGATTGGCTGAAGACCGCCGGGTTGCCAACTTCCTCCGTTAGTTTAGAAGACGGTAGTGGCCTGGCTACCCGAAACTTCTTCTCCGCTGACTTTATGACCAGTTTCCTGCGGCACCAGGCAAGTGCCGAACGCTGGCGGGAAAGTATCCCGCTTGCCGGCAGGACGGGAAGCATGCGGGGTTTTCTGAAAGGCACCGCCGCTGAAGGGAAACTGTGGGCCAAAAGCGGCTCCCTTGGCGCCGCCAGGTCTTACGCCGGCTACGCTACCCAACCTGACGGTACGGAACTTGCGTTTACCATTATGGTTAATAACTTTACCATCGAAAGTCAGGACCTAAGAAAAAAAATGCACGCACTGATGCTTCAATTTTGCCGGAACTAACGGCAGCTTTTTCCGTTGTTTCCCGAGTACACCTTGTTAACATCCTAGCCTCCGGCCTATCTTATGCCGGGAAAACCTATCCTTCATGCGTCTTTTCCTTTCAGCTATTCTGCTTCTCACCCTTTTTGCCGCTTGTGTCGATACGCCCGATCCGGTAGTAGAGGACGATATCTACCTGCCCGAAGATGAGGCGCTGCAGGATAACCGCTCCCGTATGATCTGGCAGCAGCCCGGCGCAGTGATGGATGCAATGGGGGATATCCGGGAAAAGGTGATCGCCGATATCGGTGCCGGCGAGGGTTTTTTTGCCGAACGCCTGGCACCCATTGCCGACCGGGTCATCGCGGTGGAAATCGATGAAAAGTACATCAGTTACCTTGATACCCTTCGGCGCTTCGGACTACAAAAAGAATTCCGGCCCCGCCTGGAGCCCCGCCTGGCCACGGCGGATGACCCTCACCTGGAAAAATCTGAGGTGGATATTATTCTGATCGTTAATACGTTCATGCTCATCGAAAACAAGGTCGAATATCTTAAAAAACTCTACCCGGCTCTACGCTCCGATGGCCGTATTGTGATCGTTGACTGGAAGCGGAAAGACACGACCATCGGTCCCCCAAAGAATGACCGTCTGGCCCTGGGGAGCCTGGAAGATATGCTGCGTGATGCCGGATTCCGGGTTACGTCAAGTGACGATGGGACCCTGGAATACCAGTACATCGTTGTGGCGGAGAAGGAGTAGTGAATTGGAGAATTTTTGAAGGAGAGAATAGCTGCCGCAAGGAAGCGCTCGCTTCGCTCGTTTGGGGTTAGGGCAATCGCAAGCCTGCTCGTCCGCCGAGTGAGCGGGGTGTAAAGGACCGTAAAGCCTTTTCCCCTTGCTTCTTTATCCCTTTTCCTTGCACCTGCGGCCCCGCCCTACTTGTCCAGCCACCTGAGCAATAAAGGGATCAACAAAAGGTCACTTACCACCGCACTGCCCAGGGTCAGGCTGATGAGCAAACCGATCGTGACGCTGGGCGGGTGGATGCTGAACAACATAACCAGGAAGCCGAAAAACAACACGACGGAGGTAAGTACAATGGCTTTTCCCGCTTCGCGAAAAGTGAGGTGAATGGCTTCCTCGAGTTCCAGCCCCTTGTCTCGGGCAAGTTTGTATTTTGCAAGGAAATGGATGGTGTCGTCTACCGCAATACCGAAAATGATGGCGAAGACAATACTTACGCCAGCCTCCAATTCGATGCCGGTAAAGCCCAGTACCGCCCCTGCGAATAACAAGGGCAAAATGTTGGGCACCAGGCTCACAAACAGCATTTTCCAACTCTTGAAGAGCAGTCCCATCAGCACGCAAACGATCAGTATCGCCAGCCCGAGTCCCTGCAAGAGGTTCTCGCGGATGTATTGCGAGTTTTTGTCGATGATGACGCCGGTGCCGGTGCTCCGCACCTCAACCAGCGCGGTATCAATATTTGAGTTGACCCAGCTGTCGGTCCTGGCGAGGAAGGCCTGCGTGCTGTCTGCACCAAGGTCGTTTAAGCGACTGGTAATCCGGGCCCGCTTTTGGTCCTTGCTCATAAGCACGTTCAGGTTCAGCGCCGGGATTTGTTTGGACAGTCGCTGGTATTTTGCGTAAGTCTGTTCGTCATCGGGCAGCACGTAGGCATCCGGTCGGTTATTGTTGAACATCTGGTTGATGCTTCGGTAAATGGCGGTAATGCTGGCGGTGCTCCGCACCACATCAAACTGCTTGACGTAGTCCTCAATCTTGCCGATCTCCTGCATCACCCTGAAGTCAGTGATCCTGGCGGTATCCTTAGCCGTAACTGCCATCTCGAAGGGACGGAACCCGGCAAGCTCCCGTTCAAAGAACAAGAAATCGGTAGTAATCTTTTTACCGCGGGGTAAGGCGGAGGTAATCCGGTTGTTGGTCGTAATCTGACTAATACCGATGGCACAAAGGACGGCCGCCACGGCCATCCCTATCTTGATCTTTCCCGGGCTGAGGAGCGTGAACTTGTAGGCGCGTTCGAGCAACCGGTCCCAGAAGGCCTGTTGCTTACCGATCTTTACGATTTGGTCAACGCTGAGGTAAGAAAGCAGGGCCGTGGTGAAGAAGATCACCGTTACGTAAGCGATCATAACGCCCAGCGCTGCGTTGATGCCGAAGTTCCGGATCGGGTCGATCCGGCTGGTGAGCAGCGTCGCAAAACCGACGGCCGTAGTAAGCGAGGTAAGCAAGGTCGCCATTCCGATCTCCCTGATGGTGATCCGGATGGCCGTTTCCTTGTCTTTGCCCGCCCGTAACTCATCGATGTATTTGGACATGATGTGGATCACGTCTGAGGTGCCCACAATGATCATCAGAACGGGGTAGAGGGCGGCAATAGCGTTCAGCTCCCGGCCCAGCAGGCCGAGGGTGCCAAGGAACAGCAATAGGCCGAGCCCAATGCTCACAAGGGAAACAATGATGCCCAGCGGCCGGCGGAAGAGCAGGAACATGATCAGGAAAACCAGGAAGCCGGAGACCACGGCGGATACGGTGACTTCCCTGATCTGCATATCGACCATTTCTTGCTGGAAGTAGGCGGAGCCGAGGTAGTGGTAGTCTTCAAAATTGTAACCGCCAATCAGGTCTTCCACCCCGGCCATCAAAATTTTACTCTTTTCGATGCTGGAGAGTCCTTCTCCTTCCCCCGTTAAATTGATGAGACTTTCAGTTTTGAGAAGTACCACCAGGGCGGTCCCCTTTTCGTTGATGAGGTTGTTTACGAAGCGCTCGTCCTGCATGATCCGCAGGCTGTCAGCCGCGTAGCGGCTGGGGTCATTGCGGTGGATGGCCGGAATGGTGGTAACGGCAAAGGGTGTTTTCAGTGGGTAGCTGAACATGGTCAGCGACTGAACGCCTTCGATGTATTCGAGTTCCCGCGCGTTGAGGGCAAAGTCGTGAGCCTTGTCGAGGAAGGTAGAATCAAAGACACCTTGTTTTCTTTCCAGGGCAACCAGGAGGAAATTGTCGTCTCCCTCGAATTCTTCGATGAATTCCAGGAAGAACGCCAGGTCATCATCACCCCGGGGGAAGAACTGGGAAAAGTCGAAACTGAACTTCAGGTTGAAACAGCCATAAACGGCGGCTGCGGCAAAGAAAGAGAAGGCGATGATAACGGGGAGACGGTACTTGCGCATCTAAAATAGTCTGGTAGTCCGGTAGTCTAGTAGTTCAGTAGCGGCATAACATGAAGGCATGCCTGCACAACGGAAGGACAAGGACTACTCACGGAGTCGGTGTACACTTCCTAAGCGTTGCCCGAAGAAATGGTTGTTAAAAAGGTGTTTTACTGACCTACTTTTTACGCGACCCGCTCCCTTTTCGGGTTTCGGACTTCCCACCGGCGCCTTTGGGCTTACGTTTGTACACCAGGTGCATCCGGCTGGTGAGCGGATTGGCGCTGTCTTCGGCGTGCCGCTCCCGGTTAATGAAGGTTTCCCGGGCGAGGAACAGGGCACTGATGAAGGACTCCGGCGCGGCTTCATTTTTACCGACAATGTCGTAGGCGGTACCGTGGTCCGGGCTGGTACGGATGGCCGGCAGACCAGCGGTGAAGTTGACGCCCTTGCCGAAGCTGAGGGCTTTGAAGGGGATCAGTCCCTGGTCGTGGTACATCGCCAAAACGGCGTCGTAAGTGTTTTGCTTTCCGCTGCCGAAAAAGCCGTCTGCTGGGAACGGGCCCATGGCGAGAATACCTTTTTCCTTGGCAGCTTCCACGGCCGGGCGAACAACCTTGATGTCTTCTTCACCGATCCGTCCCTGGTCTCCACCGTGTGGGTTGAGGGAAAGCACGGCGATGACCGGCCGGGCGAGGCCGAAGTCGGCCCGCAGGCTCTTGTCCATGATCTCCAGCTTCTTCATGATGGCGGCTTTGGTCACGGCTTTGGCGACTTCGGCGACGGGGATGTGGTTGGTCACTACGCCAACGCGCAAATCGTTCGAGACAAGGAACATCAGGCTTTCTTTGGCGCCGAGCTGCTCGGTGAGCATTTCGGTGTGGCCGGGGTAGGGGAAGCTGTCGGGTGGCATGACCGATTTATTGATCGGGGCGGTAACCAGGGCGTCCAGCTGGCCGTCTTTGAGTTCGGCTACGGCGCGTTCGAGGGAGGCTGCGGCGGCGCGGCCGCCGCTTTCGGTGGCTTCGCCTGGGGTGAAGACGGTGTCTTCGGGCAGGCACTCGATCAGGCTGATGCGGCCATCTTCGGCATCATCGGCCTGTTCAATGACGTCGTATCTAAAGGCAGGTGCATCGTTAGCGGGCTTGTACTGCTGCAGAGCAGCTGCCGAGGCGTATATGACCGGCGTCACCAAGTCCAGGATACCCTCCCGGGAAAGTGCTTTGATGACTACTTCGGGGCCGACGCCGTTTACGTCTCCAATTGAAATGCCGATGCGTAGAGGGTCCATGGGGAGTATAATTTGGGGCAAATATAGGTAGACGGTCGCTACGCGACCTTTGTAGATTGATAGATTGGTAGCCTATCAATCTATCGCATCTACCAATCTATCAATCTAAGAGGCGTGCGGCAGCCTAAAAGTCTATTACACTATCACATCTATCAATCTACAAAGCCCGATTATCTTTGCCCAATGCGCACGCTACTTTTCTTAACCCTGCTGACCCTCGCCGCCTGCGGCTCCACCGAGGAAGACCCCGTCAACATCCGCCTGACCATGGATGAACGGCAGCGAATTGACGATTTGGTCAAAATACATATGGACAGCATCCGGCCGATTGTGGACAGCCTGTGCAAGGCCACTTTTGCTGACCGGGTGGCGGTAGCCACCGACAGCATCATCCAGCGCAGATTGGAAGAAGAAGCGCGCCTGCGGGCCAGAATCCCCCAAAACCTCCGGCAATGAGCAAGCGCATTAAACCCTTTACCCTGGTGTTAATCCTGCTGGTTATAGCCACTGCCTGCACGCCGGAAGTCGTTGATTCCACGGCCCTGGTATACGAGCGTTACCTGGAAAGAGCCGGGGCATTGACCGGAAATTTACTCAACGAATGCCAGGACGACGTGATCGAAGCGGCACTGGAAAGAGCCGATTCCCTGCTCATCGACCGCGCCCGGCGGATGCGGCGCATCGAGGGCCGGCCACCGCGCCCGAATCGGCCGGGGGCACCACCTGTGCAGGAGTTGTCGCAGCCTTTGCCGCTGCGGCCGCTGTTTCCCTTCGAGATACGGTTTGATACGCTGCTGCGGGATAGTCTGTACCAGGATAGCTTGCGGTGGGATAGTATTGATCGGGGGTTGTTGCCGGAGGTTGAGGTTTTGCGGGATAGTTTTTAGGGGCGGGGGCGCTGGTGCTGGGGTGGGAGATTATGGAGCAGGGGTAGCAGGCCATGCTCAACTATGCAATTGCAGAAATTGCGTGAGTGAGGGGTTCCGTCGTTGGCTTTGCCAACTCTATCACCCCTCTCTACCCTAGACGTCCCTTCGGGACTTTGAGTAATAGTCCCGAAGGGACGTCTAGGGTAGCGAGGGGTGATGCGCCGATCCGCAGGATCAAGCGAACCCCTCGCGAGCTTACGGGTTTACCCCACATGAATAAGCTGCTAACGCTCCTGTTCCTGTTTACTTTACCCCTAACCGCACAAAAGATGATTGCTCCTCCCGGTGCTACCTGTGATCCCCTGACTGGCCTTTGTACACCAGCGCCGCTCGGCGCTGCTGCCGGGGCAGAGGTTGAATTTCGTGACGACGTTGAAATCATCTACGTTGGTGACCCGATGTGTTCCTGGTGCTGGGGCATCTCTCCCGCCCTGAACCGCCTGGAAAAGGCGGCTGCGGCCAACGGCATCCCTTACCGGATCGTCCTCGGCGGACTGCGGCCCGGCGGCGGGGAACCGTGGAACGAGGAGTTCAAGGGTTTCCTTAGCCACCACTGGGAAGAGGTGAACAAACGCAGTGGTCAACCCTTTGGCGACAAGCTCTTCGAGCGGGAAAACTTTAACTACGACACGGAACCGAGCTGCCGCGCCGTAGTCGCGGCCCGCAGCATGGACCCCGCCATCGAAAGCCGCTTCTTCGAGCTGACCCAGTACGGTTTCTACGTGCTGAACGAAGACCCGTCCGAGACGAGTTTCTACGCGCCCATCTGCGAAAAACTGGGCCTCGACTTCGACCGGTTCAAAACACTGTTCGAGAGTGCCGAAATGAAAGCGGCTACTATGGCCGACTTCCAGCTCAATCGGGGGTGGGGTGTGACGGGCTACCCGACGGTGGTCTTCCGAAAAGGAGACCAGATGGTAGCGATTGCCCGGGGGTATGCGGAGTTTGAGGAAATGTGGGGGGCGGTGAACCAGCTGAGCCAGGAAGAGTAAAGATGGAAGGGGCTAAGGAGCAAAAGGTGGAAGGGGCGGTACAGTATCCGTTGGGAGGATTGGCCGTCCTTTAAGTTTGTCTGTCGGCTTAAGCCAGCCAGGGTGAAAGGGCCGTCGGGCGGATGTTTGAGTCGTATGCGTTAGCCCCGCCCCCTAACCCTGCTCCTCCAACTTTCAATGCATCCTGCGGCCGCGCCCCAAAAAATCGACCTCTCCACTTGATTTTATCGCTGAGCGGCGTCTAAACCTCGGTACCTTCGCTTATCCACAAAAATCACCCATGCATTTTCGTCTTCTTTGCCTGCTTTTATTGGGCACGCTCTCCACACTCTCTGCCCAGCAAACCCACCCCAACCTCCTACTGATCATCGCTGATGACCTCGGGGTAGACCGAGTCAAAGGGTACCATGATGGCGACTTGATGGCAACAACGCCAACACTGGATAGCCTCCGCGCCGCCGGCATCACCTTTACTAATGCCTACGCTGCCCCGATGTGTTCTCCCTCCAGAGCAGCGATGATGAGTGGCAAATACGGTGTCAATAATGGTGTTCCTGGTGTTCCAGGAAACCTGGACCTCGACCAAATCTCTATTTTCAAAGAGCTTTCGACCGTCACCAATGGTGCTTACGCCGATGCTGTTATTGGCAAATGGCACATCGCTCAACCTTCCTATGCCGAACATCCGCTTGACCACGGCGCGGACTACTATATGGGACTCTTAGGTAACACCACAGACTATTTCGCATGGGACCGCACGGAGAATGGAACAACCAGCCTGTCGACCGAATACGTTACCACAGCCCTTACCGATGCTTCTATCACCTGGGTAAATGAACAAACGGACCCCTGGTTTCTTTGGCTGGCTCACCCGGCACCACACGGACCCTTTCACGTGCCGCCAGCAGGACTGTATACGATAGAAAATACCGACAATACGGTAAGGCAATACGTCGCCATGGTAGAATCTGTCGATCACGAGATCAATAGGCTGCTTAATGGTATGACAGACTCCGTTCGGGAAAATACCTTGATTGTATTCGTTGGGGATAACGGAACACCCGCTCAGGTTTTACAAGACTACCCGACCCGGCGCGGTAAAGGCACCTTGTACCAGGGTGGAGTTCGTGTACCGTTTATCGTTGCAGGTAAAGGCGTTGATCGCCAAGGTGTGCGGGAAGATGCCCTGGTGCACCTGGCGGACATTTACGCAACATTCCTCGAAGTCGCCGGCGCAGATCTGCCGGGAGGCATTTACAACAGTCAGAGTTTTGCCCATCTCCTGAATGCTGGAAGCATGGAAGTGACACGTGATTATAATTACACGGAAATAGGCAGTGGGAACAATCCAGGCTGGACAATCCGTAGCAGTCGCTACAAACTCATTAATTGGGACAACGGGGTCCAGGAATTCTACGATGTCGTCGTGGATTCTTTTGAACTGATCGACCTACTGGCGATGCCGCTGACGGACGAAGAAGCCGACGTTAAAGCAGACCTGGAAGCCGAAGCCTTAGCGATCCGTACGGGCTGGTCTTGCCGCGATCACATCCAGAATGGGGTAGAAACAGGCATTGACTGCGGTACCGATGATTGTGGTGCCTGTACGACCAGTACCACGCAAATTAATAATGCGTTGGCCATTGATATATTTCCGAATCCCGTCAGGGAGCAGTTCACGGTTTCCGTTGCAGATCAGCCAATTGAAACGGTGCGGGTATTTGATGGCCATGGGCGATTACTGATGGAACGTTCCGGCAGTCAGGCCCGACGTTTGACACTCAACGTTGGCGAACTGAACGCGCGGCTGTTGCTGGTGGAAGTGAAAACGGCCGAGGGAGTGGCCGTCAAGAAAGTAGTTAAGTGGAATTGAGTACAACCATGACCGTAGCAGTTATTTGTTTATGATGCCCTTAAGCCAGGTCCTTTCTTCTGTTTAAAGCCCATTCTCTAATTCTCCCATTCTCTTCTTGGGCGGGGCCGCAGGTGCAGGGTCAGGTTGCCGGGTTGTCGAGTTGTCGGGTTATCAGGTCGTCTGTAGCTCCGGGTTTCGGTGTGCTTGGCAGGTGTCTCCTTTAGCAGCGTAACAAATAGGCCACCGATAACCCGTAACCCGACAACCTGATAACTCGCCCCTGCACCTGCGGCCCCGCCAAAAAATGCTCTCCCAAAAAACTTTACCTTCAAGTGTAACCATCTTCGAAAAGCCGGGTAACCCTTTTCGAACCCCACATACATGCGTACTGACGAAGACATAATGAAGACCGTGGCGAACGGCGACCTGCAACAGCTCGGTGAGCTGTACCAGCGCTATCGCCGGCCGATCTATGGCTTCCTGCTCAAGCGGGTGAACGTACCCGCCAAAGCCGAAGATTTGCTACACACAACCTTCGAACGTGTGATCAAGTACCGGGGCTCTTTTCGGGAAGGGAGCACCTTCCGGAGTTGGCTTTTTACCATTGCCCGGAATGCTATGCACGACGGGATGAAGCAAGAAAGCCGCATGCCGATCAAAAATGGGGTGGACATAAGTAACCTGTCTTTGCTCACCCCTTCTGCCCAATGTGATTGGGAACTTCGGGAAACCGACAACCAATCGCAAGCCGCGCTGGCCGCCTTGCCCGACACTTACCGCGAAGTGGTAGACCTGGCCTGGAAGCGCGGGTTGAAATACGCCGAAATTGGAGAAGTCCTGGGTATCTCCGAAGCCAATGTTAAAGTGCGGATTCACCGCGCCACCAAACAACTACGCGTTAATTACGCCAAACTGAACCAACAATGAAACTGATAACTGAAGACATGCTGGTGGATTATCTGGCCGGGGAGCTCCCCGCCGATGATCGTGCCCTGGTCTGCCAGGCCCTGGCCGAAGACCCTGCTCTGGCCGGGGAGCTGGAGGAGCTGGAGTCGTTGATGGAAGACATCGCCCTGACCCCGGAGCCCGAACCCTCTGCCGCAGCGGACGAACGCTTCGAACTGATGCTTGCAGCTGAAGTGGGGGGAGAGAACACGACCTCGTCGATTCACGAAGACCAGGCGAGAGCAATCTCCGTAACACCCGCTGCTACCGTTCGTCGCCTGCCGTACTACCAGCGACCTCTGATGAAACTTGTAGGGATCGCTGCGGCCATCCTGCTCATCTTCCTTGCCGGCCGGATTTCTGTTGCCGGCGGTGAAGCTGACCTCAACGAAGAGTTGGCCTCCACCCGGACCCTAATGCTCGACTTGATGAAAAACGAGCTTACCTCCGAGCGCATCCGTGCCACCACCGTAACCTTTGAACTGGAATCGGCTGACCCCGAAACTACCCAACGCCTGGGTTACATGCTTCGCAATGATGAAAACGCCAACGTGCGCCTGGCGGCGCTCGAAGCCCTCCGCCGATTCCCAAATGACCCCATGGTGCGTGAAGAACTACTTGCCGCCATGAGCGAAAGCCCGCCCGATGTGGTGCGTTTCGAACTCATCGAGACCCTGGTCCGGGCAAATGAAAAACGTATTCTGCCCTACCTCGAAGAAATCATGGACGCCGATTCCCTGCCCCAGGTGGTTCGGGACGTGGCGGAGATGGCCAGCTTCAAATTAATTTAGGCGAGGTGCCGAGGTCTCAGGTTGTCGGGTTTTCTGGGTGTCAATATCACGACAACCCGACATCCTGATACCCCGAAAACTTGACAACCCGATTCCCCAAGTGAATCCCCCAAATAACTCAACAACTCGATAAAATTCAAACTTAAGATGAAAAACATACTCTTCCTCTTCCTTTCTTTATCCTCTTTCTTCCTTTTCGCTCAGGCGGAACACCGTGTATCGGTTGGTAATAAAACGATCGAATTCCGGGAAATCGACCGCCTGGTGATTGTTGGGCATGATGAAAAAGACCTGAAAATTACGCGTAAGGGCGGCGACTCAAGAGAAGACGAACGTGCCAAAGGCATGCGTAAAATCAGTGCCAGCGGTAAAACAGATAACACCGGTTTCGGTATTTCCTCTCAGGGTTTTGATGATAAGGTCGTCATCGATCAGGTAGGCAAGGGCGATGGGACCATCATGGTCTTTGTCCCCAATAGTTCCGTCGTTAAGGTCGTACAGTCTACCTACCGGGGCGGTGACCTGGAAGTGAATAACTTTAAAGGTGAACTCGACGTGAGCATGCATTACCATAAAGTGAAACTGACCAATACCTACGGCCCGTTGGCCATCAACACCATCTATGGAGGTATCGAAGCGGCGTTTTCTTCCGGTCCACCTTCTCAGGATATTCGCTTACATTCTACTTATGGGAATGTTGAATTGATGCTACCCAAAAATACTGCGGCTAATCTGCGACTAAGCACCAGTTACGGTAGCATGTATACTGATTTTGATATTGACGTTAAGGCGAATATGGCCAACGCCGAAGGGCAAAAAGGATCGGACCACGATCATGACCATGGTGGACTGACCGGAACCATCAACGGCGGCGGGAAACTCGTTTCTTTGAACGCTACCTACAAGAACATTTACCTCCGGAAATTAGAGTAAACCCAACCTGCAACCTGCACCTTGCAACCTGCAACCTGTAACCTGCAACCTCCATCCTGTAAACTTTTTCAACATGAAATTCCTACTCAGCCTCCTTCTGGCGGCCAGCCCATTTTTTGTCTTTTCCCAAAGTGGGCGGCAGGAAATCCCATTAAAAGACGCCCGTGAAATTTTCGTTTTTGGCGATTTAAGCGGTGTGCACATTACCACCGGTGGCACCAATACAATTGCCGTCAATCACGTACTGACGGTAAACGGTGAGGACCAGCAGGAGCTGCGTCAACTGGACATCGTCCGTGAGGGCAGGACGATCAGGATCCTGGAAAAGAAACCTACGGCGGAGTTGATCAAGGATAAATTCCCGGGTGGCGGGATGAACGTCGCCCATGGACCCGAAAAAAAAGAGTGGGGAGATTACGGCGGCAAAAAAGTCGTAGCCTATCTGGAAATCGTGGTGCCTGCTGGCGTGAAAGTATCTGCCGAAACAGTTTACGGAGGGCTTAACGCCCGGGGCGTGACGGAAATGCCCATGGCCAAATCTAAGTACGGAGTGGTTGAGGTAGTCTTCGCTGCTAACGCCAGCATCAACGGACTTGACTACGAAAGCGAATACCAATCTGTAGACGTAACCCTGCCCGCCAATACCTCCGGAAATCTGCACCTCCGGACAACTTTCGGAAACATGTTTACCGACTTCGACTTTCCCATCAAAGCAAATATGGATCAGGCTGGCCACGATCATGGCCCAAAGAGCCAACCCATCGATGCGGAGCTGAACGGAGGAGGGAAAGACATCACCCTAAGGGCCAAATACCAGAATATTTACCTCCGGAAACTGGAGTAGCGTCAAGTTGCAGGTTGCAGGTGTCAAGTTGCAGGTTGCAAGTTGCAGGTTGCAGGTTGCAAGTTGCAGGTGTCAAGTTGCAGGTTGCAGGTTGCAAGTTGCAGACTGTAGGCGATTCCCTTGTTGGTATCCTTTGCAACCAGCAACCAGCAACTTGCAACTTGCAACCTGCAACTTGACACCTGTAACCTTTCCCCATCCGCCAACGGCACCTAAGCGAAACCCCGTCTTTCCAAATCAACAAACCCAGTATCATGAAGCGCCTTTTTCAATTGCTGCTTATCAGCTTTCCCATTTTAGTTTTTGGTCAGGGAGACCAGCAGGAAATTGCCCTGGAGGGCGCTACGGCTATTCACATCTATGCAGCCTTCAGTTCCGTTTCGGTAACCACGGGTGGTCAGGGTGTAGTAGCGGTAAATCATACTTTCACCGTTGATGGCACCGACCGGCCAGACCTTCGCCTCCTTTCCATTGAACGCAAGGATGGGGTGCTGCATCTAAGAGAAGTTAAGCCTACCGCAGACCTCCTGCAAGGGGAGTTTTCGGGGAAGAACAGTAACCAGATTACCGGCGGAAGGGAGGGCGGCAAAGGCGTTGTTAACGGCGTAATGGTGGATGCTACGTTGGAGATTGTAGTGCCGGCAGGCGTTACGATCGAGGTGGAAACTAACTATGGCGGGATCAAGGCCGTCAATGTCGACGGCCTGGTCAAGGCCCATGCGAGGTATGGCGCGATAGACGTAATCTTCGCCACGGTTAGCCCAATGCCTGACCTGGATTTATACAGCAATTATGGCACGGTAGACGTCACCATCCCCACCGGACGGGGCGCCAATCTCGACCTTGTCACCGAATACGGTGAATTATTAACCGACATGGAAATTCAGATTGATAAAAAGGCCAGCGAGGAAAAAGACTTTTTCCAGCGGGTCATCGGCACCATCGCCGGAGGGGGCGCGAGGATAAAATGCGAAGCTCCTTATGGGGACGTGTATCTCCGGGAGGGGTAAGCGCCTTCGGCGCGTTGCAGTGACTCACTGCGTTCGTTGTTGCAGAGGTCGCTTCGCTCCTTGTTGCAGAGCGCCTTCGGCGCGTTGCAGGTTGCAGCTACCGCATGAGGCCGATCGCTCCGCTCGTAAAATTCTCGATTCTCGAAGGGTGATTTGCTGCGCAGTACTTCGTGCGCTCGATTCTTGATTGGCTACCGCGCGAGGCAGCTCGCTTCGCTCGTAAATTTGCGATTTTAGTAAAAAAAACTTAAAAGAATTTGCTCAGTTGCCTGGTGCAATTTTTTTTGTGCAACCCCTGCAACCCCTGCAACCCCTGCAACCCCTGCAACCCCTGCAACCCCTGCAACCCCTGCAACCCCTGCAACCCCTGCAACCCCTGCANTGCAACCCCTGCAACCCCTGCAACCCCTGCAACCCCTGCAACCCCTGCAACCCCTGCAACCCCTGCAACCCCTGCAACCCCTGCAACCCCTGCATAGAGTAGTCTCAGCTCCGGGCCTCAAAGCGCTACATCGGTACCGCTAGAGGACCCGGAGTTTTTATCTACCGCATCCCGTAATCAAAACCGATTTTGAGCAGATCGACCATTTCAGGTGTGATCTCTCCGGGGCCGCTGATGCGGATGGAATGGCGGAATTTGTCTTTTTTAATGGCGAGGTTCGATTTGTGTATGGCGGAACTGCTTAGCTCCCCCGAGGAATAAAAACTTAACTCCAGCAGCTTACTCATGGGGCGGACGATGAGCCAGGCACGTTTATTCGTGAAAACAATAGCTTTTGTTGCTGCGCCGATGTGGTTGGGCTCCCAGTCCATCACCGCCAGTAGCACCTCGTCAAAAGCTAGCACCAGGTCATCCGGTTTGCCGGCAAAGATGTCGTCGACCGTGATGTCGTTACACATGTGCGACTGGTTGCTGGAATGAAAGGGGCGCTGGCATTTGGGGCAGGTCCACATGGGTAGTAATTTGGTCTGTTGGTCTGTTGGTACTATTAGGTTGGCACCAATATACCAATAGTACCAACAGACCAATGAAGGGGCGCGGTCGCAGGTGCAAAGAGGTGATCTAGGCAGGCCGCGGGTCAGGTTAGTTCGCCGAGTAAATCTTCAAGATCCAGCTGCAGGGTGGCCATTTTTATACTTCCGTCGGGGAGAAAGGCCCATGTTTCGCGTGGTCGGTCCCAGTAGAGTTCCACGCCGTTACCGTCTGGATCGTCGAGGTAAATTGCTTCAGACACCAGGTGATCCGCCGCGCCGGTCAGCGGATATTCAGCATCGAGTAAACGCCGGAGGATGACGGCCAGGTCCCTTCGGGTGGGTAAAACAATGGCGGTATGAAAAAGACCAACGCCTCTTTTTGATGCTGGCGGCATCCCTGCACTTTGCCAGGTATTCAGGCCAATATGATGGTGGTAGCCTCCGGCGGAGAGGAAGGCTGCCTGGGGACCGAATCTGCTGGTCACCTGGAACCCCAATAAGTCACGATAAAACTTTAATGATCGCTCCAGGTCAGCCACCTTAAGGTGAACGTGTCCGATGCGGGTGGCGGTGGGCGTTTGGTAATTGTTGGCCATGGAGCGATGATTTTATACGGGAGAAACATCCGCTTTGTCGGGAAGGATGAGCTAGGGGAGAAATTAAGGCCTGCAGCGTTTCCTTGCTCCTTATATCCCTTTCCCTGCATCCTGCGGCCCCGCCCTAATTAGTCTTGTAGTTCATTAGTCGGTAGTCTGGTAGCGCTATCGCAAAGGGGTGCTCGTTACGCTAGGTGAAATGCGAGGTTGCTACTATTAGGCTAATCCTGTGGTAGCAGACTACGGAACTACTAGACTACCGACTATTAGACTACATCCCCTTTGGCAGATGAAAACCACCATTTCGCAGAATAGTGAAGCGCTATGTCCCCGTCTTCCCGCATCTTGTGGTCTTAGTACCACCCACATGAAAAAGTCCTTGATCGCCATATTACACGTTGGGTACTGGTTTGTCTACCTACTGCTGGCGATGATAATGATGTATGCTGTGTCCAGTAGCGGCAGCCTTTCCGAAACAGTCGGTGAAGAGGTAATTGCCACCGCCTTCTTCTTTATGGTGCTACTACCTGCCGTGGTAACCTTTTATACTTTTTACCTGGTGCTGTTTCCCCGGTATTTCGGTCGCAAACAATTCGGCCTCGCCTTCTTGATTGGTGGATTGGTGTCCGTGGGGACCACCTTGTTGGGTTTTGCCATCCTGGGGACATTCTTTTACCCGGAATGCGTAGCAGAAATGGACCTGCCCGGATTCCTGTTTTTTGTGTCCATAGTTTCCTTCTTTAACCTGCTGGGTGGCGTAGTCGCCTTTGTACTTCAGGGTTTCTCCACCTGGTTTGAAGAGGTTAAAATCAAAGAAGCGCTCCAGGAAAAAAACCACGCCATGGAGTTGGCATTGGTCAAATCCCAACTCGATCCGCATTTCCTGTTCAACACCATCAACAACATCGATGTACTTATCCTGAAGGATGCCGATGAAGCCTCCGACTACCTCAACCGCCTTTCGGATATTATGCGCTTCATGCTCTACGAGACAAAAACAGAAACAATTGCTTTGAGCAGGGAAGTGGCCTATATTGAAAAGTACATTGCGCTGCAGAAGATTCGGACGGCCAACGAAACCTACGTCGATTTCCGGTTGATTGGCTCACCAGCCGGCAGGGTGATTGCCCCCATGGTGTTCATCCCGTTCATCGAGAACGCCTTTAAGCACACGACCAATAAAAAAGTGGAGCGGGCCATTCGCATCGAATTGGAAGTGATGTCCGAAGCTGTCCGGATGAGCTGTGTCAACCGGCTGGATCCTTCCCGGAACCCGCCGGTCGCCAAAGGCGGCCTGGGCAACGAACTCATCCGTAAGCGTCTGGAACTCCTCTACCCCGGAAAGCACCACCTTGAGGTGCGGAACGAGCTGAACGAGTACCACGTCAATCTCCTCATCACCACCTGATCATGGAAAACTACCGCTGTATCATCATTGAAGACGAACCACTGGCGATGGAGCGTACCCGGATTTTCGTGGGCAAAGTCCCGTACCTTCAACTGGCAGCTACCTTCGACAATGCCCTGACCGGACTGGCCTACCTGAAGGAACACCCCGTTGATATGCTGTTCCTGGACATCAATATGGACGAACTCTCGGGGGTAGAGCTTCTTGAGAGCACTAAAATATCCAGCCAGGTCATCATCACTACGGCCTTTCCAGAGTATGCCCTGAAGGGCTATGAACTGAACGTAACGGATTACCTGCTCAAACCTTTCACCTTTCCCCGGTTTTTACAAGCGACGGAAAAAGCGCGGGTGCAGCTGGCCGAACCAGCCTTGGCGACCCTGGATTATCTCTTCGTAAAGACGGAGCACCGCCTCGAAAAGATATCCGTTCCGGATATTCTCTACATCGAAGGTATGCGGGATTATCGCCGCATTCACACCCGCAACAAAAGGATCATGACCTTACAGACCTTCGGAGAGCTGGAGCGATTGTTGCCAGCAGACCAGGTTTGCCGGGTACACAAGTCCTATATGGTCGGAATGGCCAACATCGAAGCGGTGGAACGAAGCCGTATCCTTATCGGAAAAGAACGGATTCCCGTTTCGGAGACCTACCGCTCCGCCTTCTTTTCGTGCATTCGGCAGGAGTGATTTGACGGGCGATAATCCCCATTTTGAAGAAGAATAGCTCGGTTTTGCATAGTAAGATTGTGAGCAGGCGAAAGCCTGCGGAAGTTTGTCAGACAATAACCCCAAAACTTCCTGACATGACTACCTCTGCGCCAACCCATGACTTTTCCGTTCCATCACTTTCACGGGCAGATAGAACACTTGGATGGACGACGACCGGCTGGTTCGCCGTGGCGGTCTTCGGACAACTTTTTTTCGCTGCTTATGTCGCGATGTTCTACGGCGGCACCGCACTAAATGGAGCATTCGATCGCTGGGATGATGTAGGCTACCAGGAAGGAAGTACCGTCCGGAACATCGTAATAATGGTGCACCTTCTTGTTGCTATGACCATTATGGTTGGTGGTCCATTACAGTTCATTACCGCAATCCGGCAGCGATTCCCCGTTTTTCATCGCTGGAATGGCCGGGTCTATGTTTTACTGACGGCCCTGGGCGGCCTGTCCGGGTTGTACATGATCTGGACGCGGCAGTTGGACGCTGCTCAGGTGAACAAAATGGCGATGAGCCTGGAAGCCTTGCTCATCGTTGTCGCAGGTTTTCTCGTCTACAGATTTGCCGTAAAAAGGAAGATGCAACAACACCAGGCGTGGGCCTTTCGCCTTTTTCTGGTGGCCAGCGGTGTTTGGTTCTTTCGGGTCCTCCTCATGTTCTGGTTCATGGCAACCGGCGGATTATGGATTGATACGGAAACGTTTACCGGCCCTTTTCTAAGTTTTATCGCTTACGCCCATTACCTTCTACCGCTGGCCGTTTACGAGCTTTATCTGCTTGCTAAACGGCGGGGCGGGGTCAACGGCCGCTATGCGATGGCGGGGTTAATGGTGGTTTGTACACTCATCACGGCCATTGGTGTATTTGCTGCGGCTATGGGGATGTGGTTGCCGGAGATGTAGGGGGGGAGCCGTTTTTTTTTTGGCGAGGCCGCAGGTGCAATACGAGGTTTAAAGGAGCAGGGTAATAACTGATTGCTGCCTCTTTTGCTCTAATTAACTTTCCTTGTATCCTGCGGCCCCGCCCCCAAAGGACCCTACAACATCACCTTTCCATTCAACCACTGGTCCTCAAAAATCGGGTCCTGCTTATTATAGAACCGCATGGCCGCAGCGTCGTCGGCCACCACTTGCCATTTGAGCAATGCGCAGTTGCGGTCACGACCACGTTGTAGCAGCGCATCCCAAAGCAGCTGGCCGATACCCTGACGGCGGTGGCGCTTACTGATGACAAAGTCTTCAAGGTAGATCATCCTACCCTTCCACGTGGAGTATACGTAACAGTAGAGGGCCATTCCGACAATCTCTTCTCCGTTATCCGCTACAATAGCATGAAAAAAATCGTCCTTAAAGTCTTTTTCAAAACGTTCGACGGTACTGGTGAAATGCTCGGCTTCGCCGAGATGGCTGGCCAGTTCGGCTACGAGGGAATGCAGGGCGGGGATGTCGTCGAGGGTGGCCTGACGGATTTGAATGGACATATAACTAAATGATATTGGCTAAATAAGTACTAACAAACTGATGCTAAAGGTTGTTGACCGATACCGATAAGGTCTTTTTACTCCAACACCTCCAGCACTACTTTTACTTGTACATTCTTACACAAAAAGAGGCTCTTTCCTTCAAGAAAGAGCCTCCGCAATAAGGGGTTTTAGGGGTGGTTCCTAAACTACTAGCATATACATTGTCTTAAAAGGCGGCTTTATTAAGGATGTCCACGATCTTAACTCGTGGAGGCACAGTAGGCTCTGTATCTCCGGACAGGTCTAAGAAATCGTCGTCATCTCCATTAATAAAGAACCATAGCACCTCGGGGTTTTCCAGGTGCCATTCCTTGATGTAGCCCTCCAGTACGTCATGGCGACGCTGTAGCCGCCGTAAATTTTCCAGAGCACTGGGGGAAGTAGTGCCCTGAGACTTACAGCGCCGGAACTGGTAATCCAACATGGTGATATCGCTGTCGATATTCCGAATCCGTTCAATGATTAGCCGTTGGTTTTGGGCTATTGTTTTAGAGCGGCCATTGACTTCATCAATTTGAGTCCAGATATCGGCGGCCCACTTGTCTCCAACCTTTGCTCCCCTGAGCGCCGTTTGGTAAGTGATCACTTCATCCTTGTTAAGTGCAAGAACGTTGTCGAGTTTCAGCGTCAGGGCAGAAAGTTCCTTTTTTAGGTAGGTGCCCCGGTCCAGTGCGTTCGCAAATATGCCCGTCTCGGAGCTATTATACGCTCGATCATCCCGGCGTTGACGTAAGTAACTGACGAATTTAATGGTCATTACGTATACTGCAATGAGTAATCCCGTACCAAGGATGGTAACTGCTACTAGTCGAAAGAAAGCTTCGATTACGTCAAGGTTGGCCATGATTAGTCCATAAACCCACACAAATAAACGGATCAGGGCTGCGGCTGTGGTGACGCCGAAGCCAAGCCAGAAAAGGATAGCTTTATCTTCTTGTTTCATAAGGAGTGTACTTTGAAGGGGTCTAAAGTTCTGCTGTTGGTGGTCCTAAGTAAGTGACGAAGGTTTGTTGTTGTTCAAAAGGTTGGCTTCCTGGCTAGCAGGTTGGAAAAGTGTGTCCAGATTATGGCAGAGATCAAGGTGCCGGCCAGATATATTGTTCAGGCTTATGCTCCAAGTTATGTTTCCGACGGAAGGCGATCGCTTCGCGCTCGTTGTTAAAGGGACCATATCCGACCTTACTGCAATCGATGCCCTTCACGTAAATCTTTAATCGTAATTCCGTTGGGCCACTAAGGCTATTGAAAGCTTTACCTGGCTTTTTATAGCATCCAACAGGTACTATGAAGAACTTGCGCTGGTTTTTTGTCTTCTCCCGCACATCCTTATATGTATGGTTCGTAGGTGGGGGAGGTGGAGCTTGTGGTACTTGCTGCATTCCTGTCTTACCGTCTAAACGGGAGAGGTCGGAATCATTAACTGGGGACGGCTTGCCTTTACGATGGTCGCCGGTTTCTTGAGACCTGTCGTAAGTGTTGGGACTGGCTTGCTTATTGGGGCTGGTGTCTTTTTGACCGGTGGGGTTGGCTTGGATGGGATCAAATAGGGTGGAGATGCGAAAATTGGGATCGGAGAAGAAGTAGAGGATAGCTATTACGATTGCTACTCCGATTATGAATTGGAAGATGCCTCCGGCTCCACGGTCGACAATTACGTCGCTACTGCCGTTGTTATTACGACTCATAGCGAACATTGCCTTGAAAAGCAACCAGATGCCGAAGGAGAGTGAGAGTATAACTATCGCTAAAGCTGCGATTAGGAGGTGATTCTGTTCAATGTACATGGCCTGAGGATTGTGCTGTGAGGAGTGTAAGTGGAAAAGATCAATCCAAAGGTACGAATTTTCAATTCATTTTTTATAATTTATCTTTTCAAAATATGAATTGAGAAATGATTTTACTTTTAGCGACATGTTGTGAAGTGCGATTTTTGCCAGGTTTGTAGCTTGGGTTTGCTTAATGATAGCACCAACGCTGTAAGCAAGTGTTCAACTGAACACTTGCTTACAGGACTATATAGTGGCTTGCAACTGTTGAGGATTTTGAAGCTTCTCCACTCTATTCTTTTGACTTAGGCTTCAAAGTCCTTAATGATATACGTGAGACAAGATTCTCATTTTTGGCATTTGGGGTAAGTACAGGCAGGTGCCCACGGCACTACTTAAGTCCACAGTTACTTTAGGTGAAAGGACCCTGAGGTCTAGACAAAAGAAGAGCTTTGTGTGACTTTTAAGAGAAGAAATCTATGTTGAGGAGGTTTGGAAATCTGTAAAGAGAATCGTAAATTCATTTTAAGAAACACGAGTATTTTGAAAAGTGAATTTAAAAAACTATCTTTGCAGCCGCTTTTTAACGAGGCCTGTAACTTTGAATCGTAATCTCACAATTGAAATAAGCCTTATGGAAATATTAGAAGGACATATGCCCTGCATCGAATTTATTATAACATATGAAGACTTGGAAATACCCAAGGATAAGACTATCAAATACCCCACTAGTAAAGATTTAGACAGTAAGGACCTAATAAAGTGGTTTAATGATAATGTAGGAGTAGCTAACCTTTTAGAAGGATCGGTTGATGTAAAAGGAGTTGTCCGGGATGAGATTGGTGATAAGGCTTATTATGAAATATTAAAAAGTCTCTGCCAACTAAAAAAAAGAATAAAAGTTCATCTTCCAGAGACGAAACTTGATAGACAAGATATTGAAGGCTCGATAAAAGCACATTCTGGTAAAGACATTCCTTCTGGACCAATAGATAAGTTTGATACTTTGTCAAGAATTGTAAATAATTCTAAGGATTTATTTGATGGCTCCTCCGTCAGGATAAATAAAGCTAGAACAAAATTATATAATTTCTTCCTTGATGAAACGGGAAAAAAAATTATTAGATTTATTGTAGATAAAAGAATTTCTGGAGAGTCTCAAAAAGATATTGCTGATTTACTAAATACAGTAGAAAGTTTTAAAAGATACAATCAAAAGCCATTTAATTTTAGTCAAGTTAATAAGCTATATAGTACTACAACTTCTTTTATAGAGAGGTTTTCTAATTCGGAAATTTTGATGGATAGGTTAGTTAAGCAAAGGAGGAAAATTGCTTCATTAGGAGCTTATTTAGCTCTCGACCCACAAGATTATAGTTTTGAGGAGAAAGACTTACCCTATCTTGCTGAAGAGAGTAATATGGCAGAAAGTAGCCCCCCAAAAGAGGCGAAAAAACTTGCTGTCAAAATATCACTTGAGAATGACGTGTTGATTTTAGGAAAGCCTGATAATTTTATTAAATCAAAAAGACTTCTTTTAATAATTTATTCTTTTTCGGAAGAGAAACAATTTTTAAAAGGAATTTCGTTTGGAAACAAGTCAAAAATAGAAATTGATCTTAATAAGGAGGCAAAGCTTTTTCCTGGTGGGTACGTTTATCAATTAATTGACGAAGATTCTATTCATTTTAATGATGAATTATTTTCTAAGGTTAGAGAAGAGGAAGATATTTACGAGCCTAAATTTGGGAAGTTTTTCTTTTCTTCCGAGTTGTATCAATTGCCTAGAAATTATACTTGGTCGAAAACAACTCACAAGGGTAAAGTCAATTATCAACCGCTTATGGTTAAGGTTGAAGAGATTCCATCTGGTCTCCAATAAAGTGAATTACTCCCCACTGTGAGGGATGGCTAATTAACAAATCGTCGTTATTTATCAATGAAGCCATGGCGTTTTGATAAGCAGGACCAAATTTTTCATTATTGCTTATTTGTTTTAAAAATTCTACAGTGAACTTAACGGCTACAGTCTCATTGAGCTCCTTCGAACTGTAGATGATATTTCTGGCACGTGCGGCCAAGAATGCGCTGAAAAAAGATCTTGGCACATTACCCGTGCGAGAATGACCTACACTTCCTTTGCAAGTTAGCAGTAAAGTTATTTTTACTTTTGATAAGTTCAAATTAAGTATATCCGATTGGTTAAGTACCAAGTGATGAGTTTCGTCACCTTCTTTTGACTTTAGCAAAAAGCCTAAGTGATATTTATGATCGCTTGATTTTGTGCTGTGCCCTAAGAGGACTACAACGTGAGCGCTTTTCAATTTCTCCTTTAGGTCTTGGACTGTATGCTTGTCCGGATCGAAATTAAAATGATCTCCACTAAATTCATCGCCCTCTTGAGCAAAGGCAACATCTCCTTCCTTTACACGGAAGAAGGCTCGTTGAAATCGCTCAATTAAATCTATTCTTACATCTTCATCTTGACCACCCTTCCTTGTAAAAGCAGTCAACATCAGACCTTTGTCTTTCTCATTTTTCTCAAAGTTTTCTAAAATGTCTAACATGCCAATCGAAACCTGCTGAGAGATCAGATTTTTTTTAATCAGGTAGAAATCTTTTATAAACCGTCTACTCTTGACTTCTTGAGTAAGTAAGGCAGGCCAAGGGATTTTCCAGCCCCATTTATCACATACAATATAGTATCGGTTAACAGTATTGCCATCAACTAGAATAGGGGAAATCAATGTTTGGTATAAGTTGGCAAGCCCAGTTTTAAACTTTTTGTCAAGAGTAAAGATTTCTTTATCACCTGAGAGTTTTTGAATGGCATCAACGTTTGCGTTTTCCAATTGAATGAATTGACAGCAATAATCATCGACTTCACTTATTAACTTCTTTAAATCGTGTACTCCTCTAAACGGTTCCAGAGGCTTTAATTTTGTTAATCGTGGACTATTTCCCACAATCTGCCTATTGCCATCCCCTTGAAAGGTTAATACATAGGTAAACCGACTTCCAACAAAATGAACCATCGCTCCTCCCGGCTGATCATTGAATCTTTCACAGATGACATTGATGTCAGATTCAGGTTGGTAAAAAGCAAACCTGCCAGGATTCTTATTGCTCAAATAGCGCTCAAGTTTTTCAAGTTCACCTTTTCCAAGGTTGGTTTCGCTTTCATCATTAAATAATTCTTCCAACAGTATCAATGCTATGCCATCTTGAGGGTAGGGTACTCTAGCTCCTCCTGCTATACCTTGCGCCTGAGCACGTTTGATGACTTGGTATAAATGAGGCGAAAATGCTCTGCTAAAAACATCAACGATGAGCTTCTTTACCTCAACCTTCTGCTCTTTGGAAATACGATCAACGTACTCCTCCGTCAGTAGTTTCCAACAAGGCTCTAGCATTGATTCATATACTAGGTGCGTTCTTCTACCCAGGTCTTCATGCGAAACAACAGATGATAATTTGTTTAGGTACTCTTCTTCTATCTTCTTTGCCGTTTCGTAATGAACACGTATTTTTTTTAGAGTATCATAGCTAAACACACCCTTCGATTGGCTAATCAAATAGGTCGTATCCATGAGATGATTCAAGGAAGTGATTAACTGGGCGTCTGATAGACAGGTGAACGAATCGGCTCCAGCCTTTGTAAGGTCATTGGACGTATTGGCTTTTATGGCTGACCATGCATCATTTTGTGCGGACTCCCAAAAAGGAATCGCTATGTCGATATTCCTATACTCAGGATAATACTTGTAGGCATTTCCCGACAAAATTTTTGCTAACGCACGATTGTTATAGGCTCGGGCAATAGTAGTATGCGGCTTTTTTCCAAAAATTTTTTTTCGTTGTTTTAATTCCTTAGTGAAATACTTCGTAGCCTTTTTTCCATCCTTATGTCTTTCTGGGTGGAAATTTAACCTTCTCCCATTTTTCAGGATTCTAGTTACGTTTAACATCCCCTTTAGTCGAAGTACGTGTGATTTTCTGCGGGTTCTCTTTTTCTTGTATTGCTTCTTCAAGATAAAGGATACGTCTTTCAACAGATCCTTTACCTCAGCAAAAAGTTGTTTTGATGAGTTTTCATCTTCAGTGCGTCTGGCCTCATTCCGTTTAGCGTGGGCTTCTAATTCCAAGATTTCTGCCTCGAACAAGTGCATGACATCAGTATCGTCTTTTCGGACTAAGGGGCAACTCTTTTTAAAAAAATGTTTAGCCTTTTCAAGGTATTGTCCAGTCAACTCAATATTGTTGGTTCCGCCCACATCCGGCCCCCGACGTGGTGTCAATAAACGGGGGTAAACACTGAGTATCCGACCACGGTAATAATCAGTGTACTTGACTTCTTCGGGTTGTTCAGCATGATAAGCCATCACGTAGTGCGCTGACATGCCAAGATGACATAACGCCTTTGGTAAGTCGTCCCATCTCCAACAACACTTCGCGGAGAGTAAGTGAACCCTCATTAGTACATAGTTGGAAAAACCTGCGATCGGCACCTTATGTAGCTTGGCCGCACGTTGGAAAAGGTCATAGGCTTTAAAGAATTTGCTTTCGTCATAAGCCACAAATCCCTGAGTAATCAATACTTCGGCTGAATTATTCTTAATTACTTTAGGTAATTTCTTTAAATCGGCCCTTATCGATTTTATATCTCCCCAAATAAACCTTAGCCGTTGACGGAACCCCCATATCTCTGCGTCAGAGAGATGACTTAGGTTTCTACTTACCTTTCTTTCCCATAGGTCAATCCAGTGTTCTATTCCTGGCCCATAGTTTGAACCTTTTATACAGGCATTAAAATATTTTCGTCTTTCATATACTTCACGAGAGGTCGTAGATTGCATATCGTCGTGTGAATTTCAGGCCCTGAGTAGTTGTAGCAAAAGCTTAGATCGCAATACTACGAAAAAGATAATTGATAATTGATGTAAATATTAATGCGTATGCTGGTTGTCAAACAATATTTTCTTAACAAGAATGCTTGTTTTAGTTACCATAAATCCACCTAGAAATGCGCTCAAATCAAAGGCCTAAATACCCGAAACTATACTAGTGAAGATCTCAATTTGCTGATTCATAATCACCCCAGTATATCCTTCACCACGTGTCCCCCCACATCCGTCAACCGAAAATCCCTGCCCTGGAACGGGTAAGTTAACCGCTCGTGATCAACACCCAACTGATGAAGTATGGTCGCTTGTAAATCATGCACATGCACGGCATCCCGGGTCGGGTAGTATCCGAATTCGTCAGTAGCGCCGTAGGTGAGGCCGGGGCGAAGGCCTCCGCCAGCCATCCACATCGTAAAGGCTGCGCCGTGGTGGTCCCGGCCTTTGAACGGGTTCGTCACGCCGGCGCGGTTTTCCTGCATGGGCGTACGGCCAAATTCTCCTCCCCAAACGATGAGGGTGTCCTCCAGCATTCCACGCTGTTTCAGGTCAGTGAGCAGGGTGGCCATCGGCCGGTCCACTTCCTGGCAACGGGCCTTGAAGCCACCGTGAAGATTCTCAAAGTCATTACTGCCGTGGCTGTCCCACCCCCGGTGGTACAACTGGATGAAACGAACGCCCCGTTCGGCCAACCGGCGGGCCAACAGGCAGTTGTTGGCGAAGGAGTTCTCCCCGGGCTGCGTGCCGTAAAGCTCATGGATGTAGTCCGGCTCCTGGCTGACGTCCGTTGCTTCCGGAACCGTCATCTGCATCCGGAAGGATAGTTCGTATTGCTCGATGCGGGAGAGGACATTGGGGTCCCCAACCTCCTCATGCTCCCGCCGGTTTAAATCTCCAATGGCGTCCAGCGTACGGCGGCGCACGTCGCGGGAAATACCGTCAGGGTTATTGACGTACAGCACCGGGTCCCCTTTTGACCTGAACTCTACACCCTGATAGTTGGAGGGTAAGAACCCACTTCCCCACAAACTCTTGCCCCCACTCGGAGCCGATTGCCCGGATACCATCACAATGAAACCCGGCAGGTCAGCATTGTCCGTCCCCAGTCCATAAGTAACCCACGAGCCGAAGGAGGGTTTGCCGGGCTGCGTACCGCCGGTATGCATGAAGAGTTGGGCCGGTGCGTGGTTGAATTCTTCGGTCGTAACGGCCTTGAGGAAAGTAACTTCGTCGACTTTTTTGCTGAATTCCGGGAGTAATTCAGACACCCACGCACGGCTGTCACCGTGCTGCTGAAACGCAAACTGTGGCCCCAGCATCTCCGGTACGCCACGAATGAAGGCAAAGCGTTTGCCATCCAGGAAAGACGGCGGACAAGGCTTGCCGTCCAGCTTAGCCAGCTCCGGCTTGTAGTCAAATAACTCCAACTGGGAAGGTGCGCCGGCCATATGCAGGAAGATGACCCGTTGCGCCCGGGGTGCAAGGTGCAACGCCCGTTCCAGGGCATCACCGACGGCGTCTTTTTGAGGTGTCGGGCCGTCACAACCCAGCATGCCCAGTGCCATGCCGCCAATGCCGAAGGCGGCACCCCGGAACAGTTGGCGTCGGGTCAGGTAGCTTTGGGAGCGGGCCCACCATTCTTTTTCTAGTTGGTTCATTATTCAGCGTTTGACTAAAACCTCGTCTAAATTCAAAATAGCGCGGCAAACGGTCTGCAGCGCCGCCGCCTCCGGCGGAATGGAATCCGGTAAAGTATCCGTGCGGAAGGCAGTCAGGTTAAGCAGGTAGAGCTCTTTCAGCCGGGCGAGCCGGAAGCTGTCGGGTGCGCGCGCGGTAGCGCGCTCGTAGGCCAGGCCAATCTGTTCCCTGGGGCGGTCTGGCCTCTCAGTACGAACTGCCTCTGCCAATGCTGCTCCGGCCTGGACAAACACGGGGTCGTTGAGGGTCACCATGGCCTGTAGTGGTGTGTTGGTCCGGATGCGGCGGGAAACGCAAAGGTCCCGGGGCGGAGCGTCGAACAACAACATGGTGGGGTAGGGGCTGGCACGACGAAAGAAAGTATAGAGGCCGCGCCGGTGGTTTTGCCCATCAGAGCTGGTCTTCCAGCGTGCGACGTGGCGGATGATGTTCCAAACGCCTTCTGGCTGGTAAGGCATTACGCTGGGACCATAAATTTCGGGGTTCAAGAGGCCGCTCACCGCCAATGCCTGGTCCCGGATATGTTCGGCACTCAGCCGGAAGCGTGGTCCGCGGGCCAGCCAGCGATTCTCCGGGTCGTAGGCCAGAGAGGCTTCGTCGAGGGTACTGCTTTGTTGATAAGTTTTAGAGGTGACGATCGTTCGTAACAACGACTTCAGGCTCCAGGCCTGCTCGTGGGTGAACTCGAGTGCCAACCAATCAAGTAACTCCGGATGGGTGGGGTTGTCACCTTGAATACCAAAATCCTCCACTGTTTTTACGATGCCCCGGCCGAAGAGTTCTGCCCAAATCCGGTTGACCAGCACCCGGCCGGTCAGCGGGTTGTCCTGGTCAACGAGCCACTGGGCCAGCCCAAGTCGGTTTTGGGCAAATACTTTACCCGTTTTATCGTAGGTGGCGGGCGGGCGTGGTAGTAAGGTATCGGCTTCCATCAACCAGTTTCCGCGTACGAAGAGGCGGTTTACGCGGCCGCAGGAATCCTGATATTCCTGAAGAACGGGTACCTGCAGCGGACGCTCCAGCTCAGTGATGGCGGTTTCGAGTTTGGCGATGACTTCGTCGGTCAGGGTGTCGGCCGCCACCCTGCTTTTTAACCTTGACAGCTCCTGCTTTCGAGCCGTGGAATGAAGCGGGACCTTGGGATAATCCGACGTCAGGTCCGCATCGATGGTATTGTTGAAGTAGCCCTTGACGGTGTAGTATTCTTCATGGCGGATGGGGTCATACGGATGGCTGTGGCACTGTACACAACTGAAGGTGGCGCCCTGCCAGATCTCCATGGTCACGTTTGTGCGGTCGAGCACGGCTTTGACGCGAAATTCCTCATCATCCGTACCACCCTCGTCGTTTGTCATCGTGTTGCGGTGGAAAGCGGTGGCCAGCAAGTCCTGATCTGAGTACTGGGGCAGCAGGTCGCCGGCAAGCTGCCGGATGGTGAAACTGTCGATCGGCATATCGCGGTTGAAGGCATCGATGACCCAGTCGCGGTACAGGTAGATGGTACGTCGGATGTGGTCTTTTTGGTAGCCCTGCGAGTCCGCGTAGCGGGCCAGGTCAAGCCAGAAGGTAGCCCATCTTTCGCCAAAATGTGGGGAGGCAAGCAGGTCGTCGACGATGGTCAGGTAAGCTTCTTCACTCGGGTTGTCAGCGAAACTTCTGGTGACTTCTAGCGGTGGTGGCAGCCCGATCAGGTCAAGATACAGGCGGCGAATCAGGGTAGTAGGCGCGGCCGCAGGTGCAGGGGATAGGTTGTGCGCAGGCAAACGCTCGCGTACTAAAGCATCAATCGGATGGTCGGCTTTCTCAGGTATAACCGGAGGCTCGGGAAGAGTGTAGGCCCAGTGTTCTTCCCAGACCGCCCCTTCTTTGATCCACCGGCGGATGAGCTCCGTTTCTTCTTCGTTCAACTGTTCCCCATCTGGTGGCATCACTAATCCTGGCTTGTCAGAGATCACCCTTTGGTATAATTCACTTTCTTCTGGCCTCCCGGGTATAATGGCTTTCTTGCCAGATCGTAAGACCGCATACATGTCCTCCTCAAACAGAAAGCTCAATCCGCCCAATTGCCGAACGCCACCGTGGCAAGACATGCACTTCGTTTTCAGGATCGGGCGGATGTCGTTGGCGAAACTGACCTTTTCGCCCCCTTCGTTGCCGCAGCTGTATATAATGGCCCACATGGAACAGATAAACAGGGAGAAGAGAGGGGATTTAGGAAGACGCATTAGCGGGAAGGAAGAACTTTTTGGAGAGTTCTAAAGGTAGGGGTTTCGTTGGTTAGGGCATCATGCCATGGCCAATTTTCCGCCCCTTTCGGCTAGGCGAACTATGTTCCCCGGCACTTGTGCCGTCCCTCTCTTATCAGCCGGCACAAGTGCCGGGGAACCAGGCCCGACGAGCGGTTTCTTCTCTGCGAACTAACTTTAAGGCCATATTCCCAAATCATGCAACGCAGAACTTTCCTCCGCAATACCGCACTGGCCGGCACCGCCATTGTCATGCCCGCTTTTTTGACCGGCCGCGCTGCGGTTTCCGACGACCTCATCGTAGGTCAGGGCGCTCACCAGTATAAAGTGAACGCGAACTGGGCCAAAGTTTCTCCAAGGCAATACCCGCTCATCAACTGCCACGAAATGGTAGCAGATCGGAGCGGAAAACTCTATCTGCTGGGAGACCATCCCAGTAATAACGTATTGGTCTTCGATCGCTCCGGTAAGGTCACAGACAGCTGGGGGTATACTTTTCCCGCCGGGCACGGCCTGACAATCTTCGACGAGGGCGACGAAGAAACGCTCTTTATCTGCGATACCGGTAGCCACTCCGACCAACATGGCCGCCGGCGTAATCAGCCGGGAAGCGTCACTAAAACCCGTCTTAACGGGGAGATCATCTTCCAACTCGGACACCCGCAAACGATCGGTGTCTACCAACCAGGTATGGCTTATCACCCCACCGAAACTGCCGTTGCGCCGAACGGAGACGTCTACGTTGCCGACGGCTACGGCTCCAACTACATCATCCGTTACGATGCCAACGGCCGTTACCTTCAGCATTTTGGCGGCAAAAACAACGAAGATGCCAGGTACAACCTCAATCAGGCTCATGGTGTCGCCATCGATCTGCGCAAAGCGGGGCAGCCCCGCCTGGTGGTCACCAGCCGTAACGATCAGGCATTCAAATTTTTCACCCTCGACGGTAAATTTATTGAGCAAGTAACCCTGCCCGGTGCGTACGTTTGCCGGCCGGTGATCCACGGTGAGAACCTGCTGGCCGGTGTCTGCTTCGCCAATACCGTGGAAGGTAAAATCAGGCAAAAGCACAATGGTTATATCACCATCCTGGATGGGGACAATAAGGTTGTTTCGAATGCCGGTGGAACCGCCCCCACGTATAAGGATGGTCAGCTACAGCCCATGTACCAGGACCCTGCGGTGCATAACCTGTTTCACCACGGGCACGACGTCTGTGTGGATGCGGATGAGAATCTTTACTTGTGTCAGTGGGATGCTAAGGGGAGTGCGCCTATTTTTTTGGAGCGGGTGTGAATTGTCAAGAAGCTGATTATCTATTATCTTTGAACTTAAGCTTGGCGTCATAGTGTTAACCAAGTGAAAACAGTTATCATGTTAGTTGTACCACAACAATCACTGGAGTCTTCAGGCGACGTGCTTTTGAAAAGCATGGTGGCAACTCGTTTATTAAAGTTAGACAGAGACCGATTGAGCTTTCGAGACCGATTGATTTACTCATTTTCGCTGTTCTTTCTCAGAATAATTTGGCTCTTTGTTGATTTTATCATCAATAGAAAAGTTGCAGAAACTGATGACTTAACTTCGAAGTTGTCTTTAGCTGATAATCGAACGCTTTCTGCAGTAAACTACAAACTGTTACGTTTACGCAAAGACAAACTATTGTACCACTTGGAGGACATTCGTAATATAAAAATGGATTTTGATGGAGTCCCGGATTATATGCGCAGTTCAGTTAATAAATATATTGGTTCTTATCAAAAGCAATTAGATGTTCTAAACACGATCTTTGGACAAAGAGGGCTTGATCAGGCGCTCATAGATGGATTTCATGTAATTGACCAAGACGAAGCGTGGAATACGCGTACCACCGCATACGATTATGCCACCTAATGTTTAAAGAAACGTATCCCGTATCTAAGGTTACTGTAAGCAGTGCTTTATCCTCTGATTATCATCTTCGTACTACTATTTACCGTTTCGACGCAAGAGACGATGAGCGCTACTTGATCTATTTAAAGGAGTATCCTGAAAAATTTCATACTGTTGATTTTTGCCGAAACAAAGCTAAGAACTCTCGTCACCGATTTACGGAACTTACTTCTAAGAGAGATGCCATTCGGATTCTTAGTACCGTAGTCGGATTAATGATTCGGCTGTTAGTTGCAGGTCGGGCAGACGCGGTCTGTTTTGGATTTATTGGAGCCAGAATGAGAGAAGAGAATGACGAGGCTAGTTCTAAGCGGTTTAGAGTATATCGCCAAATTATGCTCAACTTAATTGACGCGAATGAATTCCATCATTTAGAAGCTCCAAAACGAGATGCCTACCTCATTATAAACCGAAAGGCAAATGCGCAAAAAGTTGTCGCAGTTGCTAAAAAGGCATTTGAAAAGGATGAGGAAGAGTAGTTGGCAACTTTTATTGCCAGTAAATTACCGTTTCCGCTCCTCCTTCCAGGCCAGTAAATACCGTGTCCCAAACGAACGGTAGGGCGCCCAGGCAGCGCCAACCCTGGTCATCATTTTTGGCAGTTTTTCTCCTTTTTCTCCTTCGTACATATCTTCCATGATCTGCTTCAGGTGGTAGTCGCCGACGGGAAAAACATCGGGGCGGGTAAGGGTGTACAGCAGGATCATATCAACGGTTTGCGGACCGATGCCTTTGATGGCCTGCAGGCGATCCCGGATATCCTTGTCGGTCATCTCCTGCCAATTCCAGGTATCCATCTTCTGGGCGTGCCACGCGTCTGTAACCCGGAAAAGGGTATGGTATTTCGGGTTGGCCATCTTGGCAATGGCCCAGTCTTCTTCCTGAATGGTGTAGATATTGTTGTCGTTGGGGAGCTCTCCGCTGAGCAGACCGATGAGCTTTTTCATGTAGGTGCCACGCGTCCGTTGGGGGATTTGCTGATCAACAATACAACTCACGAGGTCGTGATAAATACCCAGTGAAGGTGCAATGTCGGGGAGGGTCACCTGCGGGATAATGGCGGCGAGAACCGGATCTTTTTGGGACAGTTGGTTGGTGATTTCGGTTAACATAAACGATTCATTATTTGGCGGGCGCGCAGGTGCAATAAATGGTTTTTATGCACAATTGTTCGCGGGTTGTTCTTTGCTTCTATATCCTTTCTTTGCACCTGCGACCGCGCCCTTATTAGTCTCTTAGTCAGTAGTCCATAAATCATAGTCGGTATCGGCGGACACTACCGCCTATGAACTATGGACTACTGACTACCGGATTCCCTATATATTTGTGAAGTTTTTGTTCTGGCTGCTGAGTCCTGAAACCTAAATACTGAGCACTAGCTGCTGAATACTGATCCCTGATCCCTTAACACTATTTTACTGATCCCTGAAAACCAACCCGTGGCAACTCCCTCAACTCCTCTGCTTACCTTAACCTCCGACTTCGGCCGCGAGGATTTTCATTTGGCACGCCTCAAGGCCCATCTTTATTCGGCACATCGCGAGTTGCGAATTGTTGACGTTAGCCACGAGATTCCTACCTACGACATTGTCCGGGCGGCCTTCATCTTTAACCGCGTTTGGCGTCATTATCCGGAAGGGACTATTCACCTGATCAGTGTCAACGATTATTATCAGCCGCGGGGAAGGTTCCTGGCGATCCGGTATGAGCGGCAGTACTTCATCGGCCCCGACAACGGCATCTTTAGCCTTGTTTTCGGTAAGATGCCGACCGAGACGTATGTGCTCGACGGTTATACACGGGAAGACGCGCTTTCCTCTATCTATGCCCGGGCCGTGGGCCACATCGCCCGGGAGAAACCCTTTCTGGAAATTGGACTACCAGCTACCCGCTTCAGCGAGCGACTGGCTTTCCAACCCGTCATCGGCCCTAATTACATCCGTGGGGCGGTGGTCTTCATTGACCGCTTTGACAACGTGACGACGAACATCACCCGGGACCGCTTCGAAGAAATTGGCCAGGGAAGGGGGTTCAACTTACTGATTAAGCGGATGGCACCGATTGATGGCCTGAGCTTCCGTTACCACGACGTGCCCGAAGGCGAACCGCTTTGTCGCTTCAATGGGGACGGGCTGCTCGAGGTGGCAATAAACCTGGGACGGGCAGCAACGTTGCTGGGGATCAATGTGGAGGATATGGTGCAGGTGGAGTTTGTTTAGTCGGGTAGTCAAGTTTGGTCTTGTACAATGACCACTTTGCCCGCTCGGCTTCATTTTTGGTAACCTGATCTGGCCGGACAAAGCGTTCGTTAACTGGCTTTAGCAAGTCTATACTCCTCACGAAGTGGTTTGGGACATTACGTGGCGCTGAGCGCCAGTAAACGCTATTAATCTCAGGTCAACTGTATCCCAAACCTTCACGGTTTGGGTATATTTGACAAATTGGCTTTCAGATCGGCAACTTTTACTGTTATTCCGTAGTTTTGGGGTTAAGCATCAGTCGTTATTTCCATCGGCGATGAAAACCAGTTCATTTGAGCGAAATCATCCTATCCATCGGCGGGGTCGACCCCGTAGCTCTCCTGGGAGAGAACAATAAAAAACTGACCCAAATTCGGGAAGCTTACCCAGAATCTAAGATTACTCAGCGAGGCACCAAAGTCAAGATCAGCGGTGATAAAAGCGAGATGCAAAAGATCAAGCATCATTTTGAGCTGATGATGCGGCTCCTGGAAGATAACCGGGAAGTGAATGCACAAACCGTAGACGATATTCTTGCCGGGGAAAACCCTTTTGTGACCAAACTTGGAAATGGCGCGGCGAACAAGACAATTGTTTACGGCAGGAACGGTAAGCCGATCAAGGCCCGTACGGCTAACCAGGCTAAAATGGTTGAGTCTGCCGAGAAGAACGACATTGTCTTCGCGATCGGCCCTGCAGGTACCGGTAAAACGTATACTGCGGTAGCGCTGGCGGTTCGTGCGCTAAAGAACAAGTCGGTAAAAAAGATCATCCTGACGCGGCCGGCCGTAGAGGCCGGCGAGAGCCTGGGCTTCCTCCCTGGCGACCTGCAGGATAAGATTGATCCTTACCTCCGCCCGCTGTACGATGCGCTGGACGATATGATCCCGGCCGAGAAGCAGGAGAAATTCCGCGAGGAGCGCATCATTGAGATAGCTCCATTGGCCTATATGCGCGGCCGGACGCTGGACAATTGCTTCGTCATTATGGACGAGGCACAGAATACGACTACCAGTCAGCTTAAGATGTTTCTGACCCGTTTAGGTCCTTCCGCGAAGGCCATCATCACTGGAGATTTGAGCCAGGTGGATTTGCCCCATAATCAGCAGTCCGGTCTCCGCCGTGCGGTGAACCTTTTATCTCCGATCAAAGGCATCGGTACCGTCCGGCTTACCGCCGAAGATGTGGTCCGGCACCGCCTCGTAAAATCGATTATCAAGGCCTATGATGCGGCCGATAAGGAGGAGGAAAGAGGGCGTTTCTCAGGCCGACAGGAAAGCACTTTTGAGCGGCTTGGCCCTCCGGGTCGGAGCCGAAATGAAGGTTCAGAAGATTAAATATGCCTTTTTAATAATTGTTTTTAAACGTTTTTTCGCTCACAGGAGGAAAGAAAGCCAGCAACGCAAGTTGCTGGCTTTCTTTGTTTTAGGGCTATGGATTATTGAAATAAGCTTTTTTTTTATGCTAACCGACAGGCGTAAATTGATTTGAGCGGTCGGGGTCTATGTCCTGAGATTTGCAGCAGACAAAAACGAAATACGAACCATGAATAATTCGCTGACTTGCATACTTGATTTAACAATCGATTCTCCATGTTTCTCTGAGTCTTCAACAGCGTGTGATTCATCTTTTTCTCACCACAAAATCAAGCATACTATGATCGACGATATCATGCTTTAATTACCCAGATTATACTAAGCATTATACCTTAGAAAAACAGATTCTTTTACCCATAACCACACCCATCATGATTGATGATATTATGCTTTAACTACTCAGGTGATGCTAAGTATTATGCATCAGGAAAACAGATTTTTTTACCCATAACCTCCTCCATTATGATCGACGATATCATGCTCTAAAAGAGCAACTTTCACCACTGACAAATTCAACTCCTTTCTCACTACTCAATCTACAACAATGTCTACCCTCATTAATAGCCTTACTGTCGACCAAGTCGACGCCATCCTCTCTGCCTACGGCACGATTACCGATTGGCTCGGAACGCTCAATGCTACCGTCATTAACGACCTGATGCTGTAATAAACTGCCTTGGATAACTTCCTTTCGAGGCAACCTAACCAGCCCTCTTTAAGGGTAAAAACTGTCCTACTTCAACTCCTTTCTCACTACTCAACCTACAACAATGTCTACCCTCATCAATAGCCTTACTGTCGATCAAGTTGATGCCATCCTCTCTGCCTACGGCACGATTACCGATTGGCTCGGAACGCTCAATGCTACCGTCATTAACGACCTGATGCTGTAATAAACTGCCTTGGATAACTTCCTTTCGAGGCAACCCAACCAGCCCTCTGTAGGGTAAAAACTGTCCTACTTCAACTCCTTTCTCACTACTCAATCTACAACAATGTCTACCCTCATTAATAGCCTTACTGTCGACCAAGTTGACGCCATCCTCTCTGCCTACGGCACGATTACCGATTGGCTCGGAACGCTCAATGCTACCGTCATTAACGACTTGATGCTGTAATAAACTGCCTTGGATAACTTCCTTTAGAGGTAACCCAACCAGCCCTCTTTAAGGGTGATAACTGTCCTACTACAACTCCTTTCTCACTACTCAACCTACAACAATGTCTACCCTCATTAATAGCCTTACTGTCGATCAAGTTGATGCCATCCTCTCTGCCTACGGCACGATTACCGATTGGCTCGGAACGCTCAATGCTACCGTCATTAACGACCTGATGCTGTAATAAACTGCCTTGGATAACTTCTTTTCGAGGCAACCCAACCAGCCCTCTTTAAGGGCGACAAACTGTCCTGCTTCAACCTCTTTATCACTATTAACCTACAACAATGTCTACCCTCATTAATAGCCTTACTGTCGATCAAGTTGATGCCATCCTCTCTGCCTACGGCACGATTACCGATTGGCTAGGAACGCTCAATGCTACCGTCATTAACGACCTGATGCTGTAATAAACTGCCTTGGATAACTTCCTTTCGAGGCAACCCAACCAGCCCTCTTTAAGGGCGACAAACTGTCCTGCTTCAACCCCTTTATCACTATTAACCTACAACAATGCCTACCATCATTAATAGCCTTACTGTCGACCAAGTTGATGCCATCCTCTCTGCCTACGGCACGATTACCGATTGGCTAGGAACGCTCAATGCTACCGTCATTAACGACCTAATGCTGTAAAAACGGCTTTTATAAATTCCTTCTCAAGGCAGCTTCGTCAGCTCTAGTCATCGTTAAGTGATTGAGTAAAATCAGCCAAAGTTTTTCGTAAGGAATTAACTCTGTATTGTTGAGCTTCGAACGATCAGTTGTGGCTTGTAGCTTTCGAAATACCGCTTCTCCTTTTCTTTCTGCAATTCTGCGATTAAAATTTGCTTTTATCGTAATCAGTAAAAGTTTGAAGAAGCAATTATTCCTCAAGTTTTCATCATCTTTTAAATAACGGTTGCAATAGGCTTCAAGGCTTGCCGTCTTATCTATTGCGTCATCATACTTTTTTCTAATAATGGAGAAAAGTGCTTGAAGAACCAATATCTGAATATTTTCTCCCTTTTTATTTTGAGTAGAAGTGAAAACTTTGTTCATGAAGCTTGAAGCACGAAAATTTCTTAGCTTGGGCCAGTTGTCTTTAGGCACGATTTCACCAGCGGTAACTAAAAAGTTAATACAAGCTTCCAGAATAACCCAATGTTCCTGAGGACGGGAGGTAAGAAACCTGCTTATTTTATGCTGACTAACGGCGGTAAATTGGCGATACGCAAATTCATAATTGTCGGTTCTTAAGCCAAGCCGAACGGCATAGTCTGATAGGGCAAGGTCATTAATCGGATTCTCCTCTACTTGTTTTTTGGCGTACTTTATTTGCTGTTGGCCAAGTTCAAAATCATTAAGCATTATGGTACACTCCACACGGTTTAGCGCCAAAACGCTAAGTACGGTTTGACTGACCCCCTTGCACGCCATAAGCGTCTTACTTCCGCGCAAAGAGACCTCAATGGCTTCACGGTATTCTCCCCGCAACATACACCCCGTAATTTCGGTACCCACGAGCATACCTTGAATTAGAGATATTTTTGGATACTTTTTACTGATCTCGGCACACTCCGCTACGTACCGCCTGGCCTTTTGCCCCGTCTCCATAGGAGAGTCTCGTTGGGCATACATACTATTCCTGACTTCCCGGTAATAGTTAGTTACGATGCTTAGGTCATAACTTGCCTTACTGTAGAAGCGATTAAGTTCACTGTACTTTAAGTATAACTCTTCGTTGTAGAAAAGGCCGAGGTGCAAGGAGGAAATGACATCGGTCAGGCCTTGGTTCAAAGGAATTATTTCGTAATCTCGTACATTTTTAAAAGCTTGGAGGGCAATCTCTTTCGCCGCACTAAATGCTTTCCCTCCCAATAAAAGACGGACAACATCCAATTGTCGATAGCCATGTTGATAAGCCAGATCGTAGGACTTATAGGATGGAGAACTCAATCCTTGCATAATGTAAGCTTCAACCAATACGTGACGCAGCCGAGTTTTTAAGGTGCGGAAAGGTCCATGACTTGGCGTAAGTTTTTGTCCGTAAAGTTTTTTTACGATCTCACTCTCCGTATACTTACGGGCATGAACCAGGTTATAGAGCTTTCTAATGAGGCTTTTCTCCTGTTTTCCACCTTGCTCTTCCCGTAAGATCTTGTTTACCCATTTAGGCAAACAACATGAATCAAGTTCTATGAGTAACGTCATGGTTACAAAAGTACCATGATTTTAGGGTCAAATTCAAATCTTTTAATGATTTGATTTTCAGTTATTTAAGGTGTTTTAGGGCTTATTTAGTGTAAAAAAGCATAGTAACAAACTAGTGTATTTTGATGCTTTTTTATCAAAAACGCACCCTATCTTTGTAATGTCAAAGGGAAACACCTACGACTAGATGGAACTGTCCAATATCCATCTAATACGATTTTCTGTTCATTTTGTCTCTCTTGAAAGTGTTGTTCATAGTGTTATTTCATAGTGTTTCAGAGCATGCAGCAATAGGGACTGCATAGGTGTCTGTTTTGATGTGCCATGACCAGGAAGCTTAACAGTTGCTTTTTTTAGCGCAACTCATAACTTCTTACGGTCATGGCACTTTTATGCCTGCTTAGGTCAGTCTTATAACTATACCAGGCGCTGAAGCTCCCTTTCTTCTCGCTTGGGGATATCCAACTGCTCAAGTATAATTCGCCAAAGTTCTTCGTAAGATACGAGTTCTGTTTCATTTAGTCCAGATTTCCCTGCACTACCGTCCATTTGTTGAGGGTAGCTTTACCTTCCTTAAGAAATTATACAACAAAAAAGCCGGCTCCCTTCAGGGCAGCCGGCTAAAACACGTTAGTCATAAGTTCTTTATACCAGTGCTGTAAATTTTATACGGCAACCGGGCGTTCTCCAATCAGCGCCTTTAGTTTCTTGCGAGCCAGGAAGATGCGGCTTTTAACCGTTCCGATGGGGATGTTCAGGTGGCCGGAGATTTCCTTGTACTCGTAGCCACGGTAAAACATCAGGAAAGGAACACTGTAGATTTCGTTGATCTGGCGCAGTTTTGCCTGCAGTTCGTCCAGGTGAATCTTAGCTTCGCCTCCGTTGGCGGTAGCCGCCTTATTCTCTACTGCGAAGAGGAAGTTTTCCACCGGCTCGTTGACGTGGCGGCGGTTCTTCATTTTACGGTAACGATTGATGTAAGTATTCCGCATAATGGTCGACGTCCAGCTTTTGAAGTTCGTACCGGTAGTAAACTTCTCCCGGTGCTTGTAAGCACGGAAAGTCGTTTCCTGCATCAGGTCCTTTGCGTCCTCATAGTTACGGGTCAAGCGAAGGGCAAAGGAGAAGAGGATGTTTTCTAGGTTGTCCATTTCGGACACGAACTGCTGATTGGTCATAACTGATTGGGTTTAAATAAGAGAGAGAGAGTAGCAATGGGTTAAGGAAACTGTAATAGAAACTCACCAAGGTCTTACCAATAACCGTGCCAAAAACTCAATTTATTGATAATGAGAATGTTATGATAATTTGGTAGCCAGTTTCTCTGCTGACATATCGTGAGTTGATGAAATACAGTAAGTAATCGCCAAGAGGCAAGAACGTGATTAAGGCAAATTCAGAAAAGGAAGAAAAAAATACCATTCACGGAGTAAACACTAAGAGAGAATGTGCTTTCTATCTTCACCCGGCATTACCGGTGCTCTCGCTGAGAGAACAAACTAATCATTCCTTTTATCCCGTTATTGGGATGTGTCATCCTGTTTATGAATAAGCTAACCTCCATTGACGATGGGCAAATCTCTGGTTTGCTGCAAGCCGAAGGGCTTTCTGTTGTTTTGATGACCTCCCCCTGGGATGGTAATGGTATCATCCTGCGCAGCATTATTGAAAACCTCACCGCCCAGTTCCCTGCCGTTCAGTTCAGGGTAGCAGATTACGAAGCCAGCCCGAGGCTGGCCCGTCTATTCAACCTCATGTCTCCTCCTGGTATATTACTCATCAAGGCAGGAGAAATGATTCAACGTGTGACCGGCCCCGTGAGTGCCGGGCGCATCAGTGACCTCATTCGGGAAGCCGCCTGACTAAATAACTTTAACCATGAACACCGACATCTTTAAAGTCTTTATCCTCGAAGACATGCAACTCGACCTTGAACTGAATAAGCGACAGGTTCGAAAATATAACCCAGAGGTACTATTTGCCGTAGCCCGTAACCGGACGGAGTTCGAAGAGAAACTGGTCGATTTTCAGCCCGACATAGTACTATCTGACTACAACCTCCCCGATATGAACGGTCTGGAGGCATTGCTCTACGTACGGGAGCACCTTGACGGTACCCCTTTCATATTCATCACAGGCATTCTTAACGATGAGGAAAAAGTAGCCGAGACCATCTTAAGTGGAGCTTCCGGTTACCTGTTGAAGGAGAACATCAAGAAGCTTCCGGAACTATTAACAACAGTAGTTGCCCAAAACAGCCAGGTGATGCAACAACGTGAGCAGGACTGGCAGCGTCGAAAAGAGCAACAGATGGCTTTGCAAAAAGCCATTGGCACCCTGCGCAATACCGATTTTGTGGGTAAAGACGATGTTTTGGCTCAGTTGTTGAAACTTACGGATGGCCTGGCCTGAAACGCCTGATTTGCGAGGTCTTTAAGAGAATCGTTGAAAAGTTACGCTGTTTGATCATGTTTTTGAAGTGGCTTCGAACAATTTTGCAACTCATCACGATTTATATAGTACTAACCTTGCGGAACAGTTTTACTGCACTCCTCACCAAAATCAAAAAAATAATGAATAAAAATAACGACAACTCAAGTAAAGGATGGATCCTCGGTTTCGGCCTTCTCGCTGGCATCGCCGTTGGTTACTACCTCAACTCTAACGAAGGCCGCGCCGCCCGCCGTAAGGCACAGGTTCGCTTTGATGAATACGGTAATCAGATCTCTGAGTACGGTCATCAGGTATCTCAGCAAGTAAGCGAGCGCGCCAACCAACTGTCTGAAGACGCTAAGCATAAACTCCAGGAAGGCAAACAGTGGGCGGGTGAAACTGCCGACTCGCTGAAGTCTACGATCAATGAAAAAGCAACAGCACTGCGTACAGGTGCCGCAGACACCGTTGAAAGTGTAGAAAACAGCTTTAAGCGTGGCGTCAATAAAGCCAAGGCGAGCATCGAAGGCAAGAAGGCCTAAACAGGCACCTAGCTTTTGCTTGAAACTTAAAGTAACGGCCGCTTGAGCAGATTGCTCTGCGGCCGTTCGCATTTATTATCGGATTGAAATTACCCTCAAGGACACACCAACTAAAGCATGCACGCTAAAGACGAACTAATTGAGAAGCTTGGCGAAACTTATGGCTATATGAACCATATGTTCGACCGGAAAATGGAAGAGTACAAATTGGCCGCCGCTGAGAAATCGGCCATGACCGTCTCTAAAATGATTACCATCATTGTAATGACCATCCTGGGTGTGGTCATGGCAACATTTGGTCTGATCGCTTTCGCCTTTTACCTTGCCGGAGACATGCAAAACTCAGCCAGGGGATTCGGTATCGTCGCGCTGATCATGTTGGTTCTCATGGTGGTAGTCTTTCTGTTGCGTCGCTATATTATTGTCAATCCGGCAGTGACCAAAACCATTTCTTTCTTCTTCCCTGAACCCGAAAACGAAGCAAATAATGAGTAAGTCAAGTAATATCGATAGCCTCGCTGATCTTCATGCGCGCCAGGCTCAAGTGAAGCATGAAACTAAAGCGGCTAAAGAAGGACTGGTAGGTAGCCTCGCTCAGGCGCCCGGAAAAATGAAAAGGTTTGCCTACGAAGATTTAGCCATCCCCGCCATGGGCATTGGCCTGGCGGTTTATGTGGGATACCGGCTGATGCGTTCTACTAATAAGTCGCAGCTCAGCCCTCAGCAGGTTATGCCGGCAGCACAACCAATGGCTCCGGTTCCGGCGACCCCGTCAGCCCCGACCAGGGACATGCCTTCCACGGAGAACCAGGCTCCGCGCCCGGTAAAGCGTTCGATGCCTGAGGTTTCGGCGAAAGAGGTGGCTAAAAGCGGACTGAATCTTGCATCAATTATCTCTGCCGGAAAGCTTCTCATCCCAGCGGCTCAAGCAATTATGAGTGCCGTTCAGGACCATAAGGCGCAGCAGGCTAAACGTGATGAAGCGACTGCGTGACCACCGCTGGTAGCAGCGCAGCTAATTGGCTGACGTAAGTACTGTTCGCATTGCCTTGCGCTTACTCACTAGCGAACAAGTAGTCTGAAGTGAGTGGAAGTAGCGGGAGCTATTCTCCCATTCTTTTATTCACTCAGGCGCGGCCGCAGGTGCAAAGACAGTTTTAAGAAGCAGGCCCTCGGGCGTACGAGTATTCACACTGACTCCCGGACTATTTGACTCTCTGACTATTTCACCCCATGCCCGACAAGGTCCTGATCATCCGTTTTTCTTCCATTGGAGACATCGTTCTCACTACACCGGTCATCCGGTGCGTCAAGCAACAAACGGACCTGGAGGTTCATTTTCTTACCAAGCAATCCTTCGCAGGCGTATTAAGGGACAATCCTTACCTGGATCGGTTATGGACGATAAAGAAGGACATCAGCGAACTCAAAGAATCTCTGCTTAAGGAGCGTTTTAAGTATATACTGGACCTACACGGTAATCTCCGTACCCGGGAGTTGAAAACCCGGCTTGCCCTAAACGCTTTATTGCACCTGCGGCCGCGCCCTAAAACCAGTACTTTTCCAAAACTCAACTTCGAGAAATACCTCCTTACCCGATTCGGTAACAACCGAATGCCGGATATCCATATTGTTGACCGCTACTTAAGTACTGCCCATCGCCTCGGCGTGACGAACGACGGCAATGGCCTGGACTATTTCATCGCCCCAAATGATGAGGTGGACCTGCCGGGCAACGGCCTTCCGGAAGCTTACGTGGCTTTCGTCATCGGTGCCGCCCACGCGACCAAACGCCTGACGGAGACTCAGATGTTGGAGGTGTGCAAACGTTTATCCTTACCCGTCATTCTGCTGGGCGGGCCTGCCGAAAAGGAAATCGGTAGCCGCATCGCCACTGCAGCAGGAAACAGGACATATAATGCTTGCGGTCACTTTAACCTTGGTGGTTCCGCCAGCCTCGTCCGCCAGGCTACCATTGTTCTCACCCATGATACCGGATTGATGCACGTAGCTGCGGCCTTCCGTAAGCCGATCATCAGCGTCTGGGGAAATACGGTTCCAGACCTCGGGATGTACCCTTACCTCCCCGGCCAGGAATCCCTGGAAAAAGAAAGGCGGCAGGAAGTCGTCGGACTTTCCTGCCGCCCCTGTTCGAAGATCGGCTACCAGGAATGCCCCAAGGGGCATTTTCGGTGTATTATGAACCAGGACTTAGCGGCGATCGCCGCTGCAGTTAGTGGTCAGGGTTCAAGAGACATTAATCAGGGATCAGGAGACAGTGATCAAGATTCAGGGTTCAGGATTTAGTGGTCAGCGGGTGTACATGACTGAATGCTGAGTACTTGAAACTTGAAACCTGAAACTTGAAACCTGAAACCTGAAACCTGAAACTTGAAACTTGAAACCTGAATCCTACCGTGCTACCACAAACCGTCGGCTCTCCCCGCCGGCCCGCAACACGTAAGTTCCGCTTTTCAATTTCCCGACGGGTACACGAAAATTCTGCGCTTCGGCTTCTCCACTCAAAACTGTTCTTCCATTGAGATCGAGGATATGGAAGGGGCCAGCGATTAATGCAGCCGGCAGTGAGACGTTGATTTCATAGTTTGCGGGGTTGGGCGTCAGGCCAAGTGATGCCCGGTCATTTGTTTCCGGTAAGTCGGTTTCCGGAAGTTCTGGATTTCCACAAGGCGCTCCTTCGGAAATGACCACGTCGCGGAAGAAGCTGTTTCCGTCCCCGGTACCCACGTCGTGGTCGGCAGTGAAGAAGAGGTACTTGGCTTCCAGGCTATAGAATTGTCCGATAGGAATCTGGTAAAAACGCCAGGCGCCGTCGCCGGGGTAGGTATTGAAATCCCCGATGCCCCAGCCTTGGGTGCCGTACAGCCGGAAGGTAAGATTAGAAGACAGCACTTCGTTATTGTCCATGCCAATACCGTGAACTTCCCCTTCCATCGTCGAACGGAACCAGAAGGAAACCCAGGTGTCTTCCGTCATAGTGTAGTCTACTACGACTGCTTTCCAGGCGTTATTTTCAAGCTTGATACCTTTGTTGCCGGGTAGTAAAGAGAATTGACCACCATCCTGGTTCGTGCCGTAGGTTACAACGGGATATTCGACGAAGTCGATCACCGGGCATTCATTTTCGTCATCATCGTCGTCGTCTCCGGGCGCAACTTCGGGCAAGCAAAAATCAGCAACGGCAAGGGTGTCGAAACGCGTATTGTTTACGATCACGGTTCCGGAAGAGTCCCTTAGCTCGTAACGCCCTTGCCCGTAGGCACAGCAAATACCGTCACCGTCAAGGTCGGAAATCTCGAACACGTAGCAACCGTCGGTTACACATACGGTATCGCGTATGATTCGCCCCTTCTGTTTCTTGGGATAAGGGCCGCCAGTCGCTAGTACTGTACCCGTTTCGGTACGAATTTTCCACATGGTCTCCATGCCGAAGTCATCAAGCGTAACGTTGACGTAGACGGTTTGCTGGTCGCAGGAAATAGGCTCAGCAACATCATCATCATCATCATCATCGCCACCGCCGTTTCCGCCGCCGCCACCGCTGTCACAGACTGCCTGAACGCAACCCTGAGCCGAAGCTACCCGGTTGGCGATAACGGCAGAGGGCTGCGGACCAAAGCCAAAGTCGAAATTTATGCCCTGGGGCCGTAAATGGCAGTAAGACATGATGGTGCCGCCGTTGGTTGGGATGCCGGGAGTGCCGCATAGGCCTTCCGTCAGTCCCGCACAGCCGTCGATGGCCGTATTGTTTCCATTCCATACACAGGCGTGGGTGTGCTGGCTACCCAGAAGGTGGCCGAGTTCGTGCGAAATTACCATCGTCGTCCAGCTATAGACTGGAACGGCGGCAAAATTGGGGTGAATACTGGAAAAGCTCATCCTCGCAGCATTGAACGGATGGCAAAGCCCGTCGAGTACTGCAATGCCTCCACTTGCCTGATAGCTGATGAGCTGAGCAAGATCACCATTAAAGGAGGTGCGTTGTGATTGAAATTGGGTCAGCATCGCACTGCTGGTGGTGCCGAAGTATGGGCTGATTTCATCCCACACCAGTATTTCACTGATCTTTAAGTTGACATCTATTTCAGCATATAAGATGGCTACTTCGTTGAAATTGGCGGCAAGGTGCTGGGCGGCAGCAGTGACGCTGCCTTTGTCGAAAAAGACGTCGTAGTCGATCTCGAAGTAGATGTCTACACAGCCGACTGTTGACTGACTTTTAGCAGTGTAGTCCAACTCTTCGGCGGTGTAAGGAATACCAGTATCGGCAGTTCCACAGTCGAACTCCTGTTTTTCAGCCAACTGAGCATCGGGGAAGACGATGTAGGATATGGCTGAGTTTTTGTTGGATTGACGCTGCATCTTACCAAGGGCAAGGCGCTCGCCACCGGCATAAGTAATGGTGGCGGTCATTTCTCCATCAAGGAGGCTAAGGGCAACCTTACTTTTGGCGTCACCTGCTACTTGTCCGAAGTAATGCAGGCCAAGATTAGGATTGGGCACTGCCTTACCATCAGAAGCACGACGGAGTCGGAAATCAGTCCGCAGAAAAGTGTTGCGCTCTAGCCGTAAGGTCATTTCCGGGTTGATTCCCGCTGTAGCGGGAAGCGTCAGGTTCCAGCTATCTGGCGCATCAGCCAGCAACTGAGAATAATTTTCTGCATCAACTTCAAAAATTCCGTAGCGGACGAGTTCCTTATCCACCAAAGTACTTACCGAAGCCTTATTGGAGACGGGTTGGAGTAGGTTTATCGATTGGCCGGAGGCGAAAGTGGAGAGACAAAAAATAGTTAGTAATGCGAATGCATTACGAAGCGAATAAAAATTAGATTTCATGTTAAACAGCGTGTAGAGAGTGACACGGCTATGTGGGACAGTGTCACAAAGTTAATTATAATTGATATGTTTTCCAAAGACAATAGTGTGCAAGCTGTCTGTACTATGACGTACAGCAGGGCCGTAAGAAAATATATCAGTGATGGCGTCACGGCTCTGGCCGGCTAAATCTCCGTTGGAAGAACGCGTAATGGCGTAGAGAAGCTACCACGGTCAAGGACAGCTCTGGTAGGAACCAGAGCTAAGACCGCCCGGTTATGCTCCGCGCACCATGCGCAGTTCATACTTCGGATCATTATTGATCCAGTACCTTAAATAAGAATGGTTTGGCGAGGGAAGGTGCCAGCTTACGCTACGGGGAAGGGTGTAGCAAAACCAATATGTTCAGCGGGGAATGTTACGGACGCGTTGGGTAGTTAAATCTCAAAGCTCTTTTTTGCGTCTTGTGCGTTTCAGTTCTAATAAGAATCAGTGGTCGTCTGTGTAATGTAGTGCAAAGGTAACGCACCAGCCTAAGGGTAATTTGGACAACCAGCTACCGTTTAGTGAACGGTAGCAGAATAATATAATGCGGAGGCACAAAAAAAAACCGCCGTCGTGCTATGTGCACAACGACGGTCATTAAGTTCTTAAGCTGGAATTTATTCCCGCTCGAAACGTAGCTCCTGCAGAAGTACGCCGTTATTGCGTTTAGCTACGTAGACGTAAACGCGGAACGGACCATTTGCGGTAGCCAGAGTGCCGATACAATACTCCGCATCTGCAGATTTGGAAGCTCCCTGGTGTACTTTTCCAAAGCTGGAGGGCTTGAATTTACCAAAGAACGCTTTCAGGGCGGCAGTGGCTTGTTCGCGGCTGTAGAGGTCTTCTTCGTTGAGGATGCTGAGCTCAACCTCAGCGTCCATGATTGCGGCCAACTCGTCGACATTTCCGCTGCCGATGGCACGACAGACGTCGTCAAGAACAAGTGGTTTCTGTTCCGTAGCGGTAAGCACGGTACTGAAGCTGACCAGAAGGGTGAAGAGAATCGTTTTCATGGGAATATAATTTAGGTTACAAAATTGCCGGTTTCTGAAGAAAACGACGGGTAACCGTTGCATTTGGCCGGGTTTTAGGCCCTGTTGATGGCTAAATGACTATCTATTAGACGTCGTTATGCACAAATGTCACAATAGATACACCTTGCAAACGCCCCCATGGGCATGTGGATTGCTAAGAGAAAGTTAAGTTTTTAGTTGATTTTCAAACAACGTACCTTCGCGGCCAGCAACTCAACTCCCCAAATAAATGAAAACCGGCAAAGCACTTCTCATTATCCTCGACGGCTGGGGAATAGGCCAAAGACCCGAGGCAGACGCCCTCGCTCAGGCCCATACGCCAAACTTTGATCGTATCTATAAGGACAGGCCGCATAGCACTCTGGTAACCTATGGGGAGGAAGTTGGCCTGCCGGAAGGGCAAATGGGGAATTCAGAAGTAGGTCACCTCAATATCGGTGCCGGCCGCGTTGTTTATCAATCTTTTGCCCGCATCAACAAAGCTGTCCGGGAGGGAGAACTCGCTAAACTGGAAGCTTTACAGGATGCGCTGCGCTACGCCCGCGAAAACAAGAAGGCTGTTCATCTTATGGGCCTGCTCAGTGACGGAGGAGTCCACTCCCACATCAACCACTTGCTGCGCTTGTCGGACATTGCCACCGCTGCCGGAAACCGGCGCATCTTCGTACACGCGTTCACCGACGGTCGGGACGTCTCTCCCGACTCCGGCAAAAGTTTCGTGAAAAGACTCATCGAGCACCTTGCCGACCAGCCCACCGAATTAGCCACCGTAACCGGCCGTTTCTACGCAATGGATCGCGATACCCGCTGGGAACGGATCGAAAAAGCCTACGACGCGATGGTGAAGGGAGAAGGCTCCCCGTCAACGGATATCCTGGCCAGTATCGACGCAAACTATGCAGCGGGTACCATGGATGAATTCATCGAACCTATCGTGATGTACAAAGCCGGTGACCCGGTAGCAAAGATCGAGGACGGAGACGTCGTGATCAACTTCAACTTCCGTACCGACCGCCCCCGCCAGATCACCCGCGCTCTGACACAAGAAGATTTTCCGGAGTATAGAATGCAACGACTGCCCAACCTGCGCTACCTGTGCATGACGCAGTACGACGAGAAATTTGAAAACGTCACGGTCCTCTTCAAGCCGGATGACCTCACCCAGACTATGGGGCAGATCGTCAGCGAAGCCGGACGTACGCAGGTCCGCATCGCCGAGACGGAGAAATATGCCCACGTTACCTTCTTTTTTAGTGGAGGGCAGGAAGATGAATTTCCCGGTGAACGCCGTATCCTGATCGATAGTCCGCGGGATGTGGAGACTTACGACCAGAAACCGGAGATGGGGGCCTATGAAATCACCAAAGCCATCATTAAGGATATCCAGGAAAACCAGCCGGACTTCATCTGCCTCAATTTTGCCAATACCGATATGGTGGGGCATACCGGAGACTGGGATGCGGCCATCAAAGCCGCGGAGGTGGTGGATGAATGCCTGGGGGAGCTGCTGAACGTCAGCCAGAACTATGCCTATCACGCACTGGTGATTGCTGACCACGGCAATTCCGACGTTATGAGAAATGAGGACGGCAGCGTTCATACGGCACACACCACGAACCCCGTTCCCGTAATTTACGTTGGAAGCGAAACAGATCTGGTGCTGCGTTCCGGTGGAAAACTAGGTGACGTAGCCCCTACCTTGTTGCAATTTATGGGCATCACCCCGCCATCCGCCATGACCGGCAGGTCGTTGGTCGGATAAACTTATCTTTCTGGTAACCAACAGCTTTCTTTATGCGTATTCTATCCATCCTCGTGGTCCTCTTCCTCGCCCTGGCCTGTCAACCTAAGACCGGTGCCGTGGCCGGAGAAGCCGCAGACAACAAAAAAGAAATGGCTACTATTCCCGTCCCTTCTGCCTGGGTTATTAAGACCTGTGAGCAAAATGGTAAAAGCATTCCCGCAGTAAACAGTAAAGGTTTTATTGCTATCCGTGAGGGCCAAATAGGGGGTAACTCCGGTTGTAACACCTTTGGAGGTGACTGGACGGGCAGCGCCGCAAAAATGAAAGTCCCCGGTGTCATGTCAACAAAGATGTACTGTCAGGATGCCGCCGAACAAGAGCAGATGGTCTTTGACCTGCTGAACGGCACGGTGACGACTAAGGTCTCTGGAAACGAACTCACCATGAGTGGCTCGGGAATTACCCTTACCCTGATGCGGAATGATAAATTGCTGAAGTAGATCATAGATCACAGGCTCCTCTCCTTGTTCTTTTAGCTGGTATTGCACCTGCGGCCGCGCATTATTAGTCAAATAGTAGATAGTCAAGTAGTCAGATAGTAGCTACCGCAAGGGGGGGCTCGCTTCGCTCGTGCGGCATTAAATCTTCCCGATATATGCACCTGATTACCGAATAACCAGACAACCCCGAAACCCCGATAACCCGACATCTGGAAAACCCGAAAACCGGACCATGACCAAAGCTGAACTCCGCGCAACCCTGGACCACTACCACGACCGGTACAATCGCCCAGACTTCATCCCTGATGATCCGATCGGCCTCGTACATGCCTTCGATGATCCGCGTGACCGGGAAGTTATCGGGTTTTGGGTGGCTACTCTTGCCTGGGGGCGGCGAGCCACCATTATCAATAAAGGCGCTCAATTGATTGAGCTGATGGGCGGAGAACCCTACCGTTTCATCACCGAACACCGGGAGGAAGACCGCGCGCGCTTTGCCGATTGGAAACACCGGACATTTACCTATACAGATACCCTGTATTTTTTGGAGTACCTGCAACGGTTTTATCAGGAAAATGCAAGTCTGGAAACTGCCTTCTCCCGCCACCTGACGCCGGAGGACCAAACAATCGAGCCCGCACTTATTGGTTTCCATAACGATTTCTTCAGTTTGCCGGAAGCCCCGCAAAGGACCCGGAAGCACGTGGCCAGCCCCGCCAGAAAATCGCGCTGTAAACGCTTGTGTATGTACCTGCGCTGGATGGTCCGTCAGGATGACCGGGGTGTGGATTTTGGCGACTGGCATCAAATCTCTCCGGGGCAACTTTGCCTCCCGCTCGATGTGCACGTCGAACGCCAGGCCCGCCGCCTGAAACTATTGAAACGCAAACAAACAGATTGGCAAGCGGTACTGGAATTGACGGCCGCGGTACGCCGGTTTGATCCAGAAGATCCCGGTCGCTATGATTTTGCCCTTTTTGGCATGGGGATCGACGAGTCTAAGTAAATAATCACCGGGGAATTCTTTGCTAACCTGCAAATAACCCTCCGTTATCGGGATTGAGTACAGCGCCCATTTTTTCCTGATAAGCCTGGTAGAATCGTCAAATTTCTGTCCTTTCCCTTTACTGATGCTACCGGTTGTGCCGTGTTTCTTACCTTTAGATGTCTTTTTTTACATAATCTCAACATGCGTTATGACTAATAAATTACGCTACGGCCTCTTCGGCTGTTTATTTGTGTTGTCGTTCAATCTTTCCGCGCAAACTGACGATGTTTCCCTGTACCGGACGATCGATGGCCAGTATAATAACCCGAATAACCGCCAACGCGGTGCCACGCATACTGCCCTGATCCGGCTTGCGGGTGATGGGTATGTTGACGGGCAGTCGGCTCCCGCCGGCCCGAACCGACCTAACCCACGCGTTATCTCTAATACCCTGTTCGCTCAGGAAGGGCTACTCAATGACCCCGTGGGCCTGAGTGACTACACCTGGGTTTTTGGTCAGTTCATTGACCACGATATTGCACTTACGGATCAACTGGGAGAAAACCTGCCGATTCCCGTCCCAATGGGAGACCCTGACTTTGACCCCTTCTTTTTCGGTACCGTTCACATCCCCTTTCACCGGAACCTCCCCCGCCTGGGAACAGGGTTCGGTATTGGAAACCCAAGGAATTATGATAATGAGATTACCGCCTTCGTTGACGGTTCAGGTGTTTATGGTTCTGATGAGTCCCGAGCCAACTGGCTCCGGTCCTTTGAGGATGGCAAATTAAAAGTTAGCGCAGGAAATATGCTGCCCTACAATACCCTGAATGCAGAAATAAATGGTCCCCGGGACCCCAATGCGCCTTTCATGGCCAATGGGACGGGATTCGGCGGAGCACTGTATGTGGCCGGAGATGTGCGTGCCAACGAAAACCCATTACTGGCAAGTTTCCACACTTTATTTGTTCGGGAACACAACCTGCAATGTGACCGCCTGAAGCAGGAGAATCCGGATTGGACGGATGAACAACTCTATCACCATGCCCGCAAGCTTGTGGGTGGGTTGATCCAGAGCATCGTCTACAATGAGTGGCTCCCAGCTATGGGCGTACCGGTAGGGGATTACCCGGGATACGATATGTCGATCAACCCCCAACTGGCTAATTCTTTCTCTGCGGCGGCTTTTCGGGTAGGTCACACTTTACTGAATGGTAATATCCGCCGGCTTGATGCTAACGGCGAAGTGCTGGCCCAGGGCAATATGACCCTGCGGGATGCCTTTTTTAATCCATTAGCTTTACAAGAAACCGGACTTGATCCTTTTCTGCGCGGCATGGCCGAGCAAACCCAGCAAATGATGGACAGCCGGGTGGTGGACGATGTCCGCAATTTCCTCTTTGGCCCTCCCGGTGCCGGCGGACTTGACTTAGCCTCCATCAACATCATGCGTGGGCGAGAGCGAGGTCTCCCTTCCTACAATATAGTTCGTCGGGCCTACGGTCTTCAAACCCTCTTTGAATTCGACGCGATAAACCCGGATTTTGAAGTTTATAATACCCTGGAGGAACTGTACGCAGGGGACATCGACGAAATTGATCCCTGGGTCGGAATGTTGGCGGAGCGACCCATGCCCGGTTCCATCTTTGGTCCTACGATCCGGAAAATTATGGAGCAGCAATTTGGCGACTTGCGGGCGGGAGATCGTTTTTTCTACCTCAACGATCCCGTGCTTACTGAAGCTGAAAAAGACTGGATTCATAACACGACTTTTCGCGATGTCATTTACCGCAACAGCGGCGTGGACCTGATGCAGGAAAACGTTTTTGAGGCGATGCCCTTCAGCGAAATTTGCGGCGGCGCTACCGTTGCTGCCGACGGTCTGATCCGTGTACACAGCACCAATGCCAACCTGGAAGGAGTAACGGTTTCCGCCGTGGACGCTAACGGTGAAGTTATGAGCGCAGACCTGACGACCGCCCTTGGCTTTTACGATTTTGACGAACTCCCCGCCTGTCGGGAACTGAAATTGGTTGCAGAGTTAGATGATGACTGGACAAACGGTCTCGACATCTTCGACATGGTCGACATTAACCTCCACCTGTTGGGGCGGCAGGAATTTTCGAGCCCCTACCAGCTACTGGCGGCGGATGCTAACGGAGATACTGAAGTTGACGTTTTCGACATCATCGCCCTCGCACGGCAGATTCTTGGCCTGGCCACTAGTTTACGGCCTGAACCGGAGTTGCCATGGATATTCGTACCAGCAGGCTACGAATTTGAAAACCCGGCCAATCCCTTCCTGGAAAACTATCCTACCAGCATCGATTTTGCTGACGTAGATCCGGCGGACATCAATCAAGGATTCGTGGCGATGAAACGCGGAGACGTGAATGCAGATGCGGAACTAAACGTTAGTAACCTGCGCGTGGGGTTGGTTGTCGATCTACCCGATGCCGTAGTTTCGGCGGGGGCAGAGCGCCTGGTTGAAGTACGCTTCAGCGGTGACGAGCTGGCAGGTTTTCAGTTGGAACTAGAAACGGAAGGCCTGGAGTTACTCGGCGTGGCGTACACTGATCTGCCAGCGGAAAACTACCGGGTTGCGGCCGGTAAATTACAGCTGCTTAACCTGGAAAGTGGCGCTGCGGAGCATGCGGTAGTGCTACGGGTAAAGGCGAATAGTACGGGCAACCTCCGGGAAATGTTCTCCATAGCGGAGGATGCCGGGCGGTCCGTTGCGGTTGCCGCCGATGGCTCGCCATTGCGCGTGGTTTTGGGCGCGGTCGCGGGTGCAGAGGAAGGTTTTTTAGAAAGCAAGATTTTCCCTAACCCCTTTGCCGATGTAGTTACTCTGAACTTCGCCGCTCCGCTGGAGACAAGCTCTACCGCCGAGATACTGGACGTAAATGGCCGGGTACTCCGCACGCAGGCTTTGCCTGCGGGTACTGAAACGACCCGGTTCAGCGGCTTGGCGCTTCCGTCTGGAACTTACCTTCTTAGGGTGGTTGGTGCTGCGGGTAAAGTTGAGATGGTACGGGTGCTGGAGACGGTGAGTGCGCGCTAAGGGAAGTGACTGGAAGTTGGGGGGATCTCCTCACTATCGGTTTAATGGGATCGAACGGAATGAGGACTTGGGACTAGATTTAGCGGCATTTAGAAGCTATGATCCGGCGATAGGACGGTGGTTGCAAGTGGATCCTAAGGCTGAGTCTTTTGTCCAAATGTCTCCTTACACTGGAATGGGTAACAATCCAATTTCATACGCAGATCCTCTTGGAGATAGCATATGGGTCACTATCGAACAGTCACGTAATAATGACGGAGTATTAGTCAATAACTTCACCATACATGCTGAGGGGAAAGTGCTTAATTCAGCAGGTTGGTTTGGCAACGCTAAAAAAGTAGCCACTGGCATAAATGATTATTACAACGGGCAATCATCAAGCACTCAATCAGGCAATGGAATTACTAATATATCATTTGATGTTAATTTTTCGGAGGCCAGCTCTATGAGCCAGGTTGCCAAAAGTGATCATTTATTAGTGATAGTTGACAATGTTTTAGGTAAAGCCGACCCCGACCTAGGAGGAGGAAATGCTGGGGGATTAGCTAATACTCCAGGTAAGATAGGATACATCGAAGGTAATTCCGTCTCTACAGCAATCCATGAGTTCGGGCACAATATGGGTTTGCCCCATGTGCCCAACGGAACGAGCAATATCATGTCATACGATAATCCAAAGTCAGTTTTGACGGGTTCACAGATGGTCAATATTCTATCTAATGTGAGTGATGCAAATCGGGGGTCAAACCGAGAGATATCCAAATTCACTAATACCAATTGGTTTTATCATACTTCGACGAACATTGCGCCCTGGGGCTTCAATGTGAAGAAAGGTGATATAATACCTAAAAGAATATATTAAAAGAGGCAATGTATGATAAACCGACTTAAGGCACTGGTGCTAATCAACATATTTCTGTTTTTCTTAATAGGCTGCCACATGCAACATGATATAGCCTACGGTTTTCCTATTTCAAATTGTGAGAAGAAAACAGAATTTTATAGTGACACGCATTTCATAATCTATGATTGTGAAGAATGGGAAGTTCAGATTGACTATGGATATGGAGTTTACTCTTCGAGTACTCCATATTCCGGTGAAGAATATATCAAAAGCGGTCAGTGGAAAATAAATGCGATTCCGAAGCTAAAAATCAATAACGGAGAAAAGGTTGACATTGAAGCCATCATGGACAGTATGAGTGTCGTGTCAATTGGCGATGATTTACACGTCAACTTTTCATACTTCGATAGCAACTATTCTCATGCCATTACAGTTCCAGAGGAAGTTGCAAAATTCTCTAAAATGAATAGCCTAGATGATGGCGAAGTAACGATACAGCTATACGGCAATGCAAAAATGAATGAATTTCAATATTTCATGATTGACAATTCCAACAAAAATAGTAATTTTCCAAAATCTCTTTCCATTCATGTAAAAACGGAAAGAACGATGACCACCTCTGAAGTATCTGCTCTTTTTGAAAACATAAGTTTCCCCCCCAATGAATAGCTACCCGCAGGTGTCTCAGCACTTGTCGGGTAGCGGCAATTGGGTAGGGCGACTAAATTGTTTTTATTGTGGCGTTGTTTTGGAACGCAGAACGGGTTTCAGCTTTGCTGTTTATTCCTTCTGCGTTCGTAACGAAGGCCGTTCCGTTAACCTAAGCGCCCCCAGTCTTAGCCGCTCAAACCAGTACATCAATAGCCCTGGTATTCCGTTCGCTCACACCCTGAGAGGAAAGCACGCAACTCGACCAAAATCGTCTGACGAACCTCTGGCCTATTAAAGGTCGTCTGGCGGCTAACTCAGAATTCTAAACGGAATAACCTATGTATGATGATTATGGTCGAACCTGCAACAGCGAACGAAGTGAGCGGCTGCAACCTGCAACGTGAGCGCAAGCGAACGCTGCAACCTGCAAAAAAAGAACCCCCGTACCCATCAAATAGGGTCGGAGGCTCACTTTACACTCACTAGTATATGAAACTTAATCAACTAATTCTTTAACTCCACTTTGGAGCAAATTGTTACGAAATATAACTTAAAAAATGTTAAAATTTCGTTAGGTTATTTTGAAACCGTTGAATCTACTGCCGGAAGCTTGCCAGATTTGGCCCGAAAGAGCTTCCACCAGAACATTGGTTTGACCAATTGCTTGCGCAATTCAAAGTCGGTGTACATTCTACAGAGTACCTCAATCACCTTAGGGTTGGCTGCAACGATGCCAGTTAGGAAATTAGTTAGCCATTTAATCTGCATGATTTGTTGCATCCGGTAACTCAGACGGAGTTCGGTACGCAATACCCGTTCGATGCGAACGTCGTAATCTTTCAGAAAAACAGCGTCGAACCGGTTTTCGGCCAGGCATTTCTCGGCCAGCTCGGCGGCGATGAACCCTGAATAAGTGGCGTTGCCGATCCCTTCTCCCGTTAAAGGATCGATCAGGTGCCCGGCATCACCGACCAGCAGGTAGTTGTCTCCCGATAACACCCGGTCTTTAGAGCCGAGGGGAAGACCGTAGCCCATGGTCGGGTCAATCTGCTCGGCATCTTTGAAGCGTTCTTTGAATTCGTCGGAGGTAACGATCTCGTCCAGCGCCTCGCGGAGGTTGATCTTTTTCTTCTTCACAATGTCTGACCGCATACCGAGGCCGATGTTGGCTTCTCCGTTGGGCAAGGGGAAGATCCAGAAATATCCGGGGTTGTATTTTTCCAGGAAGTGGAGTTCGATGAAATTGTCTTTGTGAAATCCGGTGATGCCTTTCCAATAAGCACGCACGGCCGCAGCGTAGTGGTCGTGGTCGATTTCCTGACCGGCCTCCTTACGGCTGAAACGGCTGTGGGCGCCGCTGGCATCGACGAGGAGGCGGCAGCTCCAGCTTTCGGATTTGTCTTTGGTCGTCACGGTGTAGCCGTCCTCCGTTTTTTGCCAGCTGCCGATCTCCGTATTCAGCCGCAGGTCAATATTGTCCCGGCGTTGCACCTCCTCGATGAGGAAGGCGTCGAAGTCCATCCGCTTGGAAACGTAGCCTGGTGCTGCGTCGGGAATACGCTCGTAGCCAACTTTGAATGGTAGCTCGATCAACTTTTTAGAAGGTGGAATGAAACGGATACCCCAAACATCAATGGGCGTGAACCGCTGCCGGAACCGCTCCATAATGGCTGGGTCCAACCTGTTGAGCAGGGTAGGGACCTTGCCGCTAAGGGCATCACCGCAAATTTTATCGCGGGGGAACGTCGCTTTATCGATCAGAACGCAGGGAATATCCAGGTAAGAGAGCCTTAGGGCGGTGGCTGCGCCACCGGGGCCGGCGCCAATAATGACGATGGGGGTTTCTTGGAGGGTTGACATGGGGCTAAGGTACGGCGGTTTTTACTCCTCTTCCGTAATTAGCGCGTCATGGATTTGCCGTTCCGCCTCACTAAGAAATGGGTGGTCTACGTTACCTCTTGGATAAACTTCTCCATACTTTGAGCGGTAGTAAGGAGTAAAGTCATCTTCAGTAGCCCTTCCCCGTAAGCGGCTGTCAATTTTGCGTTTAACTATTCTTCCAGAGTACCTTTCAAACCCCGCATACAAATTGCCTTTCTAATGTGAGTTCTTATTCTCTTGGTAAGGTCATCAACACCAATTTCCTCATCAGTTATACCAAAGTACCAGATGAACTTTTCATGGTGGTCGTAGAGTATGTTCTTGTCGATCAGGTTCCAGTAACGCTCTTCACGGTTTTTTCTTGGCCTGAAGTTTAGACAGGTTCGTAATGAAGTTAATGGCCTCTTCCTGCCAGTCCTTAGGTAACGCAATGAAATGTTCCTTGAGGGTATCGATACTCATACTTCCAAAGCTAAGGTTTTCAACATAATAACGCCTTACCTCCCAGGGACGTTGCAGAAGCCTGCTATCTCTAACCTTAACGGCACCTGCGGCCCCGCCCTGATTATTCACAAAGTCAAGCAGTCAGGTAAAGCCAACGTAAAGGATACATAACTTCCTTCAATCAGGACCATCCGAAAAAACAAAAACAGAACTTTTCCAGCTGTCCAACCGTTATCCCACCGATAACAACATAACCCAATACCAAAAATCCGCGTACCGGGCCGGCCTTGTTCTAAGGCAAAAGGCTCACTTAACCAAGCCGCGCGGTGGTGTCAAATGGGCACCGAACTCAGTAAATTTTACATGTCTAGAAATAAGATTAAGGGCACTAAGCTCAAGGCTCGCGAATTAGAGCGCGCCATCCTCAAAGAATTAAAAGCCAACGACCGCAAACAGTATAACCCCAAACAGCTCATTCGTAAGCTAAAGGTTAAAAATAGCCAGGACAGCGTCCTCAGCGCGCTCGAAAACCTGGAAAAGGCCGGCACCATTCGCCCCACCGACAACTTCAAGTACCAGATCGCCCGCGATTTTCAGCAGAAGACTTCTTCTGACTACATCGAAGGACGTGTCGACAAAACCCGCTCCGGTGACGCTTACATCGTTATCGATGGTGATGGAGAAGACATCTTCGTCCCCGGTCGCCGCCTCGGCAACGCCCAGGACGGTGACAAGGTAAAAGTCCGCTTCTGGACGCCAACCCGCCGCCGGAAACCCGAAGGAGAAGTTGTAGAAGTGCTCGAACGCAGCATCACCCACTTCGTTGGCACCTACATAGAATATCCGAAGTACGCCGAGGTGGAAATCGACCAGGTCGGTGCCCCTAAGCTACTCGTTGCCGTACACCGCTCTGAAAACCTCGGTGCGGAAACGAACGAGAAAGTGGTGGTGCGTATCGATGATTGGGAGCCTAACCGCTTCAAGCAACTATCGGGTACACTCACCGCCGTACTCGGCGAAGAAGGTACCAGTGAAATCGAGATGCAAAGCATCCTGATCAACAACGGGTTTCAAATTACCTTCCCCGATGATGTGGTCCGCGAAAGCGAGGCCTTACCCTCAAAGATCAGCCCGCAGGAGATCAATATTCGTCGCGATATGCGCGACGTGACGACCTTCACCATTGATCCGTTGACGGCGAAAGACTTCGACGATGCCCTCTCCATCCAGGAGCTGGAAAACGGACAGATTGAGATCGGTATCCACATCGCCGACGTGAGCCACTACGTGCGCCCCGGCAGCGCGCTTGACCGCGAAGCAGCCGAACGTACCACATCGGTTTACCTCGTAGACCGGGTTTGCCCGATGCTGCCCGAGCGGATCTCCAACGAGCTGTGCTCCCTGCGGCCGCACGAAGACAAACTGACGTTCAGTGCCGTCTTTACCATGGACCCCAAGACGTACCAGATCCGCCAGCGCTGGTTTGGCCGCACCGTTACTCATTCCGATCGTCGTTTCACGTACGAAGAAGCCCAGGATGTGCTGGACACCGGAAAGGGTGACTTCAAGAAAGAGCTTTTCCTGCTGGACAAGATATCCAAGGTGCTGCGGAAAAAGCGCTTCAAAGAAGGCGCAATTGACTTCGCTACCAATGAAGTCCGTTTCAAACTCGATGAAGACGGCACCCCGCTGGAAGTCTACATCAAGGAGCGGATCGATACCAACATGTTGATCGAAGACTTCATGTTGCTGGCTAACAAGGAAGTGGCTACGTTCATGATTCAGAAGGCCGAACGATTGAAGGAGGTGATTCCCTTCGTCTTCCGGGTACACGATGAGCCGAACATGGAAAAAGTGGAAGAATTGGCCATGTTTGCCGAAGCGCTGGGCTATAAAATGGACCTGCGCACACCGCAAAGTATTGCTAATAGCTACAACGAACTTTTAGGTAAGGCATCCGAAGACCCGATGGTGAAAATGCTTTCGCCGATCGCAATCCGGACAATGGCCAAAGCCATTTATACTTCTGAAAACATCGGCCACTACGGTCTTGGTTTCGACAATTACACCCACTTCACCAGTCCCATCCGCCGGTACGCCGACGTGCTGGTACACCGCCTGCTGGACGCTAACCTGGACAAGGGAAGCCTGTACAAGACCAACCCCATGAAGCTGGAGGAGATTTGCAAGCACATCTCCGCTCAGGAAAGAAAAGCGGTAACCGCCGAGCGGGAATCCATCAAGTACAAGCAGACGGAATTCATGCTCGACAACGTCGGGGTGGAATTCGATGGCATCATTAACGGTCTGGCTGACTTTGGTGTCTTCGTGGAACTCACCGAGAACTACGTGGAGGGCATGATCTCTTTTGCTGACATGGACGAGCCGTATGATCTCGGTTCGGGTAAGCTATCCATCACCGGTCGCAAGACGGGCAAAACCCTGAAGATGGGCGACCAGCTGCGCGTTCGGATTGAGGATGTGGACCTGGACCGTCGTCGGATTGATATGGCGCTGGTCAAGGTACTGAAGATCAATGGTGAGCCTGATTCCGGTTCTGGGAAGAAAAGCAGCAGTCGGCGTAAATCTTCCGCAAGTAAGGCCGGATCAGGTCGTGCATCATCAGGCGCGGCCGCAGGTGCAAAGAAAGCTACCCGGAAGAGCAGTGCCCGCAAGCCAAAGTCAAAAACCGGGGCTGCGGCCCCGGCCCGTAAGCAGCGGACGCCTCGGAAGAAGAAGTAGATGCTCCGATCCGAACGATCGGAGCGGACGGCGAAGGGAAAAACTGACCTCCCATCGGGAAAAACCGGTACTTTTTTCCCTTACAGCGACCTCCATCTTTGCAATATCAAATCAAACGGCTGATAAAGCCATCACAACTACAATTGATAAAGCAATGAAAAATTTCGCAAAACTTCTTTCCCTCCTGGCCTTGGTGCTCACCTTCTCTCTTTCCGCTACTGCTCAAATGACGCATAAGGATAATATGGTCGCTAAAGGCGAGACCATGAAGGCAAAGAAAGCTGCGCCTACAGTCATCCAGCTCAGCCAAATTGAGGGGGAGTACACGAATCAACTGCTGAACCTTACACCCGGCGATTATATTTTTGAAGTCACCAATACCGAAGTAGACAAAGACCTCGGCTTTTACCTGCAGGATAAAACCGGTGCGCAGGTTAAGAACTCCGGACTTGAAGCGCTGATCGGCAATGGTGAAACCAGCCGTACCGGTATAGTGACCCTGACCGAGGGCCTATTCCAATACAGTTGCCCGCTGAACCCGACGCCTCATTATACGATCAACGTAGGTACTCCCCGTGTGATTCACCTGAACCAAACTGCCGGCGTCTACGAAACCTCCGGCCTGAACCTGGCACCAGGTTACTATGTCTTTGAAGTAGAAAATCTGAGCGTAGAAAAAGACCTTGGCTTTTACCTCCAGGATGAAGACGGTGAGCAAGTCGCGGATTCTGGATTGAAAGAATTAGTTGGCCGTGGACAAACCAGCCGCTCGGGTGTCGTTTACCTCCCTGCCGGTGATTACCAGTACAGCTGCCCCCTGAACCCAACACCTCACTATAAGGTGTCGGTAAAATAATTGCCACCTTAATCTCAAATTGAAAGGCCGGATCATCCATTATGGATGGTCCGGCCTTTCTCTTTTTACAGTGGTCCTACTGCGGAAAGATCAACGCCCCCGCCAGGTAGGGCTCTTCCGCCTTGATCTGATTGATTCGCAAACTCCGCGCCATGAAGCCAGAACTCAATTTAACGACGGCCACTAATCCGGCAGTCCTATTTGATCACGCTTCTGGGATAAGCTACGAGCTATTGATCATCAATTCTTCGTCCGTTCTCCAAATAGGGTAGCCCGGTTCTTGTACACGTACTTACCGTCAGAACCAATCAAGCGCGCGCAGCGGCTTTGGCCGTTGTACTGCCAAGTAAGCGCCGCCGCACTAGCACGCTCCGCGAGCCTTTATCCCCATTCTCGCCCGGGCTGAAAATCGTCGACCAATTCACGTTTAATTTCTCGATGTTTTGGATGACCTTTGCAGAACAGCCCAATTGCACCAACATGGCCTACTCCGAATCCCGCGCCTATGCGGAACTCCACCTTGCCGTTTTTCTTTGGGGGTTTACTGCCATCCTGGGAGATATCATTCCCCTCAATGCCGTCACCCTCGTCTGGTGGCGGGTGATGCTCACCAGCCTCAGTTTGTTTGCCTTTGTCCGCGTAGGGCGAATTATGCAAGAACTTGGCCGCAAGCAGGTGCTGATCTTTGCCGGTCTGGGCTGTATCGTAGCGCTACACTGGGTGACGTTCTACGGCGCCATTAAGCTGGCCAACGCCAGTGTTGGGCTGATCTGCATGGCTACCACTTCCCTGTTCTCCAGCATCGTGGAGCCGTGGATCACCGGCCGGAAATTCCTCTGGTATGAGCTGCTGTTGGGCGCTTTTATCCTTCCCGGCATCTGGTTGATCGTCGATGGCGTAGACGCTTCGATGACGCCAGGGATTCTGGTAGGATTGCTCTCTGCTCTGCTTGTCGCCATCTTTTCGTCTTTCAACAAACGCTACGTAGAAAAGGCCGATCCGCTGCGGATCACCTTCATCGAACTATCAGCGGGCACCCTTTTTCTCACGCCGCTTTTGCCGTTTATGCCCGGCAGATTTTGGCCGCCAACTCCGATGGATTGGCTGTGGCTGATCGTCCTGGCCATCCTCTGTACCACTTTTACCAACTTCCTTTTCCTGCGGGTGCTGAAAAAACTCTCTGCTTTTGCTGCTAACCTGACGATTAACCTGGAACCGGTCTACGGTATTGCCTTAGCGTATTTCCTGCTCAACGACGCCGAGGAACTTGATCCGAATTTTTACTGGGGTACGGCGGTGATTCTGGTGGCCGTCTTCGGCTACGCGGGCCTGAAACGGTACTTTCGGCATCGTGCGGAGGTGCTGTCCCGGAAGGCCTTGCTTTAAAACTTTCTTTGTATCCTGCGTTCGCGCCTCTTTACAAAGTCGAGCAATCCAAAATCAAACAGCTAAGTAATGCTTGATTACTTAGCTGTTTGATTTCAGATTGCTTGACTATTTACTATACCACTACATTGCGGAACCAGGAGTAGACATAGCGTCAGTATTAAGCACTGCCTCCTCTGCTGGCGTACGGTTCTTCATGAAAAAGTAGAGCCCGGCGAAAACGGCAATGAGTACTGCGGGGAAAAGCAACAAGCGGCTGAGGGTGCCTTGACCCGCAGCGAGTTCTACCTCATTGGCCGGTTCTAATTCTTGTTTAATGGCCATTGCTTCGGCGGAATTAGGATCTTCACCTGCTAAATCTTCCATCAACCCGGTACGAGTTCCTGTATATGCCGTATAAAGCGACAGAGTACGGTCATTTCCCTCCTCGGGAAGGTTTTCAATTGTCGCTAATTCGTCAGGATTTTCCTGGTAATAGTTACTTACTTGCTCAACCAATTCAGGGTTTTCCCGCAAAGCTTCCCCCCGGTAATTATCAATCCATCCTCCAATAAATGGCTGCCATATTCCGGCACCAAGCATTCCCGCTCCGCCAATTAAGGCAAGTCCGAGGGCACCGGACTTTGGAATGTTCTCCGCCGTGAAGCCAAGCATTGTCGGCCAGAAATAGCATATACCTAAGCCGAATACAATAGCGCCGATATAAACCATACCTCCGGTAAAATTGCCCAGAATATATAATCCTATCACGGATAATATGGCAGATAGCAGCAAGACTCCCACCGCGTTAAAACGATGAACAATTGGCCCGGCGAAGAAACGGCCAAGAGCCATCACGCCGTAAGTAAGCCCTAATAGAATCATCGGATGAGCACCGGAACTACCCAGGATTCGGTCTACCCATTGGCCTGCACCAAATTCGGTGGTCGCAGTGACAGTCATAATAAGCGCCATGATGATGAAAAGCGGCGTCAGCACTCCTTTTATGTTCTCTCCCATATCACCGACGATGTTCTGGGTTTTCGGGAAAGTCTGCCCAAAAATTAGGGCACCGTAGATCAGGGTTGGTACCAGGGCAACAGCTACTAGCATTTCCCACCCCAGGGATCCACCAAAGAAGTAAGCAATCAGGCTACCGATCACTAATCCTCCCGGGAACCAAACATGAAATCTATTCAGCATCTGGGTTTTCTTGTCAGGATACATGTCTGCAACCAAGGGGTTACAGGCTGCTTCCACGGAACCATTAGCAAATCCAACAAGGAATGTTGAACCCATCAGTCCCCAATAACCGGAGGAGGTAAACCACAGCGTCAGACCTATTAAGTGGCAGACGAAGGCTACCAACAATAGCAGTTTGGGGCCGAGTTGATTGTAAAGAAAACCTCCAATCAGCATGGCAACGGGGAAACCGTAGAATACCATGGAGGCAACCTGCCCGTTCTCCGCATCGGAAAGACCAAAATCAGAGGTGTAGTCTTTAAGGGTAGCCGCTCGGATGGCGAAGGTCATCGAAGTGACGACAAGGGCCATACAACTGGCAAAAAAGAGCCGGTCGCGGTTCGCCGGCACGTCCGCAAACGTTTTAGTCGTGGTAGTAGACATGTGTTTAAGCTTTTTTGAAGATGGAAGTGTAAAATAGGTAGATTGGTTAGTGGGGAGTGAATAGCCTGTAGTGAGTAGTAGGTAGTTCCGTATAGCACGTGTGCCGGGGGACTACCTACTACTCACTACTCAACTATTCTCCAAGTTGCCGAATCCGGATATTTCGGTACCAGACCGCGTCGCCGTGATCCTGGAGGGAAATTTTGCCGGAGGTAGACATGCCAAAGGCGTCAAAGTCCTTAAACTTCGACTTGTCGATCATCGCTTCCCATTCCGGGCCTTTGTTGACGTATTCAACCTGCTTTTTGCCGTTGAGCCAGTGCTCAACTTTACCGTCGGTAACGACCAGTTTGGCCATGTTCCACTCGCCAGCTGGTTTTACATTCTCCTCCGCAACGGAGATGAAATCATAAAGGTCTCCGGCACGGTGGGTCTTGATCTTGGCATCGGGGTGGCACTTGTTGTCCAGCACCTGCATTTCCGGGCCGGTAAGCCAGGGGTAGTCGTATTCATCGAGTTCAACGATGTTGTAAATGACGCCGCTGTTACCGCACTCACCGATTTTCCATTCCAGTTCCAATTCGTAGTTAGCGTAGGCTTTGTCGGTCACGATGTCACCGCCGCCTTCGGCCTGCCAGCCTTCTTTGTTGGCTACGTCAAGGTGGATGGCACCATCGTCAATTTTCCAGGCAGCACCCACACCTTCTTTGCCGTAGGTATGCCAGCCGGAAAGGTCGGTTCCGTTGAAAAGTGGGGTCCAATCGCCGGCCTTCTTTTCTGTAGGGGTTAGTGGTGGCGCGGACGCAGGTGCAGCGGGAGAATCGGTGGAAGCAGTGCCCGGCCCTCCGCAGGCCGCCAGCAGAAGCAGGGCGGCAGGGAGTAAAAGTTGTTTGATTTGCATGAATGTAGTTATGAATATGTGGAGGGAAGATAGACAAGAATTGGAAAACGAGTAGCCAGGAATTGGTTTTAACTCCGGTCCTCAAGCAGCAACTCACCGTACCTTGCTATCTGAAACCCATTCATTGCACCCGCGCCCCCGCCCATGAAAGCCGCCTACATCCTCTACGATAACCTCACCCTGCTCGACTTTATCGGCTTCTACGATCCCCTGAGCCGACTCCAGTCCCAGGGCCATTTGCCTGGTTTTACCTGGGACCTGTGTGGGATCTCCCCACAGGTTCACGATAACTTCGGCCTGAAAATAGTTATGGACCGCGTCTTACCGGACCTCAGCGACTACGACCTCATTTTTGTCCCCGGCGGCTTCGGCACCCGTGAACTGCAACACGACCCCACTTTTATGAATTGGCTGAGGACTGCCGCCCCGGTCCCCCTCAAAACCTCCGTTTGTACCGGCGCTCTGCTGCTGGGCGCCGCTGGGTTCCTGAACGGGCGGAAGGCCACTACCCACTTTAATGAATACCCAGCACTGCGCCCCTATTGCGGCGAAGTCGTTGAAAAAGAAGTCATTGTAGAAGATGACGGGATAATTACTGCAGGAGCCGTTGCCTCCTCCCTTCCATTGGGCCTTTACTTGTGCAATAAATTTGTTGGGCCCGAACGGACGGAGCAGATTCGGAAGAGTATGGCTTTTAATGCTGGTTAATGCGACGCGCTCATCGGATGTAGGGTAGTTAGAATTTTAGATTTCGCGAAATACAGCGGTTCGCTCATCGGATGCATCTTCCAGCCTGGCGCAGCCGGATGGAAGTTCATCCGATGTGTCTAATCGCGTGCTCTACCACCTTTTATACATCCGATAAACTTTTACGACTACGTCAGCAAAAGATACACCGGATGAAAAAGGCATTATAGCCATCACCTACTTTATTACCGTAACGTCCCCCCCAATCACCGCAGAACCAACCCCCCGGTCATCCCGATAGGTAAGTTCGATGCTGTAGAGGTACACGCCCATTTCTACTGCCTGACCTGCATCCATTCCGTCCCAGCCATTGGTGATGTCATCTGAGGCGAAACGCAGTCCTCCCCAACGGTCAAAAACTTCCATTCGATAGGAAATGATTTCGATCCGAGGGTTAGTTCCCGGACGAAATTCATCGTTGACACCATCGAAGTTGGGAGAGAAGGCTGTCGGCATATAAGCCTTGAAGTCTAAACATTCTCGTTGGGTAATGATCACGGTGTCCCTGACCAAACATACGCCATCGTCCAGGGTCGCGACAAGAGGTCCAGGGGATATCACTTCGAATTCGGGACTGGCACTGCCGTCGGGCCACGAGAGGTTACCCGGTCCGGCCAGGGGGGTAAGTAGGTAAGGCCGATCGTCACAAACCGTCGTGTCCTGCCCTAATTCCAGCTCCGGAGGTGCCTGGAAGGTAAGCTGAACCGAGTCCCGGGTAATACAGCCATTGGCGTCTTCTACTTCGACCCAGTGGAGTACGGAGCTCGTGAATGATCGGTTTGCGACATCCAACCCGTCGTCCCAGAATATGATGCCCAGGTTGTTGGGCGTGACGGCTACGTTGAGGACTTCACCCTCGCAGGCAAGTTGATCGTCGCCGAGAGAGAATTCCGGGGCGGCCAGGAAGGTCACGTTCAGGCTATCTGCTACCATACAAGGACCGTCGGTGACAACCACTTTAAATTCACCGGGCATCAGTGTACTGAAGGTCGCTGCCGTTGAGCCGTCTTGCCAAACGCCGGTCATCCCGGCATCGAGTACTACTGGGATGCCTTCGCATTCCGTTACGTCCGGGCCAAGCTCTACCACCGGCGGCGCGAGAAAGTCTACCTGGAATGGTTTGTCTACCGTACAAGTGCCAAAATCCATGGACACGGAGAAGTTGCCGCCGACGGTGACCACGAACTCAGAGCCGTTCTGCCCGTTGTCCCACCGAATTGCGTCAGCAGGCGTTTGGGTGACGAGCCGGAACGTCTCACCGTCACAGATCTCGTAGCCGTCAACGACGTCGATAACGGGCAGGTCCGGGAAGACCAGGTTTATCGTGTCGGAGGAAGTACAGCCGGCCGTATCGATTTCTACGAAGTATTGTCCGCTGGCAACGGCCGTAAAGTTCTGTCCGCCACTACCGTCCTGCCAGGTGTAATCATACCCTGGGGCTCCGGCATTTAGGGTGAACTGGTTGGCAACGCATAAGGTCGTGTCGGTGCCCAGGTCAACGGTCGTTGGCGTAACGTAGGTCACCTCAACGCTGTCCCGGACGGGGCAGGCACCGTTTAAGGCTTCCACCCAGTAAAAACCGGGCTGGTCGTTGGTGAAAGTTGTGCCCGTTGAGCCATCCTGCCATTGGAAACTTTCGGCACTGACGTTAGCAGTTAGCGTAAAATCCTCCTGATCACAGGCTACCTGGTCCTGCCCCAGGGTGACGGTTGGCAGATCGGTAACGGTGACCAACGTACTGTCGGATTTTTCACACCCACCTAAATCGACCACTAATTTATAGAAACCAGTGGCAAAGGCGGCCAGGGTAGGGGAGGTACTGCCGTCTTGCCAGAGGTAGTCGGCGGAGTTAATGCCGGCATCTCCGCTCAGGATCAGGGTATCGCCGGCACAGATGACGGGGTCATCAGGCAGTGCAACTTCAAAATCCGCGGCATCGAGTACGGTAATACTGTCTCTGATAACACAACTTGTCTGAAACGTTACCTCCACAGCGTAAGTACCTGCCGCGCTGGCGGTGAAGGTGGTGTCGGTCGAGCCATCCTGCCAGCGGTAGGTTTCTCCCGGACTGAAATTATAGGCATTAAGGGTTACATCTCCACCAGCACACAGTGTTTGATCCTCCCCTAAGAAACCTACAGTTTCGAATTCCGGAGCAGTTTCGAAGACCCAGTTAAGGTTAGAGTTGGCAATGTCCGTACTCCGTGAGCCTGCCAGGAAGCTGGCCCCGCCCACCCCGGTAATGTCTCGCATCTGGATGAAATCAGCAAGAATCTCTCCCTGTACCGGCATGCTTGCCGTAGCGGCAGTGCCCAGTATGCTTGATTGCAGGGAGATAGGTGTACAGTTGTTTCCTATAACCTGCCAGTATTTATTGATGAACTGGGTTTTGTTAGCCCGGAATACGTAAGACTTTCCCGGGGCCATAATCAGGGTGTCGGTGGTCATGGCCAGGTCCACCTGGCCGTTTCCGTTGAAGACGACAGCGTTGGCCATAACGGCGCTTGACGGAACGAATTCCGCCTGGATTTTTCCGTTGCCTCCGGCATTGCTGAATAGAACATTGTTCAGGTTAATGGGGATGCCAGCGTCTATGTCGGCATTAAAACCAGTAAATTCCAGTAAAGAAGTGCCGGGGTCAATGGTAACTTTAGAATCGCTGTACACGTACAGCCCGCGGATGTAAGGATCTGTTTCACCGTATATTTTGAAGTGTGTACTTCCCAGATTTAGGAATTTGGGGTTGACACTGAATTCTACCCTGATGTGCCGTAGTTCTGCCAGCTGGTTGGCGAAGTTGACGGTACCGGTTTGGTGGACGATGTCTTCCCCTTCCAAATCATCGAGGAAGGTATAAGTGCCGGTCGGCCGCATTATGAATTGGTAAAAACGTATCCCGCCAGTGGTAATGGTTTGATCTTCGGCTCCGTAGAAAATGACGGGGTTAGACTGAAAATTTAGGGCTGTGGAACGGTTGGTAAAGCTACCCGCGACCCGCAGTTGATTAACCTGAAAATAAACCGGAACGGTAAGCCCTGCAGTCCAGTCAATGTTGTGGCAAAAGACGGTGTTGGTGGTGCCGTTGATCACGCTGAAGCCGATGCCCGGCGAAAGCGGGCTACCCTCGTCGAAAATAACATCATCAATCGGAGTGGGAACACATTCTCCCCCCATCCCGCCGGAGGTCAGGGACCAGTGAGCCCGGTCGAACCAGTCACCATCACCGTCACCACCTACCCAGTAGAGGGTCCGGCTGGCTTCTTCATTGATCGTCCAGCCAGAATTTCCACCGCCGTCTACAGAGTTATTGGCGATCGCTGGCGCACCGCCCGTGACGGTAATGCCCTGCAAGAATAGCCGGTCAAAACTTTGACCGGGCGGCAGGCTGATGGAGGAAGTCGTTTCAGGGTAAGAATGAATGATGTTAGTGTGACCTGCGTCGCAGCTTCCACCGGCGTCGAGCTCCGTTATGTTTTGCGTGCTGCCGTTGGCCAGTTCATAAGTACGGCCGGGCTGGAAGTAGAGGTAATTGATGTTATTCTCCCCGCCCAGTGATCCGGAGTTATAATAGAGCAGGGAATCGACAGCAAGCGGAGAAGGGTTTGCTGGATCGAAGATGGACTGATACAAGGAACCATAAGTGGAGCTGAAAAGGACTACGTTTAAGGTCAAGGCCCCGTTCCCGTAAGCATAAAGTCCTCCGTTGTAGCCGCCCGTAAACTCGATGACCGAGGTGCCGGCGTCGAAAGTCAGGTTATCAGCCAGTAACTGCATTTCGGAGTAGAAATAAATGTTGTTCCGGGATTCCAGCGTTATGTATGAACCTCCCAAATAGAGCTCCCTTACGTCGCTGGTATTGGCCCAGAAAAAGTTGGTGTTTACCGCCTGGTCGTTGGTCCGTAGTGTCCCAGAGCGGAAGTACAGGAAGTACTCGACGTGGAGGCTATCGGTAAGCGTCCATTCACCACTCCCCTCGAAGGTGACGTCCTGGTTGAAGTCCTGGCCGGCACTGGTCAGGGTATTACCCATCATGCTGGAAGTGAAGAAGTAGCTCCCCGCGAAAGTATGCTCCATGTTTTGCGTAAAGGCAAGTGACCCTGCTACCCGCATTCGGTGATCGTCGGGCCCGGCAAAGAAGGGGCGGAAGGTCGCCGCCGCCCAGCTCATATTGCGGCAACCAGCATTTTCTATGTTGACGTTTACGGTCTGCCCGGTGGCGGAGAAGGAATTGCCATCGAAGTAAACATCATCGGCCAGCGAAGGGACGCAGCCGCTGGCCGGGCCACCGCTGGTGGCCGACCAATGCATCGGGTCGTTCCAGTTCCCGGTGCCACCGATCCAGTAGAAATCCGACGTAGGCCGTTGGTTCAGTGTCCAACCGGTATTGCCGCCCAGGTCGATGGCGTTATTGGCAGTGAAGCTGCCCGCTCCACCGGCTTGTAGTGAACTCAGGGTTACGAAATCGGCCGTGATTGGAGCAGAGGAGGTGAAGATGGCCGGCGTTCCGGCGTCCGTTCCGCCCAGATCGATGTCTCCCTGGCAATCTCCCACGGCCACCAGGTCGCCGATGGTGAAGGTGTCTCCGCTGCGGAAGCGGTACTGCTGGCCAGGATGCAATTCCAGTTGATCAAAGGCGTAGCTTCCGCTCAGTTCCGTACGATGGAACAGATCCAACCGGGCGAAACTGACCGTAGGCTCGGTGCCAAAACCGTTTTGATCGCCCCACCGGATCAGGCGGGAATTACCCATAGCTGCATCGAGGACGACTTCGTTGAAAGCGAGCGTGCCCGGACCCTCAAAATAAAGATCCGTTCGGTTGCCCCTTAAGGTAACGGTGGAGGTGCCGGCATCCAGTGTCAGGTTACGGGCATCGATCCATAATGAAGGCCAGGTGATGGTGGCATAGGCCTCCGGGTAAGGCCGCCAGGTGTTTTTACGGATGGTGAGGCGGGAGGCACCCAAATTCAGTGTCCGGCTGGCGTCCGTGTCACTGCGAAAATAGCCGGTGGTTACGGGTTGGCCGTCGGTGCTCAACGTGCCTTCGTTGAAAAAAAGCGTACTGTCTACCGCAACGGGGCCGGTCAGCGTCCAGTCACCACCACCCGAAAAGGTGAGGTTCGTTCCAGCTAAATTGGCGCTGAAGTTAACGGTGTTGTCCGGCAGGTCTCCGGTAAAAACGATGCTGCCATTCATCGTGTAGGTCATGGCGGGGATCAGTTCCAGGGAACCGTAGACCATGACGGTTACGCTGCGTCCTCCAGTAAAGGTAGGAGTGCCTGTAGCACCTCGCCAGTCGAGATTCCGGCAAAAGATGATGTCCGTATTTAGGGTCACCGTTTGGCCGGGGCCAGTAAAGGAATTGGCGTCAAAATAAACGTCGTCGTCCGAACCGGGGGCTTGTGCGTGGGTGGTGACGCCTCCCGAGGTCGTAGCCCAGTGGCTGATGTCGGACCAGTTGCCGGTCCCGCCGATCCAGTAATAGTCGGCGGCGGAAAGGTTAAGGAGGCTGGAAAGTACAAAAAGACCGAGCAGGCTGGTACGCAGCAAAAAGGCAGAAAATCTCATATGGGCAGGGACTATGGAATAGGGAATCTTAAAAACATACCAAAGATACACCCTTTCCATTGTTGGACGATTTGTGGCGTTGGACAATTACCGGACGGTGATTAATGACACGGGAAGGGGGAGTTGTTACCAGATGTTTAAAGAAGTACCGGGCGCGGACGCAGGTGCAGGGGTGAGATTGGTAAGCCGGGCAGATGGTCAACAATGCAATGGGCGGAGATTATGGTTACCCTGCTCCTGAATTTTTCCTAAGGCACCTGCGTCCGCGCCCGGGAAGACTTCCAAGTAGTGGCCTTAATTATATTCAATCTAAATAGTAGCTGCGGTTCAACATGCGCCTAACTTTCTAGCTTAGAACCTTCTGAAGTTGTAACTTTGCGGCAAACTCGAAAACCTCCTAATAAAATGGCGGTTTTTCGAGCATTTTCGGGCTGATCTCAGCCTCTTATCTTAGTTTTAACGCAATCAAGCGTATGAAATCTCTTAAGCGACTGATCGGTAGCCTCGCTCTGATGGCATTGGTCAACCTTTCTTTTCAGTCTCAGGCTTCGGCTGGTGGCGGAAACATGCTCTTTTACGGCCTTGCTGCCGTAGCTCTGCTCATCTTCTTTTTTATCGTGATCAGCGTGGCGGATAACTTCATGGTTATCGAGTCCAACGAATCCGGCATCAACGGTGAAAAGGCCAATATGGGGCTGTACCCAAGGCTCAACGAGCTGTTCAGTAAGAAGGCACCGGCTTACCTGGACGGGAAGCACAGCTATAAACTGAACAAAGGTTTTGACATCCCGCTGGAAGGCGTGGCTGCTAAATCTATCGATACCGACGTGCAGGCCGTTCGCTTTGCCATCATGCCACCAGATTTTCCCGGCCTGATGCCCATCCCTAAGGTGGTCGTTGAAGTTGGCGACATTGTCAAAGCCGGCGATGTGGTCTTCTACGATAAAAAGATGGACCGGATCAAATTCGTCTCCCCCGTTGGTGGTGAGGTGATTGAGATCAATCGTGGCCTGAAGCGTTCCATTGCCAGCATCGTTATCCTGGCAGGCAAGGAACAGGAAAGCCGTAGCTACGATGTTCCTGCTGCAAACGCTACCCGTGAGGAACTCGTCGAGTTTCTGTTGGGAAGCGGTGCCTGGCCTGCCATCCGGCAACGTCCTTATAATGTTATTGCAGATCCGGAGGTGACGCCCCGTGACATTTTCGTGTCTACTTTTGATTCAGCGCCCCTGGCACCCGACAGCAAACTACAGCTGGCTGGTCGTGAAGATGTTTTCCAGGCAGGTATCGACCTGCTGAACCGCCTTACGCCAGGTATCGTTTACCTTGGTCTCGACGGGCGGGAGCCCGCAGAAACGGGCTTTAGCCGGGTCAACGGTGCGGAGCACCGTTACTTCATGGGGAAGCATCCGGTTGGCAACGTTGGTGTACAGATGCACCACATCCACCCGGTTGGCAACGGTGAGAATACCGTTTGGACCCTTGACGTCAACTCCGTCATCCTCCTCGGTGAGCTGTTCAAAAACGGTCGTTACTCCACCGAGCGTGTGATTGCGCTCGCCGGAGCTCCCCTGAGCAACCCGCGCCACGTCCGTACGTACGCTGGTGCCAACATCGGCGATTTGCTGAAAGGTGAAACCCTCGAGAACGCTCGCGTTATCAGCGGGGATGTCCTGACCGGCGATGCTGTTGGTACCGACGGTTACCTCGGTTTCTTCGATGATCAAATCACGGTTCTGGCGGAAGGCAACGAAGCAGAGATTTTCGGCTGGTTGCTACCACTTAAGCCACGGGCTTCGGTTTCAGCTACCATTCCGACGTTCAGTGATTTTGCGGCTACGACCAACACCCACGGTGAAAAACGTGCCTTTGTGGTCAACAATGTCTATGAGCAGGTAATGCCCATGGATGTTTACACCCAGCAGCTCATGAAATCGATCATGGTCAACGACTTCGAATCGATGGAAGGACTTGGTATCTACGAACTTGTGGAAGAAGATGTGGCCCTGGCGGAATTCGCCTGTGTTTCCAAGCAGCCCCTGCAGCGAATTTTGCGTGAAGGGCTCGACACGATGATTGCACAGGGATAAATTAAGAACAATCGGCGGCCTCTCGGTCGTCTCAGCTAGAATAGCAATATGAAAGCATTACACGATTTCGTCAAAAAGTTTGAGCCGGCCAAGGAGAATAAATTGGCCCACACGACTTTCGACGCCTTTTACACTTTTCTCTTCCAACCCGATACCGTTACAACGGGCGGGACGCACATCAAGGATGGCATGGACCTTAAGCGCCTGATGGTGCACGTGGTACTTGCGCTCCAGTTGCTCTACGTTTTTGGTACCTGGAACATTGGTCACCAGCACTTCGTATCGTTGGGAGAGCACACCGGTTTACTGGAGGGTTTTCACCTCAAGCTCGTGTATGGTCTGATCAAGATCATCCCGATCTTCATCGTAACGCACGTCGTCGGTCTGGGAATCGAATTCATCTATGCTGCCCGTAAGGGACACAGCGTAGAGGAAGGCTTCCTGGTTTCTGGTGCCCTGATTCCCTTGATCATGCCACCCGATATTCCATTGCTTTGGCTCGCCATCGCCATTGCTTTTGCCGTTATCCTCGGTAAAGAAGCCTTTGGTGGGACGGGTATGAACATTTGGAACGTTGCCCTGCTCGCACGTGTGTTCATCTTCTTTGCTTACCCTACTACTATTTCCGGCGATGAAGTTTGGATTGCGGGTATTGAGAAGGTAGGCACCGAGCACTTTGGCCAGGCCTATGGCTGGATCTACGGTGTCTTTGATTCGATCTTCGGCTTCTTCGGCGGCAGCACCTTCGGTGCTGGTGGCGCGGCTGTTGTTGACGGTTGGACCGGAGCAACACCGCTTGGCATTGCTGCTAAAGAAGGTTGGGAAGGCGTGACAGCAGTGTACTCTACGGACCAGATGTTCTGGGGCGGTATCCCCGGCTCTATTGGTGAAATGAGTGTGCCGTTGATCATTATCGGTATGGTCTTCCTGATTGTAACCAAAATTGCGGATTATCGCGTGATCTTCGGCGGCCTGATCGGCTTCGTGGTCTGTGCGCTTATGATGAATGCTATTTCTCCTGCCGAATTGACGGCGGACACTCCCGGCGTCTTCAAGTTCATGGCCATCCCGTGGTACTACCAAATGATCATGGGCAGCTTCCTGTTTGCGATTACCTTCATGGCTACCGACCCGGTTTCCAGTGCGGACACCCCCACGGGTAAGTGGATCTACGGTTTTCTGATCGCCTTCATCGGTCTCATCATTCGCGTGATGAACCCGGCTTACCCCGAAGGCTGGATGCTTTCCATTTTGCTGCTCAACACCTTCGCTCCGCTTATCGACCACTACGTCTACGAGGCCAATATGAACCGCCGCGCCAAGCGTACGTCGGCAATGGCCGAACAACGCAAAGAGTTGATCACGATGCGTGGAGCCACGCACATTTATGATGCTGATTCGGCGGCTACGAAGTCGGGAGCTTTACACGATACTTCTTTTAGGCGCGGGGCAACTACATAAAGTAACCTCGTCAGGCGTTATATGGCGAGAACGCAGGTGCAATGAAAAGGACTAAAGCAAGGAACGGTGTTACGAACCTTGCGCCTACAAAAAACCTTTTTGTACCTGCGGCCTCGCCCAGCTAAAGAACTAAAAACTAATAACCATGAGTACCAGATACATCTATATTTTTGCTTTGGTCATGACCGTAGTAGTTGCACTGCTGCTGGCCGGTTCAAAGGTGGTTCTCGAGCCAATTGCTTCCAAGAACGAAGACATCTTCAACAAGCGACAGATCCTTGAGGCCATTGCTACTCCACTGGAGGAAGCCGGGAAAGCCGTTGCCAGCTTGTCCGATCAGGAAGTGCTGGACATTTTCGAAAAGCAGGTAGAACAGGCAGTTGTTACCGCCGATGGAGCTTCCGTTGAGAGCATTAAGGCGATTGATGTCGACATGGCCAAGGAACGCAAGAAGCCAGAAGCCGAGCGTATGTACCCCGTTTACGAGGTGTCGCTTGACGGTAAGTCTTTCTATATCTTCAGCGTACGCGGCTCTGGTCTGTGGGACGCAATCTGGGGCAACATCGCCCTGGAGGAAGACATGAACACCGTAGCCGGCGTTTCCTTCGACCACGCTGGTGAAACCCCGGGCCTCGGTGCCGAAATCAAAGACAATAATGCGTGGAAGGCGCAGTTTGTCGGCAAGAAAATTTACGATGGTGACAAGTATGTCTCCGTCTACGTCCGTAAGGGCGGTGCCATCGATATGGAGCACGAAGTGGACGGCCTCAGCGGTGCCACGGTTACTGCCGACGGCGTGACCAAAATGCTCTACGATGGCCTCAAAGCCTACGAACCTTACATGGAGGACGCCGAAGGCCCCACCAGCATGAACCTCCAATAAAAAGCCCCGACGGTTTACCCCACCGACGAACAACAACCATATATTATGGCTACATCAACCGAAGCTAAAGTCGCCGAAAAGGAACCCTTGTTTGGCAAAAAAGAAAAGGCATTATTGACCGACCCGTTGCTGGACAATAACCCGATCACCATTCAGGTACTCGGCGTTTGTTCTGCACTGGCCGTAACCTCACTCATCTACCCGTCGCTGGTAATGGCGGTGGCGGTAGTTTTTGTTTGTGCTTTCTCCAGTCTGGCAACTTCCATCCTCCGGAATACGATCCCGAAGGCTGTCCGTCTTATCGTGCAGCTGGTTATCATCGCTACGCTGGTAACACTGGTGAACGAAGCACTCAAGGCCATCAACTACCCGGTCTATAAGCAACTCTCGGTTTACATCGGTTTGATCATTACTAACTGTATCGTGATGGGCCGCCTGGAAGCATTCGCAATGGCCAATAAGCCCTGGCGGTCTTTCCTTGATGGCATCGGTAACGGCCTTGGCTACGGACTGATCCTTGTTGTGGTTGGTGCCGTGCGGGAAATTTTCGGTAAAGGCAGCTTGTTTGCCGGTTCCGGCATAGCGATGAACATCATTGGTGCAGGCCCTCAATACTGGATCGATACGGCTACCGCCGGCCAGTGGGGTAACACCTTCTTTGGCTGGTACGCCAACAACAACCTGATGGTTATGTCTGTCGCCGCCATGTTTGTCATTGCTGTCCTGATTTGGATTCAGCGTTCACGTAACCCGAAACTGGTCGACATTTCTTAATGATTGTTAATTCTTGATTGGTGATTGTAAATCAGACACCTCCAGTTGAGAACGATCAATTAACAATCAAGAATTTCCAATTAACAATTAACAATCACTCCTAATGGGCGATTTCATAAATATCTTTATCCGGTCGGCGTTCATCGAGAACATGATCCTGGCTTACTTCCTGGGCATGTGTTCCTTCCTGGCCGTATCCAAATCCCTTAAAACGGCCTTTGGTCTTGGTCTGGCGGTGATCTTCGTACTTGGCATCACGATGCCGATTAACTGGTTGATCAACGAATACCTGCTGGTTAGCTTCGAAGTAGAATTCCTGCGGTTCATTGTCTTTATCGCGGTAATTGCTTCAATGGTACAGCTGGTAGAAATGGTGGTGGAGAAGTTCAGCCCCAGCCTATATGCGGCTCTTGGTATCTTCCTGCCGTTGATTACGGTAAACTGTGCCATCCTTGGTGGTAGCCTCTTTATGGTTAGCCGTGAGTACAACCTGTCTGAATCCGTAGCCTTCGGCCTCGGAGGTGGTTTCGGTTGGTTCCTGGCCATCATCGCTATTGCCGCTATCCGGGAGCGCATCCGCTACAGCAACGTGCCTCCTGCGCTGCGCGGTCTCGGTATGGCCTTCCTGCTTACCGGCCTTATGGGCCTGGCATTCCTTTCGCTCTCGGGTATCGATCCGGCGGTGTTCGGAGGTTGGAGCCCGGCTAAGTAAAGGCAAAAGGAAGAAAAGGAGTAAGGGGAGTAATCACCTCCCTTTTATCCCTGCTATCCTTATTCCTTTTTTTTGACACAAATTGCTGAACTACCGGTGTACTTTCCGGCTTTAGCTTTTACAATAAATGAAACTTCCCTTTTGGCGGTTTTCAACCTTTAAACACCGAATAAGATGACTACGATTCTCTTTGCGGTTTTGATCTTCACTGCGGTAGTACTGGCGCTAATTTCTTTGCTGCTGGTCGCTCGCAAGCGCCTTGTCCCCCAGGGAGAGGTCAAAATCGTCGTAAACGGCGATACGGAAAACCCGCTGATGATTCAGCCGGGAACCAATCTGCTCTCCGCACTTTCCGACCAAAATATCTTCCTGCCTTCTGCCTGTGGCGGTGGTGGTACTTGCGCAATGTGTGAGTGTCATATCCCTTCCGGCGGTGGTGATGTACTCCCAACTGAACTCAATCACCTCACCCGTCGTGAAGTAGCGGAGCACAAACGCCTGGCTTGTCAGGTGAAGGTGCGTGAAGACATGGAGGTTCAGATTCCCGCAGAAATCTTCGGCATCAAGAAGTTCGAATGTACGGTTAAGTCCAACTACAACGTGGCTTCCTTTATTAAGGAGTTTGTAGTACAGCTGCCGGAAGGCGAGACGATGGATTTTGAATCTGGAGGCTATATCCAGATCGATGTACCGGTAGTCACTGTCGATTTTAAGAACATAGACATTGAGGGGCACCCCGAACACCATGGCGATGACCCGAAAAAGTTCCAAAGCGAGTGGGATAACTTTAAGTTGTGGGACCTCAAGATGGTCAACGACGAAGAGCAATTCCGTGCCTACTCCATGGCCAACCACCCGGCGGAGGGCGACATCATCATGCTCAACATTCGTATCGCCACGCCGCCGTTTGACCGTAAGAAGAACGGCTGGATGGACGTTAACCCAGGCGTTTGTTCCAGTTACGTCTTCGACCAGAAGCCAGGTGATAAGGTGACGATCTCCGGTCCTTACGGAGAGTTCTTCATTAAGCCGACTAAAAAAGAGATGGTTTACGTTGGCGGTGGTGCCGGTATGGCCCCGCTTCGCAGCCACCTTTTCCACTTGTTCCATACCCTCAAGACCACTGATCGTAAGGTTTCTTACTGGTACGGCGGGCGGACCAAGCGCGAGCTGTTCTACATCGACCAGTTCCGCGAGATCGAAAAAGAGTTTCCTAACTTTAAGTTCTACGTCGCACTGGACAACCCCCAGCCCGAAGACAATTGGAAAGTCAAGGAAGACATTGACGCTGCGGGTGACGGCTTCAAAGGATACATTATGCCCGTAGTAATGGAGCAGTACCTCTCTAAGCACCCCGAGCCGGAAGAGATCGAGTACTACTTCTGTGGCCCTCCGATGATGAACCAGTCGGTCATCAAGGCCTTGGATGAGCTTGGTGTGCCAGACGAAAACATCGCCTTTGATGATTTCGGTGGATAACCGAAAGCGAGATAGAGAAAGCCCCAACTGCCAGTACTGGTGGTTGGGGCTTTTGTTTTATTGACAGTTCGATAATGTATTTTCGATAGTTTAAGCGATATCGATCGGGACAATTGGTTTTGACAGGAACTCCATTTACCTTTTACACGAAATTACCGATTAGCCATGATTCGTTGGATTGCCATATTGTTCATTTCTTTCCTGGCTGGGTTTAACCAGGAGGCAAAAGCTCAGTCAGGCATTCGGGACAGTTTACTGGGAATATGGAAGAATGCAAATGAAAACGATACGGTACGTTTCATCGCCCTGAATCAGATTCTTGCCGATCAGCTTTTCCGCCAACAACCGGATAGTTCCATCTATTACGCACACGAACAATACAACTTAGGACTTGAACTGGGAAACATGAAATGGCAGCACCTGGGGTTGGCCAAAGAAGCAGATTGGATGATTAAAGTGGGGAAGATGGAAGAAGCCCTTACTATCAGTCGCCAGGCGCTTGTGCTGCAACAGGGCCTGGAGGACAACAAGTATATTGCCGGCAGCTATAAACGCATTGCCTATATTCTCCGTAAAAAAGGACGTATTGCTGAATCTCTGGCAACTTATAAACAAGGCATGGATCATCTTACGGCAATAGGTAAGGACAGTTCCTTGCAAATGGCTGGCATGTTAAATTCCTTGGGGTCATTATACCTCAATATCGGTAATAACGAAGAAGCCAAAACATATTATGAACGGGCTTTGACAATATATAGCACTCTTCAGTCTAAGCAGGGTGTAGCCAGCGTTCTGATTAACCTGTCCGCCGTAGCTCATAGTCTGGAAGCGTATACACTTTCTCTTGATTATTTAAATCGGGCCTTGCCAATAGTAGAAAAATCTGGAAATAAGGGACGGCTGGCCAATGTTTTTCAAAGCTTTGGGAATACTTATCTCAGCCTGCAAGATTATGGGCAAGCCAAAGATTTTTTCCTAAGAAGTCTGGCCTATCGGCAGCAACTGGGACTGATCGAAGATATAGCGTCCACCTATGGTACGTTGGGGCGTACCGCTAACTTAACTAATAGACCAAACGAAGCCATTGATCACTGTCGGAAAGGGCTAGACCTTGCCCACCAGGCTAGTAATGTTAAGCAAGTCGCCCTTAGTTGCCTTTGCCTATACCGTGCTAATAAATCACTGAACCGGAGTAGCACTGCGCTAGCTTTTTATGAGAAATATATTGTTTACCGGGACTCCCTGGTGGGCGTGGAAACTACCCGGCAACTTGCCCTTCAGCAGGCAGAGTACGCTTATGAAAAAGAAAACCTTGCTGTTCAGGCCAGGTTTGACAAGGAAAGAACGGTTTTAGCGGTAGAAGCTAAGCGGCAGCAACTGCTCCGAAATATTTTTATTGGGCTGGCGGCAATTCTGGTGCTGATCACATTATTGGCCTATCGAACTACTCGTATCGTACAGCGAAAAACTACGCTGTTGGCGGAGCAAAACAATACGATCACTACACAACGAAATGAGCTGTCGAGGTTGGACGAAATGAAGTCACGGTTTTTCACCAATATTTCCCACGAACTGCGCACACCGCTTACATTAATCCTTTTACCAATAGATCGGTTGCTCGCCAATACGGCCAACCAGCTTAATGCCACTGCGCTGAATTCTTTGGACATCGCTAAACGAAATGCAGAAAAATTGATCCTGTTAGTTGAAGACATCCTGGATTTGGCAAGCATGGAAAACGGAGGGGGGATACCGGAAGTCACTTGGGTAGATGTCCAACGGGAGCTTGAAGTTATCTTCGACGTGTTTCGTCCCGCCGCTGAAGAACAAAATATTGAGTTGATAGCTGATTGGGTTGAACTTCCTACGCGCACCATCCAGCTGGACACCCGTGGTTTCCATAAGATTATGGGCAACCTCTTGTCTAATGCGCTAAAATACACACCACCTGGTGGCCGTATTGAAGTGCACGGCAGGACCGAAGGTGATCAGTTAAAGGTGTCGGTCACCGACTCCGGAGAAGGGATTCCTCCCGAGGATCTTCCGCATATTTTTGATCGATTCTTTCAAACGAAGAACCCGGATAAAAAACTCAAGGGCGGAAACGGCATCGGCCTGGCTTTAGTCCGGGAACTGGCTTTGGGTATGGGCGGAGGTATTTCCGTAAGTAGTGAGGAAGGGATTGGGAGTAGTTTTATACTCGTTTTACCCATTGAAGTAGACGCAACCCATAAGGAGCAAATGCTTCCTGCCATCAACCGTATGGAAGGGGCGCGGCCGCAGGTGCAGGTAGAGGTATTAGAGGAGCAAGGCAAAGCGCTTGTCGCCAACTGGCCGAATTTAGAAACGACCGGAAGCCATGTTTTAGTGGTAGAAGACAATCCCGATATGCGCCACCTTTTAGAGGGTTTGCTGTCACCTCGCTATCGATGTACCGCCGTAGCGGATGGCCGAAAAGCACTGGACCTTATCACTTCGAGTAATGCCAGGTTCGACCTCGTTCTCAGCGATGTCATGATGCCGGATATGGACGGTTACGAACTACTCCAGGAACTAAAAAAATCTCCGGCTACGGCAGCAATTCCCGTTGTCATGCTAACGGCAAGGACGGCAGAGCAAGACCGCTTGCAGGCCCTGCGCCTTGGCGTAGATGATTACCTGGACAAACCCTTCTCCGCCGAGGAGTTGATGCTCCGTATCCACCACCTGCTGTGTCGGGTACGCATGAGGGAGACAGCCACGGTTGAGACACCGTCTGTCGATGCCGCCTGGTTGAAAGAACTCGAAGTGCTGGCCAGAGAGGCCTTGGCAAAGCAACTTCCCCTTAACGCCGAGTATTTGGCCAGCAGTAGCCATATTAGTAAGCGAACCCTTCAGCGGCATTTGAGGGCTGCCACCGGTCTCTCCACCAAACAATACCTGCTGGAGATCAAGCTCGACCGTGCCCGCGCGTTGCTGGAAACTAAACAGATAAAGACGGTAGCGGAAGCAGCCCACGCAAGCGGCTTCAGCACACCAACATATTTTTCCCGGATTTTTGAAGAGCGGTTCGGACGGCGCCCCATCAGCTATTTGAAGGCCTGATCCCTCGACTTTTACTGGGCTTATCCGCGCATTTGGCCCGTTTTTCACCTAGATTGGCGCGTTTTTCCCTTTTGTCTCCTAGCACCTTTGCATAACTGTCCACGAACTAAAATTCACCGGTTATGCGCTTTATTATTACTGTTTTAACGATCGTTTTTTATGCCTTTTTTACACCACTAGCGGCACAATCCATTATGCAAACCAATGGTATTACTACCTCCGTTCCCTTTAGTGGCGACTACGTAGAATACCAGATCCCTGCTGGTACATCAGCTACCAGAATTGAGTTTAACCTCAAAGGAGGAGATGGTGGGGAGCACAATGCGTGTAACCGTAAAGGAGGAGAAGGTGCCGTTGTGCGGGCAGTGTTTAGTATTGGAACTGGCACAAACCAACTTCAACCAGGGGGATATGTCCGGTTCATTGTTGGTGGCAGAGGAGATAGCTTCGGTAACCAAAATGATGGCGGTGCCGGCGGTGGCGGTGGAACAGGGATTATTTACTCACAGAACAATACATCCACTATCGTCACGCCGAGTATTACCCAGCAAAGTAATCGTTGGGTCGTTTTGGCGGTAGCAGGTGGTGGTGGCGGAGTAAGTGTCAATAGGGACCTTTTTGGGTGTTCCGGCGGAGATAATGGCGGTGGTGGAAATACCGGAACTAGTGGAACTTCGGGTGGAGGGGGTAATGATGGCGGTGTCAATGGTACCGGAGGGGAGTGGGGACTAAGTGATGGCGGTGCTGGGGGGGGGTATGTAACCAACGGAAATAATAATAGTACGCAGGTAATTCATGGCAGAAAAGGATGGCTAGTTGGCGGCGCTGGCGGAGCCTCTACGACAAATAACTTTACCCGGACCGGTGGATTCGGCTACGGAGGAGGAGGAACTGGACGAGGTGTTGTGGGCGGCGGCGGCGGCGGTGGCGGCGGTTATTCCGGCGGTGGCGGCGGAAACTACGCCAGTGGCGTTAACGGCGGCGGCGGCGGTGGAGGTGGCTCTTTCATCAACCCGGCCAGCATCGGACAATTCGACATCATCACCGGCCTGCAGACGACCAATAGCCCCGAAGACGGTTGGGCTAATTTTGCCTTCCGGTCCGTAGCGGGTACCGAAATAGCTTGTCGAACCAACGGTTCTGTAAGCATCTCCACCGACAATACCCGAATTTTTGGGAGCTCAGTCACTAACTACCGCCGCGTAGATGTCGGGGAGACAATAACTGATTTTGGGTTTATCATCGCCGGACAAATTGAACGCTTTATTGAATTGGACTGCTCCGACGTTGGGACCATCCTCGATCATCGTATGATTGTTGCCAGTAGCAGCGGTGCTATAGCTTTTTGCAATATCAATGTAGTGGTTAGGGATAATGTTGCGCCAGTACTTACCTGTGTCACACCGGTCGTAGGTATAGGAGAGAGTGGTATGGCCACCATCCCCGTCAGCTCAATCCGAAGCAGCTTAAGCGATGCCTGCGGAGAGGTGGTCTCCCAAGTACTTAGCCGATCCGTTGTTAACTGTGATGATGCAGACGTAGCTATTCCCATTACGCTTACAGTAACGGATAATAGCGGAAACACCGACGCTTGTACGGTGACGGTTACTCCCTTTGATGGGAATCTCCCCGTTGCCCGTTGCCAGGACCGCGTCCTGGAGCTCACTGGAAATCCCACCAGTATCGCCCCGGTATCAATTAACAACGGTTCGACAGATAATTGTGGTATTGCCTTCTTTTCGCTTAACCGATCAACATTTACGACCGCTGATATTGGTCCCAACCCCGTGACTTTAACGGTACGGGATCTCAGCGGGAATATTCGTCGTTGTAATGCGGTAATCACCGTACAAGATTTAATCCTACCCGTAAGCTGGCGCTATTTCACCGCAGAACGAAGCACTGGTAAAAGGGTACTTCTCAACTGGGGAACGACCCAGGAAATAGATAATGCAGGCTTTACCATTCAACGATCCGTGAATGGGGAAAACTGGGCAAACATTGGGTTCAAAATTGCAAGTCCGGAGGCTGCACCAACCTATAGGTTCGAAGATGAAGAACCACCTGTCTCAATTCTTTACTACCGCCTACGGCAAGAAGACCACGATGGTGCTTTTGCATTCAGCGATGTTCGCCAAATTCAACAGAGCCTACTGGCCGAAACGGCTTATCCCAACCCTTTCTCAGAGGCGATCACCCTCTTTTCTTCGATTGCCCAAAAAATAACAGTTTATGACGCACAAGGACGGGTGGTTTCTACTATTTCCCATACTGGAAACGGTGCCCAAAAAGAAAGATTAGACCTGTTGGCGGGATTGTACCAAGTTCATTTTCAGCATAGCGGAACGGTATTGCGCTTGGTGAAAGTACCGTGATTTATTAGCCAATGGTGGAATCGCTATTCATGCGGCATCAATTTTGATAGGGTGCATTTCAGCATAAATGCTGAGTAACCACCCTACTTCTAAGGCGCCGTAACTGCCTGGGTAAATGTAGTGATAGCTTCTTCCAGCTTCTTACGCTCTTCGTCGATCAATACGCCATCCAGAACAGTGTAGCCGAAGGACGGGACGCCGTGAGAGACAACGACCCTGGCCCCTAGCCTCGGAAGGTTTACTTCATAGTAAGCCCGGCTGACCATTGCAGCCCTTCTACCCGGAGAAGTGCTTAGCAAAAGCTTGTTTCAGGAACGCCGTAAAAAGAAAACGGGGGAGATCATTGTGATGACAAACAGCGAAAGTAACAGTCGTGCCCGCCGCCAGCGTACCCCAAAATCCTCGTTGCGCCAGCAGAGCAGGAAAGGCTTCACTAAGAAGAAGGAGAGAACCTTACCTGTGGTACATTTTTTCGGGCGCGGACGCGGGTGCAAAGTGAGTTGATGAGTCACCAACTCACTAACTCGATAACTCACTATCTTTAGCGACCCACCACACCACCCATATGATGTTAAGAGAGCAAGAAGAAGAAAAAGAAATTGGGGAAGTCGCAAAAGAGACGGACATTCTCTTTCATCAGGACGCCACCGTCCGTTGGCGGTTTCATTATCATGGTTTCTTACAGCTGGCCTTTCTGGGCTTTTTCGTCGTGGCCATTGCTTACCTTTTTTTTAAGAGCAGGCCTACGGTTCCAACGCCTTTTGTCGGTTCGTTGATCGACTTGCTCGACCTCAAGTCCCGTTGGGTAATCCCCGATTTGTTGGAGACGGGCTATATGTTCTTCGTACTGAGTGCCTTGTTCATTCTTGCGCTTACTTACCTGTTGTACCAGTTGTTCTACAGTGCCGTCTTGTCCGAAATCAAGGAGGCAAAACTTAGAGATGGGAAACCCGTGGTTGAAAAAACTAAGGGAGAAAAACTGAAGGGAGGAAAGCCTGAAATTAAAAAATCCAGAGAGGAAGAACTTGAGGAAGAAGAATCCAGGGATAAGGAGGAACATCGTTTTACCCGGATTTTCAGGTTGCAGCCGGTGCGCTTGCTGCCCACTCCAATAAACTTGCAAAAAAACATCTGGCGCCGGCTTTTCTGGTACGGAACCTTCGTGCTTTTTGCCACCATGCTGGTGAGCAATACGATCTTGTTTACCTACTTTTTTCGCTTGCTGCGAAATCCGGACATGGATCTTTCCAGTGGCTTTTTTACCTCCATTTACTTGCTGGCCATCATCAGCAGGCTGTTGTGCCTGTTTCTAAGTGTAAGTACGCTGTTGCAGTTTATTTACCACGATTTTGCCGTACGGGTGGGCAAGTTCACATCCGATTTCCTCCCCTACTTCTATCCCACGATCATCTCCGTAGGCATCATTACCTTCGTTTTTTCGAAGCTGGCCCAATTCGATGCTTTCTTCATCGAGTTAGTCCAGAGTCCCGGCAATCTGTTGCTTTTTACCTTATTCCTTTTCCCGGTTTCCCTGGTCATCATTTGGTTCGGACCGGTGTACTCCTTCTTTACCGATCAGAAATTTGCTCACCGGGCCGACAGCTGGAATGTGGCGGAGACGCACCTGGCGGGTAAAACCTCTGCCATCAGTCGACTGGGAATCTTCGGTTGGCTGTTCCTTCACGAGCGCCTGTACGGGGTGAAACCGGCCAACGTTGAGCCAATACCTCCACCAAAGTATTACCTGCCGCTCCAAAATGCGAAAATCCCTCCGCCCACTCTTACCTTTTTTAGCACGGGTCGGCTACTGGGGGTCGTTTATTTGTTCAGTTTAATCTCCATTTGTACGGGGATTTACCTGGGCAACAACTCTGCACTGGCGTCTTTCAGTACCATCGTTCCGTTAATCACCCTGGGGCTGGTACTCACTTATTGGGTGTACATCCAGAAATCTTTCTCCGGGGCAAGGCGTCCCGATAACCTGGCCGACCGGGTGGTGAGCGAAAACAAGACTTTTAGCTTCAAGCCCTGGCAATGGTGGTACAACCTCCGGGACCGGGAAGGGGATAAGCCCAAAGACACCAAAATCTACTTCGTGGATCGGCAGTGGACCTTCTGGCTTGGCCTGGTATCGGTTGGGTTCAGCTTGCTTTTCTTTTTATTGACCTTGTGGAAAAGTATTGCCGGCGCAGCATGGCAAGTCACCTTCGGGTACTTCCTTAGCTTCCTGTTGGTCAGTATCTTCTCGTTTGTCTGGCTGGTGATGTACGGTGGGTTCTATGAACGCTTTACTTTTGACGCCAAGCTGCGTAAATCTGTATCGGACGAAAATGCAACGCGCGTTATGCAGCACGCACAGGTCAGTCGCTGGGATCGCGGACTGGATTTTCTGGGGTATTCCAGCACACAAGCAATGCTGATCTTTCTCTGGCTGGTAGCGGGAGGGTTTGTATTTTTCTTCATCTACGGAATGTTCTCGGGGAAGTTCCTGTCAAGCTCCTTTTTGCAAAACCTGAACCCGCTGAATATCTACTTGTTGCTGATCAACGGGTTCATCGCCATGCTACTAATCATAGGTCGGTTTATGCTGCTACGAGACCTCAGCATACAGCACGCCTTTTACAGCGAACCGGGGAATAAGGGGAAGAAGTACGACACCATCAGCGTGATGAATTTTTTCCGTGGCGTGGCTGTGGTTGCCCTCGTGCTGGCACTTGCCTACTACGGCAACAGCTACCACGAAGTCTCTTACCGGGCAGAAATGAAAGAGGATGGCAAAGTAAGCCTCGTCGATTACACCGCTGATTTCCTGGACAGGCTGGAGGCAAAGCCCGGTGACCGGGAACCCATCCTCCTCCTTGCCGCCGACGGCGGCGGCCTAAAAGCCTGTTACTGGACCATGCTCCAGCTGTACCAACTCGATTCCATGGGCTTGTTCGACGACAACGTCTACCTGCTCAGCGGAGCCAGCGGCGGCAACATGGGCCTGTCGATGTACACCTACCTGAAGGGACAGCAAAAGCCCCTTCCAGAGATTCGCGCGGCCATAGAAAAAATTGGTGCCACCAACTTTCTGAGTGGTGATTTTACCGGCCTGGTTGCCCGTTTCCCCGTCAATTTCGTCCCCAACTTGCCAGGGTGGGGAGCCAGGGATCTGGAAGACCGGGCCGAGGCAATGGCCCGCGCTTATTTTAACATTGTCGGGGGTAAAACCGGGCCTTATTCTTACGACGAAATCCGGGAGCAACCCTACGCCCACCTGTGGCAGAAGGTCAACTACCAGTTGCCGTTATTCATCAGTAATACCACCCGGGCCGAAGACGGGATGCGGGGTGTCATCCACCCCTTGTCCAACACCGACCTTATGCCGGGGATGGTGGACCTGACCGCCCGGGGAAATGAAGCCATCTCCTTCCCCGACGCGGCTTTCCTGGCCAACCGGTTCCCGATCATGAGCCCCGCCGGCCGGATCGAAGGGCGGGGCCATTTCGTCGATGCTGGTAATGCCGATAATTCGGGCATCAGCACCATCATGCATGTGCTGAATTATATGAAGGCAAATGCCATCTCTCCCGGCCAACCTGGAGACACCGTTTACCAACGCTTCTTCAACGACCACCCGGTCATCATGATCGGCGTCCGGAACGACATCGCCCGCTTCGTCCGGGACCAGTTCCTGACGCAGAAGGACGCGCTGAACCGGAATTTCTACCGTTCTGAATTAAGCGCGAACTCTAACGCCGCCATCAACTCCGGCGTTAGCGGTGTCCCGAACTCCTGGGATGATTACCTCCGCAGCGACGTACCGAAGAAGCTTGGTCTCGTGGAGGAGTATCACGTTATTGATCTGCCCTTCCGCCTCGATGAAACGAACGTTCACCTTGCGCTGGGCGGGGAACTCAATGACCGGGCGCTTAGCAGGAAAGTTGAGGCCATTAACCGGAAAGTCGAGGCTACCCTCGGGTGCGTGGAGGGCGAAGGTTGCTTCGCCGTAGCGCCGCCTTTAGGCCGGCTGATGGCCCGCCCCTCGGTGGAGTATATGCGGCTGATGGTTAAGTATCCGGATAATTGGAGGGTGTTTAAGGGGTTGGAGGAGAAGATTAATTTGAAATAAATGAATCCTGCACCGGGTTTCGTAAATCAAGGGGAAGCCTGTAGTGGCGGGNNTTNCCCCCGCCACTTTGGGCCGGTGAAATCCGCCGTTCGCGAAGCGAACGAATAAAGGGTTCTGCCGATACGAACGGGGGCAAGCCCCGTCCGTACGGAATAAGTCAGGACATTTCTGAAGAGATTCATTAGGTTGCTGCAATCTGCAAATTCATGAGTTACAGGTGCTGGTTAGCCCATACTCTGTTCCTTTTACCTTGCTCCGCACCCGCGTCCCCGCCCAAAAATGTAAAGCCGTTTGAAGAATATAGATGGTGACTACCTCCGAACGAAGTGAGCTCCCCCTCGCGGCAGCAACTCACCAACTCACTCCCTCTCCAAGTCACTAGGAGTATACCCCCGATTCAACCAAGGTAATAACAGCAAAGCCGCCGCCCCAATCAGCACATTACACCCAATGTTGATGGTGAAAAAGCCGATGTTGGCCCAGCTGAAGGCGTTCAGCGAAGAGATGCCGTAGAGCTGCAGGGCCTCGCCGGTCAGAAAGTGGTAGGTGCCCATGCCGCCCGGACTCGGGATGACGATTCCCCACCCGCCGGCGGTAAAGGTGACCAGGGCGGCCTCCAGGCTCAGGCCCGCCGTTGGGCTGAACGCCAGGATGATGAAGTAGGTCATCAGAATGTACATCGCCCAGATGTTGACGCTGTGAACGAGGAACATCGGCGTATTGTCTACTTTGAAAGCCGTCTGCATACCCTCACCGAATCCCTTCAGGACGCCGATCACTTTTTGCCCGATGGCGCTGCCCATAATGCGTGCGCGCTGCCACCATGCCAGGGTGATTACGGTGATGCCGGCCACTACGCCGATAATCGCCAGGGTTTGCAGGGTATCGACTTTGTCGCCAAGGTCCACCAATTCCAGTGCTTTATTCCACAGTTTTTCCCGGCCGAGAAGCAGGGCTATCCCCGTAATGATCATCAGCATGATGACGTCGATCGTTCGCCCCACCACGATGGTGCCGACCACCCGCTCGAGGCTGATTTTTTCGTAGCGCGACATCGTCGCCGCCCGGACTACTTCCCCGATGCGGGGAAAGCCAAGGTTAGCAAAGTAGGCCAGGTTAATGGTCAGAAAGGCGTTGATGAGGCGGGGGGTATTCCCGAAAGTCCGCAGCATCATGTTCCAGCGAATGGCCCGGCTGAGGTTGCTGATGGAGAAGGCCACCAGGGTCATCAGCAGCCAGAAGGGACTGGCGCTTTTGAAGTCCGCGACCAGTTTGTCCAGCAGGCTGCACTCATCCGCTGGCGTACCGTCCAACCGGCACTGCTCGAGGAAGGCTGCTTGCTGGCTGTTGTACAGCAGGTAGAGGATGCCAAAACCTACGCCGATGAAGACGATGAATTTTAAGGCGTTGGCGAGGTTCTTGTTCATGGGGCAAAGGTAAGGAGTGAAGGAGGGAATAATTTAATGGGAGAATGAAGAATGGGGCGCGGACGCGGGTGCAAAGGAAAGGATGGAAAAGCAAGGTGGTTACCGAGTGGATGCTTAATAAAATGGCGACACGAACGCTAGGGAGCATTCCCTCGCGGCAGCCAATCGCTTATCAAATTTTGCTTATCGCTTATCCCTTATCGCATGCCCTGCTTATCTTACTCCCATGAAACTAAGCACCCTGAAATTCCAATACCCTTGGCGCGCCTATCAAGCGCGCGTACTGGAAAATCTGGACCGCTACCGGGAAGACAAGCGCATCCACATTGTGGCTCCCCCCGGTGCGGGAAAAACTGTCCTCGGGCTGGAGATCACCCGGCAGATAGGTAAGCCCGCGCTCATCCTTTCGCCCAGCCTCACCATCCGCGCCCAATGGGCGCAGCGCTTCCGTGATGATTTCTGCGCCGACGAAAGCCTGATTTCCAACGACCTCTACAAGCCAGCCCAGCTAACCATTGTCACTTACCAGGCCATATTCGAATACTTCAAACGCAATGGCACCGAAGGGCTCGAATGGGTCGAGCTCCTCGTCGTTGATGAATGCCACCACCTTCGCAACGAATGGTGGAAAGTACTCGACGCCATAAGGGATACCTTCGAGCCCGAACTTGTGGCCCTGACCGCTACGCCGCCCTACGACGTTAGCGGCATCGAATGGCGGCGCTACCACGAATTCTGCGGCGAAATCGACGAAGAGATCAGCATCCCGGAACTCGTCAACTCCGGCGACCTCTGTCCGCACCAGGATTACCTCTACCCCGTACTGCCTCCTGCGGGAGAAGCGGCAGTAGTGGAGAAGTGGCAGGCGCAAAAAATGGAGCTGCTGACGGCAATGTGTGAGCGTTCCGGCCTGGCGCTTTTCCTACGTGATCACCCCTGGCTGAAAGACCCTGAGAAGCACTACACCGAGATCTTTGAACTGCCCGAATACTTCACCGCGCTGCTCAGTGTACTACGGGCCCAGGGCAGCGAACCGCCCGCAGCGGCTCTCGGTGTGCTGCACGGCGAGACGACGCTTGCCCCGGTGCTGACGGACCACTGGGCCGCCATTTTCCTCCAGCGGGCATTGCGCGAAGACCCTTATTTCGCTACCGACGACGGTAAAGCCCTGCTTCGCCCCTACCGCCGCATCATCACCACGATGGGCGCCTGGAGCCAGGGCAAACTCTACCTCGACAGCGACCTCCCCCCCGGTGCCGGTAAAACCACCGCCGAGCTGGAAAGCCCCAAAGCAAAACTCGATGCGCTGGTCGAAATCGCCCGCTTCGAAAGCGAAGACCTGGGCGCCGACCTCCGGATGGTGATGCTGACCGACCACATCTACCCCGAGCTGTTGCCGACCACGGAGCATGACCTGACGGAGCTGAATAAAGTCGGCACTATCCCCGTATTTGAGATCCTTCGCCGGCAGAAGCAGACCTTATACGAGGGCGACCTTGCGGTACTGACCGGCAGCCTCGTCATCATCCCGAAAACGGCAGAAAGCCGTTTGCTCGAGATCGCCTACGATGAACTCCCGACGGAAAGGGTAATCAAGACAAAGCCGCTGTTCCCGGACTCGAAGTACATAGTAGTTAACACCGGTGGTCTGGCAAATAAATATTCCGTTGGCTGGATCACTCAACTATTTACGGAGGGTAAGATTCGGATCATCGTCGGGACAAAGTCCCTGCTTGGAGAAGGCTGGGATGCTCCGGTGATCAACAGCCTGGTATTGGCGAATATGGTCGGCAGCTTTGTGCTGAGTAACCAGATGAGGGGCCGGGCCATCCGGACGGTACGTGGGCAGCCGAATAAAACGGCGAACATCTGGCACCCGGTCGTTGTCCATCCCGGCGTGCGTAAAGGCGGACCGGATGTAAATCGCCTGCGTCGTCGCTTGCGGGCCTTCGCCGGTCCCCGGCTCGACGGTAAACCGATCATCCAAAACGGAATGGCGCGTTTCGGGATTGATTGGGACAAGACGAGTAATCAGGCCATGGAATTCGTCCGCATGCAAACGCTGCAGGCTGCCGTAAAGCGCGAAGACCTGATCGCCAGCTGGCAAAAGGCGTTAGCTACGGGATCACAACTGGTGGAGGCCATCAAGCCGCCGGCAGAGCGATATTATGAGAAAAAGGACCCGCTGACCCTGCATTATAAGGAAAGCATTGACCGCTACTTCGAGCAGGACTATCGCCTTTTCCTGCTGGAGATCAAACGGGCAACCCTGGTGGCTTTTGCGGCTTCAGCGATTACTACGTTGTTGGCCTTTCTGTGGTGGGTAATGGTCCCATTGGCCATTTTTGCAGCGATTGGAGGGTACATAGTATTTAAGCGTTTCCGGGTGATGCACCGACGGGCAAAAGAGCTTCAGTTGGCCGAGCGCCACGAGGAGATCTACGCCCGGGAGTTGAGGCTTGCGCCTTACCTGTGGTTCCCGATTGTGCTATCGCTCCCTTCCGCAATTTTCAATCCTTTAGGGGTGGTAGTTTTCTGGATGATCGGCCTCTGCTGGCTGGCGATTTACCTGATGATGAACCCCGGCCGGAGTATGACGGAGGCTACCCGCCGTTTCGAGTTACTGTCGGATACAAAACACCGGTTGATGACCTACGGCCGTGCCCTGGCCGAAAGCATTACCGCGGCTGGCCTGTTTCATAAAGCAACGGCAGATCAACTGCGCCTGGAAGAGGACGGCGAAGAGATGTTCCTGTACCTCAGTGGTGCGGAGCACCACGATACCCACCTGTTTGCCGGTGCCCTGGCGGAGCTGATGAGCCCCGTTGATAACCCGCGCTACCTCCTGCGTCTCGCCCTGCCGGGCGACTGGACCAAAGGGGAGTACTTCCTGGCCGTCCCCGCCGCCCTGGGCAACAAAAAGATGACCGCTGATTTGGCTGGCCGTCTCGGCCAGGTCGTCGAGCAAGACTTTCATCCAATCTACACCCGTGAACCCTCGGGCCGCCTTCACCTGCTTACTGCGCGCTTGCAGGCGAGTGGTAAGGCGGATGCGGTGGCGGAGCGGGATATGTTGTGGCGGTAGTTCGTTGTCAGTATTCAGGGGGCAGAGTTTAGCATGTAACCTGAGTCCTGAACCCTGTGCCCTGAACCCTGATTACTAACCCCGCAGTCCTGAAAACTAAATCCTAAATGCTCCTCCTAGCCTGGCCCATATTTCTTTTCCTCCTGGTCGTCTTCCGCTTCCGGCGGCGCTTCAATGCGGAATTCGACCGGCAACGGCAGATTACCTGGCCGGCGGTACCGGCTTTTTTCGCAAAGGATACCCTGGAATTGGAAGTGACACCAGTAAATGAAGGCGCCCCCTATTACTCCTGCCTGAAATACGGGTATGAGTTTTACACGTACGGTCAAAAGTTTGTTGGCAGGCAGTTACTTCCTGAACAAGTGGGGCTAACCGAAGCGGCAGGTAAGAAGGTGCTTCAGCAGCTGAACGCCCAAAAAAGTGAGCTGCAGGTACGTTACGACCCTGCCGGCCCGGTTCGGAACTTCCTGGTGGTTGGGCACAGCGGCCTGAGCTGGTTCAAGGTATGCGTTTTTGCTTTTTTCGGGGTCGTATTGCCATTGTTCCTGCTCTATTCTACGTTGGCTTTGCTAACTGATCCGGCGGTTTGGTGGGATGCGGTCACCTTTGGCGAAAACCCTGGAACACAAATCAATTAGCCATGACGAATGAACGAATGGCTGGTCCACTTCTACGATCGGTCGGGGTACCGGTGGTATCGCTGTTTCTGATCTTCGGCTGCTACTGTCTTTTTATTTTTTGGGAGCAGGAGGGGATCGCCAAACAGCTGTATAGTTGGGAGCCGGTAATGACAATTGATTATGAGATAAAGAAGATTGGCCAACCTGACTGGCCAACAGATAAATCGTCTGAGTCTTCGGAGGAATTTGAAAAATGGGTGAAGGAACTAGGTACAATGCAAAATGCCATGCACTCCTCCAAATACAACGAATACACCATTAGCATCAGCTACCAGTATGAATACCAAGGGTATGCCGGAGACGGAAATACCTTAAGTCCGTTTTATGAACTCAATACGCAGGCGTTACAAGACCCACAGTTGCATCGATACTTATTGCGGGTGGATCATCCGCCGCTTACCGTTTATGTCGACCCAGACCGGCCGGCGCGTTCCGCACTCGTACGCGGATGGGCGCAGGGTGACCGGTGGGGGAGCTTAGTTTTGGGCGGGGTGCTGCTGCCACTGAGCCTGGCGCTGCTGTATGTTCTGGTACGACCCGTGGGTAAGGTAGAGGAACTGTTTAAATAGTAAAGCAATGGGGTTTATTATTGTTTGGCTGGTCTTCCTGGTTAGGTACCTGATGGTGCTTCGGAGACGGTTTAGAACAGAAAGAGAAAGACAACTGATCGTCACCCGGCCTCGGGTGAAGGCCCGGCTGGGTGGTAGTACCCTGGTTAGTCTCCCGGAAGCACACGTCAATAATGAAAAGACTTATTTGGCAAAATTGATCCACCCTTACCATTTTTACCAGCAAGCGAAAAAAATGCCAGGTGTCGGAGTAGCCCCCGGAGAAATGACCCTGGATCCAAAGCAGCGAAAAATGCTGGAAGCAGCGCTGGTAGAACATGAAGAGGTCTACACTTTCATAGATCCGGACGGGGTGGGAGAAGCTTTTCTTACTCCCGGACCGCAGTTGTTTAGTTGGGCTTATATCCTTAAAACTATCGGGGTGGTTTCTCTGACCACCGGCTTGTGTTTGTGGGCCAAACATGAGATTGCGATGCTGGTATTTTTGTACACGGGATTGGGCGTCCTTTATTATCAGCTCGGAGAAAGGTATACGGTTGATCTTGATGATTGGATTAAACCGGTCAAGGAGACAACCATGGCAGAGCAGGTGGCGCGGCCGCAGGTGCAGGAAGAGGTTGCAGAAGCAATGGAGCTACGGGAATTGGCGGATAATCCGCTAAAGCTGGAGGACTTATAAAGCGAATCAAGCGCTAAAATGAGCACTTATCTGTTGAAACAGTCGCGCTGACAATCAAATGATGAATAATGGAATGGCTACCGCAAGCACCGTTCACTGCGCTACGCTTGCTCACCATGGCGAACGACCGACGAAGGCAGCCACGAAGTGCACCGTAGCGAAGCGAGTGGTTAGTGCGGCAGCCTAACCTCTCCTTCAATTATTTGCTGAATCCCAAGCTAATTGTAAAGTAGAAAGATTCACTTTATCGCTTGATTTGCGTTTATAATCTGTGGATCTATAAAAGACCCCCCGCAGGAACCTCGCTCCTTAAAACCTTCCTCTGAACCTGCGGCCGCGCCCAAAAAAACGCGTCGTTCTAAAACGAACATTCCCCTGGCAACGTTATCATGGAGAATCCAAAATATATCCAATCCATGGGCGCAGATTTCCAAATTAACACGCAACTCACTCCGGGAATACAGGTGATGATTCCGATGCTTTATGCCGCATGGGCGGATCGCCACCTGGATCTGAAGGAAATCAACGCATTGCGTAAAAGGGCGGGTCATCTTCCGTTCCTGACGGACACTGATAAGGAAACGCTGCTGAACTGGTCGGACCCTGCTTATCCTCCGGAACGGGAAGTTTTTCAGCAGTGGCAAACTCTGGGGCGAAACGCAGCGGAGGCCCTGCCACAGGACCGCACCGCCAGCCTGGCGGAACTAGGGGTGATGCTGGGCTACGCCGCCGAAGGTAAGGACGCCGAACGCGCCACTTTCTGGCAAAGTCAGGTTGCCCCCCTACTGGAAATAGAACACGGTCTGGGTGGGGTAAAAGAAGATACTTACCGGGGGCTTTTTCCCGACTACGACCAACGGGCGAAACTGATAGAAGCCATAGAGAAAGCCAGTGTCGATCCTAAGGCCATCCAGGAAGTCCTCGATGGGAAATATGCCGGGACCATCGCCAGAGTCAAAAAAATCGTGCAACGGCCGAGCTTCGAACGAACGACGCTACGCATCAAGGAAGACTATCGAAATCAGGTACTGGCCTGGTGTAAGGAACTTGGGGAGGAAGGCATTGGCGCAATGGCATTCCCCGAGGAATACGGTGGCCAGGATGATATGGGGGCTTATGCTGCCGCCTTCGAAACGATGGCCTACCACGACCTGAGCATGACGATCAAATTCGGCGTCCAATTCGGTTTGTGGGGTGGGGCGGTGGCCAACCTGGGGACCAGGCGCCACCACGATAAGTACCTGCGCGCTACCGGTACCCTGGAGCTGCCTGGCTGCTTCGCCATGACGGAGACCGGGCACGGCTCCAATGTCCGTGGCCTGGAAACCACGGCAGTATACGACCACAAAACCCGCGAGCTGATCATCCACAGCCCCAGCATTGGCGCTGGAAAGGAGTACATCGGGAACGCGATGCACAGCAAAATGGCGGCGGTTTTCTGTCAGCTGATCGTGAACGGGGAGAGCCAGGGCGTCCACGCCGTGGTCGTCCCGATCCGGGACGAAGCACACAATACCCTGCCGGGTATCCGGGTGGAGGACAACGGCTACAAACTGGGCCTCAACGGCGTAGACAATGGCCGATTGTGGTTTACCCGCGTCCGAGTACCGGTGGATAACCTGTTGGATAAATTTGGTGGCATTACACCCGATGGAACGTACGAAAGTGAGATCGCTAACCCCAGCCGTCGATTCTTTACCATGCTGGGTACCCTGGTGGGCGGCCGCGTTTGTGTACCCCGGGCGGGGATGAGCGCCGCGAAATCTGCGCTGGCGATAGCCGTGCGCTACGGCTTGCGCCGCCGGCAATTCGCCGCAGATCCGCTTAAGGCAGAGACCATAATTATGGACTACCCGAACCAGCAGCGGCGGCTGATCCCCCTGGTAGCCAAAGCCTATGCCGTTCAGTTTGGGCTCGACTATTTGCTCGAACGCTACGTGCACCGCAGTGAAAAAGACATGCGGGAGATCGAAGCGATGGCCGCCGGTCTTAAGTCTTATGCCACGTGGTTTGCCACGGCTGCTATTCAGGAATGCCGGGAGGCTACCGGCGGGAAGGGCTACCTCTCCGAAAATCGTTTCGCGGACTTGAAAGCCGATACCGACATCTTCACCACCTTTGAAGGAGATAATAATGTGCTGATGCAGCTGGTGGCCAAAGCCATGCTCTCCGACTTCCAGAAATCCTTTAAGGAAGACGGCAACTTTGCCGTACTGAAATACATGGGCCGTCGAATGACAACGATCGTGACGGAGCAAAACCCGATCACCATCCGGCAAACGGACCGGGAGCACCTGACGTCGCGTGACTTCTACCGCTCCGCCTTTAGCTTCCGCTGCCGCCGCCTGACGAGTACCCTCGCCCAACGCCTGCGTGCCTACATCAAAGACGGGAAATCTGCCCATGAAGCTGGCCTGCTGTGCCAGACCCACATGATCGAAGCGGCGGAAGCTTACGTGGAAGAGCTTTGTCTGCTGCACAGCCTGAAACGTATTGATTCGCTGGCCGATGACCACCCTGCAAAAGCCATTCTGACCAAGACGATCCAGCTCTACGCCCTGCACACCATCGAAGGCCACCGGGGCTGGTACCTGGAGAGTGATTACATCGCCGGTCAGAAATCCAAGGCCATTCGTACGGCAGTGGATGTGCTTTGTGCCGAGCTGCGGTATGATGTTGGCGCCCTGGTCAACGGCTTTGGTATTCCGGATAAATTGCTCGGCGCACCGATTGCGTTATAGCGGGCCTACGGCCCGCATGTTGCAAGGGGTGTAGCGTACAGGGAAGTTTGAAAATTTTGTGCTCAGATTTTGGCGTTTAGCCTCGAAGAACGATCTTCCCTGCAACCCCTGCAACCCCTGCAACCCCTGCAACCCCTGCAACCCCTGCAACCCCTGCAACCCCTGCAACCCCTGCAACCCCTGCAACCCCTGCAACCCCTGCAACCCCTGCCCATGACCGCCATAATAATAGAAGACATGCCCCAGGCCCTGGCCGCCCTCCAGGCCGACCTGGCCAGCTTTTGCCCCGACGTCAGGATCATCGGTACAGCCGGCGGCGTAGTGGAAGCAGCGAAGTTGCTTCGCGATAAACAACCAGACCTTTTGTTTCTGGACATCATGCTGGGCGACGGCACGAGTTTCGATATCCTGGAGATCGTTCCGGACATTAAATCGGAGTTGATCTTCATCACGGCGTCGGATGAATTCGCCGTACGTGCCTTCCGCTTCGCAGCGGTGGATTACCTCCTCAAACCGGTTGACGGGGAACTGCTCAAGGCGGCAGTGGGCCGGGCGAAAGCCCGGCGTGGCACCCAGAACACCGCCAGCCTGGACCTGCTGAAGCAAACCATCCGCAAACCGGGAGAACTGCCTGACCGTATATCCTTGCATACCTCCGAGAATATTGTAGTGGCCCGGATCTCAGACATCATCCGTTGCGAGGCCGACAGCAATAACACGCGCTTTATCTTTGATGGCGGACAAAAGTCGGTCTTCGTCACCAAAACCCTGAAGCACTACGAGAAACTGTTGGACGGGCATGACTTCGTTCGGGTTCACCAAAGTCACCTGGTTAATTTTCGCCACGTTGTCGAGTTTAAAAAAATCGATTCAGGGTACCTGCGCCTGACTAATGGGGATGAGGTGCCGGTGGCCAGTCGGAAGCGGGGGGAGGTGGTGGAACTTTTACGTTGAACCCACTAGAACTGGCTCCGCAAAATCCAATGCCATAAAAAAGCGGCCCAAGCCCAAAGAATCGCCCCATAAATAAAGCGCAGCATCCAGACCGAAGAGATGGGACCATCCAGGTAATGCCAGACTACCCCTGCAATGATAAAGCCGAAGGACCAGCCCATTCCAATTAGAATTACCGCCGGCCATACCCAGTCTCCATGCAAATCATCTATCCAGGGATAAGACCTCAAGACTATCGATACCGGGTAGTAAAGCAGCGCCCCCAGCATACCCATGCTGACGAAGCCGACTACCAGGGTGACAACAAAGGCAATGGAGGAGAACTTGGTCGTGTAGCTTAGGTTATTCCAAAAATCAAGCATGTTGAGTCGGGTTACGGGTGTGCAGAAAGGTAAACCTTAATGCCTGAATGTTCTTAATGGTTCCGCCTAACCGTAACCATCTCATAGTCGGTCTCCGAAGAATGCCCGGAGGCCTTGTCTTCATATCGATAGACCAAATTTTTGCTGCTGACTTCTTCGACGGCCGCCTCCGATGAAATAATGTCGTTGAGAATGGCTACTTTTTTTCCGGTGTTCTGTAGGCAGATGGTAATGAGGGCCTCTGGAGCTGCTTCCCGGAATATGCGTTTCAAAAAGGCTACCTCCTGCTCGCGTTCTTTTTTAGCGAAATGGAACATGCTGTCCATCAGGATGTAGTTAAAGGCTTCAAAGCCGGTGTAGGCATAAAGGTCAGTGACGACTCCGGTTAAAGGAAGGCGCTCTTGCGCCGCAATTTTATTCAACTGGGCTATTCCAACGGCAGAGTTGTCAATCCCGGTTACTTCGAAACCTAACCTGGCCAATGCAATGGCATCCCGGCCTTGCCCGCAGCCGATGTCGAGGAGTTTTCCTTTATTCGGGAGGTTGTTATAGAAGTCAAGTAACTCCGGATAAGGCGCACCAAATAGGTTTTCGGTCTCGTAGTATTTATCGTAGGCAGGATTCATCTGGAGCTGTTATTTGGTGGGAAGTGGTAATTTAAGTACACTTTTCCTTGGAGCCTAAGATCCTCTCCCCCTTTGCTTCTTTCAACCATATCACTGTACCTGCGGCCCCGCCCCCAATCCCACATGCCTGGATATTATTAATGGTTACTCCGAAAATCCGTCCACTTAAACCGACCATTCGTCGAACCAAGCCAACCAAGGTGTCCCTTAAATTGTAATCATACTTACCTTCAGGTTCCGAAGTTGTCAGATCACCAGGACTATCCAATACCACAAGCTATCCCGATAGCTCGACAACCAGATAACTCGACAACCAGATAACTTGACAACCAGATAACTCGATATTCATGATCCCACTGCTCATCATCACCGTTGCCCTCCTCGTGGCCATCATGGTTTTCTTCAAGATGTGGGCTGCCAACCGGATGCCCGGCAAAAAACAACGTGGCCGCGTCGTGCGAGAGATGAAGGATGAAATGGAAGGGTGGAGCGCAGACCTCGTGCCGCTTAATAAGGAAGAACTCGACCTTTTCAGCCTGGCGCAAGACAAGCAGGTGGTAAAAACCGGTGCCGGTGCGTCCGCCAAAGGCACTTTTACCACCATTTTTCATGAGCCCGTAGTGAGCTACTCTTACCGCCGCTACCTCGGCAAGCAGGTTAATGAATTGCTGTACGCCCGTACGGCGGAACACGACTATGTGTACTGGACGGAGAACGGTAAAACTACCCTCGAAATTGACAGCCAACCCGTTGGTACCATCGACAAAGGAACCTTGTTCGGGAACAAAACGGGTAAGCAGATTGCCAGTATCGGCACTACTGCGCGCGAAAATTATCTGCCGGTCAGCGTAGGTAATCGCGAAGTTGGCGCCATCACCACGCTGCCGGTCGCCAAGAACGATGCGCTCAGCCAACGCGCCTTTCAGTTTATTCCAGACGACCTCAACGACAAGGAGGAGCAATTGCTGATGAGCCTGGCTACGCTGGAGTTGGTGAAGCGGAGCCTGCCGGCTTAAACGGCGCTCTTTTTTAGTTCAATAATCGATAATTCATAGTCCTGGAGAAGCACTTGCCTCGGTGATGTCTTTCTACCGTAAGATCCGCAGCGCTGCTTTCTTTACTTCCGATACTGATTAGCGCGCTCATTCCTGCTCGCCATATCGACAGTTTCTGCAATTCTCTTGGCCCGGGTTTCAGCCCGTTTACCGTTGAATATCCATTCCAAAATGCCCCGGCGAGTTGAGGGCGGAAAGTTGTCCCAGTGTTTACGGGCTGCTCCGGCTACGCGGTCGAACTCGACTTCCAGGTCGTCGGGTACCACTAGATTCTCGACGTCGTTTAGCGCGTCCCAGGTTCCTCGGGCCTTTGCGTCTTCAACCATTAAAATACCGGCCGGGGCTAATTTGCCAGCGGCGTCAAGTTCGGCAATGCGGTCTTTGTTTACGCGGCTCCAGTTGCTTTTGGGGCTGCGTTTGGCGAAGAACAGGTAATAGCTGTCGTCATCACGTTTATTAGGTTTTGAGTCGATCCAGCCGAAGCAGAGTGCTTCGTCGCGGGCTTCTTCGTAGGTCAGGCTGGGGGTGCCGGAATCTTTTTTGAAAATGATCAGCCAGGTGTTAACCAACTTTTCATGATTGACCGTCAGGTAGGTACGCCAGGCCTCGGCAGAAGAAGCGTAGAAGGCGGGGAAGCCATCGGGGCGGGAGGTTTCCATAGAAAGGAGAGAAGGGTAAAGAAGGGGAAGTTAAGAACGAGTTTTGATAAATTGGGGCTCCGTTCTTTTTCCTTATCTCCTTTTATCTCTTTTTTGGCGGGGCCGCAGGTGCAAAATAAGTTAAAGGGCAATGAAGAGGCGGATCAACCAGTAGAGGGGAAAAGAATGCGATCAGTTTTCAATTGTACCTTGTAAATTCAAAACTGTAAATCCTTCTGAATGACCGCCCCCATCTTCATTGCTGCCCCCGTCCGCCGTTCCGGAACGACCTTACTGCAACGCTTGTGTACGGGCTCCGGCGAAGCCCTCGTTTTCGGTGAATCCGCCGCCAACGATCTTTTCGTAGCCGCCGGGATGTTGCAGAACAAGCGGCAGATGATGAGTTATAACGCTGATTGGCGGGACAACCAACTGCGCGAAGTATTGGATGGGCAGGTTAATCAATGGATTCCGGACCTTTTACCGGATGTAAAGGACTACCTGGAGATTCATGAGGGCATGCTGCGAGAGTTGTGCGCAGGCTTCGCCCGCGCCGCTGCCAACCACGGCCGCCCCCGCTGGGGCGTCAAATTCCCGGAGTGGCCAACGGCCAGCCTTCACTTCCTGCAAGCCTTTTTCCCTGCGTCCAAAACGATTTACGTCGTTCGGGACTTTGAAGAATGTCTGGCCTCCGCCCGTAAAATGGAGATGGTCCGCAATGAACAAGACGCAGCTTTCTTCCGCAACAACTATGACAACAACCTGAATTCCGCCAGGGAGCACCTCAATCCGAACCAAACCTATTTCCTGGATTACGCCAACCTGACCGGAGCAGCGGGGTCGGCTGAACTCAAAAAGCTTGCCGATTTTCTGGAATTGAAAGAGCTGCCGGAGCGTGTGCTAAAGGTTAGGGTGGGGGACTATGCTGGTAGCTAGCAGGCTGTCGTCTATACAATGAAGAAGGGCCCTCGCAAAAAGCGAGCGCCCTTCAATAACCGTAAACCAGCTCAGGTTTTGGTCATTTGGTCATTTGGATTGTTGGGGCTTCCCAATAGTCCAAATAACCAATAGTCTAATAACGCGAATCAAGCGCTAAAATAAGTACTTATCTGTTGAAGCAGTCGCGTCAGCAATCAATTATTCTCTCCCTCAATTATTAGCTGAATCCCAAGCTAGTTGTAAAGTAAAAAGACTCACTTTAGCGCTTGACTCGCGTTAATAGACTACATATTAGCAATGATCTCGTCACCGAACTCGCTACACTTCAGCAGTGTGGCACCGTCCATGAGGCGTTCGAAATCATAGGTGACGCGCTTCTTGCCGATGGCACCATTGAGGCCTTTGATGATCAGATCAGCAGCTTTGCCCCAACCCATGTAGCGGAACATCATTTCTCCGGAGAGGATAACGGAGCTTGGGTTGACTTTGTCCTGGCCAGCGTACTTAGGTGCAGTACCGTGCGTTGCTTCAAAGATAGAGACGCCGGTGCTGTAGTTGATGTTGGCGCCGGGGGCGATACCGATTCCACCAACCTGTGCGGCCAGGGCGTCGGAGATGTAATCACCGTTGAGGTTCAACGTAGCAATTACACCGTACTCTTTCGGGCGGAGGATGATCTGCTGCAGCATGGCGTCAGCGATGACGTCCTTGATGGTGATCTTGCGGCCGTCCTCTAGGGTGATGACGTGCCATGGGCCACCGTCGAGTTCTTCGCCTCCGAATTCCTGAGCGGCACATTCGTACCCCCAGTCACGGAAGGCGCCTTCCGTAAACTTCATGATGTTACCCTTGTGGACGAGGGTAACGCTGTCTTTGTCGTTGTCGATGGCGTACTGGATTGCCGCCCTTACGAGACGGTGGGTGCCTTCCTGAGATACGGGCTTAATGCCGATGCCGGTAGTTGCGGGGAAACGGACTTTGGCGTAGCGCTCGGGGTAGTTCTCCTTGAGCCATTTGAGGAAAGCAGCGTTTTCGTCGGTGCCTTCGGCAAATTCGATACCGGCGTAGATGTCTTCAGTGTTTTCGCGGAAGATGATCATGTCCACTTCTTCGGGGTGCTTAACCGGGCTGGGGACGCCTTGGAAGTACTGCACGGGGCGTACACAGGCGTAGAGGTCGAGCTTCTGGCGCAGGGCTACGTTCAGTGAGCGAATACCTCCACCAACCGGAGTTGTGAGGGGGCCTTTGATGGACACGAGGTACTCGTCAATGGCGTCAAGGGTAGCCTGTGGCAACCACTCTCCGGTTTTATCCATTGCCTTCTGGCCAGCCAGTACTTCTTTCCAAACGATGGATTTCTCGCCGTTGTAGGCTTTAGTTACGGCCGCTTCCAATACGCGGCTGGCAGCCGCCCAAATATCGGGGCCGATGCCGTCTCCCTCGATGAAAGGAATGATGGGGTCGTTGGGTACATTTAGCTTGCCGTTGGCAAGGGTGATTTTAGTTCCGCTCATGGGGAGGTTTCTGTTTTAGTCAGTTAGGTGCGCAACCTTGCGCGCTGGGCGGGCAAAAATAAGAAAATTTTACCCGCCCGAAAAGGTTAACTGTCCGAAGGGAATAGTAGTTTGCCGGGTAAATGGATTCGCTTTGAACAAATACTTGATTTTTGCCTGCCTTTTTGTTGTTTTGTCGGCTGCCTGCGGCACCCCGCGACCAACACCTAAGGATTATCCGCCAGCCCGTCCGCCGGCATCATCACCCGATGTAACTGTTGTGCCAACAGGTGCCTCTCCAACTAGCTTACCGATTGAGGATCTGGACCCTAAACCTATAGGTGATGAAATGAATGGCCCGTTCTTGCCACCAGAGATTCCACCAACGGTATATGCTCCTTATTTGCGCCGTGCCTCGACGCCCGCTCCAAAATTACCTGTTCCTTCCAACGAATGTCATCTGGCAGTGGAAGTTCGGAATTATGACGGAGAAGACGGCTGTGGAATATTATTGGAAACCGACGACGGCAACCTGCTTCTGGTGGGCGTGCCACCCAGGGGAGAGCCGCTTGAACCCGGAACCCGCATCAGTATTGGCTACGAGCACATGAAAAATTATCAAGGTGCTAATTGTGCTAATGCCGATGTGGTTATTCGAATTACCTGTAAGCGGCTCCTTCGCGTGAGCTCAGGGTTACCTCGTCCCGTGGTCTGTGAGGCTTATGACAAGCCAAGCCAGTGGTTACATGACCTGGCCAAAAGCTACAGTGCCACCTATATTACCCGTTTTCCATGGGATGGTGGCAGATATATTTACCTCCTGGAGTCACCTAACGGACAATACCTTTACGACTGCCGGGGCTACCTCATTTGCAAGCCGAGAAAAAACTGTTTGGGTTTTGTGAAAGACTTTAGCAAAGGGGTCGTTATTTATGAAGGATAGGCTTCGCCTTGCAAGCGTCGCTACGCTCCTGTTGCAAGGGTTGCAGTTGTTGCAGACGATGCAGCTCGAGTTGTCTGCAACCTCTTGTAACAGGAGCGAAGCGACCCTGTAACAACTGCAACCACTGCTTATGACCATTACCCGCGTAGCCGCCTGGCTTGTTACTATCGCCCTCATACTCGTCTTGATTGTTGTGGGCAAAGCCTACCTGGAGCCCATCTTCATGGCTCTGGTGATCTGGTACCTGGTGAATGCCCTGGACAAACAGTTTCGGAAGCTTCCCTGGATTGGCCGGCACCTGCCCGGCGGGGTTACCCTGGGCATGTCTTTGGTATTTATCGGGCTTACGTTATACGGTGTTGGAGATACCATAGTCGCTACCGTTCAGGGCTTTGTTGTTGACAGCGCCAAGTACGCACCGAAGGTCGATGCTCAAATCGTCCGATTCTACACAATGTTGCACTTGGAAAATCCACCAACGCTGGAGAGTATCCAGCTTACGGACCAGTTGTGGGCTTACTCTACCGAACTGTTGAACGGCTTTACCAACTTTGCTAAAGGCTTGTTTTTGGTGCTGCTTTACGTACTGTTTTTTCTGATCGAGCAAGGGGCTTTTGGTAAGAAAATGACCGCCCTGGGTCTTGACCTCAAGGAATCCAATCGCCTTTCACGAGTACTCCGGGAAGTCAATGATGCCATGCGCACTTATCTGGGGGTCAAAACCTTTACCAGTATCCTGACGGCTATTCTGAGCTGGGTAGTTTTCTATTTCATCGATATTGATTTTGCCCTATTCTGGGCTTTTCTGATCTTCCTGTTCAATTACGTGCCGAGCATCGGCTCCATCACGGCAACGGCGTTGCCCGGGCTGCTCGCCCTGGTACAATTCGATACGCTGACGCCCTTCCTGGTGATTATTTTGGGTGTGTCCGGCATTCAACTCCTGGTGGGTAATATTCTGGAGCCCCGGCTCATGGGAGATACCCTGAACATCAGCCCGCTTGTAGTCGTACTTTCCCTAATTCTGTGGTCGATGCTCTGGGGAGTTGTAGGTATGCTGCTCAGCGTACCCATTACGGTGGCGATCATCATCATTTGTGCGCAATTTCCTACCACCCGTGCGGTGGCCATCCTGCTTAGTAAGAATGGGAAAATAGGGTAGGGGACTTCGCCCCTGTTGCAGGCTAGTCGCTTCGCTCCTTGGTGCAGAGGTCGCTTACGCTCCCGTTGCAGTGCACCTTCGGTGCGTTGCAGGTTGCAGCTACCACAAGAGGCGGCTCGGTTCACTCGTTAGATATGCGACATTTGATATGGGACTGGCTACCGCTCCCCTGCAACCATGCAACAGGAGCAAAGCGACCCCGCAACCCCTGCAACAGGAGCTAAGCGACTTCTGCAACCGCTGCCCAAAATTCCTTGATAACAGCATACACTTACCCAAATCCTAGTCGTTACCTTTGTACCCCTAGTCGATACATGAGTATACTCCCTACATCCTCTCGTTGGCCCTTATACCTGGCAATTACCGGACTGGTGATTGTTGTTGCATCCGTGTGGTACACCAACAACTTAGCGAGTAAACTGGCTAAAGTGGAGCAACATTTTGTTGATCTCTACAAGCAGTCCGTAAAAGACTTAGGTGAGATTACTTCGGAAGAAGAACTTGACAGGGATGTAACTTTTCAAGGAGAAATCATCCAGCAAATGGAATCTGTTCCACGTATCATTACCAATTTTGACGGTAAAGTAGTGGATTGGGCTGGCTTCGGTAGCCGAGATAATAGTGAAAGAGGAAATCGCTACGAAGATTCAATGTACATCCAAAGAGTTGTGGAAGAATGGATTGAAGAAGGCCAGGAACCAGCTAAGCTTTACGCTCAACTCCAATATTTTGGTGAGAGCCGCCTCCTCCGCCAACTCCGATACTTCCCCCTCATTCAGGCCATCTTAATCGGTACCTTCGTTTTTCTCGGCTACCTGGGCATCAACCAAACCAGAAAAGCTGAGCAGAACCGCGTTTGGGTGGGCATGGCCAAAGAAACTGCCCACCAGCTGGGCACGCCGATCAGCGCCATCATGGGATGGGTGGAACACCTGAAGCTGATGTACGCCGATGATGAGGATCTCATGGAAGTATCCGATGAACTTGGTCGTGACGTTGAACGACTATCGATGGTTGCTAACCGCTTCAGCAAGATCGGCGCAACGCCCGAATTGGAACCCGTCAATATCTTCGAAGAACTCAATAAGTGTCGGGAGTATATGGAAAAGCGGGCACCACGCAAAGTCTCCTTTAATTTCCCCGCCCCAAATAGTGGAGACATTAAGGCGGCCATTAACCCCCTTCTTTTCGACTGGGTCTTCGAAAACCTGCTCCGCAACGCACTCGATGCTATGGACGGAAAAGGCGTTATATCCGGCTCCATCCGGGAGCTGGAAGACAAGGTTTACATAGACATCACCGACACCGGAAAAGGCATCGCCCCCAAGAATGTCCGCAAAGTATTTAATCCAGGATTCACCACCAAAAAGCGCGGTTGGGGCCTCGGGCTAAGCCTCGTGAAGCGGATCGTGGAAGAATACCACAAGGGGAAAATTGTGGTCAGTCATTCTGAAGTTGGGAAGGGGACTACGTTTACGATCACGCTGCCGAGAGCTTAGGGTTCAGGCATCAGTATCCAGGGTTCAGTATTTAGTAGGCAGTTTTCAGGATTCACCATACAGGCTGAGCACCTTAACTGTAGTCTCTACAGTCTGTCAGCTTACACGCAGTGCAGTTTTAGGGAGGCCAGCTCATAGAGCTTTGTAGCACAAGTCTGAGTTTTAACCCAGATAAAACCACCCAAACCGTTACGGCAGAATACCTTCAGGTTAGCCCTCTATTCCTGAATCCCCTGTCCCCCTTCCCTTAGTGTAGCTCCTTACCTGAGGAGTACCTTAGTAGTTCCCGTTACTCTACCTCGCTTAATGCCTGAATGCCCTTAATGGTTCCCCCTTTCCTTAGTGTAGCTTCTTAGTGCCCTAAGTGTCTTAGTGGTTCCTGTTACTCTACTTCGCTTAATGCCTGAATGCCCTTAATGGTTCCACCTTCCCTTAGTATAGCTCCTTACCTGAGTACCTTAGTAGTTCCCGTTACTCTACCTCGCTTAATGCCAGAATGCCCTTAATGGTTCCCCCTTTCCTTAGTGTAGCTTCTTAGTGCCCTAAGTGTCTTAGTGGTTCCCGTTACTCTACCTCGCTTAATGCCTGAATGCCCTTAATGGTTCCCCCTTCCCTTAGTGCAGCTTCTTAGTGCCCTAAGTGTCTTAATGGTTCCTGTTACTCTACTTCGCTTAATGCCTGAATGCCCTTAATGGTTCCACCTTCCCTTAGTATAGCTCCTTACCTGAGTACCTTAGTAGTTCCCGTTACTCTACCTCGCTTAATGCCTGAATGCCCTTAATGGTTCCCCCTTCCCTTAGTGTAGCTTCTTAGTGCCCTAAGTGTCTTAGTGGTTCCTCTTCCCCCGAAAAAAAGACGTCATCAACTCCCCGCAAGCCTCGTGCATGATTCCAAACTCCAGCGTTGTCTTGGGGTGCAACAGCTCGCGCCCGAAACGCATAAACCCTCGTTTGTCATCACTGGCACCGTACACAATTCGGGAGACCTGGCTCCAGGCTAATGCGCCGGCACACATCGGGCAGGGCTCGAGGGTTACGTAAAGCGTACAGTCATGGAGGTATTTATCTCCCAGGTGATTGGCTGCCGCAGTCAGGGCAATGATCTCGGCATGGGCAGTTACATCGCTGAGGAGTTCCGTTTGGTTGTGGCCCCGGGCAATGATGCGCTCATTGGCGACCACGACGGCGCCTACGGGAATTTCTCCCGCTGCGGCTGCCAGCTTCGCTTGCTCAATGGCTTGCCGCATGAAGTAGTCGTCATCGTATACTTTAAGCATCGTTGAGGACTTTTTCCACCAGGTAATTATTACGATCTGAGCTGGAACGAGAAACCAGCTCCGCTAAAAATCCGGTATTGAACAGAATGGTGCCCAGCACCATGCAGGTCAGCGCGATGTAAAACCACGGATTTTCCGTCACTAATTGCTTAGGCATATCGTTGGCGACTGCGTAAAGTTTGGCTCCTCCGATGTAGAGTACGCTGCCGAGACCCAATAGAAACATTAAAGTGCCAAGGGTGCCAAACAGGTGCATGGGGCGTTTGCCGAATTTGCCCACGAACATCAATGACATAAGGTCCAGAAACCCGGTTACCAATCGTGATACGCCGAACTTGGAGTAGCCGTATTTACGCGCCCGGTGTTCTACCACTTTTTCACCAATATTTTTGAAGCCAGCCCATTTGGCCAGCAGGGGCATGTGGCGGTGCATGTCTCCGTAGACCTCAATAGATTTTACGACGTTGAGACGATAGGACTTAAGTCCACAGTTGAAATCGTGCAGATGAATACCGCTCACTTTGCGCGTAACGGCGTTGAAGAACTTAGAAGGCAACGTCTTTCCGATGGGATCGTGCCGCTTTTGCTTCCAGCCAGAGACGAGGTCGAAACCGTCTTCTTTGATCATGCGGTAAAGCTCCGGAATCTCATCGGGGCTGTCCTGTAAATCAGCGTCCATCGTGATGATTACGTCGCCGGAAACGTGCTTGAAACCAACAAAGAGTGCGGGGCTTTTGCCATAGTTTCGCTGAAATTTAATGCCTTTCAGGTTTGGGTTTTTAGCTCGTAGTTCCTCAACCACGGCCCAGCTGCCATCAGTGCTGCCATCATCGATCAGCCATACTTCATAGCTGAAGTTATGCTCTTTCATCACCCGGTCAATCCAGGCGGTGAGCTCGGGCAGACTTTCTTCTTCGTTAAACAGGGGTACGACAACACTGATGTCCATTGGGCAAAGTTACGTAAAGACGGCCGTTTGTTGGGCGGAAGCAAAATTCCCAAACAGCGTTTAATCGGCAGGGAAGAACTTGCCATAGTTTACCACACCCACAATACTTCCAGGTAGGGTTTTGCCAACTAGCGGACTGTTAACCGTCTTGCCTTTTAAATCGCTGGCGGTGAACTCGCTACTGCCTGTGGTGGTGAATAGGGTCATGCGGGCGGGGGCGCCGGGGCGCAGGTGCAAGGCAGGGGACCCCAGAAGCAGGGAGGGGGAGTGAGTGAATTTTCTTACTATTTTATCAACACCCATTTCATCTTGGAGTGCCGCCAGTGCCTGGCGGAAGGCCGTCTGTAGTCCCAATGCGCCAAAGTCAGCATAAGGAAATTCCAGTTCCTTCTCTTCGCCATGCCGGGCCACGTGGTTACTCACGATACAGTCAATCGTGCCATCTTTAAGGCCCTCAATCAATGCCTGGCGATCCGTCGCTTCCCGCAACGGAGGAAGCATCTTAAAGTTAGCATCAAAACCTTCCAGCTCATCTACCGTAAACTGCAGGTGGTGGGCGCTTACTGTAGCCGTTACGTTCATCCCCAGGTCTTTCGCCCGGCGAACCTCCGCCACCCCTCCTGCGGTACTCAACAGGTGGACCACCATCAGCCCGTCGGTGTAATTCAGTATTTCCATCGCCTGTTTAAGTGGGATGGTTTCACTCATGGTCGGAATACCCCTTAAGCCCATCCGTGTACTAACCGGCCCTTCGTGAATCTGTCCGTCAGGGACTAACTTCTCGTCGTACGGAGATACCATCACCACGAGGTCACGTACCAATGAGTACTCCAGCGAACGCTTTAATAGGCTGCTGCTTACACTTCGCTTGGGCCCATCGGTGAAAACGATGGAGCCAGCATCGCAGAGTTCCAGCATCGCGACCATGTCTTTGCCCTTCAGGTCTTTGCTCAGGGCAGCCATTGGATACAGGTCCACCGGGTGTGTACCGTTTTGACGCAACAGGTAGGCGATGTCAGCTACTGATTGCCGGACGGGATCCGTATTCGGCAAGGTGGCCACCTGAACGTAGCCCCCAGCCAGCGCTGCAGCCCGTAAGCTGGCGATGTCTTCCCGTTCTTCGTGGCCAGGGTCGCCCAGGTAAGCACCTATGTCAACGAAGCCAGGTGAACAATGCGCACCTTCAAGACTGATCACTTCTTCACCGTCCTCTGCCTCCAGCATTGGTGCCATTTCGGCAATCAGATCATCTTTAACCCTGATGTCCAGGGTTTGACCGTTCAGGGCATTGCCGACATCGGTTATTTTAAGGGAGCGGAGTAGCATGACGCAAATGTAGTCAGGTAGTCAAATAGTCAGGTAGTTAAATAGTCAGAAAGTCAAGGAGTTGAAAAGTCAAGCAGTCAGATAGTGCAAAGGAGTGCTCACTATCGCTCGTGCGGGATAGTAAGTTGGATGGCTTGATGAGCTGCAATAAGTAAATGCTCGCTCCACTCATACGAGCGAAGCGAGCATTTACTTGCGGTAGCTACTATTTGACTACTTACGCGAATCAAGCGCTAAAATAAGTACTTACCTGTTGAAACAGTCGCGTCAGCAATCAATTATTCTCTCACTCAATTATTAGCTGAATCCCAAGCTAGTTGTAAAGTAAAAAGACCCACTTTAGCTCTTGATTCGCGTTACTTGACTATTGCACCGCAGCGTTAGCATCAATGATGCCCCAGCCGAAGCTACCGCTCCGTCCTGGATAGATAGAAGCCGCCTGCTTCATACGGTTCAGCACCTGGCTGCGACTCTGACCTGGGTTCGTAGCCCAAACCAGGGCAGCGATGCCGGCGGTGGTGGCCGTTGCTGCGCTGGATCCACCTACGTAGCCGGCGTTGTCGTTATAACGGCTCAAGGTCAGGCTGGTCCGGTCGGTATTGCTGTTGCGTTGCATCACGGCAACAAAATCAACCGCGTTGCCGTCGTGGCAGGTGTTACAGCGCTGCATCGGGTTACTGTCCCGGATACCGGTAACGGCAGTCGTTTCACTCATGCTGGCTGGGAAGATGACTCCATACCAGCTTGTCCAACTAAGGGAGGTGCCAGCGGCACATAGGATCAGTTTTCCCCGGTTATTGGCGTAGCGGATACCGTCCTTTACCGTACCACTGCTGAACACATCACCAATACTCATGCTGATGATTTTTACGCCGGAACGATTACCTGCATCTACCAGGGAATTCTTTACGCCTTTTTTCTCCTTACTTCCGTTGATGATCACGTCAGAGGTGCCCCGGTAAGTGTAGAGATTCGCTTTATAAGCCACACCTACGGTGCTGCCATTGTTGGTACGTGGTGCACCTGCAAGCCCGGCCATTTGAGTGCCGTGCCCGCACCGGTCGTTTGGCCCGTCGCGGCTGCTTCTCCACCAGCTGGGCTCGTAGAAACCGTACTTGCTGATGGTCCGGCCGGTACTCCAGTCGCTACTGAACTCACCACCAAGCTTATTCTGCTCTGGGTAAACACCGGTGTCGATGATGGCGATGCCGATATTGTCCCCCTGGCTGGTGTTCCAGGCCTGCGGGATGTTCATGTACGCGTAGTTCCAGGGCATTTTTGCTCCCGGACTAATGGTGGTGTAATCCGAACCGTTCAGACTGCTGGAAGGAGCTTCGGAACAACCGCTGCCGGAGCGCAGATCGATCTCGCCGCCACTGTAATTGCTCGGTTCCAGGTAGCGGACGTCGGGCCGTGCCCGGAACTCTTCGACTACGCCGGGGTGCAGCACCTTAACGTCGAGAATAGGCAGTACGCCATCTTCCTCGAAAACGAAGAGGTCCTCTTCGCTGATCGATTCACCGGTGAGGCGTTTGGTGGCTTCCAGTAAATCGTTCACCAATTCGTCCCGGGTAGCCTTCCAGGCACCGGCGGTAACGTTAATTTCATGAATAGTACCATTCAGGTTCTCGTAGCCAGCGGGCTGGTAGCCAAGGGAAGCATGGTGCTGACTAAGGTCTAGCGCACTCCACACAACGTGGCTGCTGGCGTCGTTCCAGTCGAACACCTCATTGGTGGCAAACAGCTGTTCTTCGACTAGTTTGTTCAGCTCAGCCTTGGTTAGAGGCGTTTGTTGGTCTGTTGTAGTGGCGGTGGTAAGCGACTCTTGCTGACAAGAGAAGATAGTTAACGCCAGCGCGCAGCAAAGGAGAATACGATGCATAATAAGGAGAATGGTTTGGGAGTGTGTGGATATTGGATGAGAACGCAGATGTAGAGATGAAATAAAATTAGGCAGGCCCGATCGCCTCCTGCTTTAAATTCGGAATAATTGCGTACTTATACCTGAATAATCAGTGGTTTATGCCGCTAATGTAGTCAAAGTCGGAATATTAGCGAAATTTCGCTAATATTAAATTTCATTGCTTAGCATTATCCTACTCCGCGTCAGGTTTTGTCGCTGCCACAATAAAGGCCAGGCGTTCAAGTAACCGACCGTACCCCGGGCCAAACGGCGTGCCCGGATGGCTGCCGAATTGGGAGGTGTGAAAAAGAATGGGAGCAGCACCTTGATTCATCTTGCGTAGCGTCGCAACGGACTTAGCGACTTGCCAGTACGGCGTCTCGAAGTATTATCTGGGCGCGGGCGCTGGTGCAAAGGAAGGCCATTCAAAGCAGGGGAGTAAGGTGTGGTACTCAGTAAGAAGCTTCTTCATGGGCATAGTTAGGCCAAAACCTTTGCTGGCATTAACCCCGTATTCAGCACGTGGTATTTAACCATAAGTAACCCGAGGTTCGGGCTGAGTTCACAGAACGGAACGGTCTTAGGTTATTTTCCTATCTCCAGAACTTCCCGGGCAATCTCGTCCGCTTCTGCAAGTGCCGTCTTTAAGTCGTCGTTCACCAAGACCCGGTCGAAGGTGTTGACGTAGGCGAGTTCTTCTTCCGCCCGGGCGATGCGGACTTCAAGGTCTGCTTCAGACTCCGTATTCCTATCCCGCAACCGCTGGTACAGGATTTCGGGGCTGGGTGGGTTGACGAAGACCGCAGTACTCTGCTCCGGATAAAATTTCTTCAGGTTGGTGGCCCCTTTTACCTCGATGTCGAAAACGATCACCATGTTCTGGCTCCAAAGCCGGTGCAACTCCGAGTGCAGAGTGCCGTAAAAACGGCCGGGGTAAACCTCTTCGTATTCTACGAAGTCGCCGGCTTCGATTCTGGAACGGAACTCCTCATCCGTAAGGAAATAGTAGGCTACACCATCTTCCTCTCCTTCTCGCATTGGCCGGTTGGTGGCAGAGACGGAAAAAGCCAGTTTGCCGAAATGCTTCAGCAAATGCCGGACAATGGTTGTTTTTCCTGCCCCGGAGGGGGCCGTGAAAATGAGGAGTTTACCGGTAGGCGTATCAGGCAACATTGGCAAGTTGTTCTTTGATCATTTCCAGGTGTTCTTTCATGTTGACCACCAGCTTCTGGATGTCTGCCGAATAGGCCTTGGCACCAAGGGTGTTAACCTCCCGGCCAATTTCCTGACTGATGAAGTTGAGCTTGCGGCCTTTAATGCCATCCTCGTTATTAAGGATCTCCAGAAAATATTCACAGTTTTGCTTCAAACGGACCTTCTCTTCGTTGATGTCCATCTTCTCGAGGTAAAAAAGAACTTCCTGTTCGTAGCGGTTCTTATCCACATTGCCACGGCCAAGGTAGTCCTTTAGTTGTTTTTCCATCCGGTCTCGGACCGATTGCACCCGCTCCTCTTCGTACTGGCTTACTTCTTCCAGGAGGTCGGCAATGCCCTTGCAGCTTTCACTCAGGTCGTTAGCCAGCACATCCCCTTCTTGCAGGCGATATTCGTCGAGGTGCTTCAGGCAGGCTTCGGCGGTTGCTTCCAGGTGAGGCCAATCTTCGTCTGTCAGGCGGTTGCTTCCGGTCTCGACAATGCCGGGGATACGAAGGAGGGCGGCATACAAACCGTTGGAATGGGCGGAGGCAGGGGCATCCATGCCGAGGCTGACCTGACTGTATACCTTATTAAGGAGCGTAGTGTTGACTTTTAGCGCGTTTCCGCCGGTCTCGTCGGCAATGTCTACCGACACTTCGAGCTTGCCGCGTTTGGTCGTGTCGAGAATCAAACGACGGAGTTGCATCTCGTACTTGTGCAGCTGCTGAGAAGAGCGCATCCGCAGATCATTTTGCTTGCTGTTCAGGGACCGTATTTCCACGGTATAGGTTTTGCCAGAAATAGTCTGTGTCGCCCGGCCATAGCCAGTCATTGAAAGGAGCATAGTGCTGCGAGGTTTTGGGGAGCTGGCAAAGATAGGTTATGCAGGGCAAGTTGTCAGATAAGTAGTCTGAGCGGTGATCTCAACAGGATGATCAAGTGGAACGAGCGACAGGTTTCGTGACCTTTTGGCCAGCGCTGTCAGGTTTGGCGAGTAGGGGGCACAGGAGGCGCGGCCGCAGGTGCAAAGTGGGGTTAATGGCAAAGGGAGGTAGCCATCACCCCTTGCTTCTAAACTTCCGCTGCACCTGCGACCCCGCCCATATTCTGACGAAGGGCAACGGCAACAGCAAGCAGAGGCTAAAAGAGCATATTCGACTGGTTTAGTGGCTCGTTAGCTTCGAAAACCGGGACTTTAGTCCGCTTTCAGCGCAATGAAAATGACCGCTAAATGATTGATTTAAAAAGAAATAGTTCAGTTTATTAACTCGTAACCGCCTAAAAATGCGATATTTGCGTCGCTTTTGAAAATCCCCCGTCACGAACAATAAAAAACCGAAATGAGGAAAGCTGATTTAGTTACAAGCATCTCCGAAAAAACGGGCATCGCTAAGGTCGATGTTCTAGTATCACTGGAAAGTTTCTTTAAAGAAGTTAAGGGTAGCCTTGCTGAGGGGGAGAACGTTTACATCCGTGGATTTGGCTCTTTTGTCGTCAAGAAACGCGCCAAGAAGATTGGACGTCACATCAAAGAGAACAAGGCCATTGAAATTCCGGAACACTTCATTCCGGCCTTCAAGCCAGCAAAGGTTTTTGTTGAGCAAGTGAAGGATAAGGTTAAGGCACTGCCCAACGAAGAAAGCGCCGACTAATGGGGCGCTCCCAGTGGATCGCCGTAGCCGGAGTCGCCGTACTTTTACTACTTACCTACTGGGGTTGCCCGGTACGACCTCCGGAAATGGAGGAAGGCTTTGCTCGTGGCCCGTTGGAGACTACGGGGCTGGAGTCCCTGATTCGTGCCGCACGGGCTAATTTAAGTCCTGCCTCCATCGCTACCCTCGCTGATCTGGAAAGCCGCCTGGAGAAGGAACCTACTGCTTCGGAACGGGTTCCCATTCTGGAGCAGCTTGCCGGAGAGTGGTACCGCGCCGGCCAGCCCGCTATTTCTGGGATTTACGCTAAGAAAATTGCTGAAGAACAAAATACCGAGGAGGCCTGGAGTATAACTGCGACCACGTTCAATATCTGCCTGAAGAAGGAAGGTACGGACGAGAAGACCCGCCAGTTTTGCGCCAGCCAGGCCGAGCAGGCTTACCAGGCCGCCATCAGCCTTGACCCGGAAGATGCGGACAACCGGATTAACCTGGCGCTGAGCTACACGGACTACCCTCCCCGGGACAATCCCATGAAAGGTATTCTGTTGTTACGTGACCTGGAGAAAAAATATCCGGAGAATCCCAGGGTCTACATCACTTTGGGCCAGTTGGCCATTAAAACGAACCAACTGGAGAAAGCGGTCGAAAGGCTGGAGACTGCCAGAAGGCTGGATCCGGATAACCCGGAAGCTATTTGCCCGCTTGCAAGAGTTTATGAAAGCCTCGGAAAGCAAGATGAGGCGGCCATTTTAGGGGCTCGATGTCAAGAACTCGTTAAATAAAGGTTGCTGCCTTGGCAGCATCCAACTAAATACCCCGCGAATTGTACTATCTTTGCGGGTCCAAAATACTCGTAACCTCATTTACTAACCAAAATTGACTACTATGCCGTGTGGAAAAAAGCGGAAGCGTCATAAGATTGCTACCCACAAGCGGAAGAAGCGTCTGCGCAAGAACCGCCACAAGAAAAAGAACCGCTAGTTCTTTACAGAACTGCAACATACCATCTTCGGACGCTGCGCCTGAAAGCGCGGCGTCCGGAAACCGGTGGTAGCTGCAAGCCTGCTCGTTTATACTCCAAAAGAGTTTTGCTACCGATTCGAAGTGCCTACTACCCTTTGAGAATACTTGTTTTCGGACCATTTCAGGTCATTCTGACCAATTCCGGAATTTTCTCACCACTGTTTACAGACTTTCATTATACACCTCGTCGGCGTTCTGTTTTGCCGCGATCCAAGAGCTAGCCGCCACCTGCCGTTGAAATAGACGTGCGGCGGTAAAATTCCCAACCGTATTTCTTTTTTCAGTCTGTACACATTTTACCTCTTTGCCCCTTTAAGGGCGCATCGTGCTTTACTGAATACCTGGTAGTTGTTCCTTTTTGGGTGTCCCTGACCGGCAATGCTGGCGGTTGAATACTGGTATTGGTATGCCTTAATGGTATTGAATACACGCTTATCCCTCCCTCCCCGGATTTAATCCCGGCGGCGGGTTTCGTTGTATTCTACAACATCCAGCAAAAAAATGCAAAAAGAAATGATCGTCTCTTCTACGGGTAAAACCGTGGAAGTGGCGCTTCTGGAAGACAATAAGCTGGTGGAAATCCACCGCCAGCGCTCCACGGACCAATTTACCGTGGGTGATGTTTTTCTGGGAACCGTAAAGCGGGTAACCGCTCCCCTCAACGCAGCCTTCGTCGATATCGGCCATAAAAAGGATGCGTTTCTACATTACACCGACCTTGGACCGAAAGTCCGGTCATTACAGAAGTTTTACACGACTACCGCCAGCGGGAAGAACCCAACGGACCAGCTCGGCAAATTCCGGATGGAGAAGGAAATCGTGAAAACTGGCAAGATCGATGAGGTCTTCAAAAAGAAACAGGTAGTGCTTACGCAGGTGCTGAAAGAGCCGATCAGCACCAAAGGCCCCCGCCTGAGTTGTGAGATCACCATCCCTGGCCGTTACCTGGTTATTACTCCCTTCAGTGAAACTGTAGCGGTTTCGAAGAAAATCAGCACCAGCGAGGAGCGTAAGCGCTTGCAGCTGTTGGTGGAAAGCATTCGACCTGAGAACTTTGGCGTCATTGTCCGTACGGCCGCTGAGGGCAAGAATGTTGGTGAACTGCTCGAAGAGATTGAACTCCTGATTGCTAAGTGGAAAACGATCTACGAAGCAGCCAAAACAGCTAAGGCTCCGGCTAAGCTGTTGAGTGAGGCAGACAAGACCACCGGCCTGCTTCGTGACCTCTTTACACCTGACTTCAGTAAGATCGTTGTCGATGACAAGGAGCTTTATGACACCGTCCGTAACTACGTGGCAGGTATCGCCCCGGGTAAAGCCAACATCGTGCAGCTGCACAAGGCCAATCGCCCGATCTTTGATGCCCACGGTATCACAAAACAGATCAAGAGCAGCTTCGGCAAAACGGCAACCATGCCCAGTGGTGCTTACATCGTCATCGAACATACCGAAGCGATGCACACGATCGATGTGAACAGCGGCAATAAAATGCCGAGCCAAAACCAGCAGGAAGCAGTCCTCAAGATTAACCTGGAAAGTGCTGAAGAGGTCGCCCGGCAAATGCGTCTTCGGGACATTGGCGGCATCATTGTGATCGATTTTATCGATATGCGCGATGCTGAGCACCGTAAGAAGTTGGTGACTGCCATGCGCAAGGCCATGAAGAATGACCGTGCACAGCATACGGTGTTGCCTCTCTCCAAGTTTGGCCTGATGCAGATCACCCGCCAGCGGGTTCGCCCTGAGGTGAAGATCACCACGGCTGAAAAGTGCCCAACCTGTAATGGTACCGGGAAGGTGAACGCTACCATTCTGCTGACTGACGACATCGAACGCGACCTGAATTTTATCATGGAAGCCCGGCCGAAAGCGAAACTGAAACTTAAGGTACACCCCTTCATCGCCGCTTACCTCAAGCGGGGCATGCCGAGCACGCAGATGAAATGGTACCTGAAGCACTACCGCTGGTTACAGATACTTTCTGACAATGACTTCCCCATTACGACCTACAAATTCTTTGACGGGTCCGATGAAGAAATCAAGCTATAGAAAAAGCAATCGTTGATGAATTGCTGAACGCTCCGTCCCATTGTTTTGGGCGGAGCGTTTTTAGTGAATGGGAGAAGGGATGAAGGGGTTAATGGGCTACCGCAAGCACCGTTCGTTGCCCTTCGGGTGCTCTCATCCTGCAAGCAATCGTAGCGCCGCGAGTGGCAGCAGCGGTAGCTACTCACCCATTCACTCAATCTATAATTCACTTCAGCTGCCCCAAAAGCAAACGCCCCGCGATCAACCGATCGCGGGGCGTCAACCTTTAGGCAGGCAGGATGCGCTTATTTTTTCAGCGCATCGCGAATTTCCTTCAGCAGGTCAATCTCAGAAGGGCCGGGATCGGGCGCTGGAGCTTCCTCTACGGCTGGTTCCTCACTTGCTTTATTGTACGCCTTAACGATAAGGAAGAGGATGAAAGCAATGATGAGGAAGTTGATGACCATCTGGATGAAGTTGCCATAGCGAACGGCAGCACCTGCGGTTACTGTCCCGTCTGCCGCGATAACATCATCAGAGAGCATGTATTTAAGGTCAGAAAAGTCTACCCCTCCCATAGCCTGCCCGATAGGGGGGAGGATGATGTCGTTGGTGAAAGATGTAACAACCGCACCGAACGCCCCGGCAATGATCACCGCCACGGCTAGTTCGAGCACGTTGCCCTTCATAATAAAATCCTTAAACTCCTGAATCATCTTAAAGTAGGTTGAGTGAGGGCCAGAAACAGCCTTCACAGGTGATAATGTGTGCCTTAAGGTAGTACATTATGTATATGTATAACCATAAAAGGGTAAAATGGTGGGGAGTAGGAGAATGTATGCCACGAAATGCCTATCGGAGGCGATCAGCACTACGGACCAGCTTCTCGTCTTTTTTGATATACTTATTGGCAAGGGCACCAAAAACAATAATCAGGACGGGGAAGGCCAGGCCGAAATCCGGAGAAATGGCGTCGGGGATGCTGGCGGCAGTATCCGTAAAGTATTCAAATACACCCCAACCGATCCCGATCCCGGTAGCAAAAATTCCGGCGGTAGCCAACTTCATTTGCAACGGCCGGTTACGGAACAGAAAAATATTGGCCAGAAACAAAACCCCGGCTACTGCAAAGGCAGCAATAATTACCGGGTGGTCAAAGACATTGAAACTGCCATCAGAGAAAAGGTCGCTGTCCGTAAGTTTTACCTCACTGTCCGCCACGTCGGTACCAAACAAGCCGAAGCAGGAACCGGAAGCCAGCAGGAGGAAAATGGACTGTAGTCGTTGGATCATGGTATTGATTTTGGGCGAAGGTACGGGGGATCGTCAAAATACCCAGTTTGTTCTCCTTGCCGCTCTCTGATTACCTGACCCTTGACTCGACTATTGCTGCTGTTGCTCCTCCTGAACTTTCCGCTTCTGGGAACTCTTACCTTTCTCTTCGACCGTGCTGACCAGGTCGTTGATCCAGTCGTCAGGAATCGCCTTAATGGATTCCTTAAGTTTTTCACCCCAGAGCTGGGCGAAGTATCCCGTGTCACTTTCCTCAAACCGGGCTTCGTGCATAAATCCGGTGTCTTTATGGTAGATCACCATATCGATGGGGTAGCCTACGTCATTGGCACTTACGCGGGTGCTGTCGAAGGACAGGAATCCGGTTTTGATGGCAAAGTTGAGGGAGGATTCGTAGTTTAATGCCCGGTTCAGGATGGGCTTTCCGTAGCCGGAGTTACCGATTATGGTAAAGGGTGTGGCCTCTCCGATTTCGATCCAGTTCCCTTCAGGGTAAAGGAGGAAAAGCATGTGATCCCTGTCTTTCTCCAATTTACCGCCAACGATGGTAAAGAGGTTGAACGGTATGCCGGATTCTGCGAGAGATTCTTTGTCTTCCTTGGCCACTCGTCTTAACTGCTCTCCGAAAGCATTGACCGCTTTGTACATCTTGTCAAAGTGCTGACCTTGTTCCTCCAGTACTTCCTCAAAATAGGTGACCGCCTTGTCCCGTACAGACCGAAGTCCGCTGGTCATCAGAAAGATGTTGTTGTCTCCCTGTTTATGGATGGAAATTTTCTTGGCTGAGGTCGTTTCTGAACCTGAAGTGATGCGGGTATCTGCAATGGCAACAAGCCCTTTTTTAACTTTGATGCCGAGACAATAAGTCATGATATAAATTTAATGAGGGGGCAAGTTATGGCGCACTCAGAAACAAAAGGCAAAAAAAACGAATAGAGCTTGATAATGCCCAGCTTAAACTTCGCCGAAGTACTTGGCTTCAATCGCGCTGTGCAACGCATAAACCCGGTCAAGGGCAGCGCTGAGCGCACCGCCAACGTCGTCTGAAATCTCGTCGTACTCCAGGTAACGGAAATAGCTGTGTAGTTTTCCAGCCTTGAATAAGACGGGGTTTTTCTCGGGAGAGTTATGGTCCAGCCGTTCCAACAGCATCTTTACGGCATTCATGTTATAGGTCACTGAACGGGAAAACTGCGGGTGGCCAACCACAAAGTCAATCGTTGTTTTTGCGGTCAAAAGCTGGTGGTAGGCCTTGCGGTGCATGTCAAAGCCTTCCAGGATTTTAAGGATTACGGTACCCTGGTACTGCCGTAGCGGACCGTTGGCTCCACGATCGGTCATCACATCGATGTCCCGAAGTTTACTGATCAGGATGCGAATAACCTGTACCACCCGTTCAAGGTGGATGCCCAGCTTGATCAACACCCAGGTGTCGTCCTGCAATAAAGTGTCGTCGATACGGGAACGGATAATGGCACAGTGACGCCCGGCTTTGGTCGTATAGTCATGTAAGCCGTGGACAATGAAATACTCGGTGTCAAATCCATTGCTGTACAAATAGTAAGCGTTGATGGATTCCCACAACTCCGTTGAAATAACGTGGCGAAGGGCAACGGCGTTTTCGCGCGCCGATCGAATGGTAGAACGAACGGAGAGCGGCGTACCATAGTCCATTGCCACCTGCTGAAGGACACCAGCCTCCACAATCGGATCCTCTTCCGTCCATTTGACCCCGTACATGTTAAGGATACTTCTCAGCGTGAATTCCCGGCTTTGGCTCATCGGAGCGTCCTGCATAGAAAAGTACTGTACCCGGAGGTAGCGGGCAAGATGTTCGGAACGTTCTAGGTACCGTCCTGTCCAATATAATGAGCTGGCGATTCTGGCTAGCATGGAAGTAATTTATTTGTTCTCTTGAAGGTGTTGCCGATAGCGCACCGGCGAAAAAATGGGACTGACCACAGCGTTACGGAAGTACTTCCCTACGATTGACGAAGGTCATGCCTGCTGCTGAGTGGTCACGTGGGTTTCACCCTGAAAGTTGCGCTGCCCCTGGGAATTGAGGCCGGTTTGTTCCTGACGTTGTTCCTGATCTACTGGTTGATCAGAAGCGATGACCCAAGTGTCTTTGGAACCACCTCCCTGGCTGGAATTGACGATAAGGCTACCTTTTTTCAGCGCCACCCTCGTCAGCCCTCCCTTGAGGACTTGTTCGGTCCCCTTACCCAGCAGGGTAAATGTTCTCAGATCGATATGCCTCGGAACGAATCCGTTTTCTTCTTCGATGAAAGTACCGTGTGTACTCAACATTATTTTGGGCTGTGCAATAAAGTTTCGGGGGTCGGCTTTGATTTGGTCGGCCAGCTCCACCAGCTCTTTCTTGCTCAGGCGGTCACAGATCATGACGCCGTAGCCTCCCGACATATCTACCGGCTTGACGACCAGTTCTGCCAGGTGCTCAAGTACGTATTTAAGCTCCTTGGGGCGGCTGCAGATGAAAGTCTGCACGTTCTCAATGATCGGTTCCTGCTTGAGGTAATAACGGATCATATCCGGCACAAAGGCACAAATTGCCTTATCGTCAGCAATGCCGGTTCCCGGTGCATTCACGATGCTGACCTTCCCTTTGAGGTAGGCACGCATCACGCCGGGAACCCCGAGCATGCTGTCGGGGCGGAACATTTCGCTATCAAGATAGGCATCGTCAATACGTCGGTAAATCACGTCAACCCTTAGCGGACCGTACATGGTTTTCATGAAAACCGTATCGTTGTCAACATAGAGATCGGTACCCTGCACCAGGTCAATTCCCATCCGCTGGGCCAGCAGGCTATGCTCGTAATAGGCAGAGTTGTATTGCCCGGGGGTAAGGAGTACGCAACGCGGCTCCCCCTTTTGGGGAGAAACGGAGGCCAACGTCCGCCGAAGCATATTCGGGTAGTCGCTAACGTCCTCCACCTTGGTGTGGTTGAACATCTCGTAGAGCGTCCGCCGCATAGCCTGTCGGTTAGAGAGGACGTAGCTGACGCCAGAAGGGTTGCGGAGGTTGTCTTCTAAAACGTAAAAGTTACCGTCGGTATGACGCACCAGGTCAGTCCCGGAAATGTGGGTGTATATTTTCCCCACCGGCTTGAATCCTTCCATTGCCTTAACGTAATGAGCGGAGCTGTTCACTATGTCGGCCGGGACAACCTTATCCTTAAGGATTTTCTGGTCGGAATAAACGTCCTGAAGGAATAAATTGAGCGCTCGGTTACGCTGCAAAAGGCCTTCCTCCAGCCCGGTCCACTCCCGATTACTGATCACCCTGGGAAAAAGATCGAAAGGGAATACCTTTTCGGTACCACCACCCTCCTCTGAATAGACAGCGTAGGTAATCCCCTGATTAAGAAAGGAAAGTTTAGCACTTTCGCTCAATCGCTTGAAATCCTTCGGGCTGAGACCACCGAAGGCGGTGCGGACATATTCGTAGCCCTCGTAAGAAGAAGGGAAGTCCGAAAATGACTCGTCCAGAATACCTTCCGGTACGACGTAGTTGGCAAATAGCCCTGCAGATTGCTCCATGATATGAATAAGTGAAAGAATGAGTAAGCTGCTAATCGACCGTAATACAGTGGGAATTTAGGAAAAGTAGTTGACATCCGGCTCGAATAGTGAAAGTCTTCCGTAAAAAGGCTTCCTGAAACTCCGGGGAGTGTACTATTTAGGAAAATATTTCGAGAAACCTCTACCACGGTAAAAGGATAATCCTGGAAGAATGTTCGACTTACCGGCAGCGGACTAAACTTGTGTGACCAAGATAGGTTCAATATGATAGCAGCCACATTGTTGCTAACCTTGATCCAAGAAGACTTTTATATGCCTATCCGCGTTGCCATACGTCACCATACGAGTTATTCTTACGATCGGGAAGTGAAATTATCACCGCAGGTGATTCGCTTACGGCCTGCACCCCACGCGCGCAACCCGATTCACGGTTACAGCCTGAAGATCAGCCCGGCGGAACATTTCATCAACTGGCAACAGGACCCTTTCGGTAACTACCAGGCCAGAGTTGTCTTTCCGGAAAAGACGCGTGAACTTAGCATCGATGTTGAGGTGATCACGGATATGGTGACGGTCAACCCGTTTGACTTTTTCCTGGAAGATTATGCCGAAAACTTCCCCTTCAAATACGAGGATCAGTTACGGGCGGAATTGGCACCCTATCTAAAGATTACCGAGGAAGGGGGCTTGTTGAAGAATTTTGTGGCGGGGCCGCGGGTGCAAAGTTTGTTGAATCAACGCACCGTCGACTTCCTGGTAGGACTCATTACTGCACTATCTCAGGATATCCACTACAACATCCGGATGGAGCCAGGGGTCCAACTTTGCGAAACTACGTTGGAACGCAGGAACGGATCCTGCCGTGATACCGCCTGGTTACTCGTGCAAATCCTACGCCATCTCGGCCTGGCGGCACGCTTTGTGTCCGGCTACCTGGTGCAGCTGACGCCCGACGAAAAAGTCATTGATGGCCCCAACGGACCAGACGAAGACTTTACCGACCTCCACGCATGGGCCGAAGTGTACCTGCCCGGTGCTGGCTGGGTGGGTCTTGATGCCACCAGCGGACTGTTTGCCGGGGAAGGCCATATCCCCCTGGCCGCTACGCCGGAACCCGCCAGTGCGGCCCCTCTTTCCGGCTTCTCCGAGCCGGCGGAAGTAACCTTCGGCTTCGGCAACGTCGTTGAACGCATCCTGGAAACGCCCCGCGTCACTAAACCTTACACCGACAACCAGTTTGAGGAAATTCTCGTCCTGGGCGATGAGGTGGAAACGGCGCTTCAGGCTGGTGACGTTCGCCTTACCATGGGGGGTGAACCAACCTTCGTCTCCGAGGAAGATATGGAGTCTGAGCAGTGGAACGAAGCCGCCGACGGGCCCGAAAAACGCAAGTTGGCCTACGACCTTGCCGTCAAACTAATGGGTGATTTGGCACCCGCCGGGTTCATTCATCAGGGCCAGGGAAAATGGTACCCCGGCGAACCGATCCCCCGATGGCAATACGCCATTTACTGGCGAACCGACGGTAAACCCCTGTGGCTGAACCAGGCACTGCTTGCTGACCCGAACATTGATAACGGAGTGGATGCCGCAACCGCAGAAACCTTTGGACGCCGGCTCGCTCAGGAACTGGTCGTTCCCCCCGGAAACCTGATGCCCGCCTACGAAGACACCTTCTATTTCCTCTGGGAAACGGGTAACCTGCCCACCAACGTTGACCCCCGTACCTTAGATCCCGCCGATAAACTGGAACGACAAACGCTGGCTAAGCTGCTAGAGGTTGGGCTCGATACACCCAAAGGATACGTCCTCCCGCTGGAGTTTGACCACGACGAAAGCCGTTGGGCCAGCAGTCATTGGGACTTTAAGCGGGAACACCTCTTCCTCCTGCCGGGCAACTCCGGCCTCGGTCTTCGTCTACCGCTGGACCGGCTGCCGAAGGCGGACCCTAAAGAGGAGAAAGTCGTGGTTGAAAGCAGCCCTATGGAAGATTTGCCGGAGCTGCCGGATGTGACCGAACTTGCTCCTGTAACCTCCTCCGGCACCCGCGTCCGCGCCCTGAAAAATAAGGAGGAAAAACCCTCGCTGGTTCGCACTGCCCTTTGCCTCGAACCACGCGATGGCAACCTCTACGTTTTTCTGCCGCCGCCGCACGATAACGAAAGCTTTGTGCACCTGCTGGCCGCCGTCGAACGGACCGCCGCTGCCATGGACACACCGGTTATTATTGAGGGGTACCAACCCAAGCACGACGCCCGGCTAACTAAACTGGTGGTCACGCCTGACCCCGGAGTAGTGGAAATAAACGTGCATCCTGCCACCAATTGGCGAGACATCGTAAGTACCTATTCCACCCTTTTCGAACGGGCCAAAGAAAGCAAACTCGGAACCAATAAATTCATGCTCGACGGCCGGCATACCGGCACTGGAGGTGGTAACCACATTACTCTTGGCGGTACTACGCCAGCTGAAAGCCCCTTGCTCCGTCGGCCCGACCTGCTGCGCAGCTTCGTGAATTTCTGGCAGAACCATCCGGGCCTTTCCTACCTGTTTTCCTCACCCTTTATTGGTCCTACGAGTCAGGCACCCCGCGTGGATGAAGGTCGTCAGGATCAGCTTTATGAGTTAGAAATCGCCTTCGGTCAGCTGGACCGTCACCCCAATCCGCCGGCATGGCTGGTAGACCGTGTTTTCCGCAACCTCCTCATCGACGTTACGGGAAATACTCACCGTGCCGAGTTTTGTATCGATAAATTGTACAGCCCCGACAGCCCGACTGGCCGCCTCGGAATCCTCGAAATGCGCGGCTTTGATATGCCACCGCACCGGGATATGTGCCTGGCCCAGCTTCTGTTGATCCGTGCCCTGACCGCCGCCTTCTGGGCCAAGCCCTACCGCCGCCCGTTGGTGCGTTGGGGGACTGACCTGCACGACCGCTTTCTGCTGCACCACTACGTTCGCCAGGACCTGGCCGAAGTAGTTTTATACTTAAAGGAAGCAGGCTTTGATTTTAAGATGGAATGGTTGGAACCCTTCCTCGAATTCCGTTTTCCTGCACTGGGAGAAATTCGTCTGGAACAGACCGAACTGAAGATTCGTTCGGCCATCGAACCCTGGCACGTGCTGGGCGAAGAGCTCGGTAGTGGTGGTACGGCGCGCTACGTGGATTCCTCCGTGGAACGGATCCAGGTTCGTCTGCGCGGACTTAATCCTGACCGCTACGCACTGCTCTGTAATAAAGTTGAGGTCCCACTTGACGCTACCGGGAAAACGGGAGAATACGTAGCCGGCATCCGCTATAAAGCCTGGAATCCGCCTTCCGCCCTGCACCCGACCATCAAACCGGACGTGCCGCTGACGTTTGACTTATACGATAAATGGAACGAGCGCAGCATCGGCGGTTGTACTTACCACGTTACCCATCCCGGGGGACGCAGTTACGATACTTTTCCGGTCAATTCCCTGGAGGCGGAGAGTCGACGAGTGAACCGTTTCTGGGAATACAATCACTCCGCCCGTCAAACCGAACAGATCGTGGACCCCGTAGCAGTGGGCACCACCACCAGCCGATACCTGAATTCAGGCTACACGCCACCACCAGCCATTGAAGTTAAGCGGTTGACGGAAACGCGGGAATTTGGAAAAACGCTGGATTTACGCAGGGTGTAGCTTTAACCGAAAAGAAAACTTAGAACACCTAGGTAAGCTCGGCAACCTGCCGGAAGCCTTGCCTTTCCCTTACGCAACGCTCGTTGATTTTTCGAGGCAATAAGGGCTGTACCAGGCTGATCTGCTACTCCATACGCTACTATTTAATTAACTTTGTTGCTCTAACAACTAAATGAAACCAGGATAATGTCCACCACCACAAATACCGTATACATCTGCGCCGCCGTGCGTACCCCGATCGGCTCCTTTGGAGGCGTATTTTCTTCTTTATCTGCTCCCCAACTCGGGTCCGCAGCCATTAAAGGTGCGCTGGAAAAGGCTGGCGTTGCGCCGGATCAGGTCGGCGAAGTAATTATGGGTAATGTAGTTTCTGCAAATCTCGGCCAGGCTCCTGCCCGCCAGGCTGCCTTAGGTGCGGGAATTCCTAACACTGTTCCCTGTACACAGGTAAATAAAGTATGTAGCAGCGGAATGAAGTCGGTCATGTTTGGCGCTCAAAGCATCATGTTGGGCCACAACGACATCGTTGTTGCCGGAGGTATGGAGAGCATGAGTAACATCCCTTTCTACGTACCAGATGCGCGCTGGGGAGCCAAATTTGGCGACCGGAAGCTCGTCGACGGCCTGACCAAAGATGGCCTCACTGATGCCTACGACCAAAACGCTATGGGTGTTTGTGCCGATGCGACAGCTGTGAAGTATGACTTTAGCCGTGCCGAGCAGGACGCTTATGCCATCAACAGCTACCAGCGGGCTGCCGCCGCTACGGAAGATGGCACCTTTGCGCGGGAGATCGTTCCCGTATCCGTTCCCCAACGCCGGGGAGATGACCTGGTGATCACGGAAGACGAAGAGTACAAGAAGGTGAAGTTTGAGAAGATCCCGAGCTTACGCCCTGCCTTCAGTAAGGACGGAACGGTTACTGCCGCTAACGCGAGCACGATCAATGACGGTGCCGCGGCCCTGGTCCTGGTCAGTGAAGCCAAAATGAAAGAACTGGGCCTGAAGCCGATTGCCCGCATCGTCGGCTTCGCCGACGCAGCCCACGAACCACAGTGGTTCACTACGGCACCTACGCTGGCCGCTCCACTTGCAGTTAAACGTGCTGGTCTGGAAATGAAGGATATTGACTTCATGGAAGTCAACGAAGCTTTTGCTGTCGTACCTATGGCCTTTGCCAAGGAGCTGAAGCTCGATGGTGGGAACATGAACGTCAATGGTGGTGGTGTTTCCCTCGGTCATCCGCTGGGCACCTCCGGTGCGCGGATCATCGCCACCCTCATCAACGTACTGCACTCCAAGGGTGGTAAGTATGGGTTGGCTACGTTGTGCAACGGCGGTGGCGGTGCTTCTGCAATCGTTGTAGAGGCTGTCTAATCACCCAACACATTGATACTGACAATTAAGGGGCCACTAAGAGAAATCTTAGTGGCCCCTTAATTTCTTAGTGCCTTAATGGTTTTCTTCCCCATAAGGCTAGTTCGCCAGCGAAAGATGCTTCACGCTATAGTAAAAAATCGCCCCATACCCCAAAGCCAGTAAGCCGTGGAACACGATAAAAGTGGTGTTCTGCAGGTAAAATCCTCCCGCTACGGCAAAAAGGAAATAAAGGGAGAGCAGTCCTTCTCCCACCGTGATCAGGTTGAGTTTGCCACTGAGGTATTTCTTGGAAGTAAGCTTGTCCTTAATGGTGTTGATGTTGAATTTCGGCGTGCGAACGAAGGGGCTTTTCTTACCCCGGTAACCTTGTAATACCGCAACGGTATTGTGCAGCGATAGCCCCATACTGAGGGCAAGGAAGAGCGGAAAAAGCAGGATGAATTTCAGGACGGACTTCAGGAAACTCTCCTCTTTATTTGCCACACTCTGCACGTTGGCCGTGTAGTAGATACCGATGACGGAGAGCAGGCCGGCGAGGAAGACCGCGAAGAAATTCTTGCTGAAACCTAAGGCGGCCAGTTCCCCGAAGAGGAAGAGTAAGGGGACCGAGAAGACGCCACACAGGAATACGAAAAGGAAGATGGTACTGCCCAGCAGGTGAGCGGTAGCGTGGACTTTGTGGCCAAAGGCCAGGTCGCTTTTCCAGACGTCGGGGAGCATCTTTTTGGCAGTTTCGGCACCACCTTTCATCCACCGGTGTTGCTGGCTTTTGAAACTGTTCATTTCTATGGGCAGCTCGGCGGGACTACCGACTTCTTCAAGGAAGTGAATCTTGTAACCGGCCAATTGGCTGCGGATACTCAGGTCCAGGTCTTCGGTCAGGGTATCGGGCTGCCAACCGCCACCGGCTTCAATGGTCGCTGCGCGCCAGACACCGGCGGTGCCGTTAAACTGCAGGAGGTGGCCACCGTTCATTCGCCCAACCTGCTCTACGGTGAAGTGCACGTTCAGTTGCAGGGCTTGCAGGCGGGTGATGATGCTGTAGTTCTGATTGATGTGTTCCCAGCGAGTTTGGACGACGCCGACTTCCGGGTCGGCAAAATGGGGGATGGTTCGCTGCAAAAAGGCGGGATCAGGAACGAAGTCTGCGTCGAAAATGGCGATAAATTCTCCTTTGGCTACCGGCATGGCGTCGCGTAGTGCACCGGCCTTGAAGCCTTGTCGCTTGTCTCGAATGATCTGGGAGATGTTGAAGCCTTTAGCGCGGTATTCTTCTACTTTCTCGGCCACCAGTGCGACGGTTTCGTCGTTACTGTCGTCGAGTATGTGGATCTCGAAACGGTCCTTTGGGTAGTCGAACTCAGCTACCGCATCGATGAGGCGGGCAATGACGTAGAACTCGTTGAAAATCGGTAATTGTACCGTTACGAAGGGATAGTAGGCTTGTCCGGGCGCGGCCGCAGGTGCAATGGATTCGTTGTTAAAAGCAGTGCCGGATAGTTTGGCATCGCTGCCAACGCCAGCCAGAGCAGGCTCTTTGACTTCAACAACTCCTGGGGCCAGGTTAGCAAAAGATACCGGATGATCGGTTGGGTTGTTGCTTTGCTTGTAATGGTACAGCAAGTTGAACTGGAGCAGGCAATACACCGTAATGTAGAGCAACGAGATCGTGTAAACAGCCAGTACGAAAAGGGCTAGTCCGGTCATAACGTCAGATCAGTTTAAAGATGGTCCACAAAATCTTGTGTCCCGCCAAAATGGTACCGCGCAGGGTACCGGACACTTTGGATACGCCAATGCGGTTGCGGTAACGTACGGGGACTTCCACGCACCGGATTCCGGCCTTGGCGGCTTTGACCTGCATTTCTACCGTCCAGCCAAAGTCTGGATCATTCATCTCCAGGGCTAGCAGTTGATCGTACCGGATGGCCCGAAAAGGCCCCAGATCAGTAAATTCAGTGCGGTAGATCAGTTTGATCAGCGTAGTAGCCAGCCAGTTGCCAAATATTTGTTGGGGTTGCATGCTGCCGGGTTCGAGGTCGCCCAGGGCACGGGAGCCGATTACCATGTCTGCGCCATCGTTGAGGATAGGGTTTATCAGGTCGGGTAATTGCTCGGGATAGTCGCTGTGGTCACCGTCTACGAAAACCACGATATCGGGGTATTCTGCCAGGGGGCGAGCGGCAATGTATTCCATGCCCTTCAGGCAGGCAGAGCCATAACCGGGCCGGGGCTGGTCCACCACCACTGCACCTGCGTCCCGCGCCACCTGCGCCGTATTGTCCTTACTGTTGTTGTTGCAGACAATGATATCCCTCACCCAGGAGCGTGGAATTTCCTTCACCACAAGAGCAATACTTTCCTCCTCGTTGTAAGCAGGAATAATAACATCAATGACGGGAGTCGATTGGGGCAAAAAAATTAACAGTTGGTTAGGGCCACAAAGATACGACGGGTGGGGGGGATGGGGTGTCGGGAGAAGACTAGTATGGTAGTCAGATAGTCAAGTAGTCAAATAGTAGCTACGGCAAGTACGTGCTCCCTTCGCTCTTGGATAGACGGTCTTCGGCCTTGGTAGTGGGTAGTAAGTAGTGCTGCCGCATGGCTCTGCTCGTTACGCTCTGATGATCGAGAACCTTACGAGCGAAGCGAGCAGAGCCATGTGGCGGCTACTATTTGACTACTGAACTGTCAGACTACTTAGCGCTCCGCGCTAAGTCAACCCTCCGTCAACCCCAATAACCTGTCCATTAACGTAAGAACTAAGGTCAGAGCCCAGGAATACACACACCTTGGCGATCTCCTCGGGATCACCCAGGCGCTTCAGCGGGATATTGGAGAGGTAGGAAGCTTTCAGTTCCTCCGGGAGTTCATCGGTCATGTCGGTTTGGATGAAGCCGGGAGCAATGACGTTGCACCGCAGATTGCGAGAACCCATTTCTTTGGCCAGCGACTTGCTGAAGCCGATGATACCAGCTTTGGACGCGGCGTAATTTGCCTGACCAGCCTGGCCGGTTACCCCGACAATGCTGGACATGTTGATGACCGAGCCGTTACCGGATTTCATCAACGGCCGCAGGGCATGCTTGGTGAGGTTGAAGATGGACTTCAGGTTGTTGTCCATTACACTGTCCCACTGCTCTTCGCTCATGCGCAGCAGCAGGGTGTCGCGGGTGATGCCGGCATTGTTAATGAGGATGCTGATATTGCCGAAGTCAGCCGTTACGGCCTTGATCAGTTCGCCTGCGGCTTCGAAGCTGCTGGCGTCAGACTGGTACGCTTTGGCATTGTCTTCGCCAAGTTCGGCGACCAGGGCTTCCGCTGGTCCGGTAGACCGGGCGTAAGTGAAGGCTACTTTAGCGCCTTCGGCTACAAACATCCGTACAAGAGAAGCACCGATGCCGCGAGAGCCGCCGGTGATTAGGGCAATTTTTCCGTCTAGTAATCCCATGGGTGGTAGTTATTTCGGGCGAAGATAAAGATTAGGCGGCGAAGCCACTCAGTAATGGGTAGTCGGTAGCGGGTAGTGCTACCGCAAGGGCCCGTTCGCTTCACTCGCGAGTACTTGACCGAATCAGCAATTAAGAGTTGCCAATCAAGAATCATTTAGTCACTGCTGGAGAGTATGGCCAGTAAGCGCAGCACTTCAATGTATAGCCATACCAGGGTAATGATGAGGCCGGTGGCACAGTACCATTCGAAATATTTTGGTGCGCGCATAGCGGCTGCGCGTTCGAAAGAGTCGAAGTCGAGCAGAAGGTTCAGGGTGGCGATACCGATGATGAACAGGCTGATGCCGATGCCGAGCATGCCGCCTTCGTGGAGAAAGGGCATGTTGATGCCGAAGAAACTCAAGCCGATGTTGATCATATAGACCAGAAAGATGCCACCGGTGGCCATCATGATGCCGGTCCGGAATTTCTGCGTCACCTTAATGAGGCCTGCTCTGTAGACAAAGAGCATCATGAACAGGAGCGAAATGGTCAGCAACACGGCTTGAAAAACGATGCCGCCACCGAAACCAGCGGCGTACATGGCGGTTATTGAGCCTACAAAAAGCCCTTCGAGCAGCGCATATATCGGCGCAAGGGTAGGGGAGAGGTGTTTTTTGAAACTCATTATCACGACCAGGATCAAGCCTCCGATGGCACCACCCCACATAAACATCGGGCTGGGGCTGGTGTAGGAGTACAGGGCCGTGATTAACAACAAGGCGCCCATAATAAAGGACTTGTTGACGGCACCGCTGACGGTCATCGGGGCGGTTTCCGCCCTTTGAATGCCAGTATCATCAAGGACTTCGGTCCGGGTAGCCTTTTCAAGGGCTTCCTCTTTGAGGAAAGGGTTACTGGATTTAGAAAAACGATCTGAAAATGCCATGTTAAGTAGGATTGAATTGTACCCTAGTAAATGTTTGACGGGTGCAAGTGGTTGATTCGGTCGTCTAAAAAAAGAATGCTGTTACTCGCCTACAAAAAATACTGCACCGCCAGTTCATACCCCCGCAAACCAAACCCAACGATAACTCCCTCCGCCACCGGCGAAACGTAGCTGTGGTGGCGGAAGGCCTCCCGCTTATGGACGTTGCTGATGTGCACCTCCACTACTGGCGTTTTAATACCGGCAATAGCGTCGGCGATGGCAATACTGGTGTGGGTTAGCGCGCCGGCGTTGAGAATGATGCCGTCGTAGTCGAAACCGACGTCATGGAGTTTATCGAGGAGGTGCCCCTCGTGGTTGCTCTGGTAGTACTCCAGCGTGACATCGTCGTCCACGAATTTACCCTTGAGGTGAATCATGAAATCGTCGAAGGTATCTTCGCCGTAGATTTCCGGCTCGCGCCGGCCCAGGAGATTGAGGTTGGGACCGTTGATAATGATGATGCGGAGCATGGTTAGTCTATTGGTGTTATTGGTCTGTTGGTGCTGTTGGGCCGTTGGCGTTTAAATGTCGCTTTCATTGGAAACGAGGAAGTGAACTACCTTCGTAACCGCAGGGTGAAGATAATGGTAATTCTCCATCACTTGGCCTCGGTAGCCTAATAGACCAATACCACCAACAGACCAATAGCTCCAAACCATGGTTGGCCAGTTTTTTCGCAACGCTCTCCTTCAAGTCTCCCTGAACCTACTGGTGAAGGGCGTATATCTGTTTGCGGTAGAGCGGGTAGTGCAGAACATCCTGCCGGAGGGAGATTATGGCCTGTATTTCGCCTTGCTGGGGTTGGGGATGCTCCTGCAGGTGGTCGCCGACTTCGGTTTGCAGTTGTACAACAGCCGGGTACTGGCGGGGCACCGCCAGCTGTTAGCAAAGTATTTTCCCTACTTCATTGGCCTCAAGCTGATGCTGGGGACCGCCTTTTTTTTACTCCTTTTGCCAATAGGCTATTTGCTTGGTTATCGTGCTGCAGAAGTGCAGCTGCTACTCATCGCCGGAGCGGTTCAGTTTTTCAACAGCCTGGTGTTGTACCTGCGGTCCAACCTCTCCGGCCTGGGGAAATATGCGCTGGATGGTTGGTTCAGTATTCTGGACAAGAGCCTCATGATCCTCACCGTTGGTGGTATATTGTTATACGTACCAGAAGAGCTGACGATCCTCCGCTTTGCGGGCCTGCAACTCATGAGTTGGGCCGTAACTGCGGCATTGCTGGTGTTGGTCGTTCGTGATCGGCTACCGCGTAAACTCCCTAAGTTTTCCCGGGCCACTTTTATGGCGCTGCTCAAAGGCGGTGCGCCCTACGCGCTCGCCGTGTTCCTGGCCACGGCCTATACCCGCACCGATGCCATCATGATCGAACGGTTGCTGGCCGACGGGCCAGCGGCGGCCGACCACTACGCCGCCAGCTATCGCTTGCTCGATGCCCTCAACATGATCGGCTGGCTGCTGGCCGGCTTGCTGATCCCGATGTACGCCCGGCTTTATGCGCAAAAAGAAAGCTTACTGCCCTTGCTGAAATTCAGCGTGCAGCTTTTGTTGGCAGGCTCCGTTTGCGCAGCGATCCCGCTGGCGCTTTACTGCCAGGAAATAGTTGAGCTGCTCTACGACTTTGCCGAGCCCCGCACCGGCCAGATCCTCTTTTTTCTGGCCTTCAGTTTCGTAGCGCAGTGCCTCAACTATGCCTACGGTGCGCTGCTGAGCGCAACGGGCTTCATTGGCCGGATGAATAAAATTTATGCCGTAGGAATTGCCCTGAACCTCGGCGGAAACCTGCTAGTACTTCCATATTACGGTGCGCCCGGAGCTGCGGCTGTCACCCTGCTGACGCAAGGGTTCGTGGCGGTGACTCAAGCGGCGCTGGCCCACCGGTGGCTCAGCCTTCCGGCTAAGACCATTGCCTGGGGCCGGCTTTTGCTCTTTACTGCCCTGCTTGCATCCTGCGGCCTCGCCCTGAATCAACTTGTCGAGTTGTCCGTGTTGTCATGGTTGCCAGCCTGCCTACTCCTTGGTTTCTTTGGCTTAGCCCTAACCGCAGTGTTAAAATTAATCGATTTCCGGAAGCTACTCGAACTGGCCCCTGGTCAGCAGTAAATGCGTACGAACGGAAGAGAGCCATATAGCGCGGCAGCCAAGGTCCCTTATCCCTTATCAAAACGAGCGAAGCGGGCATCTCTTTGCGGCAGCACTACTAGACTACCGACTACAAGACGAATAAGGCGAGGCCGCGGGTGCAAGAAAACGGTAAAAAAAGCAAGGTTTCCTAACCCACATGAAAACCAATGAGCGCGCAGACCGTTACTTCCCCATGCACGTTCAGAAACACTTCGGTAAACAAGGTATCCTCCTCGTCAATCTCGGTACACCCGATGCGCCCACTCCCCGGGCCGTCAACCGGTACCTGAGTCAGTTCCTTACTGATCCACGGGTGATCGACAACCTTCCCGGCATCAGCCAACAGGTGCTCGTTCGCGGTATTATTGCCCCTATCCGTTCTGGCATCGTCAACCCGTTCAAGCCCGGTGGGTCCACTAAACTCTATCAGGAACTTTGGACCGAAAATGGCAGCCCTCTTAAGTACTATGGCGAGATTTTGACCGAAGCAGTAGCCGAAAAAATGGGAGACGACTACATCGTCCGCCTGGCCATGCGTTATCAAAACCCCAGTATTGAGGAAGCCATTAAAGAATTGTTGGCCGAGGAGGTAAGTTCTATCACCGTGTTTCCCCTCTTTCCGCATTATGCAAGTGCCTCCACTGGCAGTGTACACGAGGAAGTAATGCGCCTGCTCAGCAAAGAACAGGTGATTCCGAATTTGAACCTCATCAACAGCTTCTACGACCACCCGGACCTGATCAAAGTCTTCGCTGACAATGCCCGAGACCTCGGGGACCTGGATCAGTGGGACCACGTCCTCTTCAGCTACCACGGTCTACCCCAGCGCCACCTCAAGAAAGGAGACCGCAGCGGCTGTCATTGCTACGCCGATGGAACGAACAGCTGCTGCAGCAGTATCCAAAAGGTCAATCAATTCTGCTACAGCGCGCAGTGTCATGCCACTACTCGAGCCCTAGTGGCCGAATTAGGCCTCAAAGAAGGTACCTACTCTACGTCTTTCCAGAGCCGGCTCGGCTTTGACGAATGGGCCAAGCCCTATACCATTGAAACACTGGAAGACCTGGCAAAGAATAAAGGCGTGAAGCGAATGCTCTGTTTTAGTCCCGCTTTTGTCTCTGACTGCCTGGAAACCACCATCGAAATCAGCGTGGAGTACCAGGAGGAATTCATCGAATGGGGCGGGGAACACATCCAATTGGTACCTTCCCTCAACGATGATCCGCGGTGGATCAATGCTGTTGTGGAAATGCTGCGGACGGAAGTGGGGGAGCCGGCCGCTGCACAGCCTTTGTAGACGAAACTTCACTGCGTTCGGTTTCTTGGCAGACGGGCTTCGCCCTTGCAGTAAGTAGCAGGTAGGCTACCGCACGCGGCAGCTCGTTTCGCTCGTGTGTTATCCTTTTGTGCCTGTGACGTAGGAGCGCAGCGAGCGTCTCCTACGCGGTAGCCTACGCACTATCAACCTTCCCACTATGTCTCGCTTAACCTATTTCAAGCATCGAAGCCTCCTGCCTTTCCGGTTGGCGGGTCTTCGTTTTCGCCGATTGTGCGCGTTGGTGAATAAACCATTTTCCGGCCGTGGCCTGGTCGATATTTTGTTTGCCCTGGCGGATCTGCTCGGTTTTTTTGACCTGTACGAACTGCTCACCAGCGGCCTTTTTCCCAAAACCCGGCCACTCTCTCCTGCGGAATATAACCTGCTGTTTCCCATTTTTGGCGATAGTGTGCCCTACCACCTGATCCGCATCGATGAGCGGGCACTGATCGGGCCTTCCTGGGCGGGGTTTTTCTACGTCAGTTTTTACACCATCAATAGTTGGGGCCCGATGCTGCCGCCGACCCTGATCCACGAGGTAGTCCATATCTGGCAGTATACCCATCGGGGTGCGGCATACATCCCGAGGGCCCTGTATGCCCAAACCACGCCGGAGGGCTACAACTACGGAGGGTTGGAGCCTTTACAGCAACACTCGGAACTCGAAGACTTCAACTACGAGCAGCAGGCCGACATTATTGAAGATGCTTTCCGGTTGGCCAACGGCTACCAGGCGCAGTGGGTGCGGGGGCGTGGGGCTGAGGTGCTACCAGTGTATTATCCGTACTTGGAGTTAATACGCAGTAGGAATTACTCTAGTCTAATCAGGTAGTCATCGCCCTTTGGCGCTATTCGGAGTCGCTTGCCTTCAACTTTGATCGTATTGAACCAACTAAGGATTTTCTGCTGGTTCAGGCCCATTACGGTAAATTTGCTGCGTGATGCGGAGGTCTATGTCGTTGCAGATGGTATGGCCCGGGGTGTTGACCAAGGTCAGTTTACTTAGACTAGCTGGGGTGAAACGGCTACTAATTTCCGGGGATTCAACCTTTAGCCCTTTGAAATAGCCTGTTGCTTTGCGGGCTTTCATCTGTGTTCGTTTTATCATTAATTACCACTTTTGTTAAAACCTTACCCAGACTTCTGGTTCCCAGCTCCTAGTTCCTAATAAGGCGCGGCCGCAGGTGCAAAGAAAAGTTTCGGGAACAAGGTAAAGGAATGACTGCTGTACCTTTACCTAATGCTCTCCATCTGCATTCCTACATACCGGTACGATGTCCGCCCGCTGATACACGAGTTGCTGCGACAGTCGGCTGAACTGAAAGAGGTTGTCGAAATACTGGTATATGACGATGCCAGCCCCGACGATGGGGATTGGGGACGGGAAGAATTGCGACAACTGAAAGGTATCCGCTACGTCGAACTGGAAAAAAATCTTGGCCGGGCGGCCATTCGTAACCGGATGGCCAGAGAAGCCACCCAACCCTACTTGCTCTTACTTGATGCCGATGGCTGGCCCTCTCCTGATTTCCTTTTGACCTACTTCAATTTGCTTCGGCAACTGAAGGAGAAAGAATCATTCTCCATCGTTTGGGTAGGTGGGCGAATTTATGAGGAAACATCTCCCGGACCAGACCGGCGGTTACACTGGCACTATGGTCGTAGCCGTGAATCCAGCCCCGCTGAGCAACGACGCGAGCAACCATACCTGGGGTTTCAGTCCAATAATTTTGTGGCGGATAAAGAGGTGTTACTGCAGTTTCCATTCCCGGAAGATGTCGCGGGCTACGGACACGAAGACACGTTGTGGGGGCAAGAATTAAAAGACCGGGATGTATTGCTTTTGCATGTTGACAATCCGGTCATTCACCTTGGCCTGGAAACCAACGACGTATTCCTCCGCAAGCAACGCGAAGCCATCCGGAACCTTGCCCTGCTCCACCAACAATTTCCGCACCTGCGTACGCGCCTGATCGATATGGTTAAAAAATACCCCTTTGCGTTAATTGTGGCCAGGATGATCCCGGAGCGTTGGGGGAAGAAATTGCTGATCTCTAGTCCAACGCTTTTCCTTTATGTCCTGGACCTGCTGAAGTTGCGTTGGTGGGGAGAGGAGCATTAGGTAAGAATTGTTAAATTGCAGCTTTATGAACGAGATAAAGATTTACACCCATACTCCTTTTCGAACTAATCTCTCTTTAGTTGAGCACAATCAACGTTTAACCGCGAAAAAGCTGGAAGAACTGTTCATCAAAGCAGAGAAACATATTGAGAAAATAAAAACGGATGGTCATTCTAATCTCGAATTCAAACGGCTGAACGAAGAAGATAAAAAGCACAAGTCCGTAGTTTTTGAATACCTCGCAGAGGACTCAAAAAGAATAAAATCGGAGCTGTTTAAATTACGGCTTGACAAAAATGCTCCCGTCATTCAGCAGGCCCTTAAGGAGGGTATTCGTGCCGCTTGTGTAGAGTGCAACTTTTCTATCGAGAACGCCAGGATAATTGAGGGGACAACTAATATTCTGTTGTTTGACGATACGATAGGACAGTTCATGTTCGGCGTATCTCTTCAGTTGCCGAAGGACCCGGATGTGGACAAACTAGCGGCTTTTCTACAGCCGTTTACCAACAGAATTGCCCAAGTGGTTTTAGCTGAGGTTTACCAGACAATTATTTTCCCCACCTTAAAGATCATTCAGCGGGAGCAAAACCGTAAGGTGCCCCTTATCTCTCCGGTTTTTCATCACCTGGGATTTCCGGATATTCAGGATCCGAATAATAACCGGAAGGCGTATGGCCGCTGTATAACTTGCGGTATTCCTTTGTGGACAAGCCGAACGGTGGTCATTGAAAAAACAACTTCCTGGAGTGAAAAATTCGCGGACGCCTGGATCGTGACACGCAAAGACGATCAGCGAGACAATTCTTTACTTTTTTCCAGTCGTGAAAAGGCTTCGAAAAAAGAGAATATTTATCTGGGCTGGGGGCACAACCTCGTAGTTGATGATTTCGGATCGTCGGATTTTAATTTCGCGATGGATGCAATGACCTACGCCCAATATTATTATGCGTTGTTTGATGTCCTTAGCAACAACCTAACCTATTCAATTTCTTTGTCCCGTAACCTCAAGAAACTAACGAGGACCCGCTACATGCGTAAAACGTTGGACGAACTGGTGATGACCTTTAACATTACCAAGACAGAGTATAATGATCTGTTTTTCAACCTTCAGGCCACTCGCTCTTACTTTCTGGGGGATGTTATGGAGAAGTGGGGAACGCAGGAGTTACTGGAGAATATTGAAAATAAATCAACGGTTTGTGCCAGCATTATTAACCGGAGTTATCAAAAGAGTGTAAACCGTAGCCAAAAGATTGCAGAAACGTTGTTGTTATTGATCAGTGGGGTTGCAATTTTGGAGTACTTAAAGGGGTTGGCGGAATTTACCTGGGCGCGCAAACCAGCCGCTCATGATCCCTTCAGAGGGGTGTTGGATCTTGGCCAATACGACCCAAATTTGATGCAATGGATCGGAATTGGCGTGCTGCTGTTGCTGTCAATAATTTACCTGAGATCTTTGAAAAATCGTGCCTGATGGAGCAACCACTTTATGTACAGCTGATTAATCATGTCCTGGCAGGCACGGCTCCGGAATATTTTTATGAAGCCAGAAGCCGGATCAGAGCGGAACGCAGCCACTTAGGTCAGCTTATTGAGCAAGGAGAACGAATTTACGCGGTTAACTCACTTACGGGACACAAAGACGATGTAGTTCTCAGCCCTGAGGAAATGGAAGATTTTCAGGAGATCCTGATCAATAACCACCATCTCCCGTCAGTCTCCTTTTTTGACGGGTTCACCGGAAGGTGTATCGCCTACCTGAAAACTCATCAAGTAGCCCTTGGCTACACAGGAATAAGCGAAGAATTGTACGATGTGCTGTTGGGCGCTATTGCTGCGCCTGATTTTCAGCCGGCAATTCCCAAAGATGCGAGTTACTCCAGTGGAGACGTAATTCCAGGGGCTTACCTTGCTAAAGAATTATTGAACTTTGCCGAACGTGAAAAACTTGACTTCCGGCTCCGGCCTAAAGATGGCATCTCTCTCCTCAACGGTAATTTTGTCCACCTTGGTAGCGCACTTGCCCTGGTCCCTGAGCTCAAATCGCATTGGCTTTTAAGTATGGCGTCGGCCGTGTCGAACGCGAGCTTGTGCCAGGCCAATGACACTAACTACCTGTCTCCATTCAGTAAAGACGCTAATGACCCGATTTTAGCCGTAGCGACAGCCTTTAAACAGGAAGGTCGACGTCCCGTACAAGACCCCGTAAGTCTGCGCTGTATGCCCCAAAATCTAACGGCTTTTTATCGTGGCCTCGAACACTGGTACGGAGCCCTGGAAATGGAATTACACCGCTATTCGGACAATCCATTGATTGTGCCAGGGTTTGATTTTGCTATCTCGCAGGGAAGCTTTGTCGCAACGGACCTAAGCCTGGCAACTGGCCAAATCATCGAAAACTTACTTTTACTAGCCTGGCAAGTGTGTGAGCGAAACAAATACCTGCTTAGTGGGAAAGTCGCCGGTGTTCCGGAAGATGCAGCAATCGGAGCATCTGACCTCGGTCTGATACAGGTCCCCAAATTGATGCAAGCCACCTTAGAGAGTATGCGCATGCAACTTGGGCGTAGAACCTTTGCAAGTGGCTCTCAAACCTCGGGAGGAACCGAGGATTTCTGGAGCTATGGCACCCTGCTGAACCAGCAATTGACCGCTGGGTTAGAATTTTATCGTCGTATACTAAACCTGGAAGGGGCTACTCATCTTTACGTTGCGGCCAATTTAGGAAGGCCCGGATTCTACACTGCTGACCAGTTTAACCCCGGCGAGAAAATAACTTTCACTCAGGCATATGATCACTTTACGGGGTTAACCCAAAGCGAAATAAGTGACTGGCAGAAAAGTCATTGGCAGTTTCCTGAGCCTCAGTAGCTTAAAAGCTTGTAATTAGTGAATCAAGCGCTGCAGTTTATTCCTTTTTGAGCGTCGTACAGGGGGCGTTTTTGCATCCGCGCCCGGACCTGACTATCTTACCAAAAAACAAGCAAATGGAACCCAAAGCAATTGTTGGATTAACCATGGCCTTTGCTTTTACTGTATTGCCCTTACTGATTGTGTTGGTCATCTACCTGCGTAATAAAAAGGCGAATCGAGACTCTCAACGGGTGATCAGCGATCCCGATTTGCTCCGCCTGATTAATAATCAACCGGACCAGCTCATTTCTCCACACCTGTTGCGCGACCAAACGGAGTTGACCATCCACGAGGCAAGGTCCCGACTCAGTAACTTAATGATGTACGGTATATTGAACCGTAGTGTCGGTGGGTCCCGCTATTATTACAGCCTGAAGGAGTCGTTGCCGGAAGAGAAAAACTTGTCCCTTTCCCCGGACCCCTTCCTTACGGTCGAAGACTTACTTACAATTTTTGAAGTGCATAACTATCGTGTTTCTGCCCAGGACCTGATACTGACAACGGGTTTACCGTTGAATGTACTCAAGCGGGAAATGAAACATTTTCAAAAACGAGGAATTGTACAGAGTATGCGGGGTATGGTACCGCAAGGGGCCGTCAGTAATCGCTTCTTCACCCTGCAGGAGCCTTACCGGAGTAACCCGGAGCGATTTCGTGCGAGGGCTGGCCAATTAGACCTGGAGCTCAAGGAAATTCTGCTAAATGAGAACTTAATTGTTTAGTCCCTCGGGCTAAGGGTTCATTTGATAAGTTGAATATTAATAACTATGTCTAAAGACGAAATTGCCATCGCAGTATTGGTGGCATTGGTGATTTTTCTGATTTCCTTCGGAGTCATAGCGTACATCCGGCAACTCAAGACCAACCGGGAAACCCAGCGAACCCTCTCGGACCGGGATTTACTACAAATGGTTGCCAATGAACCAGACCAGTTATTATCTCCACATCAGCTACGGGATAAGACAGGTCTCTCGCTCAACGAAGCCCGAACGCGACTGAACAGCCTCTATACGTTCGGCGTATTTATCCGCAGTTCCAACCGGACTGGCCGGCATTTTTTCAGTTTGAAAGATCCCTTGCAGGACATTCCCAAGCTTGCGCTGTCCGCTGATCCTTTTTTGACGGTGGAGGATTTACTGGAGATCTTCGAGCATTATGATTACCGGGTCACTCCTCAAGAACTCCTCATGGCGACTGGCCTGCCCATGGATATCCTTAAGCGGGAGATGAAATACTTTGAAAGCGAAAAAATTGTGCAGCGCTTACAACGGATGGACTCCGCCGGGATGGTGACCCGTAAGTTCTACGTCTTACAGGATCCCTACCGCAGCGATCCCGACCGCTTCCGCGTACAGGCCAGTAAAATAGACCTGGAAATGCGGGAGATCCTGATGAATGATAACCTTATAGTTTAGTCTGTTGGTGCTGTTGGTCTATTGGTACTAATGGATCAATAGACCAACAGCACCAACAGACTAATTACCCATCTCCGTCAAGAACTCCTGCTCCGTCATCACCAGCACGGTACCCAGCGCCTGTGCTTTCTTAAGCTTCGATCCTGGCTTCTCACCTACCACCAAAATATCAAGCTTACTACTGACGGCCGATACGATGCGGGCACCGGCAGCCTTGGCTTTTTCTTGCGCTTCTTTACGGCTCAGCTGTTGTAGTGATCCGGTAAAAAGCATCGCTTTACCCAGGAACGGACCTTCGGTGACGGCTGCGGCAGGCCGGTCTTCTTCCGTAGGCCGAACGTTGACGCCCAGCGTTTCCAGCTCCCGGATCATGGCAACGTTTTCGGGGAGGCTAAACCATTCGGTGACATTTTTGGCCACCGTTGGGCCTATGTCTTTTATGTTAGTAAACTGTTCTTCCGTCCACTCGGCCAGATCGAGAGCATGCTCAATGTTCTGCGCCACTAACTGAGTGGCCTTTTTGCCGAAGTGGTGGATGCTGAAACCGTATAACAGGCGCCAGAGCGGTTGCTTTTTTGCTTTCTCAATGGCTGCCTCCAGGTTATTGGCGGATTTATGGCCAAAGCCGTCAAGCACTGAAATCCAATCGTAGGGCAACCGGTAGACATCCACGATGGTATCTAGCCAGCCTTTGGCGTGGAAGAGTTCGACATAGCGTTTGCCCATACCGTCAATGTCCATTGCCGCTTTTGACACATGGAAGATGATGCGCGCCAGGTCCTGTTTCCCGCACACACACGTTGGGCAGCGCCAGGCGGCTTCTCCATCTTCCCGGATCAGGGTGACGGGCGTATCTGTCGTATTGATGGGGCAAACGACGGGCCATACGATGGGGACTTCGCTACCGTCCCGAAGATCTTCCATCGGTTTTACGATGTAGGGAATGACGTCGCCGGCGCGTTCGAGTAATACCTTATCTCCAAGCCGCAGGTCTTTGTCCCGGATAAAATCCTCGTTGTGCAGGCTTACACTGGAAATCATTACCCCGGCCAGGGATACCGGAGTTGTCTTAGCCACTGGTGTAATGGTGCCAATTTTACCCACCTGATACTCTACGTTTTCCAACGTTGTCGTCGCCTGCTTCGCCGCAAATTTATAGGCAATGGCCCACCTTGGGTGGTGGCTGGTATAACCGGCGCGTTCCTGCAGCGCAAGATCATCGACCTTGACGACCATCCCGTCAATCTCGTAAGCATATTCCTCCCGCTGAGCCTGCCACTTGGCGCAGAAGTTGGCCACGCCAGTGATGTCATCGGTACTGGTACGTTCATAGCCGGTCGCCGGAACTTTGAAGCCCAGCTCCGTAAGTACGTCCATAGCCTTAGTATGCGTTCCCAGGGCCTGCACCGCGTCGTTGCCCTCGGCATCCACGCCATAGCCGAAGCTGTAGATGAAGGCTTCGAGGTTACGGTCGGCTACTTCTTTGGGACTTTTCATCCGCAGTCCGCCAGTGGCGGTGTTACGGGGATTGGCGAAGAGGGTCAGACCGTCTTGTTCGCGTTGGGCGTTCATCTCTTCAAAGCGGTCTTTACGGATGATGACCTCTCCCCGGACCTCCACCTTTTGCAGACCGTACTTGCTGAATTCGGCGTGGAGTGGGATGGACCGGATCACGCGGGCATTATGGGTCATTTCTTCACCCTGCACGCCGTTGCCCCGCGTTGCGGCACGTACCAGCTGATCATTTTCATAAACTAGTACGATGGTGCCTCCATCATATTTTGGTTCTACTGCGTAGGCGAGGGGTGCCTCTTCGTCCATGTTCAGCATCCGCTTTACCTGCTTGTCGAATTCTCCCAGGTCTTCAGCGTTGTAGCTGTTGCCGAGGGAAAGCATGGGGACCAGGTGGGGGACGCTTACGGAGTCGCCCGTCAGGTCAGAGCCGACGCGTTGCGTCGGGCTGTCGGGCGTCACCAGGCCAGGGTCAGCGGCTTCGAGGGCTTCGAGTTTTTTGTACAGGGTGTCGTACTCAAAATCACTCAGTACCGGGTCGTCCTGCACGTAGTAGCGCCACTCATGGTAGCGCAGGAGGTCCTGAAGTTCTGCGGCTTGTTGCTGCGGATCGGCAGTTACCTCGTTGGTCAGATAGGCTTTGGAGCGGGCGTAGTTTTCAGCGGGGGTGGGCATGGGGCGAAGGTAGGGTTTCCACCTAAAGCGTCATCACATCCTTCTCCTTATTCTCGACGATGGTATCTACTTTTTTGTTGTAGCCATTGACCCATCCCTGGATTTCGTCTTCCTTTCGCTTGCCGGCATCTTCGGGGTAGCCGTTCTTTACTTCGTCCTTGACGGCCTTCATGGCGTCCTGGCGGGCATTACGGATGGAGATTTTTGCGGTCTCGCCTTCGACTTTCACCTGCTTGGCGAGCTGCTGCCGGCGTTCGGTCGTCAGCGGTGGGATGTTGATGCGAATCATTTCGCCGTCGTTCATGGGGGTGACGCCGAGGTTGGCCTCAAAGATGGCGCGCTCAATGTCCCCCATAGCAGATTTATCGAAAGGCTTGATCGTAAGGGTGCGAGCGTCGGCAGTACCGATACTGGCCACTTGCTGGATCGGGCTTTTGGAGCCATAGTAGCTGACGAGTAAACCATTGAGCATGGCCGGACTGGCCGTTCCCGTACGGATCTTTAACAGTTCACGTTCGAGGTGCTCGATGGCTTCGTCCATCATCATTTTGGCTTCTTCTAGCTGTTCGCCTAGTAATTCGTCCATCTTTAGAGGTGTTGTTGGTTGTTTAATTGGTAGCTGTGGCAGGCCGGGGAAACATTGCTTTTATTGACCCGGTTTAGCACCTGCGACCGCGCCAAAAAAACTGGCGGGCAATGATTATAACGCAAGTGAGCGCCAAAAATAAAGATTTAATCGAAAAAAAATCGATTACCTGCGGTTACGAGACTGCAAGATCAACCAAATTAATACGGTAAGGGCTGAAAGTGCCGAAACGACGTAAGTCATCGCAGCCCACCAAAGTGCATCTTTTGCCCCTTCGTGCTGGACGCCAGTAGCTACACCTGTTTCATCAAGCCAGGCTAGTGCCCGCTTACTTGCATCAAACTCGACGGGCAAGGTGACCAAGGCAAAAAGGGTGGTGATTAAGAAAGCCGCCACGGTGATCTGAAACAGAATGCCGCCAAAACCGGAGGCAAGTCCACCAAAAGCAAACATGAGCAGAAAACCCTGGGCCCGGCCAGCCAACTGGACAACCGGCACCATCTTGCTTCGAAAGGCCAGCCAGGTATACGCCTCGGCATGCTGCACCACGTGGCCGCATTCGTGCGCAGCCACTGCCGCAGCTGATACGGTGCGACCCTGATAAACCTCGGGGCTGAGGCTTACCGTTTTGGTCTGTGGGTTATAGTGGTCTGACAAGAATCCTTTGCCCTGCACAATTTTCACGTCACTGATCCGATAATAAGCCAGCATTTTCTGCGCCACCTCAACACCGCTCATATTATTGGTCATCGGCACTTTTGAGTACTGTTTGAACTTACTTTTCAGGCGATTGCTGACCAGCATGCCGATACCACCAAAAACCATGGTGATGATGATGTAAATGGCGTAGGGACCAGAGAACATGTAGTTGGTTTTTTAAATCTGTTGGTTTTTGGACGTGCGGTTTTGTACTCAAGTCACATCTAAGTGTATTATTTACGTACAAGCTTGCTCATGCCAAGGTAATGGTGGAGAACCTTCGGCAAGATAACACCGTCCTCTGTCTGGTTGTTTTCCAATAGCGCAGCGATGATGCGCGGCAGGGCCAGGGCACTACCGTTGAGCGTGTGCGCCAGTTCAGTGCCTTTTTCTGCCCGGTACCGCAACTTGAGGCGGTTACTCTGGTAGGTCTCGAAGCAGCTGACACTGCTGACTTCCAACCAGCGTTCCTGCGCAGCGCTCCATACTTCGAAGTCGAAGGTCATCGCGCTGGTGAAACCGAGGTCGCCGCCACAAAGGCGCAGGATACGGAACGGCAAGCCAAGCTCATTAAGCAGGTCGCCAACGTGGGCCACCATTTCGTCCAGGATCGCATAGCTGTTGTCGGGGTGAGCAAACTGGACGATTTCCACCTTGTCGAACTGGTGCACCCGGTTGAGGCCACGCACGTGGGCGCCATAGCTTCCTGCTTCCCTGCGAAAGCAGGGGGTGTATCCCGTTAGTTTGATCGGGAAGTCGCTTTCGTCCAGGATAACGTCGCGGTAAAGGTTGGTTAAAGGGACCTCGGCCGTAGGGATCAGGTAAAAATCGTCCTCCGTGCAGTGATACATCTGACCTTCCTTATCGGGCAGCTGACCAGTGGCGCGGGCAGAGGCTTCGTTGACCAGCAGTGGTGGCTGGTACTCCGTGTAACCGGCTTCAGTATTGCGGTCGAGGAAATAATTTACCAGTCCCCGGGCCAGGCGGGCACCTTGTCCGGTAAAGACCGGAAAGCCTGCACCGGTAGTCTTTACGCCCAGTTCCAGGTCGAAAATACCGTACTCTTCGGCCAGTTCCCAGTGGGGCTTAGCGCCGGCTGGCAGGGTAGGGAGTTGGCCTGCAAAGGGCTTGAATAGCTCGTTGTCATCCTCGGTTACACCGGCGGGTACCAGCTGGTGCGGCACGTTGGGCAGACCGAGCAGTGCTTCCTCCAATTGGGCTTTCACGGCTTTCAATTCCTCCTCGCCGATGGCTGCTTCGTCTTTAATAGCGTTGACTTTGTCCCGCATGGCGTTCCCTTCCTCACGCTTGCCGGCTTTCATCAGTGCGCCGATTTTATCACTCAGATTATTACGTTCGGCCAGTAAACTATCGGTACTGGTTTGCAAAGCCTTGCGCTGGTCGTCGAGGGCAATTATCTGATCAACGGTTGCTTCAGCGTTGGCAACCTGGCGCTTGGCGAGACCAGCAAGGACACGGTCTTTTTCGGTGCGGAGGGTGTGGAGGAGTAACATATGTGTTAAGACTTTTAATTTATCAGTACCCAGACCAATTTGGGCGCGACCGCAGGTGCAGGGGAGAGGTCAGGGAGCAGTATTCAGTCTTTAGTAATCAGTGCTCAGTCTTTAGCGTTCAGGTCTCAGTTTTCACGCATTACTTGTGACTCCTGAATATTGAACACTGACTTCTGAATACTGAGACCTGAACCTTGCTCCATGTCCCCGTTTTTCTGCGGAAGTAACGGTGGTTCAGTGGCGAATAGTTGCCGCTTAACCTAAGTTGTCCGCAAAGGTAACAGTATAAGGAATAAGAGCATGTATGATTTAAGGTGGTTGAAGCATTACTTTTAGTTTTTTGAGGGGGCAGATCACCCGAAGTGCTTCATGGGTAGTGCTACCGTAAGATCAGAACAGCATCGTGAGCCCTCTCAAGTAGGGCCGCCGCGACCGGCGGAGCCAGCCGTGCAGGGCGGCGCACGATTGCAAGGAGGTTTCTTGCGATAATCATAGCGTGCCCCGTACTTTTTTTTCGCTACTTTAAAATAAAAGCCCTACTTTTGTCACGCTGGCAGTTCTGCTGGCCGATCAATCAGCCAATTTTTCTGTGGCTACGCTGATCAACTTCTTCATAAAGTTGCCATTTTACAAGGGGTCTTAACACACCTCAATACTGTTTCCTTTTACTGGAAGCTGAATAACCTCCAAAGTATACCGGCAATATTCCCCCACAGCGCGCACCTGAATTTCTGCGTACCAATTCCCCCCAATTCACCTTCCATAGTACCATATAATTAATGTTAAGCATAGCGCAATTAAAGGCCATGCTGGTCCCTGAACTAAAGGACCTGGCCGAAAACATGGGACTCAAGTCCTATCAGAAATTAAAGAAACAGGATCTTATCCTGGCGATTCTTGATCATCAGGCCGTGCAGGGAACTTCCTCTGCCGCCGAGCCACCCGCAGCATCAGATACTGATCGCGTTCCTAACCGCAGGGCTGCTGCTATAGCTTCTGCTGCTAAGCGCGGTGATGACAATAAAGACAGTGACAAGCCAAAGGGCCGCAGCTCGCGAGGTCGGGGTAAAGCCACCGATAAAGCTAAGGACCAGGACGAAAAGCCTACCCGTGGCGGCCGCTCAAGCCGTACCTCCAAGAGCTCCGACGACAAAGACACTGAAAAGCCTACCCGTGGCCGCCGCAGCCCTCGGGCAGCGAAGGCTGAAGATGGCGGAGACGACAAGCCAACACGCGGCCGTCGTACCGTCCGGGGTGCAGATAAGGACAAGGAGGAAAAGCCTGGCCGTTCGCGTAATACCGACAGCACCGAAGGCGACGATAACGACAAGGCAGAAGATAACGGCCGCTCCCGTGGCCGTGGTCGGAATGCCAACCAGGAGACTAGCAACGACGAAGAGAACAGCGGCCGTGGCCGTGGTCGTCGTCAATCCCGCTCCGACAACAACGAAGAAAGTGGCCGTGGCCGTGGCCGTACGCCACGCGAAGACCGTGACCAGCCCTCTGACGAACAGCAGGAGTTTGCCCGCGGCCGTGGCCGTACCGGTGATGGAAACCAGCAGCTGGAACGCTACGAACGCCGTCGGTATGATGATGATCGTGGAGGACGTACCCGCGGTGGAGATCGTCAGTCAAGCCAAACTCGTGGTGGAGACGATCGGAGCCAAAACAACGATCGCAGTTCAAATACTGAACGTAGTTCAAGTACCGACCGCAACCAAGGTAATGAGCGCAGCCAAAGCAACGAGCGCAGTAACCGCGGAAACGATCGGAGCCAAAACAACGATCGCAGCTCCCGCCAAACACGAACACCAGAGTACAAACTCGATGGCCTCGTTTCATCTTCCGGTATCCTGGAGATGATGCCTGATGGATATGGCTTCCTGCGTTCACCGGATTACAACTACCTCACCAGCCCGGACGATGTCTACGTCAGCCCACAACAGGTCAAACAATTTGGCCTGAGAACGGGGGATACCGTTAAAGGACCAGTTAAACCACCAAAGGAAGGGGAGAAGTATTTTGCACTACTCGAAGTAGAGCTCATCAACGGCATGGAGCCGAAACGGATGCGCGACCGCGTTCCCTTCGACTACCTCACCGCTCAATTTCCGACCGAGAAATTCACCCTCAGTGGTCGCCCCGACGGAAAAGATTATGGCATGCGCCTGATCGATCTGTTTACCCCCATCGGTAAAGGGCAGCGTGGCCTCATCGTCTCCCAGCCGAAATCCGGTAAGACTTTCCTGCTGAAGGACGTCGCCAATGCCATCGCCAAGAACCACCCTGACACCTACCTCATCGTGCTTCTTGTAGACGAACGCCCCGAGGAAGTAACGGACATGAAGCGCAGCGTTAAGGCCGAAGTGATCAGCTCAACCTTTGACGAGCCAGCCGAAAACCACGTCCGCGTAGCCAACGTCGTACTGGAAAAAGCCAAACGTATGGTTGAGTCCGGTCACGATGTTTGTATCCTGCTGGATTCTATCACCCGCCTGGCGCGGGCCTACAACACCGTTCAACCGAGCAGTGGTAAGGTGCTCTCCGGTGGTGTTGAAGCTAATGCACTTCAGAAGCCTAAGAAATTCTTCGGTGCCGCCCGTAACATTGATGGCGGCGGCTCACTGACCATCCTGGCTACGGCCCTGATCGATACAGGTTCCAAAATGGACCAGGTTATCTTTGAAGAATTCAAGGGTACCGGTAATATGGAACTTCAGCTCGATCGGTTCCTCGCCAATAAGCGGATGTATCCGAGTATCGACTTCACCAAGTCAAGCACGCGCCGCGACGACCTCCTGCTCGACCGCGACGTACTGCAACGCATGTTCGTTCTCCGCAATCACCTGGCCGACATGAAGCCCGAAGAAGCCTTCCTGTTCCTGATGCGGCACATGAAGAGCACGACTTCGAACGACGAGTTCATCGCTTCTATGAACTCGTAACGGAATTGACCTTAACATCGAAATAATCTTAATCCCCGGATCGACGCTCGTTGGTCCGGGGATTTTAGGTAAGTTATTCAACTTATCGAAAACCTGTTGGTAATCGTACAGTTTGACCAACAACATGAATCAAGAGCTAAAATGAGTATTTACCTGTTGAAACAGTCGCGACGGTAATCAAATGGTGAATAATTAAAGGAGAGAAGGAAAGAATAAGCTGCCGCAAGTACCGTACTGCGCTACGCTTGCTCACACTATGGCGAACAAAGCGTAGCGCAGTGAGTGGTACTTGCGGCAACCTATTCTCTCGTTAGCTGCGCTGCTGCCTGCGGCGGTCAATTATTCTCCAATTCAATTATTTGCTGAATCCCAAGCTACTTTTGAAGTAGAGTAACTCACTTTAGATCTTGACCCGCGTCAATAAACCAATATGACAACCGTACTAAGCCTAACCTTTAACCCCGTCTCCGAAAACACCTATCTCGTCTACGACGAAGATTCGCGGGAAACCATCATCTTCGATCCCGGCTGTCTTTCACCGGCAGAAGAACAAGCATTGGTAGCTGCCATCGAGGAGCTGAAGTTGAAACCAATAAAACTGATCAACACGCACTGCCACTTCGATCACGTATTTGGAAATGCTTTCGTCAAGAAAAAGTATGAGCTTGAATTAGGGATTCATGAACTCGAAGCGCCCTTGCTGGAGTCAGCACCAGTAGTAGTTAATATGTATGGCATGCCGCCAATGACCCCCTCGCCACCGGCAGACTATTTTATCCACGAAGGAGATACCGTCACCCTTGCGGATACTTCTTTGGAAGTTTTATTTTGTCCCGGCCATTCACCAGGAAGTATCTGTTTTTACAATAAAGCCGAGGGCTACATCATTGCCGGAGACGTGCTTTTTGATGGTTCTATCGGCCGGACGGATCTGCCAGGTGGAGACCATCAAACCCTGATCGGCTCTATCCTGACCAAGCTCATGCCGCTACCTGACGAAACTAAAGTCTACCCCGGTCACGGCGGGCCAACCACGATCGGAAAAGAACGAAACAGTAATCCGTTCTTAACCTGATCATCATTTCCAGGAAATCGGGTAAGAGAGCAGCCAGTTAAAAAAAGAGGCCCGCCTAAAACTTTTTATACCTAATGTCGTTAGGCAATTGTACCTAACAGTGACAGGTAATGGATAGTCCCCGAAAAAGGCCCGGTTATTGGCCAAAAATAGTAGGCTTTGTTGTTCCTTCTACACTTCTCCTGGTAGTGCTGGCTTGGTTTTATTGGCAACCAGCCGCTACCGTCAGGGTAGATGCCGAACGTGTCCGGATCACCACCGTTACTGAAGACCGGTTTTACGAATACATCAACCTCGACGGTCGGATCGAGCCAGCGGTGACTTACGTTATTGACAGCAAAATCTCCGGAAATGTGGAGCGCATATTCGTGGAGTCCGGCGAGAACGTCCGCCAGGGGGATACGCTGCTGCAGCTCTCCAATGCCGACCTGGAGCTGGAAGTGATGCAGCGCGAAAGTCAGCTCATCGAACAGCTCAATAATCAGCAGCAGACCCAACTGCTCATTAATCAGAACGACTTTAACCGTCGGGAACAATTGGTAGAGATAGACTTTCAGCTGGCCCTGCAGGAGAAGCAATTCCGAAGGGCAGAAGAGTTACTGGCCGGTGGTGTTATTGCCACCAGTGATTTTGAGCCAACGGCCAACCGCTACCGCTACTATCAGCGCCGACGGGGATTGCTAGCTGCCTCATTCCGGGCAGACAGCCTGGCCCGTCAGATCCAGTTGAAACAGCTGGGAGCCTCCGAAAACCGTATCCTGAACAACCTGGAGAAGGTGCGAAAAATTCTGGACCGGTTTTACCTGCTGGCGGCAACGGACGGTCGACTCAGCGATTTTACCGTGCAGACTGGTCAAGCCATCACCAGTGGCCAGCGTTTGGGCGAAATCTACAGTCTGGAGAACCCCCGGATCGTAGCCGAGATCGATGAATTTTACCTGAATAAAGTTAGCGTGGGCCAACGTGGCCTGCTTTCTGCTCGGGGAGATAGCCTCCTCCTTCTGGTGGACAAGATTTACCCCAACGTTAACGGTGGCCGTTTCCGGATCGAAGCAAGTATGGCAGATGCCCAGTCCGTATCCAGCGCATTCGTTAAGGGCCAATCTGTAAGGTTTCGCTTGCTTTTTGGCCCCGAAGACTCCAGTATTTTACTGGCCAATGGTGGCTTTTTCGGCTCCACAGGGGGGCGATGGGTTTACCGTCTCAATGACAAGGTAGCCGAACGAATCCCGGTTCGGTTAGGTCGGGCCAATCCTAATTTTTACGAAGTCCTGGAAGGTCTCCGTCCCGGCGACCGTGTCATCGTTTCAGCCTATGACAACTTCGATCAGTATCAAACCATAATGCTCAACTGATATGATTGCTTCTTCTAATACTCCACCGATTGTAAAAATGCGTGGTATCTACAAGTACCACTTTACCAGAGACGTGCAAACCGCTGCCCTGAACGGCCTGGACCTGACGATTCACCCTGGAGACTTTGTCGCCATCGCAGGCCCCTCCGGTAGCGGCAAATCGACCCTGTTGAATTTACTTGGGCTCATCGACGAGCCTTCCAGGGGCACTTACCATTTGCATGATCAGGAGATCGGTGCTCTTTCCCGGCGGGAGCGGTCCCGGCTGCGTAAAGAAAGTATGGGCTTCATCTTCCAGAGTTTTAACCTGATCGATGAGCTGTCCGCTGCAGAGAATGTTGAGCTTCCTCTCATCTATCTTAAGGTTCCATTGGCTGAGCGTCGCCGGCGCGTAGCGGAGGCGATGGCCGAATTAGAAATGAATCACCGGATGGACCATTACCCCCGTCAGCTCTCCGGCGGTCAACAACAAAGGGTTGCCATCGCCCGGGCCATCGTGACCCAGCCAACCCTCATCCTTGCGGATGAGCCTACGGGTAACCTTGATTCCGAGAACAGCCGGATAGTGATGGAAAAACTACGCCAGTTCCATCAGCAGGGTTCCACCATCATCATGGTTACCCACTCCGAAGAAGACGCAGCGTATGCCTCCCGTATCGTCCAGCTTTTTGACGGAACACAGCTCCTGTCCGAAAACGAGTTCATCCGGCAGTAGGCCGTAGTAAAGCGTAAAACCATTTTGCAGCCCCGCTTTTGGGATAGTCATCATGGCGCATCGCTCAACACTTTATCAAATTTTATAAAAAAATCACCGCCATGCCTTCCAAAGTACTCGTTGCTGCCTCCACCAAACCCCTGGTGCTCTCTGTTTTATCCCATGGAAAAAACTACGGATACCGCATTATAAAAGAGATTGAAGCCCTTTCCGGAGGAGCCTTGCAGTGGACAGACGCCATGCTCTATCCCGTGCTCAAGCGAATGGAAAAAGAGGCCTTGATCACTGCCCATTGGGTGGTAACGGAAAACGGCCGTAAGCGGAAATACTACGAGATCACTGAGGAGGGCAAAGCCCAGCTTCAACAAGATCGCCAGGAGTGGCTCAGTGTTAACCGGATTTTTGCTCAACTCTGGGCCCCCAATACCGACCTCTCCCTAATTAAGGACTAACGAAACAACGCTATTACAATGGACGATTTTAATCTGGATGCGGCCCTGGCCGACTGGCGCCGCTATGTAGTGGCGGAAGCAGCTCCCGAAACTGGCGACCTGGAAGAACTGGAAGCCGGTTTACTGGACCGCTATGATGAATTTCTCATTAAGGGCCATTCTCCTGCAGACGCCTTTGCCGAAGCCCGCCGCCTCGCTACGCCGCCCGCCCGCCCAACAGCGGTCAATACAAAGCTTGGGGCTGGTTGGTCCCTGCTGGCCAATTATTTGAAAGTCGGTGTCCGTAACCTCCGTAATCGTCGCTGGTATAACCTGACCAACTTCGTCTCCCTCACCATGGGCATCATCACGGCTGTTCTCGCTGTGTTATACCTGAACTACGAAACCAGCTACGATGCTTTCGTGCCACAGGCAGATCGGAAGTACCGGGTGGGGATGGACTTGCGCTCTCAGGGCTACAGCATGATCAGCTTTCCAGATTTTACCTCTACGGAATCTGTTGGGCAACGCCGCCAGATCGAAGCCTTTACCAGTATTCCGGGCGTAGAGCGGGCCGTGCAGTTTTCTACCTTTCCCGAACCCCAAAAGGTAACGATCAATGAGCGTGAAATAAGTTTAACCGATCAGTTGCAAACGAATACACCGCTGGATTTTCTGGCGTACTTCGATTGGAAATTATTGGCTGGCTCTCCGGGCGCTTTTGCAGCTACGCCCCTTACGGCCTTGCTGACCGAGCGGGAGGCGATCCGATTCTTCGGGGATGATTGGCAGGATCGGCAACCGGTCGGTCAAACCCTGCGCATCGACACAACGGATTATACCATTGCCGGGGTTCTCGCGAACGTCCCTCCCAACGCTCACTTCAACTTTTCATTGGCGCTGAATACGCCGAAGATCAACTATTGGGGTGCCCGGATCTACGTGGAGCTTACGGAAGGGGCGGACCCCGACGTCGTCCGACAAACAATCAACGAAAATTTCGGGACGATAAATTCCTCGCTGGCGGAAGATGTACTCTTTGGCGGAGTCATGCTGCAGCCGCTACTTTCTATTCACCTCAATTCTGATCTGCTGTACGAATTAAAGCCGCGCGGTAGCTTAGGGTACCTCTACATCATTGGCCTCATCGCACTGGTAATTTTGCTCATCACCATTAGTAACTATACCAATCTATCGGTCGTAATGAATGCCGGGCGGGCCAGAGAAATTGGTATGCGTAAGGTCTTTGGAGCAGCGGATGGCCAGGTAGCCGGCCAATTCGTTCTGGAAGCCGTTTTGCTGAGTTTGCTCACTTTGCCAGTGGTACTACTGGGCCTTTGGTGGCTCATTCCCCGGTTTAATCAGCTCATGGGCGTAGAGATTTCCCGGGCTTTCCTGGGAGGATCGGGCCTGTTGGCTCCGGTCCTTGGCATCGTCATTCTGGTAGGCTTATTGTCCAGTATTTATCCGGCGCTTTTTTTGGCGCGGACGCGGGTGCAAGGACTGTTTAAAGGCAGGCTGATTCAGGACGCTGGTGGTAAAGTAACTACCCGAAAGGTTGTCGTAACGCTCCAGTTTATCCTTTTGATCAGTTTGTGTAGCCTCACGCTTTTTATCAACAAACAGCTGGCCTATATCCAGGATAAAGACCTGGGTTACCGAAAAGAGGGTATTCTTTACGTCAATCTCAACGCGGACAGCAGCCGCTTCAGCACTTTCCGCAACGAGATGCTCCGGCTGCCGGAGGTTACCGCAGTCGGAACTGGTACCCCAATGGGACAATCGCCCTACAACCAGCTAACCTACCGACTTAACGGTACGGAGGAAGTGTTCGACGACGCCCACAACATTTATATGGATTACCAATCAATTGCCCAGATGGGCATACAAACGTCCATCCCGGAGTACATCGCAGATCCTGAAACGGCCCCAGCTCGACTGGTACTCATCAATAGCACATTGGCCGACAAACTCAAAAACCGCTTCGACCTTACCGATGCCGACTTAATCGGTAAAACCATTACCCAAGAGCCGGAATACGTTGACGAGGAAACTGGCGAAGTCGGCATTCCCTACCTCATTGCCGGCACCTTCCAGGATGTCCATATGTTCAGCCTTCGTGAACGGGTAGATCCCATGTTTCTGACCGTATACAAGCAGCCCCGTTACGTCTACTGGGCCTCCCTCAGCTATCAGGACGCCTCCCCCGCAGAAATATTGGATCGGGTGGAAGAACGTTACCAAACGTTGGGGGTGGACCAGGATTTCGTGCATGCCTTTCTGGACGAAAACCTCACGGAGCTCTACGTTGAGGAAACCCGCGTAGCCACTTTAATTAATTACTTGAGCCTCCTTGCCATCGCGATGGCCGTGATCGGACTGATTGCCCTGACCGCCTACCTCACCACCCTGAGGCGGAAGGAAATTGGTATTCGGAAAATTCTCGGGGCCAGTCATCTTGACATCCTTCGGAGGTTCAACCTCGAGTACCTGCCCCTGCTCGGCTTAGCCATGATGGTATCCGTACCACTTACCTGGTGGGGCGTGGCTTGGTGGCTAAAGGGTTTTGCCTACCGCATCAGTATCGGGCCCGAAGTTTTTCTGCTGGCTGGGCTGATTGTGCTGCTGATCACCGGGCTGGCCGTTAGCCTGGTCACCCTGCGGGCGGCAGGGGCAATTCCTGCCAGTGTACTGACGAGGAACGAATAATGCCAACTATGCTCTTTATCCCTTCTTTGCACCTGCGCACCGCCGCCCAAATCTACCTTAGGAAATAAACATGTTGCCAAAACCGCTACCTTAGCAAAGTATTTTATTTACTGTGCCAAATAAACATTCCCTTCTCAGCTGGATATTGCTGTTCTGCCTGCTCTTGTCTGGTGGGATGGAGTTGTGCGCCCAGTCGCCGGATATACTTAAGGCAAAGCGCCAGCGCCTGCAAAAAGAACTTCGACTGACAAACCAACGGCTGGCCGCTACCCGGGCCCGCAGGGGAGCCGCCGTTGGCCAGGCTGACCTGATCCGCCAGCAAATCGAACAGCGGACGGAACTACTGGAAACCTTACGGGAGGAAGTAGATCGAAACGGTCGCCGCCTTTATCGCGATTCCACCGTGGTTACCTCCCTTAACGATGACCTGGAACGTATGGGCAACGAATATGGCAGCGCCCTCCGTGCTGCTAACCGCGCACGCCTCAGCCAGGGATGGTTGACCTTCTTGTTAAGCGCCCGGGGCTTCAACGATGCCTTCCGCAGGGTGGTTTACCTCCGCCAGTACCGCGACTACCGCCGGCGGCAGGGCCGGCTCATCCGCCAAACCCGTGGAGCACTCAACGAGAGGATCGCTACGCTGGAAGTACAACGGATCGAACAAGACTCCTTGCTCTTCGCCGCTGAAGACCAGGATGCTACCCTACGCGAAGAACTGGCGATCCAGACGGCCATTGTTGATAAGCTGTCCTCCAGCGAAAAGAAACTCCTGGTCACCATCCGGCAGCAACAAAAACAGAACGAGCGCCTGAACCTGGAGATTCGCGCGGCGATCAGCAAGTCAATCGCCCGGGAAGAACAACGGATAACGGCAGATAAAAAAGCCGGCGTGGTTGCCTCCCGTACGGAGACGGTGGGCGCGGGAATATCCTCCCGACGAGGAAAGCTGGGATGGCCCGTCAAGGGCAAGGTGATTCGAAAGTTTGGTCGCCAATCTCACCCCGACGTACCCTCCGTGAAAATTGAAAACAGCGGTATTGATATCGATGCAGGTGCCAATGAAACCATCGAAGCTATTTTTGCCGGCGAGGTAATCAGCCTAAGAGAAATACCCGGACTACGCACGGTTATTATGATCCGGCACGGCGGATTTTATACCGTTTATTCTAACGTCGATAACGTACAAGTCAAATTGGGAGCCCGCGTACAGGCAGGCGATCAACTTGGCCTGACGAGTAGAGAAGGGGATGCGCTACACTTTGAACTCTGGAAGGGGAAAACGCCTTTGAATCCGGCTAGTTGGCTTGTGAAATAGGTGCAGCACTTCGTGCGCGTTACAGCCAGTCGCTACCGCTCCTTGTTGCAGAGGTCGCTTCGCTCCCGTTGCAGAACGCCTTCGGCGTGTTGCAGGTTGCAGCTACCGCATCAGGGAACCTGCTCCGCTTGTTTTTGACAAATTCTTTTGAAAAAAATGCTGAAACAATTTGCTTGAATTGCCTGAGGCAATTTTTTTCTGCAACCCCTGCAACCCCTGCAACCCCTGCAACCCCTGCAACCCCTGCAAAAAAAAGACCAGCCATGCCTCCCAGTGGAAAGCACGGCTGATACTAAAAATATTGAGTTATCAGGAAAAAGTATAGGTCGGTTACGCCGTCTGTAGTTGAGGCGTATTAGCGGTTATGCCATCTTTTTGCGCGAGCAGCTCGGGCGTAAGCGCTTCAAAGCGATAGCCGAGGTCTGCATAGTATTGTAGTAGGCGGGGAAGGATACTCCGTAATTTATCTTCTGCTTTCAGGCTGTCGTGGAAAACGACAATACTGCCTGGGCTGGCGTTACGGACGACGTTCTGGTAGCAGTCTTCTGCGGTCAGCTCGGGGTCAAAATCACCGGAAAGGACGTCCCACATCACTACTTCGTAATGACGGGTAAGGAACTGAGCCTGAGCTGGCTTCAACCGGCCATAGGGTGGGCGGAAAAGCGAACTTTTTACTTGTAGAGCACAATGACGTACGTCGTGGAAGTAAGGAACATTGTCAGATTTCCAGCCATCGAGGTGATGCATGGTGTGGTTGCCCACGGAATGACCGGCAGCTAATGTCTGGGTCAGTAGTTCAGGGTAACGACGGACGTTATTTCCAACACAAAAGAAAGTCGCCTTAGCATTGAAGTGAGCAAGCTGTTCCAGTACCCAAGGAGTTAACTGGGGGATGGGACCGTCGTCAAAGGTCAGGTAGATGACGGGATTATCCGTGGCTTCTACGCGCCAGTGAAAACTAGGGAATAGCTTTTGAATTACTCTTGGTGTTTTAATCAAATACATGTTCGGGACAATTTTTTGGGTTTAATTCATTGTTGGAACGCTATCAGCAGAAAAAGAAGTTGCCTCCCAATCCAGAGATTGCGTATCGATAGGTGCTTTGTATTTTGAATGTCTTGGTTTAAAAGCGTGTTACCGGCCCATGAAAAAAAACTTCCGGCAAAGTCAGCGCGTTAGCCGAGGCGAAGAGGGCATTTGGAAGCAGATTCTAGTGATTGCAAACCGAATCAGCTACCTTTGCGCGCTTTAGCGTTCGAACTGTCTAACGAAAAAACGTATTTACTGTTCATAATGCTGCTTGCCAAATATAATTTTATTATTCAGCCCTTTTCTTAATTACAATGCCATGAATCCCGTTCGTGTACGATTTGCCCCCTCGCCAACCGGTCCACTCCATATTGGTGGTCTTAGGACAGCCCTTTACAACTACCTTTTAGCGCGCAAAACTGGTGGCGTTTTTGTGCTACGCATTGAAGATACGGACCAAAAGCGCTACGTTGAAGGGGCAGAGGCTTATATTATGGAAGCCTTGGAGTGGTGTGGAATCTCACCTGATGAAAGTCCACAAAAAGGAGGTAATTACGGTCCCTACCGGCAAAGTGAGCGCCGGGAAGTTTATGCCGAGTACGTGAAAAAGCTGTTGGACAATGGCAGCGCATACTACGCTTTCGATACGGAAGCAGAACTCAACGACCGACGGGAAGCCGAAAAAGCTGCTGGAAACCACAACTTCCGGTACGACGCAAGCACCCGAATGAGCATGCGTAATAGCCTCAGTTTGCCAAAGGCAGAAACCAAAGCCCTGCTGGCCGAAGGAACCCAACAGGTGATCCGCTTTCGCATCGATTCGGGCAATACGGTTTCTTTTAAGGACAACGTGCGGGAGAACGTCAGTTTTCAGACCGAAGAACTCGGAGACCAGGTGCTCATGAAGGCCGATGGTTTGCCGACCTACCACCTGGCCAATATTGTAGATGATCACCTGATGGAGATCACCCACGTTATCCGTGGCGAAGAGTGGCTGCCCAGCACGGCACTGCATGTGCTCCTGTACCGCGCCTTTGGTTGGGAGGATACCATGCCGGCATTCGCTCACCTGCCGCTGCTGTTGAACCCCAACGGTAAGGGTAAACTGAGTAAGCGGGATGGGGCCAAATTCGGGTTCCCCGTCTTTCCACTGGTTTGGCACGATGAAGCGAAAGGTGAAACAGCCGCAGGCTTCCGGGAGGACGGATACCTGCCGCAGGCGTTGGTGAACTTCCTGGCTTTCCTGGGCTGGAACCCCGGTACCGAACAAGAGATCTTCTCGCTGAGCGAATTGGTCACTGCTTTCGACCTCGAACGGATCAATAAAAGCGGTGCCCGCTTTGACATCGAAAAGGGGAAGTGGTACAATCAACAGTACCTCATTGCCACCAGCGACGAGGACCTAGCTCCAATGGTCGCAGCCCAATTTGCCGCTGCGGGACACGAAATATCTCCGGCTAAAGCGACTAAAATTGCGGGCTTGCTGAAAGAGCGGGTGCAGCTGCTTCCCGATTTCTTCGAGAAGGGCCGCTTCTTCGTGGAACCGGTAACGGACTACGATGAAAAGACCATTCGCAAAAAGTGGAAACCGGATAATCGCGCCACCTTTGATCAATTAGCCGACCTGCTGGCCACACACGAAGACTGGACTGCCGCCGCCATCAAATCCGCCGTCGTCGCCTTTATGGATGCGAACGGACTGGGTTTCGGAGCCGTTTTGCCCATCCTCCGCGTAGCGCTCAGTGGCTCCGTGCAGGGCCCGGATGCGTTCGAAATGCTGGAAGCCGTTGGTCGCGAAGAAACCGTGGCGCGGTTGCGGAGTGGGTACGATGCTTTTGATGCCATTAAGGCAGGGGCTTAGGCGCGGCCGCAGGTGTAAGGGAAAGGGATTAAGGAGCAAGGCCTCGGTCGAGGACTTTCAGTCCGAGTGCGAACGAGGCCGCAGGCTCCCGGAGTGGGCAACAGCGGCAGCTATTCCCCCATTCTCTCATTCCATTATTCTCTTTTCACCCCATCCAGTCCAATAAAGCCTCTACGAGGTCCTTCGTGGGCGCAACGTCCGTCACTGCGTCCTTTGCTTTTTTACTTTTCTTTGCACCTGCGGCCGCGCCTGATGGTGCTTCAGAATTTTTCTCAGCACCTGCTGGATCCGCCAGCGTCTCCTCCTTACGTGCCAGCCGCAGTAACCGCTGCCGGTCAAATACGCTGAAGTCGGCAAAGGTGCGGCGGAGTAGTGGTAAAATCTCTTCGAAATCCGCCCACTCCAGCTCCGCGACCCAGTCGTTAACCAGCGCCCAGAGCGGCGGGTAATGAAAGAGTAATTGGCCGCTGCCGTGTAAGAAACCACTTAGCCACTGCGCAATGGGGTGAGCGCCGTTGGCAACGGACAGGGAGCGGGAAAAACGCCGGGCCGTCTCTTCGTTATCGATAATATTGTAGTCATACAAGAGTCGTACGGCATGCCCTTGAAGCAGTGGATGCACCCCTCCGGCCAGGGCCGTTCGCTGCAGACCGCCGGTCCAAATGTCCGTATGCTCTTCGTTTTCCAACTGCGCCAAGGCGTAGTTGGCGGAGGCTACATGCTTCAATAGTTCGCTGGCCTGCTCATCGTCGATGTTTGTAGCAGCGGCCGGCAGCCCGGCGGCTAGCCGGGGCAATAGTTCATCGATAACCAGCAACAACGCGGTAGTGTCGGTTTTGCGGGAATCGCCGTAACGGCTGGTGGAAACCAAGGTGGGTAGCGCCGCCAGCAACGACGCAATATCGGTCGTCTCCGCTGCCCGGTGCCGGAGCAGATCCATCAAGGCGGGGACAACCTCCGAAAGGTCGGCTCGTAAGCAATCAAGGGTAAGTTGGGCGAGGGGGCGAACGGTGCGCATATCTGCCGCCTTCTCGGTCGCGTACCTGCCAGCGGCGACGCCAACCGTATTGCCATAGCTGGCTCGTTCAATGAGGTAAAGACTGAATTCCGGTTGCCATTCTAACAACCAAATCTCCTTGAAACTGCTGAGGCTGTCGGGGCCACTTGGCTGTAGCTTTCCCCAGTTGATCTCCAGAATGTTGAGCCGGTGCAGCAGGTGGCTTTTGCGTAGGTCATTGGGTGCCCGCAGGTCGATGCCGCCCCTGGGATTGGTCTTGGTTGCCTTCAGGTATTGCTCGCCGGCAGTTTCCCAGAGCTTAGCCATTCGGGTGCTCTTCAGCTCCCGGTTCAGGTCTTCCAGCAGCGGAACGGTGGTGACGTCGGGCGGAACGAAGCCGACGGTCGTGCCGATGGTCAGTTTTTCGTGGATGACGGCCAACCGCTCCGGCCGGCCTGCGGCCAGCGTGCCGAGCAATGCCTGTTCCAATTCCTGGATACCGGGAAGCTCGTGGTTCCTCAGGGTCGCCAGCATCTGGGCCAAGGCAACGCCCTCGGTGGCCATGGCCGGGCTGGCGTCAAAGCCTTCCTCCCGGAGGAGTTTTGCAGCGGTGGCCATCCAGCGATTTACGGCCTGTTTGGGGTAGTCGTGGAGTAATTGGTACCAACTGGGGCTTTTAACGCCCGCACCGTAGCCGCCTGCCCGCGCCAGGCGCGGGTACGACCACGGAACCCAGGCTGCTGCGATCTTAACTTTAGGCAGGCCCTTTAGCCGGGCTTTGTCGGTCGCAGCTTTATGCTTAAGTACATCCGCCACGGCGGGGCCGTGCCAGGCACCGACGATGATGGCGATGCGCTCAGCTCCGGTTTTCATGGCTTTGCGGATTTCGCCGCGCATGAAGGCTTCCCGCCGCTCGTTCTCCTCGTCGGAGGCGGAGGGGAAAGTTTGCCGAAGCTCACCGACCATTTCAAGCAGGGCGGAGAAGACGGCCAGGGAGTCTTCGTGGCCCCGCTCCAGGGTGGCGTCCCACCAGTTTTCGCTGTCGTCGTAGCCCGCCAGTTCTGCCATCAGGCCCAGGGGGTCCCGCCGGAGTTGGGCACGGAGTTGTTTTTTCGTTTTTCCTGGGAATTCGGAGGGCTCGTCTTCCGTCGGCGCTTCGGTAGCGAAGAGGGTAGGGGGGACGTTCACGGCCCTTTCAGCGAGGTAATGGCGGGCGGGCAGGTCGATGGGCCATACGTCGACGGCGTGTTCCACTGCCCAGTCGATCGCCTGGTACTCGGGACTGAAGGAGGCGAAGGGATAGAAACTGGCCCGCTCAATGTCCTTGGCATCATACAGCACCAGCGCAACCGGCGGCCGCAGGCCGTTGCTGACGATCTCCCTAAGTACCTTATCCGCATCCGCCGGCATCTCGATCAGGATCAGATCGGGCTGGTACTCATCGAGCGCCGCGCGGAGGCGGCGGGCGGAACCGGGGCCGTGGTGGCGTATGCCGAAGGTTTGGGTTTGCATTGACGAAAGGCTAAAATTCAGGTTGTTGAATTATGGGGCTAATTTGACGCCACCATCAATCAAAATTTTTCTCAAAACTTTAGTCTCATCATCGTTTAAGCGCAATAAAAGTATTGTACTTAACTTCTCATCTGAGAGTGGAATTAACTCGCCGGACTGACCCAGCCCAAAGTGCGAGTCCCATTTGTCTGTTCTTGGATTGTACATTGACCGAGAGTTTTCCTTCTTTGCTGTGCAAAGCTAACTGTTCAAGACGCTGGTTTTCCTCTTCGGTCGTATGAATAGCAAGAATCTCTTCCGGGGAAGGTGCTTTTGCCAGAATATGGAAAACTCTGTCTAAGATGCTTTCTTGAGCGACCACGTGAATGATTTAATATTAAGGTAACGCTTTAACCATAAAACATAGTTTTGTACAACTGCATATTACCTTCGTCAGCATGAACCGCATCCTAATCATCGGCTGCTCCGGCTCCGGCAAAACTACCCTGACCAGTAAACTGGCAGTGCAGACCGGCCTGCCCGTCATCCACCTCGATCAGGAATACTTCTTCCCCGGTTGGAAAGAACCAAAACCTGATGATTGGGCCAAGACCGTGGAAGAGCTCGCCGCCCGCGACCGGTGGATCATGGATGGGAATTTCTCCGGTACTTTCAAGTACCGTATGCCCAGGGCGGATGCCGTCGTCTTCGTTGACCGCCCCACCTGGCTGTGTCTCTGGCGTGTACTCAAACGTACCTTGCAACATCACGGTAAAGTTCGCCCGGGCTCCGCCCCAGAATGCCCTGAGCGATTTGATGCACATTTTTTGCACTACGTAATGCGGTACAATATTACCCGCCGGCCAGGGATTTTGCGGGTGCTGGAAGAGCAACGGAAATTGGGAAAGGAGGTGTTTCGCTTAAGTTCTGTGGGAGACGTGAAGGCTTTTTTGAAGAGGTTCTAAACGTAGAATAGGTACCAAAACCATTTAGTTATGGCCCACTAGCCGACAGACAAACTTTTGTCCGGCTTTGCCGGGCCAAAAGAATTTGTCGGACGGCCGAGCCTCCCGTCCGACGGATGCTTTTCCGTTTGCGACGAAGGAGCTAAAACGGAAAAGTCCGTCTGACGGGTAGTAAGCATTTCCTACCCCCTAAGGTCCTCCAAATACCCCCGAACCCCATGGTGGCTCACCGTCTTTCCCGCAAAATGCGTTTCTGTTGAAGTCCGTTCTTCGGGCGTAGCACCGAAGGAAGACAGGATGTTTTGCAGATGCATCTTCATGTGGCCTTTCTGGATGCCGGTAGTAACCAGGCTGCGCAGCGCGGCAAAGTTCTGCGCAAGACCGGCGGCAGCCATTACGCCCATCAGTTCGTGAGCGCCGGGGCGGCCAAGGATATCAAGGGCAATATTGGCCAGCGGATGGAGTTTGGTCAGACCACCAACGGTACCCAGGGCAAGTGGAAGACTGACCTCAAAGTGGAACGTATCGTTGTCGATCCGACACTGACTCAGGCTGCGGTACTGGCCGCTTTGGGCGGCGAAGGCGTGGCAGGCCGCCTCGATGGCGCGAAAGTCATTGCCCGTAGCGAGCACGACGGCGTCGACGCCGTTCATAATACCCTTGTTGTGGGTAACGGCACGGTAAGGATCTTGCCGGGCAATGTCCACGGCATATTTGAAGCGGCGGGCAAAATCCGCTGCGTCTACTCCGCTGCCGGGCAGGTTCATGCTTTCGATGGGACAGCTGACCCAGGCACGGGCCACGCAGTTGGGCGTATGGTTGCTCAGGATGGCCATGATGACCTCCAGGTCCCGCTCGTCGTCGTTGAGTTCAGGGGAGTCGGTGGCCCACCGCCGGAGTTCCTGACCGTAGGCTTCAAGGACGGTATTGATGAAGTTAGCGCCCATGCTGTCGGCAGTGCCGAAGCTGACGAGCAACTGGTAGCAATCCGGGCTGACTTCGGGAAGGTGCTTCCAGCGGATACCACGGACGCCGCCGCCCCGGCTCTCCATTCTTTCGGTCAGGGGCAGGGTTTGGGCGCGGACGCGGGTACAAAGACCGGTTAAAAGCGCCGCTCTGCGCTCTGGTCTGCCACTCCAGCGGAAGTGCAGCTGACCGAGTTTCTCGGCGGCAACGACTTCGGCGTGGAAACCACCCCGGGTCATCCAGTACTTCGCAGCGGCGGAAGCCGCCGCCACTACACTGGATTCTTCGATCACCATGGGTACGGCATAAGTCGTGCCATTAACGACGAAGTTTGGCGCTACGCCGAACGGCAGCGGGAAATTGGCCACCGTATTTTCACTAAAGTTGTCGATGACCCCCTGTAGGGCTACGTCGGCAGTGTCAAAACGAAGGAACTCCCCTCCCTGGCCGGGCTGAAGGAAATTTTCGACCAGCCATGCCCGTCGTTCTGCTTTGGTCTTCTTACTGAAGCCGTTGATTTTTTTCTTGTCTGTATTCACTACTTGCAACGGGTTTTTCCTCATAAGCGGGGCCGAAGATAAGCTTCCGCCAGCTCCAGGCCTCTGATTTGAGTGTTTACATAGCGCTGAAGCGTCGGATAATCCTCCCGCGCGTAGCGCAAAAACGCCGACGCCTGTCCGTACACTGCGGGTAGCGACGACTTTTTGGTGAGGTAGTAGCCGTCCAGGAAGTTCTGTAGCCCCCCACTGATGATGAGGTGCTCGCAGCGGACCTTGAGCCCCTGCTCTTTCAATTTTCCCTGCACCTGCGGCCCCGCCACCAGGTCATTAATCATGGTCACCATCTCGTTAGCCGTATGGCCAACCCGAACAATGGGCCCGTAAGCCGCCCGACTCAGGTCATCTGCCCGATAAAGCTCCAGCTTACTGAAATTCGTGCCGCCGTTGGCTGCCGTATCGATGGCCAATAAAGGCAGCTCCAGCAAACCCGCTAAGCTGCGTGGGCCCATGCCCTGCCCAACTTCCTTAACAATGACGGCTAAGCCAGGCAAAGCCCGCAGGGTTTCCCGTACAGTCTCCAGCGGTGGGACCGTAAATTTATCCCCTTCCGGTTGCATCGCTTCCTGAAGTGGATTGATGTGCAGTATTAAGCCATCTACCCGAAGAAGATCACACATCTGGCGAATTTCTTCCATGCGTCCAGCATCGGCCATTTCTTGTACCTGTGCCACACCCAGGTTAGCAAACAAGGGTACATCATCTCCAGTGAGCGGACGAATATCGAAATCCTTCAGTCGCTCCTGACCATATAATAATGGCCGGCAGGAACCCAGTCCCATCCCTAATCCGAATTCTGCACAAGCCTGTGCAAGGTTTTGGTTGATGGTGTAGGCTTTTTCCGTTCCGCCCGTCATACTGCTAACCCACAGCGGCGCCTTCATCTTTTTATCCCCAAAGGAAACGGAGGGTAAAGATCCCGGATCGGGATGAGCGGCAAGCAACGGTTCATAGTCGAATCGACGATCTATTTCCATCGCCTCTACCTGAGAGCGAAAGGCCAGCTCGATGTGGTCTTCTTTGCGGCTTTCACCGGTCGGGTCCTCGGGCGAAGAATGATGCATGGAGGTAGGAAGTGTCGTTGGCATTATTGCCGAACGTGAGACGAAGGTAATGGTTTAAAGTCGCTGCGCTCTGGTTGCAAGATCGCTTCGCTCTTGTTGCAGGGGTTGCAGGGTCGCTTCGCTCCGGTTGCAAGATCGCTTTGCTCTTGTTGCAGGGGTTGCAGGGTCGCTTCGCTCTGGTTGCAAGATCGCTTCGCTCTTGTTGCAGGGGTTGCAGGGTCGCTTCGCTCTGGTTGCAAGATCGCTTTGCTCTTGTTGCAGGGGGTGCAGGGTCGCTGCGCTCTGGTTGCAAGATCGCTTCGCTCTTGTTGCAGGGGTTGCAGGGTCGCTTCGCTCCGGTTGCAGGNGTTGCAGGGTCGCTTCGCTCTTGTTGCAGGGGTTGCAGGGTCGCTTCGCTCCGGTTGCGGCGCTCGGATATCGCCTCTGCAACTTCTGCAACCCCTGCAACGCGAGCGAAGCGACCAAAAAAAGAGGGCACCCTAACCGGGTGCCCTCGAAAATGGTCTTTCCAAAAAGCAAACACTTGAACAATTCTTTACGGTAATTCGTGCTATCGAAAAGTTGTTGTGTACTTTCGATGTACGAATCGCGCTGTAGCGTGTTTAACCGTGATATAGCAAAAATGCACTTTACTAGCCTGGTATTGCCTCCTGGGCCATGATTTTTGGGATTTTAACAGATACATTACCATGAAAAACACGTCAATTCTAATACCGATCATCCTAATTAGCTGTCTTTTGGCACTAGGTTTTCTGTTCTACAAAGCCTTACAAACGGTAGAACAAGACAACCTTAGGGGTAATAATCCCATCGTGCTTAACGAAGCAGATTATGCGGATGAGCCTACGCCTACAGACATTGGGGCTACTACGGATTATGACGCTGCCGCTCAATCAGAAACACCAGTTGAGCCCACGAGCACTACCCCTACAAATGCGCTGGATGAAATGACGGACGCTGAAAAGCGGGCTGCAGAGTTAGAGGAACTCCAGGAAGCTGCCCGTAAAGCCCGTGCGGCAGAAGCCCGGGCGGCGGCGGAGGCAGACGAAGACGAAATCGATACAACTACGCCAAATACCGTAGGTGAACCTAACGGCACTGGCCGCTACCTCGTCATTGCCGGCAGTTTCCGGCAGCGGGCGGGCGCAGAGCAGCGGGTTGCCCGACTAAAAAAGGCCGGCTTTAACGATAGCTCCGTCGAAAAATTTAATCGGGGTACTTACGCCGTAGCGCTCGCCGGACAATCCAACCGGTTTTCAGAAGCTAAACAACTGGCCGATAAGATCGTGAAGGCTGGCTTTGAGGCGCAGGTTATGCGACGGAGATAGCAGCGGAGCTGCTACTGCCAGGCCATCATCCCCCCTTCCAGGTTCCGAACATTCGAAAACCCGGACTGCTGTAGCAGGTGCTGGGCCATTGCTGAGCGCTTTCCACTGCGGCAGTAAACCACAATTTCTTCGTCTTTATGGGATGCCAGCTTTTCGAATGAAGCAGTTATTTCGCCGAGCGGAATATGCATGCCACCAATGTTGAATTCGTCGCGTTCGTAGCTTTCACGTACGTCGAGGAGTATATAGTCCTTTTTGCCGGCGGCTTCGCGCTCTTTGATTTCCTGAACTGTTGCGTCCATAATACTAGCTGTTTAGTTGGGAATAACAACGTAATTGGTGAAATGGATGAAGAAACCTCTGTCACCCGATGAATTCTTTTGCCTGGCCAGGTCGGCAAAAGTTAGTCTGGCGACTAAAGCAGCGGGCGGTATCGGTTCATGATTTGCTATTGCCGCACAATCTTATGCCGGCTCCCTGTCGTCCCGTTACTGACCTCTAAAATATAAATACCGGCGGGCAGGTGGCCCAGCTCGATTTGATCGTTGACCCGGTCTTGAGTGAGCAAGGCCCCGGTGATGGAGTAAAGGCGATAATTTAACGGACCGGTTCCGGCAATTTGGCGCGGCCGCAGGTGCAAGGTGCCGTTGGTCGGATTCGGGAATACGTCCACGAGGTCTTCTGCGGAAGTCTGCGCGGAGGTGCTTGTTGGAAAGCCTTCAAAACCAGCAAGCAGTGGGCGGATCATGATGGCCCCGGTGGTGGTGCCGGTGATTGGCGTCCAACCGTTGCCATTATTGAAGAACTGTACGCCATCTGGTCTACTATTGCGATCAAAACCGATACCGATGTTGGCATCTGAGCGCAGCTGTTCCCAGCCAACGAAGTAAGTTCCGACTTCCAGCGGAAGCGCTTCGGGCAAGAGGTAGGTGGTGTAACCCTGGAGGCTGTCCAAGTGAAAATCCTCCGCGTAAACGATCGGGAAATCATAAGTCCCTACGAGTATTTCCGGCACATCGGTGCCAGTGTAGACGACCAGTCTTAGGGCCTGACTGCCCAAAGACCGCAGCCCCCGTGGAATCCGTACCCGGATGCCCTTCAGGGAATCTTCCACAAAAGCATCGTAGCGTTGCAGGATGGTCGTACCGTTGTTGCCTTCGAGGGTGACCTCGGCGGTGCCGTCGTCGTAGGCCATGTATTCGCTGAAGGTGGTGGTTTGAACCACCGTATCATTCCGGACAAGTCCTCCGTTTGCAAATCCATTGTCCTGGTTATTTACCGACATGCCATACAGCGTCAGTAGATTGAACGGTTCGTCAGGGTTAGCGATAGTGTTGAGATAAGTGGAAATGTCGGCTACCACACCAGGTACACTACCGATGTCTCCCGTTCGGATTTCTAACGAACCTCCGGGGATTGCATTATTGTTGCCGGGGAAGAAGATGGTCAGGTCAGGGCTGGTTACCGCCGGGCTGTTTGGGACTTCGGTCAGGATATTGAAGGAGCCAGAGGAGACGTTCAGCACGTCATTGTTTAAGTTTCGGATGGCCACATTATAATCCCGACGCAGTAACTCGTCATTCGTAGCCCGGTAATGTCGGAGCGGTATACCGGAATAGTTGTTGAGGAGGTACTCGGGCAGTTCAACGAAAGCCAGGTCAGGTACGACCAAAGAAGTACGCGATTCGCTCAGTTTTACGTAGTCCAGATGCCACATGTCCACTGCGCCCTGTTCACTGCTTTTACCTGCGAAGCGGAACTGGAAACCGAAGTACTGGTACTCGGCGGGGATGTTTAGGATGGTCCCGATAAACGGCCGGTCGCTGTTATTCGGCTCCGTCGTTCGCAGGCCGGCCTGGGAGAAAACGGTGTTCCAGTTACCACTTTGATCAAGAAATTGGACGAGAAAACTGTCCTGCGTTTCCGGGCGGTTACCCAGCCCGCGGGGCTGGAGGTAGAAAGACAGGGTGGTCCCTGATGCTCCCTGTAGGTTTACGGGCACGGAGGTGAGGTAATCCCGGATGGTCGTGGTTGCACCACCACTTCCCGGAGGGTAGGGCTGCCCGCTGAAATCAACGGCATCAAACGTCGCTACGCCGATGGAGGGTGGGCTGTCGGCAAAGTTGCGGTTGATCAGCACGTCGTCGTCCTGCCAAAGGTCAGGCCGGGGCCGGTTGCTATTGTAGGCAAAATCATCGAAGAAGGGAAGGTTGGCCGTTATCCCGTCGATATCAAAAGTAGTACGATAAGTATCACAGATGCCGAATTCATTGCAAATGGTAACGCAGACGGCGTCGGTACCCCGGTACCCGGCGGCGACGTACCGGAAATCATTGCCGTCTTCCAGACCGGTCAGGAAACTGAACCGTTGCCCCCGGCCGGGGTAATCCGGTGCGCAATTTTCAATGCTTCGGCAGAAGGTGCCGCCCGGGAGCCCACCATCAGGGACGACAACTTCGATTACGCCACGCGGATCGATGTCCTGGTTGCCAAGGTCAATGTCCTGGTTTGCTCTGCGAACAAGGACGATGATTCTTTTGGTTGGCCCACATTCGCCTGCACCGTTGCAGGCAGCTATACGAAAGGTGTCCAACCCCATTTCTGCACCTGCGTCCGCGCCGTAGAATAACGTGTCGCTGGTTACGGTTGCCGTGCCGAAAGCTGCCGTTGCACAGCCGTCACACTGGTAAGTGATGGCTCCGCCGCCCAGCCCCGTAGTATCCGTTCCAACGCGTATGCCCCGGCTTTCGCCCGGGCCGAACAGCCGGAATGCACTTAGGTCAAATTCGCCACAATCCACCTTGTTTTGGAGGGGCAGAGACACCTCCTCAGAACGTCCCCGCAGGGTCTCGTAGCCAGCTAATGGGCGGAAGGTTTGGGCAAAAACAGGAGAAAAAACGAGCCCGAGGAAGAGGGCCGATAGTAGTAGTCTTACATTCATGGTTATCACTTGGAGTAAGAGAACGATTTAATGGACTGGAAAGTGCGTAGCGCCGCAGGCGCTAGCGCTTCGCGCTTGTTGGAAGGTCGCTTTGCTCCGGTTGCAGGGGTTGCAGAGTCGCTTCGCTCTTGTTGCAGGGGTTGCGGGGTCGCTTTGCTCCGGTTGCAGGGGTTGCAGAGTCGCTTCGCTCTTGTTGCAGGGGTTGCGGGGTCGCTTCGCTCCGGTTGCAGGGGGTGCAGGGTCGCTTCGCTCTTGTTGCAGGGGTTGCAGAGTCGCTTCGCTCTTGCAGGGGTTGCAGGGGCGCTTCGCGCTTGTTGCAGGGGTTGCAGGGTTGCTTCGCTCTTGTTGCAGGGGTTGCAGGGTCGCTTCGCTCCGGTTGCAGTTGTTGCAGGGTCGCTTCGTGCTGGTTGCGTTTTGCAGGCCTGTTTGCGGGCTGCAACCCCTGCAACGCGAGCGTAAGCGAGTTTCTGCAACAAGGCGCGCAGCGCCCCTGCAACAAGCGCGAAGCGCCAGCGCCGCAGGCGCGCTACTCACACCCATCCGGCTTCCGTTCTGCCAGATAAATATCAAACTTAGAGCCCACGGGCACCATCTTCCCTCCGGGTGGTTCGGTCCGGATCACATAAGCTTCGCTACGGTCAGAGACATCGCCGTAGACTTTACCGACGAGCAGGTCAGAACCATCGAGAAGGAATTCAACGACGCCAAACCTCTTACACTTAATGTTGGGGACGGAAACCTCCCCGGTTTGCCTTACGGTGACCACGAATTCAAGTTCAGAGCCCTGAGGGACCTTCACCCCGGCACGCAGGTCGGCGTCGGTGATCTTCTGGTCGCCGTAAAAGAAGTGGAGAATAGTGTTCTCTTCTTGCTTGGGGTCATAGACTTGCTCCCGAATCTTTGATTTAATGTCGGCCGACTTTTCCAGTCGGTTAGTATACTGCGTGTAGTCGTAGTTGCCAACCAGGCCAGGAAGTTGAATCATCGGTGCATCCTCGCTCAGGATAGTAAGGTAAATGGACCTGTTCTTCTTTACGCCTGCACCCGCAGGAGGGTGCTGTAAGACGACCATGCCAGCGGGCCGGTTGGGGTCAAACGCGCCCTTTTCGAACTTCAGCGTGAGGCCAAGATCGTCCGCCACTTCCTCCGCTTCAGGGCGGAGCATATCTACAAAGTTGGGCAATTCGGTACTGCTGCCGTGGGAGGTATAGAGGCCCAGAGCGGTGCGTAATACGAAGAAGCAGACGACGAAGAAGAGCAGGGCGGCAAGGGCGTTTTTCCAGAAATAACCGGAGGTGAGCATGCGGCCAAGGCTCTTGAAGGTGCCGAGGATGCGGTTCTTGATGTTCGGCCCGTCTTCCATCACGGAAGTATAGGACGGGGTTGGTTCTTGTTCAGGTTCTTGATAATTCATAGGCTTGGGAGCAGGATCGAATGCCATTGATTTCCTGGGCGGGGCCGCAGGTGCAAAGTAAGGGGTTTGAGGAGCAGGGTCCGAAAACCCGACCGGTGTCTCCACTGGTTGGATATTGGCCTCGGTGACCACCGGAGTCGCAAGGGTAGTCGCTTTCTCCGTCGGTTGTTCCTCGACGGGAGCCGTGGTGCCACGGTCTCGCCGGGCCTTGCCAAAGGCCAGGATCCGGCTGATGAATTCGGCCGGCTGGTAGCCGGCAATGGCGGCCTGGTGGAAGATGGCCGTGGCGGGCGTCATGCCCGGCAAACTGTTGATTTCGATGGGGATGGTTTCGACCCGCCCGTCAGCGAATACCCGGACGAAAGCGTCGATGCGGCAGTAGCCCTGGACGTTGAGGGCGCGCGCAGCGCGCTCCAGGTCCACTTTTACCTGACCTGCGACATAGTCGTAGCTGTAATCCGTCGTCGCCATCCGGGCGGGTGTCAGGTTTTGCCCTTCGCCGGCGAGGAATTTTTCTTCGAGGCTGAGGACTTCCCCTCCGGCCAGCGTTTCGCTGGGCTCGAAGAGTTCGTAGCGCACCGCGCCGTCAACGCCGTAATGCGTGAGCATGCCGCCGGTGATCTCCAGGAATTTTTCCGCTCCGGCGGCCACGATGGCCTGCTCAAAGAGGATGTTTGGTTTGTTGCTTGGCCATTCGTCCTTGGCCGTCAACTTCATCTCCCGGCGGGAGTGGTTCTCGTCTAGGGTGGATGGCCGGAAGGTGAGATGGCAGTAGGCGTGCAGCTCGTCGCGCTGCTTGATCAGCTTTACGGCGGAGCTGCAACCATCGTCGACCGGCTTGGCAATGAGGGGATAACCGAACAGGCGTTCGACCTTGTCGTAGAAGGCGTATTCGTCTTCAATGAATTCATCGGCCGTTGCCAGCCACTGCTCCGTTACGGGGAGGCCGGCTTCCCGCAGGGCCAGCAGGGTGTCGTGTTTGTTGATTGTTACCTGACTGCTGGCAATTCCGGAGCCATTGTAGTAGAGGCCGAGAGGTTCGAGCTTTGCCTGCACCTGCCCGTCTTCGCCGGGCCGGCCGTGCAGGGCGATGAAGACACCGTCGGCGACTTCGGGGAGTTCTTCCCAGCTTAGTTGGCGGGGATGGAAGACGACGTCGGGGTCGGCGAAGCGGGCGGTGATGCCGGCGCAGGCTTTTCGGATGTCGGCGACCACGGGGTGCTCCTCGGTTTTGACGAGTTTGTCGCGGATGTCGTCGGCGTTGTCTTTTAGGAGGAGGTTTACTGGGAGTTGGTAGAGGGCGTAGGCTCCAGAGGATGGAGCGGACCCGGACTCTGCGGGGCGCTGCGCTGCCTCGCTCCCCCCGGACTCTGCGGGGTGCTGCGCTGCCTCGCTCCCCCCGGACTCTGCGGGGTGCTGCGCTCCCTCGCTCCGTCCGGGGTTAAAGCGATTTGATCCCTCCGGGATCTTGGGGGTGGAAGCGGAAGTGAGGAATACCGGGACGGGTCGGTAGCCTTCGCTGGAGCTCAGCTTCTCATAAATGTTTCGTCCCGACTCCACGCTGATGTGGCGTTCGAAGCTCGTTCCGCCCAGGATGACGGCGATGCGTTCTTTGTTGGTGGCCCCGGCGCGCTGGGCGTCGATGGCGTCGTCGAGCTGGGTGCCAAGGAGGTCGGCTACCTCCATGGCTCCTTCGTCCTTCCATTGCATCCCGCGTTCGCGCAAAGAAATGCGAATGATGAAGGTCAGGAACTGGCTGGGGTTGAGCCCGATTTCGGCTGCCTGGTGAAAGAAGAAGCTGCTGGGCATCATGCCCGAGGTCGTGTTCGGGTCGTTGAGGAATATCTCGCCGCCGGGCGTGTGGAAGCCGTCAATGCGTGCGTACACCTCGAAACCTAATTCTGTGAACAGCCGCTCACATTCGTTGCGGATGGCCTGAATGCGATCCGTCGGAAGCTCAATCGGAGTGATCTTCCGGCTGCGACCGGGCATGTATTTGCTGCGGTAATCGAAGAGCTCGCTGCTGGGCTTGACGATCTCGGTGGGCGGCAGGGCAACTACCTGACCGTCTTCCGTACGCACCACGATGGTGCTGAATTCTTTGCCATTGATGAAGCCTTCGACGATGACGCGTTGCTCGGTTTGATGACCGGTGAAGACGACGAGCGGATGCCCGGAACCGGCGACGGCGGCTTCGAGGTACTCGTGCAACTCGTCGGGCGTATATAAGGTCAGCTCGTGGTCGCCGCGGAGGGCGTCCATGGGGAAGGCGATGCCGTCGCGGAGGTCAGAAAGGTGGCGGACATATTCTAGGCGTTCGTATTCATCGCGGGCTTTGTATTCACTGAGGGGCAGCAGTTCGCGGAAGAAGGCAGCGTTGACGGCGCGTTCGAAGCTTTCCAGTCCTTCAGTTTCCTGGATGATGGCGACGCCGATGGAACTGCCCTGGCGGGCGGGGCGGATGACCATTGGCCAGCCGATTTCTTTTTCGCAGGTAGCGAAGTGTTCCTGTACGCGCTTGCCGTCGAAGTCTCCTTTTTCGATGACCAGCAACGCCGGGGAGGCGAAGCCTTTAGCCGACATAAGTTCTTTCTGGATGGCTTTGTCCATCCCGATTTCGCTGGCCTCCACCCCGGAGCCGGTGTAGGGGATGCCGGCGTACTCCAACTCTCGTTGCAGCTGGCCGTCTTCGCCGTACTCGCCGTGGAGGGCGAGGAAAGCGAGGTCGATCAGCTCCGGCAGCTCGTCGCGCCGGATGCGCCGACCGACCTTGCGCCCCATGGCCTCGAGGCTAAGTTCGTCAAGCGGACCGAGGCTTTCCTGGTATACCTGGAAGCCGTGTTGCGACTTCGGCGCCAGGGCAATGGGCGGGAAAAAATCGCGGATGGTCCCCCGATAGAGGTACTGCCAGTCGAGCAGGTGCCACTTCCGAAAGCTGTCCACAAAGATGGGGACGGGCTCGAAGAGTTCTTTGTCGAGATTGTCGTAGACGGTCCGGCCGCCGGCGAAGGAGATTTCGCGCTCGCGGCTGGGGCCGCCGAAGAAGATTCCTACTTTGATCCGCATACGTTGGTTTATCCGTAAAAACTGGGTCACTTGCTGACCGAATGCGAAGGTAGGGAGATTGGGGAGAATTAGCGGGGAGAACTAGTATTCGCGGGTGGGGAGATGATAAGCGATAACGAGTAAGCGATAAGTGATAAGCGATTTGGCTACCGCAAGGGAGGAGATAGTCGATATGGGATTGGCGATAGTTGATACTTGATTGGCTACCGCACGTGGGGGCTCACTTCGTTCGTTTATTCTCGATTTGCGATTGGTGAAAGTACTATGCTTTTCAAGTCGGGTGCTAACGGACCTGGGTAGCAAGACTATAAGTAAAAAGGCGACCAGTCTGTACCTGGATGTAAAAAGTAAAAAGTACCTTTCTGAGTAGTGACTGGTGATGGGTCCTGAACGGTAAGTTCTTGCCGCGACCCTAGCAGCCCAGAAAAGGAGGAAGATTTTGCATTTGCCCCGAAAACCTTCCCAATAAAAGGGGCTGGTACACGCCCTGGCCGCCCCGGCTTTCGCCTATTCTAGTAGCTCTGTGGTCCAGTTGAGGCCTTGGATCTGGCTGTCGATCTCACGGAAACTTCTGCCGGTCTGTTCGATCTCGATTTGCAGGTTCTTGATGCTGACCGTCGTTTCCATGTCGGAATACGAACTGCCGTGGATGGTCGCTGCTTGCCGGATGGTGCGTAGGTGCGTCTGCAATGTTTTGAGGGCATCACGTTGTGCGAGTCCTTCCATCAGTGTACGTCCATCGGCCAGTTGGGTCGCCACGTTTGTCCGGTTGATCTTCACGATGATCCCCTGTAGCTTGGTCACGGATTCCCGCAGCTGGGCCAGCAGCTTAATCGGATCTTCCTGCGGCTTGTTGTTGCGGCGGACGATCAGCACGGGGGTGATCCGGCTGGTCAGTTGCGTAATCTTACGCTGTAGATCGGCGCGAAGTAGCAAGGCTTCGGCTAGTTTCATGGTGCAAAGTTTTAGGCTTCGGGGCTTAAATGTAATTAGAATGGTGGTTAGTTGCGGGGTGTTCGGATTTAGGGCGGGGGCGCAGGTGCAGGAAAAAGGATGAAGGAGCAGAGATCGAGGCCGTGAGATTCCTCTCCATCTGCGTTAATCTGTGCAATCCGTCAAAATCTGCGATTTGGAAAATTGGGATAACGAAAACATGGGGTTGCACCCCATGCTACAAGAGACGGTCCTCCGAACCTGTGGCCTTGAGAGGCTACCAATTCTTTTTTCACTTAAGTAGTTGGTGAAATACAGCTATGCCCTTACTCTGTCTAGGCCTATATTGAGTTCTCGAGAGCTGCGCTTTTTTTATGCCTCCATGTAACACTAACCCACCAACCAGCATAAAGAGACAAACAAAAGTCCCTAATTATGCGCGCGCTTACCCTTTTCCTCCTCCTCTTAACGGGCAGTTTCCTCCAGGCTCAGGTCGGGGTAGGCACCAACGCCCCCACCCAGGAACTTGACGTTAACGGAAAGCTCAAAATTTCAAACGATGGCCGGACCCCTACCGCCGGCACCCTTCGCTACACCACGGTCTCAGATGACTTTGAGGGGTACGACGGGAGGGAGTGGAAATCGCTGACGGAACAGAAAAGCACTGGTACGCCTAGTAATCCGGTACCTTATGTTGGGCGCTCCGGTCCGATATCCGTTGGCAACCAACTTGCCAGTCCCGGCCTGGTAAACCTCCAGTCGTGGGAGGATAGTGCTACCAGCTTCAACAGGGTGCCCAGTGGCATGTTTTTCCTGGTGACTCGCATACAGGCACAAGACAATAACCTGACTTCAACATTTGAACGCATTGATTGTGGGGTTTACGCGCAGGCCGCAAACAACACCGTTAGAAGTAACTCTCTGGTGCGCATGGTGGGCTCTAACCGGGAACTGGTCACCCTAGCGGGTGATCAATCAAACCCGCTCATGATCCTCCGGCCAAATGACCGGATTGTAATTTTCAATAATAACCTGGCCTCTCAAACGACCATCAATGTGCTCATCCACGGCTTCCTGGTCGATGCATTGGATTTTTAGTCCGGTGCCTGACACGCTCCACTCCAACGATAAATTAAAAGCTGCACCATGAAGGTCTTAACTTCGCTAACCCTGCTCGTTCTACTCGTCACCACGCCGGTTACCGCCCAATTATACATACAAAATGGTGGTAGCGTCACCCTCAGTAAGAAAGACAGTTATTTGTACCTGGATGATGGTCTGAGCATCGAGCCTGGTGGAACACTCACCGTACGCGGAACAATTGAGTGGGTCAACCAGGCTACTAATCTGGGGACACTTGTTTTTCAGATTGGCGACGCACCTGCCTCCGGAGATTATGGTAAAATGGTCGCCACTCAAGGCGACGACATCGAATTTGTAAATGATGTCATCAGGACAGAACTGGTTGACGGTTATGACCCCCAGGAAAGCGTAAGTTACGAATTGATTACCGCCGGTTCGCTGGACCGTTTGCCCGAAACTCAGGAGCTGCCCGGCCTTTTTTGGAGCTACCGCTTTACGGACGCAGAGGTATTTGCTGAGTTCGACGCTACCGTCTTTCCAGTGGAATGGCTTGGGTTCACGGGCCGCTGGGCCGGTAAATCTGCCCGGTTAGACTGGCAAACGGCGACGGAAGTCGATTCCGATCAATTTATTGTAGAACGTCAAAATACTGCTGGCAACTGGTTAGCAATCGGCAGCGTTATTGCAGCCGGTACGTCTAACACCCCGAGTAGCTATAATTTCCTCGACGCCGAACCGGGGCCAACCAACCCGGTGCTGTACCGCCTTCGGCAAATCGACTTTGACGGGGACTTTACCTATTCCAACATCGTAGCTCTGGCGCAGGCCGCTGGCGAACCGACTTTGAACCTCTTCCCCAATCCGGCACAAGACCATATTTTCGTAGAAGGGCTGGATAGCGGAAACTTTACCATTACCGATGCCGCCGGGCGACAAGTAGCTCGAGGGATTATAAATGACGCCCGGCGTTTCCGGATCGACCTGCCGGTCGGTTTGCCGATGGGTACTTATTTTCTGTATCCCGAGCAAGGTGCCGCTCAGCGGTTTACCGTTGCCCGTTAGGTCTATCACCGCCGATCCATCTCCGCCTCCACCCGCACCACCGTGCGCGAGTGATTGTCCACCATTTCCTGTATTTCGGCCAGGACTTCGGGATGTTCTACCGCTTTATCGTAGACCTCACTTGGGTCGTGATGGAGGTGATAGAGTAAGGGCGTGGCGTGGACTTCCCGCATATTATCGGGCCGGTAACAGGTTGCGGTGATGAAGTGGGCTTTGTAGTCGCCCCGGCGGGCGGCGAAGAGTTCGTCTTTGCGGTAGAAGAGCATGTGATCGCGTGGGCTGGGCGCCCGCTCGCGGAGGACGGCCGAGAGGTCGAAACCGTCCAGTATCCGGTCAGTAGGAGCCTGGGCGCCCGTCCATGCGGCAAGGGTAGGCAACAGATCAAGGGTGGACCCCATATCGGTAATGGTTCCTGGAGCGACGGAACCCGGTTGGTAGAAGATGCCGGGCACGCGCATGCCGCCTTCCCAGGTCGTTCCCTTGCCGTCTTTCAGCAGTCCGGCGGAGCCGCCGTGCTCCCGCATGCTGAGCCAGGGGCCGTTGTCGGAACTGAAAATTATGAGGGTGTTTTCCGCCAATCCGAGCTCTTCCAGGGCTTTTGTTATTTCACCGACGGACCAATCGACCTCCGCCATTGCATCGCCGAAACGCCCCCGTGGGCTTTTGCCCTGGAAGGCCTCCGAGGCGAAGAGCGGCGTATGCACCATTGAGTGGGGCAGGTAGAGAAAGAAGGGGCTGTCCCGTTGCCCGGTGATGAATTCGACAGCCTTTTCCGTGTAGCGTTTGGTGATGGTAAACTGGTTGGCTGGCCGTTGGATCTCCGTTTCGTTCTCCAGCAGAGGGACTTTCCAAAGGCTAGTGTCCATTGGGCCAAGGAGGTAGTCCAGCCCCCACTTTATGCCGTCCATATCATTGCTGTAAGGAATGCCAAAGTAGTAATCGAAGCCCTGGCGGGTAGGCAGGTACTCCGGTAAATGCCCCAGGTGCCACTTCCCAATGCAGGCCGTTGCGTAGCCCTCTGATTGCAGCATTTCGGCGATGGTGATTTCTTCAGTTGGCAGCCCGCCTTTGGAGTCGGGGAAAAACACGCGTTTCTGCGGCCCGGCCAGTCCGATTCGGATCGGGTACCGCCCGGTCAGCAGCGCGCCACGGCTGGGGGAACAGACGGAACTGGCGGTGTAAAAGCTGGTCCACCGCTGCCCTTCCCGCGCCAGTCGGTCGACGTTCGGAGTTTGGATATTCGGGTGGCCGTAGCTGCTCAGGTCACCGAAGCCCATGTCGTCCATATAGATGATGACGACGTTCGGCGGTCCGGTCCGGGGCGCGGTCGGAGTGTTTTCCTGGGCGGGGCCGCAGGTGCAAAGTAGGAGGGGGAGGAGCAGGGGGAAGAGGCGGAGCATGGTGTTTTGGTCTGTTGGCTTGTTGGTCTATTGGTGCTTTGGTCTTGTGGTAATTTAGTCACCTTCAGGGACTTGAAGAGAAGAAATGTTACGGGTTTCAACCTGAATTCGGAGGTGTAGCCCGGGAGCTTGGTTATTCCCACCGCTCCTTCAAGCCTTCCTTGCACCCGCGCGCCCGCCCTGAAAAAATTAACCTGCCGTTAAAATCTCCCTAAACCGTTACCAGGCCTTGCGTGATGCCCCTTGCCCGACTAACTTCGTAGCACTACCTAAGTCCCACAACGAGTTGTAACAAAGAGAAGACGCCTCTTGCATCAAGCGTCTTCCGGATAAAACCGACAGCTAAAAACCAACGTCATGATGAACTGTGCTACGGCCGGATTAGTCCCTTACGTCCCCACGGCGGACCAACCATGGAATCGTCAACGGGCAGTGCACCTGCACCGCCGGGCCGGATTTGGCACCTCCATAACCACCGTTATGGCTGATCTGAACCGAAACCCGCTCGACGTGGTGGCTGACCTGATCTCCGCAGCAGAGGCGCTCCCACTTAGTCCTGAGCCGGCCTTCGCCAACAAAACCAGGGCTGAATACGGTTTGGCCTTATTAGAAAGTACGCTGGAGATCGGTGGTTGGAGCCGGCAGTGGATCATCGACCTGCAGCAAAATGGGCTGAGGGGCCGGATGGCATTTTTCTGGCACAACCACTTCGTCACTCGTTTTGACGTCTATGAGTCATCCGGATACACCTACCAATACCATAAGCTGCTGCAACAACATGCTTTGGGGAACTTCAGAGATTTTGTCCGGGCCATAGGGCTGACCCCCGCAATGCTGATTTTTCTGAATGGCGCGCAAAATGAAGCCGGGAGTCCAAACGAGAACTACGGCCGGGAATTGTACGAACTATTTACGCTGGGGGTGGATAACGGATATACGCAGCAGGACATCGAAGAAACAGCCCGTGCGCTTACCGGTTATACCAATATTACGGAAGCCTGGGGCCCAATCCTTTTTGACCCGGCTAAACACGATGACGGAGAGAAAACAATTTTTGGCCGTACGGGTAACTGGGGGTACGACGATGTAATCGACCTGTTGTTTGAAGAAAGGGCGGAGCGGGTCGCTGCGTATATCGCCGTTGAATTATACCGGAGGTTCGTTAACCCCGCAGTGGATGAGGTCATGGTGTCGCTGCTGGCAAGTACCCTCCGGGAAAATGATTGGGAACTTGCACCAACGCTCCGTATTCTCTTCAGTAGCAGTCATTTTTTTGACGAAAAGAATTTCGGCACCATAATTGAGGGACACATTGAGCATCAACTGATCCTCTTGAACGAAATCGGTACGACCCTTAACGGGCTTTCCGTTTTCACCGATTCGGCGGGGGCCACTGAACAGGGCCAGGTCCTTTTCAGCCCGGTAGACGTAGCCGGCTGGCCCGGCAACCGGGCCTGGATCAACACCACCAGCATCCGCTATCGATGGGATTACCAGGCCAGCCGGATTGGCGCAGCGTCGCTGTTCAATTTCGCCTATTTCCAGGAACTGGTCCGCAGCGCTACGGACGAGACGCTGGACGTGGAAATCATATGTCGGGACCTGGTCCATTACTTCCTGCCCCAGGGCTTACAGTTTGCGGAGGATTACGCCGCAGCGTTGGTCAGTTTTAAAGGAGAGATTCCGGAAAACTACTTCCAAAACGGTAACTGGACGGTCAACTACTGGGCCACGCCTTTCCAACTCGGAGGCTTGCTGAACTACCTCGGCCTACTGCCCGAATTTCAATTACGCTAAAAGCCTGAAGACATGAAAATCAACGCTAATCTTCGTCGTGGTACGAGCCTGGAGGACGATTCCGCGCATATTGCGGACCATCAGCAATATGGTCGCCGTAGCTTCCTTCGCACCCTGGGCCTGGGTAGTGCGGCCACTCTTGCCGCAGCCGGGCTTCCGGCCACTGGCCTGTATGGCTTCCCGCTGGCGGCGGCGCTGAACGAAAACTTCAGCGACCGCAAGCTCGTGCTGATCCGGCTGAAAGGGGGTAACGATGGGCTCAACACCATCGTACCGCTTTATGCTTTGGACCGGTACCGCAGCCTCCGACCTACCGTGGCCCATGCCGAAAGCAACCTGGTCGGGCTTAATAGTGATTTCGGGATTCCTGCCGCCATGCAACCCCTCAAAGGCCTGTGGGATGATGGGCGGATGCGCGTGGTCAACAGCGTAGGGTATGAAGACCACAACCTGAGCCATTTCACTGGTGCAGACATCATGGCAAGCGGTAACGCCAATCCGGACGAAAACGGGGACGGCTGGTTGGCGCGCTACTACGTGAATCAAAACCCCGATTACCGAACCGACCTGACCGGTGACCCACCGGCCATTAAAATTGGGGGTCCGACGAGTGTGCTGTTCAACGACAGCGATAAAATCGACATCTCCGCCAATTTTGCTAATGCTGACCGGCTGGAAGACCTCGCCCAGACCGGAGTATTGTACGACAACCTCAACGCGCCGGACGATTGCTACCACGGCGAGCAGGTCCTTTTTTTGCGGACCATCGCCAACGCCGCAACCTTGTACAGTACGGCCATTGCGGAAGCCTATCAAAACTCCATCACCGAGGCGGAGTACACCTCCAGCCTGGGCGAACAACTTCGCCTGGTGGCCAGACTGATCAAAGGCGGCCTGAAGACCCAGTTCTACCTCGTTACCCTGGACGGCTTTGACACCCACGTCGGTCAAAACGGATCCGCCAACCATCCGGGCCTCCTGAACAACCTGAGTACGGCTGTGGCCGCTTTCTATGAAGACCTAGCCGCAGGCGATAAGGAAGAGGAAGTGCTGGCCATGACCTATTCCGAGTTTGGCCGCAGGGTGCAGGAAAACGGAGTAAGCGGAACGGACCACGGCACGGCGCTTCCGGTGATGCTGTTCGGCCCTGCCCTCGGCGGCAGCGGAACCCATGGCCGCAACCCGGACCTGGATGACCTTGACGCAACGGGTAACCTTCGTTTCGGAACGGACTTCCGCTCCCTGTACGCCACCCTGCTGGAAAATTGGCTGTGCATTGACGCCGGCACCGTAAACGAGATTTTAGGAGGTGATTATGCGCGAGTGGGGGAACTGGGTTTAGCGTGTTCCCCGACCAGTTCGACCCTGTTTCCGGCGGTAGCTACGGGCCTGCAGCACCGGGTGATTACCCGCTCCGCCCTTGCCTATGAACTGGAACTTACCCTACCCCGGGCTACTCGCCTGGAAGTGGAGATCGTGGCATTCAGCGGTCAACGATTGCAGCGTCTTGGCGGTCGGTTATACCCTGCCGGTACGCATCGGCTGGCCTTCACCTTACCCCAGTTGCGCGGCCATGTGGCTGCGGTGGGGTACAGCATTCGGGCGAATGGGCAGCGGTACGGGGGCAAGTTTATTGCGGGGATGAGGTAGCCGGTTAGTGCCGAAATCCTTCCAGATTGTCCTACGGGTAGCTTTGGGCGCGGGCGCGGGTGCAGAGTGATGGATGAACAGCGCAGGGAAGGGGCTGAAAATTGCTCCTGCAATCGCCTCTTTTACGCCTGTTCTTTGACTACGCTCAGCATAAACGCCACCTACGATGGCCGCCCAGGCCCTTATCTTTCGCCCATGATCGACCCCGCCATCCGCCTCCACCTAAGCAAGGAACCCAACATCGCCCCCATCGTCGCTGCCCATACCATCCCGCCCCGGCCGGATCACGGTGGTGACGTCTATTACGGCCTGCTCCGCTCCATCGCCTATCAGCAACTTAGCGGAAAGGCGGCCGGCACCATCTTCGGCCGCTTTCTACAACTGTTCCCCGACGAGTACCCACACCCGGAGCGGTTGCTGGAAATGGACGACGACACCATCCGCGCCGCCGGCATGAGCCGGGGAAAAACCGCCTACATCAAAAACGTAGCCCAGTATTGGCTGGACCATAAACTGATCAACGCCGACTGGGAACAATGGACCGACGAGGAAATTATCGGCATGCTGACCACCATCAAGGGCGTAGGGCAATGGACGGTAGAAATGGTGCTGATGTTCGTCCTCCAACGACCGGACCTGCTGCCGCTCGATGACCTGATTGTAAAACGTAACATCATCCGTCTCTTCAATATCGACGAAACCCTGAAGGGCAAGAAAATGAATGCGGAAATCTTGCGGGTGACGGAGCCTTGGCGGCCGTATCGGAGTTATGCGTCGAGGTTTATGTGGGCGATTTATAATACGGAGGTGTAGGCGTGGTCTTTTGGTCAGTTGGTCCTTTGGGCGCAAGGGTAGGCCACTAAATTTTGGCGCAGCCTATCTAGTCAACACTATGCAAAAAGAGATGACTCCTTATTATAGGATTATGGTTGAGCAAATGGACGTCTATGACCTATGGACGTGCATCGTAGTGCTTGTAATAGCCATCGTATTTCGCATATTTCGTGTGCATGCTTGCCTTACGATTTCTCTTATTCTCTTATTTGTTGGCTTCGTTCTCCCTCTTGTTTCTTCGGGGCGAGAGGTCGGTCGCAACTTGGCAATCAACGGTCCGGCGATGGACAACTTTGAGTTACTATACGTTTATTTAGTATTTCCAATTTACTGGATATTGATGATACTCTCCTTGCTGGTTGTCTTTTTTTTGCGCGGCCGCGGGTACAAGGGAAATTCTTTTGAGAGCGAGGGTTAGCCAGCATAGGTTTATTCCGGTGACGTAGAAACCATCACTTCCAAAACGCTCCCTAAAGTGTTAAATTTCAACGAAAATTAAAGTTAGTTTCTAGCTTAATCGTTGAGTAAAAGTTTCTACACCTACTATATATCCAACCATGAAACACCTATTACTCCTCCTCCCTTTCATGTGGATTTTGTCCTCCTCGTTATCCGCTCAATTAACCACAAAGGCTGGCGACGAAGCTCCGAAGATTACTATCTCAGAATCCCTTCTTAATGGCATTAGTAAGTCAAAACTAAAGGACAAATTTTTAGTTTTTACTCTTTGCAAAAGCTGGGACCAGCCCTGTTTCAATAATTTGCCTTACCTCGACTCTTTACGTTCCGTTCTCTCCAACGATCAGGTAGTTTTTCTAATCTTGTTCCGGGGCAACCCGGAACCTGCACGAAAGGATGTTGAGGGCGATAATTTCAACATCTCGCTAGCTACCGACTTGTATGGAGCAACCCAGATACGCTACGGAGATGGAGAGACGGGGCTCGTCGGCTGGCCGTTGACCTTTCTGATTGATGATCAAAATGTAGTCCACTGGCAAGGAGGAGGTGGTGACCTAACTACGGAAGCGTTGGAAAGGTTTGTCAATGGTCAACATCCGGTGATCGACTTGAGTAGCAAATATGTGCCTCTTGAACCAGACGCCTATTTGTTTGAGCCAATGAGCCCAAAAGAACTATTCGATTACGCGGAAAGCGACTCCGTTAGTTCTTTTGTATTGGCGTGGGAAATCGATTATTCTTTTGGCGAGCTTCCTAGAGATTTTGCTAGCAGTACATGATCTAATAATCTGAGTATGGGCTTCCATGCCCCGAAGACCTTGGAAACTATTTTTCGTGATTTCTTCCCCAAGAAACGCTTAGTCATCCCCGATGAATTAATGGGCAAAGAGTACGTCGTTGCATTCATTCAAAACGAGATAGACAGAGGGACTGCCGACCGGGTAGCAAACGGCATCCTCGAAGAAATAGGACTAAAGTCTACCATAAGTAAAGTACCGGTTACTTACCATACACTTGAAATTGGAGACCAACTTAAATTAGATGCGCCACGAAAGGTGTCGATCAGAAACATACTTTCTGAAGACATGAAAGACCTCGGTGGCTATAGCGATAAAGACCTTCACAACTTCGAGGTAAGGAAGTATAATCTGGCCGGCTTAGCTCAGTTGTTAAATAAGTATTCTCCGGACCGCTGGAGTTATAAAGGCAATAGCCGTAAGAAATACAATTTCATCCTTGACCTGTCCTCCACCAAGGCGCTGCTGAAGAGCCTGGCCCGGCATGGCATAGAGGCCGAAGGCAAAGGCGGGGACGGTGGAGGAGATTGTCCTTGAGCGTGGCTGGTAGCGAGCCAGAAGGCGCGGCCGCAGGTGCGAAGAATCGTTTTTAAGAAGCAATGTTTGCCGGGGAGAGTCCCAAATCGATTGCTTCAACCGGCCATTTCCTGTGGATACACTTCCAATCGGTATAAGTAGGTTCTATTATCAAACATCTGCACCCACGGAGGGATTGTAGTAGGAACAATCTTATCATTTATATGACACGTTCAGATTTATTTCTCTTCATAACCCTCGTTCTCAGCTTTGGCATAAACGGGCTGCATGCGCAGCACAGCGGGCAGTACAACTACGACCCTGCCGTTGACAAGGTGTACGCCGTTAAGCCCTGGTTGGAGGGCGGTATGAGCCTTGCCGGAATTGCCGCGACTACTTATATGTTCCAACGGATCAATGATAAGGACGATTTTAGTATTATGGGGCTGGACCGCAGCGACGTCCCCGGCTTTGATCGGTGGGCTTTGCCAGACAACTCCTCAAAAAGCGACCAGGCAAAAAAGGACAGCGACCTGCTTTTTTACCCTTCAATGGCGTTGCCATTTACGCTCTTTTTCAACAATGATATCCGCAAGGACTGGGTCGACGTTACGATCATGTACCTGGAAGCGCAGGCCATCAACGGACTGATCTTTACTACTTCGCCGCTCGGGCCGAACTTCAATGATCGCAAGCGCCCCCAGGCGTACCTGGCCGATCTGGACGACGATACCCGGGGCGACGGTGGTAACCTCAACAGTTTCTTCAGTGGGCACGTCAGTACCACGGCGACGGGCACATTCTTTTTCGCCAAAGTGCTTTCTGACTACAACCCGCAATGGAATGGTAAGCAACGAGCACTGGCTTTCGGCCTGGCCAGCCTGCCGCCGATATACGTGGGAGTCCAGCGGGTACGGGGTCTGAGGCACTTTCCTTCAGATGTGGCCCTTGGTTTTGGTCTTGGTGCTTTTATTGGCGTTATGACCCCGGAAATTCACAAACGCTGGCAGCGCAACCACCGGTCTTCACTAACCATCAGCGGTGGTTATGGTGACGGTGCCGGAGGGGTGGGGGTTAGTCTGGTGTTCTAAAGAAATCCCATTGTTTTGTAAGCACCACCAGATGCCATCGTTTTATCTTACTGCTACTTGTGTGGCTTTTTTACCAGCCGTTTTGCCCTAATAGCCAGTGATAGGGGTCCATCTTAGCGACCGGAGCTGACTATCTCCTCAACAAAAAAAGACTAAAGGATAAATTTCTGGCACCGCCCCAATGCAAAAGCTGGTGCCAGCAGTGTTTAATGACTTGCCTCACCTTGATTTCTTACGTGCGGGTGCGTGCCGGGTGTTATCTTTTTCTTGGTATAACTTTGACTACCCTATGAAAATAGTATTACTCTTTCTGAGCTGTTTTTTCGGTTCGTTAACTGCCCGGGCTCAGGATACTACCTACGTTCCGGCAGAACCTCCTATAAGCGTAGCCCGCATGGCTATTTTTTATTATGACATTAACTGGACGGATGAGCAGTGGGCCGAGCTGGCTGGCCGCCAGGTAGAACTGATTTACCTGATCGATGAAGTGGGAGAACCGTTCCTGCAGGCGTCACGTGGCCTTCCGGATGATGCCGTGCGAGACAGCATGACAATTGCCACTAGTCGGCTGCCCTATTTCACGCCAGCTCGCAGGGGGGAGTTCTTTGAGGAAAGTGTGTACTCTGTCCAATTCTCTTTCCCCTCGTACCGGCCAGCGGCAGGCAATGACCTATTGCTTATGTCCAGGTTTCTCCTGCCGGTAAGCCGCGAGGTGCTGGCCGAAGAATACGTGAAGGATTATAACGCCGTTTTTATCGACTTTAACCTCAACTACCTCAGTCACCTGGGCACCCCGGGAAGCTACTTGAAGGGAGGTGGTGGCTTCGATATGTACATAGGAGGGATGTGGAAACCCCGGTGGGGTGCAGGACTGGCGATGGGAACTGAGTTCAACGGAAAAAAACGCTCTTTTCCCGATGATCCGATTCCGGGAAGAGAAGGTGCGGCGTCCGGTGTCTGGATCGGTGGCCTCCTTAACCATAACCTGAAAATGACTGACCGGGGCTTATTCTCTATCCGGGGGGAGTTAGCCTACGGTGTGCTGAACGCTGCTAACCGATTGGATCCCGACGAGGACGAGGGGTGGGTGCAATACCGGGGTGTTCACACCGGCATTCACGTCAACTATGCGCTGCGCTTCAGCCGCTTCACGCCCAACCCCGGCTTAGTGAATGGTCACGTAACTGCGCGCTATTCCGCCATTAATTTTACCGGTGGCCTCCGATACCGGCACTACGGTGATAAGGAAGGAACCGGTGCCCACTGGTTTCTGGGAATTGGCTACCGACTGGGGCGGGATGATTTTCGGAAGCGTTGATCGGAGTGCTCGCCCCTGGCTCCTTTACCTTTACCTGCACCCGCGGCCCCGCCCCGAAACTTTAACTTAACTCGCGACCTATTAAGTAAAGCCGTAAATTCGTGCCCTCATATACCCACCCCAAGATGTCCACCCCCCTTTCGTTCTACAACAGCCTTACCCGACAGAAGGAAGTCTTTACCCCCATTCACGAGGGCTACGTCGGCCTCTACGTTTGTGGCCCGACGGTCTACAGCGACGTTCACCTGGGGAATGTGCGGACATTTACCAGCTTCGACATCATCTACCGCTACCTGATGCATAAGGGCTACAAGGTGAGGTACGTGCGTAACATCACCGACGTTGGCCACCTGACCGACGAGGGGGAGGATAAGATGAGCAAGGGCGCGCGCATCGCTAAGCTGGAGCCCATGGAAGTAGCCCAAAAATACACGGTTGGGTTCCACGATATGATGCGGGAATTCAATAACCTGCCGCCCAACATCGAGCCACGGGCTACCGGGCACATCATCGAGCAAATTGAAATGGTGCAGCAAATACTGGCCAACGGACTGGCCTACGAAGCCAACGGTTCGGTCTATTTCGATGTGGCTGCTTACAATGAAAAACACGGTAATGCATATGGCACGCTCTCCGGCCGGAAGATCGACGAGTTGATGGCCGAAAGCCGGGAACTGAAGGCGCAGAGTGATAAGAAAAGCCCCTCCGATTTCGCGATCTGGATGAAGGCAACGGAGGATCACATCCTGCGCTGGAACAGCCCCTGGGGCGAGGGTTTTCCGGGCTGGCACCTGGAATGCTCAGCGATGAGCACGAAATACCTCGGCGAAGAATTTGATATTCATGGTGGCGGAAACGACCTTAAGTTCCCGCACCATGAAAACGAGATAGCCCAAAACGCGGGCAGCTGCGGTTGCGGCGGCGCACGGGCGTGGTTGCACACGAATATGCTGCTGATGAACGGCAAGAAGATGTCAAAATCTGACGGCAACACCATCACCCCGCAGCAACTCTTTACCGGTGACAGCCCCCACGTGACGGACAGCTTCAGCCCGATGAACCTCCGGTTTTTCATGCTGCAAACCCACTACCGCAGCCAGATGGACTTGACGGATGATGCGCTGCAGGCCGGTAAGAAAGGCTTCACCCGTCTGATGGAGGCCTGGTCTAACCTGCAGGGTTTGGAAGGCCTGGGCGGTGCGCAAAATGGCACCGTTGGCAAGGAGTTGACCGAGGGTTTGGCTGCCGCTTACGCCGAGATGGACGACGATTTTAATACCCCGAAGGCCCTGGCCAGGGTGTTCGAACTGGTGTCCCGCATCAATGCCCTGAAGGGAGGGCAGTTGAGCCTGAAGGAAGTGAGTAAGGAGATCCTGGAAGAATTCAAAAAGGGTCTTGGCACCCTCTTGTTCGACGTTTTCGGATTACGGGACGAGGGCGAGGCCGCAGGTGCAAGCGGAGAGACACTAAGCAAGGTAATGGACCTCGTTTTAGACCTGCGGGCACAAGCCCGCGCGGAGAAAAACTGGGGCATGTCTGATAAGCTCCGGGACGCCCTCAACGATGCCGGCATCGTGGTGAAGGACGGTAAGGATGGGGCGGAGTGGACGACAAGCTAGGTAGTAGGACTATTGGACCGTTGGTCCATTAGGACGTCCCTTCCTATCTTATCCCCATGAAATATCGGTTGCTGTTTTTCATGACGGAGATAACTTTGTTGATCACGGTGGGGCTTTCCACGATAAGGTCCTTGGAATGGTATGTTGAACTCTATGCCGAATCAGGAGACCTTATATGCCTAAATACCAATATTGGCCCATCGGTCTTCCTCGTCCTTATCGCGATGAACCTTCTCCTTGTCGGACTTTTCTTCTGGCCGGAAAATGATGTCCTTTGGTGGTTAAACTTCGTAGGGTTAGTCACCTTGGCAGCTAACGTGATTAACGATTTTTCTCCTGAGCTTGTATTAGTGGCACTTAGTATTGTGTTTGGCCTTGCCTATCGCCGGTTATTAGGCCTGAAGCATATTTGGCACTGGCGTGGTATGTTAATGGTTGGACTTGGCGTATTGGCCGGTCTGGCAATTACAGTCTTCGTAATTGGGAGTATCGAGATGTGGTTGTAACCAGCGCTGAAGTGTCGTAAATGAAAACTGCACCTGATCTGGATAGCTGGTTTTGGGCCGGTCTTGGGAATTTTTAGTGTCGGGTATCGCAAATAGTATTCATATGCGCTTGATTACTGGCCGTGTTGATGTTGTCGGTAGTACGTTGATTATCAGCGGGCTTAATGAACTTTTACAGCGTCCGTAGAATGCTGTCCATAAAAATAATTTATGGGTCTTATAAAAAGTATAAATGTTGATTTATAAATGTGCGCTCTAGATTTGCCCTTGTAAAACAGCAAGATCATGTCTTCCATCATCAGCAAAAGGCTCAGTAGGGCCATCAACGAATCGACCACTTCCTCTCCTGCTTTTGTGCTTCCGGCCGAGCTACGGGAACAAATTGCAGCCCTGGCACAGAAAGCGGTTCTACCGGCGGTCGTTACGGGTCTTATGAGCCTTCTTGCTTTCTCCGCCTTTAATGATAAACTGTTCTTTAATGAACTACTGGTAAGCTCGTTTATCATACTCATGCTGGTGTTTTTTAAGACGATCACACTCCCGAAAAAATAATTTTCTATCCGGCTTTTTAACCTCTAAAAGGAGTCGGTATTTCTATCCAAAATGCTTTCGTTTTGCGCGAGCAATCCTAACCAAGTTTAACCATGCAAAGAATCACAATAGCCAAAGGAGACGGAATCGGTCCCGAAATCATGGATGCGACCCTGCGGATCCTGAAGGCCGCTAACGCCCGCATCGAATGGGATGAGATCAATATTGGAGAAAAGCTCTACCTGACTGGAAATACCAGTGGCATTGATAAGCAGGCCTGGGAAAAGATTATCGGGAATAAGGTATTTCTGAAGGCCCCGATCACTACTCCTCAGGGTGGTGGCTACAAGAGCCTTAACGTCACCATGCGGAAAACGCTGGGCTTGTACGCCAACATCCGCCCCTGCAAGAGTTTTCATCCCTTCGTTGCTACAAAGCATCCGGAGATGGACGTAGTTATCATCCGGGAAAACGAAGAGGATCTCTATGCGGGCATCGAGCACCGGCAAACCGAAGAAGTGGTGCAGTGCCTCAAACTGATCTCCCGCCCCGGCTGTGAAAAGATCATCCGTTATGCCTTTGAGTACGCCAAACTCTATAAGCGCAAGAAGGTGAGCTGTTTTGTGAAAGACAACATCATGAAACTTACGGACGGCCTGTTCCATAAGATCTTCAAAGAAATCGCCGCTGAATATCCTGATATCGAGACCGATAACTGGATCATTGACATAGGTGCCGCTCGTTTGGCCGATACGCCGGAGATCTTCGACGTCATCGTAACCTCTAACCTGTACGGTGACGTGATTTCTGATATCGCTGCACAGATTACGGGCTCGGTTGGCCTGGCTGGTTCAGCGAATATTGGCCAGAAGTGTGCCATGTTCGAAGCCATCCATGGTTCAGCTCCTCCCATTGCCGGCCAAAATGTTGCCAACCCTTCCGGCCTGTTGCGCGCAGCCGTAATGATGCTGAGCCACATCGGCCAGCAGGACATAGCAGAAGTGGTAAAGAATGCCTGGGCATGTGCCATTGAGGAAGGCATCCATACGGCAGATATTTACAAAGAAGGTATCAGCAATCAATTAGTCGGTACGAAAGAATTTGCTCAGGCCGTGATTGATCGGATCGGTAAGCAACCCTCCATTATTCCCGTAGCGGACTACGAGAAAGATGTACAACTGTTGATTCCTACCTACACCCGAAAGAAAGCAGCGAAAAAAGTCCTCAAAGGAGTAGACATGTTTGTCGACTGGAAAGGGCTGGAAATCAATGAGCTGGCGGAGTCATTACAAAAGCTCAACAACGGTATTGAGTTGACCATGATCACTAACCGGGGCGTCAAAGTCTGGCCGAATGGTTTCGACGAAACCTTCTGTACCGATCACTGGCGCTGCCGCTACGAGGTTGCTGATGATAAAGCAGTCCCGAAAAGCTACATCCCCGAGTTACTCACCAGAGCGATTGGGGCAAAAATAGATGTCATCAAAACTGAGAATTTATATGAGTTTGATGGGGAGAAAGGTTTTTCTCTCGGTCAGGGGCAATAACCCTTCTTAGAGAAATACCCCCATTTTTCCTTTATGGTTTACACGGATCAGGCGAAAATGCATCATACTGGTGTATTCGTCTGGTCCTTTTTTGTTGTAGAGGGTTTGTCCTAGACCTTCTTACGTTCCCAGTAATTCTGTTCTTCCGTCTCAGCCAGCAAGGTGAGGTAAGAATTGTAGCGGATGTCTGTAACCCGGTCGTCTTCGGCTTCAACGGAGGCAATGACGGCACAGCCTGGTTCTGATTTGTGCAAGCAAGATCCGCCGAATTTGCATTCCGGACTAAGGGCGAATATTTCCCGGTAATAGTAGGCGATCTCAATGGGCTTGAGGTAGTTGAACGATAGGTTCTTGATGCCTGGTGGATCGATGATTTCGCCGCCGAAAGGCAGGTAAAACAACTCCGCAAAAGTGGTCGTGTGGGTGCCTTTACCTGTATGGTCGGATATCTCGCCCGTACGCAAGTCTAATTCGGGAGCAATGGCATTGACCAGGGTTGATTTTCCAACGCCGGATTGTCCACTCAATAAACTGCGCTTGTCCTTAAGTAACTCCTTAAACTGATCGAGGTTGGTGCCTTCTTCGGCAGAGACCAGTAAAACATCATAACCGATGTCCTCGTAAATGGAGGCAATAGCGGCATAAGTCTCCATGTCGTCTTCATCCAGTAAGTCAGATTTGTTGAAGACTATGGTGGTCGGAATACCGAATGGCTCCGTCATCAGCAAAAAGCGGTCAATAAAGCCGAGTTTGACGTCCGGGTAGACCAGGGTGACAATCAGGACGGCCTGGTCGATATTGCTGGCCAGCAGATGTAGCTCATGCTTTTTTCGCGGGCTTTGGCGGACAACGTAATTGTCCCGGTCATCAATTTCGCGGATGGCCCCCGTCTCTTCGTCTCCCGTCCCTTCAATGACCACAGACACCCGGTCACCCACGGCAATCGGGTTGGTCAGTTGCTTATCGTCCAGGCGGAAGCGGCCGGCTACGCGACAGCGTAGCTCGGTGATCCCTTCCGGGCTCTCTTCATCAAGCCGAACATTATACCAGCTGCCAGTGGATTTGGTGACGGTGCCTTTTTGCATGACCCAAAGGTAAAGTGCGCTAGGGCACTAATGCGGGAAAACTCTAATTAACGTGATTTATTCCGTACGGACGGGGCTTGCTCCTACGGACTGCACACATCTTTACACATTCGATGTAGGATGGTTAGGATTTCAAATCAGGAGGCTTTCGAGGAAGCGCTCGTCGGCCGAGCGGTCTATCCGTAAGCTCTCAAATTCTAACCAACCTACCTCCGATGTGTAAAACTGCGGGTCTGTAAACTTGTGTGCAGTCTGTAGGGCTTGCTCCCGTCCGTATCGGCACGCTGAAAACCCTTTATTCGTTCGCTAAGCGAACGGCGGCTGCCACCTAATCTGTAGGGGCAGGGGCAAGCCCTGCCCCTACAGATTACCTCTTGATTTACGAAACTGATGAAACGATCCACTACTGGTATTCAAGCCTGGAGGCACTCCACCCAATCTCCGATTTACTTTGATTCTTCCCCCTTTTGGCTAACGAGGAAAGCCACCAAATCCCGAATCTCCCGCCTACTCAAGTTGCCCTCCGCGGAAGGCATACTGGAAGGCACGGTTTCTTCTTCGGCAATGTCTGCGCGGGCAATGGTGCGAATCTCTGTTTTACCTACTTTCAACTTAAGATGCTCTGGGGTACGCTCCATCACGATTCCAGAAAATACGGATTCGTCTTTGAGGGTGACGATCACCGTTTCATGCCCGAGCGCCAGCGCGGCACTAGGCCGGATAATGGAGGTAAGGATTTCCCTTGGGGAGAGGCGATCCCCAACACCGGACAGGTTGGGCCCCACGTTTCCGCCATATTCGAAAATAGCGTGACAGCGGGTACATTGCCCGGCAGAGTTCCAGTAAAAGACGCCGCGGCCAGGGCCTTTTTTACCGCCCGCGAGCGCGGTGCTGAATAAGCCCAGATCATCCGTTTTCAGCAGCTCCTCTTCATAGGTCTCCAGTGCGGAAGTGAGGGCCTCATTTTCCCGGGCTTCGATGGCTTCGATCAGGTCCAGGCGAATGGGCGCGGGTAACTTGCCCGTCGTTAATTGGTCCAGTAGTGTGGTTAACAGTGCATCTGCGTCGGGAGATTCCAGTGCACTCAGGCCGGTCAGGGCAGCCTGGGCTTCCGGGGTGGATCCGGTCTTAATGATGTCGGCGTAGAGCTTGGTCGCTTCTGCCGGATCGACAGAAGATTCCGGAAGCAGGGAGAGCGCACGGGATCGTACGGAGTTGTCCCGGTCATTCAGGGCTTTACGGAGGTAAGTCTCCAGGCCGGGGGCACCAAGCTTATCGAGCGAGGTAAGGGCCGCAGCACGGATGTTCGGATCCCGATCGCCTCCCAGGAGGCTGGCCAGTTGGTCCGTTGCAGCCTCCATCCTAAGAGAGGCTACGGCTTTTATGGCGGTGGCGCGCATATCTCCGGTACCGCTCGCGATGAGACCTGGGATGACCGCCCCCAGCTTTTCCCTGACGTAGTCGTCGCTCTTATTGCGCTGGCCGCGGTAGCGGCCGTCAACACGGTCAAACATGGACGGTTTGGCCCAATGGGCCAGGGTGGCCAGGGCTTCGGCACGCATATTCTCTGGGTTTTCGGGATTGTTGAGGTAGGTGATCAGGTTGTCGACGGTACGGTCGTTGCCTACATTGAGGTTCGCGTTGATGATGCGACGGATGAGCGGCTCCTTAGTCCATGGCCTGGTATTCAAAATTTGAGCCAGGGGAGACATGGCTCCGGCAATCTGGTAGTCATCTGTTATGGCCCGGGCGGCCTCAGCGACTACGTATTCATCTTCATCAAAAAGGAAGGATTTGATCGCTGGAGATTCCATTCGGCGCAGGGCGACTACGGCGACGAGGCGAACGGTCTGGGATGGGTCCGCAGCCAATTGAGCCATCGCATCGGCATCGCCGATGCGGCCCAGGGCGATCATCCCGCCGTGGCGCAGCCACGTGTCTTTGCCATCGTCCTCGCGCAGCATGTTCACGATGGGGCGGACAGCAACCTTTACCTCTTTACGGCCAAGCGCCTCCATGGCGAAGAAACGTACCCGGATAGACGGGTGGTCCAGCAAGCCGATCAGCGTGGCGTCCCCACCTGCATGGCGCACATCGCCGATCAGCTTCGCAGCTTGGGCGATGACCTCTTCGTCGGCATCCAGCAAGAAGGGCTCCAGTTCGCTGCTTTTGGCAATGCCCTGACGGATCAGCTGAGAAATCCCCCACAGGGCGTGGATGCGGGCCAGTTGATTTGCCTCCTGATTGTTGGCTACCTCAATCAGCGACTTAAGGCCAGCGGCTTTCTTATCTACAAAGTGAAACTGTGCCTTCTGACGAAGACGTTGATCCTGATGGCCCAAAATATCCATGACTTCCCCTATAGGCATTTTGCTGAAATCTGCGGTCAGTAGTTCCTTTACCTTGCTTCTGAGTTCCATGTCTGCACCTGCGGCCGCGCCCAAATCGAGCTTCCAGATCCGACCCTCGTCTTTGGTATTCCAACCATTGATCCAGTCGCCAAAATAGAGTGCGCCATCGGGCCCGAAATCAAGACCGGTAGGCAATAAGCCTTTGACGATTTCCTCGCTTTTGTTGAGGGCAAAACCCGCACCGTCGGGCTTGAGTGTGAAGGCATGAATGGGAGAATTGTTGGGCGAGCCACGGAATTCAGAAATGAAAAAGTGGTCATAATATTTAGGACTCAGCGCCGTACCGGGATTGTAAACCATGCCCGTAGGGCCGTTGACAAAATTTTGAATGGTAGGCAGGAAGTAGGCCGCCTGTTCGTCGTGACGGGGCAGGTACATCCCTTCGTCCATCCATACTTTGTAGTTGTTGTTGGTTGGGTCAGTGTACTTGCCGAACTGCCAGTTAATACGCCAGCCAGTGTCGGAGCCGTCCAGCAGATAGACCAGTCTTTCACTTTCTCCGGAGTGGTCGCCATCGTTGTCGACGGAGATAAGGTTGCCATATTTATCAAAGGTGAATTCGTGGGTATTTCTCACGCCCATGGCAAACACTTCGAAGTTGGAACCGTCTTTTTCTGAGCGTACAACCACGCCCCGGTTGGGGTATTTCCAGTGCTTGCCTTCTTTGTCGACAACGTTCATACCGATGTCGCCGATGCCCCACCAGATTCGGCCCTGAGGGCCTACCTTAACGCCCGACATACCATGACCGCTAAAGCCCACGTGGACGGCAAAGCCGTGGCTAATTGATTCGGTTTCATCGGCGATACCGTCCTTGTTTTGGTCTTTAGTACGCCATAAATCAGGACCAACGGCGATGTATACCTCACCATCGTGGTATTCGATGCCGTTGGCAACGTCGGTAATTTCTTCGCCGAAGTCAGCCAGGTACCGCTGCGACAGATCGGCGACACCGTCCATGTTCTGATCGGTAACGAACCATACATTCTCTTTTTCAACCGTCAGGTCCTTCCAATCCAGCACTCCGTCTTCGTTCAGGTCTTTGAGGTGAGCTTCAGATTGCTCGCTATCGGCAGAGAAGGTTTTGCGGAGGAATTCGCGGCGGTCTTCAACGGTTTCGAAAGACAGCGAAGCGGTCATCCAGTCGTGATGACCACGGATATCGAATTCCGAGGAGGTTTGCCGGGTGGCCTGGGTGTAAAAGATGCGGCCATCGGGGGCAACGCTGATGGCGATCGGGTCCTGAATCAGGGAATCGGCCGCCCAAAGATCGAGTTCGAACTCATCCGCCAGCTCTACGTTGGCTTCCTTGCGAATTTTGGCGGCATCCTTTACCGCGCCCTCCGCATTGATACTGATCATCACGGGGTCGTATTTGTTGATGATCTCTGGAGCGGGGGTGCAGGCGTAGATTAGCGTAGCAACGGTAAGGATTGGTAGAATGAATCGGATGATAAACCTGGACATGATCTTTAGTTTTGAACGACCTAAATATAAGGCATTGCGCTATTTGAAAATTTCCGGGTTGGTGGGGCATGCACGCAAGGCTGAAATATTGGTTGCGTTAGTCGTTTGAATCGTGATGGCGTTACCGGAAAAGTAAAACGCAGGAGGTACGAATACGTCCGCGAAGAGTTGATCGGCAGGGCTGAAGCAGGTTCCTTTTCGTGGCTGCAGGTTTGGCTTTGCTGACGTAATTGGTACTAATGTTGGACTGTTTCAAAGCGGCGAAGGGGGGGCAGTCAACTTGTAAGCCTTGATCCGACCCTTTGCTCCGAATCTTTTATAATGTGTCAACTACTTTTCTGTTAAAAACGGCTAGGAGGTGCCTGACGGTTAAATGGTATCCCCATAATGATGCCTACTATTTAGTTACAGCGGGCGTTATTATTTTAAAGAGTCAGTAATATCACTTATATACACTTGCATATTTAAAATATGAAATTCAACAAGACGAATACAGAGAGGCTAACGAATCTGTTTCTACAAGAACAATTTCCAGTATTAAAACAAGAAATTTCTAAAGTTATAGAAATCTCTGTACTTCATGATACTGCTCAGGATCATCATTACGTCAGGTTTATATGCTACACCCTATTAGGATTAACTGCATTCGAAGAAAAGCTTTATGGTGATTCTTGTGAATATTTAACTAAATCTGCAATTGCCAAAAAATCTCCAGTTATAGCGTCTTTTGGCCCCAATATGCTTTTAGCACATCAACTTTCTCATAAAGGCTATACTAAAGAAGTAGCGGAATTTTTAGTTCATTTTGAGGACATATCTGCTAGCTCGCACTTTGCTACGTTCACTCCTTCCGCTTGGATTTCTTCGTTAAAAAGTGGCAAAAAACCCGACTTTGCGCAACATGTTTTTATGCACTTGGCTCCTAATAAGGGTTTAATTGAAAGTTTAAAGCATTATCTCAAGAGCACTTAATCCCCAACCGCTACATCGGTTTGGTGCAGCAGTAAGAGGTTAATTTTCCTGTTCTATGGCATAGAACCGGAAGCAACGGGCGGGATTTTACCGAAGATCTTGCCCGTTTTAAGGTCCTTTTGAGCTGTTCGGGTTCGTTTTCTTCCGACTTGTCTATTATCTCGGAAGGCTGAACACTATCAGCTAAACAGGTTCAAACTCCACCCCATTTTCGCCCTGATAGTCAATGATCCTATTTGGTAGAGTGCCGACAATCTGTTACTGTTGAAACAGTACATATGTAAAGGTTATCTCGCTATGGTAAATTTCAATTTTGACATCTTTGACGCGGAAGGCAACCGTAAATAACTTGCGCTGGAAGAACGAACGCTTTACTTGGGTTCGATTGACAAGGCTATTCCCTCCCCCCGCCAAAACGAAGCAAACGCCAAACAAGCCAAAGCACTCTGCCGGCAACGAGGGTGCTGACTTTGGCCCCACCGCGCTGCGCCCGCAGCGCATACTTCGGCGCAATAACACAGGCGATCGTGCGCGTATTCGCTTTGCTCTTCCAGTAGGGCTATGGCAATTTCCAGGGCCAGGATCGCATCAGGCAGTACCGCGTGACAGGGCTGAGCGTCGGTCGTGATTTCGTAACAGTGGCGGCAGATGCCGAGGCAGGCACGACATTGCTGGAGACTGATTTTTCCGGGAGCGGGAGCGGCTGCGGTCATTCGTTATTTTTAGCTAAAGGACTTTTATTGGCGGTCGGGAGTTGGTTGGGGCAGTCAAAATTTTTCAAGGAAGCGCTTAAGATTACTTCTCCGTGAATGGGTGCTTACCCCGGCCCTTGAAAACGTCCTGCGGCACCTGCGTCCCCGCCCTCTTGCTCCGTTATTCCGATTCAACAAAAAATCTTCTCTCCGGCGAAGGATTTCCAAAACACCCCGGTCCAAGAAGTAAATTATGACCTGTTCCCCCAGCGGGAATCTCCACTTTTCTTGCACCATTCCCGCTACTTGTGGGGGCTGTGCCAATGCTATCGCTGGCTTGCCGGGCTTACGCTCGCAAGCAGACTCGTAGCCCTTTATTTCCATCCTGAATTAGAACCAATGAAACATCTATCATACACCTTCGGGCTAATGCTGCTCGTTGCTTTCGCCATCACGTCCTGCGACGACGAAGACACCATCATCGAAATACCCGGAGACGAAGATTACCTGATTACCGAAAGCCTGTTTAACACCGGCTCCCTCGTATCTTTCGACCTGGTCATGTCTACGCTGGCGGACGGCACGTCGGCGGAATGTTTCCGGCTGACCTTCTCCAGCAACCCAGTCGCCAGCGGCCCCTTTTGCCCGGAAACGATCAATGAGATCGCCGGTATGGGCTTTTACGACGGGGCCACGAACCCAGGTCTGCGCGTGTTTGCCGAAGCGCTGCTGAACGACATCGAATCAGACGGCTACAATATGGTCAATGACGACGGTACGGTCAACGTCGATAATTTTGACGGCACGGCCAGCCGTGACGTGTCCAACTGTCTCCAGGCCGCACCCGATGATGGCCTGTTGCTGACCTTCACCATCCCCGCCAAGCCCGTGCTCTCCGGCACCACCGACCAGATCGGGGAAGTGGAACTCATCGGCCTGTCTCTGGACGGCGTACCGGTCAACGGCGACCCACCCTCGGCCATTAGCGGCCCGGCGATGGGAGGACCTGGCGGCGGCGGAGACGAGATCAATTTCCCTTCCCTCGACCCATGCGGCGGGCACCACGACCCGGCCGGTTACTACCACTGGCACTTCGTCCCGCAGGTAACCAACCAGGTACTGGTGGCTAACGGCATTACGGAGATCAGCTGCACCAACGTCACCCAGACCGCCAGTGTAGAGTTGTTCGGTTTCGCTAAAGATGGATTTCCCATCTACGCTTACGCAGCCGAGCCGTCGGACCTCGACGAGTGTGGCGGCAGAACGGCCGCGACGGACGAATATCCCGACGGCGTGTACCATTACGTAGCGAGCACCACCACTGCGGCCAACGTGCCCGTATGCCTGAAGGGCGTAGCGGCCAACAATCCATTCAGTTTTGAATAAGCTATTGATTCAGACCATCCTGGCTGGCTTGCTGTTGGTGGTCGGCACCTCAGCGGTCGCTGCCCACAATCCGCTATCGGCGCGCTACCATTTCGAAGCGGGTTCGCTCGTCAGCTCACTGACGATCAACCTCAGTCAGGCTGGCGTCGACCAGGCGTTGCTGCAAACCCATACCCGGCCGGAGCTGGAGGCATTGTCCCGCGGGCAATTCGAGGAACTGATTGTTGCTTACATAAAGGATAATTTCAGCCTCTACATCAATGGTCAGCCGGTCACTCTGGGCCAGGGCGGCGTCAAACTTGGTGACCACCAGACGGACCTGAAGTTCGTACTGCCGGCCTTCGGGGAGCCGATAGGTAAACTCGACGTTGACATTCCTGCTTTCCGGGGAAACGACCATCATCAGACCATTTTTTCCTACTTGGTTGACGGTGAGGCCGGTCATGTGATTCTTCGGGAAGACAATGGTTTTCGTGCTGCGGTTGCTTTTCAGTCGTCGGTACTTAGCACCGACTACTCCATGCTGGTAGTGCTTATTGGTGCGGTTTTAATGCTCGGGTTTCTTCTTTATTGGAGCAATATGAGGGCGCGGCCGCAGGTGCAATGAAGGTTGAGGAGGAGCAGTGGTAGGAACATGAGTCATCCCGAATTTTGGCGATGACAAAAAATTAGGCCTTTTGTGTATTTTCGAGGAGTTCTCACACTTCAAGAAAAACTCAAAAGGCCTATGTTTTTAAAGTTACTGCAAGATAAAGCAACTACTCCAATAAAGCGAAAAGCAGGTCCATTTCTCCTTCGTCAAGTAGATCGTTACACCCGTCAGATAAGGGTAGATTTGGATGCTGCTATTGATAAGCGACTGGTGGGGACTTTTTTCAACCTATTCG
>NZ_KB890413.1:103474-363339 GCF_000373105.1 Neolewinella persica DSM 23188 | reverse complement strand
CGTTTTCTCAAGTCAGAGCTGGGTTTGGAGTCGCCAAGGCTATGGTTTTGGGACAACCGCATGAAGCTGATGAGTATCGTCACCTTGGTCTATGACTTCATGCTCCAGATATTGCGCAACTGGAAAGGCTGGGTTCCTCTTTTTTTAAGAAATTACTGTCATAGAACTGGAAAGCGGTACCGAGATGCCTCGATACCGCTCTACAGACTTAGAATGGCCATCTCGATTTGCCTCACTTTAATGTGGGCTCAAAATTCGGGATGACTCATGTTTACTAAGCAAGTAATTGACGTTACTTCAGCAATGAAGGAATGAATTACCCCATCATCTTCACCGAACGGTCCACAAACGCCTTCAGGTCCGCACCCGTCAGCAACTGCTGACTCAGCAGCGCCAACTGATAAAGGTGGGTGGCGTTTTCGGTACGCTCGCCTTCATCCTCCTTGCCCAGGATCTGCTCCTTCACTACGGGGTTGTTGGCGTTGATGACGACGTTGTACATGTCGGGAAACATGCTGGTATCCATGCCCTGGAGCATCTGCATCTCCTTCATGCGGCGCATAAATTCGGGGCGGACGATCTGGACCGGAGCATCGGTAGTATCAAGTGGCTTCAGCTCTACGGAACCGGCCTGGCCGACGATGTCGGTAAACAGGGTCTTGACCGTTGCCTGATCGTCTTCGCTCAGGAGATTTTCTTTCTCCTCGTCTTTCTGGACAAGTTGGTCCGGCGTAGCGGAGTCGACGCGGACGAAGGTCATCCCTTCTTTTTGCTCCAGGCTCTGGATGAAGGGCGCATCGATGGCGTGCTCCAACTTAAGTACGTCGTAGCCGCGCTCGATGGCACCAGCCACGAGGGTGTGCTGTTTGTTTTCGTCGGCAGTGTAGATCGCTACCAGCTTATCGTGCTTGTCGGTCTGGTTTTCCTTGATTCGTTCTTTGTATTCCTCCAGCGTGAATTTCTTCCCCTCGTTGTTCTCAAGTAAAACGAACTTGACGCCCCGGTCGTAGAACTTCTCTTCGGAGATCATGCCATACTTCACAAAAACGCCGAGATCAGCCCACTTGCTTTCGTAGTCTTCCCGATCATCCTTATATAAGCTGTTCAGTTTTTCGGCTACCTTTTTGGTGATGTAACCGGTGATCTTCTTCACGTTGGTATCTGCCTGCAGGTAGGAGCGGGAAACGTTCAGCGGAATATCCGGGCTGTCGATCACGCCATGCAGCAGGGTGAGGAATTCGGGTACGATCTCCTTCACGTCGTCGGTAACGTATACCTGATTGCTGTACAACTGGATCTTATTCCGTTGTAGCTCCAGTCCGCCCGATACTTTCGGGAAATAGAGGATACCGGTGAGGTTGAAGGGGAAGTCGATGTTGAGGTGAATCCAGAACATCGGTGGCTGGCCCATCGGGTACAGTTCGCGATAGAAGTTTTTGTAATCCTCGTCGGTCAGGTCCGCAGGGTTTTTCTTCCACAGCGGATCGGTATTGTTGATGATATTATCAACCTCCGTTTCCACTTTGACGGGCTCCGGCTTCTCTTCGCCTTCGATGACGGCTACGTCGGAGTCTTCGTAAGTCGTCTCCGTTTTGGTGCCGAAGCGGATGGGGACGGGGAGGAAACGGGCGTACTTATTCAGCAGGCCTTCGATCTCTCCTTCTTCGAGGTACTGTTCACTGTCTTCGCTGATGTGCAGGATGATGTCGGTACCCCGGAAATCCCGGTCACCTTCACCAATTTCGTAGCTGGGGTCACCTTCACAAATCCAGCGGACAGACTTCGCGCCTTTCTGCCAGCTTTGGGTAACGACCTCCACTTTGTCGGCAACCATAAAGGCAGAATAGAAACCAAGGCCGAAGTGGCCGATGATGCTGGCGTCGTCTTTGTACTTGTCCACAAAGTCCTGGGCGGAAGAAAGCGCTACCTGATTGAGGTATTTTTCGACTTCCTCCTTCGTCATACCGATACCCCGGTCGCGAATGGTCAGGGTTTTAGCTTCTGCATCGATCATGATGTCGATGGTCGTTTCACCGATCTTTCCTTTGACTTCACCTTTGCGGTTCAGGGTCTGGAGTTTGCTGGTGGCGTCGACAGCGTTTGAGACGAGTTCCCGGAGAAAAATTTCCTGATCGGAATAAAGGAACTTTTTAATAATGGGGAAGATGTTCTCGGTTTGTACCGATATATTGCCTTTCTGCATAACAAGGGTGGTTGTTAGTTGCTAATTGTTGATTATAAATGGACGGTAACCCCGATGATCATCGGAGTCGCCGGTTGAATCAAGCGCAAAACCTGTTCCAGTCATATTTTCCTGACTTTTTGACGGGAGCTGACTAATCCAGGAGCGCCCTTAGGTTCAACTTGTCTTGCTTCAACACTGCCTTGCTGCCAATTCGGTTTGCTTCACGCTTAGCGAGGTACACCTGTTCCGTTTGCCCCGGGGTCGGAATAAGGATCAATTTTTCACCCTGCGTGATGGCATAAACGTCCATCAGCGTGCTGTAGCCGGAGCGGCAGATGATGTGCCGGGCGGCGGGTAGGAGGCGGGTAAGCAGGGCAGCATCCGCAAAATCATGCACCGTAAGATCATCCGGTAGTGGGCCTGAAAGGGGAGGGGCGCCACCAGGAAGCCCCCGAACGAGCACGTGGGGGCCGGGAATGTCTTTTAATTGACTCAGGACGATGTTCTCCAGCTGCGTCCGCATCGGTTCCGGGCCAGAGAGTAGGGCCAGGAATTGCAGTCCCGGAGGGACGTCTTGTGTAGCGAGGGGTGACGGCTGATCCGCAGGATCGCCCGGACCCCCTCGTTTTCGTTGGGTGGCCGGACCCCCTCGTTTTCGTTGATCGGGTGTAATGAGTCGACTGAGCGGCCCAATGAAATGAACCGCTTCATAGCCTTTAGGGTCCGATAATTTGCCGCTGATCCGCTGCCCCGCAACGGCATAATCCGGTACCCAAAATTCATCGAATCGTTGCAGGTAGTGACGATAGATGAAGGAAACCAATGCGTTGTGCGTAATTGGATGAAGCTGGTGGGTGAGGAAGACAGAAGGAACTTCCGGGTCGTAGCAGCCAAAGCGGTTGTCGGAGATGATCCGGTCGATGCTTAGCTCCTTAATCAACTTCTCCATGCACCTGCGTTCGCGCCAGATCGTTTGCAGCCAGCGTGGGAGTTGCAGGGCTACGTTGAGGGGCATGAAGCGGGTCGGGTACGTAACGTCATAGGCCGGGAGTTCGTAGACTTTGAGGCCGGGGCGTTCGGCTTCCAGGAATTTTTTGGCGCGGCCGCAGGAGGCAAAGTAAGTTGTTTCGCCAGCTGCCTCCAGGGCCTCCGCCATGGCCAGACTGCGGGAAGCGTGGCCCAGTCCCCAATCCAGGATGCAAAGTAAATTCCGACGACCAGGCTGTGGGGAGTGCATGGCGTAAAGGTATTGGTTACCCGGCATTCATGCTGGCGCGCGTTAGCCTCCAACCTACCGTATTCTAATACCTACCTTGTTGGAACGACCAGGGTAGTACGTGATTTCTACCCTTTTTGCAGCAGAAACGCCCAATAGTGATGGCTGGAGGGTTCCGGAAACGACGACTTGGTTGGTCGGAGGTTCCATCACCTCGGGAATAAGCACGCCGGAATCATTAAAATGGCCAAGCAAATCGCGAGCCCCCCAATTGTGAAGATAGATGGCGCCATTGGGGCCAGCGGAAAATTTGAAGTCCTTGGTATGCTCGTCGATTAGGGTAAAGGACTTACGGACCTGGTCCAGGTAGCGCATGTCTTGTGCGGTAACCGTGTTGGTCACTTTTTTTACTTCCCGCTCCGGTAATTCCGGCCCTACGTAGACAAATCCCTCAATTCCTTTTACGTTTGCCGGATACTGGTTGGCACCTGAGTCTTTCAACGAAGCCATCAGTTGGTTATACGTTTCACCGCTGCAGGCTGGGGGAGGGCCAAAGGGGACGTTGGGCTGAATGCGTATACTTCCATTGCCACTATGTTGCCCTGATGGTATGATCCTGTAACTAAAAGTCTGCCTCAGCGTGCAGGTGAAATCGTTAAAGTATATTTCCCGGACACCTCCTCCGTCTCCATTCAGAAACAGCATAACGGTTTTATTTCCCGGAGCCTGTACGCCTGAGTAAGTTCCCCTTAGGTGATAATTGAGGCGCACACTTTGGTCTTCAAAACCCTGTTTGTCCTTGAGGCGCTCTTCCAAATCCGCCGACCGCTGCTGTATGGATTGGTTACGGACGTTTCGAATAACAAAGAGCGCAACGACAGCTGCCAGCCCTAAAAGAATTCTCATCGGTTTCATGCGCATTTATTTGTTGGTAAAGTTAGGTCAAATATCTTAGCTTTAAAAATAAGCTAAGGCGTGGTGTATTTGTCGCGCTTGATTTTATCGTGATCCACTATAGAGCAATGAAGAAAATCTGAAAGCGTTAGCATCTGTGTCCATTATTAAGCAGAAACCATGAATAATCTCGACGAACACCTCATTCCCCGTACTCCCTTTACGGTCGAGGCAGCGGACCTGGCCTGGTGGGAGGCCCGCCGCCCCTACTATAACCTGTTTTTGGTGGGTATGATCGGGCTGATGCTGTGGCAACTCTTTCCCATGGCCAGGAATTACGGTTGGCCGGGAACCATTTTCTGGAGCCTGGTCTATGTGCTTTCTGCCAATGTGTTCTATTGTCTGGGCTACCTCTTCCCCCTGTTGCTGAAGTATTACCTGAAAAATGATTTTGGCCTTCCGGGGATGGCTTCAATCACGTTTAACCTTGGGGTGATCATTAGCCTGCTGTGTACCAGTATTATTTATGTGTGGTGGTTGCTCCCTTTTAGGGGGTGAGAACCGCTAAGTTTAGGATGGCCGTCTGCCGAATCCTTTTGGACCTGACGAAGTCGGACCAAAAGTTCGTCAGCCGGTTCTGGCCTTAGAACTCCGGCATAAATGCTAGGGAACAAGCACGAACAAGCTACCTTTGCCGTTCCCTCCCGGTGAGGGCACTCCAGTGCCCGTTTTATGCCGGCAATTTCGGGCACTGGAGTGCCCTCGCCAGATGACGCGACTTATGCAACAACGATCTACCTTATTTGCCTTATTATCTTTTCCTTGGACCTGCGGCCCCGCCCCTTCTGAAAAGGGAAAAAAGGAGGAGGGGAGGAAAGAGTTCAGCCCTGGTAACCTATTGTCCCTGCGTTTGCTACTCTCATTACTCCTTCTGGCCTTTTCTCCCTTCCTTTCCGCGCAGGTTACCACCGCCTCCATCACCGGTAAGATCACGGACCTGGTCAATGAGGCACCCGTTGACTTCGCCACCGTCTACGTAAAAGGCAGTACCACCGCCGTGGAAAGCGGCACTACGGGCCGCTACCTCATCAACGTTCCGGCGGGGGAGGCCTTCGTTCTGGTGTTCAGCCGACTCGGTTACCGGGAAACAGAAGTGAACGTTGGGGTGCTGCCCGAGGCAAGCACCAAGCAAATTGACGTGGCGCTGGTGCCCGCAGAGAGCACGCTTGAGGTGGTCGTCCGGGAAAGTAAGATCGAAGAAGGCGGTATGATCCGGGAAACACCCGAAGCACTGCGCCTGCTGCCCTCCACAACGGGCAACCTTGAAAGCATCCTGCCCCACCTGGCCCTTGGTGTCAGCTCCGGCGCCGGCGGCGAACTGACCAGCCAATACAACGTGCGCGGCGGCAACTACGATGAGAACCTGGTGTACGTCAATGGCTTTGAAATTTACCGCCCGCAGCTCATCCGTGCGGGCCAGCAAGAAGGCCTGACCTTTGCCAACATGGACCTGACGCGAAGCCTCAGCTTCAGCTCCGGCGGTTTCGAGGCGCAATACGGTGACAAGCTGAGCTCAGTACTCGACATCAAGTACAAACGGCCAGACAGTCTCCGTGCCGGTATGCAGGCCAGCTTCCTTGGCGGTTCCGCTTACCTGGAAGGAAGTTCGAAGGTGAATGATGCAGGCTTAAAGAAATTTCGCTACCTCTTCGGCGCGCGCTACAAAACAACGCAGTACCTGCTGGGAACCCTGGAAACCAACGGAGAGTACACGCCAAATTTTGTAGACATACAAACCTACCTTACCTACGATTTTAACCCCGAACTCCAGCTGGGGCTGATCGCTGACTACAACCGGAGTATCTACAATTTCACCCCGGTGGAAAGAAGTACGGCCTTCGGCGGCTTCTTCGAAACCCTTCAGCTCTTTACCCGCTTCGACGGTGGTGAGCGGGATGACTTTTTGACCCAGATGGGTGGGCTTTCTCTTACCTACATCCCGGAAAAGAAGTCGAATCCCTTCTTTCTTAAACTGCTCACCTCCGCTTTCCGGTCGGACGAAAATGAAGGCATTTCTATTTCCGGAGACTATAGCCTCGGGCAGCTGGATACCGACCTTGGGTCAAGCACCTTCGGCCAGGTCCTGAACGAACTTGGTGCTGGTACGCAGCAGCAATTTGTCCGGAACTTTCTCGACATTCAGGTTTACAACGCTGAACTGCGCGGCGGCCTGGAAGTAAGCAAACGAACCGCCGAGGTCAGCAAGGCCCACTTCCTGCAATGGAGCCTGAAGGCCCAGCATGAAGTCGTAGACGATTTCATCAACGAATGGGAGCGGCTGGATTCTGCCGGCTACAGCCTGCCCTTTGATCGGACGCAAGATGCCGTGGAACTGTTCTCCGTGTTGAAAACCGAAAATGAACTTCAAAGCACTCGCTTCAGTGGCTTCCTCCAGGATACCTGGACCTGGCGGAAAGAGGACGTGGCCGACATCCGTTTCAGTGCCGGCGTCCGTGGAACGTACTGGGACCTGAACAAGGAGTTTGTCATCAGCCCCCGCGCCCAATTGCTCTACAAGCCGCTGGGTGGCACGGCCGACATCAGCTACAAACTGGCCGGTGGCCTCTACGCCCAACCTCCCTTTTACCGGGAAATGCGTGGCCCCGACGGCGAGGTAAATACGGACCTGCTGAGCCAGAAGTCCGCCCACATCGTTGGGGGTATCACGTCAGATTTTTACTACGGAAAACGAAATCCCAAGAAATTCCGCTTCATTGCCGAGGCATACTACAAAAGCCTTTGGGACCTGGTGAGCTACGAGATCGAAAACGTCCGGATCCGGTACTCCGGCCTGAACGACGCCACGGGCTACGTGGCTGGGCTGGACCTGCGGCTGAACGGGGAATTCGTCCCTGGTGCCGAATCCTGGGTAAACCTAAGCCTGCTGCAGGCCCGCGAATCGCTGACCGACGTGCAGCACGCCACCGTAACCGGCCGGGACCCGGAAACGGGCGAAGCCATTCGGGAAAACGTAGACTATGTACCGCGGCCCACGGATCAACTGTTTCAACTCAGCCTGTTTTTTCAGGATTACCTGCGCAATAATGATGCCTTCCGCACCCACGTCAACCTGACGGTTGGCGGCGGGCTGCCCTTCGGCATCCAGGGCAACAACATCATTGACCGCAACACCCTGCGGTTTGATACTTACCACCGGATCGACATCGGCTTCAGCTTCCGGCTCTACGACCGGGAGAAGTCGAAGAAGCGGGACACCCACTTCCTGAAGTTCACGCGCCAGACCTTCCTGAGCCTCGAAGTATTCAACCTCATGCAGGTGGCCAACCAGGCGGGTAATACCTGGATCAAGACGATCGGGAACCAGCAATATGCGGTGCCTAACCGGCTGACTGGGCGGCGGATTAACCTTCGGTTGAAAATGGATTTTTAGGGTAGAACCGCTTCGCGGTATTTTTTACCATTAAGGAAGGTAAGGGCATTAAGGGAGCACTAAGGATGGGCTTTGACCCTAAATAGGTTCTTTACCCAAAGATTGAAACCTTTTGGTGCATCAGCTAAGAAGTTGCAGTAAACTAATGCCCTCAATGATTGGCGGCGACGCTTTGCGTCGTCTTAAAGGCCTCCTGCTTTGATTAAGGCCGGGAACGGTCTTAGCCGGATGTAAATTGGAAGGGGCATAAAAGGGGCTTGTAACAGTAAATGGAATTGTATTTGATGGTTGATAGTAAGAAAAATGTGCAGTTAAATAATTTATAACGTATCTTTACGTTATATAACGAATTATGCAAAAGTTAACTAAGGCACAAGAAGATATTATGCACCTTGTCTGGGAGCTGGGAGAATGCACCGTCGGCGACTTGCGGGAGGCCATTGAGCAGCGCGACGGCAGCAAGCCGGCACACAGTACCGTCAGCACCCTGGCCCTGGCCTTGCTGGAGCGGGGCTTCGTGACGGCCAAGAAATACGGCCGGACTTTCGTGTACAAAGCGGCGGTGAGCCGCGAGGCCTACGGGCGGCAATCGCTGGGGCAGCTGATCAAGAATTTCTTTGGCGGCTCGCCGTCGCTGGCGGTCAGCCAACTGGTAGAGCACGAAAATTTAAGCCTGGAGGAGCTCAATGCGCTCGTCCGTAAACTGGAAGAGGAATGACCCCCGAAATCCTCGAATACCTCCTCCGCGCCACCGTCATCTGGCTGGCATTGCTGGCGTACTATTTCGTGGCCGGCCGCAAGGCGAGCTTCCGCTTTCAGCGGTTTTTTCTGCTGGGTGGGTGGCTGTTCGGCTTGCTGGTGCCGCTGTTGCCCGGCCTCGAGGGGGAGGTGAGTTTGCCGGTGGCGAACTTGCCGACCATTTCCTTTGCCGGGCCGGCGGCAGCGGCAATGACGGTGGAAATTGTGGCGGAATCTACTTTGAGCTTCACGGATTTCTTGCCCTGGCTGTACCTTTTCGGGGTGCTCATTTTCGGGGCGCGGCCGCTGGTGCATGGCTGGTTGACGGAGCAATATATGCGAACCGGCCAGCGAAGCACTTTCAGTGGCTATCCGGTGATCCGCCATCCGGGCATCCGAAGCCCGTTTGCGGCTCGGGGTTATGTCTTTCTGCCCGCTGGTATGACCGATGCCAGCCTGGAAAACACGGCGCTCCTCCACGAAAGCTCGCACCTGCGCGCGCGCCACCACTACGACAAATTTTTACTGACACTCGGCAGCACCCTGCTCTGGTTTCACCCACTCACGTGGGTTTACCAGCGGCTGCTCGCCACCGTCCACGAATACGAGGCCGACGCGGCCGTGCTCCGACAGGTGCCGGCGCGGACCTACGGCCTCCAGCTCCTGCACTGCTCGTTGGGCCCGACGCGCGGATTGGGGCTATTTTCCTCACCCCTCAAACAACGAATTGAGATGATTACTAATAAAACTTCGGGGCGGAAGCTCCGTCTCTTACCCCTGCTCGGGCTTTGCTTGCTGTTGCTTGGACTGGCCGCTGCGTGCAGCGATATTACGGAAGACCTGCAACCTCCCACCCAGGAAGAAATTCCAGGTTTACAAGTTCTTGATATCGGCCCTGAATTAACTTTAGTACCGGATGAGTACCCTAAACCAATTAAGGTAGTCAACGAAGCACCGACGCTGGAAACGTTGATCAAGTCAATTTACCAGAACATCAAGTATCCGGTAGCTGCCAGAGCTGCGGGAGAAAATGGGTTTGTCCGGCTGAACGTGGTATTTTCCGAAACCGGAGCAGTGCTCAGCATAAACATTATTGGCCTATCCAGCGAAGATGATGAAGACGAAACCAATAATCTTGTGGTGGTTGGGTATTCAGATGCGCCAGCCCAAAAAGAAGCGGCGAGGGCTGCTCCGTTTGCCGATGAGCTGGACCGCCTGATCAATGAATTAGCTCCCTTTACGCCGGCAAAAGTGAACGGCGAAGCCGTTCCGTTTTCAATGAATTTCGACATTCAATTTAAGCTGGAATAACCATCAGAGGAAGATTCCCTTGAGTATTTAGCCGGCCCTACGCACAGAAAGGGTCGGCTAAATTATTTAAGGAAGCTATTGTCTTCCATCATAGTCCAGTTCTCCAATTTTATGCCGTTGATACGGGACATGTGTTTGGTGTTGTTTGTCACCAGGGTCATGTTGTGGTGGACGGCGGAGGTGGCGATTAGAAGGGGACAGCGCTAAAATCATCTCCTCAAAATTCTCAATGCCAGTTTCTACGGGAGCACCCGTGACGTACACCTTTTAAGTTTGTCTTAAAGATTCAACGAAAGGCCGTTCTCAATAGTTGCTACCTTTGAAACTTGCCTCACTAATACCACCTACTCTGTTGGTGGTCGACAAACCATCCCAATGCTCCTGCTTTCCATCCTCCTCGCCCTCCTCCCCGCCCACGACTACCACGTCTCCAAAACGAACGTCCGGTACGTGGCGGATAAAAACCAGGTACAAGTTGAAATGCACCTCTTCGTCGAAGATCTGGAGAAAGATATGATGGCTTCCGGAGCACCGGAAGCGCTGGAGATTGGCACCAAGCGCCAGCATGAAGACGCAGAGCGCTACTTGTTAAGCTACCTCGAAAAGCACTTCACGGTCAACTGGAACGGTTTAGACCTGCCCCTGGAGGTGGTCGGCTATGAACTGGCCGACGACTTACACGGATTGTGGATTTACCAATTGGCGGATGTGGCTGGTCCTCCTGCGGAAGTCGTCCTTAAGAGCACGCTACTGACCGGTACATATGCCGACCAGAAGAACATCGTAAAGTTGTATAATGGAACTGAACGCTCGGCAACCTTGCTGATGAGTAAGGACCAGACTACTGCGCGGTATTGAGCGCCTTTATGGGGGCTGCTCCAACTTTTTAAAAAATTGTACTGGCTTCGGTTAACGACCGTTCCCCTATCTTTGAGATTGCAAAAAACATCCGTCTTCACCAATACCTCCGAAACATCAGGAGTATATGAAGACCTACACTTCCCCCCCGCCCGCCCTTCGCATCAAAGACCTTGGCGTTGGCGATCAACCCCGAGAAAAATTGATGGCACTGGGCGCCCGTGCGCTTTCCGATGCCGAAATTGTTGCCATCCTGCTGGGCTCCGGTATTCCCGGCGCGTCGGCATTGGAAGTGGCCCGGCGGCTTTTACTATCGGTTAATCACAACCTTCATGACCTGGCCCGCTGCGAAGTGACGGATCTGCGTCGTTTTGCGGGCATCGGCCGGGTACGGGCCATCCGGCTGGTAGCAGCGTTGGAGCTGGGGCGGCGGCGCGAAGCCGCCGCTGTGAAAGAGAAGCCCTACCTGGGCAATAGTGAACAGTCTTTTGCCTACCTCCGCCCCCTCATCGGAGATCTGCCACATGAAGAGTTCCACCTGCTCTGCCTCAACCGGGCCAACCGATTGTTGGGCCATCACCTCATCAGCAGGGGAGGAGTGACGGGGACAGTGGCCGACGCAAAGACCATTTTTCGGGCAGCATTGGGCCACGGCAGTGCAACCTCTCTGGTGCTGGCCCATAACCACCCAAGCGGGCAGCCATTTCCCAGTCTGGCAGACATCCAACTGACCCGCAAACTAGCAGAAGGTGCCCGAAGCCTGGACCTTTATGTGCTGGATCACATCATCGTGGCCAACCGGGAGTATTATAGCTTTGCGGATAATGGAGCTTTATACCCGGAAGAGTAATAATATTGTTCATGGCGGTACGCAAATGCTCCTATTGGCCATGAGATTTTAAGCGTCGGTATTCTACGATTCCCAACTAACCTCACAATCGCTTATCTTCGCGCCACTAAACAAAGTCGGAACCCGGTAAAGGCAACTCTTTTCGGGGACAAACGACCATAAAAACAGCTTCCAATGGCCACTACCTCGGACATCAAGAACGGCTTTACCTTCAAACACAACAACGACATTTTCACCATTGTCGAGTTCCAACACGTGAAACCAGGTAAAGGCCCCGCATTTGTACGGACCAAATTCAAGAGCCTGTCTACCGGGCGGGTACTACAGGAAACCTTCCCTTCCGGTCATAAGATCGAAGAAGTAAGGGTGGAACGGCATAAAATGCAATTTCTCTACAAAGATGATATGGGCTACCATTTCATGAACAACGAATCTTACGAACAGGCGGCCATTGCAGACTACCTGATCGAGAACCCAGGCATGCTGCGGGATGGTGATATGGTGGAAGTACTCTACAACATGGATGACAACAGCCCTCTGACCATTGACTTGCCCCAGTACATCGAAATGGAGATCACTTACACCGAGCCAGGCGTAAAAGGAGACACGGCTACGAACACGCTGAAGCCTGCCACCGTTGAGACCGGTGCAGAGGTCCGGGTTCCACTTTTTATAAATGTTGGTGACCGAATTAAGATCGATACCCGTACAAATTCTTATGTTGAGCGCGCAAAAAGCAAATAACCCATGTCCTTTAAAGAAATTCAGGAGCTGATTAAGCTCATCGCAAAGACGGAACTCTCCGAATTCAAATACGAAAAGGGAGACGTTAAAGTGCACGTTAGGGGGAAGTCCTACGTGACCAAAAATGTAGGCGCTCAGAATTCCAGCGGTCCTTCCATCATTAGCGTCCCCGCAGCCGCCCCTTCATACCAATCGGCTCCGGCACCTGCCGCTCCGGCCACTGCTCCTGTAGCTGCTCCGGCACCTGCGGCCGCGCCTGCTGCTGCGAATGATGAATCTAAGTACGTTGAAGTTCGTTCCCCGATGATCGGAACCTTTTACCGTTCCCCGTCACCAGAAAAAGGTCCCTACGTTAAGGTTGGAGACACCATTAGCAAGGGAGATACGGTTTGTATCGTTGAAGCGATGAAACTGTTCAACGAAATTGAAACGGAAGTAAGTGGTAAAATTGTCAAGATGCTGGTGGAAGACGCACAGCCAATCGAGTACGATCAGCCGCTTTTCCTGGTTGACCCATCCTAAAGGGAAGGTTGATTTCAGAATAAGTCGGGTTTTATCCTAAAAATCATCACCCCACCGGCCTTCGGGTCAGTGGAGGCTGAAACAAAGCCAATCTTATGGCCGAGAAGTTCAAGAAAATCCTGATTGCCAACCGTGGTGAAATTGCCCTGCGCATCATCCGGACGGCCCGCGAAATGGGCATTAAAACGGTCGCTATTTATTCAACGGCCGACCGCGAAAGCCTTCACGTACGCTTTGCCGACGAGGCGGTCTGTATTGGCCCTCCCTCCTCTGCAGACAGCTACCTGAGCATCCCCAAGATCATGGCAGCGGTTGAAATCACCAATGCCGATGCCGTACATCCTGGTTACGGGTTCCTGTCTGAGAATGCTGATTTTGCCGAAATTTGTACGGAATATGGTATAAAGTTTATCGGCCCTCAGCCCCAACACATCCGCCAAATGGGGGATAAGATCACGGCCAAGGATACCATGATTAAGGCGAAAGTGCCCGTGGTGCCCGGAGACGGAGCCCTGCTGAAAAGCGTGGAAGATGGCCTGAAGCAAGCTAAGGAAATGGGGTATCCCGTAATGATCAAAGCTACCGCCGGCGGCGGTGGTAAGGGCATGCGGATGATTCCCAAAGCTGAAGATTTTCAGGGGGCCTGGGACAGCGCGCGCGCTGAAGCCAAAGCTGCCTTCGGAAACGACGGCATGTACATGGAAAAGTACATCGTTAAGCCGCGCCACATCGAAATTCAAGTACTCGGTGATCAGTACGGTAAAGTGATTCACCTGTCTGAGCGTGATTGTTCTATTCAGCGTCGCCACCAGAAACTGGTGGAAGAATGCCCGAGCCCCTTCATGACCGATGAACTCCGTGAAGCTATGGGAAAGGCAGCCATTAAGGCTGGCGAAGCCATCAACTACGAAGGCGTAGGTACCGTAGAATTTCTGGTGGATGCCGACCGGAACTTCTACTTCATGGAAATGAACACCCGGATTCAGGTAGAGCATCCCGTTACCGAAGAGGTCATTGACCATGACCTGATCAAGGAACAAATAAAGGTTGCCTACGGTGAGCCAATTTCGGGCGAGAGCTACTATCCCAAAGGCCACGCCATTGAGTGCCGGATTAATGCGGAAGACCCCTGGAATAATTTCCGGCCAAGCCCCGGAAAAATTACCAGCTTTCACAGCTCTAAAGGCCACGGCGTTCGGGTAGACACGCACGTCTACGCAGGCTACACTATCCCGCCTTACTATGACAGTATGATCGCTAAACTGATCGTACGCGCACCAACGCGGGAGGAGGCGATCACTAAAATGGAACGTGCCCTCAATGAGTTCATCATCGAAGGCGTAAAGACTACTGTTCCTTTCCACCAGTGGTTGATGAAACAGGAAGATTTTCGTAGCGGGAATTTTGATACAGGTTGGCTTGGTCATCAGGAATTGCCAAAAGACAAATAGGTCTGAAAGGAACGAAATGAAAAAACTAACCCCGGTCTTGCGTGCAGCAGGGCCGGGGTTAATTTTTAAGCTTGTTCAGTGGTTTTGGTCCCGATGAGTGGAGGTTCTACACCGCAGCACCCGCCATTTTGAGTAACTCGACGGTTTTACGGATGCCCTCAGCCTCACTCAGGTCGCTACCCTCGTATTCTACGCCAATCCAGCCAGTGTATCCAGCATCTTTAACCGTTTTGAGGATGCGCTTGTAGTCACTTTCCGTCTCCCAACCATCCGCGTCGAAATTATGTGACTTGGCGGAAACAGCCTTGGCAAAAGGCATCAGCTCAGCCACACCCTGATACCGGTCGTACATTTCCTTACAACCGTCTGGCGAACGCTCAATGCAGAAGTTGCCGAAATCCGGCAAAGTGCCACAATTGTCCATACCGGTAGCGGCGATGACACCACTCAGCCATTTTCCATTGGAACTATAGCCCCCATGGTTTTCTACGATGACGTTGATGCCAACCGTTTTGGCGTATTCGCTCAGCTTGCCCAGGCCTTCAGTCGCTGCTGCAGCAACTTCTTCGGCCGTACCCTTGCCGGCAGCATTGACCCTGATGCTGTGACAACCCAGGAATTTGGCCGCGTCTACCCATTTGTGGTGGTTCTCCACGGCCTTCATTCTGCCTTTGGTGTCCGTATCTCCAAGTTGGCCTTCCCCGTCACACATGATTAATACCGAAGTAACGCCGTGGTCGTCCGCTCGTTGGTTCATCTGCTTGAGATAGTCCATGTTCGTCGCCTTGTCCTTGAAGAACTGGTTAACGTACTCAACACCACTGATGCCAAAGTCCATTTTTGCCGTTTTTGCGAAGTCCAGATTGTCCATGTCTCCAGCACGCAGTGTTCTGTGAAGACTCCATTGCGCCAGGCTAATGTCGAACCAAAGTGGGGTCACCGCAGTCTCTGCCATGTCGGCTTTTTCAGTAGTGTCTTCGGCAGTTGTTTTGGAGCCGCTGCCACAGCTCAATAGCCCGGTGGTGCCCAGTAGCCCCAGGCTAAGTCCTGCAGCAGTGGATTTACGAAGGAATGTACGTCTTTGCATGATGAGTGGTTTTATGACGTAGAGATACGGAAAAAAATCAAGTTATCGGGTTGTCGAGTTGTCGGGGTATCAAGTTGTCGGTTGTCGGGGTGTCAAGTTGTTGGGTTAGACAACCCGATAATCCGACAACTTCAGAACGTAGCATCCCAAGCTCCCCTCGGCTCCTAGAGCCTTTGGTCCAATTGCAATTACAAATTGCGCTGACCCGACAACTGGATAAACCGACAACCCGATACTCTAAGCCTGGAAATTTAACAAGTAGTCCCTGACAAGGACATCGAAATCAGGCCCTTCTCCGAAATGAAAGCGTACCGCGAGGGGTAATACGAAGATGGGCAGCCGCTCTTTGGCGATGAATTCCCGGTGGAGTTCCAGGCGGGTAGCATCCTTTTCGGTGGTAATGATGGCCTTGTGTTTGCCCGGCATTTCGCGGAAGCGAAGCTGGAGGTTCCCCAGGTCGCGACGGTCAAAATAGTGGTGGTCCTCGTAGTCGAGACTTTGTACGTGGGGGCTCAGTTGGTGCAGGTGTTCGAGCAGGTAATCGGTGTTGGCAATAGCAGAAATGAGCAGGACACTGACCTGCTCTTCCATTTTCAACCGATAGCGATGATCGAGCATATAATAAGGCGGTGCATAATCGTAATAACTGAAGAAAACCCGCTGGTGGGGCAGGGGGGCGATCTCTTCGATGAGGGCGTCGGCAGTAGCTCGGTCCAGCTCACGCGGGCATTTCGATACGATGATGATGTCAGCGCGCTCATATCCAGATCGCCATTCCCGGAGGCGGCCACTGGGGAGAAGGTAATCCTGGGTAAAGGGCTTGTCAAAGGTCGTTAGCAGTATGTTCAGTCCTGGTTTTACGGCCCGGTGCTGAAAGGCGTCATCCAGCAACACTAATTGAGTATCGGGTTTACGTGCCATGATCTCTGGAATGGCGAAGGCCCTTTCTTCGGCTACCGTGACGGTGAGACCGGGGAATTTACGTGCGTACTGCAGCGGCTCATCGCCTACCTGCTCGGCGTTCATGTTGGGTTGGACGTGGATGAAACCCTTGGATTTGCGGCGGTAGCCGCGGCTTAGTGTGGCTATGTTGAGATAGGGTTCCAGCCCCCTGATGAGGTACTCGATGTGGGGGGTCTTACCTGCGCCACCTACCGTCAGGTTGCCAACACTAATGACGGGTACAGAGAAAGAAATACTTTTTTGCAGGCCGCGACTATAGGTCCAGTTACGAAAACTGACGCCCAGGCCATAGAGCAGGGAAAAGGGAGCAAGGAGGGCTTTGGCTAGTTTGGTTTGGACCAAGGGGTTGTACAATTTACCAATCAGAATTGTATCATCTACAAATTTCTGGAGGAGAGGGTTGCTTTGATGGAGAAGTTTTGGGCGGGGCCGCAGGGGCAGGGGAGGTTTTTTGGCGCAGTGGCGCAGCCGGCATTTTACTACTCCACCTTGCCTTGTATGCGCACCAGGGGCCGGTAAGCTCCTCGTTTTACCGATTCTTGCCAGCTTGATCCGCCAACCTTTTCGTAAATGGGCTGCGCGGCTTGGTCCGGTACCATGCCAACACTAAAATTGATGGCAGCCGATTTTGTATTGCTCAGCCCCAGCCACTCAAAGGACAGGAAAAAATCGGTGGCTGGCAGAAGCACCAGATTTTCCGTAAGGTCTAGTTTATTCCAACCTTTTTTCGTCTTCTCAGGAATGATGGACCCTGTGTGAAGCGCTTTTCCTGGGCAGTCACAGGAAGGATCGATGGCGTAAAAGTTGATTCGTACGGGCTTACCTTTTTTGGCAGCCTTACCAAAATAGTAGCGGACACTGCTGAGCATTCCCGTCCGCTTTCCCGGATTACTGATCCGGGTTGCCAGCTGGTAGGTCTGTTCAAAAATGCTTTGGTAAAAGGTGAAGGCTTTCCTTTCACTTCGGCCCAGGCTGATTTCGGTCAATGGCTCGGAGTTGGCCGCTCGGACGTTGGCCATCGGTAGGTCAACCCCTTGAGTGGAGAGTAAAACGTCCCCGCTGCTACGTAATTCGCTTAGGGTGAATTCCCTGGTCGCGTAGCCCAGGAAGCTAACCTGTATTTTTACTTTTGGATTAAGCGTTATTGGCGAGGTTAGTACAAAATTGCCGTCAGCGTCTGAAAGCGTACCGTAGGGCTGGCCCACTACCGCGATGGTGGCAAAATGTAGTGGGGAGCTATTCGTTTCATCGGTAACGGTACCCATCAGCGTTGTTTGTGCGTAGACGGTATGGGAAACGAGGAGTATCAGGAATAGTATAAATCGCATTGATCACTGATTATATTGGTTAATAAGGTTCCCGCAAAGTACAACTTCCCCGCTTTTTTACCTTCCCTTTGCACCTGCGGCCGCGCCCCGAAAAGAATTTTGCCTGTGTGCTTAAACTTCTCCCACCTTACCGGCGTCCAATACCCGACGGATCACCAACGTGCATGAGCAAACTCCCCGAAGACACCGCCATTCTGGAACAACTTCGTAGCCCTCAGGGCAGCGAGGCAGCCTTCCGGAGTTTGGTCCGGGCGTACGGCCCGCTGTTGCACCGCCACCTGATGCGTATGCTCCAATCCTCCGCAGATGCGGATGATGTATTGCAGAATACGCTGGTGAAAGTGTTTAGAAAGCTGGACAATTTTCGGGGAGACAGTAAGCTGAGTACCTGGCTCTACCGGGTCGCCACTAACGAGGCGCTCACCTGGTTGAGAAGCAAGAAACGGCGACATCAACGCTTCAGTACCGAAGACCCGTCTAGCCTGGTAGCCAATCAACTCATGGCTGATCCTTATTTTGATGGAGATGCTGCTCAACTGCAGCTTCAACAAGCCTTGGCCACCCTGCCACCCAAACAACGCGCTGTTTTCAGCTTCCGTTATTTTGACGATCTCTCCTATCGGGAGATCTGCGAAATAACCGGAACGTCCGAAGGAAGCCTTAAAGCCAGCTACCACCTGGCCGCGAAAAAAATTGAAGCAAAACTTAAAGAGTATGTCTGATCACGATGAACCACGCCTGGGAGAATTCCTTTCCGGCCTTCGCGAAAAAGGTGACGGTTTTCGCGTACCCTCGCCCGATTATCTGGACGAACTGACGAATCGGGCCCTGAGTCAGGGCAGAAATCCGGTGCCAGTTAGGACAATGGCACGAACCCGATGGGCTGCGGCCGCTGCGGTGATGCTCCTGTTGCTGGCCACGTTTCTTTTGTTACCGACCACGGATGGCAAGCAAACGGCCGCAGACGACACCACCAAACAGCCTTCAAGTGAGATGCTGCTGGCAGATCTGGATGCGGAAGACATCGACGCTTACATCAGCGATCAATTGGATGATTTTGAATCGGAACTCTACGCTAATGCTCCCGTAAATGAATAACACAATGAAACAGTTGATTTTTGTATTCCTGCTTTGCCTGGTTAGTGTGGCAGCCCAAGCCCAACCTGGCAACCGACCTAATGGAGCAGACCGTAAAGAATTGAGAGAGGAACGTTTTGCCAAAATCAAGGCAGCGCGCCAGGCCTACATTACCGAAGAGCTGGAGCTGACGAACAAGGAAGCTGATGCCTTCTTCCCCGTCTTCTGGTCTTATGATGAACGGCTGAAGCAAGAGGGCACGCGCAATAAGGAGAGAGACTTTGCTCCTGCTGACCTCACTGAAGGCGAAGCACTTAAAATCTTACGCGACCACCAGGCCCGGCGGCAGGCGTCCCTGAATTTATCCATTGAGGCCGAGGATGCTTTCCTGAAGGTGCTGCCAGCTCGGAAAATCATCCAGCTGCCTGAGGTGGAGCGGAAATTCCGTAAGCTGTTGTGGGAGCGAACCAGGGAAATCAGGAAAAGCAGGAGGAACTAAGCGCTTGCTGGAAAATTCAGACTACTCCCTGATTATTAATGTGCCAACCTGAAGCCGGTTTGCACCAGGTGGCGACATTAGGAATAAAATAAATGCTGGCTTGGCAACTTTTTTCCGCTGCAAATCGTATTTTAGGGAACGAGTATCAGCCAATGGCGCGAGACGCTATGCTGAAACCGAGCTTCTTATATGAGCAAAAAAAGAAATGATAAGCGCGACCTCGCGCTCAAAGCCCTGGTAGCCCGTTATGAGGCCGCCACTTCCGGCCAGGAAAATCTCTTTCTTTCCCAGGAAGAATTTGACGAACTGCTGTCACATTACTATGATAGTTTTGATTACGACCGCACGCTGCAAGTAGCCGATCTGGCGATCGAGCAACATAATTTTTCTCCCGATTTTTATAAATGGAAGGCCTTGATCCATAAGATCAACCTGGAAGAAGAGGAAGCCTTTGGCGCACTGGAAAAACTATCCATTTACGCACCAAACGATGAGGAAGCCCTAATGCTCCGGCTTGAGGTCCTGACGCACTTCGAGCGTAGGGAGCTGGCCCGGGAAGTGCTGGAACAACTCCAGCAACGGGTGACCGGAAACGAGAAACAAAGCCTGCTCGCTTTTTTTGACGGTCTGCTGTTGCTTCAGGAGTTTCGGTACGACGAGAGCTTTCAGGCACTTTGCGACGCCGTGCGCCTGGACCCTAGTCAGGAGCCAGCGCTGGAGGAACTTCTGAACGCCAACGAATTACTTGGGAAACGGAAGTACCTGCGAAAACTATTTGATGAGTTGCTGGCCCAGGACCCCTTCAACGATCTGCTGTGGTATTACTCCGGCCTGTGGTACGACGACGACGGCCGGGAGGACGATGCGCTGGAAGCCTTCGCCAACGCCCGATCGTTGAACTCCTCCAACCCCGCCTACGACCTGGAATATGCTGATAAGTTGTTCGACCTCGATCGCTACGAGGAAGCGCTGAAGGCCTACGTTGCCTACTTTGAGTCAGATGATGCGGAGGAGAGTTACGAAACCTTCATGCGGGTAGGCCGCTCTTACCAATTGTTAGGACATCTGGACCAGGCGAAGACTGCCTTCTTCAAAGCCGTTGAACTCAACGGTAACGCCTACGACATCTTTCAACATCTGGGAGAATGTTTTGTCGCCGAAGAAAAGTGGGGCGTAGCTGCCTACAACTACGGCAGGGCCGTAGAACGAGAAGGCCATACGCCAGACTGCTGGCTGGGCCTTGCCCTGTGCCACGCCGCCACCAATGAAGCTGAAGAGGCTGAATTTGCCTTCCGTAAAGCCATCCAGATGGATGACCGGTTCAGCGATGCCACGGTCGCTTTGGCCGTGTTCTTTGTTGATCAGGGACGGGACGCAGAAGCCTTTGCGCTAATGGCTGAAACCATGGAGCGCTACGAAGATACGAGCCTGGCCTACGGCTCCGTTGCCATCAACCTGATGGCGAACCGCCGCAAGGCCGCCATGCATGACCTCAATAAGGCCCTTAGTGAATACTACGAAGGGCACCAGATCCTGCTGGATTTTTTCCCAGACCTGCGTAAGGACCGGGAGATCAACGCCATCTTCGAACTCTATAAGCCGCGGGAACTGTAGCGGAAGTAAGGTGATGCCATACACCTATCCTATGCCGGTCTGCTCGTAGATGGAAGATGTTCATCAAACTCTCCCTTGAAAAGATGACTGGAAACTGAGATGCTGACAAGGACCAAAACAGATGCTGTACCCTGACATACCAAGCAGGGTGGGGCAGGGTATAGGGTTTTTACCTTCAATAATACATCATGAATACGCTGCTTTATGCTTGCCTTTTTCTTTGCTCAAACTTCGTAGAAATGAATAATGCTTCCTTTTGACTCAGTATATAGGCAACACTATTTACACTCAGAGAAAGCAAGAATGGTCCTTCAGGAAACAACACAAGTACGACGTACTTGTGCCATATATCGTGTATGTAGGAGTAAATGGCACTCCCTATGATTGGTTTGCTAATTTAACTTCAATTATTGTCGAGAAGAGGTTTGATGAATTGCCCTATATAGTAGAATCTGCTCTCGGTTACCTTTTCTGGAGTAACTGACCCGGCACACTCAAACTCTGGCGAGCAAGCGTAGTGCAGCAAGTAGGAACAGCAGCAGCCATTCTCCCATTCTATTAATTCACTCATTCAATCTTTAGGCTTCCTGATACTGCGACAGCAGCAAATAAACCCCCGCTCCAAGCGCTACCGCAACGTTCATGGATGTATTGACCCCGTGCATGGGTAGGTGAGCGCTGGCGGCACACAGTGCCAGGATCTCTTGGGAAACACCATGGTCTTCTGCTCCCGCAATAAGAATTAATTCCCGTTGGCCCGAACTGACGGCTGCAGGCAATTGAAATTCCAACAGCGAAGTGCTTTCGTCCGTTATTTCCAGCGCCAGGACGTAGGCGCCCTCAGCTACCTTACTTCGAAGGTAGGTAGTCACGTCGTTGGTAAACATGTGCGGCACACTCCGGACGGTAGAGCGCGCTGTCTTTTCAATTTTGGCATGTGGCGGGCGAGGGGTCGACCCGGTCAGCACCAGCCCGGCGAGGCCAGCCGCTTCGGCCAGCCGGAAGGCCGAACCGACGTTGCGTGGGTCCCGCCAGTCAGGACAAAGCAGCCAGATTGGATATTGTTTGCCAGTAGTTTTTACCTCGTGATGCTTGAGTTGTCGCACGTTACCGCTTGTTTTTCTAACAAGCTCTCAGCTTGGAACCAAAATTCCAAACAAGCGCTTAATTGATGAAGGAGACGAGTTCTATTTCGAAGATCAACTCTGAGTTTGGGCATATCTCGCCCGTGCCACTTGGGCCGTAAGCTAGTGCAGAAGGGAGGAAAAGCGTGATTTTGCCACCTTCGCCAATTAATGGAATGCCTAGTTGCCAACCACCGATAAGGCGATCGAGGCGAAATTTGCGTGCCTCGTCTACGGTTTGATCAAAAATTTCGTCGTTGGTCTGGCGGCCCTGATAGCGGACAACTACCTCGGCGGTAGGCAAGGGTCTGGCGGCTCCCCCGGGCTCATTGATGATGTACCGCATTCCGGCCTCCCCTTCTACGGGGGAAAGGTTGTTATCAGTGAGGTATTGATCCATGCTGATCAGGCCTTTCTCTTCGGCGCAGGATTCTTTGGTGCAGCCAGCGGCCAAAAAAACAATAGCTAAGAACAGGGTAAAGTAAAGTTTCATTTTCAGTTGGTTTGTAAGGAAACGTAAAAGTACGGCCCTTCGCTGTCTGAAACCTTGTTGTGGAAAGTAAATAGGTGGCTTTAACGCAGTTTTGGTAGTCCGGCCGCTATTGCTCAACTCCTGAACTACAACACTGGCGGGAGTTTGAAGGAAAATAGACTTGGATGAACCAAAGAAAAGAATTCAAGTTATACAGGAAAGCTACCAAATAGATAGCTAAAATGAGTGTTTGTATTAGTAAATGCCCGTCAGATTAGCTGACGGGCACTTTTAGTAGGAAGCTCTGGGGAGTTTATTTACGACCGAAATCCGCGGGAATCTCCCCCCAGGCCTTTGTGTCCCATTTATAGATGGGGTTGGTCACCTTGTTGGCCTTGAGCCACGCCTCGGCCCGATCGATGTATTCGTACAGGCCCTCCGTTTTGGGGCCACGGGCAAGGGTGGTTTTGCATTTGGCCTTTTTTACCCAGCCGATGGCAATCTGAGAATCGCTGTAAATAGGAAGATCGGGCATGTCCTGGGCTGCCAGGAAGGCGAGCGCATGGACCAGGGCCAGAAATTCACCGATGTTGTTGGTCCCCAGCTTAAAGGCGCGGTGAAAAAGCTGTTTCTTGCCGGAGGTGGTCACTCCCTGATACTCCATCTTACCGGGGTTGCCGGAGCAGGCAGCATCCACGCTGATGCTCTGACTAAGGATAGTAGGGGTGGAAGGTGCGTTTCCACGCCGGGGTGTTTTTGGGCGCGGGCGCAGGTGCGCAGGACGGTTAACGGCATCGCTCGCCGCCTTGATGTAGTTGTGGAAGCTATTGGCGTAAGCCGCTTCCGCCTGAGCTCTGGTGGGAAAGGATTTATACTTAGCGCCTTTATAACCGTCGATTTGTCGCTTGGCCTTATTCCAATCGGTATAAACCCCAGGCTCGTGGCCTAGCCAGATAACGTAGAATTTTTGCTTTTTTGCCATGGCCCGAAGATAAGGTCGAGTTATCAGGTTGCAAGTTGCAGGGTTGCAGGTTGCAAGTTGCAGGGGTTGCAGGTTGCAAGTGTTGCAAGTGTTGCAAGATAAAGGTCGCAGGTATTACGGACTTCTTCCTTTGCTGATTAGCAAACTTTCCTTGCATCCTGCGGCCGCGCCTGATGACCTGCAACCTTTACTTGCAACCTGTAACTTGCAACCTCTTCCCCTATCTTCGCCCACCAAAACGGATACCGTCCGCATCAATAGTCTACCTTATATGTATATCGATACACATACCCACCTTTACAGTACGAAGTTCGCCGCTGACCGGGCAGAAATGATGGAAAGAGTGAACGCTGCCGGCGTCGCTTTATCCATATTACCAGCGGTAGACCGCAGTAGCCACGAGGCGATGTTGCAACTGGAGCAGGATTACCCCCACAGTACCCTGGCAATGATCGGTCTTCATCCGGTGAGTGTAAAGGAGGATTTTGAGGAAGAGCTCGCCGTAGTGGAAGCTTACCTGACGCAACGGCGCTGGGTAGCGATCGGTGAAATCGGGATGGACCTTCATTGGGACACTAGTTACCAGGCGCAACAAGAAGAAGCTTTTCGCAGGCAATGCGCCTGGGCAATTGCTTATGACCTGCCAATTTGTATTCACGCACGGAAGGCCATTGATGAATTATTGGAGATTATCGATGATATCGATGATCCCAAATTAAGGGGGGTCTTCCATTGTTTTACCGGCGACGTGAAGCAGGCGACCCACGCAGTTGAGCGAGGCTTCTATCTGGGCATCGGGGGAGTGGTCACTTTCAAAAATGGTGGCCTCGAACCCGTTCTGCGTGAATTGCCCCGCGAGCGAATTTTGCTTGAAACTGATGCGCCTTACCTCGCACCGGTTCCGAAGCGCGGAAAACGTAATGAGACCGCTTATCTCCCTTTTGTGGCAGAAAAGGTTGCGGAGCTCTGGGAAACTTCAACGGAGGTAGTTGCCCGACAAACTAATCAGAATGCTTGGCAACTCTTTGAACTTGACCACTTTGTAAAGCCAGAATGCTCCTGGGCATCCACTGGCGTTGTAATAAACTGACCTTTATTGTGGACGATTACCAATATAAATTTTGTTTTGTTGATCGTTTTTGCAATTTTTGCGTCTATTCCGGTCAAAGCCATTAACGAATGGTTATCTTAGCCGACCGGAATATTCTTAAACGGAGGGGTGCTCGAGTGGCTGAAGAGGTGCGCTTGGAAAGCGTATAGGCGGGTAACTGTCTCGAGGGTTCGAATCCCTCTCTCTCCGCATTGATAAGGAAGGTGAAGGAAATTCCCCTGATCGTCTCGCAGTGTTCGAACTCAGAGCGCAGCGATCACGACCAAGGGGAGTCATCCCTCTCTCTCCGCATTGACAATTTGGAACTAGGGATACCCCCCAGACCGTCTTGCTGAAGTTTGAACTCAGAGCGCAGCGATCACGACCAAGGGGAGTCATCCCTCTCTCCGCATTGAAAATTTGGAACTAGGGAATATCTTTCATGACCGTTATGCCGTATTTTAAACTCAGATACAGCGATTACGATCTTGTCGAGTGACCCTTCTCTCTACATTTTTCAAGGACAAGGTTGGAAAACCCCAAGCTTTCCTTACTTTACACGGTGCTTATCGCACAAATTGACCGCAACGGCGGTTCAAGATTCAACTTACCGATGTGCCTACGGGCCAATTTCGGCTTATTCTCTTCACGCACAAACTATTCGTTAAACCCAAACTTGGCTATGCGACATCTTTCCAAAACGCTGGCGGCTCTTACGCTGGTAGCATTTTCCGCCGCGGATCTTGCGGCTCAGGATTCCTCTGGTTTTCAGATCCTCAAGAAGCAATTCATCGATGGTGACTGGCGCTTCATGGCGATCGTACTGGTCTGTCTGATTCTCGGACTTGCCTTCTGTATCGAACGTATCATTACGCTCAACCTCGCTTCCGTTAACACGGATAAATTACTCTCCCGCATCGGTGAGCGCCTCGAAGAAGGTGACATGGAAGGTGCTAAGGAAGTAGCTAAAGCAACACCTGGCCCCACCGCCAGTGTACTTTACGAAGGACTGCGCCACGCCAATGAAGGCCCTGACGCTGTTGAAAAAGCGATCGTCTCTTACGGTAGTGTACAAATGGGTCTGCTTGAGCGCGGTCTTGTTTGGATCTCCCTGTTCATTGCCATTGCACCCATGCTTGGGTTTATGGGAACGGTTGTAGGTATGATCCAGGCCTTCAACCGTATTGAAACGGTAGGTGACCTTTCTCCGGCGGTAGTAGCCGGTGGTATTAAGGTAGCCCTCCTTACCACAGTATTCGGTCTGGTTGTGGCCATTATCCTCCAGATCCTTTACAACTACATCATCAACAAGATCGACGGTATCGTTAACCGGATGGAAGATTCTTCTATCGCCCTGGTTGACATCATGGCCACCAACAACAGCTTTAAGGCTTAAACCAGCCCTCATTATTAAATCCAATCATAGCATGTACGCATTTTTAAATAAATACGGTCAAGCGCTGGCTTTCGGGATTGGAGTGCTGGTTGTAGCAATCTTTTTGATCAGCATTTTCTCCGGCACCGACGCCGAAATGGAACTGCTGATGTCTGAAAGCGCCGGACCCGAGAAGTACGAAACCGGAGTCTTTGACTTTGGCCTCGGCATCTCCTTGTTCCTTACAGGTCTTGCCTTTGTGGTAGCGCTGATCTTTGGTATCGCCCAATTTGCCGGCGACCCTAAAGGTTCTCTAAAAGGCCTCATTGGCCTGGCGGTACTTGGAGTAATTGTTTTCCTTGGCTATTCTACTGCCAACGGTGACATCTCCCAGGAAACCCCCGAAATTCAGAACGCCATTAATAAGTTCATGGACTCTCAGGAGACGGACTTTACCAGCGGTAACCTGAAATTCATCAGTGGTGCCATCCTGGCGGCACTGGTAATGCTCGGCCTGTCGATAGCCACCTTGGTGGTATTTGGCATCCGCGGCCTCTTTAAGTAACTCCGTTAAATCCTCTACTGACCATGGCTAAGACCAATTCAAGAGACCGGATGAGTAATGAGATCAATGCAGGATCCATGGCAGACATTGCCTTCCTGCTCCTCATTTTCTTCCTCGTCACTACCACGATCGCCGAAGACAAGGGTATCCTCGTAAAGTTGCCGCCCTGGTCCGATGAAGAGCCCGATATCACCAGGTTGAAAGAGCGTAACGTGTACTCCGTACTCGTTAATGCGCAAAATCAACTGTTGGTTCGGGAAGAGCCTATGCGCCTCGCAAACCTGCGGGAAAACGCAAAGGAATTCATCTCTAATCCTCGTCGAATGGAGAATATGGCAGAATCTCCGAAGAACGCCATCATCTCGTTGAAGAATGATCGCGGTACGAACTACGAAACGTACCTCGCCGTCTACAACGAACTCAAAGGTGCCTATGACGAACTGTGGGATGAACTCTCACGTAAACGTTATGGTGAGCCTTATTCCGAAGAGATGCCCTACGCTCAGCGTAAGGCCATCAAGTCGGAAATTCCGATGGTACTCTCCGAAGCAGAGCCTACCAATTTTGGTGAAGAGAAATAAGTAACCCGGGCCGGTTTGCTTCGGTAAACTGGCCCGGTTTTTTATTTCCCTCGCCCACCAGCCACGCAATGTGTGGCATCTTACGACCAAACAAGTCGTTCACCCCCAACTCTTAAGCATCAACCAATGGCTAAGTTCCAGAAAAAACGCGGTAAGTCAAAGCCAGCTATCTCCACGGCCTCTCTTCCCGACATCATCTTCATGTTGCTCTTCTTCTTTATGATGGTAACCGTTCTGCGGGATTCCGATCTGAAGTTGCAGGTAAACACGCCGGAAGCTACACAGCTCACTAAGCTGGAAGAAAAGTCACTGGTTAATTACATCTACGTCGGTCGTCCTACCCAACAGTACGCAGAAGTGTATGGAACATCTCCCCGCATTCAGCTGGGTGATAAAATTTCGACCGTAGAGGATATTCCGCTATTCCTCGAGCAGCACAAAGTAAAACTCCCCGAAGCCAAGCGCAGCCGGATTACTTCTTCCCTAAGGGTTGATGGTGAGGTTACGATGGGTATCGTACAGGACGTAAAAACTAAACTCCGTAAGAGTGGACAGTTGAAAATCAACTACTCTGCCGGTAAACGTGCCAAAGATCTAAACTAAGTCTCCCATAACTTAGGACATAAAGAGCCGCTTCTTTCCGCAAGGGAGAAGCGGCTTTTTTGTGCCCGGCTGTTCCTTTCCTTGAGGACAAGAGTGTTAAAAGTATTGACGGAAGTAATAGCTAAGTGGGTAGAAACTTTATGCTAGGGTGGGCATCCAAAACATTTTTCTTTTACAATTGCTGTACTTTTTCTCTCCACTGCTTTCTGCCCAGGAACTGGTGGTAGGAGGTGGCCTCGCCTTAGGTTCAGGATGGGAGATTGAACGGTTACCGCTTAATGCCCCTCCCACCGATAATACGGGAGTTGCAGGAGACAATGGCTATGAACTGTACGGCTTTATAGGGTATCGTATTGATCGTTTTACCCTAGGCATTCGCCCCTCTCTGATGTCTCAACAAACAACGGTATACCGCCTTATGGGGGACGATGGAGCCATGAGTTTCAGGGAAAAGATATATCCAATAGCTATGCTCCTGCCCATTAGGGTGGAGATTACCTTTGGGGAACAACGCTTTCGGCCCTTGCTGGGCTTAGGGGCTGGGTTTCTTCTGGATCTAAACAATAATGATCAGGAAACAGGGCCACAACCCGCACCGGTATTGCCCTTTCTGGAGGTAGCCGTCGGGGTTGATATTCGTTTGCAGCAATGGCACTTACGGCCCGAAATCAATATCCGGAACGGAACGGGGGAATTATTTCATGCCGGACGCAATCCGTCGGATCGGATATTTGGCGGACAGCGATGGGGTTATGCCAGCATTGGGGTGGTGGTCTCAAAATAGTAATTTGGACTATTGGACTAGTCATGAAACCCTCGATACCCCTTTTGAAGATTTCCCCGTAGATTTGAAAAAGTCTTGGACTTCAATTTCCTTAGGCTCCCGATAATTTGACAACCTGACCATGCACCTAGGAACCATCATCTTCTACCTCTCGGAAAAAGGCTACGGTTACCTCCGGTTACAGGATACCCGGGAGGAGTTTTATTTCCGAACAAAAAACATGCTGGATAGAAATCTCGGGAAAGGAGATGTTGTGCGGTTTAAGTTGAAAGAGGGCAAGCAGGGGTATTATGCAGACGAGATCACCCGACATATGCTGGCTTAGTTGCCCGTCTGTACCATTCCGAAGCTTCGCCCGGTCTAAAACCCGGCCTGCTTTAAAATCTCCGCAGGGATTTTGTCAATTGACTTGATGCGTACCCGCCGGAAAAAAGCGTCAGCGGCTTCAGATTGAAGCTGGATCTTGCCCCGAACCAGGGGGACTTCCTTACCATTTACCAATAGGTAGGCGTCATCAATCGCATTGACCACTTTACCATTAACGAGGTGTACCGCGCGGTCACCAAACGTGTACAGTTCTATAGTGTTCCATTCTCCGTGGGCCATTTCCTCGTTTGAGGACCGAATGATTCTCCCCTTACCACCATCTCTTCCTGCCTTAGTACGATCGCCGTCGGGCCGGAACGTTGGGAATTTACTGTCTGCCTCGCTGGTGGTCCTGACCCAGGCGCTGGGGCCGGCGAGTAGAAAGAGGTCACCCATATCACGTTCCTGAATCTGTAATTCGAGGCTGCTCATCCAAACATTCCAGAAACCCCCGTGCGGGCCGGTACAGTGGTAGAGCAGTCCATTGTCCCGCTGACGTTCCAGCCTTGGCTCCCACTTTTTTTCTCCCCAGCGGAACTCCAGTTTAAGGTGATAATTTTCGTATTCCTGCTTACTGGTGAGACCGCCGTAAATCTGGCCATTAATTTTAAGGACGTCTGCACCGCCTTCTTTGATCATCGTGAACACACCGAGCGGATCATTATTCAGACCCAACGGTGTTCCCTTACGGACGTCATCACTTTTGGGCACGTCATCAGGCAAGGAGACCGAAGTGTGTGGTACCCCGATGAATTTATCCCAATGGGTGAAGTCTGCGTCCAGAAGATTGGTCCATTCTTTTTTCAGGGGAACGTGCGTCAGCCCGGCGGCCCATTTAATACCTTCTTTGATGGTGTCCATCTGGACGCTTCGCTGGGCCGAGAGTGATAAAGACAAGAAACAGGCTAAGAGGAGAAGAATAACTTTTTGCACGATGGGTGTTTTTGTACGCTAAAGCTACCATCTGAACCGGGGATTTAGCAAACGGATCAACTTTTGGGATAGGGTCTGAGAGATTTGTGGTAGGGAGGATGGGTAGGGCGTCCCGATAGCTATCGGGGCTGGTGCAAAGATCTGCATTGAGGAGCAAGAAGAGATTTCTATTGTTTCGGTCTAAGTCGATGCCGGAACTTCCAGGGTATGGTTTGGAGCGGATGTAAGGCAGAAGAAAGGAACAGAGGACTTTATTTATATTTGTTGTAAGCGCCGTTTGACTTACGAGCGACCTCATTTCGTGTTCACCGATCAACCTATTAACCATGAAAAACATGTTTGTTCTCGTCCTGCTGGTCCTGGCAGGTGTTCCCTTATTTGGGCAAATCCAGGATTATCGTGCCTACCAAAAAAGTATCCATGCTGCTGAGTTGAAGCTGGTCAGGGGGCAAAAACAGGAAGCACTGGATAAATATCAGGAGGTGTTGATTTCCGCAAAGGGCAACTTTGTGAAGGATGTTTACAATGCCTTACTTCTCGCTGATGAATTGAAAGAGACAGGCTGTTTTTTTGAGCTGCTCGAATTACTGCTCCCCAAGAACCTGTCTAATGATTACCTGAAAAGTCTTAAGGTTTTCAACAAACAGAATAATGATCCGCGCTGGCAGGCTTTTTTAGCTGCCAATAAAAAAGCGAAGGTTCCTGAGCGTGAATTAAGAGCCAGGTTGGAAGGACTTGCCCGGGATGACCAGTATTTCCGGACTAAAGAAGGCAGCTACGATGTTTATGGCGATACCATCAATCATATTGACAGCATCAATATTGCTGCCTTATTAGATTTGATTGCCAATAATCGGTTTCCGGGGGAGGCGAAAATTGGGGTGCAGGACATTAGGGGAAAGCAGCCCATGGACATCATTTTTCATCATTACTGTCAGTCGACATCAGTGAAAACACAAAAGCGGGTCGTTACCCCTGAGCTGATCAGCCTGGTGCAGGCGGGAAAGATCCTGCCAAACAAATGTGGCCTGTGGCTGGAAATGCAAAAGGGCCAATTTAAGACGGGGGTCTTCACGGTGTTGAGCTTTAGAATAAACGGGAAGAATTCAGATTGGTACGTCCCCATACTCAGCAACGAAGATTTGATGTTAGTCAAGCAGACGCGAGAAATGCTTGGTATGGAGTCGCTGGAAGAATATTATGAAAAGATACGATTTGGCCTTTCTAATCCTGATGTAGCTTATGTTTTTGACGTAAAAAAGAATATTTTTGAGGGGGACCAGGAGCTGTTTCAAAGCGTTACTAAAAGTATGCGGAAGTTGTAAAGGCTTATTGGGCGGGGCCGCAGGTGCAAAGGGCGGTTGAGGCTTTTGAGCTATCCGGCTAACCGCCGGAGGAAGGCGCGAAGCGCACCCGGAGCTACCTGCGATGGTGCATAAGTTACTTATTGGTGTAAAGACTAAATTTTTACACAAAAAGTTCCCCAACCTTCCTACCTTTGATCCGTTGCAAAAATAGCCCCGGCGGAAGGTCCGCCGGTTGGCGAAAGAAAGACTATGCCCCGCGCCAAATCCACTGCTCCTTCAACGTCCTCTGCACCAGCGTCCGCGCCCAGGAAACAGAAGGCTAAAAATGGGGAACTCCCCCACGCCGAACGCTTTCTTACCGTGATCGGTGCTAAGGAGAACAACCTCAAGGATATCTCCGTAGAACTTCCCCGTAACCAACTCGTCGTGATTACGGGACTGAGCGGCAGTGGTAAGTCCAGCCTGGCCTTCGATACCATCTACGCCGAAGGCCAACGGCGATACATGGAAACTTTCAGCAGCTACGCCCGTCAGTTCATGGGCACAATGGAACGGCCGGATGTGGAGCAGATCACCGGGCTGAGTCCCGTCATCTCCATCGAACAAAAAACCACCAACCGGAGTCCGCGCTCCACGGTTGGCACCGTAACGGAAATCTATGATTTCCTGCGCCTCCTTTTCGCCCGCGCCGGTACGGCCTACAGCTACATCAGCGGAAAACCTATGCTCCGGTATACCGAGGAGCAGATGAAGGAACAGATTGCCGAGCAATATGCGGGCAAAAAGCTCATCGTCCTGGCCCCTTTGGTACGTGGCCGTAAAGGACATTACCGGGAGTTGTTCGAGCAGGTCCGCAAACAGGGGTACACCAAAGTGCGGACGGACGGCGAGATCGTGGACCTCAAGGAAGGGATGCAGGTCAGCCGCTACAAAGTTCATGACATTGAACTCGTCATCGACCGGCTGAAGATGCAACCTGACCGGCTGGACCGACTGAGCCAAAGCTTACAAACGGCCCTGAAAATGGGTGACGGGCTGGTGCTTGTACAAGACGCGGATACCGGCGAAACCTCTCCGTACTCCAAGAACCTGATGGACGCTGAGAACGGCCTCTCCTACGAAGAACCTAGCCCGAACACCTTTAGCTTCAACTCCCCTTACGGGTATTGCAAGAACTGTAAGGGGCTGGGGCAGGTAAATAGCCCGGACATTGATAAGATCATCCCCGACCGCAGCCTCAGCATCAATAAAGGCGGGTTGGCACCGCTGGGAGAGGACCGGGATAACAGCACCTTCAAACAGGTTAAAGAAATCGCTAAAGCTTATAAGTTTAAGCTGACGGATCCGATCAGTAAATTACCCGAAGCGGGGTTGAACGTGCTGCTCCACGGCGAAGACAAAAAGCCCGGCCGCCAAAAGAAAAGTAAGTACGACCGAATTGCCCACGATATGGTGTGGGACGTGCGCAAGAACGGCCTGTTTAACATGATCACCCGGTGGTACGAAGAAACAACCAGTGAGCGAATCCGTACCTGGGCGGAGGACTTCATGACCGTTGACGAGTGCCCGGAATGTGAAGGTGCCCGACTGCGTAAGGAAGCCCGCAACTACAAAATCAAGGAGGCCACCATTAGCGACCTGGCCCGGATGGATCTGGGAGAACTCGGAGAGTGGATGGAAACCGCAGAGGATGGGATGGACGAACGGACGACCCTGATTGCCACGGACATCCTAAAGGAAATTCGTTTCCGCCTCCGGTTTCTTTTGCACGTTGGGCTGGGCTACCTGAGTCTTGACCGGCCCGGCCGCTCCCTCTCCGGGGGAGAAGCCCAGCGAATTCGTCTGGCAACGCAGATCGGTAGCCAGCTGACGGGAATTACTTATATCCTCGATGAGCCGAGCATCGGCCTGCACCAACGCGATAACATGCGGCTGATCCGTGCCCTGCGTGACCTAACTGACATTGGAAATACAGTGCTGGTTGTGGAGCACGACAGAGACATCATGATGGCCAGCGATTACTTGCTGGACCTCGGACCGGGGGCGGGGGTAAAGGGCGGAGCAGTTGTCACTGCTGGGAAGCCAAAAGAATTTCTCCTCAAGAAAAACGCGGGTAGCATCACCAGTGATTACCTGTCGGGGCGCAAGAAGATCGAAATCCCCGAGACTCGCCGTAAAGGCAACGGGAATTTCCTGGAACTCAAAGGAGCTTCTGGTAACAACCTGAAAAACGTTAAGATCAAGATCCCTTTGGGCACTTTTACTTGTGTGACGGGGGTGAGTGGGTCCGGGAAATCGACATTGATCAACGAAACGCTGTACCCTATTTTGCGCCAGCACTTCTACAACAGTGTGAAGCGACCGATGGACTATAAAACGGTCAAGGGGCTGGAGCATATCGACAAAGTGATTGATATCGATCAGAGCCCGATTGGTCGTACGCCCAGGTCTAATCCGGCGACCTATACCGGGGTGTTTACCGATATTCGTGCTTTGTTTACGAACCTGCCTGAAGCTAAGATCCGGGGCTATAAACCCGGAAGGTTTAGTTTTAACGTCAAAGGAGGTCGTTGTGAAGATTGCAAGGGTAGCGGTAGTCGAACGATCGAAATGAACTTCCTGCCAGATGTGGAGGTGGAATGCGAAACCTGCCTGGGGAAGCGCTTTAACCGGGAGACACTGGAGATACTGTATAAAGGTAAATCGATCAACGACGTACTGGACATGTCGGTAGCCGAAGCTAGTGAGTTCTTTCAGCCGATCCCGAAAATTTACCGTCGGTTGAAAACCCTGAACGACGTTGGGCTGGGGTACATCACTTTGGGGCAACGTGCCACGACACTGTCTGGAGGAGAGGCTCAGCGGGTCAAGCTGTCGGAAGAACTAAGTAAGCGGGCGACGGGCCAGACTTGCTACATCCTGGATGAACCAACGACAGGCCTTCATTTCGAAGATATTCAGTACTTACTGCGTGTGCTGCAGGGCTTGGTAGAAAAAGGGAATACCGTCATTGTAATTGAGCATACGATGGACGTGATCAAGGTGGCCGACTACATCATAGACATGGGCCCCGAAGGAGGACGCGGCGGTGGTAGCGTGGTGGCCAAAGGAAAACCAGAACAGATTGCTAAGGTGGAGGAGAGCCATACTGGTCGTTTTTTGGCGGAGGAGCTGAAGTAAGGTGGAAGAAAAGTGCTTGAAGTAAATGTATAAAACTTTTTGTTTTGCATTTAATTAGTTTCTACATTCATGAGAAACTAATCCCATCCTATGTCAACACCCTATACTTCCCTGCTTGCCGAGTTGAAAACCACGGTCCAACGAGCTCGTGTTCATGCGATACAACAGGTGAACCGTTCTTTGATTCTTCTATTGGGAAAAGGATTCGGTATGGAAGTTCGTCTCTTCTACCTAGAAATATCCGCCCAACATGGCTGGACCCGTGCCGTCCTCTCCCACCAGATCAGCGTCAAGCTCTACGAACGTACCAATGTTAGAAGAAGAATAAACCGATGAGGACACGTTGTGTCATGTACAAATTACTCAAAAACCAGCTTGAAACTATCTATATTCAGGGGCGATATGTTTTGGGGTATTTTGCTGATTATCAACTGTTTGTGTTTGTGTGTGCTTCTATAATTCTATATCTGCCCATTTTCTCCTTGCAGCATCCGTTCAGATGCCTGATTATTGTATTGTTGCTGTAGCGTAATAGTACTGCCTTTAGTTAGAGTATTCCTCCTAAATGATCCGACGCTGTAGCAACCTTGATTGATAATTACAGTGAGTATGATTTTTTCGCACGATGTGCGACTCGAAAAGTAGTTTTTTTAAAACAATGCCGCTTCCTGGTGGAGGCGGCATTTTCTATTCTTCCGGGGCTTTGGTTGAAGAAATGTTCATTACGGCCTGGTCGAAGGCATCCTTTTCCAACAACGATTTTCCCCGGACTTTACTGCGGTAAGCATAAATAGTGTTTACGGAGTACCCAAGGATTTTTGAGATCGTATCGTTGTTTTTTATTCCCAACCGCATCAGGGCGAATATCCTGATCTCCGTGGAAAGTTCTTCCTGCTCGTCGTCTTGCCAGATTTGATCGGATGGGAATAAAGCATGGAACTTCGGTACAAAGTTGGGAAACAGGGTAAGGAAGACCTGATCAAAATCGCGCAGCAACTGCTTGTTCTGTTGTTTGGCATTAAAAGACTTAAGCTGAAATTTGGCTTCTTTGAAATCCGCAGCATAAATGGCCTTCGTCGCCTTGTCAATCACCTTTTTAGCGGTAGTGATGAATTTCGTGTTGGTTTGAAAGAAGTGACCAATGTACTGTTCCTTGATGCGTTCTGATTCGCGCAGGGCGGTATTGTTTTGCCGCAATTGTTGGTAAGTATTTAGTAAGGCCTGGCGTCGTTCCTTAAGTTCCTGGTTTTGGTGGATGGTCCGCCTAATGAGCCATATGGCCAACAGGAGTAGTATGGAAAGTAACGAGCTGAAAATAATGAACTGCTTGCGCTGACTCCGCAAAAGCTGTTGCCGCTCTTCTTCGATTAGTGGGAGTATTTCCAATACTTCAATCTTACGATGTTGAGCGCCGAAAAAATTGGCATTTTCCAGTCCAATCTTTATGTACCTGCCCGAACGTTCATAGTCGCCAATTTCGTAGGCGTAGCGGGCGACCCGAACCAGCGAAATCGCTTCCCGCGTTACCGTACGTTCGTCTGCAATTGCAGATTTCACAACGGCGATGCGAGCGGAATCGTTCCTGTTCAGCAATCGATAATTGATGGCAGCGCCACCATGTTCTTTGGCCATCAGGCGAACGGTGGCATCCGGGTGTTTGCAAATTTGGTGGTAGACCCTGATCCCTGCTTCAGGATTGTGTTCGGCAACGGCCTTATTCACAAGTAGGGAGAGGTATTCAATCGTATCGGGAGCAACGTACAGAATGGCTGAATCCAGGTAGGTGGCCGCCTGGTTTCTGCTATGACCACTCAGGACAGAGCTGGGGTAGTTGTCAGACAGGTCGATATAGCACCTGGCCAGAGACGCATAATACTCTGCCTTAAGCCGGCTGTTAAAATTATTCAGATCGATGGTGTGAAGACTGTCAATGGCTTCATTGAACATACCCGCGGAAAGGAAAATGAAGGACTCTTTAAGCTGCGCAAGGTCTATTTTTCTTGGGTCCGCCAACTGGCGCGCTATGGAATCAAGTCGACAAACCTCCTTACTAGCCCGGGTAAAGGAGAAAGATTCCAGGGCCGCTACCTTTTCCAGAGTAATTTCGAATTTTTCTTCAAGGCTGGTTGCTTGTCTCCTCTGTTGGTCCAACTGTTGTAGCTGTGCTTCTTTTTGGGCGAGGTAGGTGTTTCGTTGTTCTAGTTCAGTGTCCAGTACGTTGAGTAATGAGTCTAATTGCGTAGCCCCTGTTGCCGGCAGGCAACACAGTAAACAACAGATTAGAACTTCACGCAACAACTTCATAAAACCGGAAATGGCCACCTACCGAGAATCTCGGCACCTTGCCACAATATCCGTTAAATAGCGCAGATATTGGGAAAACCTCTTTATTGGGATCACATAATCGGACGAAATAAGTGGTTGCTCATTGAAATTAATTAGGAGAAGGAAGAGGCGCGGCCGCAGGTACAAGGTTTTGGTTAAACACCGACATTGGCCCTGTTCAAGCCTTAAAAGCTTATCTCAAGAAACGCCACGGAGCTACAATTTCTTCAATGCAGCTTTAATGCGCAGGTTGCGTTCTCGCTTTTGCACAATTACCGGTTCCGCGGCTCGTTCTGCGCAATCGGAGATCGGACAACGTTCACAAGTGGTATTGACTTCCCGGCTGGAGATGGCCGGATCGTCGTGCCAGGCGATGATTTTCCGAAGTTTGTCGTTGACAAGGAAACCGAGCGTAAGGCTGACGTTCCGTCCCTTTTTAGGGTAATCCGTTCGCGCCATGGTTAAGCACAGGTATTCGTCTTCTGTACCGTAGTAGTGGCTGCGTTGTATATCGATACTGATCGCTTCTCCGGCTGACATCTCCTGCAGTAGGCTCAAACTTACCCACCTCCGGCAGTAATGCTCAAACAGGCCATTCTCATGTGGGTGGTGCCGGCGATGAAGATGGAGTTCCTTGTCGATGGTGAAATCATCCGTCTGGGGGTTGTGGAGAAACCGTAGGAAAAACATTTCCCGCAGGCCGAAGAACTGAGGTAGTACGTTAGTCAGCCGGTGGTAAAACATCTCCGGAGTAGCGTTGAACCGTTGCATTAGCCCCAGAAATGCCTTTGCGTCCCAATTTGGCAGCGCAAAGAAAGCTTTTACCTGCTCCGTGAACGCTTGAAGTGGAATGTGTAAGGCCACGCTGAAATAGGTGGCTTTGCTGTGGTTCAGTACCTCCTCAAAAACCCGGCTGCGCAGCAGGCTGCTGGTGTTCGCCCGTTCGGAAAGCCTTAGATAATTGAAGGCGAGTTCCTTACCGAATTGGAAGCCGCGTTGTGCCGGTGTCAGGTTTCCGTTAAGCAAAAGCCGATTGCCTTCCGGCTGATACACTGCGCGTAGCATTTGTAAGTCCGGGTGGGCATCAAGGCCGTTGGGCAAAATGGTGTAGCCATAGTGCGCTTCTAACAGCGTTGCCAGTACCCGGGGAGGTAATGGCCGAATACCCGGCAGTTGATGTTGCTTAGTAAAGGTTTCGACGGCTTTTTCGAGGTCCGGAAAGTAATTGTCATTAAGCTCCAGGTAAGAGCGCAGCGCGGCGAAATAAAAATTTTCCTCCCGCAAGGCGTAGGAGCGAGACAACTCCAACAGCGTACTGATGAAGGCGCCGACCCGGGTTGGGGCCTGGGCGACAATCTCCGCTACCTTACTGAGCTCGATACCAAACAACTCCAACGGTAACTCATTCAGGAAATTTGACTGTAGCAGTTGGGTGACCGGTGCCAGGTGCCGACCCAGTTCTCCATTGGTGAGCTCTTTGGCGGTGGTGCCAAGGGCCTTTGCTAACTTGGTTACTTTGTCCTGCTTCGGGAACTTCTTGCCCTTTTCAATCTCGTTGATGTAAGACAGGGACATCCCCGATCGCTTCGAGAGCTCCGAAAATGACAGGCCCTGTTCCTGGCGGAGTTGCTTAACTTTAAGCCCGAAGATGATCTTTTCGTTAGCGGTTTTGGCTTGCATATGTCGGCAAAATAGCGAATTTTCGCAGAATGCGGCTGCCTATGGTCTTTTAGACGAAAAAGTCACTACGCGCTTTTCTCCTGGACACGCCGCACCTGTTTAACGACATTCAGCCTTTTAGAGACTTCGCCCCTAATTCCCTGCCTTTCCTCAACCGGTCGCTGCACCTGCGGCCGCGCCCAAATCCTTCTAAATTCTTAGTGTAGTACTTAGTGCCTAAATGTCTTAGTGGTTACTATCCTCGACCAAATGCCGGTAAAGCAGCGCATGAATCCGTGGCCGGATACCCAAAGTGTAGATGGCTCTGCGGTTCCGACTGGGGTGGACACGGTTGCTCAGAAATACGAACAAGAGGTCTTTGTCCGGGTCGGCCCAAACCATTGTACCTGTATACCCACTGTGTCCAAAACTGGCGGGAGAGGCTGCTGCTGCGACTGAACTTGCATCGGGATCGTACACCACCAGGGGCTTGTCGAAACCTAGTCCCCGGCGGTTCCCCTCTGCCTCATAATGCCTGCGGGTAAACGCTTCTACGGTCGATGCATTGAAATAGCGCCGGCCGTCGTATTCTCCACCGTTCAGCAACATCTGGTACAGCTTTGCGAGGTCTGCTGCGCTGGAGAAAAGCCCCGCATTACCACTGACACCGTTCATCAATGCCGCCCCTTCATCATGCACGACACCGTGCAGCGGAGCCATGCGAAAAAACGTATCGATTTCCGTCGGAACGATTCTGCTGAGCGGGATGCCCCGGTCCAACGGCCGGTAGCCAAGGGTTTCGGCACCCAGTGGGTCATAGAACTGTTGACGGAGGTAATCATGGTATCCCATACCCGTTCCTTCCTCCACCAGCTGGGGGAGAAGGTAAAACAGGAGGCCGGAATACACGTAGTCTCCGGCGGGTTTCACGGGAGATTTTCGAATGGCGCTGTAAATATTTTTCTCCCGGAATTTTCGATGCAGCCACAGATCATCCATCACCCGTATCGGATAGTTTCTGCTGCTGTCGCGTCGGAGCGTCCGACCACGAAACCGATAATCGTTGGTACGTTTAGCGTCCCAGTTTTTCTTCCAGGGGTAACGACCGTTGCCCTTCAGGGTTCCCTGCCAGTAAGGCACCCATGGAAGAATCCCGGCCCGGTGGCTGAGGGCGGAGCGAAGGGGAATGTCGGCTTTATCAGTGCCGGCAAAAACGGGAAAATACTGACCGATCGGAGCATCGAGGTTAAGCCGGTCCTGCTCGTACAACTGCATGAGGTAAAGCAGGCCTGAGCTGGTTTTGGTAATGGAAGCAAGGTCGTAAACGTCGTCTTTTTGTGTCGGACGCTGATTCGCGTACGTATGGTATCCAGCGGTGACGTGGGCCAGTACTTCGCCCTTATGCAAGGCCAATACCTGAGCACCCGGGAAGGCGTCGGCGGCAATTCCTTCCTCCAGGATCAGGCGGATGGAATCTGCCAGGGAAGATTGGGCGAAGGCAGAAAGGGAAGAAAGGAGAAGGGAGGTAAGGAGGAGCTTTCTCATGTTTGTGTTTTCTGTGTTCCAAATTTCAGCGTTGCCTTAACTGGTTTTCGTGATCATTTTGAAGTAGGCAAAAGGGCGGGGGCGGAAGGTGACCTACAAAGCATAAAACACCCCCACGTGCCCTCCCAGCCCTCCCCGCCGACTCGTAGAAGCAATGGTGGCCCCCGTTTTAATGAGGTCACTGAAGCCGATCAGGTATCGCCCGTCTGCCTGGATAGTAATTGGGCCAAATTCTAAGTTAAAACCGACACCAATTTGTAATCCGTAGTTGACGCGGAAGGGAAGTTCAAAATTGTAGTACTGGGGTAGGGTAGTGACCGGCTCAACATACTCAGCTGGAATGCTTTCTTTATCCTGCAGGGGAAAAGACAAATACGGCCCGCCCTGAAGCATGGGTTGAAAAGCACCTTTGCCGATACTCAACTGGGAAAGGATGAGGAGTTCGGCGTAGGTGATGCTGCGTTCGTAGAGGGAGGAAAACGAATCGTCCAGGTTCTCTTTCCAGCCGGCGCTGCTTATACCCAGCTCGGCCTGGAAGCCGACGAGGTGGTTGTCGAAATAGCGCAGGCCGATCCCGAAACTTGTTCCCTGCAGGGCCTCGACGTTGGCCGCCGGTGTAAAGTCTACCTCGTGTTGCATAAAACCTCCACCCACACCAATTTGCAGCCGGTTGACCGCCTTAACGGAATCACGCTGCTGTCCGCAAAGCATAAGCGGGAGGAAACATAGCAGGAAGAAAAGCAACTGATTCATCGTAAGGGAAGGTTTAGCACGACAAAAGTGCGGTTTTTCGCGTTATCTATGTCTACGCCCGCACCATTTTGATAAATTCCACCTCTTTATGCGCCTTCTGCTGTTTTGCTGCCTGTTTTGCCTCTCCTGCGCTACCACCCGTTCGCAGTCGGAGGAGAAGGTGGCCGATTACTTTATTGACCCCGTTGGGAAGACGTATCTCCTGCTGACCGACGATGAATTGGTGACGGACAATCCGTTGGGGCAAAATCGCTTCTCCTTTTACGACAGCAGCCTGGGCGGGCCAGACGTTGTTGACGTGACCAACCCCTTTGCCATCCTGCTGTTCTATGCCGATTATGGCACGGTGGTGGTGTTGGACCGGACGCTAAGTGAAGTGAGTCGGTTGGACCTTTTTAGTTTACCCGATTTGCAGCAGCCAGTTACCGCTGCCCGGGCTACCGACCAGGGCATTTGGGTATTTGATTCCTGGGACTATCGGCTCAAGCTCATCGACGGGACGGGCAAGCTGCGCCTGAAGAGTAACGACCTGCGCCTGGAGATCAAAACCGCCGCTGAGCCTTCCGCGATTTACGTTGACCAGGGTGCGGTGCTGCTGCATTATGCGGAGGAAAATCGCCTGGCAGTGTTCACGAACTACGGCCGGTTTCAGCGCTGGGTGGAGTTGCCAATGGCTAAGATTTATGGCTGGCACGCGCCGTATTTGAGCGGGAATAAAGACGGTACTTACTGGATCTGGGCACGGGGGGAGCAGGAGGCGCGGCCGCAGGTGCAGGGAACGTTGAAGGGCAAGCTGCTGGGCGTGAAGGAGGGGGTTTATTATTTGGATCCGGTTAAAGGGGTTAAGCTCGAACAGAAAGAATAATGGGTGAATACCTCAAGAAGGGTTTAGTCGTAGGGTGTTCTGTCTGAGAATAATGCTACGCAACAGATTTTGCCCGCAAAACGCATCGCGTTTTAAACAAGCCTCTCTCCGTCGAGCCTGAGGCGAGACCTGCCAGAGAGGGGGTGATGTGAGGTTGAAAAGCATCGTGCGGAAAGTAGAGAACAGCTTGTTTAGCAAAATAAATACATAAAACATTTTGTTTGTTTAAGTCAATTCCCCTACATTTGTGAAAATCAAGGCGGTGGAAGCACCCTCTTGCCCACACTCAGAAAACAGCCTTTATAATTGATTAAGTAAATCGGGAGCCAGCATAGGTGTTCCCCCAAAGGTTGCAAAAAATGACTGCTGTAATTTCACGTTCGCTGTCCTTCGTTGGGCGGCACTGGCTTCGCCTACTCATCATCGCCGCTGCAGTGGTGATGTTGTCTCGCAAACAGGTTAACTTCAATATTCGGCTGGGCTCGCCGACTGCCCCCACGGAAACCCCCGCTTCCTTGCCGGGAGATCCCGAAATCCTCTTGCCTGCCGCAGTCTCCGACCGGCCAGTGCTAACCGAGGTTCCACCTCCAGCGCCCCTCGCTGCGGTGGAGGAAAAAGCTGGTTTCCTGGATCGCTTTAACTTGTTTGGCGGCGCTTCGGAACCCAGCCATTACGACGTGCTGACCCGACAGGAGGAGCAGGTCATCGCGGCGTTCATCCGCCGCTTCAGCAATGTGGCGCAGACGGAGCAGGAGAAGTTTGGTGTGCCGGCCAGTATCACCCTCGCCAATGCGTTGTTGCATGGCCGGGCGGGACTAAGCCCCGCTGCACAAATGCACCATAACTTTTTTAACCTCCCTTGCGGCAAAGACTGGCCCGGGGCCACTGGCCGGGAGAGCGGGCGGTGCGTGCGTGCTTACGAGAACGCCTGGACCAGCTTCCGCGATCACAGCCTGTTCATTACTTCGGGGAACTTCAGCGCCATGTCCCAGTTCTCCGAAACTGATTACCGCCGCTGGGCGGCGGGGCTCGAAGAACTTGGCTTCAACAAAACAGACGACCTGGCTAAGCAGCTGTTGCAGACGATTGACCGGTACCAGTTGTTTCGGTTTGACTAGGGCGCCTGCGGCGCGTTGTAGGGTCGCTTACGCTCCGGTCGCAGGTTGCAGCTCACCTCGTTCGTTGTTGCAGAGGTCGCTTCGCTCCCGTTGCAGAGCGCCTGCGGCGCGTTGCAGGTTGCAGCGCCCGCATCAGGCTGCTCGCTTCGCTCGTTTTTGACAAATTCTTTTAAAAATGTAGAAAAAATTTGCTTGAATTGCCTGGGGCAATTGTTTTGTGCAACCCTGCAACCCAAAGGTTACAAGTTGCAGGTTACAAGTTGCAGGTTACAACCTACAACCTGAAACCTACAACCTGCAACTTGCAACTTGTAACTTGCAGCCTGTAACCTGCAACCTGAAACTTTGATGAGACAACCGTTTTTCCTACTGTACCTATGCCTGTTCTGCCTTGCTTCTTGTACCGATTCCCCTGCACCTGTGTCCGCGCCTGAAAAGCCCGATGGTCCCCTACCCAATATCCTGCTCATCGTAGCCGATGATTTGGGTTGGGCCGACCTGAATTGCTACGGCAACCCACTGGTGAAAAGCCCGCACCTGGATAATTTAGCAAGGGACGGCGTACAGTTTATGCAAGCCTACGCCGCTGCCCCAAAAGGGCAGCCTTCCCGTTCCGCCCTGCAAACTGGCCTGCACCCCGCTCGCACTGGCCACGGTAAACCCGGTGCGAATTACGAAACCCTTGGAGAATTGGCGAAGAAGGCCGGACTAAAAACGGCACACATCGGAAAATGGCAGCTGGGCACGGGAGACAAAGCCCCCGATCAGCAGGGCTACGATCACGTTTTCGCGGTGGCGGAGCAACACCCCGACAGCTACTACTATCCCTTTTTTACGGAATCACCAATTGCCGACCTTCTCGTCGAATCGCAGGAGGGAGATTACCTGACGGATAAGCTGACCGATCACGCCATTGACGTACTTGGGAAATGGCAGGATTCGACGTGGTTAATGTCGTTGAGTTATTACGCGCCGCACGTTCCTCTGGAGGGGCGAAAAGATAAGGTCCGGGCCTATCGGGAATTAGTGGACAGCACCCACTGGCGAAAATTCCCCACTCTGGAATACGCCGCTATGATCTCCGTAATTGACGAGAACGTCGGCCGCATCATCGCTGCTCTTAAGGCTACCGGACAGCTGGAACGAACCCTGATTGTTTTTACTTCCGACAATGGTGGCCTTCACCTCCAACCGGACAATCCCAAATTAGCAAAGCACACTCCGCCTACCGATAATGGCATCCTTCGAGCCGGTAAGGGGACGCTCTACGAAGGTGGAATTCGGGTGCCGCTGATTGTCCACTTTCCCAGTTACGCAACTACTACCTATGCCTCGCTGGCACAGGTGGTCGGTACGGACATCTTTCCAACTGTAGGGGAAGTCTTGCGACAGGGAGATTATGCCAAAAGCCCGGACGGACGTAGTTTTCTACCCATTCTCAGAGGGGTGGAATTAAAGCAGCGGACTTTGTTTTGGGAAGCCCCCTACGCTGGTCCTGAAGGCCCCGCAGGCGCTGTCCGACGGGGAGATTTTAAACTCTACCTCGATACTGCTCACGACTCCGTGACTTATTTCAATATCGGTGACCTGCCGGACGAATCACTGCGGATGGCTACGCCACCGGAGGGAGATTTACTGGGCGCCTGGAAGCAATTTATTAGTCGGTAGTTCAGCAGTTCATGGTCTAAAAGCCATAGTTTAGTAGTAGCTGCTGCACGAACGCAGTGAGCACTTTCTTGCGGGAGCTACTACGAAATACTGACTATGAACTACTGAACTAATTTGTTCAAAACTTCTCCAAGTTCTTCCGCCGTAAAGTCGGTCTTGGCGTGCAGAAATACGGTGCGGTGCTCCGTTGGTTCACTGACGATGGCGATGATTTCCCGAACGGTGTCACCTTTCATACTGACGGACAATTCTACTTGCTCGCCGGATTTCGCGCGGACGGTGGCCCAGCGCTCGTAGTTGTGTTCCGACTCCAGGGTGCGAAGCAACCGTTTGATGTCTTTGCCGGCGTCGAAATCATGGTTGTCGAAGGTCAGAATTCGGGTGGTGCCAAACTCCTGCGCAAGGGAGAATGCGGCGCGTTCCTCTTCGTCCTCGCTGGCCAGCATACCTATTTCACCGGCAAGGCCAATCAGGAAGCCTGGAATGGTAATGGCTACATTTTCCTCGCCCTTACGATGTTCGCGGATGAAATCCCGGACGGCTCTATTTTGGGAGAAGAGAGTAGGGGCGGCCAGAGTGACCAACAGAAACAGGAGTATTAGCTTTTTCATACTAGGTTTTATTTATGGGTATTTAGTGGGTGGTTAATAGTCGGTAGTGGGTAGTTCCGGCACGAACGAAGTGAGCAATATCTTGCGGCAGCTACTACGAACTACCCACTACCTAACTATAGACTAATTCCGTCCTTCAATGGCCCGTTGCAGGTCAGAAATTTTGGTAAGGTCAATTTTGCCGACGAAGCTGAACATGGCAAAATTATCGACGGCGCCGATGAGCATGAACAGTTCACTGATGACGGCGTCTTCGTCCTGAATGAAGGCTTCGACGTTGTCGCCGTCCTTGGTCCGGATTTTGAAAAGCAACTCGTACTTATCAGTGGGAATTCGATTTTTAGCCGCTTTCCAGTGCGCCATCACGTTTTCATCGGTATGGAGGATCCGGATACCCTGGATGTCCTGGACAACTTTCAAAATGGCCTCGACTTCCTTTTCGTCCATATCTTCCAAATCAAGTTTGGCGTCTTTGACGAGTTGAAATATTTTACCACTGATGTATACGACGGTAAAATCCTGATCGTCGACGTATTCACTGAAATAAGTAGAAATAGCATCCCGGGGGATTTTTTGCGCGGACGCAGGTGCCAGGTAAAGGCAAAGGAGCAGGGCAATCAGATATTTCATTATTGTTGATTTAAAGGTTGATGGTGGAAAGCGTAAAATGTTGAATCTGATTAGGTACAGTTCTTATTTCAACATCCTGCGCACTTCCCCCAGTTCCCGGATTGTGATCTCAGGACCACGATTGATTTCGGAACTGGCGGTTTTGAGGGCGCCCCGCAGTAAGCGGTAGGCTTCCTCGGGGTCGGTGACCTCGTACTTACTCCAATCGATGGGCTGTGCCTCGGCGATGGGGAAGCTGGAGAGATCGGGTTGCTGGTTGAACCAGGTATGCAGGCAGAGTAACATGACCACGGCAGCCGCTACTGCGGCCAACCAACGAACGGGGAGCCGCCGTTGAATTGCGGGCCGCCGCACCTTAGGGGCAACAATTTCACCTGCCTGTTCCCAATAAGAGAAAAGCGGAGGATAGGGAGCCAGGTCCGGGTGGATGTCTCCGGCCCGGAAATAAGCCCTCAGTTGCTCCTCCTCCTCCAGGGTGGTTTCCCCGAGGAAGTAGCGGTCGAGCAGTGTTTTAGCTGTAGTATGCGTCATGATTCTACGATTCTTTGTTGAAGTAACAGGCCCCTGAGTTTACCGCGGCCGCGGTGCAGGTAGGTTTTTACCTGCGACAAACTAAGGCCAGTGGCCTCGGCTATTTCTTTATAGTCCATCCCTTCCACCTCGCGCAGGTGGAGCACCGACCGCTGATCTGGCGGAAGCTGCTGGAGGAGCCGGTGGATATGGCCGAGGGTGTCGTTGGTGGCTGTAATCTGAAAAGGTGTGTGTGCAACGAAATCCGGAGCGGCCGCTTCCGTTTCTCTGGCACACCGCACTTTTGCAGAACGAAGCCGGTCGATCGCCTGGTGCTTGGTCATCCGCATCAGCCAGGCTGGTGGGTTGTCAAGACCAACGATCTGGTCACGCTTTTTCCAACTCTTTACCAGCACATCCTGTACCACATCTTCCGCCTCGTCCGCGTCATTGACGACGCGCAGTGCCAGCCGGTAAAGGCGGTCACGGACGGAAGTTATTATACTGGAGTACTGATCCAAAATTGGGTGCGTTTGCCTAAGACACGGCGGCTAAGAGTAGTTTGTTACAAGAAGGACGGAAAAAAATGTTGTGGGTTGCGGAGAGCTCTGTCGTACTTCTACATATCTACGATGATCTACCCTGTTTTGCGGGTCTGTCGTACTTCTACATATTTACTACAGCTTCATCTTTCCTCGCGTCCAGCTCCAACCAATCAATCCCAGCTTCAGCGTCTTTTGCTTGCACCTGCGGCCCCGCCCTAATGTGCGTCCTTCTCCCTTATTGTCTCCCCAGGCAACCCTATTCCCTAATTCAGTATCTTACTTCTCGAAGACCACCTACACCTAAAAACTATTCCCACCAGCCATCCAAAATGCGGTACCTCTGCCTGCTTTCCTTACTTTTCCCCACCCTGCTTCCCGCTCAGGATTTTTTCGAGCGCTTCTTCGATAGCGGTGGGGATGAATGGGGTGCAGTATGTGAAGTGGTCGATAATAACCTGGTCATCGCGGGGCGCACAGATGCTAATGCCCTGGACCGTTTCAATGGCATCCTCCACGCGCTCGACCGCAACGGAAACCTCCGCTACACCGCAACCGTGGTGAGCGACCACCGCAGTTATATTACCACACTTGCTACCATATCGATCAACGGCACACCGGGCCTGCTGGCCGGCGGCTGGACCAACGTAACGGAAACTTCCGATAACCAGGTCTTCTACGCCCTCAACACCCTCGGGGCAGGCTACGCCTTCGGCTGGGGAGACGCTGTAGATGACGAACAGGCAAATAGCCTACTCCCCCTGAGTAATGGTGACGTCGTCGCTGTCGGTAACGTGGGAAATACCAATAATGGCCTCTTTTTCTGCTTTTCACCCGACGGTACAGAGCGCTGGCGCCGAACCTTTGTCATCCCCGATACCCGTTACAATGTTTTTCACGAGGCACGGGAAGTTGATGACGGTATCATTATGGTGGGCTACTCTACGGTCGAGGAGGTCACGGGCCAAACCCTCCTCGTTAAGACCACCCGGCAAGGGGACCTGATTTGGCGTTACCGCTACAACTACGTCAATGAGGCCGATGCCCGATCGAGGACCTTGCAGGTACTTCCAAATGGAGATTTAATCGTAACAAGCCACGTCGATACCGGAGAAGGAACGACCGACATTCTTTTTCTTCGGTTGAACGGCGATGGTGACGTCGTTAGTAAATCGCTAATCGGCGGTGCCGGCCGGGATGTAATTCGGGCCACCTTGCTCACGCCATCGGGTACGCTCCTTATGGCTGGTTCCACCTCCAGTCCACAACTCGGGAAAACTCCGGGGTTAGTAATGGAAGTAAGTTATGAGGGAGAAATTTTACGACAACGAACGGTAGGCGCTCTCGCAGAGGCCCGAATAAATGACCTGGCGCTTGCACCAAGTGGGGGGTATTACCTCGCGGGATCCGGGACGCTTTGCCCTCAGGGCGACCGCGACCTTATGCTCATCTACCTGAACGACACCCTGGGGAATGCGAGGGAATCCTGCCCTGCTTTTTCGGTAGACCTCCGCCGAAGCCCCGCAGCAAACATCTCCCGAACAGCCATCGGAACCATCGCCGGGCGGACGGAGCCACCAGTACAGCCGTTTTTATTGGAAGAACGACCAGTTGTTATCAACGATCGCAATTGCCAACAGTTGGATCTCGACGCCGATGACAGCTCAATGCCGTCCACTTTCAATGGTTTTAACTTGCCCCAACGCTGTTATGAGGAGCCGTTGCCGATAATGGATTCGGACGCAGTATTCAAGTTTTCCGGTCCGACCATCGACGTCGTTCGCATCTCTTTAATGTCGTCAGACCCGATGGAGTATCTTGAGATACCGGTTGATATTGCTGAGTTGTTTCAGCGTGACGCGGACAACATAATCACCTTCCTTAATACCCGAAATCTGCCAAATGAAGACGTCGTTCGGCTAATGCAACGCATCAATTACCGTAACGATAATGAGCAGATTTTAGCTGGAGAGCGAGAGGTTAGGTTTCAGGTACGCTCGTCCTGTTTCCCCCCCAGCGTAGCGAAAATGTGTTTTGAGCTGCTGGCCAGCGGACCTTTTGAACCGGACCTTCCGGATGCAGTTTTGTGCCCCGGCGAAGAACTCTTCGTGGATGCGACGGCAGCAGGCGCAACTGATTATTTGTGGGGCGACGGCGCGCAGGATGCAAGGAGAAGGATTACGGAGCCGGGAACCTACGTGGTTGCGATCAGCAACAACTGTAATACTACGTCTGACACCGTAACGGTATCCCCCGGTGAAAACCTAGGCCTCCCACCCGGGTTTGTCGATCAGTCGCTTTGCCCCGGAGATTCTCTTGAACTTGATGCAACCACCGAAGGCGCTTTCTCCTACCGCTGGGAAAATGATAGCAACGAACCCCAGCGGACCTTTCGCAATCCTGGGGATTACGCCCTGACCATCAGTAACGGTTGTCAGGAAATAGAATCGGTTTTCAGCCTGGACGGTCAAAGTTGCTGTCGGCTGTACCTGCCCAATGCTTTCTCCCCCAACGGGGATGGAATCAACGATGTGTTTCGCGCCTTCCCTGATCCCCGGCTTTGTGCGCCGGTTACGAATTTCACCTTTCGGGTATTCAACCGGTGGGGCGGAGAAGTGTACGCCGGTAGCCAGCTCTCCGAAGGCTGGGATGGGGAGGTTGGCGGAGAGGCCGGTGCAGCCGGCCATTACGTTTACGTTATAACCTACTACGACGGTTTCCAAACACTTCAACTAAGCGGGGGTACTATGCTTCTGCGGTAGGGGGTGTCCAGTTATCGGGGTGTCGGGTTGTCGAGTTACCGGGTTGCCCAGTTATCAGGTTGTCTTAGAGTCTGGTTTTCCTGATAACCCGAGAACCGACAACCCGATAACTGGACGCCAGGCCTCCGGCCTGTCTAATCAAGCAACGCCAGTGGGTCCATCGGCACGTCATCCTTACGTACTTCGTAGTGGAGGTGTGGCCCGGTCGACAGACCGGTGCTGCCGACGGCCCCGATTGTCTGGCCCAGAAGGAGCTGATCACCTTTTTGTACGGTATGGTCGTGGAGGTGGTGGTAAACGGTTACGTAACCGTCTTCGTGTAGGATTCTCACTGAAATGCCGTAGTCTCCGTCATCACCGGCGAAGATAACCTGTCCGTCTGCGGTAGCCATCACCGGGGTGCCGGTCGGTGCCTTTAGGTCAATCCCTTTATGGAATACTTTCCGCTTGAAATAAGGATGCGTACGCATACCGAACCCTGAAGAGAGATTGTTCTTCATGTCTACCCCTGCAATGGGGCTGGCCGTGGGCGGCTCAAAGAGGAAATCATTAACGGTGGTAGCAAGTTCAATTGGTAGCGTCTTGACATGGTCGGCCTCAGCAGGCCAGGGTAGGGGAGAGAGGAAGGCGATGCCGGCCAGCAGTGCGGCAGCGGCGGAAATACGGTAAAGCATAGGTTTGGTTTTGGTCGTGAAGCGAACGTCACGGTGAAGCTTTTGCAAGTGCCGGATGGGCCAGTTTTGAAGGGTTTCGGACAGGGCTGCATCGAAGGTGCTGCCTTTGTCTATTTCCTGTTCGATGGCGCAGCAGAGATGGTCCAGCAGTTCACCGCTGAGACCATCGGGTAGTCCCGCATGGGCCAGATGGGCCTCTACGTGGGCAACTTGTGGCTTGGTAAGGATGGTCATGGGATTATTCTGGTTGCAGGTCGAGCAAACGCTGCATGGTGAGTAGGAAGCGGCGGAATTCGTCGCGGCGATCGGTGGCCGCTGCGCGGCCCGCGGCGGTGATGACGTAGTATCGGCGGGGACGGCCGTTGACGGTCTCCGTTTCCGTTGTCAGCATACCGTCTTTTACCAGCTTATGCAGTAGCGGATATAGGGAGCCTTCAGTGAGTTTGTAGTTCCCGTCGCTCAGGTCGCTAACCCGCTTGGTCATCTGATAGCCATACATCCGCCCTTCCCGGTCGATAAGGCGAAGTACAACGGTGCGAAGCGTGCCTTTGATCAGTTCTTTTGAGTACATAGGGTAATGATACATCTAATTCGGATGCATTTGCAAGCACCAGGCTTCTTTTAACATATTTTGCACCTGCGGCCCCGCCCTATTAGTCAGGGAGTCAAATAGTCAAGGAGTCAGAGCGTCGGAACTCACTGCGTTCGTGTACCTGCTAAGTAGCCTCACTAAATGAAAAGATACAGACACACAAGTTTAGCGAGCATCCGCGAGAACTCTCTGACTCCTTGACGCTCTGACTGATTGACTAAAAAGGGCGCAAAATTACACTGCCTTCAATTTTTTCACGCTCAAATCGAAGTATTTCCTCTTTCCCGTCGTCTACCCTAGTGAATGTATGAATTAACCGAACAGGACGAGTGGGGCCAGGCCTACCAGGAATTCGGCCCGGAGCTCGAATCTTTTGTCCGCAGTCGCGTAGGTAACGGAGATGCAGAAGATTTGCTGCAGGAGGTATGGGCGGTCTTTGCTACCACCCTAAACGAAGAAAAAATTGCTGATCCACGCGCCTGGTTGTACCGTGTCGCCCGTAACCGGATCACCGATGGCTATCGCCAGGCTACGCGCCGGCCTGCTTTCCAGGACCTGAGTGCCACAGAAGATACTGCTGACGAGGCTGATTTCCGCGGAGACCCGGACGAGCTCTGGGAAGAGATCGAGGCTGCGCTCGATCAGGTGCCGCCCGACCAGCGGGAAGTCTTCGTCCGTAACGAACTGGACGGAGAGACCCTCCGCGAAATAGCCACCGATCTGGGGATTCCGTTGAAGACGGTCATCTCCCGTAAGGGCTATGCCCGTCGGCGATTGCGGGATTTGCTGCAGGAGGTCTACGAAGAATATTTTGAGGATTATTAGAGTAATGCTGAAGTAACTGCGTCTACCAGGATGAATACCAATTATCAATAACCAATCAACAACCAAATAATTATGCGTCATCAAATGCACCCAGGCCGCGGACGCGGCCATCATCGTGGCCCAGGAGGCCGTCGTGGTCATCGGCCACAATACGGTCCGCGCCGGCCCAAGCACAATGTGCCCGTGAATATTCAGGAAACAGCCACCGGCTTTAAAGCCCGGGTTTACTGCGTCGGCTTTGCGAAGGAGGATGTTAAGATCAGCCTCCTTAACGATATGATTTACATCAGCGGAACCCGCAAGCCAGTGGAGGAATATCCGGATTTCCTTTTGCAGGAATACCCCATCAAATCCTTTGAGCGGTGGTTCCAGCTAAGCGAGAAAGTCGACCAGTCGGCCATCTCCGCGAACTTTGAAGATGGCGTTCTCGTCATCACCGCCCCCAAAACGCCGGAGGCTTCGCAGCCGGAACGGGAGGTGGAGATTAAGTAAGTCGGCTACCGGTAGGCAGGGGTAACGAGTTGAAATATATCGCATTTATACGACAATGTCGACCTCACAGAGTACTAGTGGGCTGGTTCAGAAGTTTTGTGAATCAAGTGGTAATCTGTAGGGGCGGGGCTTGCCTCCGTCCCTGTAGGCGAGGTGGGATTTGCCGTTCGCTGAGCGAACAAAAAAGCGCCTTCAGGATGCCAATAGAGATTGGGAAAGTCCCGTCCCTACGAAAGAAATCAGGAAACTACTGAATCAACCTAAGATTTCAGCGATGTACCTCTGCTACTAATCCATTGTCTCCGCCGAGGTATAAATTGCTAAACTGAAAAGGCACTCCCTCGACACAGCCCTTCCTCTTTTTGAGAGAAGGGCTTAGTTTTTGGTTCATTTCCTAATGGATCGCCGATATTCGCCCCATGAAACATGCTGCTTTATTCTTTTTATTGCTGGGAACCCTTTTTGCCTGTGATCCCAAGCCTCCCTCCGAGCAACCAAAAGCTCCTGAAGAACCTACGGCGCCAACAACCTCTACCTCTCCTGAAGAACCGGTTTTGCTTTCGGCAGACTTCAACAGCGACGGAGTGCCCGACTTTTTAGAGATCCGGATGACGGACCGGGAAGACCGTGGCCTCGGTAAAGAGCGGGATCTCGTCGTGTATTCCGGCACCGGCAATACACGTAAAAATTGGTACACGGCCAGAAGTGTCCTTCTCCCTACCGAGAACGGCGGAATGATGGGCGACCCGCTGGAAGGTGTTGACATTGAAGGAAACACTATTGTCATCGATCACTTCGGTGGCAGCCGCCAGAAATGGGCTTATACCCACCGTTTTCGTTGGCAAAACGGTGACTTCCAACTCATCGGCGCAACGGTTCACGCTGGTGCCCCCTGCGATTATTTCGAAGACCTCGACTATAACCTTTCCACCGGCGACGCTGAGTGGGTAAAAACAACCGAGGACTGCAGTGAAAGTGAAGACGATCCCGTTATCACGGAGGTAACCCATAGCTTTAATGAAAAACCAAAGGTGCGTGCCTCGATGAACGGTTTTCTTACGGGTGAGCATGAGCTTAAAATTCCTAAGGCGGGTGAGTCGGTGTACTTTTAAGGCAAACTGATAGCCACTGGAAATTTTTCGGTTAAATTGTGGCCGGCCGTACGGGGGGAAGCCCTGACTGATCAGCACGAAACAAAAAGAACGGAGATCCTCCACGCAACGTCATCGTAATAATTAACCTGTTAATGCAATGATTACCACCCGCCCCGCCACACCGGCAGACCTTCCCGTTCTCCTACAGTTCGAACAAGGCATCATCACGGCTGAGCGCCCCTTTGACCCTACGCTGAAACCAGATCCGATCAGTTATTACGACATTGGGGCGATGATCGTAGACCCGGAGGTAGAAGTTATTGTTGCCGTCGATGGCGATCTGATTGTTGGTTCCGGTTATGCTAAGGAGAAGCCTTCAGACCTTTACGTCGACCCACCGAAGCATTGTTTTCTTGGCTTCATGTTTGTCCGCCCGGAATACCGGGGCCGGGGCGTGAACGGCCTGGTAACCGACGCCTTACTGGATTGGGCGCGTGCTCGTGGGCTGACCGAAGTACAGCTTAGGGTCTATGACGATAATTTCGGCGCAATCCGGGCTTACGAGAAAAAGGGATTCAGCAAATATATGGTGGTGATGCGGCGGGAGATTTGAATGCTCAAACGTACATCAAGCGCTAAACTAACCGGTTGCCGCCGAAGAACGCAGTATGCCAGAATTTGAGCCCACTATTCAGGCTGCTGGTTGATTTGCAGGTTTTTTAACTGCCTTGCTCCTATACCCATGCGACGATCCTTAGTTTCCTCAACCCACAGGCGGTAATCGCTTTGGGAAAAGGTAGCCTTGCTTTCCTTGATATTCGCTTAACCATCGGTAGCAACTCACGCATCCAAGTATGCTTACATTCACTTTGGGGGCGCGGCCGCAGGTGCAATAAGAAGGGTAAATAAGATGAGGGAAACCGTTAAAACCCGCCAGATTAGGACTAAAAGTGGGCTGTTGGACAAACCTTAATGAGCAATTCGGCCGTAAATGCGTTCTTTACGACGAAAACCAACACTAAGCGAAATGAATAAGAAGTCACTAACGATCGTTGCCATCCTATTGGCACTGCTTTTTTTAGCCAGCCTTTTCTGGGGCATAAGCCGTAACAGTGCCGCTGGGGAACTGTCGGCTGCCAATACGGAGATGAGTGCAGAAGTAGACCAGCTGTCCCTGCTACGGGCCAACCTGGAGAAACAGGTGGATAGCCTGGGAACGATCTACGAAACTGCAGTTTCGGACAACGAGTCCCTGAAGGGGCAGCTGGCCGAATCGCAAGACGTCACCAAGCGGGCACTCTACGATATGCGCAAGGCTCAAAAGTCTCGTAAAAACGACAATGAGGTAGCCTACCAGATGCGTTTGCAGATCGAGGACCTGATCAACGCCCGGGCTAACCTGGAAACCAGCCTGATTGCGCTGGAAGCGGAGAATCAGCAGCTTCGGGAAACGAACGTAGTGCTGCGGCAAGACCTTAGCACTGCTAAAACCGCCGCCTACAACTTTGAAAAAAAGAGTGAAAACCTGGAGACCATGACGCAAAGCATGGAAAAACAGATTACAGAAATGACCCTTGGCGCTTTTAAGGCCACGGCCATACAGGTAGAGATGTTCAGGGGTAAAGGAGATAAGGTCACGGCCGATGCCAGCAAAGTAAGGAGGATGAACGTCAGTTTTGACCTCACCGCTGTACCAGACAAGTACCTGGGCGTACGGCCTATCTACCTGGTATTGTCTGATCAGTCTGGCACCCCCGTTGTATCTGAAAATCCCGTTCGTGCTAAAGCCATTGTGAATGGCGCCGCGATGGACCTCATTGCGCTGGAAGGCCGTGACGTCAACGTAGAAAAGAATCAACGGATCAGCTTTACCCATGATCTCGACGTAAAACTACAGGCGGGGTATTACCGCGCACAGATTTTTACCGATCTGGGTCTGTTAGGTGCTGCTAATGTAAACTTGCGATAGCCATAGCTTATTAATCTGAACCTTGCAGGACAATCACAAGGACGGTCCTGTCAGCTCAGTCATTGATCCGTCAGGTCGTTTAGCCGTCAATAATTCGCCTTGGGCAGATTATTGACGGCTTTTACCGAAGATTAATCGGTGGCTTAGCTTGTCGAAGCCATTTGATTCCCTTCTCACGATTGTTTTACTTGAACCTTGCAATCTAACAACGTGCAACCTGCATGTTGTACCTTTGCCCCGCTTACCAAAAACCACGAATTAAATGGTATTTCTAGAATTTGAGCGACCACTGGAGAAACTCTACGAACAACTGGAAAAAGTCCGGGAAGTAGCGGAAGACGGTGTCGTGGACATGGAGGAGACCATTCAAGAGCTTGAGTCCCGGATTAAACAGACCAGAAAGGAGATCTACAGCGATCTTTCTGGCTGGCAGCGGGTACAGCTCAGTCGACACCCTGAGCGTCCTTACACTTTATTCTACATCGAACAGATGTGCCGGAAGTTTGTGGAGTTACACGGAGACCGGTACCACGGAGACGACAAAGCCATCGTGGGGGGTATTGGCAATATGGACGGGCAAACAGTAGTGATCATCGGACACCAGAAAGGGGTGAATACGAAAATGCGGCAGTACCGTAACTTCGGTATGGCCAACCCTGAAGGTTATCGTAAAGCACTCCGGTTAATGAAAATGGCCGAACGTTTTGGCTTTCCAGTAGTTACGCTGATCGATACTCCGGGAGCCTTTCCGGGGATCGAGGCTGAAGAGCGCGGGCAGGCAGAGGCCATAGCCCGAAACCTGATCGAGATGGCTCAGTTGCGCGTTCCAATCGTTTGTGCAGTGATTGGTGAAGGTGCCAGTGGCGGCGCTATTGGTATCGGGCTGGGAGACCATGTGATGATGCTGGAAAATACCTGGTATTCCGTCATCAGTCCTGAGAGTTGCAGCAGTATTCTGTGGCGCAGCTGGGACTATAAAGAACAGGCTGCCGAAGCGCTGAAACTGACCGCTGATGACATGTTAGGGTTCGGCATTATTGACGAAATCGTAAAGGAGCCTCATGGTGGGGCCCATTCCGCTCCGGATGAAATGGCCAAGAGCCTCAAACGGCAATTGAAAAAGGCAATTGTGGCCTTACAGGAAAAAGATATCGACCAGGTAATTGAAGAGCGTATCGCGAAGTACTCGGCTATTGGGCGGGTAGAAAACGCCGGGTAATGTCTTTCCTTACAAACATAAAGGAACGGTTGTTCCGTAAACGGATGGAGGAAGAAACTTCCACGCCGCCTGTGAAGCAACCAGGGGAAAAGATTAATCTGGTTAACTCCAGACAAATAACCATTCTGTTTATTGCCGACTCCGCCGAAGACCGAAAAGCAGTAGATAAATGGAGAGATGCTAACCGGCGCCACGGAAGCAAAATTAAAGTAATTGGCTTTTTTGAACATGAAGTTGGCTCCGCAAGCTTTGATTTTGAAATAGTATCAGTCAAGGACTTAAACTGGTACGGTGTTCCGCAGGGGGATGTCGTCAAAAAAATACAGAGCGATGCCACCGACTTATTAATACGACTGGGGCCCGCCCAACATCCTGTCCTTGACTTTCTAGCGACAACAAAACCGGCGAAACTGAAGGTAGGTCCCTTTGTCAAAGACTCCACAAATCCTTATCACCTGCAATTTGATGGAAGCCTGTCGGTTAGACTAAAAGACCAATTGGCGGCCATTGAGCAAATTTTCACCTTCACGAATGCAACGAGTACTTCCAAAATTTAGCGGCACCGGCGTCGCTTTGATTACGCCTTTCCTGCCTGACAATACGGTGGATTACCACGCGCTGGGGAACATCATTGACTACGTTATTGAAGGTGGAGTAGACTACATTGTCTCTTTGGGAACAACTGGTGAAGCGATTACACTGAGTAGTCAGGAGTGCCGGGAAATTTTGGATTTCACGCTCCGACACGTGGATGGCCGGGTAGAGATTGTGGCTGGCTTTTTTGGCGGGAACTACACTGATAAGCTAGAGACGATCATTAAGAACTATAATTTTGATGGCGTATCGGGTATTATGTCCAGTAGCCCGGCCTACAGTAAACCCCCTCAGTCGGGGATATACGAGCACTTCATACGGGTCGCAGAGGCCAGCCCACTTCCGGTTATTATTTACAATGTGCCCGGACGGACGAGCAGCAACGTGCTGCCGGAAACCATACTTAAGCTGTCTGAGAACCACGAAAACTTTGCCGCCGTTAAGGAAGCAAGTGGTAAGCTGGAGCAATCGGTCGAAATTCTGAAGCATTGCCATGATAATTTTGGTGTGCTCTCAGGAGATGATCCGATAACTGCTGCGGTAATTGCTCTCGGGGGGCATGGCGGTATCAGCGTAATTGCTAACGCCCTGCCTAAGCATTTCAGCGGAATGGTAAACGCAGCACTGGCAAGTGATTTCCCAAAGGCGCGTAAGCTAAACTTCGATATGCTTGATGTTCATCCGCTACTTTATGTAGAGGGAAACCCAATAGGCATAAAAGCGGCTGTCTCAATGCTAGGTTTTTGCCATAATAAGTTACGTGTGCCGCTGATGCCGCTGTCGGAACCGAATCGTGAAAAACTTCGCAAACTGTTGAGTCTGGTTCCTGATTTGGAGTTGTAGTGACTTACGATCAGGTGATGAAAGCATTGTTCATCCGTACCTTTGAGGAATGACAATTGACCAGATTTATACCGGATGCCTTGCTCAGGGAGCGTACTATATTGAGAGTGAGGGAGAAGCAGCGATCATCGACCCTCTGCGTAGCCCCGAACCTTACCTGCTCCGTGCCAAAGAAGCTGGCAGCAAAATCAAGTACATCTTTGAGACACATTTTCATGCTGATTTCGTCAGCGGACACCTGGACCTTGCCGCCTCCTCCGGTGCCACTATCGTATACGGCCCGGGGGCAAAGACGGATTACGAGAAGTATGAGGCACACGATATGGAGGATTTTAAACTCGGAAAAGTAACCATCCGGGCGCTTCATACGCCAGGTCATACGCTGGAGAGTACCACTTATTTGTTGCTTGATGAAGTAGGGCGCCCTAAGGCTATTTTTTCCGGAGATACCCTTTTTATCGGTGATGTCGGCCGGCCCGACCTGGCCCAGAAAAAAGGTGCTTTAACTATGGAAGATTTGGCAGGATTGCTCTATGATAGCCTCCGCCGTAAGATCATGGTGTTGCCCGATGAGGTAGTCGTTTATCCAGCACATGGCGCAGGCTCCGCCTGCGGTAAAAAGATGAGCCACGAGACCCAGGATACCCTGGGGAACCAGAAGGCAACCAACTATGCTCTGCGGGCAGATATGACCCGCCAGGAGTTTGTCAAGGAAGTAACGGAAGGCCTTTTGCCTCCTCCTGCATATTTCAGCGAAAACGTCCGGATGAACAAGCAGGGGTACGAGTCTTTCGCCGAGGTAATGGACCGAGGTGCCGTTGCTCTCTCTCCTGCCGCCTTTGAGAAAGTTGCTAACGACCAACGGCCGTTGGTTCTGGATGTGCGGGATAAGGCTGATTTTGTCCGGGGCTTTGTCCCAAACAGTATTTTCATAGGACTGGATGGCAGTTTCGCTCCGTGGGCTGGAGAACTGATTCCCGACTTACAGCAGCCGATATTATTAGTAACAGCGCCCGGAAGAGAGGCGGAAGCCGTAGAAAGATTAAGTCGGGTAGGCTATGATCAGACCCTGGGATACCTTGAAGGCGGCATCGCCGCATGGAAGGCTGCTGGTGGTGAACTGGATGCTGTTCAGACAATCAACGCGGAAGAATTCAAAGAACCCTTTAACAGTGGTCAGGCCTCCCACATTCTTGACGTGCGCAAAGCAAGTGAATACGAAAATGGTCACCTTGTCGACGCGGTCAATATTCCTTTGACTTCCCTGAATGGCCGGATGAAGGAGTTAAAGCCCGAAAACAAATACTACCTCCACTGTGGCAGTGGCTATCGTTCCACTATTGCTGCCAGCTTACTGAAATCTCGTGGGTTTGATCAACTGATTAATGTGCAGGATAAAGTCGAAGATATTATCGCACTGCAAACCGCTTAGATCAATCACTTCATTACCCAACGCGCAATGGCCGGCTGGTTTCCTCGCCCCAAAGAATATCGAACTACCGGTCTGATCTCGGATCTGACCGCCGGCCTTACGCTGGGCATCCTCCTCATTCCACAGGCCATGGCCTACGCAATGCTGGCGGGGGTTGACCCTGTGTACGGACTGTATGCCGCCTTTGTCCCAATGTTACTGTACACCTTGGTGGCATCGACTCCCCATGTGTCGGTCGGGCCCACAGCTTTAGCTTCTTTACTCTGTCTCAACGGGCTTTCTGGTTTGGCCGATCCGGGCACCGCAGAATATGTGGCTTATGCCGTATTACTGGGGGGGCTTACCGGAGTACTTCATCTGTTGTTTGGGTTGCTTAGGTTAGGAGGTATTGTTAGTCTGCTTAGCCGACCGGTACTTTCAGGCTTCGTTTCCGCTGCTGCGGTACTTATCATGGTTTCTCAGCTTGATGCTCTCCTGGGAATTCCTACCATGTCTACCAGTAAATTCCATGCTTCCGTCTTGGAGTTGGTTACTGGCGCGCCAAACCTTCATTTACCAACGGCAGTACTTGGCGTTGGTGCTTTCTTTTCCTTGCTGGCAGCTAAACGCTGGCTACCACGGCGATTTCCCACTATGCTTATTCTGATCGTTATCTCCACAACGATAGTGTGGCTGTTCGGGCAGGAATGGGGCGTTTCAACCGTTGAAGATATTCCGGCCGGATTACCAATATTTTCTCTGCCGGTACTCGACCTCAATATTTTACAGCAGTTATTTCCAGTAGCCTTGGTTATGGCGCTGATCAGCTTTATTGAAACCTTGTCGATTGGCAAGACTTTTTCTCCCAACCATAATTATTACCGAATTTCTCCCGATCGAGAATCCATCGCACTCGGAATCGGTAAAATTGGAGGGGCCTTTTTTCAGGCCATTCCTTCGTCCGCTAGTTTCAGTCGTTCCGCTGTACTGGAAGAGGGGGGAGGAAAATCAGCTTTGAGCAGCCTTGCCGCATTACTGTTATTAGTACTGGTGTTACTGTTTTTTACCCCCCTGTTCTATTATCTGCCGATCCCCGTTCTGGCTGCCATCATTATTTATTCGATTCGCAACCTATTCGACCTGGGAGAAATGCGCAAACTTTGGCATTTGGCTCCCAAGGAGTTCGCAACGCTATTGATCACTTTTGTCTTCACGTTGTTTGCCGGATTGCAATATGGCATTGCCGGAGGGGTATTGCTCTCTTTGATCTTCGTTTTTTGGCGAGCTGCCCGGCCGCATTTGGCCGAGTTAGGCCGGGTGCCGGGCACCAATGCTTTCCGGAATCGTATGAGGTTTGGGGAGGCAGAAGTTGACCCTGCTGTCCTGTTGGTTCGGTTTGATGCTGAATTGTATTTCGGAAACGCTGAGTACTTCCGGGATCGGATGGAGGAGCTTGTCCGTGAAAGAGGAGATGCCCTCCGTGTAGTTATCATCGATGGTCATACAATTAACGACATCGACACTACTGGCCTATATGAGCTTACCCGCTTCCTGGAAACGCTGGAAAAGCAAAATGTCAGCCTGTACCTATGTGGTATTATTGGACCAGTAAGAGACAAGCTTTACCGCTGTGGCCTAATGGAACGTATGGGAGCAGCACATAACTTTTTGTCGATCCAGAGTGCACTGGACCATTTGGAAAACAACCCCGATGATCGTGGATGGGACGCTCCGGCGGTACAACATGATTAAGCAAGTTGACTACTAACGCTTGATTTACGTTGCCAGGCATTAAAAAAAGAGGGTAGGACGACTTTAAGAGGGGATTCGTGAGTCTCAGGTTCGAAAAAAAATCAACTTTAACACTAGTCTGCTAATGGGCTTGCTTAACGTCTCTTGTTAGAGAACATTTTCAGCTTCGTTCCCATTGGAGATAGTAATACTATCAACCATACCAGCGGAATTATCTGAACCCATTAACCTGAGTGCATTCCGCTTTAAAACCTAATATTATGCGTAAACTATCCCTCGGATGGACAGTCATCCTTTTGCTTACTATCTTCAGTTTCTCGGCTTGTGACGACGATGAAGACGGTCCCATTGATCCAGTTATTGGAACCATCACCGACGTGGCTTCTGCCGACAGCCGTTTCACCACCCTTACAGCTGCATTAGAGCGTACCGGACTGGACGATTTTCTCGACGTCTCCTCCAGCCAGCTTACCGTTTTTGCGCCTACCGATGATGCTTTTACCGACCTCGGTGTCGATTTGAGTACCCTTTCGGATGATGCACTTGCGAATATTCTCGCTTACCACGTTATTTTGGGTAGCAATATCGTTTCCAGTGCCATTCCTTCAGGCCGCACAGAGCTGCTGACGGAAAATAAAACCGGACCTGGCGGTGCCCAATTGCCGCTGTTTGTTGATAATGACGGAACCAGTATAACCATCAACGAATCGGCTACAGTAGTGGTGCCGGACGTGGAAGCAGTTAACGGTACCATTCACGCCATCGACAAAGTACTTCTGCCGCCGAGCTTGCTCGACCGCGCCAGAATCGATGGGCGTTTTACCTCTCTGATCGCTGCGCTGGAGCGTACCGGACTAGACGAAACGGTAAACGGAGAAGGCACCCTTACCATTTTTGCCCCCACTGACGATGCTTTTACCGAAGCTAATATCGACCTGGAAAGTGTTACTGATGAAGAACTCAGTGACCTGTTGCTATACCATGTTCTGGGTACTTCGGTACCAGCCGGAGATTTGGCAGATGGTGATAACTTTGTCACTTCTCTCAGCGCTTCCGGCCCCGGTGGCTCCGCACTGTCCTTGCTGGTTAACAGCAGTACCGGTGGCGTATCGGTAAATACTGATGCCAATGTGTTAGTACCGAATGTGTTTGGTACCAATGGCGTCATCCATGCCGTGAGTAAAGTGCTCACTCCTCAAACCATTGTGGACTTCACCGTCAAGGCAGAAGGCGTTTCTGAACTGGAAAGCGCCCTGATTGCAGCCGACCTGGTTGGTGCGCTTAGCGGTACGGATCCGCTGACTGTATTTGGGCCGGTAAATTCAGCTTTCGAGGCCATTTCGGACGTAGTCGACTCACTGACCGTCGAGCAGCTCGCCAAAGTACTGACCTACCACGTGGTAACTGGAAACGTACGAAGTACCGACCTGGCCGCAGGAACGGTGCCAACGCTTAATCCAGACGACGTTATTGACATACGGGTAGACGGAGATGGTAATTTCTTCATCTTCATTGATGATGATACCAGCGTCAATTTCGACCTAACCGATATCCAGGCCTCTAATGGTGTCATTCACCTTATTAACGGCGTACTGGTACCGGAGGGGCTTTAACCCTGCTCTTTAAACGGTTTTTGCACCCTGCGCACCGTCGCCCCGCAAAACCTGATTACTGCTCCGGAAACTATTGATGTTTCCGGAGCAGTTCTTTTGTACGGCCTCCAATTCAACTCTTTTAAAAAGAAAGCGTTACCTTTGCATCACAAGGCCGTTAAAAGCACCCGGAGGGAATCGTTTAGATTCCCTCTTTTTTGTGCCATAACTATTCAGTTTTCTGGCGCGGACGCAGGTGCAACGAATGGTTTAAATGCAAAGAAGTACACCCGATGGAAGAACACATCACCGGAATGCTGGAAGAAATGTTCGCTACTAGCGAGGACTTTACGGACTGTTTTGTGGTCGACATTAACCTGAGCAATACCAAGCTTGATATTTTTGTCGATTCCGATTCGTCCATGACCTTTCGCAAGTGCCAGCGCATCAGTCGCTTTGTGGAGGCCTACCTCGATGAGGAGCAACCACTGGGCGAAAAATACACCCTCAACGTCAGTAGCCCTGGCGTGAGCCGGCCGCTAAAGTTTCACCGCCAGTACGTGAAAAACGTAGGCAGGAACTTGGAGGTGACCACTGAGGATGGTGAAAAGCACGCCGGGAAAATGACGGCAGCCGAAGCGGACCACCTGGTCCTGGAAGCTAAAGTCAGGATCAAAGAAGGCAAGCGCAAGAAAACGGTGGTGCAGGAGACTAAAATTTCCTACGCTGACATTAAAAAATCAATTGTAAAAATCAGTTTCTAGCTATGAATCTAGTAGAAATCTTTAAGGACTTCAGCTCCGGAAAAGCGATTGACAGCCCCACTATGGTGCGGGTGCTGGAAGACGTATTCCGGACCCTGATCAAGAAGAAGTTTACCACCGATGAAAATTTCAACATCATCGTGAACGCTAACCGCGGAGACCTCGAACTCTGGCGCGTACGAGAAATTGTACCCGATGGAGAGGTAACCGATGAGCTGGCCGAAATTTCTTTTTCGGAGGCATTGGCCGTTGATGAAGACTACGAAGTAGGAGAAGAATGCTACCAGCAACTCTTCCTCGAAGACTTTGGTCGTCGTTCGATCATGGCTGCACGGCAGACGCTCATCAGCCGTATTATGGACCTCGAAAAAGACGAGCTCTACCGCAGCTACACCGAACGCGTTGGCGATCTGGTGCTTTGCGAAGTACAGCAAATCCTCAAGCGTGAGATCCTGGTGATCGACGACGCTAATGGCCGCGAACTCGTTATGCCCCGGGTAGAAACCATCCGTGGAGATTACTTCCGTAAGGGAGACATGGTCCGTGGTATCATTAAGGAAGTGGAGATGCGCAACAACAATAACCCGGTGGTTATCGTATCGCGCACCGACGAACGTTTCCTTGCGAAGCTGATGGAACAGGAAGTTCCGGAAATCGAAGATGGTCTGATTACGATCAAAGGCATCGTCCGTATTCCTGGCGAACGTGCTAAGGTCGCGGTTGAGAGCTATGACGATCGTATTGATCCGGTCGGCGCTTGTGTCGGTATGAAAGGTTCGCGTATCCACGGCATTGTCCGGGAGCTGAACCAGGAAAATATCGACGTAATTCCTTACACCAACAATACGTCGCTCTACATTCAGCGTAGCCTTACACCGGCACGTGTTTCCAACATCGACCTCGATATGGAAGGCCGCCGTGCAAAGGTGTACCTGGAACCAGACCAGGTCAGCCTTGCCATCGGCAAAGGTGGTACGAACATCAAACTGGCCAGCAGGCTGGTGGAATTCGAAATTGATGTCTACCGCAACAACGAAGTGGAAATTGACGATGTCGACCTGGAAGAATTCAAGGATGAAATCGAGATGTGGGTACTGGATGCCTTCAAGTCCATTGGTTGTGATACGGCCCGTTCTGTACTCGAACTCAGCGTCGAAGATCTGGTTCGCCGGACCGACCTGGAAGAAGAGACCGTGACCAACGTACTCAAAGTCCTGGCGGCGGAATTTGACGAAGAAGTTAAGATAATCTCTACTCCCGAACCAGCGGAAGTGGCGGCTACTGCACCAACTGAAGCACCTACTCCTGAAACCGCCAAAGCATTTGCAGAAGTGCCAGCAGAAGTACCAGCAGAAGCTCCTGCAGAGGTGCCCGTTGCCGAAGCTGCCGCTCCTTCGGAAGAGGAGTAAAAACGCAGTAGAAGCCGTTGAGCCGGAGGGTCTGAAAGCCCTCCGGCTTAACTATATGCAACTAACTCAATAGAAGGCTTGTTGAAAAGGTTATGAAGACGAAGCGTAACAGTTACTGTTTTCTTCTCTCTGTACCTTATCTTTGCCTCGCTTTCCGGAAATTGTTTCGGAATTCTTCCTCTTAAAGCGGTGTTGGAAAGAGGAAACCACGGCTATTTAGGGTTTTTCTAAATCGCCCCGCGGCAGCACTCCGCGGTTAAATATTGCAGTGCTTAAAAGATCGAATGAGTAAACGACTAATCAAAGTAGCGAACGAACTTAATGTGGCCACCTCGACAATCGTCGAGCACCTGTCCAGTAAAGGCTTTGACGTGGAGAACAAACCCACGGCTAAGCTGACACCGGATATGGAGAATGTGGTGCGTGAGGCGTTCGCAAAAGCACTGCAGGACAAAAAGAAGGCTGACTCTATGGAGTTTAACACTCGTCCTACGGCTACTCCCTTGCCTCCGCCCCCACCTCCAACTCCCGGCCGAACACTTCCTCCGCCGCCACCGCCACCAATAGCTGCACGGCCAACACCGCCGCCGCCGCCGGTACCACCGGTACCTGTGAAAAAGCCTGTGGAACCAGCGCCCGTAGCAAAGGAAACGCCAGCTCCTGCGGCTGAAAAGCCCGCTGTGCCAGCACCGGCAAAGCCAGAGGCACCCGCAGCTCCTGCTGCCGAAACACCTGCTGCGAAGCCTGAAGCTCCCATTAGTGGAGAACGTAAGGCTCCGGGACTGAAAGTTTTAGGGACGATTGATCTCGATGCAGCTAAGCGTGCGGGGAAACCCTCTAAGAAAAAGCCAGCAGCTAAGGCACCGGCAAAGCCAGCACCCAAGCCGGCACCAGCACCTGCAGCCAAGGCCCCTGTGGATCCTCCGCCGGCAAAGCCAGCTAGTGCAACGCCTCCGCCTGCAGCTCCGGCTACTCCCGAAGCACCAAATGTAATCCGCGCCGGTACCGGTACGCCCGAACTCCGTGGCCTTAAGGTCATGGGTAAGATCGATATTAAAAAACCGGAGAAGAAGCCAACGCAAGAAGAGCAGCGGCGTAAGCGTAAGCGTAAAAAGATTACGACTTCCCCCGGCACTACGGGGACTTCCGGAGGAGGACCTCGCAGCCGTTCCGGATCTGGTGGTTCTAATCGTGGCCGTACGGGTGCTGGCAGCAATAGCCGAAACAACGAACCACGCGAAGTTTCCGCCAAGGAAATCGAAGATAAGATCAAAGCAACCATGGCCCGCCTTCAGGGTGGTGGTGGCAAAAAGAAACGTCAGCGTCAGCGGCGTGACAACCGCGAACGTATCCGTGAACGCCAGGAAGCCATCGAGGCCGAACGCACCACGGACAAGCTTCAGGTAACGGAGTTCATCACGGCCCAGGAATTGGCCAATATGATGGATGTGGGCGTAGGAGACGTAATCATGGCCTGTATGAATGCCGGTGTGATCGTTTCCATCAACCAGCGTTTGGATGCAGAAATCATCGAACTCGTAGCAGAAGAATTCGAACACGAAGTAGAATTCATCTCCGCCGAAGAAGATGTGGAAGAGGAAGACGAGTGGGTAGATGATCCGGAAGACCTCGTGGAACGTCCACCAATTGTTACCGTAATGGGTCCCGTTGACCACGGTAAGACCTCCCTCCTGGATTACATCCGTAAAGCTACGGTAACCGAAGGCGAAGCCGGCGGTATCACCCAGCACATCGGCGCCTACGAAGTAAAGAACAAGGACGGTAAGAAAATTACCTTCCTCGATACACCTGGTCACGAAGCCTTTACGGCCATGCGTGCCCGTGGTGCGAAGGTGACGGACATCGCCGTGATCATCATTGCGGCTGATGACGACATCATGCCACAGACAAAGGAAGCCATCAGCCATGCTGAAGCCGCCAACGTTCCAATGATCTTCGCCATCAACAAGATTGATAAGGCCGGGGCTAATCCCGACAAGATTAAGGGCGAGCTGGCTGCAATGGGCTATTCCATCGAAGAGTACGGTGGTAAGTACCAGAGCCAGGACATCTCCGCGCTGAAAGGAATTGGCATTGACGATCTGATGGAAAAAATCATGCTCGAAGCCGAAATCCTCGAATTGAAAGCAAACCCCGACCGCCCTGCGATTGCCACCATTGTGGAAGCATCGTTGGAACATGGCCGAGGCTACGTTACTAAGATCATCGTTAACCACGGGACGCTCCGCATTCAGGACATCATTGTGGCCGGTGAGCACAGCGGCCGTGTGAAAGCCATGTTCAACGAACGTAATAAGCGCGTGAAAGAAGTCAAGCCAGGTAGCCCAACGCTACTGCTTGGTCTCAACGGCGCTCCGCAAGCGGGTGAAATGCTGAAGGTGATGGAGAATGAGCAGGAAAGCCGCCAGTTGGCCAGCCGCCGTGCACAGATTTCCCGCGAACAAGCCAACCGTGCCAGCAAACGGATCTCTCTCGATGAGATTGGACGTCGTTTGGCACTCGGTAACTTTAAAGAGCTTAACCTCATCGTCAAAGGTGATGTAGATGGTTCCGTAGAAGCTTTGGCTGACTCCCTGATCAAGCTTTCTCAAGAGACCGTTCAGGTAAACGTGATCCATAAGGCCGTTGGTCAGATCATCGACTCGGATATCCTTTTGGCTACGGCTTCAGAAGCAATCATTGTTGGTTTTCAGGTTCGCCCAAGTGGCTCGGCCCGAAAGCTGGCCGAACGCGAAGGTGTGGAAATCAAGACCTACTCGGTTATCTACAAAGCGATCGAAGAAATTCGTGATGCGATTGAAGGCATGCTCGAACCTACCAAGGAGGAGCGTACCATTTGCCAGGTGTCCGTTCGGGAAACGTTCAAAATTTCCAAGATCGGTACCATTGCCGGCTGTTACGTCGACGAGGGCAAGATCACCCGCAATACACTTATCCGTATTATCCGCGACGGCATCGTTGTCTACCCGCTCAAAGAAGGTATGGTCGGCGAACTGGCGAGCCTCAAGCGCTTCAAGGACGACGTCAAGGAAGTCCGTGCCGGTATGGAATGTGGTCTGAACATCAAAGGCTTCAATGACATCAAAGAAGGCGATGTGATCGAAGGCTACGAGGTCGTTGAGATCGCACAGAAGATGAAGTAACCTTCATTTTTCTCCGCAGAAAATTGAGAAGCCCCGTCTGATGAAAATCGGACGGGGCTTTTGTATGCCCTTCAGGCGCGGTCGCAGGTGCATGGGAAGTTGGAAGGCAGGAATGTCTTGGCTAGGGAACAAAGCACCTGCGGGCTGCCACTTTGCTTTTTAACCAATTTTGTACCTGCGGCCCCGCCCTGAAATAGCCTGTGTTTCAAAAACTTTCGCTACCCTGGGACATTTTATCGTCAGGATTACCCGACAACTTGACAACCCGATAACCTGACCATCCATGTGCGGCCGCTACTCCATCGTCATCACCGAAGAACAACTCCGGAAACAATTTTCGCCACAGCTCCAGCTACCGATGAACGGACTGGTAAAAAACTATAACGTTGCTCCGACCCAGTCGGGTCTGGTGATTACTGATCGGAACCCCGACCAACTCGACCTTTTTCGGTGGGGGCTGGTACCCTTCTGGGCAAAAGACCTGAAGATCGGTGCCCGAATGATCAACGCCCGCAGCGAAGGGATTGAGGACAAGCCCAGTTTCCGTAAACCTATCCGCGAACGACGGTGCCTGGTCATTGCCGATAGCTTCTACGAGTGGCAACGCCACGACGGCGGTAAAACCCCTTTTCGGATCAAGCCCTCCGACGGTAGCCTGCTCGTCATGGCAGGTCTTTGGGAACAATGGCAACCTAAAGACGGCAATACCGATCCGGTATTTACCTACACGATCATCACCGGTGCCCCCAATGCTGAAATGGCCCCGATCCATGATCGAATGCCAATGTTACTAGTCAACGAAGCGACCCAAAGCCACTGGCTGGACCGGAACCTGCCGTTGGCAGATGTACTGGACCTGCTGCATACTCCGCCAGACGGTACGCTGGAGTACTACCCCGTAGGTTCAATGGTCGGGAATGTGCGAAATAATGGACCCGAGTTGCATGAGAGAATTGGTGAATAATTGAATTTTTAAAGGAGATAATAAGATTACCTCCGTATTATTCGCTCATTCTAGTATTCACTTCTGTTCTATGATTGATTACCGTATCCTTCCCGTCACCCCTGCTGAGTACGAGACCATCCGGCAAATCGCCCACAATACCTGGCCAGACACCTTTGGCGATATCCTCTCCGGAGCGCAAATCGATTATATGCTGGGGATGATGTATAGCCTGGAGGCCATCGAAGCGCAAGTGGCTAAAGGCCACGTTTTTCACCTGTTACTGGAAAGACAGTCTGGAAACCAGCAGCCCAGTCCCAATTTGCAGTACCCTAAGGCGAAGACTGTACGTTTCAAGCCCGTCGGCTACGTCAGCCATCAGCTCGATTACCTGCCCGGAACCACCAAGATTCATAAACTCTACGCCCTGCCCTCCGTGCAGGGAAGGGGCTACGGTAAAGCGATGACCCATAAGATCGAAACCATCGCCCGGGCCGCAGGCCAGCAAACGCTGCGGCTGGATGTGAACTATGAAAATAAGGCGGTGGGGTTTTATGAATACCTGGGCTTTGAAAAGGTGGGTAGGTTTGATACCGACATCGGACACGGGTACCTGATGGAGGACTGGATAATGGAAAAGGCATTGTAGTTTTGTTCCCCGGCATTTATGCTGATTATTTTACCCACCGGCTAAGGACCGGGTAACCATGAAATATGCGCGCACTAATCCAAAGAGTCTCCTCCGCCTCCGTAACCATTGCCGGTCAGGTATCCGGTGAAATCGGCCCGGGGCTGCTGGTATTGCTGGGGATCGAGGAGGCCGATGCGCAGGAGGACATTGACTGGCTCAGCGGGAAGATCAGCCGCCTGCGGATCTTCGGCGACGATGAGGGCCTGATGAACCGGAGTGTAGTAGACGTAGATGGCGGCTTATTGGTCGTCTCTCAGTTTACCTTGTACGGGAGTACTAAAAAGGGGAACCGGCCTAGTTTTATCCGGAGTGCGAAGCCTCCGGTGGCGATCCCGCTATACGAGACTTTCGTGAAAACTTTGTCGTTTACGGCGCTGCGGCCAGTAGCCACGGGAGAGTTTGGGGCGGATATGCAGGTGGCGCTGGTGAACGACGGACCCGTGACGATCTGGATCGATTCGAAAAACCGGGAGTGAAGCAGGGCTGAAGAAGATGGCCAACCAGGCTATTCGCTTGGTTTCTTTAATCTTGAGTGCATCGCATTGATCTCCATCATGGCTGCGGAACCGTACCAGGGTTTAAGCTCCATGACGAGGCTGCCCGCCTGGATGGCCGGGTCCGTAGCGGTGAGTGCCCGGGCTTCTTCAATGGTCTTTACGTTAAAGATGTAGATGCCCCGCAGCTCCCCGTCGTCGAGAAAAGGACCGGCAAGAACGAGCTCTCCGGCTTCAGCCATCCGGCGAATATTGGCCATGTGGCCGGCCTGGAGTCGAGCGGCTTCGGTACTGTCCCGGTCCCGGTTCGGGCCGGCTTTGAGAAAGGCCATAACGTACTGCTTCATACCGTAATCGTCAGCACCGACGCGCGCGGCAAAGGCGGGGTCATAGGCGGTTGATGTTTCGGCAGTTGTCACTTCGGTAGCAACAACCTCCGGAGCTGTTTCGCAGGCAACCAGGATAACGAAAAGAAGGATGGTGAACGGCGCAGTAATTCTCATCAGGCAAGGTAATTATCCTTCAAGATAAGGTATTTCGTGCCATATTATCTGGCCGCTGACGGGTAGCTCCGCCTCCCGATCAATGTAAGGATAGCTGACCCCCGTGAGGAACAATCCTTCAGAGGGGGCCAGCTGGAAGTGGGGCTGCCGCACCCCGGTTTTCAGCATTTCGGCGAATATCTGCTGCGAGAGTTTCCCAGTCCCCACCAGCATCAGGTCGTTGACCAACAGCCTGATCATGCCCCGCAGAAAACGGTTGGCAACGAAACGTAGGCGGTATCGATCGCCGGTAGCGGTGCGGTAAAGCGTCGCCTGGCGAAATTTTACGATGGTCGTATTATGGCGGTCCGGGGTTTTGCAGAATGCCCGAAAATCCTGGTGTTTCAGGAGGAGGGGGAGGGTAGCGGCTACTGCTTCGGGGTCAAAAGCCTGAAAATCATACTGTCCGCTGAAGCGACCGAGGAAGGCATCGGGCCTTCCGTGAAGGAAGTAGTCGTAGGTACGTTCGGTAGCGTCATACCGGGCCTGGGAGTTAAGGGGCACCGGGAGGGCGGCGTGCAACGTAATGTCATTAGGCAGCCGTTTATTGACGATAAAGACATACTTGTCTTGCAGCGGCCGTTCCGCCCGCAGGTAAGCGTAGTACTGGGAGGCATGCACACCGGCATCCGTCCGACCACAGCCCCCGAGGACGATCTCGCGGCCGTGGACTTCGCTCAGGCACTCCTCTAGTGTTTGCTGGACGGATACCACGTTGTGGGGCTGGCGTTGCCAGCCGCGGTAGGCGGTGCCGTCGTAGGCGAGGTGGAGGAAGTAATGAAAAGAATTTGATCGAGAATCTGTCACCACGTAAAGGTGGGAAAGATTCCCGGGAACTTGTGTTAGAACCAGTCCATATCCGGAAAGTCAGCTAAAGCTTCTTCCGTAGTAGGCGTACCCTGGAATAAAATGGTGCCATTTTCCACAAGGATTATGCGGAGGTCGATCGATGGCTGACTACTGAAATTCCTGGTTAACCAGCTGTTCAGTTGGTCAGCCGAAGCGGTGGTGAAGCCAAGTGCAATCGATGAAGCCCATTGACGTGCGGGTAGCGCAGTGATTGGGTCGGCGTATTCAGAAGCGGGTAGGTAACTGCCTTCCGTGAGTGGGTCGAGTACAAGATCCCCTTCTTCGTCATAGTAGAGGCGGAAATCTCCGGCACCATAATCCCCTTCCTCTTTCAGGGAGGTTTCGTCAAAAACGTCGAAGTCAACCAGCAGTTCGGTAAATTCGGTAAAGCTAAAAGCGTCCAGCGTTTTGCCTTCAGGAGCAGGCGTAATTTCGGTGGCGTCCTGTGCCTGGTCCGTCGTGCAGGCAAAGAAACCGCAGGCCATCAGGAGGAGTAATAGTAGGTAGAGTGGTTTCATGAATGAATGGTTTTCAGAAGAAAGGTGTGAGCGGGGAATCCGTTGGTTTTTAACTCGCAGGAATCGATACGTTGGGGTGAGATATCGACGAACGTGTTTTTTGGGCGCCCTTATAGCTATTGGGGGCAGGTGCAGGTGGCGCTGGTGGAGTGTTGTGCTAAACAGGCACGTAAGAAAAAAGCCGCCCCTCCCCAAGTGGGAAGGGACGGGCTTTCCAACAATCACTATGCGGTTTCCGCGGGATTCGAACTCGCAACCCTCGCCTTAACGGGACGTGGCTCTACCATTGAGCTAGAAAACCAGAAAAAGGGCTGGGGATTGATGAGCACAACTGCTCCACCAGTCCCTCGCCCCCTTGCCCCACGGCATGCCAACGGTTTAACGCAGGGCCGTTTGGGACAATAATTTATTTTGCGGTAATGACGGGATTCGAACCCGCAACTTGTGGATAGACAATCCACTGCTCTACCGTTGAACTACATCACCTTTTTCAAGTTGCAGGGTGCAACCTGCAACCTGCAACTTGCAACCTGGTTGGTGCGGTGGGGTTCGAACCCACGACCCACGGTTTAAGAGACCGCTACTCTACCAACTGAGCTACGCACCAATGTTTGGCCTTTCGGCAATCGTCCCGATGGGTGGACTCGAACCACCAGCCTTCCGCGTATCAGGCGGATGCGCTAACCAATTGCGCCACATCGGAAAAAATAGTCTTGGTCTGGTAGTTCTTTGGTCTTGCAGGGCTACTGCACGAGCGCAGCGAGCAGACTGCTGCGGGAACTCTACAGGGCCAAAAGACTACAATACTATATTGGGGAGAGGACATGTCCGGGGCATAATTATTAAGCCCGTTTCGGAGGCTTAGCAATTAATACCCCGGCGCATATCTCGCCGGTCGAACCGTTTATTTTTGTTGATCAAAATCATGGTTGGGTTGCTTCGTCGGGGGGATAATGATATGGAGGGCGGGATTAGTTGCAGCGCAGGGAAATAATTGAATAATTGAAGGAGAGAATAAGCGAATGGCTACCGCAGGTGCCGTTCGCTGCCCTGCGGGCGCTCACCTTAGACGAACAAGCGTAGCGCAGGGAGTGGAAATAGCGGCAGCCATTCCATTATTTCATTATTCTCTCATTCAATTATTAACTAAGCCTCTTCACGCAAAAAACCGGCAACCGCCTGTTCGCTATACTCCCAAAGTCGACGGGCAAGCTGTTCATTGCGCGCAATACTGGAGGGTTTCTGCAGGCACTGGTTTTCATCGAAATAGCGGCCTGAAACATCCTTCACCTCGGGGCTGGCAGCCAGGTACACAGAGGTGTCAGCGCCTTTCATGGGGGTGATGGCGAAGGGCTTGTACATTGACCACACTGCGCTGGTGAGGGTACCTGCCTTCTTGTTGGCCAGGCGGGTACCGACTACACCGGGGTGCAGGCAGTTGGTGGTCAACTCTTCACCGAAGCGACGGTCCAGTTCCATGGTAAAGAGTACGTTGGCCAGTTTGCTCTGGGCGTAGTGCTTCGATCCGTTGTAGGCTTTGGGTCCGTGTTCTCCCTTGAAGCTGCCGAAGTCGAGTCCGCTTTTTTTGTGTAGGGCGCTACTGACGTTGATGACCCGGCTACAAAGCCGGCAACAGCGAATGGCGGGCATCAGGGCCATGGTCAGTAAAAAGTGACCAAGATGATTGACGCCGAACTGTAGTTCGTAGCCGTCTTCTGTAAGTTCAAGGCTGTCGGTATAACAACCGGCATTATTGATCAGGACATCAAGCTTGGGGTGTTCCGCGAGGAACTCGTCGGCGGCAGCGCGAATGGAAGAGAAACTTGCCAGGTCAAGGGGCAGGGTGTCAATGTTCTGATTGCCGGTTTTTTCGGTAATCGCCTGCGCGGTGAGCTGCGCTTTTACCTCGTCACGACAAGCGAGGACCAAATGCGCACCCCAGCCAGCCAGCCGCTCTGCGGTGGCGCGGCCAATACCGTCGTTTGCTCCCGTAATGAGGATTGTTTTGTCTTTCATGCCGTGTGAAGTAACTAACACGGGAAAGGGGGGCTAGGGTTTAAGTCCTTTCCAAATATGCGCGTTGTTGCAACAGCGTCTACTGGTTTTGGTCTTCCTTGTCCACCCCCTTTTAACGTGGAAATAACTTTTACAACATTGTATGAATGAGGATCAGCTGCCCATAAAAGCTAATAGCAACTTATTCAATTTGTCTTGGTGCGTTAGCCCGAGACCGTGTGGAGCATCGTCGATACGGTGGTATTGGTTGTCGGAGATTCCTTTGGTGGCCCGATCGCCGGCAGTTTCGATGGGGACTATTTTGTCGGCTTTACCGTGAATAATCAGGGTGGGTACCGTTATGTTTTTAAGTTCTGCGCGGAAATCAATCTCTGCCCAGGCTTCGGCTGTTTTAACCGTAGCCCTGGGACTGGCATAGCTGGCAATACTCCAGTCATAGTGAAGCTGGGCCTCACTGACGGGCAGGTGAGTTTGCGTATTTGTCCCTAAACCCTGCACCTGTGCCCGCGCCGAAAAATACTACAGCACCAAGCTGGCCTCTCTGCGGATGGCGGCCTGGCCAACGCCAATGGCATCGTCTGGCTGGCGACTACTCATTAAACGAAGGCGACTGGCTACCTGTGTCCCACTCTCTGCCCCTTCGGCTGCCCGGATAATCAGCTGGCTAACATTATCGCGCGCCTGAACCATGATGGACCACAACGCATCGCTTACATATATCTGCTGGGTAACGTTGTACTCGAACTCCTCACGGATGGTCAGCAAGAGGTTGGCGGTATAGGCTTGGGCGCTTGTGTCTGCAGCGGGATTAATGCGTAATAAAAGATTTGGCACATTGATCCGCTCAAGCATCAACGTCAGTCGCTCACAGGCTTGTAACCGCAGTGCATTCGTGTTCTCTTTTGCATCGCCTTTAGTAGTGGCGACGGGTGCTTCAGCACGTTTTACTAAAGCGATAATGGTATCGTTGAGTTGCTTAAGGGTATTGTTTATGGTAGCAAAGAGGATACCCGCAATGAGCGCAAAGCCAAGAAAAAGTACCAGAAGGGTCGTCAGATCCATGTTATTTTTTTTCTGCTGGTGGGGAATTGTCATAAAACGACCTCCCGACCATACAATACTGTTCGGATATCAACCAGAATCATACCCCGGTTGTTTAACCAGCACCAAAGGTAAACTTTGTAATTTTGCCGAGCCAAAATCTATAACATGAGCGCCGACGTACAGACTGCTACTTCTACTTCCCCAATTACGATCACTCCTTCTGCTTTGGTACAACTCAAAGAGTTGCGTGCGGAGCTTAAAGTCGATCAGGATCACTTCCTTCGCATCGGTGTGCGCGGTGGTGGCTGTTCTGGTTTTGAATACCAATTGGGCTTCGATCTTCCGGAAGAAGATGATAAGCTGTACCAGATTGGCGATGAAACTGTTTTGATGAAGCCGGGGCACGCACTTTACCTGATCGGAATGGAGATCGACTGGGCCACGGGGCTGAATAACCGTGGGTTTACCTTCAATAATCCCAATGCTACGGAAACTTGTGGTTGTGGAACGAGCTTCAGCGCTTAAGGTTTGTCTGATTTAGATTTTGGCAGATTACTCCCGGCGCCCCTTTCCGTAAGGCGGGGTGTTCCTTTTTATTACCAAAAGTCGGAAGCGGAAATAGCCGGCGACGTTTACGAACGCTACGATGCGTTGGTGACCCGACAGACGGCTCTCCACCTGGCCGACGAGCTACACGGGGGTTATCCTTTTGCTACATTGCTGGAATACGTTAGTACCTGGCTTCCGGTTAGTAAACAACCACTTGCAGTAGCCGACCTGGGCTGCAGCGTTGGGCGTATAGCGGCCACATTGGCACAACGGTACGCTGACTGGGACGTGTACGGTTTGGACCTTAGTTACCAAATGCTGCGCCAGGCCCGTGACTTCTGGACGCAAGGAGTAAACTTACAACCTAACCTGATCCGGTTTGGCTGGGGTACTCCGGCCCTGGACGGCTACCAACTGGAAAACCTGCACTTTGGACTGTCCCGGGCCGAAGCCCTTCCTTTTCCCGATGCGTCGCTGGATGTGATCATCAACACCTTTCTGATTGACCGCTTGCCAGGCCCATTCTCCGCTTTTGCAGAGTGGCGGCGGGTCCTCAAACCTGGTGGTCGCCTCATTACCGTGTCTCCGCTCAATTTCCTCCAGCCAGATAGCTGGCGTAAGGCATACCCTCCCGTGAAAATACTTGACCACCTCCGGCAGGCCGGTTGGCGGTTGGACGATTGGACCGATCACCTGCCGCTGGCAGAACCAATGGATGCACGCGGGAATGCCGTAAACTGGCAATGCCTGGCTTTTGTGGTCGAACGATAGCACAAAAATCAATAAACCGGGCCCGGAATACCGTTGGGTCTGCTTAAAATCCCCTACCTTTTCCAAGATTTAGAGTTTGGCTACACTATCTGCACATGACCTTCCAACCGACGACCCTACCCGGCCTCAGGGCTAATTGTATCATTTGTCTGCTACTGGTATTCAGTGCCTGTGGGGGGCCGCGAACGACTACTTCGGCGGAATTGCCCTACAAGAAACTCATCCATAATGCGGAAGTGGAGACTTTAGCGGGAAACTACCTTGCGGCAGCGGAGAACTACCGGAAGGCTTACGACCAGAAGCCACGCAAAAAAGAGATACTGTTTAAAGCGGCAGAGTTGTTTGATCGGGTACGGGACTACAAAAAAGCAGCTAATGCCTACCAGTTTCTGGAGGCGGACGATCAACGCTGGCCCTTGCTGGGCCTGCAGTATGGCAGGGCATTGAAGCAGGATGGCCGGTACGAACAGGCGCGCCGGCAGTTGGGGCTGTTTATAGAGTCTTACAATGGGGCTGACCGAGCTATCGTAAAAGAGATTGTCAACAACGAACTGATGGGGCTACGCCTGGCACAGGAGGATGTGTCGGTGCCCGGAGCTGTAGACATCGATCGGCCAGGTAGGGGCGTAAATACCAGTGCCGATGAGTTTGGGCCGGTAGCGATTGCCGGCGATCAGCTGTTTTTTACGAGCACTGCCGGTGGGCAGAGCCGGCTTTACCAAAGCCGGCTGCAGGCTAAAGAATGGACGAAAGCGACGGTGCCGCCAGGCTTTCCCGTTATTGCCGAAGGGGAGTTCGGGACGGGAAGTTTCAGCGCAGACGGGCAGGTGTTCTTCTTTACCATTTGTAGTGGGTTGACGGGTGAGGATGCGACGAATCGCTGCGAAATATTCCGTGGTTCCCGGAATGCTTCCGGCATCTGGAGCCAGCCGGAGCGCTTGAACGCGGAGGTGAACCAACCGGGATCCACCAATACTTTTCCTTCCGTATTTATCGGCTCTGATGGGTTAGCCGTCCTGTATTTTGCCAGTGACCGCCCCGGGGGGAAGGGTGGAATGGACATTTACGTTAGTACGCAGATTCGGGCAGAAGATCCAACAACTTTTGCGGTGGCAAGGCCACTTTCCCGAACAATCAATACGGTCAGCGATGAGGTGACGCCGTTTTACGACCTGGAAAGTGGCGTGCTGTATTTTGCCAGTAACGGCCACCCGGGTTTTGGCGGTTTGGACGTCTTTCGGTCGGCGGTGGATGGCCTCGGCGATTTTCAGCGGCCGGAGAACCTGGGGCGGCCGGTAAATTCGTCTGCCGATGATTATGGACTCTCGCTTGCTGCGGGTACCGGGAGGGGCTACCTGACGAGTAACCGAAGCTTTGACGAAGTGAAGTTTAACACAACGGAAACGGATATTTATACCTTAAACTTTCGGGCAGGGAGGGCACGACTTAAGGCGATGGTGTATGATAATACGACGGGGTCGGAACTGGGGGGCGCTGAGGTGACTTTACTTGAATTGATGCCAGATGGTCGGGTCACGGAATTAGAAAAAAGAACTTTTCCGACGGGCATTTATGATTTTAACCTGCAGCCTGGAAGCAATTACCAAGTGGTGATCCGGCGCGAAGGTTACCAGGGAGCGGAGTATCAGGTAGAGACCAGCGAGGCCGGGTCCTCTCTTTATGGCCAGCCCGTTTTTCTGTTGCGAAATGCTATCCAGAATAGTACGGGGCAGGGGGCGCGGCCGCAGGTGCAAGGTGGAGGTAACCAGCAAGAGTTGCCACCCCCACCTACCGTGCCTGCGGGGAACGGAAGCCGACCTGACCCGGGGCTTGTTGGTCCTCCCCCTGCACCTGCGTCCGCGCCAAAAAATGTTGCACCGGTTGCTTATCGGATTCAGATCAGCGCCTCCCGTGACTTTGTTGCAGAAGACGGCAGGTACGAAAGGGTTCGGGCCATTGGTAATTTGCAGGCTGAACCTATTCCTGGCAAACAGTTACAGAGGATTACTGTCGGATATTTTACGGATGCCGCAGCGGCAAAGAAGGCACTGGCCTTTGTGCAGTCTAACGGTTTTCCTTCGGCCTTCGCTGTGCGGTACGATGATGGGCAGCGCCATGGCCTGGTCAGGCTGTAAGGCAACCGAAATGGGGGTGCGGAGGTTATTAAAAATAAAAATCATGTCTAACAAGCAAACAACCTCCTTTCGTGATCTCATCAACGGTGAAACTCCGGTGCTGATCGATTTTTTTGCCACTTGGTGTGGCCCTTGTCATGCGTACAGCCCAATCCTCCAACAATTGAAGAAAGATGAAGGAGAAGATCTACGTCTGATAAAAATTGATGTGGACCGTAATCAGGAAATTTGCCAGAAACTGAAGGTGTCCTCCATGCCCACGACCATCATTTTCCAAAACGGGGACATTAAGTTTCGTGCTGCCGGAGTACAGAGTATTGGTGTGCTGAAGGCGGAGCTGGCAAAGTTGCGCTCTTGATTCGTTAGTACAGACTTTTGCTGAAGGATTCGCCGTTTCTAAAGGCAGGAATACCGAACTATTTCCCTCTATTCCCCGCATGACCTTATATTGCGGCCGACAACTATGAATTCATCCCTAAGTCCTACCGCGATTCTTGGCATCATTGCCGTTTATTTCGCGGTGTTGGTACTCATTTCTTTTCTGACAAGCAGAAAGGGGAACGACAATGAGTCGTTCTTTCTGGCAGGGCGCAAATCGCCCTGGCCATTGGTCGCGCTTGGTATGGTAGGTGCCAGCCTCTCTGGCGTCACCTTTATCAGTGTGCCTGGCGCTGTTGGTGCGGGGGGGGCAAACGAGGCTTTCAGCTACATGCAGGTGGTTTTTGGCTACTTGCTGGGCTATCTGTTCATCGGAGTGGTTCTTTTGCCGCTGTACTATCGGTTGGGCCTGACCAGCATTTATGAGTACCTGAAAGGGCGGATAGGGCCCTATGCCTATAAGGTTGGCGCCTTCTATTTTTTGCTCTCCCGTGTAATCGGAGCCTCTTTCCGCCTCTTCCTTGTGGCAATTGTACTTCAGGAATTTGTAACTGGTCCGCTGGGAGTACCTTTTGGCGTTACTGTTGCGATCACAATTGCCTTGATCTGGCTGTATACCTTTCAGGGTGGTATTAAAACCATCGTGTACACTGACACCCTTCAGACGATCTGTATGCTCCTGGCTGCAGGTCTAACGGTCTATTTTATCGGTCAAGCGCTTGAAACTGACCTGGGAGGCATGGTAGAGTTGATTCGTAACAGCGATTATAGCCAGATGTTTTACTTCGAAGGCGGATGGACGGACCCCAACAATTTCTGGAAACAGTTTTTTAGCGGAGCGCTGATTACCATCGTCATGACCGGGCTAGACCAGGATATGATGCAGAAGAATCTGAGCATGCCAAATTTGAGGGATGCCCAGAAAAACATGGCTACGTTCAGCATCGTGCTCATTTTTGCGAACATTCTGTTCCTCTCACTGGGGGCCTTACTTTACATTTATGCTACCAGTGTTGGGCTTGCCATCCCTGAAGCATCCGACCAGTTGTACCCGAGTATCGCCCTTCGGCACCTGCCTGCCGGCGCGGGGGTGGTATTTGTTCTTGGGCTAATTGCTGCGGCATATTCGAGCGCTGATAGCGCGCTTACGGCATTGACGACTTCCTTCTGCGTTGATTTCCTGGGCATGAATGAAGCCGTACCCGGGGGTAAAGATGACGTTGCATTAGCGGCGGATAAACGTAAGCGGCTTTACGTTCACGTTGGCTTTTCAGTATTGCTGTTCTTCGTCATCCTTGCTTTTAAAACCATTGGTGACCGGGCAGTAATCAATAGTTTGTTTAAAGCGGCAGGTTATACTTACGGCCCGTTACTTGGGTTATTTGCTTTTGGACTATTTACCCGTTTGCGGGTACGGGAAGTGGTGCAAATCGGAAACTTTCAGCTACCGGCATTACTGCTCGTTTGTTTGGCTGCCCCGATCATCTCCATGCTGGTCGACGCTAACTCCGCTGAACTGATGTTGGGCTTTGAGTTTGGGTTCCTTATTCTGGCCTTTAATGGCCTGCTTACCTTCCTTGGTCTGGTGGCACTCAGCGATTTTGGAGACTTCCAATCGATCGAAGAAACTAACGATGATGGGTCAGCGACCGGAGAATAAGCGCTTTTAGCGGTCGGTATTTCCATTGTAATCCCGGTTGTGAGGCCAAAAGTTGTTGATGTATCTTGCGCGCCCTAACCGAAAATATCCAAAATATGTCCAAAATTCGTGCAGCCATTACCGGTGTTCAAGGCTACGTACCTGACTATGTACTTACTAATGACGAGCTGGCGACCATTGTTGACACCAACGATGAGTGGATCACTTCCCGGACCGGCATCAAAACCCGCCACATCCTGAAAGGGGAGGGGCAAGGAACTTCCGTCATGGTAACGGAGGCATTAAAGGGGTTGTTAGAGAAAACTAATACGGACCCATTGGATATTGACCTGGTGATTTGTGCTACGGTAACGGGAGATTCCATCTTTCCTGATACGGCGAATATTGCGACTTATAATACCGGGATGACAAATGCTTTCGGTTTTGATTTGAGCGCGGCCTGTAGTGGGTTCCTTTATGCCCTTACGGTTGGTGCAAAGATGATCGAAGGCGGGACACACAAGAAGGTCATCGTAGTTGGCGCAGATAAGATGTCTTCCATTATTGACTACACAGACCGTACAACCTGTGTGATCTTTGGGGATGGTGCCGGAGCGGTATTGCTGGAACCAACTGAGGAGGAAGGGATTGGCATCATCGATTATCAACACCATGGAGATGGAAGTGGAGAGAAGTACCTCTACTTAGTAGCGGGAGGTTCCCGAAAACCGGCTACCGTTGATTCAGTGATGGCCCGGGAGCACTTTGTGCGCCAGAACGGTCGACCCGTCTTTAAAGCTGCCGTTACCGGAATGAGCGACGTGGTGAAAAAAGTGATGAAACGAAATAACCTTGATTCGGACTCGCTGGATTGGCTGGTACCCCATCAAGCCAATATTCGGATCATCCAAACGGTGAGTAAGATGACTGATTTCCCATTGGAAAAAGTCATGGTGAATATTCACAAATACGGAAATACTACGGCGGGGACCCTTCCACTGTGCTTGTGGGATTATGAATCTCAGCTGAAAAAGGGAGACGATATTATTCTTACGGCTTTCGGTGGCGGGTTTACTTGGGGGGCTCTTTACTTGAAATGGGCTTACGACGGAAAAGGCTAAAAGAAGTTTTTACCAGGTTGTTATTGCATAGATCTCTGAACACGAGGCGTTGCTTTGCGTTAGTGTGACATAGCACCCTAAGGTAGTCCTTTCCGGGTGTGCGATAAGATGATTGCATGAACCGTGATGACCTGAAAAAGAGCGGACTTTTAGAACAATATGTACTGGGGCTGACCAGTCGTAAGGAATCCCTGATGATCCAGAAGATGCTGGAGGAGGATCCTGAAGTGAAAAAGGACTTCGATAAACTCAGAAGTGAGTTTGACGGCTATGTGGTTGACCAGGGGCTCCAGGTTCCGGATGACGGGCGCGAGCCTCGTAAACAGGAAGATTTTGATGACCTGGATTATGAGATGATCATGCAGATGACTGCCCGAAACCATTCTCTGGTGAAGTGGCGTTATGGCCTGGGTGTGTTGTGCTTGTTGTTACTTTGTCTTTGCGGGTTTCTTTTTCGGATAAGTGAGAACAACCACTCGAACTTAATCATTGAAAAGGCCGAGCATGCTCAGGATGAAACTTCTCATCACTTAGCATTAAAGCATGCCCTGAAGAGCATTCCTGAATGGCAGGACATCACTACCCAGAAAGTTGCTGTGAAGAACGGGGTGGTTCTTCTCCACCGACTTCTAAATCAGCACGTCGTTTTGCTCGATCTTTCTCACTGTGATGGCATTTCTGCCGGACATGTCTACCACGTGTTCTTCAACGGTCAGCTGAATGAGGACCCCGTATTGGTGATTTCAGGCAAAGACCGACTGGGGCTTCATCCCGTTTTACTTGAAAAAGAGACCAGCTCACTGCAAATTTATGGTAGAAGGATTGAACCGGCATCATCTATTGATGGTGGCGGAAATACGCTGATAGCAGACCTTTCTTTGGACGGAACTCCCATTTCAGGTACGCTGAAAACCCAATGAGTCATAAAATATTGATTTTTTCTATCCATTACTTGGTTTTCTGCCAAGCAATGGGGTTATTTATGCCCTATTCCATGAGCAACTTAGTCACCGCTTTCATCACTTTTAATCTACTTACCAATGACTTTGTTGTACGCTTTCTTATTTGCCTGCGCTATCGGAGGAGGACTGAGCTTGTCTTCTGCCCTTTTTGACGGTGCACGTAATTTTTAAACTGGAAGTTTTTTTCGATTTTTTCAGACGGATCAATATAATAAGCGAATATCTTTTGGCCGGATACTGATCTTCTGGCCATTCTGAGACGAAATTCTTCCCCATATGACCGCCCGTAGTTCTACGGGCGGTCGTTTTTTTGGCGATTGCCGGAGGCGGGAACGTATCTTTAGCCATAACCCATTCTTTTCTTACTTGCAGCCACTTATTCCTCCTTTTGTTCAACAACGCTTGCTCGCCGGAGAACTCTCCGGTGAGATAGTTGGGTTTACGCTAAATATCGATTTGTCGGGCTTTACGCCGCTAACCGAGTCTCTGATGAAGGAAGGCCCCATTGGGGCTGAGCGTTTGTCTCATATTCTGAATGAGATTTTTGAGCCGCTGGTTTCCCTGGCTTACCAGCGGGGGGGCTTCATCCCCTATTTTGCCGGCGATGCTTTTACGGCGGTTTTTCCGGGCAAACTCGATCGGTTGCATGCAATGCATTTGCTCCATACCGCAGAGCTTACCAGAAGGATATTTCAAAAAAGAGGTAACGAGTTCGGTGATGGCTACACCATTGGTGTCAAGGCAGGCTTAGCTGCCGGAGGGATCAGTTACGGCATCGTCGGTGAGGATTTGCGGGCTTTTTATTTCAGAGGTAAAGCCATTGACCGGGCAGCCTACTGCCAAACCCAGGCTAGCGACCAGGATATTGTGATCGACGAAGTTATGCACAGCTTGCTCGAAGATCAGATCATTGTAGCCGAGGAAATCGCGCAAGGAGCCTACCGCGTGGTGGGAGACATCAGTAATGCGGTGGATGATGTGCATTACCCTGCATTAAATCTACCTGAAATTGATCCGGAGATCGCCACAACCTTTCTACCTCCCGAGGTGGTACGATATGATCAAACCGGGGAGTTCCGTACGGTTGTATCTGCTTTTTTATCTTTCGATGAGGTAGGAAGCCATGACGAGTTAAATGAGTTTGCCACTGTAGTATTGAATCAGGTCAATGATTTCGGTGGCTACTTTAAAGAGGTGGATTACGGAGACAAGGGGTCTTTGATGGTAGTGTTTTTCGGCGCACCGGTTTCTTACGAGAATAATGCCGTCAGAGCACTGGAGTTCTCTCTGACCGTTAAGGCGGAACTCGATGCTTTACGGGAAGAAACTTCAATGGATTTTCGCTATCGAATTGGCCTCACGGTCGGAACTGCCTTTACGGGCTTTGTGGGCGGTAAGGAACGGGTGCAATATGCTTGTGTGGGGAACCGGGTTAATCTTGCCGCACGTATTATGAGCTCAGCAGACTGGCACGACATCCTGGTGGATGAAGAACTGGCAAAGGCTTCGCATTTTCGGTTTCAACTAAAAGGAGATATTCATTACAAGGGAATTCTGGCATCGGTGCCCACTTTTATGCTGCTAGGGCGCAGGCAAACCCTGGGTAAACCCAATTATGGGGGAGAATTGGTTGGTCGGGAAAAAGAGGTTGACCAACTACTCGATTTCGCGCAACCACTCTTTAATGCTCGTAGCGCTGGTCTTGTCTATGTTTTGGGGGAAGCTGGGATTGGCAAAAGCCGGCTTACGCATGAGGTTCACCGACAACTAAATCAGCAAGCCCCCGTAAACTGGCTGCTGGCAAGCGCAGATCAGATTCTGCGCAAGCCCTTTAACCCTTTTACTTACCTGCTGAAGCGGATGTTCCGACAGAGCCTTGACCTGGGTGTTGCACAAAACCAGCGGCGGTTTCAATTCAGAATAAGTCAAATAAAACAAGGTCTGCGACTGACCGGCAGGGAGGATGCTGCGGAAGTAATCACGGAACTGGAAAGGACGGACTCCATTCTGGCAGCTCAACTGGGTATTGCTCCACCTCGCTCACTCTGGACGCAATTAGACGCTCAGGGAAGGTACCTGAATACCATCGCTGCTGTAGTGAACCTGCTGGTTGCCGAAGCAATGATTCAGCCCACAATATTAGAGCTGGAGGACATCCATTGGATTGACGATGACAGCGTAACTGTTGTTCGGGAATTAGTTCGTAAAACCAATAATCTACCCTTGCTCATCATCGCTACTTCGCGGGCGGAGGATGATGGCACTTATTCACGGCTAATCTCCGAAGAGGAACGGGAGAAGATTGAGCTGAAAACACTTTCGGTTGAAATTTCGGCACTTGACGAATCCGCTGTGCGAAAAATGGCAGAAATCACCCTGGGGTCAGCCATCGGAGACGATTGCCTGACCACCTTGCTTCGGGCCACAAACAGCAATCCCTTCTACCTGGAGCAGGTTCTGGAGTACTTCAGAGAAAATGAATTATTGGTGGAGGATGAGGACGGCGTACTAAACCTAAGTGATGAAAGTATTAAACTCTCCACCAGCATAACCTCCATCCTTACTTCACGGATCGACCGGCTTTCTGACATGGTGCGCGAAACAGTAAAAGCTGCCGCAGTAATTGGCCGGGAATTTGACATTCCCGTTCTTTCTGAGGTTATCCGGGAGGACAGTGGCCTGGCCACGACCGAAGAGGCAATGACCATGCTACGCGAACAGATCGAAGTAGCTGAAAAGGGGCAGATATGGAGCGCCATGAATGAATTGCGCTACATTTTCCGGCACAGCCTTTTGCGGGAGGCGGTATACAGTATGCAACTAACCACCAGGTTGCAGCAACTGCACCGGCAAATTGCTCACGCCATCGAAAAACTTTACGATGAGAACATCGAAGAGCGCTACGTCGACCTGGCCTTTCACTACGAACAAGCCGGAGAGAAAGAGCAAACGGTACAATACCTGAGCAAAGCCGCAAATTATGCCCGCTCCAATTTCCAAAACCAACAAGCACTGGATCTATACGAACGGCTTATTGAGAAATTTGTCAATCAGCCTGATCAGGAGGTTACGGTAAATACCCACATCAACCGGGCCAAAGTATTAGAAATTGTCGGCAGATGGGATGAAGCACAGGTTGCCTATGAGCAGGCACAACGAATTGCTAAATCCAGCCGGGACATCGTTTTGCTGGGACGGACTAATAACCACCTCGGACGCTTACATACCCTTAAGGGCGATTATGAAAAGGCCATGGATTTTTTGCGGATTGCAGCCGGACTATTTGAATCAGTAGACGACATCTTCGGTATTGCAAGGACCCACAGCAACATGGGCAATCTTTATTTCCGGACTGCCCACTATCAGGATGCACTGACCTATTACCGAAAATCACTGAATAACGGCTTTAGCGAAGCGGGAACCTCAAGCGCAGCAGAGACGATCAGCCACCTCGGACTAACCTATATGAACCTGGGGAATTATTCTGAGGCAATTAGTGTAGTGAAAGAGCAAATTCCCCGGCATCAGGAAAATCAGGACAAAATGGGCCTTGCCTCATTGCATACTAATCTGGGAATCATTTACTTCGAAAGCGGAGATTACGAGAAATCGAAAGAACACCATTACGCAGGCTTGGAGTTTGCAAAAGAATTGGGGAACAAACGCCTGCAAGCCATTGGGCTTGGGAGCCTCGGTAGCGTCTTTGAACGTGAGGGGGATTATGAAGCAGCCATTGAGCACTTTACCAAAGACCTGGTAATTTGTCAGGAGTTGGGGGACCGGCAAGGAATTGCGGTTGTAGAAGGGTTGGTCGGTGACCTGAACAGTGTAATGGGAGAATTTACCATAGCAATTCAACACCTGGATCGTAGCCTAAGCATCAGCCGGGAACTTGGCTATCGTAAAGGCGTGGCTAAAGCGGTTAATACCCTGGGAGATATCTATTACCTCCAGGGCCAGCACGATATTTCCCTGATGTATTATGATCAGGCAATAGAAATTGCCCGTAGCACAAATAACCGGCTGGTGCTGGGGTCCAGCCTCGAGGAGAAAGGGCGGGTACTATTGGCCGATGGCCAATTGGAAGCCTTGCGCACAATTGAGACGGAAGCATTAGCTGTTGCCGAAGAGCTCGGTAATCCGGAACTGTTGACCGGCGTTCGCTTACTTCATGCATTGGCGCTCGCTGCCTACGATCCCGCCAATACGGAAGAGGCCCTCCGGCAGGTAGAGGAAGTCCAGGCCGAAAGCGACCTCAGTGCGGAAAAGCGTGCCGAAGCCAGCCTTACCCGCTTCCGGATAAGTGGGGGAATTGACGACGATGCGCGGAAAACAGCCCTGGAACATTATGAGGCGCTCTACACCGAAACGCCAAAGTTTGTGTACAACTATTACCTCTCGATCTTACGGGAAGAGTAGACGAAAACTAGCTGCGCTCTTTTTCTTGGTAGACGGGCTTTGCCCTTGGTAGGGAAAGGGTAGTGTTACCGCAGGTGACTGCTAGCTACGCTCGTAAGTTCCGGTTATAATTAAGGTTCCTACAAACGAAGTGAGCAGCCTCCTGCGGGAGCACTACTTACTACCCTCTGCTTACTGTCTACTAAAAAGGCCGCAGGCCTTTTAACCCTGTCCCGTTATCCGCAGTGCCTCCGGCACTGGAATCCGGACACCGTTGTTTTTAGCAACTACGAAGGCCCCGTTCACACCCATCGTTTTGAGGCGATCGCGTAACTGTGCAGCATTAGCGTAAGTACGGAACTGGCTGACGACGACTTTTTGCACCCCGTCCTGTTCCTGTAGTTCCAGCGCGTTGCCGGTGGACAGGTCCGGGTTTACCGTATTCTTGGCGTAAGCCCCAAGCTGAACCTGGAAGATGACACCCGCCACAACGGTTTGCTGATCGGTGTCGAGACGGTCATTGGTTGCCGCGGCCGCAGCACGGGCATTAGCATCAGCGACCTGCTGGCGCAGCTGGTCGTTCTCCATCTGAGCATTGGTGAGGTTGGCACGCAGGGCGGTAATGTCCTGGCTATTAGCACCACTCTGGGTCCGATACTCGTTGAGTTGCTGTCGGGTGGTGGCAAGTTGGGCCTCCGTTGTTTCACAATCTTCTACGAGCTGGCGCAGCGCGTCGGGGTTTTTCTTGTAGGTTGCGGCAAGGCTGGCCCAGTCACGTCCGCCATCAGGCGAGGTTGCAGCGGAGGTTGTCTTCTTCGAACAGCTGGAGAGGACAAGTAATAAGGCAAGAGAAAAGAGGAGCGTGAATTTTTGCATGGTGGTATGGGTTTTGAAACACTAAAGCTAATACACATTTATCATCGGGAGGTTGGGTGAATACTGTACATTGCTCGTTAAAAGCTGATTTTTGCATCCTGCGGCCGCGCCTTATTGGTCTAGTGGTCTTGTAGTTCGGTGGTCTTGTAGTGCTACCGCAAAGGGCATCTCGCTATCGCTCGGGGCGATTGCCCCCACGAGCGATAGCGAGCATAGGACGCACATTACAAGACCACAAGACCACAAGACCACAAGGCTACTTACTCGCGCTAAGCGCCCGGAAAGTACTCAACCCACAAGCCAGGAAATTTTCATAAGTCTCCGCATCCGGGGTATAGGCCACTGGGGGGTTGAGGGTAGTGCCATCGGGGCTAACAAGCACATAGTAAGGTTGAGAAGACTTGGCGTAGATGGTTTGCTGCAGGTACTGCCACTTTTTGCCAACATTGTCGATCAGGCGGGTCCGGCCGGTGCCGTCCATCCGGTCTACTTCGCGCTGTTGAGCCTTGGGGAGTTCCGTCCGGTCATCCACGTAGAGGCTAACGATGACATACTCGTCGGTCAGGTAGCGTTTTACATTATCGACGGTCCAGACGTGTTCTTCCATTTTGCGGCAGTTGACGCAGGAATAACCGGTGAAATCCAGCATCACGGGCTTGTTGACCTTACGGGCGTATGCAAGGCCTTCTTCGAGGCTCTTGAACGGCGTAATGTTCAGGTTCTCATCACAGGGCAGAAAGTAGTTGTAGCATACGGGCGGAGCAATACCGCTGAGGACGTTACGGCCACGGTAGGTGCCGGTGTCACCGTCTGCTGTGAGGCCCATTGCGAGGTAGCCGGTGAAGACCACGGCGGCTACCGCAATTACTACACCAATGGGACTTCTTTTGCGTTTTTTACTGTCGAGGGGGAAGCTGATGAAGCCAAATAAGTAGGCTGCAATGCCGATGGCGCAGAGAATCCATACCAGGAGGAAGGGCTCAATGCGGAGAAGGTCCCATTCACCGACCAGGTCGGCCGTACTGAGGAATTTGAAGGCGAGGGCAACTTCAACAAAGCCAAGTACTACTTTAACGCTGTTTAGCCAGCCGCCACTTTTGGGCATGCTTTGCAGGAAGCCGGGGAAGGCGGCAAAAAGTGCGAAGGGAAGACCCAACGCCACGCCGAAGCCGGCCATGCCCGCCGTAAGGGGCCAGGCACCGCCGCTGAGGGTTTCAACCAGCAGGCTGCCAAGAATCGGGCCGGTACAGCTGAAGCTGACCAGCGCGAGGGTGAGCGCCATGAAGAAAATACCGACAATACCACCAGAGCCTTCGGCTCTGCTGGCGCGGTTGCTCCAGCTTTCAGGCAGCGTTAGTTCGTAGAAACCGAAGAAGCTGCCGGCGAAGAACATGAAGACAAGGAAGAAAACGATGTTGAGGTAAACGTTGCTGGCAATAGTATTCAGAATACTGGGGTCCAGTCCTTCCAGGAGGTGAAACGGCGCACTGAGCAGTACGTAGATCATGAAAATGAAAAAACCGTAGAGGCCAGCCTTACGAATGCCTTCACCCCGGGTGCCGCCGCTCTTAGTGAAAAAGCTGACGGTGAGCGGGATCATCGGAAAGATGCAGGGCATCAACATGGCGAAGAGGCCGCCCAGAAGGCCAAGGCCGAAGATGGCCCAGAGACTTTTGCCCTGGGTAGTGCTGGCGCCTTCGCTGCACGTGCCTACGGGCTCGGGGATGAAATTGGCGGAAATACCTAGTTCATTGGTGGTTACAACGGGGGTGTTTGTGAGACCTTTTCCCATTTCACCGGTAATTCCGTCGATGGAGGCGGCAACGGGGTCAGCGCTGAGGTTGAGGGCGAAGGGCACTTCTTTCGGAGGGAAGCACATTTCCTCGTCGCAGGTCTGGTACTCTACGTAGCCCTTAATTTCCGGCTGTCCGTTTATGCGGACGACCTGGCTGTAGACCACGGTTCCGCCATCGATTTTATCGACCTCGGCGTCCCAGGCCTTATCGTATTTGTGCTTCAGTGTAGCGCTCTCCTCGGTCGATTCGCCCAGGAGGGTAATGGCATCATTTGGCTCAAGCAGGAAGGTAGTCGGGATGAAACCGATAGTAGGGTCTCCGTCTTTGCTGTAGATCGTCCACCCTTTAGAAAGGGTGCCGGTCATGCTGACTTTATAGTCCGTTTCATTGAGTTGATCAACGGTGAAAACCCAGCTGACCGGATCGTTTTCGTTGGCCGGGGTGCCTTCTGCCCGGTAGGTGGCCACGGGGTTGTTGTTGGAAGAAACCCTGAGTTCTGGCTGAGCAGGAGCTGCGGGAGTGCCATTTTTTTTGGGCGCGGGCGCAGGTGCAGAAGTAGGGGTGGCAGGAGCAGGGGAGGTCGAAGCAGTGCTGGTAGCCTGCAGAGAGGGCGTTGTTGGCGGTGGCTGGGTTACTGAGCTGGCGGGGCCGGGGGTAACTGCCCCTTTGGGCGGACCGGCAGCCGGCAACACGTAGCTGAAAACTTCATCCGTTGGCGGAAGGCACTGTTCATCGTCGCAGCACATCCATTCAACTGACCCTTCGATGGGTTTGCTGAAGTCTTTGACTTTTACCCGTTGGGTCCATACCACCGGCTTGTCGTCAAGAAACTTGATTACTTCCACCCCGAACATATCGTCCATGCCGGATTTCTTGTGTCCCTCCTCTTTGCCTTTACCTACCAGCTCGTAGTGGTCCCCTGGCTCCCAGACAAAACTGGTGGGTATCGGGCCACCTTCTGGCGTGTACTGGCTATAGATCGAAAAACCGTCCTCGGCCCTTGAGGTCGCGATCAGGTCAAACTCATTGCCCTCCACTTGCTTGTAACTGAAATCCCAACGAATGGGGTTACTAAACTGAGCAGTGAGGCCAAGGGTAAGGGTGAGAAGCAGAAAAGTGAAAAGTGATCGTAACATGGGAAATGAATTTGCCGACGGGGCGCAAAAATACGGCGGATTTGCAGGAGTTCCTGCCTTGGTAAGAAGGTTTTGCTGACAACGGCGGAGGCTGTCGGGCCTTGCCAGCTTAAGCAGATCCTGCTTACTAAAACCCTACGAGTTAAAAGAGGATAGGGTTGCCTCCGATTCGGGAATTAAACGATGAACGGAGTGGCTTAGTTTTGCTGAGAAATAACTTTGTACTACAAACGTAGTATTAAAAATGGATTGGGCAAATTTCTTTTGGGCTATCCGGTCAAAGCCGCAGCTATAGTTGTCGCCATCTGGTGCCCTACCGCCGCAACTTATCCTCCTCCTTAAGCTTCTGCAGCCGTTCCCAAAACGCTTGTTGCTTGAGCTGTTCGGCTTCTTCGGCACGTTCCTTTTTTGTTTTGGTGAAAGCATCGGGCTCCAGAAAGTGCTCCTTCTGTCGAGGGGTGCGCCGGGCAAGATCCTTGTTGCGTTTTTCAATCTCATGGTCTTCCAGCTGGCCCCGAAACATCCAGCCAGCCAAGGCGCCCATCACGCCACCCATCAGGTGGCCTTCCCAGCTGATGCCCTCTTGCCCGGGTAATATACCTGCGGCCATACCACCATAATAGAACAATACGATCAGCGCTACCACGATCGCCCGGAAGTCCCGCCGGAAGATGCCACTGAAGGCCAGGAAGGAGGCCAGGGCGTAGACCAGTCCACTAGCTCCGATGTGCGCTTCGGGGGCGGTGTTGAGGTCGATCAGGGTATTGAGCGGACCGCCCAGTGCCCAGAGTAAGGCACCGGAGCCAAGCCATAAGCTCGTTAGTATCCGCGGCCAGAGGCGCGGGTAAAAGAAGATCAGCATTCCGCTGAGCGACAGAAACGGCAGCGAATTACTCAGCAAATGCCCCCAGCTGCCATGGAGGAAAGGAAAGAAGAGAATCCCCTTCAGCCCCACGATCTCGTTCGGCCGCAGGGCGTACCAATAAGTTAGCGAACTACCGGTGAGGTAGGTGTCGACAATAAACACGGCCCACATCAACCCCAGAAAGACGAGCGGCCATTTGATTACGTTGATGAGGTTGCGTTTGCGGAGCATTTTATAGGATTCAGTTTTTAATAATCAGTTCTCAGGATGCAGACATCAGGACTTAGGTTGTAGTATTCAGCAACCAAGAATGGAACAGTTCTAAAAATAAACAAATGTCGGGTACTGAACCCCGGCACCTGAATACTGACGGCTGAAACCTAAGTACTGAATACTGACCGCTGATTCCTGAATACTGACTCCTGAACACTACCCCTCTTCCTCACTATCAGGCATCTGTTTATCCTCGTACAGCCGGTCAAACATCGTCTCTACGCGGGTCATTTCGTCGAGCGTTTCGTCGATGAAAAAAGAAATGTCGGGGATGCGGCGGATGTGCCGTCGAACGCGGTACGCCAGGGCGGCCTTTAATCGCTGATGGTCTTGATTCATCTGCATGAGGACTGCCTGCTTATCGTCGGTATTCCAAATACTGACGTAGATTTTGCATTGGCTAAGATCAGGGGTAGGGTGCACCTCCGTGACGGTAACTAATGGCTGGGCGCCGTAGATATAAGAACCTTCCTGCTGCAGGACGATGCTAAAATTACGCTTTATCATTTCGGCTACCTGCCGTTGTCTTTTGGATTCCATGTTGGGGATTTATGTCAAATAACGTCTTGGAGGGTGGGGGAGTTGCGCAGGCACAACCGGAACTCGGCGAACGGGGCCAGCTAAAGTATCGCTGTCTCACTGGGCTCGACCAAGTCCCACAGGTTGCCATACAGGTCGGCAAAGACGACGACGCGGCCGTAGGGGAAGTCATTTGGCGGTCGGATGATCTCAATTTCATGGGCCAGCAGGTTGGCGTAGTCCCGCTCAAAATCATCGGTGAACAGAAAAAGAAAAACCCGGCCGCCAGCCTGATTGCCGATGAAATCGCGTTGTTTTTCGCCCCGGCCTTCTGCCAGCAACAGCGCCGCGCCGTTATCGGATCCGGGCGGGCGGACGACGACCCATCTTTTATCCTGTTCGGGCTGGTAGGTGTCTTCCACCAGCTCAAACTTTAACTTCCGGACGTAAAAATCAATGGCGTCGTCGTAATTGTCTACAACCAGGGCGATTCGGGCGAGGGTTTGTTTCATGATGATGGTTTTAAGGTTAGGTGGAGACAAGTTATGAATTTGAAGAGACCTTTTCTACCTTGCTCCTGTTGTCCCTTACCCCTGCACCTGCGTCCGCGCCCAATGAGTCTTGAAGCATCAGGTTGAAGGATTCAGCATTCAGGTTTAAGTGCTCATTATCCAGAACGGATAGCTTTTAAGCCCTGAACCCTTGCTCCTGAATTCCGAGCCTGAACCCTGATACCTGTAACCTGATTACTAAACACTGATTACAGAATCCTGTTCCCAGATAAACGACCAATGGAAAAGAACGTACTAGGTACCCCGCTAATCTCTTGCTGCACCGATCCGATGACCGGTTTTTACCGCGACGGCGTGTGCAATACCGGCCCAACGGATACCGGCCGCCACGTAGTCTGTGCCATTGTGACGGAGGAGTTCCTGACATTTAGCCGCAGCCGTGGGAATGACCTGTCCACCCCCCGTCCCGAGTACCAATTTCCCGGCCTGCGCCCGGGCGATGGTTGGTGCCTGTGCGCCCTGCGCTGGAAGGAGGCCTGGGATGCAGGCATAGTTGTGCCGGTGAAGCTGGAGGCGACGCACCAGAAGGCATTGGAGTACATCGATTTTGAGTGCTTACTGGAAGCTAAATTAGTGGGTAGTGAATAACAGGTAGTTTTACCGCAAGGGAGAATGCTCACTTCGTTCGTTCGGCCCCTCTGTGCGTATTCCGTGCCTCCCTCTGCGCAACCTCTGTGAAAACAAAGCTGCGTAGCAGCCGGGCGCAGCGAGTTACGTCCTGCGGCAGCACAAACCACTACAGACTACTAACCAAAAACCTACAACCCCTCAAACAAGTCGTCCAGGTCGTCAAAACTCTTATAGCCCACCTTTTCCTCGCTGCTGCCACGAACGGCAAAACCGAAGACGGGATGAGCGTCCTTCAACGCTATGGGGTCGTTTCCGTCAAGGCTTATTTGCAACAAACAGGGGCGACTGCGCAAGAGCGCGTCAAGATCGGGCAGACCGAAGGGGTGGCCAGACACCAGGTCATTCCAGGTGATGCCGCCTTGTTCAAAGTCGAGAATAACCAATGCCGCTTCAGGGTGGTTAGCGATGCCTTCCGCTACGTCTTCGCTGCTTTGGTGGCCGGAAACGGGGACGTGGCTGATGACATCGATGCCCGCTTCGGTCAATTTTTCGGGCGCGGCCGCAGGTGCAGCGGACGTTATTAAGGCTGTGCCAATGTTCTGTTGTTGGAGCAGCTGCGCGGTAGCGGCACCATCTTCAACCTGGCCAAGTTCGGCTACGATGGTGGGCCCTTCCACCCATTCGCGCAGGGCGTTGAGGTAATCCCAACTGATGCCTTCGGCAACGCCCTCACCGATGGGGAAGGCGAGGTAATCCACCTCCCAGGCTGCGAAATAACGAGCGTCGGTCAGATGGGTAATGCCGGAGGCAAGGACTTTGGTGGCTAGCATGGCTTGCTTATTTTTCGCAAAGGTAGAAATGGAGAAGGATAACCACTAAGACATTAAGGCACTAAGGAGATGTTTCATTTGGAATAACCATTCAGGACATTCAGGCATTGAGGAAAGGGGAATGCGGAGGATCCTATTGGCAAAGTGAAATGAGTGAATAAGAGAACAGCTCCCGCCGTTTCCACTCCCTGCGCTGCGCTTGTTCGCCCAGGTGAGCAAGCGCAGCGTCGCGAACGGTACTTGCGGTAGCCATTCACTCCTTTAATTATTCTCTCCCTCACCCCACCTCCTTAGGGTAACAAACAAAATACTTCCGAAACGTCCGTGGTTCGATGCCAAAATCGCTGATTTTGGACATGGGGACGACGTCTCCGGACTTGGTCAATACCATGATCTCCTCTTTATTAAGGGTATAAGCACTGTTGCTTTCCTCGCCGCTGATGAGGAAAGCCTCGGCACCTCTGGGCAGGTCTCGGTGCTTGGCCAGCGACTGGCGGATGCTGGCCAGATAACCATCGGAGAAGGGCTCGTTGGAGAATTCAAGTCGGAAGAGCCGGCGGTTGATGAGGCCGTAACTGAGGTAGGCGAGCAGTTGGTCGGGGTGTTGCTGCCAGGCTTTGACGGCGGAGGTGATGTCGGTGTCGTCGAGGGCGGCGAAGCAGTCGAGCAACTGATTACGGCGAACCTGGAAGTCTGCGCTGGTGATCCGGTTTTTCAGAAAAAACTCGAGGCTGGGTGGTGCCCACACTTCGGTGCCGGACCGGCTCAGGTCGCGGGCACGTTGCAGCACGAGGATGAGCATTTGCTCGGCGGCCACCACCGTTTTGTGGAGGTATACCTGCCAGTACATTATCCGCCGGCTGGTGAGGAAGCGCTCTACGGAGTAAATGCCTTTTTGCTCTACCACCAGGCGATCATCGGCCACGTTCAGCATCTTGATGATCCGGTCGTAGCCGATCACTCCTTCGCTTACGCCGGTGAAGTAGCTGTCGCGGTTGAGGTAATCCATCCGGTCCATATCCAGCTGGCCGGTGACGAGCTGGTGCAGAAAGTGTTTCTTGTATTTGCCCCGGAAGATCTTGATGGCCAACTCCAACTTACCGCCAAATTCGTCATTCAGACGCTCCATGAAATGAACTGAGAGCTCTTCGTGGTGGGCTTCGATCAGGGTATGCTCCAGGGTGTGGGAGAAAGGGCCGTGACCGATGTCGTGTAGCAGGATGGCAATGTGGACAGCCTCGGCTTCCCGTTTGTTGATTTTTACGCCTTTACTTTTCAGGCTGGCCACCGCCTGGCCCATCAGGTGCAGTGCCCCAAGAGCATGGTGGAACCGGGTGTGCAAGGCCCCGGGGTACACGTAGTGCGTCAGGCTGACCTGCTTGATGCTGCGCAGGCGCTGGAAATAGGGATGCTCCACCAAATCAAACAAGATCCCGTACGGAATACTGACGAAACCGTAGACTGGGTCGTTGAGGATTTTGTGGGTTTTTTCCATGGGGATGCAGCGGGTTATGATGATTCGAGGTGGGGCAAGATACGGAGTTAGGCGCTTTAAGGTTGTTTCGTTCCCCGGTACTTGTGCCGGTAGGCTACGTTCCGGCACAAGTACCGGGGAACAAAATGCCTGCTCCTTAAAAAAGCCTTCCCCTGCACCTGCGGCCCCGCCTTATTAGCTGGTAGTGGGTGGAAGGTAGTGCTACCGCAAGAGCTTGCTCACTTCTTTCATAGCCCCTGACGAGCGGAGCGAACTGGCAAAAGCGGCAGTACTACTAACTACCCACTCCTCACTACCAGGCCGCAGGCCAACTATTCCCTAAACATTACCGACCTTTGCGTCGTCTTAGCAAACAAGACACCATCGTATGAATATAGTCATTGCCGGAGCTGGCGACGTCGGCTTTCATTTAGCGGAGTTGCTGGCCATCGAGAACCAGAACATCGTGCTGATCGATACCGATCAGGAAGTATTGGAATATGCCGGTTCCCACCTGGACGTACTAACCGTAAAAGGAGATGCCACCAGCATCGCCACTTTGCAGAGGGCCCGCGTTAGCAACGCTGATCTTATGTTGGCCGTCACGACCTCCGAAAAGACGAACATGATGGCAGCCATCTTCAGTAAAAAACTGGGCTGCCGTAGCGTCATTGCCCGGGTCGATAATGAGGAGTACATGTGCGACGAGCACATGGGGACTATTTGCTCGCTGGGTATTGATCAGATCATCAGCCCCCGACAACTGGCTTCCGAGGAAATCGTCCGGCTGATCAAGCAGTGCTCTTTTACTGACATCTTCGAATTCGAAGACGGTAAGCTCTCCCTGCTCGGCATCACACTCGATGACGACTCCCCCCTGGTCGGCGTCCGCCTTAGCGACATCTCTCAACTGGAAACAAAAGCAGACCTGCACCCGATCGCCATTCTGCGGGGCCACAAAACACTCATTCCCCGAGGCTTCACCCAGTTGCAGCGCAACGACCACATTTACTTCATCACCAAGCCGGAGAAACTAGCGCTGGTGGAAGAGTTTGTTGGCAAAAAACAACGGAAGGTCAAAAATGCCATGATTTTGGGTGGGACGGACCTTGCCATTTCCACGGCCCGCCTGATGCAGGATAACTACAGTGTTACCATCATTGAAAAGAACAAACGGCGTTGTCAGGAAATAAATGAGCAGCTAAATAATGTTCTGGTCATCAAAGGGGATTATACAAATATTGAGCTGCTGAAGGAGGAAGGGCTTGATAAAATGGATGCCTTCATTGCCCTGACCGGCAACAGCGAGACCAACATCATCTCCTGCCTTACCGCCCGCAACCACGGCGTGTACAAGACCATCGCCCAGGTCGAGAACAAAGAGTACATCCACATCAGCCAAAACATCGGCGTGGATACTCTGATCAATAAGAAGCTACTGGCAGCGAATAATATCTTTCGCTACATCCGTAAAGGAACCGTTCAGGCTATAACCAGTTTGCATGGGGTAGATGCAGAAGTGATCGAGTACGTGATCACGAAAAGTAACCAGCTGACGAAGCGAAAAATCAAAGACCTCCACTTTCCGGATACCGCCCTCATTGGCGGCGTCATCCGGGGCGATCAGACCCTCATTCCCCGGGGCGACACCCAGTTGCAGTTGGAGGACAAAGTGATCGTATTTGCCCTCCCAAAGGCAATCAAGCGACTGGAGGAACTTTTTCGATAAACTTATTTGGTCATATTGGCGCTATTGGTCTATTGGCATGTACCAATAGCGCCAATATGACCAACAGTACCAATAGACCAACAGCACCAACCAAGTGATCAACTTCCGCCCCATAGCCCGCGTCATCGGTATCCTTCTCTGCATCGTCGGCGTATTGATGTGGACCGGTGTACCCTTCAGCATCTGGTATGATGAAGACTGGCGGCCACTAATCCTTTCCGGCCTGACTAGCATCGTGATCGGCGGAAGCTTGTTCCTGGTCAGGAATCCAAAAGGCATTCCCATCCGGAAACGGGAGGGTTACCTCATCGTGGCCCTGAGCTGGCTGGCGATGGTGCTGTCTGGAATGCTGCCCTATCTGTACAGCGGGATGATCCCGTCGGTGCCCGATGCCCTGTTTGAGACGGTCTCTGGCATGACGACCACCGGCGCTTCGGTCTTAACCGACATTGAGGCGCAGCCGCGGGGATTGCTCTACTGGCGCAGCCTGACGCAGTGGATTGGCGGGATGGGCATCATCGTCCTCACGGTAGCCATCTTCCCATTGTTGGGTATTGGCGGTATTGAGTTGTTCGCAGCTGAGGCACCTGGCCCGACCTCCGACAAACTCCACCCCCGCATTAGTGAAACGGCCAAACGGCTGTGGTTTCTCTACGTCGGGCTAACGATCTTACTTGGTTTCCTATTGGTGGTCTTCGGTCTCGCTCCCTACGAAGCCATCAACCATGCCCTAACAACCATGGCCACCGGAGGCTTCAGCACCCGAAACGCCAGCGCCGCCGCCTTCAGCCCTGCGGTACAGTACCTGCTCATTCTGTTCATGTTTTTTGCCGGCGTAAATTATACGGTGCTCTACCTGAGTTTTAAGCGCAGATGGACCGAGGTATGGCAAAGCGACGAACTGAAAGCCTACATCGGCCTGATCGTGTTGTTGGCACTTTTCTGCACCATACAGGTGTATTATGCCACGGGGGCTAATGATCTGGAGCAGTCTTTCCGCGACAGCCTATTCCAAATTGTAAGCCTCATTACCACCACCGGATTTGTATCGGCAGACTATACCAGCTGGGGCACCAATCTGACCCTGGTTTTCTTTGTCTTACTCTCAATAGGGGCTTGTGCAGGATCTACCTCAGGCGGGATCAAACTGATCCGCCACCTGGTGTTTTTTAAAAACAGCTACCTCGAATTTAAGCGGATCATTCACCCTTCCGCCATCGTTCCCCTGCGGATAAACGATCAGGTAGTCCCCGGACGAATCATCACGCATATCTTCAACTTCCTTCTGCTTTATTTGCTGGTATTCGTTTTCGGTTCCATTATCCTCGCAACTATGGGACTGGACTTTATGACGGCCATCGGCGCCATGGCCACCAGTCTCGGCAACGTCGGCCCAGGCATCGGCGGGGTTGGCCCGGTCGACAACTTCGCCTGGCTACCCGCTCACGTAAAACTTTTCCTGAGCTTCGTCATGATTGTGGGTCGCTTGGAAATATTTACCGTGCTGGTCCTGTTTACCCCTTACTTTTGGCGACTGAATTAATGAATTCGAATAGAATTTGCTCACCAACAGCACCAACAGACCAATAGCTCCAATAGCACCAACACTCCACACAATGCGCCAATTCCTATCCGCTCAAGACGCCCCCTCCATCGAAGAACTCGTCGACCGTGCCCAACGGCATAAACGAAAGCCATTGGATATGGAGGACGTCGGTTACGGTAAGACCATCATCAATCTATTCTTCAACCCCAGCCTGCGAACCCGTATCAGTACTGAAAAAGCAGGCATTAATTTGGGATTTGAAGTAATCACCTATGATGCTTCCGGAGGGTGGAACATCGAGTTTGAAGAAGGAGCAGTGATGAACCTGGATACGGCGGAACACGTCCGCGAAGCAGCCGGAGTACTGAGCCAGTACTGTGATATTCTCTGCGTACGGTCTTTTCCTTCCCTGACGGATAAGGCGGGCGACTACGCCGATAAGGTGATGAAAGCATTTGTGAAATATGCTACGGTACCGGTGGTCAGTTTGGAAAGTGCTACCCGCCATCCGTTGCAGAGTTTGGCAGATTGCCTGACCATTTCTGAAAAAAGTAATCGTCCTCGCCCCAAGGTCGTCCTGACCTGGGCACCGCACCCGCGCCGTTTGCCGCAAGCGGTGGCCAATAGCTTTGCGGAGTGGATGATCGCCTGGGGTAAGGTGGATCTTACCATTTGTAACCCTGAGGGCTTCGATTTGGCTCCCGAGTTTACCGCTGGAGCTACGGTTGTGCATGATCAGGCTACTGCTTTTCGTGGTGCCGACTTCATCTACGCCAAAAACTGGTCTTCGTATACTGATTACGGCGCTACGGCAGACCTCCCGGGCTGGATCATCGATGAGGCAAAAATGACCCTGACAAACAACGCCTACTTTATGCACTGCTTACCCGTTCGGCGCAACGTAGTAGTGTCCGATGGAGTAATTGACAGCCCCCGCTCGCTGGTGTTGGATCAGGCTAACAACCGTACCTGGGCAGCGCAGGCGGTGTTGTCTAGCATGGATCTGGGGTGAGCGACTGAGGCCGCCGGCAGGCAGGAGCGAATGGCTGACACGTTTTCTGGCTAAGTGCAAAAAAAACATCTAATAGCACGTGAGTGATTTTACGGGATCGCAACACAGCTACTCAATCCAGCAAAAATGGCTTGTCAGCGCTAAGAATTCGGAATACCTGCCAAAATCAGGTCAGGGTTTTCCCGCTTATGGCAAAGCCTGCCATACCTTCACCCCATGGTTCACACTTCCATCCAATCCGTTCAGGCCGCACTGGCCGATGGCTCTACCACTACAGTGGCGATTGTCCGTAATTATCTCGACGCTATTGCTGAGCAGGCGCACCTGAACATCTACGTTGAGGTATATGCCGAAGAAGCAATTCGGGAAGCTATCAGGCAGGATGAGGCGCGGACGCAGGGTGCAAAAATGGGTAAATTAGCAGGGGTTGTCCTCAGCATCAAGGACGTTATTTGCTACGCCGGCCACGGTGTGAGCGCTGGCTCCAGGATATTGGAAGAATTTGTCTCTCCGTACACCGCTACGGCTTTGCAGCGATTACTGGACGAAGGCGTAATCGTGATCGGCCGGACCAACTGCGATGAGTTCGCCATGGGCTCTGGCAACGAAAATAGTTTTTACGGGCCCACCCGGAATGCCGCTGATGTGACCCGGGTGCCGGGAGGAAGCTCCGGTGGCGCAGCAGTGTCGGTTCAGGCCGCTACCTGCCTTATCGCTATGGGCTCCAGCACGGGGGGGTCTGTTCGTCAGCCAGCATCGTTTTGTGGCATTTACGGGTTCAAACCTACCTATGGGCGCATTAGCCGCCACGGAGTAATCGCCTACGGGTCAAGCTTTGATCAGATCGGCTATCTGGCAAACAATGCGGACGACATTGCTTTAGCCCTCGAGATCAGCGCCGGAGCAGACGCCTATGACGCCACTGCTCCCAATAAAATAGTGGCCACCTACAGCAAGCAGGCAGTAGAAACAGGCCCGCAAAGCATCGCCTATTTCGCAGATTTGATGGAGAGTGAGTCTCTTGCACCGGAAATCCGCAATGCAATGCAAGCCACGCTGGAACGGTTCCGTGCCGCCGGCCACCGCCTGGTACCCGTTACCTTCTCTTTCTTCGACTACGTGGTGCCGGCTTACTACGTACTCACCACCGCCGAAGCCAGCTCTAACCTCAGTCGGTTCGATGGGATGCGTTACGGCCACCGTAGCAGCGAAGCCACAGACCTCGTTGAAACCTACACCAAGAGCCGGACCGAAGGCTTCGGTACTGAGGTACAGCGGCGCATCCTTTTGGGGACATTTGTCCTCAGCAGTGGATACTACGATGCTTATTACGGCAAGGCCCAGAAAGTACGCCGCCTCATCCGGGATCAGCTGCAGGGCATTCTTGATGCGCACGACTTTATCCTGATGCCCGTAAGCCCCAGCCTCCCCTGGCCCATCGGGGAACAAACGGACGACCCAGTCGCCAACTACCTGGCAGATATTTACACCGTATTGGCCAATTTGGCCGGTTTGCCGGCAATCGCCGTCCCTTTGAAGGCGGAAGGAGGATTACCGGTAGGCTACCAATTGATGGCGGACCACTGGGAGGAGGGGAAGTTGTTGAGCTTTGTCAGAGGGCTTTAACAATACCGTTACTCCTTATTTATAGCGTGGGCAAAATGCCACAAAACCCCTGCGGGATCAATCAGGTGGATCTCCCGTAATCCCCAGTCGTAGTCCGTTGGCTGCTTCCAGCGGATACCGGAATAGCGATTGACCAGGTCCAGCGCTTGTAACTCCTGCCAACAAAGTTCAAGGTCAGGGACGTTCAGGAAAAGCATCGTATTCTCCGCCCAGGCTTTAACGTAGGCATTCTGAAGGTAAAACTGGCTATCGCCTAGTTGAAGTAATACCATGTCGTCAGAAGCCCACAATTCTTTGGCCCCCAGGTCCTGGTAAAAGGCACGGGAGACGGCAAAGTCCTTGGCGGGAACGAAGGCTCGAAGGTGAGAAGTGGTTTTTAGGGATTCCATGACATAAAAATAGCGGTTCCGGAGTCAACCCCGGAACCGCTATTTAAATAAGCCCTGATGGTGGACTTATTCAGGCGTGGTCAATGTACCATCAGCAGCCTTTTTCGAAAGGTTTTCGTTGGCTTTGATGGATAGTTCCACGCGCCGGTTTTTCGCGCGGCCAGTATCCGTTTCGTTGGTCGCAATGGGGCGGGTCTTACCGTAACCAGTGGTCCGCATCCGGCTGCGGGCAATGCCGTCCTGGGCCAAGTAGTCCGCAACTGAGGCAGCGCGTTTTTCGCTCAATGCCTGGTTAGTCGCTTCGCTGCCTACGCTGTCCGTATGTCCGTCAATGAGGATGTCGGTATCCGGATACCGAATGAATACAGCGGCCATACGATCTAGCTCGGCCCGGCTGGCAGCAGTCAGACTGGCCTTGCCGAATTCAAAGAGTACACCGCCGTCAAAGGTGACCGTCACACTCTCCGTAATGGTTTCGCCAGTTTCGGGGTCAACGGATTCGACTTTTTCAACTTTAGCACCCGGCACTTCTTCTTCAAGTTCCTTGGCCTGTTTGTCCATGTATTTGCCGATGATGGCACCTGCAGTACCACCGAGTACGCCGCCGATCACGGCCCCTTTAGTTCCATCGCCTCCTTTTTTGCCGATGGCACCGCCAACTACACCTCCGGCAGCACCGCCGATGACTGCACCTTTAGCAGACCTACTGGCATTACAGCCTAAGCCCAGGGTTAGAATTAGCGCTAGGAAGAGACAAAAAATACTATTTATGCTTAGTTTCATTGTTGGTTAAATTTTTCACGGGGTAAACTCCGTTACTGCTATAGCGCAGCGACAAATAGAAAGTTCGGAAATTAACCTGGCTGGTCTCAAATTTTTCCTGGATCGCTATCCGTTCACCAGCCCTGCAGTGATCTTTGCCGACAACAAGCAAAGTGGCACCCCGCCACCAGGGTGAACGCTGCCACCGAGAAAGTACAGCCCTTCAATTCGGTGGCTAAAATTCGGATGGCGGAGGAAGGCAGCCATCGTATTGTTGCTGCTAGTCCCGTATAGCGCGCCCTGATGAGAGCCCGTAAGCCGTTCGATTTCCGGGGGCGTGATGATGCGCTCTTCCTCAATCAAATCTGCGAGTAGTGGCTGCGTTTGTACGTCTGCATTTTTGGGCGCGGGCGCAGGAGCAAGAAGTTGGTTTTGGAGCAGGGTAAGTACCCTGGCACGAAGCTTTGGGATCATTGTCTCCCAATCCTGCCCGGTATCGGCTGGGGCATTGACCATAACGAACCAATTTTCATGGCCCGGAGGGGCATCTTCCTTAATCAGTTTACTGCTGATGTTGACGTAGACAGTCACGTCGTCGCCAAGCGTACCTGCCTCCAGTTGGGCAAATTCGTTGCGGTAATCTTCACTGAAAAAGATGTTGTGGACGCCCAGCTCGGGGAATGCCCGCTTTACGCCCCAGTAGAATATGACGGCACTGGTGCTTTTTTGCTGGCGGAGGGTACGCTTGGGTTGCTTCGCTCCGGGGAGGAGCTTATCGTAGGCCAACCAGACGTCCATGTTGCAGACGACGGTCTCCGCCGGATGGAATTGATCGCCATTCACTTTCACCCCCTTTACTTTTCCTTCTGCTCTTACAATCTCCTCTACCCGCTGGTTGAAGTGATAGGTCACCCCCAAGCGTTTACCCAACTCATAAATGGACTGGCTGATGTCAAACATTCCCCCGGCAGGCAGGTAGGCACCGAAATGGTGCTCGAAGTGCGGGATCATACTGAGGAGCCCCGGTGCTTTATAAGGATTGGAACCGTTGTAGGTGGCAAAACGGTTGAAAAGCTGCACCAGTTTCGGGTGCTTCAGGTCCCGTTCATGTACCCTGTTCATATTGGTAAACAGGTCAAGGGTAGGGATGCGGAGCATCGCGCCGGCGACCTGCCAGTCTAGCCAGGTTCCTGGTTTGTGGAGCGATTTTTCGAGAAAGGTCCGGCCGGTCAGCTCATACTTTCGGGCAGCGTCTGCCATGAACCCGGCAACGTCTTGGCGCGGAACGCCGAAGGTTTCGGCCGCAGCGTCGGCCAGCGCATCCGTATCTCCCGGCGCGGTGAAGCGTGTCCCGTCGGGCCACCAGTAATGACATACCTCCGGGAGGCGGACGTAGTTGAAATGATCCGCGGGCTTTTCTCCCGCCAATTCAAACAGTTCGTCGACGTACTGCGGCATGGTGAATAAGCTGGGCCCGAAATCGAAGCGGTACTCTCCCAGACTGAACTGGCTGAGTTTGCCGCCAGGTCCGTCGTTGGCTTCGAAAACGGTTACCTGATGGCCTGCAGCGGCCAGGCGGACGGCGGCAGCCAGGCCGGCTACGCCGGCGCCTATGATGATGGTGGGGGAGAGAGGCGGCATGGTGATTTTGTTCGCAAGCTAATTGGTCAAAGGGGAAGGCGAAAAGGTGGGTAAAGGTTCAGGCTTTGCTAAACGTCAACTTCCCACTCCCAAAAAACGTTCTCCCCCCGCAGGCAGGTCCACTCCACCGCTGGCGGCTCCTTCGGGAAGACCGCGAGAGGAAAGTCCGGGCAACGCAGGGCACCACGCCGGCTAACGGCCGGGGTTCTCCGAATGCGGAGGATATGGAAAGTGCCACAGAAAGCTATACCGCCTTTCGCCTCCGGGCGGGAGGTAAGGGTGAAAACGTGCGGTAAGAGCGCACGACGCGTCGCAGTAATGCGGCGGGTGGGTAAACCCCGTGGGTTGAAATACCGAGCAGTAGCATTGCCGTTCGCGGCAGCCGGCGGTCCGTCGGTTCGCAAGAGCGCTACGGGTAGGTAGATAGAGCCCGGAAGTAATTCCGGGCCTGGATAAATGGTGGAGCTCTCGCATTCGTGCGAGATGACAGAACCCGGCTTATCGGAACCTTGTCTGCATCTGGCGGCCTGGTCTTCTTTAGAAGGCTGGGCCGCCTCCGTTTAGACTGATGACGCGAATCAAGCGCTAAAACAAGTACCTATCTGATGAAACAGTCGCGCCAGCAATCAAATGGTCAATTATTCTCTCACTCAATTATTTGCTGAGTCTCAGGCTAGTTGTAAAGTAAAGAGACTCACTTTAGCTCTTGATTCGCGTTACTAGACTAAAACAATCCCTGCACCTGCGTCCGCGCCTGAAAACATTACAAAATGTGAGCGTGAGTGAATGGTGACCGCTGGATCCACTCACGGTGCTGCGCTTGCTCGCCATGAAGAGCAAACATAGTACTGCGAATGGCGCTTGCGGCAGCTATTCTCCGATTAGCTACGCTGCTGCCTGCGGCGGTCACGCCTTCTATCATTCACTCATCATCTGATTATCTTTGCGGCCCTAACGAAAGGTAATATGGAAAACTGGGAAGAAGATTTTGCTTACCAACGAGTTCGTCACTTGATACAGAGTCGTTTTAATCGCCCCGTCTTACCCAATATGGACGCTATGCTCTTTCTGATCGGCGTACAGGAACTGGGGCGTTGGAAACAAGATTTTACCAAGGAGGAAAAGCAAGACCTGATGCATGTTGCCGTGTGCCGCCTCTTTGCTGCCGATGGCCATTACGAATTCATCGGTCGTGATGATGACGGTTGGCCACATTATGAGTTAAATGGTAAGATTCCGCCGCGTGACCTGGCGGGGCAGGAAGAGCTGCTGAAGAAAAAAATTGTCGATTATTTTGCGGAACTGGAAGAGGAGGAAGGACTTATCGGTTAATCGGTGTGATTTTTGGAACCTTTATGGTTTGCTATACCTGCCGTGCGCGGTGCTGGTTCTACGAAGTCCACAATTGCTTACCTTTGGCGACTAAAATAAACAACCAAATATGCGACAGCTTCTTAAGATTGCGATTTTTGCGCTGGTTTGTACCTTTTTCACCGCCTGTACCGGTGATTCGAACACGGTGCTGATCAAAACCAATAAAGGTGATATTACGGTCGAACTCTTCGACGAAACACCCCGCCACAAAGAGAACTTCCAGAAGATGGTTAAGGAAAAATACTACGACGGACTGCTCTTTCACCGGGTAATGCCGGGCTTCATGATTCAAGGTGGAGACCCGAACAGCAGAGGTGCCGCAGCAGGCGCCGCTCTCGGTATGGGTGGCCCTGGCTATACGATTGACCACGAGATTGGCCAACCTCACCTGCGTGGCGCCCTCGCCGCAGCTCGTACACCAAACCCTGAAAAAGCAAGTAGTGGCTCTCAGTTCTACATTGTTACCGGTCAGCCGCAAGCTGCCTCGGCACTCGATCAGTACGAACGAATGAAAGGCATTAAATACAGCGAAGCACAACGTGCAGCCTACATTAAAGATGGTGGCCGGCCAGACCTGGACATGGATTATACCGTTTTCGGCCAGGTTGTCTCTGGTATGGAGGTGGTTGATGCGATCAGCGCAGGAGCTACCGGTGCCGCGAACCGGCCAGTTGAAGACGTTGTGATTGAAAGCGTATCTTTTAAATAAGATTTTTTAGGTTGCCTTCTCCCCGCCTTATTATTAAAATAGCATCCCTTGCGACATTTACTTCCCCTTTTGCTTTTAGCCGTTTTGTTCAGCCAATGTGCTGCGCCTAAACCGGGCTTCACCCTCGCCCAACGAAGCGTAGTTGCAGCTGACACCATCACCTTCAATAATACGTCTGAAAAGGCGATTAGCTACACTTGGGAATTTGGGGACGGAGAGACCAGCACAGAAGCAGAGCCGAGCCATCGATATTTCCAATCAGGAGATTATAACGTGGTGCTTACGGCAACAGACGCAAAGGGAAAATCTAAATCAACTACTCAAATCATCAACGTGACTCCACCTAAAGAATGCCTTGTCCGGATTGAAACCCCAATGGGTAATATGCTTGCCCGTCTTTCGGACATTACGCCACAGCACCAGGACAACTTCGTAAAATTAGTAGAGCAAAATTTCTACGATGACCTGCTTTTTCACCGTGTCATGAGTGGCTTTATGATACAGGGAGGAGACCCGAATAGTCGGGATGCAACTCCCGATACCCGCTTAGGCTTCGGTGGCCCTGGGTACCAGGTGCCTGCAGAAATCGTAGAGAGCCTGGCCCACGTTAAGGGGGCACTTGCCGCAGCCCGCACGCCTAACCCGGAGAAGGCCAGCAGTGGCTCACAGTTCTACATCGTTCACGGCCGTGAGGTCACGGAGTCGGAGCTTAATAAGCAGGAGGCGACTAAGGGTGTCCGTTATCCTTCAGATATAAGGAAAACGTATCTGGAAAAAGGTGGCTTTCCCGTCCTCGATCAGGACTACACCGTTTTTGGCCAGGTTATTGAAGGCCTCGACGTGATCGACAAAATTGCGGCTACGGAGACTAAGCCTGGAGATCGTCCGGTAGAAGACGTTTGGATGAAGATCACCCTGGTTCGGTAAAACACCGAGGCACTAAAAGCGGGAAGCCGGGTCATCATGTTTAACTACAATTTGAGGCTAACTGATTTAACGCCTACCTGCTTCTTTTCCTTTTAGAGCGCTCCGGTTATTTGTGTCAGAGTACTTTGTGACAGTGAAAGCGTATCGAAACTGTTTTTGAGATTTTAAGCATACACACACACGCAATGAAGAAAAATGTAATCCTAGGAATAGACGTCGGTGCTACTGGCATTAAAGGTGGCCTTGTTGACGTGACAACCGGTAAAATGGTTACAGAGCGCTTTCGTTTTGATACGCCTTCCCCCGCAACGCCGGAGGCAATGGCCGCTACCGTAAAAAAGCTGGTCGATCACATCGGTTATAAAGGCCCGGTGGGCGTGGGGTTCCCCGCCATTGTGCGAAGAGGTATTGCTGCGAGTGCTGCCAACATCGATAATAGTTGGGTGAATACTGATATTACTAAAGTTTTTGGAAAGGCTACCGGCTTGCCTTTCGTGGCACTGAATGATGCAGATGCGGCCGGTATCGCCACAATGGCCTTCGGGACGGGAAAGCAATACGCTAATGACGGCGTAGTACTGATGGTGACCATCGGCACTGGCCTCGGCGGTGCGCTCTTCGTTAACGGAGAGTTGATGCCCAATCTGGAAATCGGCCAGGTATTTCTGAAAAATCAGAAGATTGTAGCGGAGAAATTCATCTCTAACCGCGTACGGAAAGACACTGATATGTCCTGGTCAGAATTCGGCAAACGGTTCAGTAAGTTTCTGAAGCACGTCGATTCGATCTTCAACCCGGATCTGATCGTCCTTGGCGGAGGCGCCAGTAAGAGTTTCGATGAGTACAAGCGATTTCTGAAAACCAACGCTGAAGTGAAGCCTGCCATTCTGCAAAATACTGCCGGAACGGTGGGGGCGGCAGTTTATGCGGCAAGTAAGAAGCCGAAAGTCAAATAGTCGACTGTCAGATAGTTAAGTGGATAGATAGTAGCTACCGCAGGTTTTAGCTTACCATCGCTCGAAAAATAGTCGGTTGTCGTACAATCGAAGTTAGCTTATCGCAAGGTATTACTTGACTCTCTGACTAAAGGTGCATCATCTTCCAAACAAGTTCTTTCAATAGCTCATTCTCTTGCTTACCGGCAAGGTTACTGCCGACGCCCTTGCTTTTAAGGTCATACTCCCGAAGTAAGGAGAAGAGGTGGCGAATACCTGTTTCGGAATAATTCCGGGCGGTGGTTTCGTAGTCTTGCAGGAAGAAGTCGAAGCGAAGGTTCAGTTTCTTCATGATGTCTTGCTTGCTTGCGCGCTGCCGGTGCATCTCCTTCAGGCAAAATACCTTACTGAAATAATTGTACAGGCTTCCCAGCACCATGGGGAGCGGACCGGCCTTAGGGTTGGCCTTAAAGTAGTTGAGAATACGGGTGGCTTTTACCACGTCGTTGTGGCCGATGGCCTTTTGTAACTCAAAGACATTATAGTCTTTGCTCACCCCCACCTGGTCCTCTACGATCTTTGTCGTGACCTTGGTACCGGGTGCAAGATTGATGATCAGTTTATCCAATTCGTTACTGATCTTGCCAAGGCTGGTGCCCAGGAACTCACCGAGGAGACTGGCCGCTTCTGGCTCAATACCGTATTTCTTCCCTTTCAGATAGCTACTGATCCAACCGGGGATCTTGTTGTCATACAGGGCCTTTGCCTCGAAAACGACCCCATTTTTTTTCAACATTTTGGTCAACGCAAGATTGCCGTTCAGCTTCTTATGCTTGTGGCTGATGACCAGCACGGTGGAAGGGGAGGGGTTTTCTGCGTATTTGACCAGTTCTTTCAGGCTGCGCATATCCTGGGCTTCCCGAACCAGGACCAGCTGGCGATCGGCCATCATTGGAAACCGGCGGGCAGCATCGATTACCTGTAAGTACTCCGTGTCTTTACCGTAAAGGATTGTTTGATTGAAGGCCCTCTCGTGTTCCTGTAAAGCATTGGCTTCGATGGCAGCTTCTAACTGGTCAATAAAGTAGGCCTCCTCTCCATGCAGAAGGTACAGTGGAGAAAAATCCTTGCTTTTGATGGTCTTGAGAAGGGGGGCGAAGTCCATAGGGCGAAGGTAGTTTATTCGTCAGATAGTCTACACTGCACGGGTGTTCCGTTTCATAAGTTTCGTAAATTAAGAGTAGTCTGCTCGTGGCGGGGCTTGTCCCCGAAACTACAGGAAGGAAGAATCCGCCGTTCGCTTAGCGAACGAATGAAGGGTTTTCAGTGTGCCGAAACGGGGGGGTAAGCCCCGTCCGTACGGAATAAGGCAGGATGTTTCTGAAAAGGAGTAGTAGCGATAACCACCAGAAGATCAATTTGGCTAATACATCAATTCACAACGCACCGTTAATGACTAAGTCGACAGGTTGGAATGTTTTGGCTTTCCGTATCTTTGAAACTTGTTAATCCCACGAAAATGAAGCATTTATTTCTCTTTCCCCTGTTTGTATTGCTGCTGATCGGTTGCAATAACAATTCTTCCTCCGATGGAACGACCCCCGTTGATGAACTGGAGTCAACGGCTGACTACGTAGCTAGCCCAGATCAGGATACCGCCCGCTACGTACCACTTTATATTCACCGGATTCCTGCCGACGAAGAGCTTAATTCTGCGACTACCGCAGTTGGTGGGTTCGGGCAGATCCTGGCGCCACCCATGGAGCGGACGGAGGCACAGATGCTGACCAAGAGCTACTGGGTCATTGAAGGCTATGCGGACAACTCCGGCAGCCGGTCGCAGAAAATCGCCGGAACCGGGCAGTGGATTCGCTGTTTCCCCAACGGCACATTCTACGGTGGGCACTGGGACCGCCAGACCCATGCCGGTGCATGGTACCTCGACGTTACACAGAAATATCCCCGCCTGACCCTCGACAGCAACGTCGATCGGCTTGACGCCGTTTGGGAAATGCAGGCCATCGCCGGCGATCAAAGCCAAACGGCCTGGGTAAGGTTGTCCAACGCCAATTTTGGGCCCTACCATTCTCCAATTTCCGCAAAGTGGATCGAGCTGTATGATATGCCGACCAAAGAACAGTTCGCCGGTGTTCACAGCGGATTGTAGGCGCAGTGAATGGAAGAATAATGGAGTGGGAGAATAGCTTCCGCAAGTACCGTTCGCTGCCCTTCGGCCGCTCACCGTGGCGAACAAGCGGAGCGCAGTGAGTGGCGGCTGCGGCAGCTATTCTATTATTCACTCACTCCATTATTCTATCATTCACTTTCAGGCGCGGCCGCAGGTGCAGAGATAAGAATAAAAGAGCAAGGAACGGAAAAACGCTCTTCGTCTTAATATACCTTGTGCATTTGAATGAAATTGCCATAAACCCATTAGCATGAAATGCTCACTTTTCGCCTTGGTGGCCATCACATTACTGACCCACTGCGCCAAGCCAGCTCCAGCCGCAGAATCAACGGCCTCCTTTGTCGCCAGCCCCGACCAGGATACCGCCAGCTACGTACCCCTGTACATCCATCAGATTCCTCCCGCTGAAGAAATCAATAACGACGCTACAGAGTTTGGCGAAATCGGGCAAAGGCTACCTCCCCCAATGGAGAAATTACGCGCCCAATTGCTCACCAAAAGCTACTGGGTAATTGAAAGTTATGCCGACCACTCGGGCAGCCGGGGTCAAAAAATCGCTGGTACTGGCCAGTGGATTCAGTGCTTTGACAACGGAACCTTTTTTGGTGGTCATTGGGGTAGGCAAACCCACTCCGGCGTTTGGTACCTGCATTACAACTATAAACACCCACGCTTGGTCCTCGATAGTAATGTCGATCGCTTAGACGCAACCTGGGAAATGCAAGGAATATCCGGGGACCAAACTGAAATGGCCTGGGTACGTGTTTCAGGTGAAGTTTTTGGGGTTCCCCATCGAGCTTTTCACATCAAATTAATTGAACTGCACGATCGGCCGACCAAGGAACAGTTTGCGGGAATGCACCAGGGCTTATAATCGACTGGTTGCCTGGCACTTTTAAATCCTGCCAATTGTTGTGACTTATCATAATAGCCGGCAGACAAACTTTTGTCCGGCTTCGCCAGGTCAAAAGAATTTGTCGGACGGCCGGACCGTCCGTCCGACTGGTCGCGGAGAACCAATTTCCCATGGCGAGCAAGCGCAGTGAGTGGTCGCTGCAGCAGCTATTCCATTATTCTCTCCTTCAATTATTCTCTTACTTACCATGGCGAACAAGCGGAGCGCAGTGAGTGGTAATTGCGGTAGCTATTCAGTTATTCCCTCCTTCAATTATTCACTCAACGCAGCAAGAATAATCCCACAAGCCTCCCGAATCTCCTCCTCCGAAATAATCAGCGGTGGCGCAATCCTAAGGCTCCGCTCGTTCCAAAGGAACCAGTCGGTGATGAGCCCACGCTCAAGGCATCCGGCGATTACGTCCCTTACCTGATCGAAGTCGTCCAGTTCGACTGCCATCCAAAGGCCGGCGGAGCGTATATGGCGAATTTTAGGATGCACCAGCAGCTCGTGGAATAAGGCTTCTTTTTGCTTCACGGAAGCGATTAGCTGGGGTTCGGCCAGCAGGGTTTGCAGGGACGCCAGGCCGGCGGCACAGCTGACCGGATGCCCGCCGAAGGTAGTGATGTGGCCCAGGACGGGGTCGATGGTAAACAGGTCCATGATGCTTTTGCGGGCGACGAAGGCGCCCAACGGCATGCCACCTCCAAAGCCTTTGGCCAACAACAGGATATCGGGAACAACACCGTACTGCTCGAAGGCGAAGAGTGTCCCCGTTCTTCCCATTCCGGCCTGGATCTCATCGAGGATAAGCAACGCGCCTACATCGTCACAACGTTTGCGTACGGCCCGTAACCACTCCGGCCGGGGTTTCCGGATGCCCCACTCGGCCTGCACCGTTTCGAGGATGACCGCAGCAGTACGTTCGGTGATTCTGTTCAGGCAGTAGTCGCAGTTGAAGTCCAGGTGCGTAATGCCGGGTAGCAGGGGATGGAAGGCCTGGGTGAAATCTTTAGGCCATTGCAAACTGGCCGCGCCCTGGGTGCTGCCATGGTAAGAGCGCTTCGCGCTGATGATCTCGGCACGCCCGGTGGCGCGCTTGGCCAGCTTCATGGCACCTTCCGTCGCCTCCGCGCCAGAGTTGACGAAGTAAACATTATTTAGTCCATCAGGCAGTTGATCGGTCAATAAGGCCGCTAGTTCGGCTTGTGGAGCCAGCACGAACTCTCCGTACACCAGCGTATGCATATAGGTGCCAGCCTGCTTTTGCACGGCCTTTACTACGGCAGGGTGGTTGTGGCCTAATGCACTAACGCCAATGCCGGCAATGAGGTCGAGGTAGCGTTTGCCATCGGTAGTTTGCAGGTAAATGCCCTGACCTCCGGCAATCTCTAACCCCATAGGAGCGGGGCTGGTTTGGGCTACGTGGGATAAGAAGTTGGCGCGTTGAGACATGGGGAGATAACGCATCAGTGCTCACTTCGTTCGCGCGCTGTTGCCGTCAGTCGCTTCGCTCCTTGTTGCAGTGCGCCTTCGGCGCGTTGCAGGTTGCAGCTACCGCACATCGCAGCTTGCTCCGCTGGTAGGATTCTCGATTCTCGAAAGGCGATGCTCGATTTTTGACTGACTACCGCACATCGCAGCTTGCTCCGTCCGTTATGATGAACTTTCTGAAATAATGCTGGAAAAACTTGACTAAATTGCCTGTGGTAACCTGCAACCTGAAAACCTGCTATGAAAATTCGTACCACGCTTCTCCCCGGAGATTTAAGCTTTATTATCTCTGCTCATGCCGAGTACTATCATCGTGAACTTGGCTACACCGAGAAATTCGAATATGTTGTGGCGAAGAGTGCGGTAGAATTCTACGAGGCTTATGATCCTAAGCGCAGCCGTATTTGGATCATAGAGGACGACGCCGGCGAACGCCAGGCCAGCCTGGTATTACATGATCGGGGTCGGGCAGCACAGTTGCGTTATTTTCTCATCTTACCCAAATTTCAGGGTAAAGGATTAGGGCGGAAATTACTGCACCTTTTTATGGCCTTTACCCGGGAAAAGGGTTACCTGAGTTCTTACCTCTGGACGACCGACGATCAGGAGATCGCGGTCCGGCTCTATGAGTCTTTCGGGTACCGTTTGGTGGAGGAACGGCCTTCTTCTGCGTTTGGAAAACCGTTGATGGATCGGAAGTACGAAGTGGTGTTTTGAGGCCAATAGCTTTTTTGCTGCTCTTCGTCCCTTGCTTCTTTTACCCTTACTATGCACCTGGGACCTCGCCAAAAAGTGAAGGAGTGAATGGCTGCCGCTGTAACTACTCACTGCGGTACGCTTGTTCGTCAAGGTGAGCGAGCGTAGCGATGCGAACGGTACTTGCGGCAGCCATTCTTTCATTCAATTAATCAACCATTCACTTTGCACCCGCGGCTGCGCTCAAAATTGTGGCATCCAATCTTCACAAAACAACCCATTCTTCTTTTCTGTACCTTTGCACCGCCGGAATGCCGGCTACCCTAATAAATTTAGCACGCGGGCCAGGGAGAATACGGCTTGCTCATCCCCCAAGAACAAGCCACTAATATAATGGACGCTACCCCAGACAACGCCCCCGAAGAACAGGAGGAAGAAATCGTCTACTTTGACGAATTAGACATCTCCGATGATGTCCTTGATGCCCTTGATGCAATGGGCTTCGAAAAATGTACCCCCATTCAGGCCCAGGCCATTACCCCTTCCCTCGAGGGCAGGGACGTACTGGCCGTAGCACAGACGGGTACCGGCAAAACGGCGGCTTTTTTGCTACCTATCCTCACGCACCTGAGTGATACCCCGGCCACAAAGGTGGATACCATCATTCTGGAACCCACCAGGGAACTGGCCATGCAGGTCGATCAGCAGCTGGAAGCCTTTAGCTTTTACTCTAAGATCAGCTCCATCGCTATCTACGGTGGTCGCGACGGCCACAGCATGGCCCAAGAGCAGAAAGCCCTGAAAACCGGTGCGCCCATCGTGGTGGCCACCCCCGGCCGCCTTATGGCCCACCTGGATATGGGGTACACCGACCTGAGTGAGGTCCGTCACCTTGTCCTCGACGAGGCCGACCGGATGCTGGATATGGGCTTCGTCAGCGACATGCTCAAAATCATCGACATGTTGCCGAAAGAGAAGCTCCAGATTTTGTTCTATTCAGCCACCATGCCGAGTAAGATCCGGAAATTCAGCCGGGACATTCTCAAGAATCCCGTCGAAATCAGCATTGCCATTTCCAAGCCCGCTGAGAAAATTAAGCAGAAGGCCTATGATGTGGCGGATTGGGCCAAGATCGCGCTGATCGAAGAAATCCTGAAAGAGAAAACGAAGACGATGGATCGTATCCTCATCTTCTGTGGCCGCAAGAAAACCGTACGCGACCTCACCCGCCGACTGGCGCGTAAGAACCCAAAAGTTAAAGACGTTTCCTCCGACCTGGAGCAGGATGAACGGGAAGAACGCCTGCGCGAATTTCGCTCCGGAGCAATTCAGGTAGTGGTGGCCACCGACGTTTTGAGTCGCGGTATTCACATTAACGGCATTGACCTGGTCATCAACTTTGATGTGCCGGGCGATGCGGAAGATTATGTCCACCGGATTGGCCGTACGGCCCGCGCAGCGGCCGAAGGAGAAGCCATCACCCTGATCAGCGGGGATGATCGCCGGCGCTTCAAAGCCATCGAGGAGCTGATGGAAATGAAAGTTGAGCGGCTGGAGGTGCCAGGTCACCTCAAGGATGATCGTGGTGGAGACCGGGATCGTGGCCGTGGTGGAAATCGCCGTGGTGGCGGACGCGGCGGAGATCGTCGTTCTGGCGGTGGTGGCGGTAGTCGTGGCCGAGGAGGCAGTAACCGTTCGGGCGGCGGAGGCCGGAAGGAAAAGCCCCGTGCTGAAAGTGGCGAAAACAGAACCGGCGAGAAAAAAGAAGGTGGCAATGAGCAGCCACGGGGCGAACGCACCCGAAATGAAGGGCCACGCGATCCGAAACGTAAACAACGAGGTCGGGGCCGTGGTCGGGGGCCGAAACCTTCAGGTGGATCAGATGGCGGACCGAAGCCAGAATAGATTTATTCACTAAGAGACAAAATGCGTGCCGGAATATTTCGGCACGCATTTTTTTTGCGAGGCAGTGAACTTAATTTTGTAACGATCGTTATTTTATTATTCGTAACGATCGTTACAATTTAATTATTCACTTTTAAATCCAGCAAATAAATGGCTGATCTTACAGGAAAAATAGCATTAGTAACCGGTGGCGGCAACGGCATCGGATTGGCTTCGGCCAGAGCACTTAAAGCCGCAGGGGCTACCGTCGTGACGGCGGGAAGAAATGAAAAACGGGCCCAGGATTTTCGGGACAACTACGATGACGTCTTTGACAAAGTGTACGTCGCTGACGCCGGTAGTGTGCCTGAAACCAACGCATTTGTGGAGCAGGTCGGGAAAGACTATGGCCGTATCGACGTAATTTTCGCCAACGCTGGCTTCGGAGAGCCTGCTCCCCTGGGCCACATTACGGAGGAGAACTTCGACAAACAGTTCAATGTGAACGTGAAAGGGGTAATATTCACCGTGCAGGCGGCACTGCCCTATCTGAACGAGGGGGCCAGTATCGTCCTTAATTCCAGCATTGCCAACCAACTGGGCTTTGCCAACTTTAGCGTCTATGCGGCAACCAAGGGAGCGGTGAAAACGCTAGGGAAAATCATGGCGGCCGAATTGGTCGGTAAAGGGATACGGGTCAACGTCGTTAGCCCCGGTCCGATCGATACGGGCTTTTTTGGCGCCACCGGCATGGACGAAAAGCAACAGGCGGAAATGGGGGAGTACATTACGAACCAGGTGCCGATGCGTCGCTTTGGCAAGGCCGAGGAAATTGGCAGTTACGTCGCTTTCCTAGCTGGCTCTGGTAGCACTTTTATGACCGGCACTGAAGTGGAAATTGATGGTGGCATGGCTACGCTGTAACCACTACAGATAAAATCCAAGGGGCCGGCCTTACCTTCGCAGTAAGTAGTCGGCCCCTTTCTATTTTATTCATCCATCCGTTTAACATGGCCAGAACGAAGGAATTTGACGAACAAGTAGTGCTGGAAAAAGCCCGCGACCTGTTTTGGGAACGGGGCTACACCGCTACGTCTATTCGTGACCTGGAGGAGCATCTTGGCATCAGCCGCAGCAGCATCTATATGTTTTTTGGTGGAAAACGGGAGCTTTATGACCGGACATTGGCGGCGTACCGGGATGAGAATATGACGCGCCTGGAGAAAACACTGGGTGCAGCCGAAGACCTTCGGCAGGCCCTGATCGACTTGTTTACGGCAACGGCCCGGCAGTCGCATCCGGATTGTAAAGCGCAGGCCAGGGGGTGCTACGTGGTCAATGCAACGACCGAGATGGCCAATTCCTGTGCGGAAGCACTAAGTTTTGCAGCAGAAAGCCGGGAGCAGTTTGTTGCCATTATGAAGGCTGCTTTGGCGCGGGCGCAGGAGCAGGGGAAGTTGGAGGAACAGGCTGACCCGGCAGAGCTTGCCAATTACCTGTTTGTCTGCTATAACGGCCTGCAGGTAGTGGTACAAACTAATATTGAACGGGCGACATTGGTGAAGGCAGTAGTGCGCGGTGTGGAAGGTCTGCCTTGGACGTAATTGATCCGCTGAAGCTATTGCAACAAGTGTGATCGGATGTAAGGGCCGTACTTTGCCTGCGCTTTAAACTCCTTTTGCACCTGCGGCCCCGCCTGAATAGGCACCTCTTTCGTAATGTGGTCTAACTTTACCCCAGTGTGCCGGTTACCAATAGCTCCAACAGACCAATAGACCAACCCCCATGTCCAAAGATTACGCCCCCTTCGCTAACCGCCTTCGTAAAATGGCGAAGCACTACGGTAAATGGGCCCGCCGTCAGGAACTGGAAGTGTACCGTGTTTATGATGCGGACCTTGACGAATTCCCCATCATCCTCGACCGCTACGCCGACCAGGTTTACGTTTCTCTTTACCACCGGAAAGGGGAGGAGTGGACGGAAGACGATTACCAGGACCGGAAGCTCGCCTATCGGGAGATCATCACCGAAGTACTTGGCGTAGGCAGAGATCAGGTATTCTTCAAACTTCGAAAGCGGCAAACGGGGACCAACCAGTACGAAAAGTTATCCATTGCCCAGCGGGAATTTACCGTGGTGGAAAACGGTCTTGGCTTTGTGGTAAACCTGACTGATTACCTTGATACGGGACTCTACAGCGACCAGCGGGAGCTCCGCATGATGGTGGCCCGGGAAGCTAAAGGAAAGCGGGTACTTCATCTTTTTGCCTACACCTGCGCCCTTGGGACCTACGCCGCAGCTGCGGATGCTTTTCGCGTCGACAGTCTCGAAATGTCCAATACCTATCTGGAATGGGGGGAACGCAACTTTGTTCTCAACGAAATAGCCACCGATAGACATCGGTTTATCCGGGAGGACATCATGCCCTGGTTGAAAAAACCGAACCTGCTCAAGTACGACATCATCGTAATCACACCTCCGACCTTTTCGAACTCGAAGAGCATGCGCGAACCTTTTGATTTGCAGCAAGATCACCCTAAGCTGATCAATTACTGTCTGCCGAAGTTGAACGAAGGCGGAAAGGTGTACTTTCTGACCAACGCCCGGAAATTCAAACTGGAGGAGGAATTGATTAAGGGAGTTACCGAGATTAAAGACATCACGAAGCAAACTTTACCACCGGATCACCGAAAGAGAAACCTTCATCGCTGCTGGCGGATGTCCTAAACCAGCTTACTCAATTGAGGAAGGAAAAAAAGGCTGATGTAAAGGAGCATTAAAAAAGCAATGAAGCTTATACGGCCGAAGTTTTCGCGGAATTCCATTTCTACGGAGAGGTTATTTGTTTACGTTCAGGGGCTGTTGCAGCGGTGCTGCATAACGTTCAGACGTACGAGATTAGATTTAGGTTCGGATTTTTTTTTGAGAAGTGTAACGCTGATTCTTTTTACCGCATAAATAGATGAACCAACCACTCAACACCAATTGGTGTAATGCTCACAATTAAGTTCCAATAACATGAAATTTCGCTCCTTTCTTACCCTTGCCGCCCTTTTTCTTACCCTTAGTTTATTTGCGCAGACTACTGCCGAACGTGCTGGCACCCGCGCCAAAAACCGGGCCGAAAACCGGGCCAATTCCCGGGTTGATCAGAAGGTAGATAGTGCCGTCGATGACGCCTTTAATGCAGTAGGTAATCTGTTCAAAAAGAAAAAAAAGAAGAATACTGGTTCCAGCGAGGCCCCTGTACCTGCTGGAAATAGTGGTCCTGGCACCACTTCTCCGTCCGGTAACACAACGGATATGAGTGCTGACCCATGGGTGCCCTATACCAATCCCGTTTCCTTCAGTCTGACGATGGACGTTACCGAAGTAAAAAGGAACGGTAAAGAAAATAAGTCCACCATTAAGATGGCCGTAGTGTCCGATAAGTTCGGCATGCATATGTTTTCCGAAGATATGGACGACGCCAGCTCCCGGATGATTCTGAATACCCAGGACGGTAAGACGACGATGGTGACCACCACCAAAAACGGAAAATCCTCCGCCTTCCGCATGCGGGTGCCCCGCATGGGCAAAATACTGGATAATACCACCGCAGAAATTGAAGATGGCCGTTTCACTTTTGAGGCTACCGGCGAACGCAAACAAGTAGATGGCTACAACTGTGAAAAAATCATCGTTAAGGACACCAAAGAAGGTACCACTACGGAGTCTTGGGTAACCGAGGACCTCAACTTCGACGCGCAGGAAATCTACCGCAGTTTTGCCGGTATGGCCGGTGCTTCAAAGGCAAGTGGGCCCAATGCAGCTTCCCTGGCTGGAGGGTACAAAGGTTTTCCCATTGAATCAACAACGACTGACGGAGACAAAACCTTTCGGATGAATTTCAAAGAAATCAAGATTGGTGAAGACAAAATGGACAAGTCTGTACTCGACCTCACAGGTGTTGAGGTGGTAGAGATGGGGTTCTAAATCCAAACGGACCCTGGCCAAAAGCTACCTGAAAATCCCATAACTACGAAAGCCCGTCCGATCTAAAGATCAGGCGGGCTTTCTATTTTGGCCCGCGCTAAGCGCGGGTGGGGTAGAAATGCGAAGCATTTCTGAATGTGGGCCCACCAGGATTTGAACCTGGGACCGACGGATTATGAGTCCGGCGCTCTAACCGCTGAGCTATAGGCCCGGTTAGTAGCTACAAAGGTACTTGCTTGGGCGAAAGTTTCACAGTGTGTGGGAAAATTAGTTGGCGGGTAATTTCACGTGCCGGTTACTTTGATCTGATGAGGTGCCGTTAACCGGCAAGGGAGCTGGCATTCAGCTGAAGTATCCGGTCTCGTAAGGCTTCGTTCATGGCGATAAAACCAGCCTTCGTTTCAGTCTCCAGTTTTTTGCGGAAGGCAGGGACGAGCAGGCCCGAAAAACGTTCTCCGTGTTCCAGCGTGGTGGTCCCGTCTCCGTTATCGATGAAGAGAAAATAGTGTTCGCCGTCGAAAAGGCCGTTGAAAAATAATTTCCCTTTCCAACGAAGTTCTTTACCTGGGGAGAATTTGAGCACCCTGGGTTGAAAACTCATGCCACCGGCAGTGATGGCAACGGTATTTCCTGCCTTCCAATCGCCCGAAGCCAGGGTGATGAAAGGGTTCCATTCCGGGTAAGTGGAAAAATCAGTGAGGACGGCCCATACCCTGGCGGGGAGGACGGGGAGCTTAATGGTGGTTTTGAGTTGTAACATACCCCAAAGGTGGGATGGGTAGGGGGCACTTCGCCTTGATAAATGTCAAGAAGTGCGTTTTAGTGGTCAGGATTCAGGACTCAGTGGTCAGGATTCAGTTATCATTATTCAGGGTGCAGAGGTTGTGACTGCTGAATACTGACCGCTGAGACCTGATCACGAAACCCTCCGGATTCTACTTAAGGTCTCCGCCGTCATCCCCAACATAGAGGCAAGGTAGTGGAGGGGCACATGATCGAATAAATCCGGTTGCCACGCTTGCAGAGCTTCGTACCGCTCCCTGGCAGAAAGCGACAGGAAGGTGAATACTCGATCTTCCAGGGTGGAAAAACAACGACCTAGAAACTCTTTTTCGAGAAGGTCCCAATTCGGCACAGCTTCAGACATGCGCAGGTAATTTTCTTCAGGCAGGGTGGCCAGCACGCAACCATCCAGCGCCTGGATGTTCCAACGGGCGGGCAGGCCGAAAAGAAGACAGTTAAGGTCGGCCACAAAGTAGTCGGGGGTAAAGATCCACTGGGTGATGTCTTTGTCGCCGGCTGGTGCCCAGCCGCGTAGATGTCCTGACCGCAGGAAACTCAGCTTCCGCACGGTTTGGCCCCGACGCAGGAAATAGTCGCCTTTTTTAAGGTGGTCTTCGCGGAATAACAGGGCTACTTCTGCTGCTTTCTCGGGAGAGAGGCGGAAGTTAGTTTGGAGGAGTTGGGAGGTTGTCATTGTCCGCTAATTTAATCCACCCATTCCGGTAGGTGTCGCTTGATACCACGCACCTCGTTTCTGTTTATCTTGAAGATTAAGGTTCGCATACAGTCTACGAAGATGAAGGTAGGTATAATGAAGGAGGGAAAGCCCTCTTTAGCCTCATCCGCCGGCCGATCCAATACTGCCCTGCCCTGTCCCGGTCTCCTTCACCGACGTACCAACTATCTTTCCCTCCCTCCATTCAATCCGCCAAATGCTACGTTACCTCCCCTTGCTCCTTTGTCTTTCTCTTTGCACCTGCGCCCCCGCCCCTGAAAATTCGCCAGGCAAATCCGTCACCCTTTCCAACCTGGAACCACGCAGGACCACCGACGGTAAAATAGTAGATGCCCACGATGGCCGCATCATCCAGTTTGGTGAATTTTTCTACTGGTACGGTACGCAGTACGGCACAACCAACGGCTTTACCAAAGCAAACGAATATCACGTATACCGGAGTCCGGACATGGTGAACTGGGAGCACATCGGGGCTGCCCTGGCCGAAGCTCCGGCCGGTGTCTACTACCGCCCACACGTGATCTTTAACGAAGCCTCCGGTAAGTACGTGCTGTGGTACAATTGGTATCCCGAGCTGTGGGACGGCCACTTCGGCGTCGCCGTAAGCGATACGCCGGAAGGACCATTCCGTATCGTCAGCAGTGATGTAGCGGTGGCGCACTCCGAACTTGGCGTTGGAGACTTCGGCCTGTTTGTTGACGAAGACAGAACGGCCTATATCAGTTACAATACCATCAACGGGCACCGCGTATCGGTAGAGAAACTGACCCCGGACTACCTCGGCTCCACCAAGGAAAACGGTGGCTACATCGCCCAATACTGCGAGGCCGGCTCTATGTTTAAGCGCAATGACATTTACTACTTGCTAACCGATTATACCTGTTGCTTCTGTAACCAGGGCGCCGGAGCCAGGGTGTATATGACCGACAATCCGCTGGGGCAATGGACGCTGACGAATAACATCAATCGCAGGCCTGGCTGGCGGGAGACGGAGCTGACGGACGGGGTGACGTTTACGACCGAATACGTCGCGTTAAAACGCAAACCGGACAGTACTTTTCAGCACTTGATTCTGGATATGAAACCAGGCCGTAGCGGAAATGGAATTAAACTTTGGGTGTTCACTGGCAACCGGCAGGGGCAGTGTGGAGAAGTTGATAATCCACGGGTACACGAACGGATTTTACGGCCGAGTTTTACCTTCGAATATTACGACCACGGCTGGAAACCCCTATCAATAAACGACGCTTTTGCCAGCGACCAGAATATGCTGCAAATTATTGGCCACGGATTGAATAACTCCGAAGGAGTTACCCGGGTGCGGATCACCCCCCAAACAGATTACCCGTACGACGAAGTACGCCTCACGGAGGTGAGCGATAATGTGGAGGAGGCCTGGGTCAGCGACGGCCAGCCCGGTCCCATCATCATCCCTGCCCAGCAGACCTACGTCATGGACATTCAAACGGCTTCAGGAACGGAATTTCTCTGGATGGGAGACCTGTGGGGCTCAGCTTCAGATAACGTGAAGGGACACGATTACCAATACTGGAGCAGCCCGCTGCGCTTTGATGCGCAGGGTTGGATCGAGCCGCTGGAGCTGGAAGGGGAGGTTGTACTACCGTTGTTATCTACCGGGGCAACCGACCGGTAATCAGCCGGATCTGCCCCATATGGTTGGCCTGGTGCTCCATCACGTGGTACCAGGCCCAGTGGTTGTTCATATTACGGTTGCCGCCCGCCTTGGCGTTGAACCACTTATCGTCTTTGGTTTTCAACTGACGTAGGGTTTCGGCACGGACTTCGTCCCACAGGTCCAGGTAGAAGCGGATGGGTTTACCCACCAGTTTTTCACGGGCGGGCACTCCGAGGTCCTGCGCAAATTCCCAGTGGGCGTCTTCGGGCAGGTAACCGGTGCCTTCGAAGGTGTAGCGTTGGTAGTACTTTTCGGTGGCAGCCAGGTGATAGATCATGGCACCGATGCGATTGGCTTTGTCATCGAGCAGGAAGTCGGTTTCCGCTACGGTAAGATTGGCCACACTGCGGGTAACGCGGCGTTTTAGGTCTTCTAGCATCGAAACAACCACACCGACTTGCGGGCTGTAACCCCTCGGCACTTCAATTTTTTGGGCGCGGACGCTGGTGCATAGGAAGAGACAGAGGAGCAGGGGGAGGTAACGCATGGGGTGGTATTTCGGGTGGTACGAATCGCCTACACTCGGCCATTCCAAATAGTAACGCATGCGCTCTAAAAATCGTTTCTGCTGAAAACCAGACCTCGCCACCGATTAACTGTTTTAAACTTCCCCGGCACCTGCGCCCACGCCATAAAAAACGCCTCCCTCCGAAATAATCTCCGGAGGAAGGCGCGGTGCAGATTGCCTGAATCTTTAAGAAAGCTATTGTGCTAATAGCCTGGGTTCTGGTCCAGGTTAGGGTTTGCGACGATCTCCCGGGAAGGAATCGGGAAGACAAGCTCCGGAGCATTGTAGGCGAAGTTGCCTGCGTCCCGTTGCAGTCGCTTAATGTCATGGATGAAAAAGCCCTCGAAGGCCAATTCGCGGTAGCGTTCTTCAATGATGTCTTCAAGGCTTACGTCGTCCACAGCATCGAGGCCGGAGCGCATACGCAGCGCAGAGATTTCCGCCGCTGGCGCGAGGCCTACCTCCGTTCCGAGGCGTTCGTTGGCTTCGGCGCGGATCAGGTGCATTTCTGCCAACCTGACAACGGTAACGTTGGCAAACTGGTTATTGAACTTCCCGGAAAGTGTGCTGCCTGCACGTTCGAAGAAAAGTTCCTTACGGGCATCGCCCTCTTCGTAGCGATCAAGGTGAGCGTCGAGGATTTCAATGTCACCGTCACGGCCGCCGAATTCGGGAATGGAGTAGAAAAGATTAAGGTTATTTATCCCATCCTGATTGGATACCTGGATGGCGAAGATGTCCTCGCTAGAGTTGGCTTCGTTCATAAAGGCTTCGGCGTAGGTGTCGGCGAGGGAGAATTCGCCGCTGGCGATCACATCGTTGGCGTTGTCGCGGGCGTCGGCGTAGCGGCCCATCTGTAGGTATACACGGGCAAGAATGGCCTTAGCTGATAGGCTTGTAGCAAAGAAGCCATTGTCGGAAGGCAGTAGGATCGCGGCGCGCTCCAGGTCACTCAGGACCTGGGCATAGCCATCTTCCACAGAGCTGCGGGATACGTTGGTTTCGGCGCTGATTGAGCGGGTAGGCTCCAATACTAACGGGACGCCAGGTTGGCTGTTGCCGCCACTGGCTTCGTAGGGTAGACCATAGAACCGGACCAGGTCAAAGTAAAGCAGGCCACGCAGGAAGAGCGCTTCGCCCTCCACGCGGTCACGATCGTCGGCATCTACCACGTCGAGCGCGGAGAGTACGTTGTTTGCGATGTTGATGGCCTCGTAGCTTTCCAGCCACCGCTCCTGGGCGTCGCCATTTCCGGCTTCGATTTGCTTGTTGAAGATCTGACGTGGGCCGTTGAAGGTGCCGACCCAGCGAACCTCACCATTGCCACCCAACAGGTCGGCATCGCGCATGGTGTTACCGCCGTAGAGGTCGCCGTTGCTGATGCCGTCATAGGCTCCAACCAGGACCGTTTTTACATTACCGTCGCTGCTTAGGGCCAGGCCCTCACTGATCGACTGGGCGGGCTGTAACTCCAGGTTCTTAGCGCAACCAGCCAGCACTACGGCCAGCAGCAGGAAAAGGATTGATTTGAAAGAAGTCATGTGCTATATTTTATCGACTTGCGGGCGTTTCGCTTCCCTGAAAACATCTCAGGAGACGCTTTGGGGGCGCGTACGCGGGATGCAAGAATGGGTTAATTAAAGGCCGACGTTGACGCCGACAATGATGGTCCGTGCCTGCGGAGCCGTATAGAAATCTACACTGGAGTAGATGTTGGTGTTGATGGCCGCGCCGTCAGAGTAAGAGTCGGAAGCCAGTTCGGGATCCCACCCTTCATAATTTGTAAAGGTGAGCAGGTTCTGGCCAGTGACGTAAACGCGCAGACGGCTTAACCCTGCTTTACTCGTCAGGGAGCTTGGCAATTCGTAGGCAAGCGTGGCGGTCTTCAGGCGGACGAAGTTACCGTCGCTTAGGTAGCGGCTGGAACGACCGTTCGTACCATTTTCCCAGTAAAAGCGCGCCTCGGGGATGTCGGTGTCCCGGTTGTCGGGGGTCCAGGCATCGAGCTGGTCACGCGTCTGGTTATCGAACCAGCAGGCGCCACAAGACATGAAGCCGCCGGCAGCGTTGGCGATCTTATTACCGAAGCTGCCCTGGAAGAAGACATTGAGGCTGAGTCCCCGGTAGGAGAAGTCGTTGGTGAAGCCGATCAGTTTGTCGGGGATGGACTGTCCGAGGATGATGAAATTGGCCTCACTTACGTTATTAGTGGTGGCATCCGGGTTGATGATGCTGCCGGCTTCATTCGTCTCATTGACGAAGAAGAGCGCGTCGCCGTTTTCGCGGTCTACGCCTGCGAATTCGTAACCAAGGAAAGCGCCGAGTGGTTGACCTACCTGTACTACGTTCATGGAACGTGAGCCGTTATTGTCGATCAGTTGCTGGCCCTCAGCGAGCTTGGTAACCTCATTTTTGTTGAGGGCGAAGTTGAAGCTGGTCTCCCACTTGAAGGCTCCGGTCAGCACATTGGCGTTAAGCAGGAACTCAATACCGGTGTTCCGCATCTCGCCGATGTTTTGGAGCTGGGTTCTGAAGCCTGAACTTCCGGGCACGGGCACGTCGAGCAACAGGTCGGTGGTGTTCTTGACGTAGAAGTCGAGTTCACCGCTGAAGCGGTTGTTCAGGAACCCGAAATCAAGTCCGACGTCAAACTGGGCGGTCTGCTCCCACGTCAGGTCAGGGTTAGGAATCTGGCTGGGGGAGAGGGCGGACACGCCACCGTAGGCGGGCGCGCTGTACAGGCCGAGGCTACCGAAGTTGGCAATGCTGGCATTGCCCGTCAGTCCGTAGCTGGCACGGGCTTTGAGGTAGCTAACGGTGGAGTTGTCTGCCAGGAAGTCCTCCTGAGAGATGACCCAGCCGGCGGCAACGGAGGGGAAGAAGCCGTAGCGGTTGTTAGCACCGAAGCGGGAAGAACCATCTAACCGTGCGCTGGCGCTGAAAAGGTACTTACTCTGGAAATTGTAGTTTACCCGGCCGAAGTAAGACAGGAAGGTGAACTCGGTAAAGTCCGACGTGCCGAAGGTGATTTCGGCCGCACTGGCGATGCGCTGAAGCGCATCAATGGGGAATTCTGTTCCCTCTACCTCTACGTTTTCGCTACTGGATCTTTGGTACTCCAGCCCACCGACAAAGTTGAAATTGTGGCCAGCTCCTACTTCCTTGTCATACAGGAGCAGTGCCTTGGTGGTGTAGTTAAGGATGTTGGACCAGCGGCTCTCAGAGAAGCCATTGGTGGAGGCACCGGTAATGGTGCGACGGCCCTGGAAGCGGTTTTGCTTCAGGTTGGCTACGTCAACACCAGCCTCGGCGCGCAGCGCCAGTCCGCCAGCAATCTCGTATTGACCGAAAACGTTGGTCAGGGTACGGTAGCTGACCGTTTGACGGGCGGCTTCCTCTACATCGATCAGACCATTATAGTAGGTCGTTGTCGGGCGGTCAAGCAGGACGCCGTCCTCGTCGCGCGGGGGCGTGATGGGCGCAAGAGCGATCAGCTGTAATGGGGTGGAGAATTGGTTGTCGTCCGTTACGCGATCATTGGTGGTGCGGCCAAAAGACATCCGCATGCCAAAGTTGAGTCTTTCGGTGGTCTTAGCATCCAGATTAAGGCGGGCAGTCATGCGCTCGAAAGCGTTGCCAGCAAGGATGCCCTCCTGGCCGCTGTAGCCGAAACTGGTGTAGTACTGGATGGCGTCGCTACCGCCGGCGAGGCTCATGTCTGCGTTGCGGCTTTCGCCGGTTTGGAAGGCGAGGTCTTGCCAGTCGGTGTCTGTTTCGCCGTTTCGCCATTCGCTGGGACCGGAGTAGCGATCAAGACGCCCTTCCACGAAGCCAACATATTCAGCCGTTATGTTTTCCAGGGTATACTCATCATCACTCAGCCCCCAATCGTTGATCTGGTTGGCCCAGTCATAGCGCCCGGCGCCTTCGGCCGTCTGACGGAAGAAGGATACGAACTCCTCTGCGTTGAGGAACTCTCTGCGGTTGCTGGCTACGGAAGATCCGGCGCTGAGGTTCACGTTGACTTTTGCTTTACCGCTTTTGCCTTTCTTGGTGGTGATCAGTATGACGCCGTTAGCTGCGCGGGAACCATAAATGGCCGCTGCACTCGCATCCTTCAGGATTTCGATGGACGCCACATCATTTGGATTAATGTCCGCCATGAAATTCAGGCTGCCGGAGCCAGGGGAGGAAAATGTTCCACTGGTGATCGGTACTCCGTCTACTACATAAAGTGGGTCGTTTCCGGCCGAAATAGAGGAAGAGCCCCGTACGCGGATATTGACACGGCCACCGGGCTTACCGCTAACGGACTGGACGAAGACACCCGCAGACCGACCTTGCATGGCCTGCTCAACGGAGGCGACGGGTAAATTTTCAATAGCCTCTCCGTCGATCTGGGCGATGTTACCGGTAAGGGTAGATCGAATTTGGGAACCATAGCCTACGACGACCACTTCGGAGAGCTGAGAAGCGCTTTCTAACAAAGTGACGTCAACAACGCTTCGGTTGCCAATGGGCACATCCTGGCTGGCAAATCCAGTGTAAGTGAAAACGAGGAACTTAACCCCATCGGGAACGCTGAGGGAATACTTTCCATCGAGGTCAGTAACGGTGCCGGAACCAGTGCCTTTGGCAAGTACCGAAGCACCAATAAGCGTTTCGCCGGAGGCGTCAGTTACCGTGCCGGTAACTGTTTTCTGGGCCGCCAGTGAGACGGCGCAGACGAATAGGAGTAACAGTAGTGATAGTCTCATATACTTTGGTGATTTGGATTAGTGAGAGAAAATTCGTGGCCAACAGGCGTTGCCAGACATGATATTTTACTACAAGTAAATACCAATAGCATAAAGTCGAAACGCTTTTAATTTTGCGTTCGCTGCCTATGGCCAAATCTAAAGGTGCGAAAAAACAATTTAACGAAATAGGTGGCAACGTGTTAATGGTAGGAATCCAATTATTTATTGGTTTCGTCAATCGGTGTGGAATTTTCTCTTGTCTTTTTCCACTTTGCAAAATTTTTATTGAATCCTGCGAAAGTCTGCTCAAAGCGAAAACGATGGCGTGGCTAACATTTTTTTCGTTTACACCATGCTTCATTATATCTCCCGAAGAAAAGCGATAATGTCGTCAGTGGAAGAGAGGTTAAGTTTTTTGCGCAAACGATATCGCGCCATCTTCGCACTGGTCGTTGATGTACCTCCTCCTTGCACCCGCGTTCGCGCCAAAAAAAGCCTGCCCCTACGGAACCGAACCCCCTTCCCATAGGTTACTTACCAAGATGTCCCTCTCCAACCCCGCCGAACAGCTGCTCCAACGTTACGCAGACAGCCCCCGCATTGCCGAAATTGCCCGGTTCTGTTCCGAGACCAGTGCGCCCCGCCTGCAAGTCAAGGGCCTTGCCGGAAGTCTCGAAAGCTTCCTCATTGCCGCCACCTACCGGCACGCCGGTGGTCATTACCTCGTCGTCGCCACCGACAAGGAAGAAGCAGCCTATATCCAGAATTCCATCGCCGCACTCCTGCCGAAAAAACAGGTGCGCTTGCTGCCCGACAGCTTCCGTCGCCCGCTTTATTTCGAAGTATTGGATCCGACCAACGTACTGCTACGTACCGAAACGATCAACTACCTGACGCACTCCAAATCAAAAGGGGAAATAGTGGTGACTTACCCCGAAGCCCTCTTTGAGCAGGTGGTAGCCCCGCAGGAACTGGTAAAAAGCCGGATTGAGTTGACCAAGGGAGAAGACCTTGACGTTGACACCATTATCACCGTATTGGTGGAGTACGGGTTCAAACGGCAGGAATTCGTGTATGAACCCGGTCAGTTCAGCATCAGGGGAGGGATCATCGATATCTTCAGCTACGGCAACGAGTACCCCTATCGGATCGAGCTTTTTGACGAGGAGATCGAGAGCATCCGTACCTTCGATCCGTTGCAACAGTTATCGGTGGATAACGTCGAATACGTCAGCATCATCCCTAACATTAATACCAAGTTCGAACGGGAGCAAAAGACGAGTATTTTTGAAGTGCTGCCCGAGAATACCACCATCTGGATGAAGGACTTCCAGATGCTGATGGACAAACTCAACGAATGTTTCAAACGTGCGGGCGAATTCGGGCAAAACCTGACCTTGATCGAGGACAAGGAACTGGCAGCGATCTTTCGTGACCGTGCCTTTATCCGCCCCGGAGAGGTACTGGAAGACGTACGCGAGAAGCCGTTGGTTTTCTTTACCAATTATAAGCAGTCTGTTCCGGTCGGCCATACGATCGACTGCCGGGCAAAACCACAACCGAGCTTCAATAAGAATTTTGACCTGCTGATCAGGAACCTGCTGGAAAATACCTCCGGTGGACTCACTAACCTGATCTTCACCGATAATGCCAAACAGATTGAGCGCTTTTACTCCATCTTCAAGGACCTGAATGCGGGCGTACGCTGGGAACCAATTCCCGTAGCCATCCACGCAGGTTTCATCGATCCCGATATGCAACTCGCTTGCTACACGGACCACCAGATATTTGAGCGGTACCACCGGTATCGCCTCCGGAAAGGGTTTACCAAAGACAAAGCCCTCAACCTGCGCATGCTCCGTGACCTGACCACGGGCGACCTGGTGGTTCACCTCGACCATGGCGTCGGCCGGTTCTCCGGTCTGGAGAAACTGGACATTGGCGGGCGCACTCAGGAAAGCGTCCGTTTGGTTTACAAAAACAATGACATCCTTTATGTAGGTATCAACAGCCTGCACAAGCTCAGTAAGTACAGCGGAAAGGATGGCAGCCTTCCACGCCTCGACAAAATCGGTGGCGAGTCATGGAAGAACATGAAGACGCGGACGAAGAAAAAGATGAAGGACATGGCGGGAGAGCTGATCAAGCTCTACGCCAAGCGCAAAGCCACGCCCGGCCACGCCTTCCCGCCCGATGGTCACCTGCAGAATGAATTGGAGGCCAGTTTCATTTACGAAGACACTCCCGATCAGCTTTCGGCCACTAATGCCGTAAAGCAGGACATGATGAAGGCCAGTCCGATGGACCGGTTGATCTGCGGCGACGTAGGCTTCGGCAAAACGGAGATCGCCCTGCGGGCGGCCTTTAAGGCAGCCGAAGACGGCAAACAGGTGGCCGTACTCGTGCCAACCACTATCCTCGCGCTCCAACACTTCCGCGTTTTCAAAGAACGGTTAGAGCCTTTCGGCTTGACGGTTGATTACGTCAACCGTTTCCGGTCAGCCAAAGAAAAAACGGCCATTTACAAACGGCTGGAATCCGGAGAAATCGATCTGCTGATCGGTACCCACGCCATTCTGAGTAACAAAGTAAAATTCAAGGATCTTGGCTTACTGGTCATTGATGAGGAGCAGAAGTTTGGTGTAAAGGCCAAGGAAAAGCTTCGGGCCATCCAGGTGAATGTTGATACGTTGACGCTGACGGCGACACCGATTCCGCGGACGATGCAGTTCAGCCTGATGAATGCGCGCGACATGAGCGTGCTCCGCACGGCTCCGCCTAACCGGCAACCGATTCATACCGAGGTGCGGCAGTTCAACGAAGAGGTGATCAAGGAGTCGATCGAAAATGAGGTTTACCGGGGCGGGCAGGCCTTCTTCGTCCACAACCGGGTCAAAAGCCTCGACGATATGCTGGTGCTGTTGCGCCGGTTGTGCCCCGACGTACAGTTTGCCAAAGCCCACGGACAAATGGACCCGAAACTGTTGGAACAAACGTTGATCGAATTCATCGACCGGAAGTTTGACGTGCTGGTTTGCACGAACATCATTGAAACGGGGCTCGATATTTCCAATGCCAACACCATCATTATCAATAATTCTCACCAGTTCGGGCTATCGGATTTGCACCAGCTGCGTGGCAGGGTAGGGCGTTCTAACAAGAAGGCTTACTGTTACCTGATTGCGCCGCCACTGAGCGTGCTTACCCCGGAGGCGCGAAAGCGCCTGCGGACGTTGGAAGAATACAGCGACCTGGGCTCCGGCTTTAACATTGCGATGAAGGACCTCGACATCCGGGGCGCGGGTAACCTCCTGGGTGGAGAACAGTCAGGTTTTATCGCCGATATGGGGTACGAAACTTACCAGCGGATTCTGGAAGAGGCCGTACGCGAACTTAAGCAAGGGGAATTTAGGGATGTCTTTGCCGATCAATTGACGGAGGTGAGCGACTTCGTCCGTGAAGTTAACATTGAGACGGACACTGAAATGTTGATCCCGACCAACTACGTGGAGTCGACCGCCGAGCGGCTACGATTATACCAGACTTTGGACAGTATTCCGGACGAGGAAGGTTTGGAGACTTTCGCCAAAAGCCTGGTGGATCGTTTCGGGAAGATCCCGCAGGAGGTGGAAGAACTCTTTGACGGTTTGAGGCTGCGCTGGCTGTGCCGACGATTGGGCTTTGAACGGTTGGTACTTAAGAATAATCGCTTGCTCCTGCTCTTCGTTGAAGACGCCCAGTCGATGTATTACGACTCCGACGCCTTCAAGGCGCTCTCCGGCATCATCGCCAACGAAGGCCTGCTGCGCGGCCTCCAGCTGAAGCAGACGCCACGCCGCTTATCGTTGAGTAAGGAGAATGTGAAATCGCTTGCTCAGGCGCAGGATGTGTTGGAGGGGCTGGCGGTTAAGACGGAGAAGGTGGTGGAAGAGATGCGGGGGGAGGAGTTGGTTAAGTAGGCGCGGCCGCAGGTGCAAACATTGGTCGATGGAGCAAAAGGGGGATAGGACCGCGTCTAAATTATAAGCACCCGCCAAGCACTCAAGGCAATTACCCGTCCTATTATATCTTTACAGGACTACAAAAGATTCATCATGTCAAAATACAATCTTTCCATTAACGGAGCCACACGGAGCGTCGACGTTGACGCCACCACGCCACTACTTTGGGTACTGAGAGACCACCTGCGCCTGATCGGCACCAAATACGGATGCGGCATGGCCCAGTGCGGGGCCTGTACCGTACACCTCGATGGTGTTGCGATGCGTTCCTGCGTGTTGCCAGTCAGCCAGGTGGGAGAGCAATCCGTAACGACCATCGAAGGGCTGTCTGAGAACAACGACCATCCGCTGCAGGAAGCCTGGTTGGAACACGACGTTCCGCAGTGCGGGTACTGCCAGGCGGGCCAGATCATGAACGCCGCCGCACTACTAAGCGACACCCCCAATCCAACGGATGAAGACATTGACGCTATGATGGCGGGTAACATCTGCCGTTGCGGAACCTACACAAGAATCAAAGCCGCCATCAAAACCGCCGCCACTAAAAGCTAAGCCACCATGACCAAAGTAAGAACAAGTTATAACCGCCGGTCTTTCCTCAAATCCGTTGCCGTAACCGGTGGCGGTCTGGTGCTGGGTTTCAACTGGCTGTCCGGCTGCCGCCCGGCGGAAACTAAAATGGCTACCGGCCCCGTCCTGCCCGACAACTGGTACGAAATCAACGCCTACCTTAAGATCGGGGAGAACGGAACGGTAACCATCCGAACGCCCAACCCGGAGTTCGGCCAAAACGTCAAAACCTCCATGCCCATGATCGTGGCCGAGGAATTGGACGCGGACTGGGAGAACGTCATCTCCGAGCAAGCGCCCTTCAATGCCGACAAATATGGCTTTCAGTTCACCGGCGGCAGTCTCGGAATCAGAACACGCTGGGAAGGCCTGCGAACCGCAGGCGCGGCGGCCCGGCACATGCTCCGGGAAGCGGCGGCGCAAACCTGGTCGGTCCCGTTAGCGGAAGTGACCACCGCCGCAGGAATATTGTACCACAAGTCCAGTGACCGCTCGGCCAGCTACGGCGAAATGGCGGAACTGGCCGGGAGCTTTCCGGTCCCCAAGGAGGTCGAACTGAAGGCGGTAAAGGACTTCACCATCATCGGCAATTCCAAAAAGAACGTCGACGCCCGCAAGATCGTAAGTGGTGAGCCGCTGTACGCGATGGATCGCTACGAGGAAGGCCAGCTGGTGGCCATGGTCGTTCACCCGCCTTCTTTCGGGCAGCGCTTTGGGAGCATCCGCAACCTGGAAGACGTCAAGGCTATGCCCGGCATCAGGGAGGTGTTTAGCATCAAAACTTACAAAGACGACTTCCAGAAGGGCTTCTTCGACACCAACGCCTTTCCGGAACTGGTGGCCATCGTGGGGGCCAGCACCTGGGAGGTGATGAACGCCAAAAAAGCGATTCTGGTCGACTGGCAACCTTTGGAAGCCTATACCGAAACCGTAGGAGGCTTATTTGGCGGGGCGAATACGAGCCGGAACGTTCCGGCGGGGATGGAGAGCACTGAAGATCACCGGGCGCGGATGAACGAGGCGGCTGGCCGGTCGGGTAGGGTTGTCCGCAAAGACGGCGATCCACAGGCGGCTTTTGCCTCCGCCGAGCGGGTGATTGAGCGGAGCTACAGCGCCCCGTTTCTGGCCCACAACTGTATGGAGCCGATCAACTGTCTGGCCCGGGTGGAGGGAGATAAGGTGTGGATTGCCGGGCCGATGCAGGCACCGGGTCTGATCGAGCCGACGATTGCCGCCAGGATGGACATTCCCGTAGAAAATATTGAGATTGAAATGCTCCGGATGGGCGGTGGTTTTGGCCGGCGGGGCTACTCTCATTACCTGTTGGAGGCCGCGCTTATCGCTCAGCGTGTGAAAACTCCCGTAAAGCTGATCTACACCCGGGAAGACGATATGACCAACGGCGTTTACCGGCCGGCCTACCAGGCTACTTACCGCGCCGCGCTGGACGGCGCCGGTAATTTGTTGGCGTTCCACGTCAAGGCCGGGGGTATTCCCGAGAGCCCCTTGTACGCCAACCGTTTTCCGGCCGGAGCCATCGATAATTACCTGGCGGAAGACTGGACGCTGGATTCCAACATTACCATTGGCGCGTTCCGGGCGCCCCGTTCCAACTTTATGGCTGGGGCCGAGCAATCGTTCCTCGATGAACTGGCCGAAGCTATGGGGAAGGACCCCATATCGTTCCGGCTGGAGTTATTACAGCGTGCCGCGACCGATCCGGTCGGTGACAAGAACGATTACGACCCCGCCCGCTACGCCGGTGTGCTGAAACTAGTGCGGGAAAAAGCAGGATGGGATCAGAAAAAACCGGATGTTCACCGGGGCGTTTCGGCCTATTTCTGCCACCACTCCTACGCTGCCCACGTACTGGAACTGACCGTTGAAGACGACAAACCTACCGTGCAAAAAGTAACCTGCGCGATCGACTGCGGCATTGTTGTCAATCCGGACGCAGCGGTCAATATGGCCGAAGGCGGTATCGTAGACGGGGTTGGCAACGCGCTGTTTGGAGAGATGACCTTTACCGACGGCGTGCCGGATAAGAACAATTTCCACCAGTACCGAATGATTCGCATGGGGGAAGCGCCCAGGAAGATCGAGGTTCACTTTGTGAAAAGCGACATTGATCCAACGGGACTGGGAGAGCCTCCCTTTCCACCGGTATTCGGAGCGATCGCGAATGCGCTGTACAAGGCTTCGGGTAAGCGGAAGTACAAGCAACCGTTTTTAGGAGGGCAGGATTTGTTGGGCTAGTGGTTTGTCTCAACCCACCGGAAAATTCAGGCTCTACGGACCATTAGCTGGAAGGTTTCCTCAGAACCTGTTTCCGACGGCATGCTTCATCACCCATACAACTCCTCCACAATCTGTCCCGCCGGATACCCCATATTCAGCAACCTTTCCTTAGCCTCATCCACCATCACGGCCCAGCCGCAGAGGTAGAATTTGACATCCTCGCGAAGGTTGGCATAAGCCTTTTCGTAAACGGGGTGGACGTAGCCGTTGGAGGTCTCAACGCCGGGCAATGAGACGTCGTTCTCCCGGCTCAGGGCGACGGAATAGGTGAAGTTGTCGTGCGCTTGCGCCATGGCCGCGAATTCATCGAGGTAGAGGATATCTGCCGCCGTGCGGCAGCCGAAGATGAGGTGGAAGTGGACGGATTCGGTGGCCAGACGCTCCTGTAGCATGGCGCGAAAGGGAGCCACTCCAGTGCCAGTACAGATCATCACGACATCTTGTGTGAGGGGAGCCGCGGGCAGTGTGAAAACACCGGCGGGTTCCTTGGTCATTACTTCTGAGCCGAGGTCGGCGCCTTCGAAAAGGTAGCCGGTGCCTTTGCCGCCGGGAAGTTTAACGATGCAGAGTTCTGCCTGGTTGGAGCCATCGGGTGCAGCGGCGATGGAATAGCTGCGCCAGCCGTCGCGGCGGGTCTCACCGATTGGCAGGTCGAGGGTAAGGAACTGGCCGGGGAGATAGTCAAGGGATTCCCGGTCTGGGAGTTCTAGCCAGAAACTGCGGACGGTGGGGGTCCGCTGTTCGATACGGCGGATGATGGCTGGTTTCCATTTGGGCATAGAGGAAGCAGGGGTTAATGGTATATGGTGAGATATACCCGTAAATCGGTTGTTGGTGCCTTGGTAGGTATACCACCAATTAGCTTAAAGCACCATGTTGTTGTAGCTAATAACCGTCTCGTACCCCCGCTCGTTGAAATACCGACGTACTTTTTCCTCACTTTCTTCACTCAGCGCCCAGATGAAATCCCCGCCCCAGGCACCAAGGCTTTTCAGTTGGCCGGGAAAATCGGTAAATAACTCATCCTGGACTGTTGGCAGCCCCAGCGTTTGAGCTACAATGGCCTCATGGCGGTGGAGCAGTTGGGCGGCGGCGCGCAGGTGCAGGGTAGGGGATAAAAGAGCAGTGGTGATGCCGCTGATTTCTTCCTTTACTGACGAGCTGACGGTCTGCTCCCGGTACGCCCGGATACCTTCCCGGCTGTTCTGCTTCTGGTTGCGGTACACGAAGTAGGTTTGGCTTGTCCAGGCAGGGTTCCAATCCAATTCAGTTACCTTGGGAGTAATACCATTTCTTTCGTACAAAATCGGGCCTGCAGCTACGGCACATGCCAGATCGTAGCCACTCCCTCCGAAGGTTTTTTCTAATAAAGCATAAGGATTTACCTCCAGCCAATCAGCCACCATGGCGATCAGGGTAGAGCTACTCCCCAACCCCCATGCTTGATCGAACTCCAGGTAGGTTGTTACTTCAAGACCATTAATATGGCTCGTACAACCAGGCCGTAGGGTCTCTGCGGCGCGCAGTATTTGGACTATTCTGGTGGCGGTGTCTTCCTTTTGCTCTTTAGTTTGATGAGATGGCCCGGACCATTCGTGCCGGTCAAACGCATGGCTGAACCACCCTTCTCCAGCCGCGTCATAAGCCCGCCAGTATAGGTCGTGTTCTGCCTCCGGCTTAGTTGGCGAAGCCGTCATTCTTTGACCGGCTCTGGTCGGTACCGCAAGCGCCGGTACCCCGTCGAGAACGAAGTATTCCGCCGTAAGCAAAAGCTTTCCGTTGGCCCGTAGGTGTGTCATGCTGGGAGGATTTGCGCCAAGGTACGGATGAAATTTGGGTGAGGTTTCTACGTGTTGGCGGCCGGGCCGGTTGCCCGGCCTTCAGGACGTGAAGGTTTTAGGCCTTTAGGCCAGGAGACAACCGAAACGGTTTAAAATCAATCAGGCTACAAAGAAGGAGGCGATGCAGACAGTATGTCCACATCGCCTCCTTGCCGATTAACTCACTTTGCACCTGCGGCCGCGCCACCCAATACTTAAGTCAGCTATACTTAGAACCCGTAAGTCAGGCCCAAAGCCGTGTACGATTGCAGTCCGGGAGGGTACTCAAAGCCAGCCTGGCGGATGCCCACCGTGAAGCCAACACCAACGCCTTTCCAGAGATCGGCAATGTTGAAAGAGTTGATCCAGGTGTAGGCAAAAAGACCTTCTTCGCTGGTCTGTGCCACACTGTCTTCGTCAAAGTAGCTGATGGTCGTCTTTTCGTTATTGTAAGGCATGAAAACACCCAGGTTAGAGGACCAAGCTACGCCACCAGGTAGATCGAGGTTGTAGGTAGCCTTCAGTTTGGCACCAAGTGCCGACTGACTTTCTACACCGTCAAAACCAGAGAACGCGAAGTTATAGGTGAGCGGATGTGCAACGACTACTAGGTTAGGAATTGCCGACGGTGTCCAGGTGCCACCAATACCAATATCAGCAGTACCAGGGCTGAGGAAGTTGAAAACAGAGGTGTTCAGGTCGAGTAAACCCGTTGCCGCAAGATCTTTGCTGAAGCGAAGACCATAAAGGGAAGAGGCGATCAGTACGTCACCGTTCCGGTTCTCCAGAAAACCGCCGCCATCTACGTCATCTTTGGTGTCGTTGTCGAGCCCCTGCCAGCTGATGTTCGTATTCAGGGTGTTCCGCCAAAAAGTCTTTTCCTTGATGTTGTTGGCAAAAGCATTAACGCCAAGGTTTAGCGTGGAAGAAGAGCTGTTCTGGTTAGCATTCGCTTGCCAGTTGGAAGAGTTGTTCAGGCTCAGCCCCAGCAGTCCGCTCAGGCCAGTTTGCCAGCCAGAGAGCAATTCAATTTGCTTAGACAGGGCATTGATATCACCATTGAAAGCAGCAGCTTCTGCTTTTTTCTCGTTTTGCTTGGCAACGAGTTCGGCTTTCTGTGCTTTGAGTTCTTCTATGGTCTGCGCTTGCAGGCCACCGATAGAAAGTACCATTAAAAGGATGAATAGGAATAGATTTTTCATTAAATCAGAGTTGGTTAGTTGAATAGTTTAGGATAGACCGTGCAAGTTAGTGCCCGTCTGATGGATTTGACGGAGAACACGGATAGAGTCACTTACATTCGTTCAAAAAGCTGAAATTTGTTGAATCCTTATTCGCTTACCTTCCGCCGCATAAAATAACTCCCCAGAAGTAATACGAAAAAGGCCGCCGCTCCGCCATAGCCGATTGATGGCCACAGGCTGCTGCTTTGCTTCCAATTTACTGGCTTCATTCCGCCGTAGGCCTCAAAGGCCGCCCATTTGTATGGTGCGGCATCGGGATGACGCTCCAGGTAAGCACGGCGAGAATGCTGTAAGGCCTCGTGTGGAGCATCTCCTTTTTCTAATCGCTCGTAAAAGCTGCCCATCAACTCAGCGGTCGCGTGGTCATCAACCGCCCAGTTGGAGGAAACTACGCTGCGGGCACCCGCAGCCAGATAGGCTTTGGTTAATCCAACTTTACCTTCATTAACGTGGCGGCCACCGCCACCCGTTTCGCAGGCGCTGAGGACGACCAGATCTGCATTCAGGGTTTGATCGCCAATGTCCGAGGCGTACAGTTGAACGGGGTCACCGTCGTCGTCCAATAAGTAGAGGTGGCTGCGCAGACCGTCTGATTGGCTGCTGATGGCGTGGGTGGCGAGGTGGATGATGCCGTAATCAGAAGCATTCTGTAAGTAGTGGTTCATCGTTGCCGTAGCATCGTAGTAGTATTGGCCGGCACTTCGATTTTCCAGGTCTTGTACTTCCTCGGTGTTGAAAACCAGGGGCGGAAGTTTGAAACCTGCCTGACGAAGGTCACTTGCCTGTAATAACTCATTGCTGAAATCCGGTGCCATGCCAAGGGGCTGGGCGTACCTCGGGTCAAGGTCCAGCTCCTCCAGCAACTGCATCTCCCGAATGGAGGACTGGCGACTGATGGCGCATTCTACGCCCAGGTAGCGGGGAGTACCCTCGTCGATGTCTCGTCGCAACGCGGAAAAGGGAATGTTTTCCAATTTTCCAGTGGTGACTACGTGCAGGCGGTCGGGTAATAAGCCGTCCAGACCAGCAAAAAGCAGTTGGTACAGCCTGCGGGAAGCCTCTTGGGTGTGTATTGTGGATTTACCTGAAGGAATGGATTCGGCCAGCTCTGTGGTGAGTTCCAAAACCTCCGCGCGACTGTTGCTCATTGCCGAAATGTCGATGGTGTCGGGGGCAATGAAGAGCCGGTAGAGGATGGCGTCGTTTTGGTAAAAGGCTACTAAGCCGGTGGTGTCTATGGCCAGGTTTCCCTGGACTTCTTGCAAGTTTACCTTGTATCCCGTTGTCAGCTCTTTGTAGAAATCGGAAAAGTCATCACTCATCTGATCTTGGTGCCCCTCAAAGGTGAGTTGTTGTTGACGTATTTCTGCCAGTGTAGTTCCGGGGGCTAAGTATTTCATCCCCTCCGCCAGGGCGCGTTCTTTTATAATGGCAGCGGTAAAGCGTTTGTCGGTACGCATTTTCTTTCGTGCCAGGGTCCAATACTGGCTTCCACCACCGGAGAAGCCATCGACAATAGAAATGCTGCGGCTTAAGTAGGAGAGGTCGTTGGTGTTTTGATAGAGGTAAGTGCCTACTATTAGGGGGGTGTGTGGCTGGATAAAATTACTCTGCTTTCTTTCACTTGCGATAGCATTAACCGACTGTAATTTGAATGTTAATTGGCGGTCATAGCCTATCTCATATATCTGAAACGCATCAATTACTGGAACTAATCCTTTTCCGAGGCGCGTCTGAAATAAATTATGTCGTGCGTAACTAAATATATAACTAGAAGGTATGGTTTTTAGCTTTTTAATTATATCCGTTAATTGTCCATGAGATACAAAAAGTCCGATTTTGTTTTCTAAAGATAGTTTTGCAAAACTTAGGGCTGATTCATAGTCTCCGTCATCTGAAGCTCTTTGAGCAAGTACGGCATTCCATAATCCTTGATCCATATCAGGAAAGTATTTGTTGCTTTCCTTTAGTGTTTTTCGAAAATCTCGAGTTGATGAGCTAAAACTTTGATCAAGGTTTAATTCAATATTTGCTAAAAATATAGAGAGTAGCTTTTGGGAACTACTTTTAAGGTACGCATCGAAGTTATTCTCAAGTAATTCTGCTTTGACTAAATTTTGGTCTGAATAGCTCGATCTTACTATTAGTGATATTTTTTCATCGGCAGTGAAATTAGACGACGAATTTGCAAATTTCATGTTTTTTTGAAGTTCTAAGGTATGAGCTTCCTCACTTAAATAAATTGAGGAATATCCTATTTCTGACAAATATCTTAGGGGCGAGTTTTTTTTGGAGTGTTCTTTGATAAAGGAATAATACATTCCTGCGATGAGAGTCTCACCAAATGTTTCTAGATAACTAGCGTATAAGTAAATTATTTGAAGGCTCAGCTCATCTTTTGAGCTTAAATAACTGATTTCAGCGATAGCTTGATCGAAAAAGCCATGAAAAGAAACAAAGTCACCGCTTTCGTAAGCATTAATCATCTTACCCGCAAAGTAATACCGCTTATCACAGTCTTTATTTGAAAAACAGACGGCAAGTTCTTCTTCAGACGGAGAGTTTTGAGCAGAAATAATGTATTGGATATTAAAGTGGCAGCAATTGTCATTTGCTGCGGAGGAATTAATTAGGCAAAATAAAAAGAAGCTTAGGTGAAGGTATTTCATGCCTTAAGCTACAAAGTTTTATGTGGGAATCTATTTTAAGATAATAGTACCAACAAAAAGGCCATCCTTTCGCTGGGAAAGGATGGCCTTAGTTTTGACGGGAAATAGGATTTATTCCTCGTCGTCGTCGTTGCCGCTCAACTGCTCACGCAGCTGCTCGAAGGCAGACAGGTCACCGAGCGTAGAACGCTCGATGCTGGAAGACGTCTTCTTGATCGCCTGACGGGTGTCTTCGCGTTCCTGAGTACGTTCCTTGTATACCTGGTCTTTCGCTTCCTTGCGGATGTCGTTGACGTAGCGGCTGTGGCTCACGGTGAGGCGCTTGCTGTCGCGGTCGAACTCGATGACCTTCACGGTCAGGGTTTCGTCTACTTCAGCAATCGTGCCGTCTTCCTTGCGCATCAGCTTGATCGGGGCGTAAGCCTCGAGGCCGTACGGCATCTGTACGATGGCACCACGGTCATCCTTACGGAGTACGGTTGCCTCGTGGTAGCTGCCTTCGGGGAATACATTCTCGAAGGTATCCCATGGGTTTTCTTCGAGTTGCTTGTGTCCGAGCGACATCTTGCGGTTGTCTTCGTCTATTTCGAGAACCATTACCTGAATGTCGGCACCAACTTTGGTGAACTCAGATGGGTGGCCGAAACGCTTGGTCCAGCTGAGGTCGCTGATGTGGATCATGCCACCGATGCCTTCGTCGAGCTCGACAAAAACGCCGTAGGGCGTGAGGTTCTTGACTTTGCCGGTGTGGGTAGAATCAACTGCGAAGCCTTCATTGATCCTCGTCCAAGGATCATCGGCCAACTGCTTGATCGAGAGCGACATCTTCCGGTCTTCGCGGTCGATGGTAACGACCTTAGCCTTCTTGGTTTCACCGACGGTGAAGTACTCGCGGGCGTTGATCGGCTGGTTAGACCAGCTGACTTCGCTAACGTGTACCAGACCTTCGACACCTGGCTGGATTTCGAGGAATGCGCCATAGTCTTCGATGTTGACCACTTTGCCTTCCACTTCGCTGCCTTCGTCGATGGTTTCGTCGAGTACTTCCCAGGGGTGCTTCTGGAGCTGCTTGAGACCGAGGCTGATACGCTTCTTGTTCTCGTCGAAGTCCAGTACGGCCACGTTGACCTTCTGGTTGAGTTCGAGGACGTCGCTTGGGTGGTTGATCCGACCCCAGCTGATGTCCGTGATGTAAAGCAGACCGTCTACGCCACCAAGGTCGAGGAACGCACCGAAATCGGTGATGTTCTTAACGATACCTTCGAGTACCTGACCACGCTCGAGAGAAGCAATGATTGCTTCACGCTGCTCGGCCAGATCGCTTTCGATGAGTGCTTTGTGAGAAACGACGGCGTTCTTGATGGTTTCGTTGATCTTAACGACCTTGAATTCCATCGTCTTACCAACGTATGCATCGTAATCGACGATCGGCTTGATGTCGATCTGCGATCCAGGGAGGAAGGTTTCCAGTCCACCACAGTCGGCAATAAGGCCGCCTTTGGTTTTGCTGATCACCTTACCGTTGATCACGGTACCGTTGGCGTAAGAATCGCGGATACGATCCCAGGCACGGAGGAGCTTGGCCTTACGGCGGCTCAGTACCAACTGACCTTTTTCGTCTTCCTGCTGCTCAACGTAAACTTCTACAGTATCGCCAACCTTGAGTTCTGCTTGGTCGCGGAATTCAGAAAGTGGGAGAAGACCGTCAGACTTGTAGTTAAGGTCAAGGATTACATCACCGTCGATGATGCTGGAAACTTTGGCAGACATGATCTCAGCCTCGGAGATGTTAGTCATCGAGTCTTCGTACTGCTTTTCCATCACTTCACGCTCTTCCTGCGTGTAGCGGCTGGCCGCAGAGCGGGCAGTCATGTTCCAGTTGAAGTCGTCGTGAGCGGAGCCAGTAGCACCACTCATGTCGTCTTCTTCGATTTCTACACCTTCTTCCTTAACCTCTTCGGTCAGAACGACGGCAACTTTGGTCGCTTCCTTACGGATGACCTTAGCAGTAGAAACTACTTCTTCCTCTTCTTCGTCTTCCTCTTCCGTTTCTTCCACCACTTCAGCAGCTTCTTCTACGGCTTCGGTTGCTTCAGCAACGGTTTCTTCCACTACAGCAGCAACTTCCTCTACCGTTTCTTCCACGGCTTCGGTTGCTTCAGCAACAGTTTCTTCAATTTTTGTTTCGGGGGTCTCCAGTGCCGAGGCGGTCACGGGAGTTTCTTCGGTCCCACCGTCTACGGCTGGGTCCTTATCATCATCCATCATCATAGGGATGTGAAATTTTAAATGCGTTAAAACCTGGGTTGCTTCGGGGGCAACCATTCCCCACTTTCTCCGGCAGGACCTTTAAAAGCCGCGCAAAGGTACGACTATTATTAATACTACACAATGCTTTTGGAAAGCCTTTTTAGGCGGGGGCGGAGGTGCCGGGGGAAGGTATAAAAGGAGCAAAGGAAAAAAGGACGGTAATGCTATTGCTATTTTCCCCTGCTCCTTTCCGCCTTTACCTGGCACCTGCGGCCCCGCCCTGAACCAGCCTCCGCATCGTATTGTTTATAATGTTCATACATTTAATACGGTTGCCATGAAAGAGCGCTCCATCGCCAACATTTTACCCGCCCATGCCCTCCGGATGGGCGCTTTGACGGTTCATCAACCCCTGCCCACCCAGCGGGTTGAACAAATTGATCCGTTTCTTTTGTTGCATCACTTTGGCCCGTTTACGGTGGAGCCCGGCTATGATCCCTTCGATGTGGGACCGCACCCGCACCGTGGTTTTGAACCCGTGACCTTTTTGTATTCTGGCGGCATTCGGCATCACGACAGCCGCAGCAACACGGGATACCTGGAGGGAGGCGACGTGCAATGGATGACCGCCGGCATGGGGATCATCCACAGCGAGAAAAGCAGCAAGGATTTTCTGGAAACCGGAGGTGAGTTAGAAGGAATACAACTTTGGGTTAATCTGGCTCCTGAGCATAAAATGGTACAACCACGCTACCAGGATATGAAGGAGGCCGACTTTCCCAGAGCTGTTCTTGCTGGTGGAGCGGTCCTTAAAGTTGTGGCTGGCTCCTTTAACGAACTGCAGGGACCGGCAAAAACCTACAGCTCCTTACTGGCCTGGCAGTTGGAGCTTCCCGCTGATGCAGTGGTAAGTTTGCCCGTTCCGGCGGGTTATAACTTCGCAGCCTATCTGCTCGATGGTGAAATTAAGGCCCCAAGTAGCTTCAGCTACGAAGGGAGAACCCTGCTGAATTATCGTCAGGATGGCGATACTGTAACCCTAACCGGAGAGGCACCGATGACCAGGGTGCTTCTGTTGGGAGGCTTGCCCCTGGAGGCCCCCGTAACGCAACATGGCCCCTTTGTGATGAACAACCAAACGGAGATTCTTGAAGCCATGCGTGATTACAAAATGGGAAAGATGGGTGTATACATAGATGATTAAGATGGCATTCGTCCACCAGTTAGCCCTGATTGACCGCTAATTTGTGCGCTTCCTGCTATAGGGTGCCCGTCTATCGTTCTGACAATCTATCTTTGCCGCCAATATGGATTTAGACCTGCTCTTACAAGTCGGCATTTTTCTTGTCAGTATCGTTGCCTTGCTCTGGGCCAGCGACCGTTTCGTGGAAGCCGCCGAGCGCATTGGTCTGTCATTGGGTATTTCACCCTTTATCATCGGGGTAACGATTGTTGCCTTTGGAACGTCTTTGCCCGAATTGGCGACAAGCATCGTCGCCGTTCTTGACGGTACCCCGGAGATCGTAATCGGCAATGTAGTTGGTTCCAACATAACGAACATCGCCCTGGTATTGGGCCTGACGGCGGTAGTCGTCAAAAACATTGACCTGGAGTACAACCTGTGGCACATCGATATCCCCTTCCTCTGGGGAAGTGCGTTCTTACTTTACTTCGCCGTATCTGATGGAAACCTGACGCTTTATGAGGCCTTCCTGTTTTTAGGAGGTATTGCCATTTTTCTGGCCTACAGCCTTAAAGGGCAAGACCGACCCGATAAAAAGGACCGGCCTTCGGCGAGTTGGAAGGATTATGCGTTGCTGATTGTCGGCGGTGCCATCGTAAGTATTTCAGCGGCTGGTGTGATTGATGCGATCACGAAGATCAGCGCTACGCTTAACATTGCTCCAGAGGTAATTGCACTCTCCGCCGTAGCGATCGGGACCAGTTTGCCGGAAGTAGCCGTCAGTCTGGCGGCTGCCCGTAAAGGGAAAGCTTCCATCGCCGTTGGAAACGCACTTGGGTCAAATATTTTCAACACCTTCATCGTGATGGCCATCCCCCGGTTCTTTGGTAAACTGACCATCCCCGAGGACATCATTACCATTTATCTTCCGCTGATGATTGTCATGACCATTCTGCTTGGCGTGATGAGCAATAACCGTAAGATTACGCGTTGGGAAGGTCTAGTTCTTATTCTTTTCTACCTCTGGTATTTCGGCGTGATTGTGGAAAACGCGGGAGCCTGAGCTCCCGCTGTTGATGCGGACACATAAGGCGAACAGGTAGCAAAGCAAAGTGGCCATTAGCGCGTAAAAAGGAGGTGTCCTCTCCTACAGGAAGCATTCATTGGGTTCACGTCGGTACAACGAAGAGTGGAGCCATTCCTTGGGACCCAGAAGAATAGTCGAGTAGCTTTCCTCCAATAGAATGGATGTGGTCCACACTACGTTTTGGGGGAAAGGGATAAGATTCATGGCGTTCTTATTTAGAAAGATTCTAAGTGCCTTTATACCTCCCCATGACAGAAATAGCCCTGGTTGCATTTTACCTTTGCACCCTGCCTTTCGGACTACCTATATGCTTCAACACATTCACATTCTGACCCTCACGCATCGCCACGCCAAGCTCAAGGCTATTGGCGAGATAGTTGCCGCATTTGAAGCTGACGGTAAATTGCAGGAGCATCTTACCAGTATCCGTGAACGCGGTTTGGCGGACGAACTGTTCTACCTTTCTACCTGTAATCGCGTTTGTTTGTTGTTTTCAACTAAGCACAGCGTTGACGATACCTTTCTTGACAGCCTGCTTCCCGGCCAGCCTTCGGTGCCTGCCATGGCGGAGATGGAGCATGTGCGAGGATTGAAGGCGGTGTATCACCTTTTTGAAGTAGGTGGTTCCATTGATTCACTGGTGGTGGGAGAAAGACAGATTTTAGGACAGTTCCGGGACGCCTACGAGCAAAGCCGGAATTGGGGGTTAATTGGAGACGACCTGAGGATTGTCTGCGATCGAATCGTTTTGGCATCGAAAGATGTTTATAACTCTACCCGTATTGGTGAAAAGTCCGTTTCTGTAGTTTCTCTGTCTATGCAGCAGTTGCGAAAGTTTCAGCCAGCACCGGACGCCCGTATCCTGATGATCGGTGCTGGGCAAACCAACCTTTTGGTCACTAAATTCCTGAAAAAGGAGGAGCAACAACGGTTAACGGTCTTTAATCGGACGCAAGCCCGGGCAGCAAGTTTAGCCAACGCTTTCCCTGTCGGCAAAGGCCTCACACTTGGGGATCTGGAAAATTACGAGGAAGGCTTTGATGTCCTTATCGTTTGTACTGGGTCCGCAGAACCGATTGTAACCCCGGCTTTGTTCAACTGGCTTTTGGCTGGAGAAGATCCCCAGGATAAAATTGTTATTGATCTTGGTGTCCCGGCTGATGTGGCGGAAAGTACCGTCGCGAATCACGAATTCGAATACGTGGGGATCGAACAGCTCCGCGCTTTAGCCGAAGAGAATATGGACTTCCGCCGGGAAGAGATCAAACGTGCTCATGGGGTACTTCACAAGCACCTCGGAGAACTGGAGACAACCTACCGCCAACGACTTCTCGAACGTGCTATGTCACAACTTCCGCAGGAGATCAAAGCGATCAAGCATACGGCAGTAAACCAGATATTTGCCAAAGAGCTCCATAAGTTGGATCCCGATGCTAAAGACCTGATGCTTCGTATGATGACCTATATGGAAAAGCGGTGCATCGGTATTCCAATGAAGGCTGCCCGGGAGGCGATCATTGGCTAGTTAATGCAGAGGGTACTTATCCAGTAACCACGCGCTCTTTTAGTCGGCAACAAAGCGATCCAAACAGAGGCTACTTTTTCTTAAATGCAGACAGGGCAGTCCGTGCCTCTTCCGTTAGTACGAGGCGACCGGAAACGCCTGCGCGCTCGTCCAGCAATTCCGGCCAATGGCTGGTGCCGTGCCACAATGTTTTTTTGAGTTCTGCGGATGCCTTCAGGCTGTAACCCGCAAGCTTGGTCGTCAGGGTCTCTGTAGCATCATTCAGTGCTTCAAGTGTGGGATATACGCGTTGATACAACCCTTTGGAATGGGCCCAGGAGGCATTGTGCCATTCCGTATCGATGCTTAGTTCCGTAGCGGCGGCAATTCCCATTTTACGAACCAGCGCCGGCAAAATTACAAACGGGCCAATGGCGATGGCGAGTTCACTCAGTTTGATACTTGCAGCCTCCGTCGCCAGGCAATAGTCTGCTGCTGAAGCAATACCAACACCACCGCCAATGGCCTTGCCTTGAACGGCAACGACGATCGGCTTAGGACAGCGACGCATGGCCAGGATTAAGTTAGCGAAGCCCATAAAGAAATCCTTTGCTCCGGCTTCGTCAGATATGGCCAGCAACTCGTCGAGATTAGCTCCGGCACAAAAAGTACGTGAACCCCCACTCCGAAGAAGAACAACCTTGGTATCGTCATTGGTAGCTGCGGCATCGAGCGCAGCTACAACACCCGCTAGCTGGTGGGCAGGAAAACTGTTGTGGGCCGGATGTGAAAAAGTTATGGTTTGGACACCAGTAGTTGAAAGATGGCTGTGGAGTTCGCCTTGAGGATTCATAAAATGACTGTTGGTTGGGATAAGGGCTGACAAAGGTACACGATTGGCCGAACTGCTCGTTAAAGAAACCTGTCTTTGCACCTGCGGCCCCGCCCCTGGAGAAAAAAGGTCGAAAAAGGCCCTCTATGGCTGAAAGTATCGCCATACGTCCATACTTTGCCTCAGGCAGCCGAATATTTCCGAAAATGGGCCTACATTACGTCCACCATATCCCAAAGTATGATTTACACTAATTTACACCGTGGCCTTCTTGTGGCCACCCTCTTCCTTTTCCTTGGCAATATGACTACCGGGCTATCTGCTCAAAAACTGGAAGGAATAGCCAGCTTTTATGCTGACCGTTTTGATGGCAAAAAAACCAGCACCGGAGAAGTTTTCCGCCAGTCGGGTTACTCTGCTGCGAGTAAAGAACTGCCATGGGGCACCATTGTTGAGGTGACCAACCTAAGCAATGGTAAAACCACACAGGTTCGTGTCAATGATTGCGGACCACACGCCAAAGATCGTATCATCGATTTGAGTCGGGCGGCGGCAAATGACCTCGGGTTCGTCAAGGCTGGTGAGGCAAAGGTGCGGCTGCGCGTGCTGAAAACCAGTGACGCCGGACCAAACTGTAGCCGCGGCGCATGGGCCAAAAAACTTAAAGCACAGGGAAAGGCTGTTCCTCCGCCACCACCACCGTGGGATCCTACCCAAACGGTTTCCATGACGCCAGTGAACCCCGTGGTGCCCGGCCCTCCGTCGGTAGACCCGGCCATTCCCGTTCCGGAAGGCACCCTGCGGGGAAAAGCCAGCTACTATGGCGACCGCTTCAATGGCCGGCCCACGAGTACCGGGGAAACCTATGACCACCGCCTGCGTACCGCAGCCAGTAAAGATTTTCCTTACGGTACTATCCTTGAAGTAACGAACATTGTTTCAGGACAGAAAGTAGAAGTAAAAGTGAATGATTGTGGGCCCAATAGCCCTGACCGGATTATTGATTTGAGTCGGGCAGCTGCTGCGCAGATTGGCGTAATCCAGGCAGGTATTGCGGTAGTACAGTTACGTGTTGTCAGCCTTGGTGTCGACGGGCCTACGTGTAACCGCTCAGCCTGGTCCCAGGAGCGAACAGCCGCAAGAGATAATGCGGCTGTGCTCAGCCCCCGGAGCCCTCAGCCCGCGGGCGAGCAGCCAGAAAACATGGTGGATGCCTACACGGTCCAGGTCGGGGCCTTCAAAAATGCCGCTAATTCCGATGAACTGATCAATGACATGATTTCAAAGGGGGTTGATGCTTCCGATTTTTACCCCCGAAAGGAAAGTGATGACTTGCACCGTACTTCTATTGGGGTGTTCTCCTCAGAGGCTGCAGCCAAGGATATGGAGAAAGAAATTCATAAAAAAGGATATACTAAAGCGTCAGTGAAAAAGATCCGGGTGCCAGCTGAAGACCTTCGCGATCCAGTTGTTACTTACGGGACAACAGTGGTCACTCCGCCAACGCAGGCCGCACCACCCAAGCAGCAATTCGATCCAACTGATATTCTATTTGGGGTTCAGGTTGGTGCCTTCAGTACCAAGGCGAATGCAGATAAGTCGCTCAAAGGCCTTCGGGAAAAAGGGTTTTCAGATGCCTATAGTGCCCGCGTTGGAGAAATGTACCGGGTATTCTCCGGGAAATTTTACTTCCAGAGCCAGGCTGAGGTGCTGAAGGAAAAACTTCGGGAAGCTGGTTACGAACAGGCTACGGTACGAAGGGTGCAGTAGGCAGGGCTCAGTATTTAGTATTCAGGGCTCAGAATTCAGAATTCAGGATTTAGTACTCAGCGCTTAGTATCAGGTGCTGGTTGCTGAACCCTGAGCACTGAACCCTGTGCACTGGTCCCTGATAACTGAATGCTACTACGCCGGGATAAGGGACAGCAACAGGGCCGGGGTGACCAGCAGGAGGATCAGCACTAAAAGGCGGAGGTTCTTATCCATGTTATTCATGGTGCTATTGACGACGGAGGTACCTCCGAAGGTACTTCCCCGGCCACGCTTTAAACATTTGGTAACGGTGCGGGAACGGCTTTAACGGGAATTAACGATTTCACTATCGTATGAAGGGCTTCCCGGCACCTTCTCCATAAACCTAATTCCTCTTTAACCGTATTATCTCCGTAAACAGCAATAATTCCTTCTCTATGCACGACATCGAACCACATTTTGGTTGGCGGGAGAAATACCGCGCCGAGGCAGACGAATATTCCCCCTTTTTCGGTCGGGAGTATTCCGAGTTTGGCTTCACCAACAAGGTCTATAATTACCTCCTTCATCCACAATGGGATGAGTTTGGTGCTGAAACGCTTTACCTCAAGCAGCTCTTCACCGATTATGATGAAGGCTACGTTATCGTCGAGATGATCGGGGAGTGGAACGATGCCGTCCATAATGATGTGATGCACTTCAAGCGGGAGTTCATCGACCAGTTGATCGGTAACGGTATCCGCCACTTCATCATCATTATGGAAGGTGTGCTGAATTTTCACGGAGACGACACGGACTATTACGAAGAATGGATGGACGAAATTCGTGACGAGCAAGGCTGGGTAGCCATGCTGAACGTGCACTCCCACGTTGAGGACGAATTGGCGCAAACCAGACTGGATAACTACCTCCATTTCGGCGAACCCTTCAACGGCCTTACCTGGCGCCCCCAGAAACCGGAGCAAATTTATGAGGCCATTGAAGGCCTGCTGGAAACTGGGACGCGAAGGATATATTAAAAGAATCAGCCATTGGCGGCTACGGATTCTTTCATTGACGAACGGTGTTTTTTTGGATCTCTGGACATCAGGGTTACTGCTTTGCGTATTGAGTATAAAGCTGGAATCGTAAGGAAGACTAACCCTAAGGACAAAACCCACCAAGGGCTCGCGAAGGTCTCGCCAAAAGAAAGGACGCCAAGAATTATAACCGTTGAAAATGGCAGGGAGTAAGCCAGCGTGTTTAAAGCCAGGTCGATGTTGAAAACTTTCTTTTCATCTTCTTCCCGAAGAGATTCAATCGCTGACATATGAGCGAACGGCCAAAAGCTAACAGCCGACTGCGGGAAAATGACCAACAGCAGGGCCATTGCGGCAGAAATTGGCGGTAAAATGAGGAGCGCAAGACCGCTGAACAACAACCCTATACCCGCTCGGAAACCGAGGACCCTGAGGATCATTAATGTTTGCTTTTTTTCGAACCGGACAGCCATTCCAATAAACAGGAGTACTACCGGTGTCATGAGCCCGGCAAGGCGAACAGCGGTACCTGAAAGAAAATCGGGTAACATTGAGAGGTTAAGATCAAAACTTAGCATAAGAATGGCTGCTACAATCACCAGGTTTACGGGTTCTCGAAGTAGGCTAAGTCCCAGGTTCTTCAGTTTTCCTTTGCGGTTTGGCGTACTGGACGTGCGGTCACTACAGGCCCGGTAATACCAGTTCATGGCAACGAGGTAAAGGATAATAAGTACAAAAACCTTATTGCCAATATCGGCGAGGGCAGAGTTGGCCAATGCATCTTCCCCAAGGTATTCAAGGGCAAAAGGCATACAGCTAAGTCCGGGAGCGAGGGAAGGAATAAGCATTGCTGCCGTTCTCCATTCGTTGGTGTCTTTTTCATACCCAAGGAAGGGAAGAACAGTTTGAGCAATGTAGAAGAGCACCAGGTTGAAAGCTAATGCTAGTATTGGCAAAAAAATCAAACCTGCTGAAATCTCAATCTTTAGCAGGGCTACGAAAATTGTAGCAGGTAAAACCACACTTAGAATCAGGACTTTGACGCCCTTTAGGTCTTGCTTACCGGCGATTTTTTTCTGAAGAAAGTAACCGGCCACAATTAACAACAGGAAGGAAAGGGTTTTTTGAAGAGCGGGATTCATAATGGATAAAAAATTATCATTTAACCAACATTGAGGGAATACCGAAAGGCTGGTGGATAGTGCCGGTGCAAGAGCACCGGTAGGTATTCCCGCATCGGCACTATTCGGTTGTTTGTCGTTATACCAGTACTTCTTCGAGTGCCGTCAGAAAAATGTCCATCTCCTCAGGCTTACCCATGCTGACGCGACAGTAATCTTTTCCAAAAATGTCAAAGGCTCTGACGCCTACCCCCTTGGAGAACATAGCGTCGAGAAATGGCTTGCCGGCCATCGCAATCGGAAATACCATGAAGCTGGTATGGCTCGGTACGGGGGAAAAGCCTAGCTTTTTTAGCCCTGTAACCGTTTGCTTGCGTGCCGCAGCGGTACCTTTTATGCTCATTTGCTGGAATTCAGTGTCTTCCAAACTTGCCATGGCCCCCATCAGGCTGGTTTTACACAGACTCATGTTGCCACGCCAGATGGCGTCAACTTTCTCTAACATTTCGGGGAGCATGACGCCGTAGCCGATGCGTAGGCCTGCCATACCGTGTACCTTACTGAAAGTACGTGCAACCACAACGTTCTTCCCTTCTTTGATAAGCGGGACCATCGTTTGCGCTTTGGGATCCGGCAAGAATTCGAGGTAAGCTTCGTCCACAAAGACGGTCGTGTCATTTGTAGCAACCTCACGACAGAATTTTTTAATGTCTTCGGCTGGGGTCAGCGTACCGGTAGGGTTGTTAGGGTTACAGATGTAAACCATTTTTGTGTTACGGTCAACGGCCTTTTTCATCCCGTCCAGGTCGTGGGCCCAGCTGTCGGTTAGCCGAACTTTCTTCCAGTCGGCCTTCATCGCTACGGCCGTTTTGATCAATGACATGTACGCAGGGTCTGCGGCAACAAGGTTCCCTCCGTTCATAAAGTGCATGATGGCCATCTTTTCCAACACATCGGAAGATCCCGGTGCCAGAAGAATGTGATCTTCAGAAACGCCTTCAAAGGCCGCAATCATGCTTCTCAGGTTCATGGCGGCCTCGTGCTGGTAGCGATTGCCCTCTTTGGCCGTTTCCATGATGGCCAGCCGTGCTTTGGGGCTGGGTCCCCAGGGGTTCTCGTTCGCCAACAGGCGGGCTTTTAGTTCGGGACGTGCGGAGTAGTGGGAGCGCTCCCATTCCAGGCTGGGCATTATTTCTTTTACCGAAGCGTACTGGGGTAATAACCCAGGGGCGGCATTTAAAGTCAGTGTGGGTGCCGCAGCAAGGCCCGCGCTGGCAAGGGCAGCCTTGCGTAACCAGGCCCTCCGGGAAATGGTAGATGTTGTACTCATTTTATAAGTAATTCAGGTAGTGAATAGTTGAGCCAACAATTTAAGTTTGCCAGGCAGTAAGGCCTAGCTGGATTGCTTTTGAAAATGTTATGCCCAAAGCATATTCTGACATAGCATTTATTAAGAAAACCGTATCCATTGTTACGTAATTCTGCAATGAATGTTGATCACTGGCCAGCCCGGTAAAAACCACCACTAACGTTTAAAAACCATATTTCTACGTTCATATTTGCTTCGATTTCGCTCCTTAGTGCGATTTTTACACGAACTTAAACAGTTCCTTACCGGGCCAGCCACTATATTGCCTCACTTTATAAGCACTCACACTATCCACCAGACTTAGGGATCATGCAATTACAAGGGATCGACCTGATTATTTTCGGCGTCTACATCGTCGCCGTTATACTTTTTGGCATTTGGATTGCCAATCGTGAAAAGGCAGCTACTGCCAGCGACTACTTCCTTGCCAGCCGGAGTCTCCCCTGGTGGGCAGTTGGCGGTTCCCTCATCGCTTCCAACATCTCCGCTGAGCAAATCATCGGCATGAACGGTTCGGGTTTTGAGCTCGGTCTGGCCATCGCCACTTACGAGTTAATGGCGGCCATCACGCTGATTATGGTTGCGAAGTTTCTGCTCCCGGTATTCATCAAAAAGGAGATTTATACCATGCCGCAGTTCCTCGAACAACGGTATAACGGAACGGTCCGGACGATACTTTCCATTTTCTGGATCGCCCTCTTCGTCTTCATCAACATCTCCACGGTTCTTTATTTAGGAGGACTCGCTATTCAGGAACTACTTGGGTTTCCGCTGTATATAGGTATCATCGGCCTGATGCTCTATTCTGCCTGTTTCTCCATCTTTGGTGGCCTGAAAGCAGTTGTTTGGACGGACGTCGTTCAGGTAGTCGTCCTGATGGTTGGCGGCACGGTTGCTGCCTGGGGTATTCTTAGTGTTGTTGGAGACGGTAGCGTTTTCAACGGAATTGCAACGCTCTTCGAAGCCTTGCCCGAACGCTTCGAAATGCTTTTTGACCCTCAGGATACTTACATTGATATTGCCCGGCAAACCGAATTACAGCTTGGTGTGGATGCTGACGGGGTTGCAACAACACTAGTCCCCGGAGACGAGATAAAGTCTTCCTTTGCTTCCTTGCCCGGCATTGCCATGCTGCTTGGCGGTATGTGGATCGTGAATACTTTCTACTGGGGTACGAATCAATACATCATCCAACGCGCACTGGCAGCGAAGAGCATTGCGGAAGCACAGAAAGGCGTTGCCTTTGCGGCTTTCATGAAACTCTTCATTCCGTTTTTTGCCGTTCTTCCGGGAATCGCCGCCTGGCACCTGCTCCAAACGCAGCCTGACCTCGATCCGATTACCCGTGCAGACGCAGCCTTTCCGTGGGTGCTGGGTAATTACGTCAGTGTGGGGCTTCGTGGCCTTACGTTTGCGGCGCTTGTCGCGGCCATTGGCTCATCCATCAGTTCCATGGTAAACTCAGCTTCTACTATCTGGACGATCGACATCTACAACAAGTTTATTAACCCCGGAGCAAGTGAGAAACGACAGGTGTCTATCGGTCAGATTTCCGCAGCACTAGCGCTCGTTATCGGTGCACTAATCGCACCCATCTGGCTCAATGCAGGGCAGGCTTTCCAGATCATTCAGGAGTACACCGGTTTCGTAAGCCCGGGCGTACTTACGGTATTCATCTTCGGAATGTTCTACCGCAGAGCGACTTCTAAGGGAGCCTTGATCACCATTTTGCTCTCCATCCCGCTGTCCGTATTGTTCAAGGTCCTGATTCCAGACCTGCCTTTCCTTGATCGGATGGCACTCATTTTCCTGATCAGTGCGGCCGTGATGATCATCATGCCGATGCTTGAAAAGCGTCGGGCATCATCTCCGGTAAAACCTGCAACGAAAGAAGGCCTGATCAGCGACTTCAGGCTTCGTAACAGTCTCGTTATTGCAGTTATGGCTACGGGCCTCGCTACGGGTATCCGTCTGTTGATACAACCGATTAATGCTTATCCAGGGGTTAACGGTTCCGTTGGTGTACCTGCCTGGACAGCCTACGTTTTCCTGCTGCTGTCCATCGTAGTAATTGCGCTGATCTATACCGACAAAAGCCCGGATGATCACAAAGCTATTGATCTTGAGCCTTCTCTCTTCCGTACCAGAATGGTCTTTAATATTTCGGCCGTTGCCGTCATACTTATCCTGGCAGTGATCTACGCTTCCTTAGCGTAAGCGCATATCGGCTTAAATGAAATGCGTGAGTAAGCTTTGGTTTACTCACGCATTTTTTTGGGCGGGGCCGCAGGTACATTGTAAAATTTATAAAGCAGGGAATAACCTCGGCAGTTGACTTGCTCTTTTAACCTTTCCCAGCACCTGCGGCCTCGCCAAAAAGTTACGCTCGATGGTGCCTTTTCTTGGGCAGCAACTGCAAAGTCCTACATCTTGGTCAGGGCCTCCTGAACGTCGTTCATGTAAGCGACAAAGACCTGGTCCTTGTCCACCTCACTCCGTGTCCAGGCATTGCTTTTGTCATCTTTTACCACGATGATGTACGGGCAAACGCCATCATAAGCTTGTTCCTGGCAATCAAATTTAGGCGCAACCCGGGTGAAGGTTTTGGGAGAATAGCGCTTGGCTAAATCCGTCATGGCGGCCAGGCCGGTGGGGGAATCCAAGGGTTGAAACGCCGCCTTTACGATGTCGTCTGCATCTCCCAGCCCGCGCTGTTCTACCGAAGTGTAGAGTTTCCCGTCTTCCAGTTTGTAGGCGGCTCCGCCGCCCCAGCCACCGGTGTATCCGATGATGAAGGTGGCATCGGGAAGCATAGCTACGGGTTGCCTCCCCATTGTTTGAGGAGAAGAGCAGGCAAGCAGGGCAAACAATAGCAGGAGCGTAGAGAAGTGTTTCATGGAACGATGATAACGAATTTAGTGGAGAAGTTAAACACGCTTTCTTCGTTCACATCTTATTCCGGGAAATTAGCTCTAATGGTCTCCAGTACCCGCGTCAATTCATCGTAGTCTCCGGCGTTCAGGCCCGACCACATTTGTACACGTAGTTCCTGCACCCGGGGCAGCAGATGAGCGTGGGTGGTTTGCCCTTTATCCGTCAGCACCACCTGGTAACGCCGGCGATCGCCAGGGAAACGCTTACGCGCCGCCAGCTCCTTGCTGGCGAGCTTGTCGATGATGCGGGAAACGGTTGGGGCATCCTTAAAGGTGCCATTGGCCAGGTCCGTTTGGGAAGAGGCGCCTGCCTTGCTAAGTTGGTCAAGCACTACCCACTGTTCGGGGGTAATGTCGATACCGGCATCGCGAAAAGCGCGCTGGTAATGTGCCTTTAGCAGGCGGGTGGTACGGTCCAGTATGGTACCGACGTTGTCGTAAGATAGAGGTGTCAAAGTGGGAATGTTATTTCGTGGTTTACCTGCTAAGGTAATAGTCGTACAGCAATTGCTCGGGCAGCCAATGGCTGCCGGTGTACGGAACTACGTTGACGGAGGGCAACGGACCGTAAACATTCTCCAGTCGTTCGTGGTGTAACAGCGGGTCCCTGTCGCCGGCAAAGACGGTTGCGGTGATGCTCAGATTGGTCAGAGCGGCTTCCAGGTTGGCGGGCTGAGGAGGGAACTTGAGCACACTTCGCAGGCTGCCGGCCAATCGCCGGCGGAAGGTGCCGTCCTTAAGGTTGTAATTCAGGTATTCCGCAGAATATCGATTAATGACCCCTCGCCGCCTCAGCCAGTTGCTGAGCTTAAGGAGGTACCGTGGTCGCTCACTGAACTTGGCCAGCGGGCGGATCAGGGACGTAGGTAAGGTGTCTATCCAGTTGGTGTAACGGCCGCCCGCACCGTCGGGAGCTACCAGTGCCAGGTCCCGAATGTCCGGATGATTAAGGAAGGGCAGGGTGTTACTCAGGATTCGGCCACCCAGACTGTGGCCTAGGAGGTAAACCGGCTGGTCCTCGTAGTCGGCCAATAAGCGGTTGAAGACGGCGGCGAGCCCCTGAGGTGTATATTGCTGCCGGACCCACTCTGTCTTGCCGTGGTAGGGCAGGTCAGGTGCGAAGGTGGTGTACTCCCGTCCAAGCGCCAGAGCAAGTCGTTCCATGCGTCTGCCGTTGCGGCCAAAGCCGTGTACGGAAAGCATGATCCTGGGGCCATTGCCGTATTTCCGGACGTAGAGGCGGTCCAACGAAATGGGAGTGTCGAGGGGCTCCGGACCAGCGGCGGTTAGGAAGAAGTCTTGTGAAGTCTGTTGGTTCGTCAAGTGTTTTGTCTTGTGCCCGTGAGAACGTTACAGATGGGCTGGTGGTTGGCTAGACGGGGCCCGGCGTTTTAATACCTTAATTTGTAGCTGCGTCCGCGCCTGGATACGTAATGGCGTGCGCCCCGACAGCTATCGGGGCATGTGCAAAGACAGTCGTAAAGCAAGGAATATTAACGGTGGTCCGAATTCCTAACCTTCTGGCCCAAATAGACAAGTTCTTACTACCCGGATGGCGGACCTTTGTGGTAACTAAAACAACTACCATGACCGCTGCTTCCCGTACTTTTGATCAAACAGCAACTTCGCAACTAACTTCATTGCCCGCCTCCTGAAGATGCCCAACGTGATGAGTAAAGCTTTGAAGAACCTCAGTAAAAAAGTCGCATGATCACCGACCACCTTTCCTTTGAACTCGCCGGACGTAAGACCTTCGAACGTGTAGTAGGCTGCCCTCCATTGCGCGTTCCCGTCGTGATGCCCGACGAAGCCTGCTTTTATTACATCGTGGAGGGGGACAGCAGAACCTACACCCCGCGAGGAACCATCCGTCAGCAAACCAGCGAAGGGTTGGTGCTGCGGTGCGGCAATTACTTCACCGAATTCCTGAGCACCAGCAGTAACCGCTTCGAGGCGATTGCAATCCACCTTTACGGTGATACGCTCCGCCTCATCTACGACAGGGACTTCCCGGACTTTCTGGAGGAAGTCGACCGCGTCCAACCCATCTACTTCGAGCATCGTGCCGCCTCGGAGCTGATCACGGCCTATATTAAGGGCCTGGAGTTTTACTTTGAAAACCCATCCCTGGTGAGCGATGAATTACAGAAGCTGAAGATTAAAGAATTGCTGCTGCTGCTCGCCCGCACGGATAAGGCCTCCGACGTTCGCCGGCTCATTGCGGGGCTTTTTACGGCGACTACTAACGACTTTGCTGCTATAATTGAAGCGAACCTCTTCGAAAGGTTGGACAGCAAAGAACTGGCGACGCTCTGTAAAATGAGTCTATCTGGCTTTAAGCGAACCTTCCGAAAAACCTTCGGCGATGCGCCAGCGAGTTACATCCGCCAACGGCGCCTCGAACGCGCAGCCAAGCTGCTCTGCCGGACGCAGGGGCGTATTTCTGAAGTGGCCTACGACTGCGGGTTCAATGACCTGGCGCATTTCTCCCGGACGTTCCAAAAGGTTTACGGCACTTCGCCAACGGAATGGCGAAAGAGGGGATGAACGATTGGCCCAAGAAGTCAATTTTCTGGTCCATATCTCCAAGGCATTGGACCTTCAAACCAAGAACTTTGTGGTAACAAAAACAACCCCAAATGCTTACCCGAATCATTCTTTCCCTAGCTGCCGGCACCTTCTTAACCGCCTGTTCCATCGCGAACCTCCAAACTGACGCCCTGGTTACTGGCCAGATCGCTGACCCCGAAACCAAAGGGCGCGAACTCCTGCAAATGACCTACGAAAAAATGGGCTATAATGCCTTGGAAAACGTAGAAGTTTACGAAATGACCGCGCACTTCAACTGGTCTCCGATGTGGTCTAAGATGCCTATGAATGCTCTCCCTGGCAATAAAAATAAAGATATTCAGTTCCGTTTTGCCCCCAACTCATTCGACGGTCACCTTGAGTTCCTCGAGGGCCCCCGGACCGGCCAGATCAAAGGTATTCAGAGCTGGGAGAATTACCAGCAGGAAAACGCCTCCGCTCCGGTAGAGAAACTGGGTAGTAAGCGTTATCCCTGGGGGCTGACCGCCTACCACTACCTTACTGAAGGGCCGATGCGTCTGCTTGGTGCCGACATCATTAGCTACGCCGGAGAGAAAAAATTCAATGGTAAAACTTATGACCTCGTCTTCGCTACCTGGGGGGACGGTACCCAGAAAAAAGAGTACGACCAATGGTTGCTGTACGTCAACCGCGAAACCGGCTTCACCGACTTGACAGAACTGACGATCACCGATTTTTTCCTGCCCATGCCCGGTGGTATGAAGAACGCCACCGTTCAGTTTCCCGAACGGATTAAAACTTCCATCGGTGCCTGGCTACCCGCTAAAACCGTCATCCAAATCGGCCATCCTAAGGAGAACATTGAAAAGGATGTGTACACTTTCACTTACCGGGATTTTCAATTCGACTCTTTTGATAAGGAGATGATCTACCCGATGAAGGGACTGAAAATGTATGGGGACAGTAAGCCGAAGACGGAGTAGGTCGGTCGCTACGGTCTCGTCACGAGCACTGCTACATGATTCTAATTATGTAGTAGTGCTCCTCATTCGTGAAAAACGCGAGATAATCATGATTAGCGAAAAAGTAGTCATTCCGAAGATACTCCCCGGTTGCCGCGTCGATGGTACTGCCGAAGATGTAGTGGGACGGTGAAACTTCTCCTGTGGCAGTGAGCCGTTCAATCTTCGTCAGGAAGCCGTTGTCGATCAACTTTTAGCCGTCAGTGAAGTAGATAACTGGTTGATCAGGCGCACCACCGCTAAGGTCAATCAGTTCTACGTTGATGTGCCGGCTCAAGTATTTACTGTCTAGCATAAGGTGCTCACGTTGGGCGGTGAGTAGGGTAGAGAGTAAGAAAAGGAAAATCAAAAATGATAATTTCATGGGTTGATTTTTGCCTTGGATTAGTAGCTGTCCTACGGACTAATCTTAGATGTGATAATTGGGCTAATATTACAAGGTATTGCTCTCCTAGTTCCTTGCTCGTACCTGCGTTCGCGCCCGATTGAACCACGCGAAACGTAGAGAAGCCGCGCCTCCCCGAAAGAAAACGCGGCTTATTGCCACACAAAAAGATGATAGAGTTACTTCGCTGCCTTAGCGACATTAGCCACCATCTCGCCGATGCTCATTTTGATGAAACTACCGAACTGCTCTTCGGTCATTTGCGGGTTCTTCATAAAGGCTTCGTAGTTACTGGTCCAAACGACCATACTTTTCTGGTAGCCGAGATCGATGACCTTGAAGGAATTGACCATTCCCTTGACCGGTACGCCTTCGATAAGCGCGTAGGAGTAGGTCCGGGCGTTATCATCGAAAGCCACGATGGACTCCTTATAAAAGCCCTGGCCCTCGGGAGCGGTACAGACGCGCGCACCGCCAACCCCTTTGTCACCAGTCCACTCCACCTTGGCGATGGCGGAAGAATACTTGTCGATGTCGTCCATCTGGCGAAGAACGGTCCATACCTTATCGGCCGAAGCGTCGACCACCTGGGTATGGGTGAATTTAGCATCGCTGCTCTGTGCGGAGACCGAGAAGGAAATGAGTAGGATGGCCGTAGCCATAATTGATTTGAAAATACGCATATTGGTTTGTGTTTAGTAAGGATTTTTACCCCGGTTTAGTAAAAGAATTTTTCGAGAACTACCTTCCCGTCGCGCACCTCATAGACGATAAGTTCGTCGAGGTTCAAGACGTTACCGTCCTGGAGTTCGACGCTCATCTTGTAAAGGATGGAAAAAAAGTTTTTGGCCACGATCGCCTCGCCGACCTCCATGCCGAGAAACTCGGCGATACCCGCCTGCATCTGAGTGTCTTTCGCCTTAATGGCCTCCACGCCAACGACGCGGGGGAAGTGCTCGCTCTGCGGCTCGTCGTGGACGACTTCGGTAAGGTGGAAAAGCTCGTCGTAGACTTCATTGAATTTAGCCTCGCGGAGAAGGGCGACCAAGCGGTCGGCAACTTGTTGGGTAGTCATGGTAAAGGATTTGAATGATTATTGGAAGGAGGGACTTGGATTAGCGGCTTACTTCGCCTTCCATCTTATCTAAAGAATAGGTGAAATCGTCGTACCGGTCGTCGGCCTTATAAGCCTTAAGCACCGCCTTGGCGTTGTCGGATCCTCCGGTCACACGTTCGGACGTGAGCAGGTAGTGTTCTAAACCGATAAGGGTTTCGTTCAGCGATTTTTTGAAGGAACCCACTACCAAACCGCCCATAAAGGCCGGTGCGGTACGAAAGTTGAACTCATAACCGGCCGTGCACGTCCCGTCGCCGTTGTTGGTGACCGAGTAGATCGCATAGCTATTGTCCAGGTTAAGGGGAAATTTTTGCGCATCAATGATGAGATTTTTCATCCGCATATTCTCGTTGTCCAGCATCACGATGCGCTCGTGACTCCAGCGACTCCCCTTGGCGTTGAACATACACTTGCGCTCGGCTCCTTCGGTGCCCTTAAGGCTCCCGTTTTCGTAGTCGGAGGCGTAGATGAACGGGCTAAAATGAGCGATCTCGCCGTAGTCACCAACCAGGGCTTGCCAAACACGGTCAGCGGGAGCCTTAATGGTACGCTTAACGACCATCTTGCGGTAATCGTCCGCCATACTTTGAGCGGAGAGAGAGGTGCAGAAGGCCAGCAGGGCGATGATGCTAAGAATAAGGGTAGAATAGAAATTGGAAGTACGTTGCATTATAGTATAGTTGTTGCGTTTCCGCGCGGTTAGGCGCGCGGACGCAGGTGCGATAATTGGTTGAAAAGAAGCGGAGTAAGTCAGCTGAGGGTCATCCCATAATTTGGTGTAGCGTATCGACGATCTCGGTCCGGGCAGCGGACAGAAAGCCGGCAAACTCCGCCTCGGACATTTCTGCCCCTGGAAGGAACCCACCGCAAGCGGAAGTCCACACCAGTAGGCATCGGGCGTAGCCCTCATCGATGATGCGAATCGTGTTGGTCAGTTCTTTGGCCGGAACGCCTTCGGCAACTTCGTAGGAGTAACTGCGCTGTAAATCATCGAAGGCCGTGACACGTTCACAGAAAGCGTGGGCCCCGCCCCGCATTAACCCTTCACCGCTGACTCCCTTGGGGCCAAACCATTCGACGGTGTCGATCTGGCTGCTCAGGTGTTCCATATTGTCCATCTTGCGAACTTCTCCCCAAACTACGTCGGCAGAAAAAGGAAGCGAACGGGCAAGTGGAGCGATGGAGATGGTATTGGATTGATCGGAGTTCATGTTATTTTTAGTTTACCCCCACTACATAGTCCGGAGCGGAGTGCCCACACATCCGTAGATAAACCGTGGTCTGGCCACGGTGATGGGTTACGTGATCTAGCGTGAAGTTGAGAATTCGACTGACCGAAGCCCGGCCATCCCAGAAGGATTTCGTCTTCCCCCGTTCCTCCTCGTCCAGTTCCGCTTTGGCTTTCAGGTCCCCGTCGAACTTTATTTGTTTGACCTTCAGCCCCTGGGAAGCGGTGGTGCTACGGGCATCGGTAATGGTTGCGGCACTTTTTTGATCAAGGCCTTTGGCGTGCTCATGTTCACCACAGGATACCATGAATAGGGCAAGGAAGAGGACGTTAGCTACGATGGCAGCTTGTTTTAATAACTTCATGTCTGTTGTGTTTAAGCGGCTTTCTTAGCCCTTTTTTTTAAGTTCTTTTACCTTTTTGGCGGAAGGCTTTCCGGTTTCAACGTAGACTTTGAAGTCTTCCAGTACTTGGTCGAATGTGCTGCCAAGTTGCCACTTCATCATCGGTTTCATTAGGGTGCCCATGATGCCCTGGAGCACGGCGATGAAGTGGATGTCAACTTTAGTTTTTCCGTTTCCCAGGTCCGTCAGCCGCCAGTTGTTGATCCCGGACTTTACGAAGCCAGGGAAACCTTCGATGACCTCGTAGGCCAGGTGGTGGTTATTGGCGTCGAAAACCCGGACAACCTCTTTGATCGCACCCTGGTTTGTATCGCAGGAACGGTTGTTACATGCCGCTCCTGCGAGTTGTGGCACTCCGTAACCTTCAGAGTGATAAAGCCCGGTGGCCCACTTGGCGGCACTACCGAAGTCGTTTCCGAGTACGTCCCATACTTTATCGATAGGCTTGTTGACGGTGATAGTTCTTTTGATTTCCATTGTTCCAAATTTGTTGATTCTCCAGTTGGATGTGGAAATCAGGGAAGTGTTACAAAACCTGGGGAGAAAAGCTCAAAATTTTGACTTGGTGTCCATTTCGAACTAGATTGTTGAGTTAAAATAACCCCCTTATGCAAGTCGAACCCACGATCGAAAATGCCAAAGGGACCGCCTGAGTCGGTCTTTATTCCAGCCCGCTTGCCCACATGGAGTTTTCTATTGCAGGCCCTAGCCTCTTCATCATCAGCCATACCGAGGTAGGGGAGTCACCGCGTAGACAGGGCGTCGGCCGGCAGTTGCTAAACAAGGTGGTAGCACACGCACGGGCCAATGACATAGAAATTCTTCCACTTTGCTCTTACGCGAAGAGTGTCTTTGATAAAGACCCATCACTTGCGGACGTACTTAAGTAGTCTCTCGGTCACTTAAAATACCTCATCAACTCATTATTATCTAATATTTCTGTCACCGCAGTTTGCTTGTCAAACTCCTGACGGGCCGGGTGGTCGCGGAATAATTCGGTGTATTTCTCCTCGAATGCGTCGCCCGCTATTTCGTGGTTAGCCACTGCGTAAGCCGAGATTTTCGATTTGAAGCCCACGTTGAACTGCATACTATCCTCGTCGAGTGCGCCCATCTGCTTCAGCGTCCGGGCCTTTTTGGGGCAGCGACAGGGATTGGCATTGTTGACCAGCCCGCACTTATTGTTCATATAATTGTACAGCTCCTTACGGGCGCGATGGAGTTTTACCCGGAAGTTTTGTGGGGAGACTTCAAATATCTCCGCACCGACGTTGTGGTCAATTCCAAAGCTGTCTCCCAGAATGTAGATCAGCCGCTGCTCCCGCGTAAGGCACATCAGCATTCCGGACATGCAGCGGATCTTCATCTCCCGACTTAATTCCTCCTGTTCGATCTCTTCCTCACGGGTGAGTTCTGCGTTTGGGACAGCGTCGAGTTGGGCACCATAGTCTGTGAAGGAACTGAAGGAAGTCTCGCTCTTCCGCCGTTTGCCCATCAGGAATTCGTTGGTTACGATCCGGTACAGCCAGGTACGAAAGCTACTCTTGCCCTGAAATTGGGCCAATTTGGTGATAACCTTTAACAAGGTCTCCTGTGTCAGGTCCATAGCGTCGTTTGGGTCGTGCACCATCTTCCAGGCAACGTTGTAGATGAAAGGCTGGTGGAGGTGCACGAGTTGGTCCAGTGCTTTACGGTCGCCAGCTACGGCGGCTTCGACGAGGGTGCGATTATCAGCTTCATTGTAAGCTGCTGTCAAAGGATTCTGCATGGTAGTTTTTCCGTTAGATGCAAGGTAATCCTTGGTGTTACAACTTTTGAGCATTAAATCCTTGATTCTAAGGACAAAGGAGGAAGCGGAGGAAAAATAAGCTATCCCTGATAAAGAACCAGAACGTACTTAAGGTGTTTCCGACCAATAGACCAATAGACCAATAGACCAATAGACCAATATGGCTGCAACCGCAGAAATGCCCTACTTCATCAAACCTTCCCGGCCCCTGAGTCCGGATCAGAAGCGTGTGGTATATGCTGAGGCCCGCCAGGCGATCTTGGCCACCCTCGGAGATGAAGCCGACGATCAGGTTAAAATGGTCACCATGAATTGTTTGCTGAAAACGTACATACCCTATTATTACTGGGTAGGTTTTTACCTGGTTCGCGGAGAAGACAAGCTGGTGATTGGTCCGTATCAGGGCACGCTCGGTTGCCTGTACATCAAATTCGGTAAGGGGGTCTGTGGCACCGTTGCCGCAACTGGGGAGACACGGATAGTGGAAGATACCCACGCCCTGGTCCAGGGAAAAGAACACATCGCCTGTGACCCGAATAGTCGCTCGGAGATTGTCTTGCCGGTACGCCGGGCAGACGGCACCCTGATGGGAGTATTCGACGTAGATTCCACACTGGAAGGATCGTTTGATGAAGTGGATCAACGGGAGCTGGAGACGCTGCTTAAGAACGTTTTTGGTTAACGCCACCGCCGAAGGACGTATCACCAACCGCCGGACCCGCATCATCCTGCTGCCTGAGTTGAACCAGTTCTACGACCTGCTCAACCCCAGCAAGATCCCCTCAGCTAAGTAAGTATTCGCTTGTTGAACATGCCGCCCTCCATCGCAAAGCGATGGAGGGCGTTTTATTTGATACCACCACGTTAACAAGCTAACAGCCAAACGAACTATCTTCCCCCTCATGAGCGTACATAAGAAAATAGAAGCCAAGCGCGTCACGACCAACACGTTGCGGGCAATGAAGGAGGCCGGGGAGAAGATCGCTATGCTGACCGCCTATGATTATTCGATGGCCCGTATTCTCGACGCCGGCGGCGCCGATGTGCTGTTGGTTGGTGATTCGGCAAGCAACGTTATGGCTGGTCATGAAACCACCTTACCCATCACGCTGGATCAGATGATCTACCACGCCAGCAGTGTGGTTCGTGCCGTAGAACGTGCGCTGGTAGTAGTAGACCTCCCCTTTGGAACCTACCAGGGCGATTCCAAAATGGCCCTTAAATCCGCTATCCGAATCATGAAGGAAAGCGGGGGCCATGCGGTAAAACTGGAAGGCGGCGATGAAGTAAAGGACAGCGTTAAACGCATCCTTTCGGCTGGGATTCCGGTGATGGGACACCTGGGACTCACGCCGCAATCGATCTACAAATTCGGTACTTATACCGTGCGGGCTAAGCAGGAAGCGGAGGCTCGCCGACTGGTAAAAGACGCTAAACTACTCGAAGAACTGGGCTGTTTTGGCCTGGTACTGGAGAAAATTCCCTCGGCGTTGGCCCAAAAAGTAAGTGAATCGATTGAGATACCGACAATTGGCATCGGTGGCGGCGTGCATTGTGACGGACAAGTGCTGGTGACCCATGACCTACTGGGGATTACCAAAGATTTTCACCCCCGGTTCCTGCGTCGCTACGCAGAGCTGTTTGACGTGATCAAAGACGCCACTGAGCGTTATGTGGACGATGTTAAAGCACAGGACTTCCCCAACGAAAAGGAACAGTATTAGCGTTTTGTCGAGTTGTCAGGCTGTCGGGTTGTCGTATATGAGGTTGTCGAGGTGTCCATTAGTTGTTGACGGAGAACCTGACAGCCCGATAACTTGACAACCCGACAACTTGATTTCATGCGCGAACGCAGGTGCAAGCCAACGCGTTTAAAGCACAGGGGAGGTTACCTTAGCCTGCTATTATTATTCCCTGCCCTGCACCGGCGTCCGCGCCTGAACTTCCCGACCTGTCGGGCCCCGCAACCAACAGAATGCATGTTTAAGAAACTTATTTCCCTATTATTGCTAATGGGTGTTGCCTTGTTTGGCTATGCTTATTTTACGGTAAAAATGACAGCGGTAGTGCCCGACGGTGAACCGATTATAATCGAAATACCAACGGGAGCGAATTACGAAGAAGTGCTGGCCATACTTTCGGAAAAAGGGGTAGCGCCCAACCGATCAGTCTTCGATCCGCTGGCAGCGCGGATGGCCTGGAAAAAGGACCCCATGCGGTCTGGCCGCTTTGAGCTTGTCCCGGGCGCAAGCATGGTGGACCTTATCCGACAGTTGCGAAGCGGTAACCGACAGGCCGTAAAGGTTGTCCTTACCGTAGAAAGAGAGCCTGAAAACGTAGCCGCCAAGGCTGCCCGATTTCTGGAAGCCGACAGCCTGGCCTTCGTTCGCCTTTTCCAGAATGAGCAGTTCCTTGACAGTATTGGCTACACCAAAGCCACCCTACAAACGCTTTTCATCCCTAATACTTACGAGCTCTATTGGGATGCTTCTCCGCGGGACTTCGTTGCCCGGATGATGCAAGAACACGCACGCTTCTGGAATGAAGAGCGCCTGGCTAAAGCCAAAGCTAACGGACTAACCCCCGCTACGGCTTACACGCTGGCCAGCATCGTCCACAGCGAGAGCCTGGCCCGATCCGAACAACCACGCATTGCGGGGCTCTACCTCAATCGCCTCAAGCAGGGAATTATGCTGCAATCTGATCCGACTGCGGTATTCGCTACCCGGGCCTTCGGCATCAAACGCGTACTGTACGAGCACATCGAGTTTGTCCATCCGTACAATACCTACACTAACCTTGGCTTACCACCCGGGCCCATCACAATGCCGGAAATCAGCGCCATTGAGGCCGTGCTTAATCCGGAAAGCCACGACTATATATTCATGTGCGCCAAAGGAGATAATTCCGGCCTGCATAATTTTGCCACCACGGTGGCAGGGCACGCCAGAAATAAGGCGGTCTATGTAGCTAATTTGAAGGCCAGGGGGCTTAGGTAGGCAACATGCACTTGAATTCTGTGTTCAGGGATACAGCATCATTTATTAAGACCGCTATGAAAAAATCTTCCCCAACTACTACTTTCCGATTCTTATCGTCCAATGACAAAGAGCTGGAAGGCATTCTTACTCCCGGTAATTACCTGCGGACGCCGAAACCAGATGGTTATATTGTAAGGCTACCGGCTAAGGCCACGCCTGCCAGTTTGAGAACCCTGGCCAGAGGGCTGAGCCATAAAGAACGGGAGCAACTACACCCCAAGGTCGATTTGCGGGGCACTAAACTAAAGTCAGAGCTACTAGCTGCCTTCATCGGTGGCCTGATTCTTGGTACTTACGCACCCGGGAAGTGGAAAAGTGAATCTTCGGAGCATCCCCTCAGTGGGGATCGGATGGAAATAGAGGCTGGTAAAGTATCCGATAAGGCAGAGAAAGCCATTACCAAAGAAGTTGCCCTGGCCGAAACTCAACTAAGCATTATCGCGCTGGTCGACGCACCGGCCAATATGAAACGGCCACAAGACCTTGCTGCCTGGGCCGTTAATTCGGGCGAAACTCATGGCTACCAGGTGAAGGTCCTGGATAAGGCCGCCTGCGAGAAAGAAGGCCTGGGGGCTTTGCTGGCGGTGAACCGGGGGAGTGAAGACGAAGCGCGCTTTATCATCATGGAGTATAAGGGGAAGGGGGCACCGAAGGAGGAAGGGCCTACCGTCATCATAGGTAAGGGCATCACCTTCGATACGGGTGGCGTATCGATCAAACCCAGTACGAACCTGCACCTGATGAAGTCGGATATGGGCGGCGCCGCCGCCACCTTCGGGGCAATGGAGGCGGCTGCGCGGTTGAAACTACCCGTTCATTTGATTGGCATCGTCCCCAGTACAGACAACAGCGTCGATGCTATGAGCTACAAACCCAGTGACGTGATTACCGGCCACAGCGGAAAAACCATCGAGATCATCGACACCGACGCCGAAGGGCGGATGGTGATGAGCGATGGATTGAGCTACGCCGTAAAATACTTAAAACCCAAAATCCTCATCGATGTGGCCACGCTTACGGGCAGTGCCGTACGGACCTTCGGTTACGAGTGCGGAGCGATGATGAGCAAGAACAACGCGCTGGTGAAGTCTTTTACCAAGGCGGGAACAGCTTGCGGCGAACGCGTTTGGCCATTGCCGACCTGGGACGACTATATGTCCGGATTGGACAGCGATGTGGCCGACATCAAAAACTACTCCGGCCGACCGATCAATGGCGCCATCGATGCCTTTAAATTTCTGGAATTCTTCACTGGCGATCATCCAGCCTTTATCCATTTCGACATCGCCGGGGTAGCACTGAAGCAAGGTCCTTACGCCAAGGACCGGCAGGCCACCGGGTTTGGGATGCGGTTGTTTGTGGAGTGGTTGGAGCGTAATGCTTAAACCCTAATATGCCAGCACCAGCAAGCGCAGCGCTAAACTTATCCACTGAACTAAACCCCACAGCAAGCGCAATGTTAGGTCACTAAATACTTCATCCCTTTTACCTTAATTACGTCCACCTTACGCATGCACATTCTCGTTATCAACGCCGGTTCTTCCTCTGTAAAAGCTGCCGTCATCGACCCTGACACAGGAAAACGTCACCTGGAAATGCTGGCCGAACGCCTGCTTGATCAGCCGGTGATCACCTTTTCCGACGGTACCACCATCGAGCTGGAAAATAAGGGGGCGGAACGTACCATTTCTGTCTGCCTGGAGGCCCTGAAAGATAAACTGAGTGGGACCGAAATTGCTGGTGTTGGCCACCGTGTTGTCCATGGAGGAGAAGATTTTGACCGGGCAACTTTGGTGGGCGCGGACGTAGAAGCAAAGATCGAACAATTGAGCAAGCTGGCCCCGCTGCACAACCCCGTCAACCTGCGCGGTATCCGCGCAGCCAGGGAGCTGTTCCCGGATATTGACCATTTCGCCGTTTTCGACACAGCCTTCCACCAAAGCCTGCCCCGCCGGGCCAAGACTTACGCTTTGCCAAAGGAATTGATGGCTCAACACGGCATTCGCCGCTACGGGTTCCACGGTACCAGCCATAAATACGTGGCAGCTACCGCCGCTAAATTCCTCGGCAGCTCTCCTCATGACCTCCGCATCATCACCTGTCACCTCGGTAGTGGTGGCAGCGTTACGGCGATCGAATTCGGCCGTTCTATCGAAACGAGCATGGGCATGACGCCGCTGGAAGGCCTGGTGATGGGGACCAGGTCGGGGGATATTGACCCTGGCATCATCCATTACCTTCACGAACAGGCGGACTTGAATACCGGCGAAATAGATCACCTGTTGAATCGCGAAAGTGGGCTCGCTGGTTTGTCCGGGGTAGGCAGCGATATGCGTACCATCCTGGAAAAAGCTTCCGAAGGAGACGCCGATTGTCAGCTTGCGCTACAAGTCTATACGCACCGAATCCGAAAGTACATTGGTGCCTACGCCGCCGTTATGGGCGGTGTCGATGCCATCGTATTCACCGGAGGAGTTGGGGAGAACAGCGCCGTAGTCCGCCACCGGGCCAGCCAGCGGCTGGATTATCTGGGGGCCATCATTAACGAAGACAAAAACCACTCTGTTGAGCTTTCTGAAACTACACCGGTAGTGGACTTTAGCATGCAGCACAGCCGTGTGAAGTTGCTGGCAGTACGGACCGACGAGCAACTTGCCATCGCCCGGGAATGCGGTAAGCTGATCGAAAAGGCCGATGCCGTGAATACCCTGCCAACCATCCCCGTTGCCATCTCTGCCCGGCACATTCACCTTCGGCAAGAGACTGTAGAGGCGCTTTTCGGTAAAGGCCACGAGTTAAAGGTGCGGAAATGGTTGAGCCAGCCGGGCCAGTTTGCGGCGGAGGAGACCGTGACGGTGGTTGGCCCACGAAACACCATCGAACGTGTGCGCGTGCTAGGCCCTGTCCGCAGCAAAGACCAGCTTGAAATCAGTCGGACGGATGAATTTTTCCTGGGCATCGATGCCCCGGTCCGGGAATCCGGAAAGGTGGAGAATACGCCTGGTTGCAAGCTGATTGGGCCCGCCGGTGAATTCAATCTGGAGGACGGAGTAATATGTGCCTGGCGGCACATCCACATGACGCCGGAGGATGCCGCCATATTTGGTGTCGCTGACCGCGACATCGTCGAGGTGGCCGTCGGTAGCGGCGAGCGTAGCCTGACCTTCGGCAACGTCCTCATCCGGGTATCCCCAAAGTATAAACTGGAAATGCACATTGATACCGACGAGGGGAACGCTGCGGAAATTAACTCCGGCGACGAGGGCGTATTGGAGGAGACCGGGCAACAGGGGACGCTGCGGAAGCGGCGGGTGATGGTTGGTTAGCCGAATGAGTGAGTAGTTGAAGGAGTGAGTCACTCTAGATGTTCAGCGCCGAGGTATGCTTGATGTCCTTCAGTACGAAGGTGCTGTTCAGTTCCCCAATGTTCTCGATTTTAGAAAGCTTGTTCTTAATAAAGTTGTGGTAGTCTTCAAGGCTCCGGCTGTTAACCTTCAGGATGAAGTCCACTCTCCCCGCCATGTGATAACACTCCTGGACTTCCTCCAGGGCCTGAATTTGGTCCTCAAACTGCTCGATGAAAGTTTTATCGTGGTACCGCATGGAGACCTGACAGAAGGCCGTCACCGGAAGATCAAAAAGCTTTTTATCCAGGATAACCACGTACTTTTTAATAAACCCCTGCTTCTCCAGCCGTTTGATCCGGTCATAAACGGGTGATGCCGTCAGGTTGAGGCGTGCCGCAATTTCCTTGGCCGTCTTCTTGGAGTCTTCCTGTAGGATGCGTAGAATGATAAGGTCTGTTTCGTCAATTTTTAACTGCATGGACACAAGAATTTTCGCGGATTGTTAGTCAGACAACTGTTTTGCGGAGTAAAAAAACGGGAATATTTGCAATTAACCGTTATTATTCGCTCATTTTGTCAAAATGCAGCGTGAAATCATGGCGTGCCCTAATTTTACTGGACAGCTCTAATCCAGTATTAAGCATGAAACCAACCATATTAGTTACTGGCGCTAACGGCCAGTTGGGAACTGTCCTGATTCCCGCCCTGCGTATCCGTTATGGTACGGACAACGTAATTGCTTCTGACTTGCGTCCGGCCGCAGCCTATACTGGCCGGTTCGAGGTGATCGACGCTACGAATGAGGATCGTTTAGCGGAGGTAGTCAGGGATAACGGGGTTACTCAAATTTATCACCTGGCGGCTATTTTGTCCGCAAGTGGAGAGCAGGACCCGCTGCGTACCTGGCGCATCAATATGACGGCCTTACTGAACGTATTGGAGGTGGCCCGAAAAGCGAACGTAGAAAAGGTCTTCTACCCCAGTACTATTGCCGTTTTCGGGGAGAGTGCTCAATTAACGAATACACCGAACGACAGCTTCCTCGACCCACTCACTGCTTACGGCATCAGTAAAGCTGCCGGAGAGAATTGGGCACAGTACTACTTTGTTAAGTATGGCCTCGATGTCCGGTCCGTTCGTTATCCGGGCGTTATCGGCTACCAATCTGATCCCGGCGGCGGTACTACCGATTATGCCGTGGATATTTTCCACAAGGCTGTTTTGGGCAAGCCCTACACCTGTTTCCTGCAGGAAGATGAAATGCTGCCGATGATTTTTATGGATGATGCCATTCGGGCAACCATCGAACTGATGGAGGCTCCTAGTGAAGGTATCAAAATCAGGACCTCTTATAACCTTTCCGGTCTTAGCTTTTGCCCCGCTGATCTAGTGGCGGCCATCAAGGTGGTGTACCCCGATTTTCAGGTGGATTTTGCCCCTGACTTTCGTCAGGAAATTGCCTCAAAATGGCCCGACAGCATTGATGACACACCAGCTCGTGAAGATTGGGGATGGGAACCTGGCTTCGACCTGCAACAACTGGTGACAGCCATGATTGAAAACCTGCAGAAAAAGTATAATAATCCCAATCCTCGCATTGGCAAGAACCAGGCAGCGGCTTGAAACCTTATAGACGCGCGCCAAGTCTCATAAATATAAACTCTCTACTAAATGTACAATATCCAAGAAGCTCTCCAGGAGGAACTCGACGCCATGAAGGTCGCCGGCGTTTATAAAGAAGAACGTGTAATTACTACTCCGCAGGGAGCGGAAATTGACACCGTAAATACTTCCCACGTCCTCAATTTTTGCGCTAATAATTACCTGGGGCTCTCCGCTCACCCGGCGTTGTTGAAGGCCAGTAAGGCCACCATCGATACCCACGGCTTTGGCCTTTCCTCGGTCCGGTTCATTTGTGGAACCCAGGATATCCACAAAGAGCTGGAACGGAAGACCGCCGAGTTCCTCGGCATGGAAGACTGTATCCTCTACGCCGCTGCCTTTGATGCTAACGGCGGTCTCTTCGAGCCCATTCTCACCGCCGAAGACGCCATCATCTCTGATGCCCTGAACCACGCCTCCATCATCGACGGTATCCGCTTATGTAAGGCGCAGCGCCACCGCTACGCGCACAATGATATGGCGGCGCTCGAAGAAGAACTGAAGAAGGCTTCCGGCGCCCGCCGCAAACTCATCGTAACCGACGGGTCTTTCTCTATGGACGGCACCATCGCCCAGCTCGACAAAATCTGTGATCTAGCCGACAAGTACGATGCGATGGTGATGGTGGATGAATGCCACTCCACTGGTTTTATCGGTAAAACCGGACGCGGCGTCCACGAATACCGTGGCGTCATGGGCCGTGTCGACATCATAACCGGCACTTACGGTAAGGCACTTGGTGGTGCCTCCGGCGGCTTCACCGCCGCCCGCAAAGAGATTGTTGATATCCTCCGGCAGCGCTCCCGCCCTTACCTCTTCTCCAATACCCTCGCCCCAAGCATCGTCGGCGCGTCCATCAAAGCCGTCGACATGTTAACGGAGTCAACTGGCTTGCGCGACAAGCTGGAGGCCAATACCAAATATTTCCGCAAAGGGATGACCGAGGCAGGCTTTGACATCATTCCCGGAGACCACCCGATCGTTCCGGTAATGCTCTACGATGCGCCGTTGGCGCAGACCTACGCCAGCCGTTTACTGGAAGAAGGCATCTACGTCATCGGGTTCTTTTACCCCGTTGTCCCCAAAGGCAAAGCCCGTATCCGGGTACAGCTTTCCGCTGCGCATGAAACGGAGCATCTTGATAAGGCGATTGCTGCTTTTATTAAGGTTGGGAAGGAGCTTGGAGTAGTCTCGTAGACCACGATAACCTTTTTTGGCTTTCCTATGCAATAGATCCCGGAGGGATCGAATTGTATTTGCTACGGGTAAGGCGGTATGCCGAAACCCGGGGTTTAAGAATGGGTTTTTAACATGGCGGCGCGAAGTGCCGCAAAAGCTAAGGAATGACCATTTACCCCGGGTAAAAGGTCGCTTTTCGACCTTTCATCCGGGGCAAATAAAAGTTAGACCACTCCGTGGTCACCTTTTATCAAGAGCTCCTGATGAGTTACACCAAAAGCGCCACGCGCTTTCCACTCCGTACCGCCCCATCCATATACCCCGGGTAAACCACGGCAGTTTCCGATCCGGCCAGCAGGAGCCGTCCGTCCAGGTAGGTGTCCCGGAAGATCGGATGGCCGTTGTGCTGGTGCGGTAATACGTGGCTTGCGTAGGGGACGAAGGTGTAGGGCTCTTGCCGCCAGACGCCTTCCTCATAGGCCAGGTAATCATCGACAACGTCTCCAAAATATTTTCGGAGTTGGGTTAAGACCATATCCCGTCGCTCTTCCCGGGTAAGGGAGTGATAAGCGCTGTTTAGAAAACCTTTGAGGGCGTACTTACTTTCTTCGATGTTGGTGTGATCATACATCTCAGAAACGGGGCCAACGTTGCTGAAGATGGTGCCGCCGGGTGCGCCGTCTTCCCGCCAGAATGGCTTGGCGTAGCGCAGGCCCACTTTAATGGATTCCCCCATCCAGGTATGGGTTTGCTGCGCAATATTGAGCAGCTGGGAGGGCAGGGCCGGGCTGACCTGAATCTTCGACGTGAAGAGGTGAGGGGGTAGGGTAGAGATGACTATTCCGGCGTGGTAAACGCCTTTGGCCGTTGTCACTTCCACGTAGTCTGGCGTCCCCTTCAGCGCCAGCACCGCTTCATCCAGACGAACAGACGTTGATAGGATTTTGCTCCGAAGTTCCCGGATGAACATCTCACTTCCGCCAGCGATCCGATAGCTGGGCTCATCGTTGTGCGGCAGCTGGACTACCTGAGGCGGGCTGGTGGAAATGGCTTCGTAGATGGCACGACCGCCGGTAACCTGTTCAAAGACGCCAATGCCCAGTTCGGACAGCAAGCTGATCAGTTCCTGGTGTTTTTTGCCGAGCCAGGTGGCGCCTAGTTCGAGCGCTGCACCTCCATCTGTACGAGAAGTGAGGATTCGGCCACCGATTCGGTCACGAGCTTCGATAAGCAGAAAAGGCTTACCGGCTTTGTGGAGTTCGTAGGCGGCAGTCAGACCGGTCAGCCCGGCGCCAATGATGAGTGTTTCAGTTGTGGTCATGAGAGGGGAACACCATAGTGAGTTTCTGAGTTGAAGAGCCACTCAGTGACTCACTCCTTCACTAACTTACTCCCTCACCAGGCCGGAAGGGCGCCCGCTTCTCCGTCTCCATTTCTGCTTGTAACCGTTCGATCAGCGCCCGTAACTCCTCCGTCTTTTCTGGAAATTTTTCGGCAACATTGTACTTTTCTCCCGGGTCACCTTCCAGGTCGTACAATTCCAATCCGGTGTCGCGGTAGGCATAGTTTCCCGAAACTGCATCGTTTCCCACTATGTCTACGTAGCGGAAACTGTGGGGTACGTGGAGCTTCCATTTGCCTACCCGCACAGCGTCAAGATTGCCGGATCGGTAGTAGCACATGGGGGCATCGGGTGGGGGCGCGGCCGCAGGTGCAGGGGAGGTTAAATGAGCCGTGAGGTCCCGGCCATCGATCTTTTTTTCCGGTAACCCGGCGCCGGCAATGCTTACGAGGGTAGGGAGGATGTCCGTTAGGGAGGCCGGATGGTGGCTTACGCTACCCGCACTGATTTTACCTGGCCAACGGGCGATCATCGGCACCCGCATACCGCCTTCCCAGGTGGTTCCCTTGCCCTCCCGAAAGGGGCCGGCGCTGCCGGCGTGGTTGCCGTAGGTTAACCAGGGGCCGTTGTCTGAAGTGAAAATTACCAGCGTGTTTTCGTCTATACCCTGCACTTTCAGCTCCGCCAGAAGGGTGCCAACGGAGGCGTCTATTTCTGCGATCACGTCGGCGTAGAGGCCCCGTCCGCTCTTTTCCAGGAAATCGTCGGAGGCGAAGATCGGGACGTGGGGCATGCTGTGTGCCAGGTACAGGAAAAAGGGAACGTCGCGTTTCTGGCGGATGAAGTCCAACGCTTCGGCGGTGTACCGTTTTACCAGCTGGGTTTGGTCGGGGTTGACCTCCAGCGTATCCGTGTTCCGCATCAGGCTGAGGTTCCCGTAGCCTTTTTCCGGCAGCATATCGTTGCTGTAGGGCAGGCCAAAGAATTGGTCAAAACCATGCTTTTGCGGCATTGTTTCCGGAAAGTGGCCCAAGTGCCATTTTCCCACCATCGCAGTAACGTAGCCAACGGATTTGAGTGCCTCGGGCAAGGTCGTCTCCTGTGGGTGCAGGCCATATTGCTTATTGGCCGTCCAGGCTACTCCCGGAGGACCCACCACATCGGGAATGCCGACGCGGGGTGGGTAGCACCCCGTCATCAACGCCGCCCGACTCGGTGAGCAGGAAGGAAATGCATAGAAGCTGGTCAGTTTGATCCCTTCGGTGGCCATCTGGTCGAGGTTCGGGGAATAAATACGGGAGGAACCGTAGCAGGAAAGGTCGCCGTAACCCTGGTCATCGGTGAGGATGAAAATAATGTTGGGGGGGGCTGACCGTTCTTTTACGACTTCCGCCGAGCCTGGAATGTCTACGTCGACACAGGTAGAGAATAAGCAGGCACAACAGGCAATTAGAACGAAGAAACGAGGCATGGTCCAAAGATTGGTGGAGTTGGTAAACTTAAGGAAACTCTTATCAATCGGGTAAGGAGTGAGGGAGGCGTATACGTAACAAATTGCACCTACCTGCTAGCTAAGACGGCGAACAATGAGTTGGAGCGGTCGTCAGACCAATTCTTTTAACCGGGCGTAGCCGGACAAAAGTTGGTCTGACGACTTATGACCTGTATAATTTGTTCTATACCTTGAGCAGGCGGGGCAAAAAAAAGAACCCCGAAGCAGCAATAGCCGCTTCGGGGATCCAAAATTTTTCTTTGACTTAAATCTTAAGCGGCACTGCGCTTACCAAGAATTTGCTTCATCTTAACCCGGGCACTAAAGATCCGGCTCTTCACGGTTCCGATCGGAATCTGTAACTGAGCAGCGATCTCCTGATACTCATATCCTTTATAAAACATCAGGAAAGGAATAGAGTATAGTTCGCCGATACTTTTTAGCATGCGCTGCATCTCCTGCATCCGTAGATTTTGCTCACCAGAGTTGGCAACAACATTTTTTACCTCAATATTCTCAGTAACCTCATCGGCAGTATGGTTCAGGTGACGACGGGTCTTTGCTTTGCGGTAGTTATTAATAAAGGTATTCCGCATAATGGTTGAGATCCAGCTTTTGAAGTTAGTTCCTTTGGCAAACTTATCGCGATACTTGTAAGCTTTAATGGCTGTTTCCTGCATCAGGTCTTCCGCGTCCTGGCGGCTGCGGGTAAGGCGAAGTGCAAAAGCGAAAAGAAGGTTATTAAGTTCTTTAGTCTTGGAGATGAATTCTTGGTTAGTCATTTGTAATCTGTTGTCTGAATTAAAATAAAAAAGCGTGTGCCATTATTCATTCAAATACCGTGCCAAACTTATAACTTACTGATAATCAGTGAATTTAGGTATATTTAGCTTATTTAAAAATGATTAAATTTAATCAAAAATTTATATTTAACAACTGAGAAGAGTGGTGTCAATGTATTTACACCAATTCTGCTAGCGCATCCTTCAATTCCGGAAATTTAAACCTGAAGCCTTCGGTCAGTAGCCGTTCCGGAACGACGTAGCGACCATACAGAGCTAGTTCGGGGTCCGTACGAAAGACGTTTTTTGCGCCAAACCGTACCAGCAGAGCGGGGGCTGGCAAACCAATCGGAATTCCCGCCGCCACACGCAGCGCCTTCATGAAGTCTTTATTATTGACGGGGTTGGGGGTGGAGGCGATGTAGGCTCCGGACATAGCTTCATTTTCAATACCTCGCTGCAGGATGGCGTTCATGTCGTATTCGTGAATCCAGCTCATGCCCTGTTTGCCGTTGCCGACGGTTCCGCCCAAACCTAACTTAGTGATGCGCATGAGTGAGCCTAGCGCACCTCCGTTTTTGCCTAAGACGAAACTGGTCCGGACGATCACCCCCCGGATTTGATCGGGCAGCGCCTCGTGGAAGGCCTTTTCCCATTGTTGCCCTACGTAAGGTGCCAAACCATAGCCGAACGGAGATTTTTCGGTACAGGTCACGTCTGGTGAATCTCCATAAAGGTGTGCGGTGCTCATTTGAACCCAAACCGGCGGCGGACTTTTGACTTGCCGTAGCGCCTCGCCGATGGCAGCGGTAGATTCTACCCGTGATCGCAGGATCTGATCGACGTTATCCGGCGTCTTAATGCAGTCAACGGAGCGGCCGGCCAGGTTAACCACCCCCGCAACACCTTCCAGTTCTTTTATCCACGGGCCTGTCGTCCGACCATCCCATTGGGCAAAGCCATGTCCGTTCAGGTTATTGGGGCGGTGTCTGCCGATCAGGGTGCAGGCGTAACCAGCTTCGGATAATTGGTTGGCCAGGGACCGGCCGACGAAACCGGTACCTCCAGTGATGACTACTTTATTGGGCATGGGACTTTTGTCGTAAAACGGATGGTGGGGGGAATGGTTTTGCTACTATATTGCTTTGTATTTCAGGGCGCGGCCGCAGGTGCAAGGAAACGGTAAAGGAGCAGGGGCGCTAGGTCATCCTCCCGGGAATACGCCTTGTTTTTGATGGCACAACCAGTAATTTCCTTGTCTGTTTGCTGCTGGTAAATTTCCAGAATGCCTTTTTTAACGTGATCGTTCCCTTGCTCGCCGTCGGGCCCTTATGGTGGCCGGCGAAAGAGTAATGCTTGGATGAATTGCTTGCTTATCTACCTTCCCCCCGCACCTGCGGCCCCGCCTAAGAAATGGTAAACCCGTCACGGTCCTGCAGAAACGGCAGACGCCGCCGAACTTCCAGCAGGTGCTTCATTGAAAGCGTCTCGGTGTATACTGCCTCCTCCTCTTCCACGTGGTAGAGCGTCTGCCGCCACCCCGGATCGATCACGCAGCTGTCGCCATTGTAGACATGCCCGTTCGCATCGGTACCCACCCGATTTACGCCCACCACGTAGCACTGGTTCTCGATGGCCCTGGCTTTGAGTAAGGTGTTCCAATCATACGCCCGTTTATTGGGCCAGTTGGCCGTGTAGATCAGCAAATCATAGGCGCCGTCGTTGCGGGCCCAGACGGGGAAGCGCAGATCGTAGCAAACCATGGGGCATACGCGCCAGTCCTTTAGCTTCACCACCAGCCGTGCGCGTCCCGCTACGTATTGCTCGTGCTCTCCGGCCATGACGAAGAGGTGACGCTTGTTGTAGGTGGCGTACGTACCGTCGGGGCGCATCCAAATCAGGCGGTTGTAGTATTTCCCCCCCTCTTCGATCACCAGGCTGCCAGTGATTACGGCATTTATTTTGGCGGCTTGCTTCGTCATCCACTGCACCGCCGTTCCGTCCATTTTTTCCGCATTGGCGGAGGGGTTCATGGTGAAGCCGGTGGTGAACATTTCGGGCAGGACAATCAGGTCGGTGGCCCCCTCCAGATCAGCCATCAGTTCCGCATAGTGGGTTAGGTTGGCGGCTGGGTTTTCCCAGGCTATGGCGGATTGGATGATGGTTACGTGGAGATCGGTCATGGGTGGTAAATTACGGACTTTATGGTTGGTTTTTGAATCGCGGCTTTTACCTCCCCTTGCACCCGCGTTCGCGCCGTATTTTAAGCCCAGGCAAAACCACCATACCCCCAAAAGACGCTACTTCCTCCAACAAGCCAGCCTCCTCACTGGAATGCGATGCGGGTTTATCCGATTAAATTACACCGGGTATGAAGCTGCTGCTATTAGCCACCTGTCTGTTCGCACCGTTTTGCGCCCACCTTAACCTACCTTCCTGCAATTCGCAGAATTTCATCCCAAAGCGGATAGCCCGGGCACAGATCAAACCAGGCAGCTGTGAGCAGGCGACAACTCCTCAATCCCAACCAGCTTCTCCGCCGCCGCCGCCAACATCTTATCCGTCTTAGCAAAGCAGAAACGGACGATTTTCTCGTCGGTTCCGTCGGAATAAAAGGAGGAAATTGGTATTACGGCAACCCCTTTCTCCCTGGTTAGCCAGCGGGCAAATTCCTGATCGCCCATATCCGATATTTTCCGGTACGAAGCCAGGGCGAAGTAGGTCCCCCTACATTCCAGGAACTCGAAAGGCGTATCGGCCATAAGCTCAAAGAAAAGATCACGCTTTTGTTGGTAAAAAGCGGGTAAGGAAAGATAATGCTCCGGGGTAGCCAGATAATCTGCCAGGGCGTGCTGTAGCGGCCGGTTGATGCCGAAGGTATTAGACTGGTGGACCTTTCTGATCTCGGTGGTGATTTCCGGTGGCGCAATTACGTAGCCGATGCGCCAGCCCGTAACGTGGAAGGTTTTGCCAAACGACATCGTGATGATGGAGCGCCGGAACAGGTCCGGATAGCGCAGCGCGCTCTCGTGCCGGCGGCCTTCGTAGATCAAATGTTGGTAAACTTCGTCGGAAAGGACCAGGATATTGGTGTCCGCCACAATTTCCTGCAGGGCCGCCAGGTCTTCGTGCCGGAGCATAACCCCCGAAGGATTATGGGGAGAATTGACCATGATCATCCGCGTTTTGGGCGTAACCGCGTCTTTGACCTGCTCCCAGTCTATGCGGAAGTCCGGGCTTTTCAGACGGAGAGCCACTACTACGCCACCGTTGACTTCGATGGACGGCACGTAGCTGTCGTAAGCTGGTTCGAAGATGATGACTTCGTCGCCCGCGCCGACCAGGGCGGAAATGGTGCTGTAGATGGCTTCGGTAGCGCCGTTGGTGATGGTTATCTCCGTTTTCGGGTTCAGCGAACAGCCGTAAAGTACTTCCTTTTTCCGGGCTATGGCCTGGCGCAGGGCCAGTACCCCAGCCATCGGTGCGTACTGGTTGAATCCGGCCTGTATGTAGTGGTTGACGAGGTCCTTCAGCTGCTGGTCGACCTCAAAATTTGGGTAGCCCTGGGAGAGGTTGATGGCGCCGTGCTTCGCCGCGAGCTGGGACATTATGGTGAAGATAGTGGTAGTTACATTAGGTAGTTTTGAGGTGATTTGCATTTTGGTAAGGTAGTCATACCGTTCTCGGTAAACTCATCCGATGGCACCGGCGGTCCTTTTTTGAGGCCCATTATTCAGCTGAGCATCAGTGAGGGCGCGGCCGCAGGTGCAGAGAAAAGAATTAAAACAGAGAAGTGCCAAGCCATGCATTGCATTCCAATTTCTGGGCAAAAAATAGCCTGCAAGCCACGCCTAATGACTGGCGGAGTACTTAGAGACATCGATTTAAAATAGTGAACGAACCGTCCTTTTCAAGATTGATTAGCTGCAAATACTTTTCACTTCTGGTGACCGAGAGGAGTATAACTGGCCGGTTGTATCCTGGGCAGTCTGCGGTCATACTTCCGCCCGTTAAGAAATTGCCCGATGAAGGTATTGCGAACGAAGTAATGGTAGGTAACAAAACAGATTACCGTCGCCAACGATAAAACGATCAGGAATTTGAGGAGCGCGGGGAAAGGCCACTCAGCAATAAATCCGGGCAATAGTGCCGTCAGCGGCAAGTGGATCAGGTATACCCAGTAGGATGCATCAGATATGTAGCGCATTAATGGAGAATATCCGTTTGCGTAGCGCAGAAACAGACCGGTGATGCCAAATACGAATAGCCATACGGTAAGGGATGCGAAGCTGAGCATTAGTGGAGTTGCAGCATTCGGCTCCAGCTCTCCGTCAGACCAGAGAATGATGATACCCTGAACAGCTACCAGCACCACCCCAAGTAGGGCAAACAACCAATCGAATTTAATTAGATCAGAAAGAATATCTCTGGAAAAATAAAGCACCCAACCCACAGCATAAAAAAAGCCGAACCATAAAAACGTGGGCCCTTGAGGAGTCAGACTACCAGAGGCATCAACCATCGAAGTACCGAGCAAACTCAGCAGACCATAAGTCATACCACTAAAGATCAGTAGCCGCAAGATTGGACGTGCGAAAACCACTCGAAAAGCGCCATTAATTAATCTGGACAGCTTAGGTGTTTTAGCAAAAACAAGTGCCAGTACCACTCCACCAGCAGTAAACATCATCAGGTAATAAAGAAACCACAGGTGAGAAGTCTGGTCCGGCCAGAAGCCTGCCAGTCCATTGAAGTAATCTAGGGCAAAAGTCCAGGGACTTTCGCCTCCTGCATACGCCTCCTCCGTATAGCGGAAACAAAAACGTATGATTGGTAAAAGCAGTACCAGAAAAACAATGAATGGCCACAGAATACGCGAAATTCGATTCTTCACCATAACGGCTACTCCACGCTCGTAGAAAAGCAACGCACCGAAAAAACCGGCAATCATGAAAAAGGCTGGCATTCTGAAAATATGGATCAGCAAAACCAGAAAATCTGTTATTATGTTTGTGTCCACCGTTTGGTTTATGCCCCAGCTGTCTCCATGTTTGGTCACGTTATAAGTCAGGCCCGTGTGCAAAACTAAGCCCAGTAACATCATGATTGCACGCATGGAATCAAGCGCGTGTAGGCGGGGAGTTTTGGCGGAAGAAGTAGACAATTTAGTGAGCTTTTTAAGTTGTAGCAAGGTGTAAAGTAGTTACAATCGCAGATTCAACTTTCCGCCCGCCCCCAGCAATAACTCTTCCGTCTTAGCAAAGCAAAACCGGATAATCTTTTCATCCGTCCCGTCAGAATAAAACGAAGAAATGGGAATGACGGCAACGCCTCTTTCCGTAGTGAGCCAGCGGGCAAACGCTTGATCACCGAGATCGGAAATATTACGATAGGAGGCCAGGACGAAGTAAGTTCCGGCGCAATCGAGGAACTCAAAGGGCGTGTCGGCCATCGCATGCAGAAAAAGGTCACGCTTCCGCTGGAAGAAGTCGGGCAGGGAAAGGTAATTCTCCGGCGTGGCGAGGTAATCGGCCAGGGCGTGCTGTAGCGGCCGATTAATGCTGAAGGTATTGAACTGGTGGACCTTCCTGATCTCTTCCGTGATTTCCGGCGGCGCGATCGCATAGCCAATGCGCCAACCCGTAGCGTGGAAGGTTTTGCCAAACGACATGGTGATAATGGAGCGCCGGTACAGGTCCGGGTACCGCAATACACTTTCGTGTTCGCGGCCGTCGTAGATCAGGTGTTGGTAGACTTCGTCGGACAGCACCAGGATGTCGGTGCCCGATACGATTTGGCTCAACGCTTCCATGTCTTCCTGTCCGAGTACCGTCCCCGTAGGGTTGTGCGGCGTATTGATCATGATCATCCGGGTCTTCGGGCTGACCATGTCCCGGACCTGATCCCAATCGATCCGGTAATCCGGGCTTTTCAGGCGCAGCGGCACGGCCACTCCGCCATTTACTTCGACGGACGGCACGTAGCTGTCGTAAGCCGGTTCGAAGACGATGACCTCGTCTCCCGGCCGGATGAGCGCGGTGATGGCACTGAAGATGGCCTCCGTGGCACCATTAGTGATGGTGATCTCTGTGTCCGGATCAAGAGAACAACCGTAAAGTAACTCCTTCTTCTTAGCGATGGCTTGCCGTAGTTCCATCAGGCCAGGCATCGGTGCATACTGGTTGAAACCGCCCTGGACGTAGTGATTGATCAGGTCTTTCATCTGCTGGTCCACCTCAAAGTTGGGGAAGCCCTGGGAGAGGTTGATGGCGCCGTGCTTTGCCGCTAGTTGCGACATGATGGAGAAAATGGTGGTGGTTACGTTGGGGAGTTTGGAGGTTAGTTGCATGGGGGGGGGAAGATAGTTGCTTCTCGTTATTTATTCGTCAGCTTAATCCCTTGGTAGAAGCTGTCTAGGAAAAGTGAGTTGTGCGTAAATCCCGGATAGAACCCTTTCGTTAATTGAATCCAATCTAATTCTTCCAGCTCACCGATAAATTCTTCAACCTTGTCCATATGAAACTTAGTTTTATCCTGGTAAGTGATGTGTACTTTCACCAGTGAATTATTCTTCTCACGGATACCTTTGAGTCGATCTATGACCTCTCCGTCGCTGAACCAAATGGAAGGGTCGTACATATGGATTACCTCAAAGGGATGCTCCAAAGAAAGGAGGTAGCTACCGAAATAACCACCAAAGGAGTGACCAATTAAGGTCTCGTGGCCGTTGGTGGGATAGGCCTCATTTACTTGTGGGATCAATTCCGTAAGGAGATATTGGTAAAACTTAGCGGCACCACCGGAATTACCACTGTTGTATCGGGTGGAATCCACCACTTCTCCGTCGTATTCCATTCTCGACTGGCTAAATGTAAGGTCAACTCCTCGCTTGTTTTCTACTTCGACATGAGGAATGCCCACTACAATTGCTTGCTGGATCACGCCATTGGCCCCTTGGTCAAATAGGATGTGTCGCGTTAGATTAAACCGCCATTCGGCGTCGAATACATACACTACGGGATAGTTGACCGTGTCGGAATACCAGAGAGGAAGACTTACCCAAAATTCACGTGTTTCATCGAGGATTTCAGATTTGATTTCATGCTTAATCCCTGGTTGATTGCAAAAAACTTCCTAAGCGGAAAGGGGGGCCAGGTTAAGGCATAAGACAAGGGTGAAAAGTAGTTTCCTCATGGTTTCTTCTTTGGCATTAGGGTAGGTGTTCTGAAGGTAGCTATTCGAGCATCATTGGGCCAATAAGGGCGCGGCCGCAGGTGCATCAAACCGGCCATTGGCGCATTCAGGTTGTTCCCACCCTGGACGTAGTGATTGATTAGGTCCTTCAACTGCTGGTCTACCTCAAAATTGGGAAGTCCCTGGGAGAGGTTGATGGCACCATGCTTCGCCGCCAACTGAGACATGATGGAGAAAATGGTGGTGCCTACGTTGGGGAGTTTGGAGTGGAGGTTCATGGGGGGAAGGTAGGGGGGATAAGCAAGAATAAAGGAAGAGGTATAGTAGCAGAAAATCTTATAGTAGGAAGCGAAATATTCCCCAGATCAAAAATGAGAATGAAAACACTAATCCCATATGGCTGAAAGCGTGGATCACCATTCCTTTTGATATGTCAAATCCATACCAACGCCCTATAAAGACAGAGACAACCATAAGTCCGAAATAACTCCAGAAAACGATTTCGTTTCCCGAATTGACAATCACTTCCAACAAACAGGCTGCGAGAATACTTAGGAAAATGTATGCGGCCAACTTCTTTTTTGAGGGGATTTTGTCTACAGCTTTCATTGCCACTAAGGTAGTAGAATTAGTCAACCAACTCCTTAACAATTCCAACCCGCAATAACGAAAGAAGCCTAACCTGATCAGTAATGGTACTTTTCATTGGATCAAGTATCATTCGTTCCGCAAGTTTAGACTCAAGCTTTATAGCCTTATCTAGAATAGTAAGTACCCGGCCAGAGAGGTGCTGATTAGCCTTAATTATCTTCCCAACTTCGTAGCCTAGCACCATTACTCCAATCTCTTCGTGCTTCAATTCTTGATCGTAAAGAAAGTTGTACTCGTCCCAAATCAGATCAGTCTCGATACTTGGGTAATGAGAAAAAATGGAACTAATATCCATCGGGTCTTTTGACCGATTCTCCGGACGGTCATCGTAAGCAATAAGCTTTAAAAGCACTACGGCTGGGATCGAACAAACCTTTACTGTGTCTCCTTCAATCTCGGTTTCAACCAAAGCACTTTTATAGGTCTCTCGAAATCCGTCCAGACTAATAGAAACAATTCCTTTTCCCTCAATTAACACACGTCCATCCCGCTCAATTTCACCAAAGGGGAGCAAATCTAAAGGGATGCCATAGGGAGAAATCAGGCAAAAGGCATTATTTGATGCTGCCTCATATCCATGCTTTTCAATGAGCAAACCTCTCATGCGAGAATAGATTTTCTCGTTCGAAACATAAACCCCAAAGTCAACATCCTTTGTACCTCTTGAAGGTTCATCATTCGCAACGTACCAAACATTACGCGCAAAAGCTCCGACGCCAAAGAAGTCTACACTTAGCTGGTCAGCAACCATTTTTACATCACTCAATATTTGCTTGAGGTAAGGAGACCTCAGCGCATCATAAATTATCTTCGACATGCTCCTGGTAAATTATGTTTGCAGCTTCTAAATTCCGGGGTGTGGGGATATCCAGAAGATCTGCATAAACTAACAACGGATGGACAGTGCTTTCGCCTACCCGATCATCATCCTGCCAAAACTTCTCAATTAAAGTAACTTCCCCTTTCTTGTATGGCCTTAGCCCCAATTCTTTAGCGACGTCAACAAAAGACCTGTTGGTGTAAACTAACGAAGACTCGGCTGTCAAGTAAGTTGTCAATAATTCAGCGCCAAGTTCTCCACCCAGGCTGTCTTTAAGTCCACTGTCAACAATTCCTGAAACCCCAGCATCAACCAAAGAAAATTTCCGCTGACGAAGTTTAGGCCGCAACACTTTATTGAACAAGACTACCCATTCCTGAAGCAATCTACTGTAGTCGTAGATTTTGTACTCCTTAGTGCTAACCTTGACAAGGTATTTATCTTGCAATAATTCCTTGATTACTTTTCCTACGGTGTCAATAGAAACTCCTGCTTTTGCACTGATATTTCGATACGGTTCGTTTACGACATCTTCGTTTTTTAGTATTTGAAAGACAACTTTCAATCCCGCTTTAGAAAAAGCCCGACCAGATTTCCTATCCTCTACGGTGTGATTTTTATTTGTCTCAACAAAGAGAAAAAGCCCCTTTCCGTCGTCTAGGTAAGCATTTCCAGCAGCGTCCAGATAACAGATTCCTTGTTCTCTGAAATAGGACTTTAGAGGCATTGGTATGTAGTCCGAGACGAGTAGAGGGCACACTGCTTCCTCTAAAAACTTTCGAAGTGATGGTAACTTATCATTGGTCAGCCGCTTTTTTACCGCAACAACGAAATCCGCCTTATGCCCTTTTTGGGCAAACTGTAAAACGGCATCGCCATGATTATCACCTTTCAACTTGACAATCTTCAGGTTGAATCCCGTTGTTTTAAGAAAACCGGCCAAGGCTAGCTGCAAAATCTCGTGCTCCATGTACGCTAAAGTACAATACAGTAGGTAAACGTACAAATCAAATTAGCGTACATGAGATGGTTCACGCCTAGTCTCGAGGAGACAATGGATAATACTGCCCCTTTCAATGCTCCCTTGAACCTCCAGTCGTAACGCTTTAGTCAAATGGTTGGAAGTCTCGCGAGACTATCGACTACATGACTATGTACTAATAAGGCGCGGCCGCAGGTGCAAAAATTAGAATGAAGCAGCAAGGAAAGACTAAGCATTGTATTTTAGCCCTAAGCAAACCCATACCACCATCAACCGACGCAACTTCCTCCAACAAAGTACCCTCCTCGCCGGCGGCTTCGGCCTCCTCCCATCTATGGCGGCTTCGCCCACCAAAGACCTCATCATCGGCCACGGTGATTTTCGCTACAAAGTGGACGCAGAATGGGGTAAGCTAGATCAGGCCACCCCCGTCAAAGACTGCCACGAAATGGTGCAGGACCGGCTCGGCCGCCTCATCCTGCTGACCAACCACACCCGCAACAACGTCATCATCTACAACAAAGACGGTAAGCTACTCAACAGCTGGGGCGACAGCTTCCCAGGCGCGCACGGCCTGACACTGAAGGACGAAGGCGGCGAAGATTTCCTCTACCTCACCGACACCGAATTGCACCAGGTTATCAAGACGACGCCGGACGGACGGGAGGTGCTCCGTATCCAGAACCCAAAGCTGAAGGACGCTGAAGGAAACCTCCGCCCCTTCCTCCCCACCGAGACCGCCATTGCCGAAAACGGGGATATTTACGTAGCCGATGGTTATGGCAGCCAGTACATCTACGTCTACGATCAACAGGGCAACCTAAAGCAAGAGTTCGGCGGCCCCGGCCCGGCCGATGACCAGTTCCACAATGCCCACGGCATCGCCATCGACGAACGCGATGGCACCCCCAAACTGCTGATCACCGCCCGCAAGAAAAACCAGCTGAAGTACTTTGATATGGCCGGCAATTACCTCTCCACCATTGATCTGCCCGGCGCCTTCATCTGTAGGCCCGTTGTCCGAAATACGGAGGTGTATCTGGCCACCATCTGGTCGGGCGACGGTGGCAGCAACACCGGCTTCGTGAGTGTTCTGGACCGAAACAACCGCCTGGTCTCCGCCCCCGGCGGCTTAGAGCCGACCTACACCGGAGGGAAGTTGTCCCCCGTCTCCCAGGCCATTACCCTCTTCAAGCACCCCCACGATGTCTGCGTCGACGATGATGAGAATCTGTACATTCCGCAGTGGAATGCCGGGCAGGTCTATCCCATCAAACTACACCGGGTATAAAGGGCGAGACGCTGTGCGTCGAGGAGGAAGCAACACTTCCGCAAAAAAATACCCTCATTAAATCCGACAACCCGACAACCTGACCCAGCCATGAAAACAATCTTTTCTGTTGCCCTCTTCCTAATCGTCACGTCTTGCAGTCAGCCTCCCTTTCTCCAGGCAGATGCCGTAGCCCTCAGCCCGCCGGTAATCCGGGTAGAGAATACCTTCTTCACCGAAACGGCGTCGATCTCGGTAGGGGAGACGCAAGGGGGAAGCCGGGTGCGTTATACCGTTGACGGGACTGTTCCGACCGTGGAAAGCCCTGCGGCCGAAAGGGAAATGTCTGTCGATAAATCTCAGGTCCTGACTTTCCGAACCCTGGGCGGCGGCTTCCTCCCAAGCGAACCGGTCGAAGTAGAAGTCCTGAAACTTCCTGCCCAACGTCTGACGCTGATCAGCGCCACACCAGCCGCTCCACCCTACAACCAAGTCCCCGATACCGTTCTGGCCGACCGGGCCAAAGCCGGAAAGAATTTCCGGGAAACAGACTGGCTCGGTTATCAGGACAGCCTCCTGACCTTCGAGTTCTCTTTGCCCGGCGGCCCCATCAATGGCATCGCCGTCTCCGTGCTCGAAGACCAGGCGAGTTGGATTTTTGCTCCGGCATCGTTGCAAGCCACCTTCTACGACGAAGCTGGTAAAGAAATCGCCTCCGGCCAGGTAGATTACCCAACGGAAGTAGAGAAAAGCGGGAGCCATTTCCGGTTTTTACGGGTGAACACGGAGGAGGTTAATGCTGCTCGGGTGCTGGTGGAGGTTGTTTGCCTGAGCCGGATTCCGGATTGGCATCCGGGGGCGGGGGAAGTGGGGTGGGTGTTTTTGGATGAGGTGGTTTTGCGATGAACTCCATGGAGCTACCTATTATTTGTACATCCTTCTTAACCTCCCTCTTCTCGTAACACCCAGGAAACACCAAGAATGCACCGATCAACTTCCCTTTCAGTGACGACTCGAAGTATTCAGTTCCCGCAAGCTTAGTAGGCCATACTATTGTGGGCGGGCTACAATTGTTCAAAACAGAAATAGTATTGAAGTATGTTTTTAGCCAATTGGTGAAAACAGTATAGTCACCATTTCTTAAAAAACGAGTGTTGATCCAATATTGAATTTCGGTAGCTTCTATAATCCCATATACGTCCACATCATCGTCACTAAACATTGTCCCGTGGAAAACAACGAGCTTAACTTTCTTGTGGTCCAGTACAAACGTTTCAGTGTTGTCCGGCCAGCTGTCGCGATGCTTTATTGCTATTGGGTTCATTTTCATCAGGCTAAGTTGGGTGACTTTATAGAAGATAAAACTACCGACTAATTCCTGCCATCCCAAAAGAAATCCCCACTCCCTACCTGCAAAACCTCCATCACAACCCGCCGGGGCACACTGCCCACCAACGCCCCATCCCCATAATCTTCAAAGAACTGGTACTCCAGTACGATGGAGCCGGAGCGCAGCCCGGCCGTATTGATCATGACGGTCTGCTGATCGGAGCTCATCACCCGGTCGGCGGGCAGGCGGGTGGTGCCGATGCTGATGATCGTCCATTGGTGGCGGACGATGGTGGAGCCCTGCCCGCCGGCCTGCGGCCGGCCATCCACCTTGAGGGTTACCCCCGGCTTGCTGCAGAAGGTGGAGTCCATAGCATTACTAATGCCCGGCTCCCGCACCTCAATCAATATTTGGCTCAGCGTGAAGCAGCCCGTCGTCGGATCTTCGATCCGAACCAGCACCACTTCTCCGTTTACCGCCGGGTCGTAAGTAAACGGCGATACATCATTTTGCTCTCCATCGGCATCCGCCATGTTCAGGTAGAAGGTCACGTTGTAGGGCCCAACGGCTTGGTCCATCATCTGATCCAGGTCCGTATTGCTGAGGTTACTCTCCGCAGCGTCGTCAAAGGCATCCAACAGGTTGACCGTGCCGGAGCCCGTTGGGCGATTTACCACGGCCAGGGTCACCGTTGCCTGCGCTGGCGGCGGCGTAGCGCTGGTGGTGGTAACCGTAAAGGAACAATTGGCACTATTACCACTTGCCTCAGTCACCGTCAAGGTCACTTCCTGGGTGGTCCCCAGATTGGTCAGTACCGAATTAATATCTGGTGACTGCGCAACGGTCAGCATACCCGGACCACAGTTGTCATCCACTATGCCTAAGCTCCGGTAGTCAGGAATCGTGAAGCCACAATCCGTACCGGCGTTGATTTCCTGCGCCGCAGGGCAAACAATCGTAGGATCCGTTCCGTCGATCAGTTCCACCTGGAAAGTACAAGTAGCAACATTCCCGCTGCTGTCCGTTGCCGTCAGCGTCACGGTAATCGCCTGGTCGAAACCCATAATCGTCGTTCCTGCCGGTGGCGATTGCGTCACGGTGATCCCGTTGCCGTTGGCATCGCCCAGCGTGGAACAGTTGTCCGTCACCGTCGCCAGGCCAGTGTAATCACCGAGGGTGGCCACGCAGTTTGCATTGGCGGTTTCCTGCTGGGTGGCCGGACATGCCAGGTCAGGTGCCGTATTATCCCGTATGGACAAGACAAAGTCACAAGTAGCCGTATTCCGGTTGCCATCATCGGCCAATAGTGTGACGACGACGTCCTGAACTCCGGTAAAGACCGTGCCGGGAGCAGGCGTCTGCGTCACGGTAGTTGTAGCCATGTCCGTACAGTTATCGTCCGTCATCCCAAGACCGGAATAATCAGCGATAACCACCATACAGTTTGCGTCCGTAAATTGGGTTTGGGGCATCGGGCAGGCGATGGTTGGTGGCCTATTGTCGTCGACAGTAAGCTGTAGCGTACAGTTGGCCGTATTTCCGTTTCCGTCGTCGGCGGTGAGGGTGACGACCTGCGTTGTCCCGTCTTCGCTTAAGACCGTTCCCGGCGCAATGTCCTGGGTAACCAAAATCTCCCCACTGGTCGTGCAATTGTCAGATTTTATGGCCTGCGCACGGTAATCAGGTACCATCACTTCACAGTTCTCATTGGTGAGCAGCACCTCGTTGTCCGGACACATGATCATTGGGCTGATGGTGTCCTGAAGCGTCACGGTGACCTGACACTGGCTGGTGTTGCCGTTGCCATCATCGGCCGTCAGGGTGACGACTACCTCCGTATCGTCATTGCTGAACATTGCCATTGCCAGTGGCGATTGTGTAATGGTGATGCCACTTCCGGCGGTCGCGTTCTCACAGTTGTCTGTAGCGGTAGTAACGGCGACGAGGTCAGGTAGCAGTGCATTACAACCAGCATCAACAAATATTGTCGGGTCTGCCGGGCAGGTAATGACGGGCGGGGTCACGTCGTCCAGCGTGATGTTGAACGCACAGTCGGCCGTGTTCCCGTTGCCATCGTCGGCCGTCAGGGTGATGGTAAAGATATCGCCCTCTCCTTCAACGGCAATAACGGTTCCTGCTTCCGGGTCCTGGGTTACTATTATGTTTGTTACGTCCGTACAGTTGTCGTCCGTCACGGCTTCACCGGTGTAATCCGGTACGATGAATTCGCAGGTGGCGGTGAGGGTCTCTACCTGGGCGTCAGGGCAAACGATGGTCGGCGAGGTGGTGTCCTGCAACATTAGGTTAAAGGTGCAGGAAGCGATGTTCCCACTTGGGTCTTCGACCGTCAGGATAATGTCCTGACTGGTGGATTGTCCGCTGATGACCGTTCCTGCTGCCGGGCTTTGCGTCACTACCAGGTCCGCAGGATTGGTGCAATTGTCTGCAATTATGGCCCGGCCGGTATAGTCTTCCAGGGCGAAATCACAACCAGCGTCAGGGTTGGCCACGGTGTCTGCCGGACAGGTAATCGTGGGAGAGGTCGTATCCGTCAGGGTCAGTTCAAAGTCACAGCTGATGGTATTTCCGTTGCCGTCATCAGCTGTGAGGGTGATGGTCGTCGTGGTGAAGGCATCCATCAAAACCGTACCGGGTATGGGTACCTGGGTGTAGATGATTTGGTCGCCGGTGGCGGAAGTTGAGGTAGTTCCCGTAGGCCGACAATTGTCTTGCGCGGTCGCAGGTCCAATGACCCAATAGTCGGGCAAGGTATAGGTGCAAGCAGCCGAAAGCACACCGATGGTATCGTTTTGGCACACGGTAATCTCTGGCGCTTCACGGTCCAGTAATGTAACCTCGAAAGAACAGCTGACCATATTGCCACTGGCGTCCTCCGCCGTCAGGGTTACCGTTTGCGTGGTATTGTGGCCGCTGATGGTGGTGCCAATGGCAGGTAGCTGGGTGATGGTGATGGCGCTCTGATCACAAGTACTGCTTGCGATGGCCTCACTGGTGTAGTCCGGGATGACTATTTCACAGTCATCATCCGCCGTCAGTTCCTGATCGGCCGGGCAGATGATCATCGGTTCGGTACTGTCTTCCAGCGTTACGGTCAGCTTACAGCTGTCCTGATTGCCACTTTCGTCGGTCACAATTATGGTGACTTCCCGGGTGGTGCCGTCTCCGCTAAGTGGTTCGCCGGGGGCGGGCCTCTGTGTCAGGGTGATGGCTGCCGGGTCGGAGCAGTTGTCCGTTGGCCCGGCATTTGGGCGGTAGTCGGGCAGCAGGACTTCGCAGGTGCCATCCACACTGATCACATCATCCGCCGGGCAGACAACCATTGGAGGGATGCTGTCGATCAACTGCACGTTGAAATCACAGCTGATGGTGTTTCCACTCTCGTCGGTGGCCGTCAGGGTGACGGTAATCAGGTTGGCTTCATCGCTGACCATCGTCCCGGCGACCGGGGTTTGCGTCACCGAGATACCGGTAGCGTCGTTACAGTTATCCATCACTATCGGAAGGCCCGTGTAATCTGGTACAATCGTAGCACAGGCTATGTCGACTGCCAGGGTTGTATCATTCGGGCAAACGATGGTTGGGCGCGTCGTATCCGCCACTTCGACGGTAATCAGGCAGTCCGTCGTGTTGCCCGAGGGGTCGGTAGCGGTGATGGTCACCGTTTGCGTAGTACCCAGGCCACTGATCATGGCTCCTTCCAATGGACTTTGCACCAGCGTCAGCGCCCCATTCTGAACGCTGGTCGGCCCACAATTATCGGCAACCATGATGCTGTCCCGGTAGTCTGCCAGATTTATGGTACAGGTGGCGTTACCGGCAATGATGCTTAGTGGCGGACACGTCAATTCAGGCGGTGTGTTGTCGCTCACCGTCACCGTGAAATCACAAGTTGTCGTATTTCCATTACCATCATCGGCGGTCATGGTCACGGTTTGGGTGCCCAGGCCGGTCAGGGGTGTTCCGGCAGGATTATTTTGCGCGATCGCAGGCGCAGGCGAACAATTGTCAGAAGCAGTGGTCAGACCAACGTAGTCCGGTAGCACCGTTTCGCAACTGCCATCTACGAATATCTCCTGCGCTGGCGGACAGGTAATCGCCGGCGGCGTTTCATCCAATAAGGTCAGATTGAAGCTGCAACTTGCCGTATTTCCATGCCCGTCATCAGCCGTCAGCGTTACGACCGACACCTCGTTATGTCCCGTCAGCGATGCTCCCGGTGCCAATGTCTGGGTCACCGTGATGTCCGTAGGAGCCGTGCAATTGTCGATTACGTCAGCCGACCGGTAATCCGGCACCAACGCCCCACAGCCGGTGTCTACGAGTATTGTCTGGTCTGCCGGACACGTAATGGTCGGATCGGTATTATCCTCGAGGGTGATGGTTGTCGTACACTGTGCCGTATTACCGTTCCGGTCATCGGCGGTCAGCGTCACCAATACCTCCGTTCCGTCACCGGAATAGGTCTGCCCAATCCCGATGTTCTGGGTTACGATGATCATCGCCGGGTTCGTACAGTTATCGGTCACGATTGCCTGGATCGTTAAGTCTTCGAGGTCGTAAGTGCAGTCTGCGTCTGCGTCGACCAACTTAGCTGCCGGACAGGTGATCTCCGGCGGAAGGTCGTCTTCCAGCCTAACCACAAATGTGCAGCTGTCCCGGTTTCCGTTCCCGTCGTCGGCAATGATGGTAACGGTCTTGGCATTACCCTGGCCCGATAGCGGAGATCCCGGTGCTGGTCTTTGGGTGAGTGTAATGGCACTGTTCGCCGCACAGTTGTCGAAGGTTCGGACGTCCCCCCGGTAATCCGGCATCAAGGCTTCACAATTCGCATCAGGCCTTACAACCTTGTCGCCGGTGCACAATACCGTGGGGGCGATGGCGTCTTTCGCCGTCACGGTAAAATCACAGCTGCTGCTATTGCCGCTGGCGTCAGTGGCCGTAATCGTAATTGTTTGGGTCGTCAGATGACCGGAAATGACGGTCCCCGATGGCGGTACCTGGGAAAAGACAATGTCCTCTCGTAGCGTACAATCATCATCGGCCAGCGCTTCGCTGGTGTAATCGCCGATGGTTACCTGACAGGCACCATTGGTAAGCAGCGTGTCTGGTTCAGGACAGGCCAAAACGGGTGCAATGCCGTCACTGACCTCAAGTTGGAAGGCGCACTGTGATTGGTTCCCGCTGGGGTCTACAGCAGAGATGGTAACCGTTCGGATAGCATCGGGACCGGTAATCGGTGCACCGGGCATGGGCTCCTGTGTCACGATCAGTTCGCCCAGCGCCGCACAGTTGTCTGTTATGGTCGCATCAGAACGGTAATCCAGTACGAGGTGACTGCAACTCGCATCCACGATCTGCGCATCGTTGGCCGGGCAAACGATCACGGGAGCCAGGGTATCCACCAGCGTAACCTGAAAGGTGCAGCTGGAAGGGTTACCGTTCAGGTCAATGGCGGTAATGGTCACCGTCTGGGACACGTCGAGATCGGCAGGGAACAGCGGAGTGCCTGCTGCCGGAGACTGTACGTAAGTTACGCCCGCAGCTGGAGACATACATTGGTTTACTGCCGTCACCAGCCCGGTGTAATCGCCGTATTCTCCGTCGCAATCATCGCTGCTGGCGATGACGATCTGCCCACCAGGACAGGTAACGTCCAGCGCATTTTCATCCCGGAGAGTTACGTCAAATGTACAAGTCGCTGTATTCCCGTTCCCGTCGTCGGCGGTCAGGGTAACCGGGATGACGGTACCATCCCCCGCCACCATGGTGCCGGGTAGTGGGCTTTGAGTGATGATAATATTTCCTTGTGCCCGGCAATTGTCAATCACGGTCGCACCACCAGTATAATTTGGTAAGGAGACTGCACAAACATCATCCACGTTCAAGTCCTGGTCTCCGGGACAGATCACCGGATTTGGAGGAGATTGGTCTTCGAAGGTTATTGTTGCCACGCAGGAGACCGTATTACCACTGGCATCCATTACGGTGAAGGTCACGTCCACCGTAGTTCCGTTGCCACCGTAGGCCGCACCGGCAGCCGGAGATTGCAGGATCGTCAGGGCATTTGCCGAGCAGTTGTCGTTGGTCACCAGGTCTGGAATCAGGTCTGGAATCTCTCCGTTACAGTTTTCATCCAGGGCTACCGTTTGGTTAGCCGCTGCACAGTCGACTGTGGGATCGATTTCATCAAGGATATACACCTTAAACGAACAGTCGGCGGTATTCCCCGAAGCATCCGTAGCCGTTAGTACTACGTCAATGATTGGCAGGGTAAGCCCGCTGTACACCGTTCCTGCGGCAATGTTCTGTGTTACGCCGATGGCAGGTGCATCCGTACAATTATCCATCGTGGCACCAAGGCCGGTGTAATCTCCCAGCACCGCTTCACAACCCACTGCGTCGAGCAGAATGGATTGGGCCTCTGGACAGACGATGGTGGGGTTGGTTTCGTCTACCGGTGTGATGGCGAAGGTGCAGGATTGGCTATTTCCCGCAGCATCCGTAGCCGTCAGGGTGATTGTTTGAGGTTGGTTAAGTTGTGCTTCCGGGATGACCGTCCCTACCGCTGGGGATTGAGTGATGGTAATCGCTGCGGCTTCAGAGCAGTTGTCCATCACACCGGCTTCGCCGGTGTAATCGGGTAAAGTGAAGTCACAGTTGCCGCTCACCGGCTCATTGCGGTCCGCCGGACAAATGACCATCGGCAGTGTCTGGTCTTCTGCCGTTACGGGGAAGGTGCAGCTGGTGGTATTCCCGTTACCGTCAGCGGCGGTGATGGTAACCATTACTTGCTCACCGTCGAATGACAATTCTGTTCCCGCAGCCGGGCTTTGGGTCAGCGTAATGGCGGCGGTCATCGCGCAATCGTCCGTGGCCACCGTTTGGCTGGTATAATCCGGTAATGCAACGGAACAATCGCTACCCAACGCCAGAGTGGCGGGAGCGGGACAAACGATCGTCGGGCTGGTAACGTCGCGCAACGTAATGTCGAAGCTGCAACTGGTGCTGTTGCCATTACCATCATCTACGTTAAAAGTAACCGTCTCCACGGTATTTGCACCGGAGACGACCGCGCCGGGTACTGGCATTTGCTGCACCGCTAAAGTACCGGGAGCCGTACAGTTATCGGCCAGGGTCAACTGAGTTGAAAAGTCAGGGAGGGTTGCAGAGCAACCCGTCATGTCAAGGTTCAGGTCCTGGGCCGCCGGGCAGGAAACCGTAGGTGGTGTTGTATCGTCCAGTGTCAACACTACGGTACAATTGGCAGTGTTCCCGTTCCCATCGTCAGCCGTTAGTGTAACTATTTGGGTGGTGCCATCGCCCATCAGCATCGTGCCTGCCGGAATATCCTGGCTAACGAGCAGGGGGTTACTGCCCTGACAGTTGTCGGTTACCGTTGCACCACTGATCAGGTTGGGGACGGACGCCCTACAGTCGGCGTCAACGGCAATGGTGATGGCCTGAGGGCAGGTAATTTCCGGATCGGTATTGTCCTCCAGCGTGAGGGTGAAGTCGCAGGAAGCGACGTTGCCGGCAGCGTCCGTCGCGGTGATCGTAATTAAGGTTGTCGTTCCATCGCCGGTAATTTGGGTGCCGGCAGGTGGGCTTTGGGTGTAGGAGACTGGCCCCGGAATAGTACAGTTCTCTACGGCGGTTACCTGGGGGGTGTAATCTGGTAATACGAAGGCACAGCCATCGTCAACGTTTTCTGTCTGATCAGTTGGGCAGGTGAGCGCCGGGGGGGTGTTGTCCTCAGTGGTAAGCCTGAAAGTGCAGCTGGTGGAGTTGCCGGCGGCATCAGTTGCGGTCAGCATTATCTGAGTGACGGTGCCGTCTTCAGATACGACCGTGCCGGCAACGGGGCTTTGCGTCAGGGTCAATATGGGCGGGGCCGCAGGTGCAAGGCTAGAGCAATTGTCGGCTACCGTCGCCATGCCGGAATAATCGGGTATGGCGAAATCACAGCCGCTATCCAAAGATGCCGTCTGTGGAGCAGGGCAGGTAATGGTCGGCGACGTTACGTCCTCCGTTACATAATCAAACGAACAACTTACGGAGTTGCCGTTGATGTCTGTCGCGGTAATGGTGATTGAGGTGGTACTTTCTACACTCACCACCGTTCCCGGTGCGGGTACTTGCACCAGGGTAAACCCATCCATCGTACAGGTTGAGCTGACCATGGTCTGGTTCCTGAAGTCCGGGACCATTGCATCGCAATCTCCGTCCAGTTGATCAATTTGGGGACTGACCGGGCAGGAGATCTGAGGCGGCTGGTTGTCCATCAGTTCCACCTGGAAAGTACAGGTTCCCATATTGCCACTGGCATCGGTCGCGGTGAGGGTAACCGTGACGGGGCTGTCGTTGATGTCGTACATCGTATTGGCGGCGGGCGATTGGCTTACTGAAACTGGTCCCTTACGCGGGTCACAGTTGTCTGAAGTACTCGCCTGACCGGTGTAGTCGGGCAGGGGGACCTCGCAGGTGCCGTCTACCGCAATCGTTTGGGGGGAAGGGCAGAGGATGCTGGGAGGCGTCTGGTCCACAACGGTTACATCGATGGTGCAGGTCGTTTGCTGGCCCACGTTATCCGTAGCCGTTATCGTTACGACAACGTTGTTACTTAGGTTGGTGCCCGGCCCGGGCTCCTGCACGACTGACACACCGCCGCAGGCATCGCTGGCCACGTTGTTCATATAGTTTGGCAGGATCGCCAGACAGTTGTTGGCGTCTACGACAAGGGTTTGCGGACCAACGCAAGTAAGCGTTGGCGGGGTAACGTCCCGCTTGATGAAAGTGACGTTACACTGGCGGGTATTTCCGGCCGCATCGGTCGCGGTGACCACTACGTTCTGGGTGCTGCTCGTAAAGGTGGTCCCGGCGGCTGGGGTTTGGGTGATCGTCAGACCGCCGCTACCACAATTGTCGGTGGCCATCGCGAGGCCAGTCACGTCGGTCACCGTCCCGGCACACATTACCGGGTCTGCGTCGACGGTGATGTTCCCCGGGCAGGTGATCATTGGCGGTGTACGATCTATGCCCGTGAGGGTGAAGGAGCAGTCGGCCATATTCCCCGCCGCATCGGTGGCCGTAAGGGTAATGGTGGTTACGCCCGGCCCAACGGAGGTTCCTGGGGCGGGGTTTTGGGTAACGGTGATCTGGTTGAAGCCGGAACAATTGTCTTGCCGGCCAGCCTGGCCCCGGAAGTCGGGTACGCTGAGCGTGCAATCGTTGGCGGAGACGTCCCGGGTTTGATTACCCGGGCAGGTGATGGCGGGCGGTGTGTTGTCGGCGAGGGTGATGACGTAGGTACAGTTGCCGGAGTTGCCGGATTCGTCTTTAGCGGTGATGGTGACCATCACGTTGGTTCCATTGCCATTAAAAACCGTTCCCTGCACCGGCGTCTGCGCCAAAATAAGAGCAGCCTCAGCCGAACAATTATCGCTGCTGCTAATATTCGTCAGGTCCGGAATTGTGTAAGAACAGTTGGCCGTAAGCATGGCCGTTGTGGCCGCCGGACAAACCGGGACGGGCGCGATGCGATCAACTGCCGTCACCGTAAATGTGCAGGTAGCAGCGTTGCCGCTTTGATCCGTTGCCGTCATGGTGACAGTATTCGCCCCTAAGGTCAGGTTACTACCGATGGCAGGTGCTTGGGTAATCACGATGTTGCCGGTAGCGGAGCAGTTGTCGCTGCTCTGTGTAGCCATGATATAGCTGCTCAAAGGCGTTGTACAATTTGCGTCTACATTGACTGCAGCGTTCCCCGGACAGGCAATTTTCGGTGCTTCATTATCAACGGTGGTTACCATCACGTCCTCCACGCAAATCCCGTCGTCGTAGCGAATGGTCTCCGTCACGGGGGTTCCGGTAAAGTTGTTGCCAAGGGTTACTACCCCATTTTGGTCCACCGTTGTGCCAATGACGCTGCCGCCGAGCACGCTGTAGGTGCCGCCAGGGGAGTCGTTGGTGATGGCCTGCAGCACATCTCCCGGGCAGCCAGTATTTTCAAACTGAGTCAGGTTGGGCTCATCAATGAGGCCGTCACCGTCGTTATCTATCCCGTCATTACAGACTTCGCCACAACGGACATTACCCAGGAAATTGACGTTGTTACTGTAGATGCATTCCGGAGTGCCCGTTAGGGGGAAGTCGCTCTCTTCGAAAGGTAGGTCGGCCATAGCGAAGCCGGGGTCGTTTACACTCAGGTAGATCCGGGAACCTGCCGGGACAACGCCCACTGGTATCGCCACCTGTACGATAACCTGTCCGCCGGCTTCCACCTGAGTGTTGATCCTGGTGGTCTGTATCAGGGTGGCCATGGTTACCCTTGGGTCGCCGATGTAGTAGGAAATTGGGGTAGAGGCGGGTAGGGGAGCAGCGCCCTCATTGTCGATGACCAAGGTGGCAATTATCTCGTTCGGGCAGCCGGTGAAATCAATTACCGGAAGCCCGTCCGACCCGATCTGTACCATGATGATGGCGTCTGGAGCCGGGTAGCGAATATTGGCTTCGGATCCACCACCAACGGCCGTCTGCACCAGGAAATTATTGTACCGTTGGCCCAGGGCAGGGTTCAGGTTGTTCTGCTGAAACCTGGGGATAGTCAGGTCGTTATTGACGTTGGTGACATGGTAGCCGTGCTGATTCCAGACTTTTCGGGCGGGTACCCAGGGCTGGTTGGCGCTTTCGTAGACACTGATCCAATCGGAGCCGGAAAAAGACGGGCCGTTTTGTGCCTGTGCCGTTACGATGATCTCGGCGGTGCCGTCACCGTTTACATCAGCGACAAGTGGATATTCCGTCCGGGTGCCGGCACGACTCTGGATACGAAATAGTTCGTTTCCGGTCGGTCCGTCGTAGATGAACAGGTTTTCTTCTTCGGAATAAACAACTTCCACGGTCCCGTTGCCGTCGAAATCAAAGAGGGTAGACCCCGTTCTTTCCGAACCGTCATCAAGGTTGTCTTTTTGCCAAAGGGTGGACCAGGTGCCGTTGTTTAGGTTGGCGTCTCCGTTGTTATCAACGTAATTCCGGACAATGTAGATGTCGTTTCCGGCAAAGCCTAATTCCACGTCTCCATCCCCATCGAAGTCTCCGATGTTTATACGTCCCCCGGCAGACGTTCCCGGAACGCTGTAAGTGGACCCAATTTGTTGGTTGGTGTAGGGATCCCAGGCGTACACACGTCCTGCGGCCATTACGGCCACGTCCATCCGGCCATCTCCGTTGATGTCTGCGATGGACGTAAATCCATCTCTCTCGTTATTGGTGGCCGAAAGCTGTGCTGCGAGCAGAAAAGTACCATTATCGGCAGTGCCGGTAGTATTGAAAGCAACGGTCCATACCTGGTTGCCAGCGATGTACTCCATCCCATTGGCCTCCGCACCAAAAGTTCCCCCTCCTGGTTTGGGGTCTCCCTGCTTAAAAAGGTCGAAGAAAACAGGGTATCGGTCGGCGTTTCCACCGGTTGCATACCCTCCGACGTTGACAGTATTGCTGCCGTTTGCGTAGCGCAGGCCGGTAAGCGCATTAAATATTCTTTTACCTACGAAGACCTCAGCTACCCCATCTTGATTAATATCCGCCAATTGGGGGGTGGAGACGACGTTGTCATCTCCTACGTTGTTCGCGGTGCGCCAAACGGCGTTAGGGTTGCCAAATTCGTACCGGGCAAGGCCCCCTGTCGATTCAATGTGGAATACATCTCCAAGACCGTCGGCGTCCACATCGGCAATGGCGACCTGACCGAAAGGGTGGGTACTTGGCGTTACGATGCTCTGGAGGATACGTCCATCGTCCCCGCTGAAAATATGGATGCGTGCGGGATTATTGTCGCGGGCAACCAAATCGGGTACGCCGTCGCCGTTCATATCACCAACCATCACTCCACAGCGCTGTTCGATGGGGTAACGAACCTCATCGGTTTTAAACAGCAGGTTCAATCTAATTTCTTCCAGTTCCGGCGGCTGGTAATTACAATCAGGCTCTGGCTGGCCGAAGAAGAAATCTTCGCAGCTGGCGATGCCGGCACAATCGTCATCAAAGCAATCGATGAGGCCATCTCCGTCGTTGTCGATACCATCACCACAGTTAGTCTCCTGACTAAAAGCCAAAGAGGGGGCGAAAAAAAAGAGAATGAGCACAAGCCCACGGCAGGTTGTTGAGAGAGACACAGCTTATAAATCATGAGATGAGAGAACGCTCTCCAAAGGTACAAATTTATTTACCTTTTACTTTCTCCAGTTGCCTTGATCGTTAGCTCATTCCTTGGCTTCCAGTCGGTCCGCAACCCCTTTAGCTGCGTTTTCTACCGTTTTATAAACACCTTCATAGGCCTCGTCATCATAATATGGATCGAAGACATCCGTGCCGAATTCAGCTGCAACCCCAGCATATTCCAGAAAGACATGAATTTTTTCCCGATCTGTGGCCGTTTCAGCACGGGCCCGGAGGTCCTGGGCGTTCTGCCGGTCCATCGCTAACACCAGGTCATATGCCGTTAAATCAGCAGTGGTCACATGATGGCTGCGTTGCGCGCTGATGTCTAGCCCATGCTCCCGCGCAATGGCGATGCTGCGCGGATCCGGTGGTTTTCCAATGTGGTACTTGGCCGTTCCTCCACTGGCTACTTCCCAGTCAAGGCCACGTTTTTCCGCTTCACGTTTAAGAAGACCTTCAGCGAGGGGGGAGCGGCAAATATTGCCGAGGCAAACAACAAGAATTTTCATAGGGGAATATTAAACAAGCTAAAAGGCAACAGGGCAAAACAACCCCGAAAAATGAAGAAAGGCAGGGGAAAATATTAAGGTCTTCCGGTTTTTCGTCGGTAGTGACTCTGAACCAGCTTACCCAGGCACACCTTCGAATTCACCAATTCGAAGTCTTGCGCTACCGGGAGGTCGCCGAACAGAGGATGTCCTCCACCCAGCAGCACGGGGAAAACGGTGAGGATCATTTCGTCAATCAGACCTTGTGCCAGAAAGTTGGTGATGGTTTGTCCACCATCGATGTACAGGCTTAAATGCCCCCTTTCGTGGATATATTGTAACACTTCAGGCAGCTTGCCTTTAACCAGCCAAACTTTACCCTCGTACTCCGCCGGGACCTTCGTCAACGAATTACTTAAAACGTAAACCGGCTTGGTGTAAGGCCATTCGACATCAAATCCGCAAACGGTTTCGAAGGTGGTACGTCCCATCAGTAGGGCATCGGTATTTGCCATGAAATTTCCATACCCCATATCATCGCCTTCCGGGTTTTCAACACTATCCAGCCAGGCCAGACCACCGTTTCTGTCGGAAATAAAACCATCGAGGCTGGTGGCAATGTAAACGCGATTATTAGCTTGCATGAGATCAGTTGATAAAGGGGCTCCGGCAGGGAATTTCCGGTAAAGCATTAGCAGTAAAGATAATACAGGAGTAAACATCTTCATTTCTTCCGAAAATGAACATTTAACCAACCACCCCTTTTCAATTTATACCCTCCAGTTAAAGTACATACATAAGAACACCCTATGCGACTCCTGATCATTTTATATTTTTTGTCCTTTTCCTTTCTTTCTGCCCAGACACCTTTCTTAAAAGAATATGGACCCGTAGACAATAGAAGTAATGAAGAAGCGACGAGCCTGCTGGCAGACACCTCATTCATAACGGCCGTATATCGGGAAGAAGGCGGGGCTTCCGGCGTCGAACAACTGGTTTTTGCCCGCTTTGACCGGGAAACGGGTGCTCCGCAAGACAGCTTCCGGACCATGTTTCCTTATTCGCCCAACGCGTTAGCAGCCATTGTAACCAGCGACCAGGCCCTGGTCACCACTTATATATTACCCAACGGCCACATCCTGGTCTCAAAATATCGCAACGATGCCAGGTTAATCGCCACGGATACCCTGTCTACTACCGGATTTTCTCCACAGCGCATTTCCCTCAAGGAAACGCTTGATGGGAAAATAGTCCTTGCCGCTATTTCTTCCGAACAAGTAGATTTCTTTAGTCTCACCTCTGCGCTGGCGATCGGGCGTACTACCGTCTATGAATCAGGTGGCCCCTCTTTTCAGGACTTCACCGTACTCCCCAGTGGTGATTATCTGACCTTTCAGTCTGCCGCCATCGGAGATGGTTACACCGCCTTTGTGATTGATGCAGAAAATGGAGATTCCGTTACCGCATACGAGATGGAGGGCTCTAACGGACTACAAACCTTTAGCACCGGTCGCTTTGTCCAGCATCCGGAAAACAATCAGATCAGCCTGGTACTTCGCCGATTCATCAGCCAGGACTTCCCGCTGCAACCGGTCATTTTTCCATTCGACGAAAATGGCATTCCAGGCACGCCCCATGACCTGGCACCGATGGGGGGAGAGAACAATATTTTTCTTCAGGGGGTATCTCCCCAGGGCGATCTCGTCTGGCTTTTTTTCAACGTAGGCCTGTTTGTTCACCGAAATTATGAACAGAGCGGAGATGTACTTTTACCGTTAACCGGTCTGCCACAATTCAACGGCCAACCAGTCAACGGGATCAACCGAATCGTGGATAACGACGAAATCTTTTTCCTGTCCGCAGTCTTCATTAATACCAACGATCGGGATGTCCTACTCACCAATACCAACCTGGCGCAAACGAGTTGGCAGCAACGCCTTGGCCTTAGTGGTGGGTTGACCAACGATGAAGCCATCGCTGTTAGCAGAGACCCGCTTGGAAATATCTACCTGTTGAGTGCTTCCCCTACCACCGACCAACGGGAAATCGTAACAACGGTGCTCAAGACCACTCCGGTGGGAGACACCGTGTGGGTAAAACGATTTCGTGGCCCGGAGGGGCAGGTTACTACACCCCACCAGCTGACTTTTCGCGGAGACGGGCTCCTTTTCCTTCAGCACTATGCTAATGGTAATAGTTATCAGGAGGTCCTTGGGCCCGATGGAGTCCGTCGGCATCCTCAAAAAACGGAATCACTTGAAGGCCTGCAGTCACGGGGCAACAGGTACGATGCCCTCCCGGTAGGCGGGGGGCAAGTACTGACTTTTCGGGTTGACGGAAACGTTACCGTCATGGATTTTTACGGTGCCGACGGGAGCCGGCGGTACAGCACTACGTTCCCCAACCTATCTAATCCCAATGGCATGAAAAGGCTGGAGGACAATACCGTGCTCCTGATGGGGAGATCCCGCGACGGTACTGACCGGGTCCACATCGTAAAATTTGACCTGACCACCCGGCAGGAAGTCTGGAGCCGCAATCTGGGCCCCAATTCCAGCACCGGCACCGTTGATTTCGCCAGGAACCTAGTCCTCCTGCCAAATGGAGACTACGCACTGGTGACTATCACCTTGTCCTTCATAGCAGGATCTCCTCCCGAAGGCCTGAACCTTTATCGCATAACTCCTCCCGGAGGCATCAGTGCGCCAGCGTTTTTTGAACAACCTACGCCATTTACGGAGCAAGGTGTCGGGGCCTACCTAACCCCTAATGACGCGCTTATTGTGACGAGTGTCACTACCGACGACTCCACCAGCCTGCTGCGCAGCTTCCGCCTGAGGACTGATGATTTCAACGTCATTGAAACCGTGGAAGAGCCGATTCCTTACCAGGACTTTCTCCCCAGAAATATACTACCCACCAGTAACGGCTATATCGCGCTGTATGGGCAGGCCAACAAATTCATTACACGGTCAGCCCAGCTGTTTGTACTGAGCACAAAGGTCGATAATGATCCGACGAACACGGCTAATGCAAGGCCCTTTTCAGGTCAGGTCAGGGTGTTTCCGAATCCGTCGACCGGCCCCCAGGTACTCACCGTCGAACTCCCGTCAGCTTCCACCCTTGATCTCCGGTTTTTTGACGCTTCGGGAAGGTTGCTTTCCAGCCGGTGGTTGTCTGCAGCAACCGATCATCAACTATTACTTGAGGCCAATGAACTTCCTGTCGGGGTAACAATTTTGCAAATCATCGAACCCTCCGGAGCAAGTCATAGCATACGTTTATTCCGTTCGCGTTAGTCTCGCCCAATAATCGTTCTCCATGGCCCCCGGGTCAATATCATCATATAGCCACACCATGCGTTGGGTGTTTTCCGGAGGGGTAGATACCGCAACTTCGCTGGCTTGTTCCGGTTTCAGGAAGGCTTGTAGTAGGGCCACGTCCCACATGGTCCATTTTACGGCGTCGGGGCCGCCGTGGTTTTGCCAGCGTTTTTGCAGGTACGCCCCAATTTCTCCCGCGGTCTCTAATTGGGCGAAGGTGGCTTCTCTTTCCCAGGTGTACTTAATGGCAACTGAGATGGGCATTACGTGCAGCTCAAGGCCTTCGGCGTTGAGCAGATAGTTGGCAGCATTGAGGTCCCGGCGGATATTGAACTCGTCCTTATTCCAGAATTTTCCGTCGAAGTCATAGCGAAAGCCCAGCGTATAGGCCACGATCTTATCCGTGATGGAAGGTTCCAGGGCGATGGCTGAGGCCAGGTTGGTGGCGGCACCGATGCACATTACGGCCAGTTTTTCGCCATCCGGGATTTCCTGCGCCTGCTCAATGATAAACCGGGCGGCCGGGCTGTCACGCGCGTCGTAGTCGCCCCAGGGTTTACCCATGATGATGTCGGCACCCAGCGGGTGCGGAAGGTCAAGCCGGCCGGCGATGCGCAGCAGGTCTTCGTTCAGTTGCTGGCTTTGATACACCGTGCTGTCGCCACTCCATACGTGAAACCACTGGGCGGAACTCAGGCCTAGGAGGTCAATGGTCTCGTCGGGAAGTACGTAGGCAATCGCAAAGAGATCGTCTATTTCGTTGGCCGTGTCTGAGTCGAGGATCAGGCGGATGGGTTTTTCCAGCGGCCATTTGTGGCGGGGCGGCGAAGCGAGGCCAGCTTCGTTGGCTCCCTGACTATTTGGCTCCCCGACTGTTTGACTTTTCTGGGCGCGGTCGCAGGTGCAAAGTAGGGACAAAAGGAGCAGGGGGAACAAGCGGCGCATGGGGCTGGAATTTGATGGAATTTACTGATTAGCGCGCATATTCCTATTTAAAAAGACCCCTCCGGGGTCATGAGGTTACTCCAACCGAATCCAGTCCAACGCCAACTTAAAATCCTGCTCCTCCTTATTGCCGATCAATATGGCAATCTCAGAAAGCATCTCCGCCGGATAATCCGGAAGATCCAGCACACGCCCCCGGAACTGGGGTTTCATCGTCTTCAGGTCAAGGGTGATTTCCTGCCACTCGCCCGTCGTTTCAAAATAGGTGACGTAGCTGTACCGGTCGTAATCGCTCGTCTTGGTCCGGAATTGATAACGCGAGCCATCCCCCTTTACGCGGAGCTTGACCTTAGTCAGCCCTTCAATCCGCAACGTCGGCATCCGGTAGCGAAGGGAAGAGAACCCTCCGTTGTTTTTCAGGGAGACGTAGCCGGTGTATTCGCCGTGTCCGGCCTCGTTGAGGCGGAAATTACCGTCTGAACGGCCACCCATAACCGTGTCGTCAACGGTACGCCAATCGCTGATGTCTGATTCGGGCGTAAAGTCAAATAGCGTCATTGGAGCCGGTTGAACGAGTAATAAAATGGTGATCCAGAGTAACATGCTGACCTAACGGCAATAGCAGAAGGTAGTTGCAAATTGCTACTATAAAAATATCCCCTCACCACTTTTGCGATGAGGGGATAATGGCGTCCCTAAGCGTTAGTTTTACTGTATGACTCTTAATACCACCCGCCGGTCGGTGAATTCAAAACCGTCGCTGGTGCGGCCCGGGCAATCCGTACAATCGAATTTAAGGTCAGCACCGTTACGGTTGAAGTTGAAATCCGCATTTTCGGCCCAGTCTTTAAAGATGGGGATAAATTCGAAATCCTGAAAAGCAATTTTTTCCTGGTCGCCTTCGACCCGGTACTGGTAATCGAGGTTGGCCGACTGGCCGCAATCGTCGGTACGCGCGCGGCACCAGGAATCTCCACAAAGGAAAAAACCGATGCGGATGTGACCGAGGGAAACCTCGATGGACTGGCCGTTCTTGGTGTTAGTGAATACGGCATTGCGCAGCTCCGCTTCGCGGGGCAGGCCGGTGCCGTTGATGGCTGCTTCGTAGCGGGAAAGCTGTTCCACGCCTTCGGAATTAATGAAGGAATCGGTTTCTTCGAGGCAGGAGGAGAAAGTCGCGGCGAGCAAGAGCACGCCGGCAAGGAGTAAAAGGTTTCTCATAGTTTAAGAGGTTGTATAGTTTACTAAAATGCAAAATGAAATCCTGCATAAGATCGGTCGTTTTTGCGAGTTCTGCAAATCCTTCCTTTTCCGTACCTTCCTCCCCTCAATAGTTTTTGTTTTGTTATTGTCAGTAAGCGGTCGGTACTAAAGCTTGGGGGGGACGGCGTTCTTATGGAGCGCGCCTGCTGTTTGCACGCTTCCCCTGCACCTGCGTTCGCGCCGTATTTTCAAGTCTTTCCCAGTTATGAACATGTTGTCCCGAATCCTTTTCCTTGCGCTGGCTATCATAACCGGCTTCGTCGCCCACGCTCAGCGTGCTTATAAAGGCGATTTGTCCACCCACACCGCTTCAGAAAAGGTCTGGGTCGATTCCGTTTTCCAGTCAATGAATCTCGACCGGCAAATCGGACAGCTTATTATGTTGCGTGCGCACTCCGACCTGGGCGCCGACCACATTGCGCACGTGAAGGCAGAAATCAAAAAATACCACGTCGGTGGTCTGTGTTTTTTCCAGGGCACTCCCGAAAAACAGTTGCAACTGACGAACGAATACCAGCGACTTGCCGACCTGCCAATGATGGTGAGCATGGACGCCGAGTGGGGCCTGGGCATGCGCTTACCCCAGCAAACGATCAGCTTCCCCAAGCAGCTTGCCCTCGGGGCCATTCGGAATAATCAGTTGATTTATGACATGGGCGCAGAAATCGCCCGCGAGATGCACCGCCTTGGAGTCAACGTAAGTTTTAGCCCCGTGCTCGACGTTAATAATAACCCGGACAACCCCGTCATCAATACCCGTAGTTTTGGCGAAGACCGGTACAACGTGACCATGAAGGGCTACCAGTACATGCGCGGTCTGCAGGAGAATGGTGTCCTGGCCAGTGCCAAGCACTTCCCCGGCCACGGCGATACCGGAAGCGACAGCCACTACAGCCTACCCGTTATTGCGCATGACCGTGCCCGACTCGACAGCCTGGAGCTGTACCCCTTTCAGGCCCTGATCCGCTACGGTATCGGCTCCATCATGGCGGCGCACCTGCAAATACCAGCACTGGATAACCGCCTCAATCGCCCCTCCAGCCTGAGTAAACCCATCGTATATGACCTGCTCCGCCAGGAGATGGGCTTCACCGGTTTGGTGTTTACCGACGGACTGGAAATGAAAGGGGTAACCAACCACTACGGCAACGGAGAAGTGGAAGCGGAGGCGATCGCCGCTGGCTCCGATATCTTGTTATTACCTGAAAGTACGCCCGACGCCATCAGCGCCATCAAGCGCTACATGGAGGAGGGTAAGATCTCTGCCGCCGACATCGAGCGGAAAGTCCGCCGAATCCTGTTGAGTAAGTATCGCCTGGGACTAACGAAGGCCAATTTCCCTTCCGCCGACAACCTCCGTGGTGAGTTGAACAGCCCCGAGGCTTACGCCCTCAAACAAACGCTGTTCGAAAATGCAATGACCCTGGTCCGCGACAGCGAAGGGCTGGTACCCATCAAAACCCTCGACCGGGGCAAAGTGGTGGTGGTTCATCTTGGGCCTAACGCACCAACGGCCTTCAGCCGGCGGGTCGACGACTACACCAAAGCGACCCACCTTAACGCCTCCTACCAGGTAAGCAAGGCGGATCGCCAGCGGATTGTTGATGGCGTAAATGCGGAAGACAAAGTGGTGGTCGCGCTGTATTCCGACGGTAGCCGCTTCCTGGAAAAAGTACCAATCGGACCTGAAGCACTTGGCCTCCTGCGGGCGCTTGACGCTAAAGCGGAGCTGATCATCACCGTTTTTGGTAACCCTTACAGCCTGAGTGCGCTTGATGGCTTCGGAACGGTCCTGATGGCCTACAGCCGGGATGATTCAGCGCAGGATGCCGCCGCCCAGGGGCTCTTCGGCGCTAATAAAATCAGTGGCAGGCTTCCGATCACGGCCAGCCCTTCTGCAGCCTTTAACGCCGGTCTGGAAACCGCCGCGAACTTCCGGATGGGCTACGCGGAACCCGAGGCCGTTGGCATCGACGGCAATAAGTTAGCCGCAAAAGTCAACGTTCTGGCCCAGGAGGCCCTGCGCAAGAAAGCTACTCCGGGGATGGTGGTTTTGGTGGCCCGTAACGGTAAAATTGTTTACGAGAAAGGCTTTGGTTACCATACCTATAATAAAAACCGGGCGGTTCATCCCAGCGATATCTACGACCTGGCCAGCCTCACCAAAGTGACGGCCACCACGCTCTGCATCATGAAACTGGTGGACGAGGGTAAACTTAACCTCGACGTCCCGATCAGTAATTACCTGCCGGGTTTGGAAGGAACTGCCGTCGAATTCCTCACCTTGCGGCCCATACTCGCGCACCGGGCGGGGCTGCGTAGTTGGATCCCTTTCTACGTCGAAACCCTCAACGCTCAGGGGAAAGCAAGTTCGCAGTATTACCGTAATCAACGGACGGGGGACTTTGTCGTTCCCGTCACCGAAAAGATGTTCATGCACAAGGTGTACCTGGATTCGATCTGGCAAAAATTGTACACCAACGAGTTACCCAACCAGGGGCAGTACCGCTACAGCGATCTGGGTTTTTACATCGCCGCCAAATTGGTGGATCAGGTTTCGGGGCTGACGGTGGATGAATTCGCCGCCCGCAATTTCTACCGCCCGATGGGGCTGGAGACGCTGACGTACCACCCGTTGCGCAAGTTCAACAAGAGCCGGATTCCGCCAACGGAGAACGATAATTACTTCCGTAACCAGCGGATCCAGGGGACGGTCCATGATATGGGGGCCGCCATGCTGGGTGGCGTGAGCGGGCACGCGGGGTTGTTTGGCTCTGCACGCGATGTGGCAACGGTTTTTCAGATGCTCCTGCAGGAGGGGAACTACGGTGGTCGGCAGTACCTACGGCCGGAAACCGTGCGATTGTTTACCAATCGGTACAGCGGTGAAACCCGCCGCGGCCTCGGGTTTGACATGAAGCAACTCAATGAGAACCGGAAAATGAACCTTTCGCCCTTCTCCAGCGAGCGCGCCTTTGGACATCTCGGGTTCACCGGCATTGCCGCCTGGGCTGACCCGGTGGAGGACCTCGTGTTTGTTGTCCTCAGCAACCGTACCTACCCCAATATGAACAATAACCTCTTCGGCCGGCTGGACACGCGACTGCGCCTGCACTCGGCTTGCTATGAGTCGATCCTGAAGGGGAAGTCGTTTGAGGTGGGTGCTTACGGGTTTAGTAAGGAGCCTTAGATTGGTTTTTTGGTCTGTTGGTATTGTTTGGCTGTAATCAATAGACCAACAGTACCAACAGACCATTCAAGATTTGACATTTATGTACAATCAGTTAAAATCCATAGCCCGAAACCTCCTTCCCACAGCTTTCCTGAAAGCCAACGAAGAGCGCTTTCGCCGCCTGGTAGCGTTACGCTATGCGGGCAGTACCTACCGGTGCAACGTGTGCGGCACCGGACTCTCAACCTTTGTCAGGCTGGAACGTGGAGATTTACTCTGCCCGCGCTGCGGTAGCCTGCCGCGTGGCCGGCGGCTGTGGCACGTCTTGAGTGAAGAGATGGAGGTGAGGGGACTGAAGGTGCTACACTTTAGCCCATCGGCGAGCGTAGCCGGCAAGCTGCGGGAGTACCCGCTGGCGGAGTACGTAACGACGGATTTTGAGGGGGAGTTCACCGCAGATAAATCTTACGACATTACCGCCATTGATGAACCTGATGGCCGGTTCGATCTCATCATTTGTTACCATGTGCTTGAGCATATTCCCGACGATGCCGCCGCGATGCAGGAGCTGCACCGGGTGTTGGCTCCGGGTGGGCTGTGCCTGATCCAGACGCCGTTTCGGGAGGGAGACATTTACGAAGATGCTTCCATCGCCACAGCGGCTGATCGGTTGGCGGCCTTCGGGCAGGAAGACCATGTTCGGGTCTATTCCGTAGCGGGTTTGACGGATCGGCTGAGGAAGGCTGGGTTTCGGGTGGCTGGAATCACTTATCCGCCGAACCACCTGCATGGCTGGCGGGGAGGGGAGACGGTGCTGTATGCGGAGAAGAAGTGAAGGAGAGAAGGGTAGAATGAGAGCGGGAGCCATTCTCCCCTTCTCTAATTCACGTATTCACTTTTCAGGCGCGGCCGCAGGTGCAAGGACTTGGGATAGAGGCAGTGCTGATCTTCAGGTAGAATATGTCTTCCTAAGACAGTATAGCCAGGATCCTGCCCAATAACCAGCAGAAAAGCGACCTTTAAGCATAAAACCAAAAGCTAACAATGAGAACACTGCTCTTAATCGCCCTTTTTTGCACCTGCGGCCCCGCCCAAGTAAAGGCCCAAACCGACGCCAAAGCCAAAGCCCTCATCGATCTGATGGTGGAAGCAGTTGGCGGGGTGAACGGCATGCACGAACTTAAAGACGTTTCTTTCACTTACGGAAATTACCGGGGAGTCAGCGAGGAACGGTACATCTTCGACGGGGAAATCAGCTGGGGAAAAAGCGAGACTCAGGAGGGGGAAACCCAGATTCAGTTTTACGACGGTGACGAAGCGCGCGTCTGGATAGATGGAAAAGAAACCACCGATAAGAAAGCGCTTGAGTCTGCTTTTTTTAGCCGCAAAACCAATTACTTCTGGCTGGCCATGATGCAGAAAATGAAGGACCCTGGTCTGGTATATACCTATGCAGGGACTCGCAGCTTCGAAGGTATCGACTATGAACTGGTCGATGTCACCTTCGAAGACGGCGTTGGCGTAGCGAAAGACCGCTACCTGCTGTACGTCAACCCCTACACTCACCTGGTGGACCAATTCCTGTTCAACGTCACTGCCGTAGGCCGCCAGGACCCGATCATGATGAAATATACCTACGACACCTTTGCCGGTGGCGTTAAATTTCCTGTTGTCGGCCAGTCGCGCGCTGCTGCTAACTGGGAGGGTGACCTCGATCCGCAGGCGAAGTGGAGTTCCCGGTACCGGGCGGATTTTAAGTTCAATAATGGGTACTCTAAAGAAAGCATTCGTATTGAGTAGACGGCGTCTGAAGTGCTTACCATCAAAACGAAAACCGCCCCGGTGCAATGACTGCATCGGGGCGGTTTTTCTTTTAATTATGGGTTATGCTCCCTGTTCGTGCGGCGGTAAAGCGGGCCCTTTATCTCTCCGGGTATGAATCTCGACACCCTCGGAGGCAACCTTGCTGTAGGGGACAACGAATTCGCTGTCCTCATTCAGTGATCGAAGAATGATGATGTTGTTGTTGATGGTGACGACCTCGCCGCGCTTACCGTTAATGGTTACTTCGTCCCCCACGTGGAACTTATCCCGGTGGTAAAAAGAGGCCAGTAAACTACTAATGGTGTGCCGGCTGGCGAGGCCGTAGCCGATCGCGAAGGCACCAGCGATGCCCGCCAGGATGATGGATAGGTTGTCTTCCATGAATTCGGTTTGCAACTTGGCTTGCCGCAAAGAGATGAGGACCATGTTGAGTAAAACGAAGTAGAAGATGATGTTGGCAATCAGGGTGCCGGAGGAAACGCCAAGTGCCTGGCAGGTTGTATAAACGAGTTTTTTGATGGCGTCGGCAAGGAATATGCCGAAAATGAGGATAATGAATGCCGTTACACCATTCGGGATGTATTCGATGAGATCCTTCAAAAGGTCCGAAATAATTTTCAGACCCATGGCCTCAACCGCTGCCATGGCGAAAACAATGAGAATGAAGTAGTAAACACTACCGGCAACGATGCTGCTCGGAACCAGCTCAAAACTTGATTTTTCAAACAGTTCGATGCTCATTAGTTTGTCCGCGAGCTTATCTACACCGATTGCACCAAGGAAACGGAGAATGAGCCGGTAGAAAACTTTGGCTAAAATGAAGCCAATGATCAGGATCACCACTCCTTTTATGAGAGCAGGTATCACGTTGAGCATCAGAATGCCCTGTTCCTTTAATGCGTTCAGAATACTTTCCATGGGTTTGTCTAGCGTATAATGTCATCGCCATTGACGCCGCCCGGTTGGGGTGGCGGTCCTGGAGGCGATTGATCAGATCCTTCTTCGATGGTAAGATACAGTTCTTCGAGGTCAGTTATTTCACCGCCAAGCAGAACGGTGGCGGTATCTGCTAATTTCGGGAAGAACAGTTCAACTAAATCACTAATGAGGTGGACAGTACGCACACGGCTCTCAACTTCCTTTCGGACTTGATCCTGGTACTTTTCGACGAATCCGCCGGTATCCTCATTTTGTAATAGTAGAAAGCTGTTCATCATCGTTCCCGGTTGGCACCGAATATTTCTTCGTGTTTGCGTTTGGCCTTTTCCTTGGCACGTTTCAATTGCATCTTTACCGCAGATTCATTCTTGTCGAACATCCTGGCGATATCTTTAATCTTAACGCCGTCTTTGTATTTCAAAAGTAAGAGTCGGCGGTCTGTCTCGCTAATACTACGAAGTACTTCCCGAAGTTCGTTTACTTTCATTGTAGTAAGTGCTTCATCACTTACCTCGGTAACTTCTGTGTCTGGAGGGTTCTCGACTTCTTCGGCAAATAAATCTCTGCTACGTTTTCCCTTACGGATTATATCAATGCAGTAATTGTACGTGACGGAGTAGACCCAGGTTGAAAACTTTGACTGCCCCTGGAATTTACCAAGGCTCAGAAAAATTTTGGTGAAAATCTCTTGCGTAGCATCCTTCGCATCGGACTCTTTTTTCAGCATGGTCAGTGCCTTTCCGTAAATCTTACTCGCATACCGATCGTGTAACAAGCGAAAGCAGGTGCTGTGACGTTTTTCACGGTACGCAACAACGATCTCATTATCATCCATTTCTGGCTGACATCCATGAAGACTGGCGCGTATCATTGGGCGAATAGGTTTCAACGCGTTCCTGAAGGTTGATCAGGCAATCGTTATGGAGACGTTAAGATTTAGATAAGGTCACGCAATATAGAAACAAATCTTTTATCGTACTTACTATTCCTCCACAACGCGCTCCGCGCGTGCGGAAGCAGCGACGTTGAAAAAACCACGGATGGATTCCTCTGTGTCTACATTGAATACGTTCCCCGGTGAATTGGCCACCGGTAGGTCAAAAAGGCCACTCTGTCCGTTATTGACCTGTTCCTGTACGATGCGCAGAAAAAGGTAGGCTTCCTGGCTGATGGAAAGAATCTCTACGGCTACCTTGTCTCCGGCAACCAGTGGGATGGGGGAGCCATCATCGTCCTGCTTATTGATGGCAAAGCGAATGGGGAAAATGAAGGCAATGCCATCAGTATTGGTGCCAGGGCTGAAAGTTGCATCAAAGGCCAGGTTCAGCTCCGATGGACGAATCAGGAGGGTGTCGTTGATCGTACTCCGGATGAGATAAGCATCTCCCTGGCCCGCTGGATCACGGGCGTACAACTGTGCGTATAAACCTTCCTCCAGGCCCAGGGCTTCTTCCTCAAACTGGAAGCTGATGGAGTCCAGCTGCGCCGTCCGGTTCATAGTAGTAATGGCGGCGTACTGCTGGTCACCCCGCTGAATTCCGAGACCAAATTCAGTACCTACTTCCCCCAGGGTCTGGCCGGCTACTGCCGGCGTCCAGACGTATTTGCCAGATTCCTGGTGATCAAACACAAAGCAGTTGGCGGTAGGCAACTGATTTTCCGTCTGGCAAATGATGACCTGTGCGTCGGTAACCGGTGTGGGGAGGCGATTGTCGTAGTAATCCTGCGTTTCCGTAAGGGTGATGGTCTGCGGTTCAGAGATGTTGTTCACCCAGGCTTCCACCACGAGTTCGGCACCTTCGAAGCGGGAGTCGAGGGTGACGGGGTCTTCGCAGGTGAAAAGGAAGAATGGGGTAAGGGCTAAAAGGAGGAGTCGGAATGGTGATTTCATGGTCACTTTACTTAAGGAGGAAGGGAGGACAGGGAAAGAAGGGAGAGGAGGGGGAGAAGCCGCGGCTTCTTTGTTTCCCCTTCTCCTTTCCACCTTTACTTAAATTTGAAGTTGTAACTGATGCTCGGGATGATGCTACCCACTACGCTCAGCTGGTTGGATTCGGTCATGATCGGCGTTCCGATGACCGGCCGACCCTCACTCTGGGTGCCCGAGATCGTGAAGGCGTTGCGCCGACCATAAAGGTTGTACACCCCAAATACCCATTGCCCTTTCCAGCGCTTATTGGCGTTCTCTTTCTTGGGGTCAAGCGTTACCGAAACATCGAGGCGATGGTAGTCCGGAATTCTGAAATTGTTGCGCCCGCCACCCTCGTTGTGTGGTACAAAGTAACCCAATTGGTAATACCCGCTGCTGGCCAGCGTAACGGGTGTTCCCGTATTATAAACGAAGGTGGCGCTCAGGGTGGCTCGGTCGCTCAGGTCGTAGAAACCGGTGACGTTGAAGTTGTGTAATTGGTCAAACCGGCTGGGGTAGTACTCGTTGTTGTTTACCCCGGGGGTAAGCCGTTCGGTCTTCGACAGCGTATAGCTGATCCAGCCGTTGAAACGTCCTTTGACCTTCTTGACCTGGAATTCCGCACCATAAGCGCGGCCGTCCCCCTCAATGGTTTGGCCTTCCACCAGCTCGTTCAGCACCAGATCTGCACCATCTACGTAGTCGATCAGCTGATTGAAGTCCTTATAGTAGACCTCGAAGCTGGCCTCATAAGTGTTTTCCTTGAAGTTCCGGAAGTAACCGAGGGCTACCTGGTCGGCCAGTTGGGGTTCAATGTTGTTGGTGCTTGGGGTCCAGATGTCGAGCGGGATGGAAGCGGTCGTATTACTCAGTAGATGAATGTACTGCGCCGTCCGCTGGTAACTGGCCTTGAGGGAACTGGTTGGGTTGAGTTGGTATTGAATGGAAGCCCGGGGCTCCAGGTTAAACCAGTTCTTAATGGTTTCTCCTTTCTCCGTTTGCGTGACGCCGGTCAATGGCCGGCCAAGCCCCTCTGCAGGCGCTTCGCCAAATTCGTAGACGGGGCGACCGCCCAGGTAAGCAAAATAGCTGGCCCGCAGACCATAGTTGAGCTTGACTTTTCCTTTTAATAAACCTAGCTCATTCTCCAGGAAGACACTGCTTTCCACCGCCCACTGGTTGTTAATGCTGATGTCTATCTCTTCTCCGTCGCTGACGGCAATGGCGTTGGCCGGCTCAAAGCGATAGTAGATGCCCTGCCCGCCGAAACGGACGACGTTATCGGGCGTAATGAAGTAGCTAAACTCCGGCTTGGCACTGAAATTGACGATGCTTGCATCCCAATCAAAAGCATCCTCCTCTGGGTCGTCGCCAAAATTGATGGCGTAATCGTAGTCGGAATAATAGAATGTCAGGTTGCTGAACAGCCGGTCGTTAAACAGGTGGTTCCAACGCAGCGTACCGGTGGTGTTACCCCAGCTGAAGCCCGCCTGGTCACCGGGAGCGAAGACGTCGCGGCCCAGATAACCACTAAGAAAAACCTGGTCTTTATCACTGAATTTGTAGTTGGTCTTCAGCGTAAGATCATAGAAATTGAGCCGGGTGCCAGAGAGGTTATCGCCCAGAAATGGTGCGGCCAATACATCAATGTAAGAACGGCGACCCGCCAGCAGGAAGGAAGATTTGTCTTTTACAATTGGCGCTTCCACACTTAGGCGACTAAAAATGGTGCCGATACCTCCCTGCACTTCAAGTTGCTTGTTGTTACCTTCTTTCATACGGACATCAAGGATGGAGGACAGGCGGCCACCATACCGGGCCGGAATGCCACCCTTGTACAGCTTTACACCTTTCACCGCATCAGGGTTGAAAACGGAAAAGAAACCGAATAGGTGGCTGGAGTTGAATACGGGCGCTTCGTCAAGAATCACCAGGTTCTGATCAATAGATCCACCCCGGACATTGAAGCCTGCGGCACCTTCCCCTACCGAGCTTACCCCGGGCAGGAGTTGAATGCTCCTCAGCACGTCAACTTCACCAAGCAGGGCTGGCAGCCGTTCGATGGTGGACATGTCCAGGTTTTCCACCGACATCTGAACTTCCCGCACGTTCTGATCCTCTTCTTCGGCCGTAACCACAATCTCATTGAGCAGTGTACCGGCTACTCCCAGTTCAAAATCGACGGTGAAACTTCCCAGGAGTTCTACGTCCCTGCGCTGGTCCTCATAGCCGAGGTAGGAAGCCACCAGGGTGTAGTTGCCCGGGTCGACGGTCAGGGAATAAAAGCCATATTCGTTGGTCGCTGTGCCCTTGGTTGTGCCGTTTAGGAATACGGTGGCACCAATCAGGGTTTCTCCGTTACTGGCGTCTTTGACGTAGCCTTTGACGGTTACACGCTCCTGGGCGGCGAGGCTCGTCGCCAGGGTTACCAATAGTAGGGTGAACAAGTAAAATTTACGCATTTAGTCGAGGTCTTTGGTGCCCAACAACGGGTAGAGGGCTTGGTTTACCCTATCAAGACGTTATGTGAGGCTGATTCGATTGCTCGGCCTACGTTAAGACGGCGTTAATTACAAAAGGCCGACTTTTACGATGCTGCCTCTTTCGGAGGTGGGCGGGGCCGCTGGTGCAAGGGTAAAGGGTATTGAAAGCAAGGTTATTGGCGCCTAATGGCCCAAATGAAATCTCCTCCCCGGCCCTCCCCCGTGGGGAGGGTTGGGAGGGGATTTTAATTTGCTACTGAAACCTTACCCTGCACCTGCGGCCGCGCCACTTTCTCCTTTGCTCCCTTTAACCCTTTCGCCTTCGCTTCATCACCCCCGCAATCATAAATGCTACAACCGCTACTGCCAGTAATGCAGTGAAACTTAGCCGCAACGAGCCAATACCGGAGAGGAATCCCAGCAGGGCCGGACTGGCCAGAAAGCCAACGTACCCCAAGCCGGCCACCAGCGCAATCCCTTCGGAAGAAGAAACCCCCTTCGTCTTTCCCGCCAGACGAAAGAGCTCTGGAATGATGACTGAAAACCCCAGTCCTACCAAAGCAAAACCGATCAGCGCTGACCAATACCCCGCCGTCAGTACCGCCAGGAAACCGAGTGCCGCCAGGGCTGTTCCGGCCATGATGATCTTCAGCGGGCCGATCCGGGAAGAAATGCCATCGCCCAGGAAACGCCCCAGCATCATGGTGGCCGAAAACGCTACAAAGCCAAAGCCTGCCAATTGATCAGATCCGATTTTTACAATGTCCAGCATGTATAGTTTGCTCCAATGCTCGATGGCGCCCTCGCTGCCCATGATCATGAAACTGATGATGGCCAGCCCCAACAGCGGCCGAAGCAGCCCAAGGTTGAAACCCCCTTCGCCCCGGTCGGTCTCCGGGCTCTTTGTGGCCGAATAACTGCCCGAAAGTAGCAGGTTGGTACCCAAAACAAATCCACCAATTAACAACGCATGCTGCCAGGGAGCACTAAATAAGGGGATCAACAGACTGCCAATGCCCGCGCCAATTACCCCACCCATACTGAAGAAACCGTGCGCCGCCGACATAATGTTGACGTCGTCTTCTTTTTCAAGTTCCGATATCAGCGCATTCATAGAAATGTCCGTTAATGAGGTAAGCATCCCCGCTCCGAAAAGTGCCAGGCACAAGATCAGAAACGTCGGCGCAAGCACGGGAGCTACCATCGCAAAGCCAAAGGTGATGATGCCGAGCAGCGTCACCCGACCCAAACCTATGCTCTTAATGATGCGGGAAGACAGCGGAATAATGACCAGCATGCCGATTGAAAATGCCAGCAGGGCCAGCCCCAGGGTCGCATCGTCCAGCTGTAGTTTTACCTTGACGGAGGGAATGTACAAGGCCCAGGTGCCAACAATGATGTTGAGAGAGGCAAAAACCCACGCCGGGGCGAGGTAGCGGCGGTTGCGAAGAATGAGGAGGAGTGAATGCATGGGGCCAATTTAGTCAGTTACTTTAGCGCTTGTGTGGAAATTTTGGAGACTACTTCAAGCACTTGTGCAAAGGGACGGCAAAAAATCGGGAGGAAGTAGGCGAATTTATCCAATGTGTTGCCCGATTTATCCGGTAGATTTGATGTGTGACTGTGTTTTGGGTAATTTGAGGCAAATGAAAAAAATGAAAATCGAACAAATTGGCCTTGCTCCAACCAGATCGATGAAAGTTGGTATTTATCCCAGTGGCCATGTCTGCCCGGGCATGGGATGGCATGTACACCCGGAGTATGAGGTCGTCTACATAAAGAATGGGCGGGGTACCCTAAATATCTGTACAAAACAACTTCAGTACGACGACGGCATCCTACTCTTCATCGGACCGGATTTGCCGCACACCGCTTTTGGAAATACGGATTTGCCGGACCAACTAGAGGTAGTGGTGCAGTTCGACGAGACGTTCGTGACGAGCCGTCTAGCAGCATTTCCCGAATTTAAACCGCTGATGGAACTGACCGGCCGATCCCGTTATGGCCTGATTTTCTCCCAGGCCATAAAAGCCCAGGTCGCAATGCATTTTGAAGCCATGCCGGGCCAAAATCGCGCAGGGCAATTATTGCTCTTTCTTGAAAGTCTCCGGATCATGGCTGCCGATCCTGCCGTACGTACCCTGTTTTCCAACCCTGGCGACCTCCCGGCACAACTGAAACCGGCCGAACTTAAACGCCTCGACCACATCTTCCGGATCATCAACGAACAATACGATCAGGTGTTGACCTCCGCCTCCATGGCCGCGGCTATCGGTATGACGACTAATTCGTTTTGCCGCTTTTTTAAAGCACACACCAATCAACCATTCACCGTATTCCTCAATAATTTTCGACTTGATCGGGCCAGAGAACTACTGGGAAATAGCCCGGAGAGTATCCAGGAAGTGATGTATGCCTGTGGATTCCGGGATGCACCTTATTTCAGCCGGGTGTTTAAACGGTACATCGGCATAACACCGACGGAGTACCGGGAGGAGACTGATGCGTGAAATCAGATCGTCGAGTTGTCAGGTTGTCGAGATAAGCGGATAACCCGACAACTTGACAACTCGATAACCTGATAACCCGAACCTACTTATTAAAAAACCGAAACACCGGTACATCAATGCTCAACGTCAGCATCCCCCGTACGCTACGGGCTTCCCGTACTTTAGTGGAATTGGCAATTGTGAACTCGCGTACACTCGGCCCATCCTGTACCCCCAGCCCTAAGGTGAAGGGAGATTTGGGGAAGTTATACATCAGGTGAAAGCCAGGTGCAATGACGTTGGCTGGGCGGAATACCGGCAACCGTTCCACTCTGGGGCTCGCAGGCCCATCGGGTTGGCTGCCAAGGCGGAAGGCGGTTATGGCTCCGAGGTCAAGAATAGAGCCAAAGAAGGTGATGGATTTACGCCCACCGATATTCCGGCTGTAGCTAAACCCAACGGGGACAAACAAGGCCGCGCCAAAATCTTCTTCCTTAATGCCTTCTGTGTTGATGTTGGGAGGAAAGATTAACCGCTCACGACTCAGCGCAAGACCAAAGTAAGCCCCGAGCTCGAGGCTCGACGGCCGGTTCCGCTTAATCTGCGAACTACCTACCGGAAGTGCAATCGCCGTAAGTGCCGCCTCGAAGTCTGATGGATCGTTCGCCGCCGCTACGTCGGCCATAAAGGTGCCGTACTTAAACAGCTTTTCCTGAAAACGGTCGACCCGTTGAGGGTTCAGCTTCCGTAATTTTTTTTGTATCAATTGTAACTCTTCCTGGATTCGGCGGACTTTCAGGTCACGGATGCTGTTGGCGGCATCCTGCTTCGCGTAAACGTCAAGCCCCAGCGTATTCAACTCCGCCTCGTACCGGGAGATCAGCAATTTGTCTCGGTTATCGTCGCCGACCAGAGGTAAGGCCGCCGCATTTGGCGGTGCCAGCCCAATGGCCTTCAGGTCTTTGTCCTGGTTGACAACATAATCTTCAATGAGATTTTGTAGCTTATCTCGCCGGTCCTCCAGCCGCTGCTGTTTTTTGCTGGCCGTTGGCGCTACGTCGAATAACCGGAGAAGGTTCAGTAGGTTATCGACGGCGTATCGGTATTCTCCCGTTTGACTGAGCCGGAACAGTTCATTCAATTCCTTGCTCACTGCGGGAACTTCCGAAAAGGCAGGGAACCGCTCAATTAAAGAAGCAGGCTTCCCAGCCTGGCCGTTCGTGTTGAAAACCGGAGCCTCCAGCAGGCTTTCCATTGTTTGAGTAATGAAGCTGACTGCTGCAATACGCTTGCGTTGCTTTGGAGACAGCCCGTTCATGGGTTTACCGCCTGAAGCCGCCTGGAATTCAGAAAGATAACGGCCAAAGTCTAAAAGGAAACCCGTAACGCCGTTGGTGGAAAATTCACCCAGGTCCGGAACCCGGTTCAGCCGTTCCATGCCGATACCGGCAAAGAGCTGCCGGGCATTGGCGTTGGTCTGGAATAAAGCCAGTTCGTTGTTGTTGACAAAAAGTCTGTCGTTGCTGGTCGCATCGACGGACAGCAGAAAAAACACCTGCTGTGCCATTCCGAAAACGGTCTCGAAGGTGGAGAGGTTATGGTAAGCCCGGACAAGGCTGTCGGCCTGGTTGGCGCTGTAAGTTTCCACGGCAGCAGCCAGGTCGTTATAGGCCAGTCTGGCGTTTTCAATGGCGGGCTGCAGGGGGATGAAGTAGTCGGCCTGTTTAGGTGCTTCCCGCATTTTTGCGGCCAGGGGGGAGTTGGCATTGCCTTCCACTTTTACCCACTCGGTTAGTCGCTGACGAATGGAGGCCAGGCGCTGTTTCCCAGCTTTAGTTTCCGGAAGTATTTCTTCGGTCAGCCGGGCCAGCATGCGCAGGGCGGGAGCATCGGAGACGTTGGCTTCCGCATGAATATCGGCCAGCAGCTGAGCTTGCGTCTCGGCCAGGGATTGGGCTTTTAGCGCCGCTTCTGCACGATGACTCCGTATTTCAGTCCTAATGTTTTGGAGGCCCTCCTGCGCTGCGCGCAGGCGATTCAGTTGGCCCTCGTAGGCGTTCAATTGTTTTCGGTGAGCAAGTACTTCGCGCACAGCCGTAAGGCCGGCAGCACGGAGCTGGTTGGGGCCCAGCCTATCCGCGTCAGGCCCGAAAAGCTGATCAAACCGGGCCAGGCTGGGGTAGGCCTCGTAGAATTCATAGGCCTCTTCTCCGCGGAGCCAGGCTTGTACAATGCCGGTGGCGGGCGGGTTGCTGTTCGTCTCCCAGTAGTTATTTTTCAGGGGAAGCCGGGCGTTATCAACCGGCGTGTAAATGCTGTCGATCCGGCCAAAGAAAGCATCGAAGTTTGCGCTGGCGAAGTCGTCCTCTTCGATTTCGGTCAGCAGCGGGTTGAACAGCCGCTCGCTCAGGGTGTCCCTTGCTGCCAGGAAACGATTGTTTAGGTTGGCATTGGCCACGGTCAGGCCATCAAAGGCACGGAGAATGGCCTGGTAGCCGGGGTTGGTCGTATCGACCTTAGTCATTCGGAGATCAATGGCGCAGCGTGTATCAATACGCGTGCGTTCCAGTTCGCCGTAGGTGAAGGCCAGGATGTCAGCCAGCGGAACGTCCCTCATCTCCAGGTCCAGAATACGGTAAATGAGAAAGACGTTGTACACCACCGGATCGCGGAACGTTGCCTCGTTGCGGGCATCGAGGTAATTGCCGAAATTATAAGCAATGGCGTTGAGGTCTTCCACAAAAGCTCTGCGAATGCTGGGCAGGATGGACTTGTAGTTCAGCAGGTCGAGCGTTGGCAGAAATTCGTTGGTCTGTGGGAACAGATAGTTAAGGTCGTTACGTTGAATATCCTCCCGCAATTTAGTCAGGAAAGTGTATGTCAGTTCTTCCTGGGCCCGTCGGCTGATCCAGTCGCTTAGGCCAGCCAGGGCAGACCCCACCAGGTTGGAGGTGGAAAGCCCGGTAGGTTGGTCATTGGCGCTTTTGGCGGCTGCCTTCAGGCTCAGGTTGTCGGCCGGAGGGGCAGAGAATACCTTGTGGATTTTACCTAGGTCGATCATCCCATTCCGGCTGAAAAGCTCGGCTCCGGGCAGTTTTCGCAGGAAGGCACCCCGGTCGGCAACGTCCAGGCGCGAAGGAACTTCGAGCCCTTCAGCCGGTATATATTCTTCCAGGAGGCGATCCAGCTTTTCGTTGAGCAGGTAAGTCCGAATCGGTCCGTTAGCGGAATAATGCGCCAGCAATTCCGGGCCAGACAGCAATGCTTCGATCCTTTCAGCATGGGGCATTCCACCGTAATAGGCGAGTGTCAGGACGATGGTGTCGAGCGCCGGGTTATTGTCGGGGGTGCCAATTTCGCGTGCGTCAGGTGTTAGGCGGACGATGCGTTTCAAGTCCAGGCCAATATTTTGGGCGAGGACGCAGGTGCAGGCCAACGGGACAAGAAGCAGGGTGAGGAAAAATGAAAGCTTTTTCATACCGGTTATCATAGTGGAATCAATAATACTGTGGATGGGATTGGTAGGTAGATAAATCTCTAAAAGCTCTCTTCGTACAACTAAACAAAAATCTTATCACTCATGAAATCAGCGCCCGCCTGAATCGTTTGCGGGAACGTAGCCCCCGTTGCCTGATCAATGGCCGGGGTAATGACTTGTTCCATCCGCGCAGCCTCCGCATTGGTGGCAGTGATCTGGTTCAGTAGCAATCGCTCTTGGTACACGGCGCGCGCCAGGGTGAAGGAATTGCGGGCAGCAACGTATTCGTCCTTGTCGTATGTGTCATGATTACGCAACAACCGTAGCCTGGTTTTATCAATGGTAGATCGTAGAACACTCAGGTCGTCGATCATCCGTTGGTTGATGGGGGACGGAGCCTCCGGACTTCTTTCAGCGGCGACTGAGGTCGCGCTGGTAGTGTGAACGTTTTTCGCCCAATCCATGAGTGCGTCCTGAATGGCTTGCTGGTCACTGTCTTCCGCAGCAATGTCCGCTTTTAATTTTTTCAATGGGGCCAGGTCTACTTCCGTTTCTTTAGGAAATGGATCCAATTCCCGCAGCTGGTTAAGTTGGAGAATAAGCAATAGTATATCTTGCTTAGAATCGTCACTAACCAGCTGTTGCGTACGGACTACTGCCAGGCGGGACTCATAGAGCCGTTGGCAAAGCCCGCTAACGTCGGTTAGCAGCTGTTCTCTGAAGGATGACATGGGTTCTTATAAGTGATGGGTAAATAATAGGCGGAAAGGTAACGTATTTAAACGATTGTTAAGTGTACGCTACCGGATCGTTCTTTACGTTACCATCCGAAACACCACCGTTCCTTAGCTTAAAAGTCACGTAGTCAAAGAGTCGGGGAGTCAAATAGGGCCGTGTCCGAAGCTAGCTGCGCTTGTACGCCCGGAGCTCAAAATAATACTTTTCCCGGCTTAAAAGATATACCCGCAAGAGCGCAGCGAGCATCCCCACTGGATTGTCTGACGCCCTGACTGCTTGACGCTCTTACTGTACCGCATCCCCCCGTAGCTCCCGGTATTTTTTCCGAGCCTCTACCGCCAGTATGCTGCCGCTGTAGTCGATAAACAGCGTCTCATAGAGTTCCTGGGCCTTGGCTTTGTCGCCAAGTTGGTTCTCATAAAGACCGGCCAATGCCCACAAGCTGTTATCCAGGCGAATACTCTCCGGGAAGTTGTCGAGGATAGACTGGTAGGCGACCAGGGCTTCGTCGTAACGACGAAGTTTGACGAAGCTACGCGCCTTCAGGTACACAATGTCATCTTCCAGCTCATGGCCCGGAAATTCTACTTTAAGCTTGTCCAGTTTAGCAAAGGCTTCGTCGTAGCGATTCTGGAATACCAACAGCTCCGCATCGGCATAAGTCTGTAGCGCAAGGGCGCTGGTATCAAGCCCGAGGTTGTCAATGATAAATACCGAAAGGTCAAGTGCGTCATTCGCAATGAGGCGGGAAGTGGAAGCTTTGAGTACGTCAAACTGAGACTGCGCCCAGTCAAAATCTCCCCGGAAGTAGCTAAGCCGGGCGTTGCGAAAGCGGGCTTCGTGGCCGAGAATATCTTCCTTGAATTTTTTGTCGACCTGAGAGTACAAAAGGGTGGATTCCCAAATCTCCCCCTGCATCAGGTAGTAATCAGCGAGGGCAATTTTGGCCCGCGCCTGAATGTCATCCGGTACGCCTGGAGTTTTTACTACATTGTCAAGAATGCTTACGGCTTTATCGAGATTGTTGAGGTAAAGCGCTTCCAGTTCTGCCAACTGAATGGCAATGCGAGCAGATGCCGGGTTGGTGCCGAATTCAGTTAGAAACTCTTCGTAAGCCGTTTCCAGGATGATGAGGTCTTCGCGCGTATAGTTATAACCGTCGGTGATGGCCCGGCGACGGGTCAGCAAGCCTTCCCGCTTAGCCTCGAGATAGAAAACATCGGCAGGACTTTTATTGTCCGTAATATAATCGAAGGCACTAATGGCCGTTTCGTAATCTTTGGCGTTGGCTGCCATCCGACCAATTTGTAGAACGCGTTCGCCGCTCTCGTCCAGTCGCCGGTCCAGGGCGCGGGCCTGGCGCAAGGCTGCTTTATAATCTTTTCGTTGAATGAAAACCCAGGCCAGCATTTCCGGGTAAGTCGGATCTTTGTCGTCTCCCTCCTGGATGCGGGCATAAAGCTGCTTCTGAGCTTCAAGCAAGCTCTCCTCATCGAGGTAGCGCTGGAAGTAGGACTTGATCTGCCGTTCCCGCTTTGGTTGGGCTTTCAGCGCATCGAGGTAGTTGCTGATCATCGGCTCCACGTCACCTTTGCGACGGTAGAGGTCACCGAGATTATAACTAAACAATCCTTCTTTCTTAAGCAGTTTACCGCCCTTCTCATACACCGCTATGGCATACTCGTACTTCGTCATTCCGATAAAGGCATTGGCCAGCTGAGTAATGCGGTACTGGTCGGATGGCAGTTCTTCGACGGCCTTGAGGTATTGCTTTTTGGCCCCGGCTTCATCAAATTTTTCCTCCAGCAGCTGACCATATTTAACGTATAACGCCACCTCTTCAGGGCGCTTACGAAGCTGCTTTTTAAGCGCATCTTCTGCTTCGTCAAACCGTTGCAATTTCAGCAGGCTGGTTACGTAACGGTCAAAATAGAAACTGTTGCCTGGCTTCTCTTTGGCCAGGTCCAGATAGAGTTCCGCTGATTTCTCATATTCACCGTCGAGATAGTATTGCTGCGCCAGCTGGTTGTTCTGAGCGGTGAGCAAAGTAGTAAATGAGAGGAAAAGAGATAGTAAAAGCCAACGCATATGGTATAATTCTGGGGGGATGTAAAGCTAACGTTTTTTACAGCGGTTTAGGTGTGGGCCGGAGGTAAGATCCAGGATAATTGCGATAAGAAAAATTGTTTGAGATCCCGTCGCTTAGATAAAATCAGGGACAATCACTATAATTCGAACCGCCGTGCCCAGAAGCTTAGACCTGGCCCGATGATATGCCCGAACAACAACTTACCTTTGCCCCAGTATGCCGAATCGCTTACCAAACATCCTGCTGGGACTCCTCTTTGCCTATTTCGGCTTTGTGATCTTTACATTGCTGGACGATCCGCAACTGGAGATTTATGACGAGGCCCGCAGGGCCGTCAGTGCCCTGGAGTTGGCCCGTGGAGACGCCCCTTCTTTGCTCACACCGCCGTACTACGGAGAACCGGACCACTGGGGGACTAAACCGCCGCTGCTGGTCTGGAGTCAGGCGGCATGGATGAAGATTGTCGGGGTAGGGGAGTTGGCCGTCCGGTTGCCCTCCGCGCTGGCTACCCTGGCTTTGTGTTTCCTCCTTACCTGGTGGGGGAAAAAGGATTGGGGCAGCCCCCTTGCCGGAGCACTCGGTGCGCTGGCAGTGCTCTCCAACTGGGAGTATATGGGGAACCACGGCGCGCGCACCGGAGATTTCGACGCCCTCCTGGTGCTTTTCCTAACCGCACAACTCATTTTTTTATTCCGCTGGGTGAAAACCGATCAAATCAAATGGTTGTGGCTAGCTGGCCTTGCTGTTTTTATGGGGGGAATGACGAAGGGGGTCGCTGGAGGTTTCCTGCTGCCAGGTATCGGGCTTTGGTTCTTAGTTGACGGCGCAGCCCGGCGAAAACTGTTGCACCCCGGCCTGTATGGTATTGTCGGAGGAGCGATCGCTTTGGTCGTCGGATACTACTTCCTCCGGGAGACGGTGGACCCCGGGTACCTCGATCTGGTTAAGGATAATGAACTGGGTGGAAGGTTCAACGACGTCAATGAAAGCCACCAGGGACCCTTCTACTTTTACCTGCAAACCCTATTTGCCGACCGGGCTTTTGGATACCTGATTCCATTACTCCTGCCAGCACTGGTTTATCTGCTTACCAATAAAGAATTACGCCGCCCTGCGGCGCTGCTGGCCATTGCGGCAGCGGTTTTCCTCGTCATTATCTCCTCGGCCGCAACCAAATTGTACTGGTACAAAAACCCGGTGCTGCCATTGGTGGGTATGCTGGTCGGCGCAGGTATGTTTCATTTGGCCGATCTGCTTGCGCAAAAGATCGGGAGCACCAGAGGCAAACTCGTCGCTGTTACGCTGCTCGCCGGTCTGTTCATTGCTCCGATGGTATTGATCTCGCACCGAATCATGAATCCCAGGGATTATCAGGAAACATCCCTCCGGAAAGCTGGCTTCCGAACCTTCATGCGGCGGGGTGATTTGGTGAAGGCGCCGTACACTGTTCTGATCGACGACTACCACCCCAACGCCCGCTTTTACGTCGAACGTGAAAAAGGCCGGGGTAAGGACATCTCCCTCAAGCGGATGCGCCGGCTTCGCCCGCCGCTGGTGGTAACCGAACAACCCGCCGATGCCGCCTTCTCCGTCGGAGAACGCGTAGTGGTGTGCCACACCAAAACCTGGGAGTATATGTTTGATCGGTATACGATGGATCAGGAGTTTACCGACGGGAGGTGCAAGTTGTTGACGGTGCGGGGGGAGCGCCTTCCGATTGAGGACCTGTAGTACGACCGCGAACGGGGCCGCAGGCTCTCGGAGCGCGGCACGGCGTTACACCGGTCAAAACCGCTCACTCCCTTGCCCGGGCTTCAAGCCCTCAACCGTTCCCTGCACCTGCGGCCGCGCCCTGAAAAAGGGACGAAAGGGAAAAGGAAGAAAGGAGAGGTAAACATCAAGGTTATTCCTTTCCCCCTTCTCCCTTTTATCTCTTTACTTCTTGCCAGAAGTTCGTCATTTTTTATTTAGACCACCTCAAAATAGGCGAATCCTCCCTATATTTGCAATCTTTAGTCGAACCAGCTAAATAGCAAGCCATGCCATTTATTCGCAGTACTGCAGCTTCCAACTTCGTCGCCGGAATGTCCGGTACCATTGATCGGTTCACGAACGAGAATCTGGCGGGAAAACTGCTGGATATTGGTGTGCGCCCGGGCTCTCGTTTGCGCATTGTGCGTAAAGGCCCCTTTGGTGGCAGCTGGTACGTGAAAATTGACCGCCACTGTGTGGCCCTCCGCAAGCAAGAGCTCGCATGCATAATGATCAAATAAATGCTGCGCCGGTCGTCGGACTGGTCGGTAACCCCAACAGCGGAAAATCCTCACTTTTTAACCTCCTGACCGGTCTGCGGCAGCGCATTGGTAATTTCCCTGGCGTAACGGTGGAAAAGAAGTCAGGTATTCTGAAGATCGGCGACCTTCCCCCCGTGGAATTGGTCGATTTCCCGGGTGCTTATAGCTGCTACCCAACCAGCCTCGACGAGCGCCTCGTCGTGCAGGAGCTAACCAACCCGGAAGGTGATCTTTTCCCCGACGCCATCCTTTACGTTGCCGATGTGACCAAGCTGGACAAGCACCTGTTGCTTTTTACCCAGTTGCGGGATTTGGATCTTCCCATGATCCTGGTGTTGAATATGGCCGACATGATCGGAGAAAACGGTCTTCAGGTAGATGTGGCTCAACTAAGCAAAAAGCTCGCCGTGCCCGTGATTCCGGTAAGTGCCCGGGAAGGCCGTGGGGTAGAGGAACTAAAAAAGGCCATCGAGAACTTATTGCGCAACCCCAAGGCCTACCGGCCCGAAGAGCCATTCTACGAGCCGGGCGCGCTCGCCCGGGATGTCCTGGCAGACCTTCGGCAGGAACTTCCCGCCCGCAACGACTACCACGCGTTACTACTCACGCATCACGCCAGCTGGCTGCGCCATATCCCCGAACAACTCCGCCATAAAGTGCAGAACGCCCGGGTAAAAAACGGGTTTCACAGCCTGCGTGCGCAGGTAGAGGAAACGATGGAACGCTACGATGCTTTCGAGCCAATCGTACAAGACACGGTGCGCTATGCCGGAGATAAGGCCTCTGCCAGCGACCGTGCCGACGGGATCCTCACCCACCGCATTTTCGGCCCAATTATTTTTGTTGGCCTGATGCTCCTTCTTTTTCAGGCATTGTTCGCCTGGGCGAGTTTGCCAATGGACGGGATCGAATGGTTCTTTGAACACATGGGAACGGCCGTGCGCGAAAACCTGGCTGCCGGTTGGCTGACGGACCTGCTGGTCGACGGCATAATCGCCGGTCTGGGGGGCGTGCTGGTTTTTGTACCGCAAATCGCGATCCTTTTCCTCTTTATCTCCATTCTGGAGGAAGTGGGATATATGGCCCGCGCCGCCTACATGTTTGATAGCATGATGCAGCGCTTCGGCCTCAACGGCCGCTCCGTAGTGGCCCTGATCAGCGGGCACGCTTGTGCCATTCCGGCCATCATGAGTACCCGGACCATTGCTAACTGGAAAGAACGATTACTGACTATTCTTGTGACACCGCTGACGAGTTGCTCCGCGCGAATCCCCGTCTACGTTATCCTCATCAGCTTTGCAGTACCCGAAGAAACCTTTTGGGGATTTGGCTACCAGGGACTGGCTTTTGCCGGCTTATATTTTCTGGGGATTATCTCCGCTATGTTGTCGGCCCTGGTGTTTAAGCTGGTGCTGAAAACCAGCGAACGCAGTTTTCTGATGCTGGAAATGCCCGATTATCGTACGCCGGTTTGGCGCAACGTAGTGGTCACCGTTTGGCAGAAGGTGAAAACCTTTATGGTGGAAGCAGGCAAGATTATCTTGCTGATCAGCATCGTGTTATGGGCCCTGTCAACTTATGGCCCTACGGGAGCTATGGAGGAGGCCGGGGTGATTACGCAACAACTCACCGAAGAGCAGAACCTTGATGAGGCGGAAGCCGCAAATCTGCTGGCCAGTGAAAGATTGGAAGCCAGCTATGCAGGGCACGTCGGCAAATTCATCGAGCCGGTCATCCGCCCGCTTGGCTATGATTGGAAAATAGGCATTGCGTTGTTTACCAGTTTTGCCGCCCGCGAGGTGTTTGTTGGCACCATGGCTACCATCTATTCAGTAGGCAGTGCTGACGATGAATTGCGCATCAGGGACCGCATGGCCGAAGAAATTAACCCGCGTACGGGCCAGCCGGTGTATAACCAGGCGACCTCCTGGAGCCTCCTGGTTTTTTACGTCTTTGCCATGATGTGTATGTCGACCCTGGCCGTTACGAAACGGGAGACCGGCGGCTGGAAGTGGCCGATCATTCAGTTTACGTTCATGACGGCGCTGGCTTACGTTTCGGCTATGGTGGTGTATCAGGTGCTGGCTTAGTGAGTCACTGAGTCACTGAGTTGGTGAATTAGGGAGTTGGTGAGTGGCTACCGCAGGTGCCGTTCGCCGCCCTTCGGGCGCTCGCCTTGGCGAATGAGAGAATAATGGAATCGGGGATTAGTTAATGGTACGCGACCAAACGAGCGCAGCGAGCAGCCATGTGCGGTAGCACTACAAGACGACCAACTACTAAACTACAAGACTAATAAGGGCGGGGCCGCAGGATGCAAAGAAAGGTTTTAAGGAGCAGCGGTGGAAGGAACAGATCGTACCTAAACGAGCGGAGCGAGCACTCCCGTGCGGCAGCCACTCACCAACTCCCTAACTCAGCGACTCACTCCGCTACTTGCACCTGATCATCCTCCAACAAAGGCTTCAGCTGGTACCGGAAGAACAACTGCGTAGTCGCCAAAACGTCCTTTTCGCAGTAGGTTGCGATGCGCTCCAGATCGTCTTCTTCCCAGAAGACGCGGCCGACCTGGCTACCGTCGATATCGTCTTTCGGAGTGGGGAAGCCCAATACGCCAGCCAATAGCTTGAGCGAGGTATAGGATTTGAAGTCGCCAAATTTCCAAAGGGTCAGGGTGTCTACGAGGTGGTTGGTTTCCCAGGGCTTCTTCCCCGCAATGTCGAGCATCTTCGGCATGGGGAGCTGGTTGACCAGCAGGCGACGGCACATGTAGGGAACATCAAATTCCTTGATATTGTGGCCACAGATAAATTGCTTGTGGATGTTGCCGTAGTACTGGTCCAGCATCGCACTGAAATCCTGCAGAAGAATTTTCTCATCGCGATTAGCAAAGGATTTCAACCGGATCTTTAGTCGCTTGTCCTTGTCGCGGTACACCGCGCCAACGCTGATGCAGACGATTTTACCAAATTCGGCGAAAATAGCCGCCTTGTCGATGTAGCTATCGGCGAGCTCTTCCTCCGTCAACTCTTCGCCATAGCGTTTGAGGACACTGGGAGCCTTGTGGCCCCAGAGATACTTGAAGGTATCGTCCAGATCATCATAGGTAGGTTTACCGCTTACGGTTTCGATGTCAAGGAAGAGAACTTTTGTGGCGTCGATGTGCTCGATCATAATAGCAGGATTGTAACTAAAGATACGAATTTATTACCAAATACTTTAAATAAGTTTTATTTATTATCTTATTGGTGTTATTTTGTCGGATTGTCGGGACAACTAGATACCCCGACANCCCGACGTTACTCTTTAAGCTTCTCCAAAGCCCGCAGTAAGTTGCCCACATTATTCCGCAAGATGAAGTCTATCCTTCGGTTAGCGCGCTGACCTTCGGGCGTGGCGTTGGATTGGATGGGGGCAGATTCGCCCTGGCTGGCGGGGATCACCCGGTTAGGGCTCAGGTAATAAGTGTTGGCGAATTCTTCGGCGAGGAAGTTTGCCCGCAGGGCACCATATTCACGGTTATTAGTGTTTCGGCGGGGGTTGGGTTGGTTGTCCGTGTGGCCAACGATCATGAGCTTCAATAATGGGTCACGTTGTAAGGCGTCCATTACTGCGCGGAAAATAGCGGGGGACTGCTCCGTGAGTTTATCTACGCTGCGGGGCTTGAACAGGAAATCCTCCTGCATGCTAAAGGTGAGGTCGCCCGCACTCAGCGAAACGGTATAGCCACCTCCCGCATAGGTGGAATCCAGTGATTCAACGATGACGTTCAGCGCATCCTCGACACTGAACTGGAACTGAGCAATGATGCTGTCTTGCCGGCGGAGCAAGTCTGCTGCTGCCGCTTCGGCGGCCCCTTTTTCCTGCTTCAGGCGGTCAAGCTCCTGGCTCATTCGGCTACTGGTGGAACTGAGGTTTCCTTTTAGGTTATCAAGCTCGTCTTCCTGAATGGCGAGCCGGTCCTGCAGTTTGTCCTGGGTGATGAGCAAAACATCGTTTCCTCCGCGTGAACGTTCGAGGGCCAATGCCAGGGTAAGTATACTGTCTTGTTGCCGGTGGCTGTCATGTAGCTGCACAGCGATGACCTCCTGAAAAGAAGCACTCGTTTCGTTGAACTTCTTCTTTGTGACACAACTGGTGAGCAATAAGGTAAATAGTAGTACAGAAAGAATACGCATGTCAGAGTAGGGGATGTATGAGCCGCAAAATTACTCAATGCATGGTAACATCAAACCACATCCAGTGCTTCGGGCTGAAACAATAAGGACTTTCCGTGGTCTTTTAACCATTCGTCATACTCCAGGTAGTTGGGTAATGCCCGTTTTACTTGTGCCCAGAATCTTGAGGAATGATTTTGTTCCACCAGGTGAGCTAATTCATGGATGATGACTGCGTCAAGCACCTCGTCCGGTGCCAGTAGCAGGCGGGTAGCCAGGTTGATGTTTCCCTTGTGGGAGCAACTGCCCCAACGGGTATAGGTGTCGGATAATTTGACGTTATTGATCGGGCGTTGGAAGTGAGCCTCATTGAGCTCATGAACCCTGCGGGCCACGTCGGGTAAATAGATACCACCGAAGTATTTTGCCAGGAGTTTCGGCAGTATTTTCCCTCCGGTGACGCGCGCGTCATCCGTGTTCAGTAATATCTGTAGTTGGTCCTCTCCCGTTTTAAGAATGCGATGACTTCGCAACTCATGTTGATCTACCATTATGCGGTACTCCTGGCTGCGAATGCTGAAGCGATATCGGTTGGCCATTGTAGTCGTACGGAAATGGGCAAAGGCTTCGGGCTTGGTGGCATGTAGGTCTTTGGCCCATTGGAGCATGTTCCGCAACTGGGCAGTCCGGTCACTTTCGGACAACTGCCGGGGCAGGCGAATAATCATGGCCTTTGACGTAACGGAGGCACGGGTATTGTACCGGCCAGACTCCGTAATTACCCGAACGGGCACTTGGAGGTCTCCGAAGTACAGCGTGTCTCGCTGTTCGTGAACTTTTTTGGGACGGCGGGGCATGGCTGCAAGGTAGTTTGGTTCCTCGGCATTTATGCCGTTGTGTTGAAAAGGCCATGGGGAAACGGCATAAATGCCAAGAAACCGTGACTTGATCTGCCATCTATAATACAGCCCCCTCGGAGCATAAACCCTCTTCCTTGACCGTGGCAGTGGTATCTTCGCCTTGGTTTTATCCCAAGCTTCCTCCCAACCAAATAGTATGCGTCTATTACTGATTACCATCGTCTGCGCCCTATTCATCGCTATGTTAGGGGTCAACCTTTACTTTCGGGCAAAGGTCTTGCGCGCGTACCGGGTATTGGTGCAAAACGAAGTGGATTTTACGCCAGCCCAAATCTTTAGCAAGGCACGGGTGGAGGATGAGATCATCCCCGTATACCCTGCTCAGGCAGACGCGATCCGTAATTTCAGTAACTACCTACAGTTGAGCATCAAGATGACTACGGTGCTGATGGCGCTGATTACGGCTTTTGGGGCTATCCTTATGTGGTACCGGCATGAGGCGTAAGCGCGGAGCGCTTAATAGACGAAAAGTCGCTTCGCTCCTTTTCTCGATAGACGGGCTTCGCCCTTGGTGGTAGGAAGTGGATAGGCTTCCGCATAGGGATGCTCGCTGTGCTCGTAACCGATAAGTCAGATGAACGAAGTATGCGATAGCTAAATCCAAAACTGAGAAACTTACGAGCGAAGCGAGTACTCCCTTGCGGTAGCTCTACCCACTACATACCTACCCACCATTAAGGCCGAAGGCTGCCCAACATATCACTATAGCTATTCTCCACCAGCTCATCTTCCCGTACCCCCAGGTAAGCCATGTATTCCTGGCATTGTTGGAGCAGTTCCTCCCGCTGGTCTGCAGAATTTCCGATGGCTTCTATTTCAATGAAGCTGCCAAATCCAAGCACCTCGTCGAGATGGAACTTGACATTGTCGATGAAGTAGATCTCGCGCTGTTTGTCCACTTTTATCCAGGTGCCGAGGGCTTGCCCGAGGGTAACCGCAACGCTGTCGGCGAGTTCCTGACTTTCAATTTTAGTAAAGGCTACGGAGCTGTCTTTGGGGCCGGCCTGGTTACTACGTTGGTAAAAAATCAGGCTGTGTTCGATGTTTCCGCTACGGAGTTTTAACCGGCCTTCTGGAACGTTGAAGTAGTGGTCTATCTGATGGTCAGTGCCCTTGAAATCGGCTCCCCTGGCCAACAATAAAGCACGTTGTTCGGCGGTGCGAGTGCTGCGGGCTTTGATTTCTACAAGGTGTTTTTGCATAGGCGCAAAGTAAAGGAGGAACGCGGAAGTTGAGGACAAAGACAGGCAAATCTTCAACTTTTAGTTTTTCATAACGCTTTCTTTATAACTGACCTTATAAGTTTGTAACCGATGAAACTACTTACCCTAACCCTTGCTTTTACTTGCTTTCTCTGCACCTGCGGCCGCGCCCAGGCAGATAACAGTAACTTACCAACCGACCAAACGAGTGTTGCTTTCATTAAGTCACCAATGGGCTTCCTGATTGATAGCCTGGTGATTCGAACGAGTTTAGATACGTTCCCTTACGGCTTCGCTTTTGCCGGAGATACTATGATTTTTGACATACTGGTTTTTCGACTGGTCGACGAACTGACCGTGGAGACCTTCTCGCAAGGCCATTCTTTTGGCCGTTACAATTGCTGGATTGACGCACCCTCTGCCGACGTCTACCTCTCCATTGCTGACGGGCGAACCGTAATTGACTCCGTCGGGCTCTCACCCATGGACAATTGGTTTCGAAAGGAAATACAGAAAATCCGGTCGACTCCTTACCTGCCCTTAGTCAAGGAAGCCTTTCAATCGGCCATCCTGGATGCTCAGGGAACCCTCATGTCTGCAAAGTTTATCGAAGGCTTTTACGATCTGCCCAATCTGACGCAGTCTGATATTTTTTGGATGCAAACTGCTTTCAATATGGAACTGCAACAGATTAAACGCCACCCCTGGTTTACTCCGTTGCTGGCACGGCAAAAAATCATGCGAAGCAAACTGCCAAAGAGGCTGAAGAAATACCCCCTAGAAGATCAAAGTGGAAAAGTGGTAAAAGTACAGGCTCCGAAAAACCAGTTGTATGTCCTTGATTTTTACGACGCCCGGACCACGGCTTCCCGGCGAGACCACGAAGCGCTAAAAAAGGTCATGCAAACAGACTCCATTTTTACCGGAGTACCCGTGATTAGCATTACATCGGGGGATTACGTAGATGGTTGGCGGAATTACGTCAGGGAAGGAGATTTTCCCTGGTCGCATTATATGGAACGATCACAGACCACCCGGCCCGGTCTGGTTAATACGCTGGCCTTTTTTCCTAACTCGACTTACCTCCTCGTTAACGAGTATAACCAGATCGAAGGCATGTTCAGTAGCCTGGAGCGGCTGAAGTCAGCGGTGAGATTGCGTAAGCAAGCAGAATTAATGTCGGCGGGAAAATTGCGTAATTAAACAGCGTTGAAGCAGTTGGAAGACTACACCTAAATCCGGACTGTACGGTTTTAGCTAATGCAAGCGTGACGCTCTCAACGGGCTAACCCATAGCTATTCCGGGTTATAAAACGCCGAAAAAGCCTTCTCAAAAGCGTTATGTAGTATAATTATTCTGAATCCTTTCTTTTAAGTGCCCTATGAAAAATGCATTATTTTTTTTACTGTTCGTTACTTTTTGTATGCCTGTCTTAGCGCAGAAAAGCTTTAAAATGAGTGGGAATACCTCCCCACAGGCTGTTCATTCGGCCGTAAAGCTGCCCGTTAAACCAACGAGCATTACGTTCATCAAGAAACCTAATGGTTTAATTATTGACCGGCTATCGGTCAGGACAAGTCTTGGTTCCACCAGCTTCGACGTTAACTGGTCCGGTGATTCGCTTACCAAAGAAGTTAACATATGCTTGCCGGTAGATGTATTGTTTATAGAAGCCTTTGCCGCAGATCGTTCTTTTGGGGCAGCGAGCTGCTGGGTGGACCGCCCCCGGGCAGAAGTTTACCTATCCGTTATCGCCGGAAGAACTCGGATTGATGCAGTCGGTATTTCCTCGGTGGATGCTGCCCTTCGTGTTAAGCTTCTCGAGGTGAATACACGTAGGAATTACGTAGATCGTAAAGCAGTGCTGGCCCGAGCCATCATGAGCAGGAAATCTGATTTAACCTTGGCTCCCCTCCTTGAAGCGTATCTCAACCTGCCTAACTTAAGCATCCGGAATGCCATAAGCATGCATAGTTACCTCAACTCTGCCAGACCGCGTATTCACAAGCACCCTTATTTAGCTCCGCTGAAGAAACGGTTGAAACAACTCGCTAAATTCAGAAAACATCGCCTACTAAAGTACGAGTTTAAACCACTAAATGGACGTCCTCAAAAGCTGATTAAACCACTATCCTCTTTCATCGTACTGAATTTTTACCGGTCCTATGACCCCCAAAGCAGGAAGGATCACCAGGAAATGCAAAATTTACCGGTTTTGGACTCGCTGCTGCGTGAAGTGCCAATCATCAGCATAGCTCAAGATGACAATGAAGGAGATTGGGAAGCCTACCTTTCGGAAAACGACTTCGAATGGCCACATTGGTTAGAGGTCGCCAATAAGCATGGCAAGGCGAGCGAAGAACTGGCTATTTTCGAAGGGCCTGCTTACGTACTCCTCGACGAAAATTTCTTCTTACACGGTATTTACCCTGACCTGTCACTTTTAGCTCAAAGTCTTTACATGCGCACCCAGGAATTTGAGCCTGAGCGCAAGGGGGTAATGAAGGGGCTTCGTTAAGTTCGATTCCCCTAGTTGACCCTTTGCAATAAATAACTGCTGGCTACCTGAATTAGTACGCTTTAGCAAAGATCACCCGGTGCTTACTGGGCTTTCCGGTAAGGATACATTTGCCGTCTTCCTCCGGTGCATCGTTAGGGATACAGCGGATGGTCGCCTTGGTCATCTCCTTGATCTTCAGTTCTGTTTCGGTCGTGCCATCCCAGTGGGCGTAGATGAAACCTGGGATGTCCCGTTCGAGGATCTCCTGGAGTTCTTCCATGGTGTCGACCCGGTGAGAATGCTTCTCGCGGAAGTCAATGGCCGTTTGCAGCAGGTTGTTCTGGATGTCTTCGAGCAGCTGGGCAACGTGATCCACGATGCCTTCAAGTGGTTGGCTTTCCTTTTCCTTCGTATCGCGGCGGGCCACTTCGATGGTGCCGTTCTCCAGATCACGCTTGCCGAGGCCGAGGCGGACGGGAATACCCTTCAGTTCGCTTTCGGCGAACTTGAAACCGGGGCGCTTTTTCTTGTCGTTGTCGTATTGGACACGGATACCCCTGGCCTTAAGTTCTGCCATCAGTTCGGCAGCCTTGGCGTCCAGTGCTTCATTGGGCTTAGGAATGGGAACGATGATTACCTGGATGGGGGCCAGGCGGGGAGGAAGGACGAGGCCTTCATCATCGGAGTGGGTCATGATCAGCCCACCCACGAGGCGGGTAGAAACACCCCAGCTGGTCGCCCATACATACTCTTCTTTATTGTTTTCGTTGGCGAATTTCACGTCGAATGCCTTGGCGAAGTTCTGGCCAAGGTTATGGCTCGTGCCAGCCTGCAGCGCCTTGCCATCCTGCATCATCGCCTCGATGGTATAGGTGTTGACGGCTCCTGCGAAGCGCTCGTTGGCGGTCTTTACGCCGCGGATGACGGGCATGGCCATGTACTGTTCGGAGAAGGTGGCGTAGACTTCCTGCATCTGCAGGGTTTCCTCCTGGGCTTCTTCGGCGGTGGCATGGGCGGTGTGCCCCTCTTGCCAGAGGAATTCGGCGGTGCGGAGAAAGAGGCGGGTGCGCATCTCCCAACGGACGACGTTGGCCCACTGATTGACCAGCAGGGGGAGGTCCCGGTAGCTGGTAATCCAGTCGCGGTAGGTGTTCCAGATGATGGTCTCGGAAGTAGGCCGGACGATCAGTTCCTCTTCCAGTTTGGAGGTAGGATCCACAATGACGCCTTCTCCATTCGGATCGTTCATCAGCCGGTGGTGGGTGACCACGGCGCATTCTTTAGCGAAACCTTCAACGTGGGCGGCCTCCCGGCTAAGGAAAGACTTGGGGATGAAGAGGGGGAAATAGGCATTTTGGTGACCAGTTTCTTTAAACATGTCGTCTAGCTGACGCTGCATACGCTCCCAGATGCCGAAGCCATAGGGCTTGATCACCATACAACCGCGTACGGCGGAATTGCTGGCCAGGTTGGCGTTTTTTACAATGTCGAGATACCACTGACTGTAATCTTCTTCTCTGGGAGTAACGGCACTTGCCATAATGAACTATTGGTTGTCTTTCAACGTTTTATATAATGCGAGGCCGCAGGTGCAGAGAAAAAAATTTGCAAAGCAGCAATGTTACCAAACACTGCTTCTTTCGTCTCATACATTGCACCGGCGATCACGCCAAATTCGTATTCCGGATACATCACGTTGTAGGCGGAAATGGAATTATTAAGCCGTCTGGCACAGGAGAAAGTTGCTTTTTCCGTCGTCCCGAAGCGATTTAACGCTTGTTTTTACGGCTTTAAGCCCTCCTTAACCAAATGGAAGGCACAAAAGTACTACTTTCGACCTTGTAATAAGTGGCAGACTCACGGATTACATCAAAACTCTAAAATCATGCGTAATAACATCTTCACCGCAGCTTTCAGCCTTCTGGCATTGCTGTTCGTCGCATCTCCTGCTTTTGCGCAGTACGATGACGTCTATTACAACCCTAGCGACTACACCACAACGGAGTCTTCTTCGTCCGACGGCTACTATGCTGACGACAACTACGATGACGAAGCCTACGCCGATAACAATTATGACTACGATGATGATTCGTATGATTATGAATACAGCAGCCGTATTCGTCGGTTCCGTCGTCCGCTCAGCGGCTTCAACTACTACGACCCTTACTACGTAGACGCTGGGTACTACAACCCTGCTTTCCGTAATTTTGGTACGACTGTATTGATCTACAACACGGGTAACTCCTTCAATCGTGGCTTTAACCGCGGTTTTAACCGTGGTTTCAATCGTGGTTTTGGTAACTCATGGAATCGTGGCTTCGGCTACAACAACTGGGGTAACACCTGGGATAATCGCTGGGTCAACGTCAGGAACCCTGGATGGGGCAACTCCTGGAACCGTGGTGGTTTCGGTAACCCCTGGAACGCTGGAGGTTTCGGTAACTCATGGGGTGGCGGTTTCGCTGGTGCTGGTTTCGGTGGCGGCTACGCTTGCCCACCCACTTTCGGTAACGGCATCAACTACAACGTTACAAACAACGTAAACAGGACCGGTACGTTTGGCAATAATCCGAATGTTACTACTCGCCCCCGCGCTACCACGACTTCCATTGCTGACCGGATCAGCCGCACGCAGGCTACCCGTTCGACGCCAGCTTCTGCTGTTGGTCGCTCCGCTACCCGTGGCACGACCACCCGTTCGGCTACTCGTCCGACGACAACCCGCTCCACGGGCCGCAGTCAGACTACACGTTCTACGCCGTCTGCCCGTAGCGCTTCACCAAGTCGCATTGATCGCAGCCGTACCACGGTTCGTCCTTCGGCTGCCCGCAGTGCTACACCAAGCCGTTCTGCTTCGCCAAGTCGTTCTACCCGTTCGGCTTCCCCAAGCCGTTCCGGCGGTACTACCCGTAGCTACACACCAAGCCGTTCTACCCGTTCTGCTTCCCCCAGCCGTTCCGGTGGAACCACCCGTAGCTACACACCAAGCCGTTCTACCCGTTCTGCTTCCCCTAGCCGTTCCGGTGGAACCACCCGTAGCTACACACCAAGCCGGTCTTCCAGTAGCCGGAGCAGCGCTTCCCCAAGCCGCTCCAGCTCTACCAGCCGGAGTTCCAGCTCTACACCGAGTCGCTCCAGCAGCGGCCGTGGACGTGGAGGTGAATAAATTACTGATAACTGCTTCGTAATTCACGAAGTGTTGACGATCACCTGAAGGGTGGGAGTGCTGATGGCGCTTCCACCCTTTTCTTGTTGTCGGGGTGTCGAATTATCAGGTTGTCCAGTTGTCCGGTCGTCCAGTTATCGGTAAACGACCTGGTAACCGGACAACTGGACACCCCGACCCTACCCCAACCACTCCCGCACCACCTTCCGAAAGTTCTTCCCCACCGGCAGCATCTGCCCGTTCTTCATCACCATCATGGCACCTTCGACGTAATCTATGTGGTCCTTATTGATCAGGTAGGATTTGTGGATGCGGACAAAATTGGCGGGAAGCTCTTCCACAAAACTGGTGAGGGTGCGTGGCGTCAGGTTGAAGTTGGAGCCGTCCCAGATCTTGACATAGTTGCCGTAGCTTTCCAGGTAGGCGATGTCGGCAAAGGGGATACGAAGGTGTCGTTTGTCCACTTTGATGAAAAGGTAATCTGCTTGTCCATCGGAACTTGTTGGGGGCAAGGTTGGTCCGGTAGTATTTGATGGAGTGGTGCTCAGGTTGGCCCGGACGGCACCCATGGCCCGGAGAAAGCGCTCGAAGGAGAAGGGTTTCAACAAGTAGTCAGCCACCCTTAGTTCGTAGCCTTCCAGGGCGAACTCTTCGTAGGCCGAGGTGACCACTACCACTGGTGGATGCTCTAGCGTCCGGAGGAAATCGAGACCTTTAAGGCGGGGCAGGTTGATGTCAAGAAAAATCAGGTCAACCTCCCCGTTTTCGAGGAGCGGGTAAGCTTCGGAAGCTTTATAGCACTGTCCGGTAACCTCCAGAAAGGGGATGTTGGTAGCGTACTGAAGGATGACTTTATGAGCCAGGGGCTCATCGTCGATGATGAGGGCTTTGATCGTCATGGTCGGATGATGAGGGAGGCGTGGTAATCGGTGGCGGTTTCCCGGAGGGAAAGTTCGTGGCGTTCGTGGTACAAAAGCTCTAGCCTGCGGCGAAGATTCTGCAGGCCAATGCCGGGTGGTACGGGAGGCAGGTCCGGAGGCCTTGAGTTATGACAGGAGAAAATGATGGCGTCTTCGGAGACCTCCAGGTGCGCGTGTAGGAAACAGGCTTCTTCGGCTGGCTCAACACCATGCTTGAAGGCATTCTCCAGCAGGGTGATGAGGAGCATGGGGGCGATGGGTAGTTCCGCATTGCCAATTACTTTAGTGAACTGCAGGTCGGCCTCCTTATGAAGACGGAGAGATTGCAGGTCGAGGTAGTCCTGCAAATAGCCTACTTCATCCTTTAACTTCACGAAGTTCTCCTTCCCCTTATAAATGACGAACCGCATGAGGCCCGAAAGCTTCAGGATGGTTTCCGGGGTGTTGGCCTCCCGGGTGAGGCTCATGGCATAGAGGTTATTCAGGGTATTGAAGAAGAAATGCGGGTTAATCTGTTCTTTGAGCAGGGCCAGCTCGGTGGTGGCCTGTTCGGTCCGCAGCTGGCTAAGTGCCCGTTCCTTGCGGGACCATTCGACAATAATGATGAGGGGAAGAGAGAATAGGAAAATGCCGAAACTCAAACTGAGATTGATGTCATTCACTGCCCCTTCGACAAAACCTGCCGGATGAATCTCGTAAGTTCTGACGGCAGGTACCATAGCTGCCAGTGTTGCGTGTATTGGCGTAAAAACAAGTAAAAGAGCAATTGCTCCCAGGAGGTAGTAGAGTAGTCCACGCTTCTGTAATAAACCACGAAACAGGTAATGGTGATGCACGTGATAAATCAGGTAGTAGGGAAAGTAAACGAGGAAGGCCTGAACCACTACTAACAGGTAAAGGCTAACCACTTGTCCCGGGCTTAAGCCTGCGGTAGCGTCTTGAAAGGCGTTACTCATGGTGGTCAGCCCGGCGCAAAAGACTGCCACAACTGCAACGGCCAGCCAGAAACCATTGAGTTTACGAAGCCATCCGGAAAACGGTGTGGCGGTCGCCCATCGGTGTTGCCACCACAGAAGCCCCTGCAACAGGATGAAGGCGGCAAAAAGCAGGCGAACAGATTGTAAATTGGAAAAGCTGTCAGCCTCCAGTTGATACCGGGTGAAGGGAAGGCTTTGAATAGCCGGATTATAAAGGAGTATGCCGCAGGTGAACAGGCCGAAGACTACCGCGACGGCTGTCTTATTGGCCCTGCTACCGTGCTTTAAGCCAAGCAAGCTATAGATCAGGACCGGCGCACTGATCATGGTCAGGCTGGCCGCGAACCGGAAGTAAACTACCAGACTGCCGCTGTCTGTTGCCTGGGTAAGTGCATAACTGAAGGATAAGATGACGGTAAGGAACAGCCAGGTGGTGGTACGTTGGAGGAAGTCAGCAAAGTTTGAAAGGGCGGCTTGCATTTGGTAAAGAACGTGGTCGTTGGGGCTTTTTGGGGCATTTACGTGGTTAAAGGCGGCGGAATGCGGATGAAAGTGGGGGTTTTGCTGATTAAGGTTCAGTTCCCTTCATCACGCAAAACCCTGCTTTCATCATCCTTTGCCAGCACCTGCGCGCCGCCGCCCTGATGTTTGTACCATCAAATAAAAACGCCATGCAACTTGATCTTCAACAAATCAGTAAAACGTACTCCAACGGCACCCGTGCCCTAAGCGAGTTGTCCCTAAGCATCGGTACGGGGATGTTCGGGCTGCTTGGCCCCAATGGCGCGGGGAAATCCACCCTGATGCGAACCATCGCCACTCTGCAACAGCCCGATACGGGCAGCATGCGCTTCGGCGATGTCGACCTGCTCAACGACCCGATGACGCTGCGTAAAACCCTCGGCTATCTGCCGCAGGAGTTCGGCGTATATCCCCGGATTTCGGCCGAACGGCTGCTTGATTACCTCGCCAGCCTCAAGGGCATCTCGGCCAAAAAGGAACGCCGGAATATTATCAACTACTGCCTGGAGGTAACTAACCTGACCGACGTGCGCCATACGTCCGTTAGTAGTTATTCCGGCGGTATGAAACAACGGTTTGGCATCGCCCAATTGCTACTGAATAATCCCAAACTTATCATTGTCGACGAACCCACCGCCGGCCTCGATCCCACCGAACGCCAACGCTTCCTCAACATCCTGCGGGCCATCAGCACCGAGAGCATCGTCATTTTTTCCACCCACATCGTGGAGGACATCAAGGATCTCTGTACCGATATGGCAGTGCTCAATCAAGGCCAACTCCTCTTGCACACCACACCCGAAGCCGCTATCGAAAACCTGGAGGGTAAGATATGGACCACCAATATCTCCGCCACTGAATTGCCGGACTACCAACGCCGGTATACTGTTTTATCCTCCGCTTATAACCGGGATAACAGCCTCCGGATTCGGGTGCTGACGGATATCGGAATGCCTGAATTCAGGGTGGTCTCGCCTACGTTGGAGGACGTTTATTTCGCTGCGTTGCAGAGGTCGCTTACGCTCCCGTTGCAGGCCAGTCGCTAGCGCTCCTTGTTGCAGGACGCCTTCGGCGCGTTGCAGGTTGCAGGTTGCAGCTTCCGCATCAGGCTGCTCGCTCCGCTCGTTTTTGACAAATTATTTTGAAAAAAATGCTGAAAAAATTTGGTTGAATTGCCTGCGGCAATTTTTTCTGCAACCCCTGCAACCCCTGCAACCCCTGCAACCCCTGCAACCCCTGCAACCCCTGCAACCCCTGCAACCCAAAAACTGACCACTATGCTCTTCCCCATCCTACAGCACGAACTTCAACACTGGCTCCGCCAGCCCCTGCCATGGTTGTGCGCCCTGGTCCTCTTTGGCATTTCATTCATTACGATGTGGGGAACGGCCAGTGAAGCACCGGGCGGCGATAACGCCGAGGTCATCAACTCCGGCTACCGGCTGCTGTTCATGTCCACCTACCTCAACAACCTCTTGCTCTTTTTACTGCCGACCATTGTGGGGGCGGCGATTTACCGCGATTACAAAAGCCGGATGTACACCGTCCTGTTTTCCTACCCGATCACGAAAAAGGATTACCTGGTAGCGAAATTCGGCAGCGCCATGCTGGTGGTCATGGTCATCGTCTGTTGTATCGGCCTGGGCTTTGCCCTGGGAGCGATGATGCCGGGCATCGGGGCCGGAGTAATCGGGCCCTTCAAGGCAAGCGATTACCTGTTGCTCTACGGCATTTTTCTGCTGCCGAACGTTTTGTTGTTCGGTGCTCTCGTCTTCTGGATTGTCCTGCGCACCCGCAACGTCTACCTTGCCTTTATCGCCATCATCATCGTTATCATGGTGCAGTCATTAATGAGCAGCATGTTGGGGAGAAGTGACCTGGAGACCATCGCTACTTTGCTCGATCCTACGGGTATGACCGGGGTTCGTAGCGCGGTGAAGTACTGGACCGTCGCGGAACGTAATGTACTTGCTGTCCCGCTCACCGGGCTGGTTGTTGCCAACCGGGGGCTATGGCTGGGGGTGAGTTGGTTGCTTTGCTGGTCGGCGTGGCGGAACTTCAGCTTCAGCCAATTTGGTCGCCAGCCCTCCCGTCGGACGGATAGTGAAAATCCACTAAGTGGAGTCTCTTTGTACAAGAAAAGTGATGCGCAGGAAGCGCTAAAATCTTACCATGAAACAATGTCGAAGGGGCATCCCTCTCCGGGGGAGAGGGACCGAAGGAGAGGCGAACACGCGGTACATTTAAACCCAGCCTACAACTTCACCCTCCCCCATCGCCTAAAAACCACCTGGGCCCTTTCCAACACCGATTTCCGCTTCATCGTCCTAAGCTGGCCCTTTGCCGCCCTCCTGGTTGGTGGTTTTCTCCTCGTCTTCCTGCAACAGAGCCAGATGAACCCGCAGTTTGGTTTTGAGATCCAGCCGACGACGTCGACGATGCTCTCCGTACCGATGTTCATCTTCAGTTTCGTGATCAATCTGGTGACCTATTTGTACGTCGGCGTGCTGGCGTACCGGGGCGAGACCAGCGGCATGGGGGATCTTGTCGATGTATCGCCCCAGCCCGATTGGGTCTTGATGCTTTCCCGACTGTTGGCCGTGGCTAAAGTCCAGCTGCTGTTGCTCGCCATCGTGATGGTGGCCGGCATCATCAACCAAACGATGAGCGGCTACGGACGCTACGAAATCGGGCATTATTTGTTCGAGTTGTTCGGCTTGCATTTCATCACTTTCCTCATCGGGGCCTGCCTGGCCACCTTCATCCACACCCTGTTCCGGAATATGTACCTGGGCTTCTTTGCGCTGCTTCTGCTGCCCTTCTGTTTCGGAGCGGTGGCCGAGATCGGCAAATTCTTAGAATGGCCCTTTTTGCAGTCGGGCATTTTTCAATTCAACAGCGTACCGGGTACCTTGCTGGGCTTTCCGTATTCGGATTTCTTCGGCTACGAACCCGGCCTTTTGTATTACTTCTCCTACCAGCTTTATTGGTTGGTTGGCGGACTGTTGTTGTTGGGCTTGAGCCTGCTGTTGTGGAAACGTGGCTATGTTTTTTCCTGGCGCGAACGCAGGATGCAAAGTATGGTTAAGGGCAAGCAGCCGCTGCGAATGGCGATGTTCGCCGGACTGGTAGCTTTTGTCGGCCTGGGCGCAGGGCTATACTACCACGACACCTACGGCAACTTCGCTGAAGTCAGTAATGCGGAATACGACGCCTTCTTAGCAAAAAACGAGCTGGAATACGGCCAGTATTTCGATAGGCTGCAACCTCGCCTGGCCCGCGTTAACATCGATATAGACCTTTACCCGGCCACCTTCGAATACCGGGCAGAAGGCACTATGTGGTTCGTCAATAAAGTGGACCAGCCGTTGGATACCATTCTACTGGCCACCAGTCTGAAAGAAGAGGGGGAGTACCGCATCAGAAACCCCCATTCCATCATTACCGACGATGAGGAAATGCGGTACACCATTGTCCGGCTCAACAAGCCGTTGCTAAAAGGTGATTCTATGGCCCTCGATGTAAACATCCGGAATAAAGAAAACGGCCTCTTGAAAACCAACGATCGAATAAAGACCAACGGCACCTACCTACTCGGTTACCACATACTCCCGGACCTGGGCATCCGAAATGCTTTTTTGAAGAATATCGAGAAGCGGAGAAGATTTGGCCTGGGTACCCAGGAATTGCCCTCTCAACTGCCAACCGATTCTACCTTGCTGGGCTATTCCTTCCCAAGCAATAACATGGGCGGTATCTACTACGAAACGACCATCAGTACGAGCGGTGATCAGCGGGCCTTCTCCACGGGGAACCTGGTAAAAGAATGGACTGAAAACGGCCGAAACTACTTCCACTACCGGTCCGACAAACCCATTGTAAGTGACGTCTCCTGGCTATCGGGTCGCTACGCGACCCAACGGGATACGGCCGGAGGCATCCCCCTCGAGTTTAACTACCATCCCGCCCACGACGAAAACATCCCCCACATCCGGCAAGGGGTAGGCGCCAGCATTGATTACTGCAGCTCGATTTTCGGTCCGCTGGAGCACAAAAGCCTCAAGATGGTGGAGTTTCCCAACAGCTTCGGGAGCCACGCGACGCTGAACGGTAACCTGATCCCTTACTCGGAACGGATGCTGCTGTGCGACATCGACCACGAAAACAACGAAGTGTTCAATGTACCCTTCTTCACTGGCGCGCACGAAGTGGCGCACTATTGGTGGGGGCACCGGGTGGACCCGGCCAATGTGGCCGGCGGCCGCGTCATTACCGAAGGCATGGCGGATTACCTCGCCATCCGGATCACGGAACGGGAGTTCGGAGCGAAGTTCTCCCGCGGGATCCTCAAGCTCTGGCAGGAGCTTTACCTGCGGGAGCGGGCGCGTAGTACTGATGAAGTCCCGCTCATCCTGGCCGGAGTAGACCAAAAGCGCCTCAATTACCGCAAAGCCTCCGTCGCCTATAATGCTTTGTACCACTACCTGGGCGAGACTGTTTTTAACGAAGCCGTTGCTGATTTTGAACGCCAGTACCGCTTCGCCCCGCCGCCCTTCGCTAGTTCCCTCGACTTCGTCGAGGCCTTCCGCGCCGTCACCCCCGATTCTCTCCAATATCTCCTCCACGACTACTTCGAGACCATCACCCTCTACGACAATACCCTGGAATCCGTCGTCGTCACCCCAGCCTCAAACGGCCAGTTTCAAGTCACCGTCGGCCTGACGGCCACCAAGTACCGCTCCGATGCCAAAGGCACCAAGTCCTACGCTGATGCCGGAGGTGTTACCCTGGCGGACGGTGACCTTCAGTCTCTTCCTTTGGCGGATTACCTCCGCCTTGGCTTCTATGCCGGTGAGGAGGAGTTGGAGATTCGGCAGGTCCGGGTAGATGGGATTCGGAATACGTTTACTTTTTTGCTTCCGGTGGCGGTGGATCGGGTGGTTTTGGACCCGGAGTATTTGTTGTTGGAGGTGGATCGGGGAAGTGGGGTTTGGCGGGAATAGTAGTGGCGATCCGTATTGGGTATGGAAGATGAATTTTCTTTTTGTATCCTTAACTTTGGAGGGAAGGATGTGGGCCGTAGGTGTTATGTTGGAAACGCGAAGTTGGTCAGCCTTAAAAAAGTACCTGTAAATATTCAATAACTATTTAATGGAGGCTACAAAAAAAAGGAAGAGAGAAATTGCTGAGTCGTTTTCAAATGGCGAGTTTGAAGTTACATTTCCACACATGTTAGAAAATATACAATGGAATGTCATTGGTGAAAATGTATTTAAAGGAAAATCAGACGTGATCCAAAATTGCGTTCAAATAGCTGAGTATTTTAAGTCTGTTCAGACTCAATTTGAAACCAAAGATGTAGTAGAAGCTGGTAATAAGGTTGTAGTAATGGGGACAGGTGAGTTTTTCAGAGAAGAAGTAAGCATAAATAGAATAGCTGCTTGTGATGTTTATGAATTTGATGATGAGGATAATTTGAAGACGATATCGTCATATTGTATATCTGAAAGCAAATAGGGCGTTCAATTATCTTTTTTCAGAGTGGTACTAGCAGTATACTAAAGTGAAGGCCTTAATTCTGGCGTCGATTGATTTTGCACTCGAGGACATGGACAAGCCAGCTAAGTCAACGGGGACTACGATCTCGAAAATCAAGAAATAGCAGAATAATGGGAAGTGTTTCGAAAATAGTAAGGATTCAACTGGTTATTGTTGCAGCGTTCATTTTCTTCAAAGCAATAAGGCAAAGTGTCTTAGAAAGCAATTCACCTGAAGTGTTTAAGCTGTTTCTATTGTCATTTCCTAATTTTTGTGAGGGGCAGTCGGGGTGGCGGAGCGGCGGAGAAACGCGGAGTTAGTAGTTCTTTTTGGTTTTTGCACAGGAGGCACTAACTTAGGAGGGGTGTTTCGGCCTTCTATAGTTTGATTAATTGCGATTTATACCCACATAATTAATACTTAAAAAATGCGTATCATTTTTAAAGAGTTAGTCTTATAAATTAGTAGTAAACACCTGCGAAAACACAACTTGATACATCTTTTGCTTTTGTAATACTTTGACTCTTACATCAAAAAACAGGTAACTAAAAATAACTAAAATCATGAAATTTATCCTCCTATATATTTTAATGGTAACTACCTTATTTTCGTCATGTAATAAGGAACCTTTAGTTGCTGTTAGCCAAAATATGGCTAGTGTTAATAGGGATCTTAGAGTAATGCAAACGTTGCATAACAGCCAGTTATCAAGCTCCCTAAATTTCAGGTATACCTTAAAAACTGAACCGGACTATCGGCCAAATAATGCGCCAACAATAGAACTGATTCGTAAACTAAGTAAGCGAAAATACCAAATCCCTTTAGTGGAACTGCAGGAGATAGTTAAGAATCTAAGTGAAAAATATAATTTCAACGCACAGATTTACGACAAAACACTTGCTCCAAGCATGCAACTATGTGCATACGAAGTAGGCCATAGAGCTGCCTTACGAGAACCCGCATCTCCAGAACGTAACGAAATTATAAAAAAATCTCTTCTAACACTTCTAGCACAAGGAGCCGGAGACTGTGACGCCTACGCCGAAATGCTTATCGCCGTTGCTGACGAGTTAGATTCACCAATTAAAAATGAGCACATAGCCTACATAAGAAAAGTAGCTGGAGAAAATATTGGCCATTTTAATGAGAGCTACAAAGATTACCAGATAAACTTTCCACAAGGAGAGGGCGTCAGTACTGAAGCTGATCAAGCATTATGGCTTGTTGAAAATTATAGCAGATCTGCGATCTATAAAGAATCACTGCGGGCGTTTGATATTCTTAAAAGCATTGACAGAGGATCATTGGATTAGTCCTAATGAAAGCCTCCAGAAAATTTCGGTTTAGTCCTCCGCTTATTCGAGGAAACTTATCGCGGAGCGATTGTTCTGAATGATTACCCCAAATAGGGCTCGGTTCAGGGTTCGACCCTGCTCCTTTTACCTCCCCTTTGCACCTGCGGCCGCGCCTGAAAAACTCCTACTCCACACTAGGCAACGTCACCAAAATCTCTTCAATCCGTCGCTTAGTCATCGACATGACCTTGAAGCGGTAACCTTCACAGGTCATTTCCTGCTCAATTTCGGGAAATTGACTTTGCAGTTCCAGGATCAGCCCGGCAAGGGATTCAGCTTCCCCTTTAAGGCCGTCGAAAGTGCTGGTAGGGAGTTCGAGGACCCGACAGACGTCGTTCAACAGCGTCTTGCCATCAAAGACATAATTCAGGTCATCGATCTTTTCATAAATGATCTCGTCACCCTCGTCGAATTCATCCTGGATGTCGCCGATAACTTCTTCCAAAACATCCTCCAAAGTGACGATGCCCTCCGTGCCGCCGTATTCGTTGACGACAATAGCGAGGTGCATCTTTTGTTGCTGGAAATCTTTGAGCAGATCACTCACTTTTTTATTCTCCGGCACGTAAAGTACGTCGGGGCGGACAAGCGTCATCCAGTTGAAATCCGCTTTTTCGTAGCGGTAGCCCAACAGGTCTTTTACGTACAGTACCCCCCGGACTTTATCGAAATCTTCCTCAAATACCGGAATGCGGCTGTATCCGTGCTCGCGGATCACGGCCAGTAGCTCATGGTAATCGACTTTTTGTTCCACGGCGATCACATCTCCGCGCGAACGCATTACCTGCCGGACCGTAACGTTGGCGAACTGAACGATGCGCTTCAGAATGTCGACGTCCTGCCGCCCGCCTTCTTCGCCGTTATCCTCGTTGTTAACCGTCAATTCAATCGCTTCATCAATTTCCTCCTGGCTGGCAGAAGCAGAATCGAGGGTATGGTTCTCCAGGCGTTTTTCAACCACGGATGCGCCGCTTACCAGTGCATAGGATAATGGACGGAACAAACTCATCATGGTGTTGATGGGCCGGGCCATCAGGTTGGCAAGTTTCAGCTTATTGTAGCGAGCGTAGACTTTAGGCGCAACCTCACCGAAAAGCACGAGTAAAAAGGTCACCCCGATCACCGTAATGAGGAAGCGTATACTTGTCCCCATGGTCTCTGCTGTGATGAAATTCATCATCCCTGGGATAGACGTCAGCAGTTTGTCTGCCTGAGTGACAAAGAAACCCGCCGGAAACAGCTGTGCCAGGAGCAGGTCCGAGATCAGGACGATGGCAATGTTGATGAAGTTGTTGGCGATAAGAATGGTGGCCAGTAAACGTCTGGGTTGATCGCGAAAACTGAGGATCAATCGTCCGTTGGCCGTTTCCTTACCTTCGATCTCATCGTAATCGTTTGGCGTCAGAGAGAAGTAGGCGACCTCCGAACCCGAAACCAAACCAGAGAGAAACAGAAGCAGCGCAATACTTAAAATGCCAAGCCCTATCACGGCTCCGGTGCTGAGCAGGAATAACTGAGGTAGAAAGACGGAAAGGTGGTCGGAAGCTCCCAACTATTAAGTTTGCTATGAATTTTGAACTACAAAGATAGGGCGAAGGTTGATACCCTTCGCCCTATTATTCTCCCTGGTGGTAAGTTGTCTGAAAACTAAAAACGCGGTAGCGTTTTGCAAAGCCCCGCCCTCGTGGAAAGAGGTGTTCTTAAAATGGCAGGTCTTCGCCGTCATCTCCACCGCTATTAGCTGGTTCAGTAGGTTCGGATGCCGCCGTTGCACTCTTGGGAGGAGGCGCGGACGTTCCCATCGCAGGTTCTTCGGTGGGCATGTAGTTGCTACTGCCCCCATTGCGCGGAGCCGTAGGCATTACCCGGTAATAACTGCCTACCACCTCAGTCGTCTTGCGGTTATTGCCGTCCTTGTCTTGCCATTTACGATGGGTCAGTTTACCTTCCAGGTAGATCAGGGAACCTTTCTTGAGGTACTCTTGCGCGCGCTCAGCGAGGCCACGCCACACCACTACGTCGTGCCACTCCGTCTGCTCTTGCCATTCCCCCGCGCGGTCTTTATAACTTTCGGAGGTGGCCATGCCGAATTTGGCAACCATCGCTCCGCTTTCCAGTGTGCGTACTTCCGGCTCGGCACCCAGCCGGCCAACCAACGTTACTTTATTGATCATCTTATACCTTGTTTTAAAAGAGGTCTAAAAGTAAGGTTTTATCCGCCAAATATTTGGTAATGACCCGTGGGAAAGCAATGTTACTAAACATTTTGTTTTTAACCACTTGTCGACCCACGATTTCACCGGGTAATTCCGGGTAAGTAAAATGATGAAATACCGCCACGATCGTCTGGTGGGTGAGTTGCTGTTTGAACGGAGGGCTTCTGCGGGTAAGCTTGAGTTGATCCGCTGGCAGCCAATCCGGCCAGCCGTCTTGCTGGGGCAAAGCTTCGGTGGTGAGACCGTCCCGATCCACCTCAATCAGCGGAAATTGATACAGCGCCTGCCAGATGTCGCCTTCCCCCCGTTGTTCAATAATGGTATTTCCTTTACGATCGCTCACGACTAAAAAATGGAAATAGCGGCTCCGGCGTTTAAGTTTTTTCTCTTTCACGGGCCGGTCGTACACCGTCCCTGCTACCAGAGAAGCGCATTGATCTGCCAGTGGGCATTGGTGGCAACTGGCTTTGCGGGGCGTACAAACCAGGGCCCCAAAATCCATGATGGCCTGGTTAAACGTTCGGGCCTGGGTGGCACCCAGTGCGGAGCTTACGAGCGCCTCGTAGTGCTTCCGTCCCTTACCGGTATCTATCGGGGTAGAATCATTCATGAAACGGGCCAGTATCCGGAACACGTTACCGTCCAGTACGGCTACCTGCCGGTCAAATGCAAAGGAGGCGATTGCTGCGGCGGTATAAGGGCCTATACCCGGCAGGGTGCGTAAGCCGGCGTAGGTGTCCGGAAAGGCACCGTCATGTTCGGCAGTAACCATTCTGGCCGCTTTCAACAGGTTTCTGGCGCGGGAGTAGTACCCCAATCCTTCCCAGAGCTTCATTACTGCATCGTCTTCTGCCGCAGCTAAGTCCACTACTGTTGGGTAGGCCGCAACAAATCGCTCGAAATAGGGCAGGCCTTGTTCTACTCTCGTTTGCTGCAGGATGATCTCACTTAGCCAGATGGCATAGGGATCCTTAATGGCTTTCCACGGCATCGGCCGCCTGTCCGGTCGATACCAGCCTAAAAGCGCTTGCTGAAAAAAAAGCCAGTCTGTATTGAGCATAATTGGGCTGTAAGATGCATAAAAAATCCGCCGTGACTGCCAGGAGCCACGGCGGAGATTGTAATTTATACAGGAGAGACAAATTGACAAAAAATCGTATAACTTTATGTTTAGGCCTGCTACTATCGGTCAGATGGGGATCTATTGTTCCCGCAGCTTGCCGTACTGGCGGGCAATTTTAGCCTTCAGGTCTTTACGGGCGAAAAAGATGCGACTCTTCACCGTTCCCAATGGCAGGCTCAAGTGATCCGCAATTTCCTGGTACTTGAAACCTTGGTAGTGCATCAAAAAAGGAATGCGGGTACTGTCGTCCAACAATTCAATCATTCCCTTGAGCTCCTTGATCAGAATGTTACTGTCTGCGGCATTGTCTATGGATACGTTCCCCGAATTGAGGTAGTACAGATTATCTGTATTGTCCATGATGGTGTTCGCCTTCACCTTCTTGCGGTAGTTGTTAATGAAGATGTTCTTCATGATTGTGAACAACCAGGCCTTCAGGTTAGTCCCGGGGCGGAACTTCTCGCGATTGGTTATTGCACGGAAAGCAGTTTCCTGGTAAAGGTCTTTCGCGTCTTCAGAATTCTTTGTCAGGTTGTAAGCAAATGAATTAAGAAGGGTAGTGAGCCGATTAAAATCGGTAAAAAATTCAGTCTGTGACATGCTGATTAATCTTTAGTGGGTCAGTTTGTTGAACCAAAGTTAGGCAAAAGTTAGATATAGTACAAGTTTAAGACAGTACTCGATGCCTGTTTTCAGACTCTTGCCTAACTATTTTTCAGTATTCACTGCGTAATCGACTGTTTTTCAAGCGTATTTGTGGACAAACGAGCAAAAAATATTATTCTAAACTTTCAGTAAAAAATGAAAAGTTGAATGTTTTGTCTAACCTTTTGCCCTTTATTGGGGGTAAAAGGTTAGACAAGCTTAGTGAAATTGGCAGATTTTAGCCATGTAAGGCTATTTGGTATAACGAACTGTCTGCATTCTTGCCTGGGGATGAATTCGGACAAGGGGGACGAACGCAGATAATTCCCCTGGTCAATAAGTGGGCGGGGCCGCAGGTGCAGGGTTTAGTTTTTTGTTGTCTCGCTCCGGCTGAATTGCCACCTGGTCAACCTGCTCGTCACCGAAGGCAATTTCACCCAGGCACACGAGCTGCCTGCATGGAACCATTGAATTATGGATTGAAGCTACCGCTGAGCATTCGCTACAAAGTACATTGCCGCGGCGAAGAAGATCAGGTTGGGCATCCACATACCTAGGTAAACCGGCAGGTCAGCGCTGGCGCTGATGGTGGAAGCAAAACGGCTGAGGAATACAAACAGTGCGCCAATAAAGATTCCGATGGCCAGCTGTACGCCCATGCCTCCACGTGTCTTCCGTCCGGCCACTGCGACCCCGATCAGCGTTAGGATGAATAACGTAAAGGGTTCTGCTGATCTGCGGGCCAGCTCGACTTCGTACCTGCGGATATTGCCTGAGCCACGTTCCCGTTGTTTACGCAGGTGGGCCAACAGCTCGGGGGTAGACATGGAGGACTGTTGCTCCTGGTAATCTACGAAGTCTTTCGGGGCGAGGTTAAGAACTGTATCTAATGTTTGTCGGCCGCCCAGCGTTAGTGTTTCGTCTTCCTCATCGAAGGTCCTGATTTCATAGTTGGAAAGCCGCCAATAGGCAGTATCTCCAGGAACGTATTGGGCCGAGCGTGCTTTAGTCAGGCTGGTCAGCTTATTCTCTTCGAAGTACTCTATCCTGAAATTCCGTGCCGTGCTGTCCCGTTTGCTGAAGTGCGTCATGAATACTTTCGTATTAGGCGCGACGAACATGTGGACATTTTGGGTTTTGCCCACGTCCCGGTTTCGATTGAAGTAAACCCTTTCTAACTCCGTACGATGGGCATTCCCCAATGGAATGACGTAGTTGATGCCAATAACGTAGAGTAAAGACAGGAAGCCCGCCGAAATCATATAGGGCCGCAGGAAGCGACGGAAGCTAACCCCCGCATTCAGAATGCTGATGATCTCCGAATTACTGGCCATCCTGCCAGTAAAGAAGATGACTGCAATCATGGTCAGCATCGGCCAAAGAAGGCCCAGGATGAAAAGCAGAAAGGTGGGGAAATACTCGAAAGTAATCTCCATCTTGCTGATGTCGCTCTCAATGAACCGCTCAATCTTTTCACTGAAATCAATGATCAGGCTCACCATGGAAAAGATCAACACCGTAAAGAAGAAGGTGCGAAGGAATTTTCCAATTATGTACCAATCAAGTTTTTTCAGCATGGGGAAGCGTAAAGAGAGTATATGTTTATACTGAGGCAGCCAGAACTGGTCGGAGGTTCCAGAGCGCAAAAGTAGCAAGTATAGTTGACAGGCCACTAGGTTGTTGACGCGGATAAAGGTCAACGTGTTGCCTGGTTGTATCTTACTAAAGTCTTAAAGGTTTTGTTGCGGTGCCTCTCAATCTTCTACTTTTGGACTAAGTCGTCTCCTACAGCCTGCTAGTGGATCGTTTCAAAAGTTTTGTTAATCACGGGGATATCTGTAGGGGCGGGGCTTGCCCGCGCGCCTAAAAAACAAACCGCCCGTAACCTCAGCAAGAGGCTACGGGCGGCGTAGTCTGGGGTTTGCCGTGAGACTACCGTTTCACGATCCGGCGCACCGCGCCGTCAATGCGAAGGAGGTAAACACCAGACGGCAATGCCGTCATGTCCAGCGAAGCGGACTTGGCCGCACCAGCAACGGCGCTGCGTTGCAGCATCCGGCCGTTAAGGTCGAAGAGCTCCAGGGAAAGCTGATGGTTCAGCGCTACGTCCCAACGCAGGNTGAGCNCGTCGCCTACCGGGTTAGGGAAAGCAACCAGNCCAGCATCGATGGTGCTGACGCTTNGGTTACTGGTTACGGCATCTTCCGTGATGATGATGTCGTGATAGGCAATTGGCAGGTAGCCGCCGTCAGGTGTCGTCACGAGGAAACCGAAATCATCGGTATCGGCACTGTCATCCGTGTTTTCATAAAAAAGACCCAGGCCATTAATGTCGTCCTGCTGGAAGGTGTCTCCAACCATCAATTCAGCACCGTAAAGCATCAGGCGGCCAGCATCCGGCAGGTCAGTAATGGTGTATTGTACCAATTCGTTCCTGAAAGCGGTACTGGTTACACTCAGCTTTTCTTTCAGGATCACGCTGCTGCCAAGCGGCAGCACTTCCGTTGCCGTATTGTTGATGGACTGAGGGGCCACGGCAGCCACATCGGAACAGAATTCAACTTGCCAGCCCTGAATGGAACCAGCGGATCCACCGGTTTCGCTGACCATAACTTCCAGGACCCATTCACCGAAGGTGTCTTCTCCGATAAAATCGGCTAAAGTGCCCTCCGGCTGAAATACCCGGCGGTCGTCGGGTGGACAGGCAACTGCGATCGGGGCGTCATCATCGAAGCCAAGGTCAATCTTATTGGTAGAGAAACACTTTTCTTCGTAAAGCGTCACGCGGGTACCCGCCGGACTTACCAACGTTAGCGTAACCTCAGAGGCAAAGTTGTACTGAATGTTGACATTTGGAATATTGAGGTCGCTGATCGCTCCGCCCTGTTCGATAAATATCCTGGACTCACGGGTAAAGGAAGGGCCGGAACCGGGTAGGCCGATCGGCACATCGTCAGGCGCAAATGCATTACATTCGCTGTTGATGGTGCGGAAGCTCTTCGGTGCACTCCAGGGGCCAAGGCCACAGCTGTTTAGGGGGCGAATACGCCAGAAATACAGGGTGTTGGCGTCGAAAAATTCTGCGGGCAGGTACTCACTGTTCGTCAGGCCAATCGCCCGTTCAAAAACGGTGCTTTCCTGAAAGGTTGGAGAGGTGCCGATCTCGATTTCGTAGGTGTCAGCATTTACAGCGTCCGTCCAGTCGAAGGTGGTTGCAAGAATGATACCGGCGGTGCCTTCTGCCGGAGCAATGGTTGCGAGGTCAGAGTAGTCATTGTCCGTTACGTCCAGCAGGACGGTACGGCGGGCGGTATCCTGGCCTTCAACAATGGCGATGATGGTGAGTTCGAGTGCGCCACTGAGGCGAACGTCACTGAGGTCAACGGTCATGGTTGAGGTCTCTCCGGGAGTAAGCTCAGGTGAGGAAAATGAAACGATGGCCCCAGCTGGTATACCTGCTGTATCAACGGACAGCGCGATGGGCGCGGCAAAGTCGAGGATGCTGCCGGAGTTAAAGTCAATGTCAACCACATCAGGTATACAAACTTCGCTGAACCGAACCGCCGGCTCCAGCGTGTAGCCAGGAACTACCGCCGGGAGTACCTGGAAGCTATTCTGGTTGACATTAAGAAAAACATTATCGGCTGCCTCGACCATGATCAAGGCATCAGTACTAACTGCTGTCTCGGGAATAGTGACAAAGGCACTACCATTATTGGCTACGTTTTCTATCAGGACGACATCAAAAGTAAGTCCACCGTCATTGGACAGGACGATGTTGACGCGCTGGCAGTTAACCGGGGCTACATTGGTGTTGGCAACATCCCAGGTTACTTCCCGGTAATCGCCCACAAACCATGCGGTGTCGGCGGGGTCGTTTACTTCAAACGGTCCGGCTCCTTCATCGGTTAAAAAGTGTATTTCTTTCCAATCCACGCCACCTGCCTGGATATTGTTGTCCCGGGCGGTAAGCCGAAAGGTCATATCTCTGGCGTAAGTAGGCAGGGTCTCTTCAGGAGGACTGCTTCCTTCGATAATGTACTGTAATAGGGGGAAGTATCGCACATTACCCTCTGCGGAGGGAAGGTAGGAGCGAAAGAGTGGGGAATTTCCACGAGGCTCCCTAATTGGTGTAGCCGGACCAAGATCATATTGCTCCCAGATGAAGGTAAGGTCTTCTTCGGCATCATTAGCATCCGTTGCTGAGCCTTCTAAACGGAAAGGCGTGCTGATTGGAATATAGAAATCATCAGAATAATCAAAAGATACCTCCGGGGTGAAATTATCCGTTTCCACAATGGTCGGACAGTCACTCGCTGGCCCCTGACGGCTAAAAAAGAAAAATTCTTGAAGGCTGCCGACGTGGAAATAAGGATCACTAGGGCCACCTCTGGGATAATTGTCTGTTCCACAAGCACTAGAGTATGACATGATCGTTTTGCCACCACCTGGTTCAAAGGCAGAGGATCCGCTACGTTGACCTTGGGAACTGGAGCAATTGTTCCAACTATGGTTGACATCAAACTGATGAGCGATTTCGTGGGCCATGGTTCCCAGGCTTGTGGTCACAATAGGTCGCCAAAAGCAGGTTGATGCTCGAGTCTTCGACTGTTCATTACAAGCACTGCCTAGAGCTGCGGTACCTGCGGTGAAAATCCCTCCGCCTGCGTCACAGCCGACCGTGAAAACATGTCCGATGTCATAAGTTTCAGGCGCAATACCGTTAGCTTCGATGGCACCTATTACCTGAGGAAGCAGGCCTCCGGTATTATCAGCGTTAAGGAATGGGTCCGTTCCAGGGTCCAGGTAGATAAGACCAGGCGCATCAAGGATTTGCAGCCGGATACCTAAATCATTTTCGTAAACGGAGTTAATCGCGTTTATTGAGGTATTAAAGGCTTCCAGTACGAGTTCTTCCGTACCTCCCACACTGCGGCCAAACTCGCCGGTACAGGTTAGTGCCAAATCGTATATGCGAAGCGACTGAGCGTCATTGCCTGCTTTCTGATTTGCCCTTGCACCTGCGATCTCGCCCAACTCCGGAAGGTCCAGGATATCCAACTCTGCCGGGGTTGCACCGCAAGACAGTACGCCCTGGTTTTCGGGGCTCATAGCCATGAAGGCGCCAAAATTTGCTACGTGGTACTGGCCTGGCACGTCTTCGTTTTCATCGATGATGAAGTAACCGTCAGGACCTTTGAGAACTGCCGACATGCCACGCACCGATGTAGACATTCGTCCTCCGCCCCATGGGCCGCTGAGCTTGTAACTGCCCAACTCCGGGTGCCCTTTGATGACCGGACTATCGTACACCACAAATTCGGCAAAACCACCATTCGGCAGCGGCAGGCTAACGGTCGTATTGCTCTTCAGCCCCTGAAATTCGGGGGGAGCCTTCCGCAATACCTTTTGCAGTTTGTTAAGGTCAACGGTCGTCGTACGTACCTCATCAATACCACTTGCTACGGCTACGGTGCCGGAAAATTCGAAAGCGGAAGATTGAGCCGAGAGGCTCAGGGCGCAGCAGAAGGCTAACGCCAGCGATAAAAGTCTGATCATAATTGGTTTATATCTGGCGGGCAAAGATAAGAAAGTGGGGTGGGGGAAAAGGTCGTGTGTGTTGCGGAAAGAAAGTCAAGGTGTCTGGTTGTCGAGTTGTCCTGTTGTCAGGGTCGTTAGATTTTAAACATCCGCCCGACGGAAGGCCCTTCAGCGGCTGGAAGTCTTAAGTCTAAACACAAAACCGCCCGTAACCTCAACAAGAGGCTAAGCGCGGTTTTGTAAGACTGGTTGTTTGTAAAACTACCGTTTCACGATCCGACGCACCGCGCCGTCAATGCGAAGGAGGTAAACACCAGACGGCAAGGCCGTCATGTCTAGCGAAGCGGACTTGGCCGCACCAGCAACGGCGCTGCGTTGCAGCATCCGGCCGTTAAGGTCGAAGAGCTCCAGGGAAAGCTGATGGTTCAGCGC
>NZ_KB890413.1:0-102789 GCF_000373105.1 Neolewinella persica DSM 23188 | reverse complement strand
AGAGGCAAAGTTGTACTGAATGTTGACATTCGGAATATTGAGGTCGCTGATCGCTCCGCCCTGTTCGATAAATATCCTGGACTCACGGGTAAAGGAAGGGCCGGAACCGGGCAGGCCTACCGGCACATCGTCAGGCGTAAAGGCATTACATGCGCTGTTGATGGTACGGAAGCTCTTCGGTGCACTCCAGGGGCCAAGGCCACAGCTGTTTAGGGGGCGAATACGCCAAAAATACAGGGTATTGGCGTCGAAAAATTCTATGGGTAGGTACTGACTGTTCGTCAGGCCAATGGCCCGCTCAAAAATGGTGTTTTCCTGGAAGGTTGGAGAGGTGCCGATCTCGATTTCGTAGGTGTCAGCATTTACTGCGTCCGTCCAGTCGAAGGTGGTTGCAAGAATGATACCGGCGGTGCCTTCTGCCGGAGCAATGGTTGCGAGGTCGGAGTAGTCATTGTCCGTTACGTCCAGCAGGACGGTACGGCGGGCGGTATCCAGGCCTTCAGCAACGGCGATGATGGTGAGTTCGATGGTGCCGTTTAAGCGAACGTTACTGAGGTCAACGGACATGGTTGAGGTCTCTCCGGGAGTAAGCTCAGGTGAGGAAAATGAAACGATGGCCCCTGCGGGTACACCTGCTGTATCAACGGACAGCGCGATGGGCGCGGCAAAGTCAAGGATGCTGCCGGAGTTAAGGTCAATGTCAATAACCTCAGGCAGGCAAACTTCGTCGAACCGAATTGAAGGCTCCAGCGTGTAGCCAGGAACTACCGCCGGGAGTACCTGGAAACTATTCTGGTTGACGTTGAGGAAAATATTGTCAGCAGCTTCAACCATGATCAGGGCCTCGGTACTTAGCGCCTCAGGTACGGTTACAAATGCGCCGCCGTTATTGGCTACGTTCTCGGCGAGGACAAGGTCGAAAGTCTGCCCACCATCTGTGGACAACAGGATATTGACCCGCTTGCAGTTGACGGGGGAAAGGTTGGTACTTGCCACCTCCCAGGTCACTTCCATATAGTCTCCAACTAACCAAATAGAAGAGTCGGGGTTGTTAACGAGGAACGGCCCGGCGGCCTCATCGGCCCGGAAATTCATTTGTTTCCAGTCGGCCCCTCCGGATTCTACGTTGTTATCGCGCGCAGTGAGGCGGAAGGTGAGGTCCCGGCTGTAAGTAGGTAGGCGCTCCTCGCGTATGGTCCTGTTTTGAACGATTAAGTCTAGCCGGGGGAAGTACCTGCGCCACCCCTCCGTAGTTGGAGTTGCAGAACGAAAAATTGGCGCGTTCCCCTCCGGAGTTCCCAGCCCGCTGTAGCTTCTGTCGGTATCGAATTGTTCCCAACTGAACGTTAAAGCATCATTGTTGCTATCGGTAGCTTGCCCTTCCAGACGGAAAGGTGTACTGACGGGAATAACAAAATCGTTTTCATAGACAAAATCAACTATGGGGGTAAGGTTATCCGTCTCCACAATGGTGGCGCAGGGCGCTCCATTAGAGAGGCGCGTATAATTGCCGATCTGTTCAACACTGATGGAGTGGAAATAAGGCTCTATCCCTGAATAAGACTGGTCATCACAAATTTCTCCGTAGGCCATGATGGTATTACCGCCACCTGGTTCAACAGCGAAGTCGGCCCAGCCTCCTCCATTATTACCTCCACAGCGGCTCCACGTATGGCTGCCGCTAAATTGATGTCCAATCTCGTGCGCCATCGTTCCGATGGCGTCCACTTCCAAACCACCACTGCGTATACAACTTGCTCCTTGAATCTTATTACGGCCTTCTGCGTCGTTGCATACCAGTCCTGGTGCCACGCCAAGCAGACCACTACAACCACTATAAATAATATGGGCCAGGTCATAGGATGCTGAGGCTACATTATTAGAGTCGAGAGCAGGTTGGATCTGATCCAACAAAGCAAACCCATTGTCACTTTCACTGTAAGGGTCGGTATCCGGATTCAGGTAAATCAGCCCGGGAATATCCAGGAGATTGATGCGAATGCCTAAATCATTTTCATAAATAGCATTGATCAGGTTCATCACCACGTTGAAAGCATCCTGAACAGCTGCAGTGGTACCACCAAAGTTCTGGGCGAATTCTCCCGTACACGTTAGTGCCATGTCGTAAATATGTAGACTTTGCGGGTCATTAGCCGACTTGTCCGCCGTCGGCAGTACTATTTCTGCTTCGGGGAAATTCAGGTTAAGCACCTCATCTGAGGTATTGCCGCAAGAGAGCTCTCCCAGGTTTTCTGTGGTCGCCAGGGTCAGGTAATCTCTTACGCTGGAGACGCGGTGCTGGTCCGTAACTTCCGGTACTGGCGTAACCATGAAGTAGCCAGTTGGCCCCTTGGCCATCACGTGGATGCCCTTGGCCGAAATTGCCATCCGTCCACCTCCCCACGGACCGTGAATTTTGTAGCTCCCTAATTCCGGATGATTGGGGATCAGTGGACTCTTAAAGACCCGGAAGTCGGCAAACGAGCCATTAGGGAGCGGAAGCTTAACCGTAGCTTTACTATTCAGCCGTTGAAATTCGGCAGGAGCTCGCTGTAGCTGTGGCTCCAGCCGTTCCATGTCTACGCTCACCCGGTACAATTCTTCCGAACCTTCCGCGAAATATTCTGCTTCGAGAAACTTGAAAGTTGGCGTTTGGGCACTGAGCGAAAACAATCCGGAAAGCACCAGTAGGAGGGTTAATAGTTTGGTCATAAGTAGTAGTGGTAAGTCTGTCCGCTAAAGATAACAACGGAGGCTGAAAGGGAAAGGTCGTCTATGTTACGGGGGTTCAAGTTGTCGAGTTGTCGGGTTATTTTGGGCGAGGAGCTCCTGCTCCGGGTACTTTCCTACGGGAGGACCACTGAGGATGACGGGGTCACCCGGTGGTCAAGTTATCACCATAGTTGACGTTTCTAGGCCTATTCTTTGTTGAGCTGACAACCCGACAACTTAACTTTAATATTTCGCGCTTTTTGCCCCCGGCAAGCTACCCATGATGAATTCCCGCACGTGCTCATTGGCATTTTTCAGGTCTTCCCGCCGCAGGTACATCATGTGGCCGGAGTAATAGCCTTTGAAGCTTAGCCGGTCTTTCATCCTGCCGCTTGGGTCAAGGTGCCAGAGGTTGTACTTGGCGTCGTAATAGTTGGTGGCGCCGTCGAAATATCCACTCTGGATCATGACGTTGAGGTAGGGGTTCATGGCCATAGCCTTGCGCAGGTTGGGGCCGGTTTCGTCGCCCGACCGGTCCCAGGGATAAACCGGGCCAAACATATTGTACTGCAGGTCGGTCTTGAAATTCAACTCTTCCCGGAGGTAGTAGTTGATGGCGGGGGTGAAAGAGTGCAGCCAGCTGGTCAGCTCTGCGTTGTAGTCGGGGCGTTCGCCACCGGCCATGCCGTCGATGCCGGTGTAGCGGCTGTCTAGCCGGCCGATGGTGAAGTTGCCATCTTCGTTGCCCCGCAGCAGGTGTTTCCAATAATAATTGGTGGAGGGCATCAGGTTGTTGTCCAGCCATTCCTGGCGGCTCAGGCCCGAGAGCCGGGCGGCTTTTTCGGCAATGTCTACCCGCTCGTCGACGCTGAGCGCCGAGCCTTTAGCGAGGGCCGGGAGCAATTCATTCTGGGTAAAGGCCTCTGCTTCCGGAAGGATATCCACCAGGTCTTTGCCCTGCAGGTCGGCCGACAGCTGTTTGTGATACCAGGCGGCAGCAGTAAAATAAGGCAGGCGGTTGGCTGCTTTTACGATGCCGTTGCGCTCGATGCCAATGTCGGTAGGAGAGACCAGAATAACACCGTTGAGGTACATCCATTTGTTCTCCTGCAGTTCAAGTGCGAGTCCGGAGACCCGGGTGGTGCCGTAGCTTTCACCGATCAGGAATTTTGGACTGCGCCAGCGATTATTGCGGCTGACCCAGTTAGACAGCCAGTCGGCCAGGTAAGTGATGTCCTGGTTGACACCGAAGAACTGTTCACGGTCGGCACCATCGACCATCCGGCTGAAACCGGTGTTGACCGGGTTGACGTACACAATGTCGGCCACGTCAAGCACCGAAAAAGGATTCTCGCTCACGCCGTAGGGCTGCACGGGGAACCCCTCGTCGTCAATGTTCAGCACCTTGGGGCCCGTGTAGGCCAGGTGCATCCATACCGAAGCGGAGCCGGGGCCGCCATTGAAGCTGATCAGTAGCGGGCGGTTGGGATCGTCTACGTCGGTTCGGACGTAATAAGTAAAGTGGAGTCCGGCCGTAACCTCATTTTTACCGTTGTAGACCGGCTGGACGCCGATGGTCACCCGGTAGGGGACACTTTTGCCGTTGATCTTGACGGAATGGTTGCTGGTCTGGGCCATGTCCATATTCAGGACCCGGTCAGGGCCGCCTTCTTTCTTCATCATCTTTTCCTGGGCGCGGACGCTGGTGCAGAGGAAGAGTAGCAGGAGCAGGGGGAGGTAGTGGGAGAGTCTCATCTTATGTGCTTTGGTTGGGACGGGGAAGATAAGACAGTGTGGGCGTTGTTGGTAGTTACGCTTCTGCCAGGCTATACTTCTATTGGTAATATGGAATTTTTACTAATTAAGCCCACTCGCCCTAATGGATCCATCATTATCAAAAGCTAAAGCCACCAGTACGTAATAAACAAGAGTTAGCCTGATACAGGATGCTCAAGTCTGCCCAGTTTCTTCTATTGTTGTAGGAGTACCTCACTCCCACAACTCCACCAAAGAAAAGCTCCCCGCCTCAAAAACTCCCCTATCGCTAAGCTTCAACTCCGGAATCACCAGCAACGCCAGAAATGACAGCGTCATGAACGGCGCAGCAAGCCCGCAGCGGAGCTTGCGGCGGGCAAAGCCGTTGAGTTCCCCGTACCGCGCGGCTACGCGCGGACCTGAATCGTTGCTCATGATGCCCGCTACGGGGAGGGGTAATACTTCGAGGTATTCGTCCCGCCCGGCGGCGATGCCGCCGCGCTCGGCAATCACGGCATTCGCCACCCGGCAAATGTCCTCATCTGAAACACCCACCACCACGATGTTATGGCTGTCATGGGCTACCGAGCTGGCAATCGCGCCACGCTCCAGCTTCATCCCGGTCACAAAACCAACTGCCGGTGGTGCGTCCTCGTATCGGTTGATGACGGCAATCTTGAGCAGGTCACGCTCAGGTGTTGCTACTGGCCGGCCATCTGCATCGAGGGTGGGGGAGAGCAACTGTTTTCCGGTCACCAATTCCCCGTCAAATACCTCGATGACGCGGAGCTTAGCGCCCTCCGGCCCCGGGGCAACGGCAAAATCGGCCGGTACTTTAGGGGAGCAGTTGAAACGGTTGATGGGCTCCGGGCGGAAGTCCGGTAGGTTATGGTGGCCAGCTTCGGCGACCAGCTGTCCCTTTATATAGGTCGTCATCACGGCCATGAAGCGCAGGTCATCGACCTGGATGAAGTCGGCGCGGTCCCCGACTTTCAGTTGTCCGATATCAAGCTTGTAGTGTTGGACCGGATTGCGACAGGCAATGTTGAGTACATCGTACAGGTTGTGGCCGTCCTTGATGGCCCGGTTCACGAGTAGGTTGATGTGCCCGGCCATCAGGTCGTCGGGGTGGCTATCGTCGGTGCAGAACATCAGGCGGTCGGGGAACTCATCAATCAACCCGTGCAGCGCGGCGTAGTTCTTCGCGGCGGAGCCTTCCCGGATGAGGATCATCATGTCGGCAGCCAGTTTGTCGCGGGCCTCCGCCTCGGAGGTGCACTCGTGCTCGGTCGTGATGCCGGCCCTGGCGTAGGCGGCAGCCTCCGCGCCGCGGAGGCCAGGTGCGTGCCCGTCAACGGCCTTCCCCCGCTCGATGGCGGCCGATATCTTAGCCAGCATCTCCAGGTCACCATTCAGAACGGCTGGATAGTTCATCACCTCACTCAGGTATTTGATGTCTTCCCGCTCCAGTAAGCTGACAACTTCTTTGACCCCTAACTCCGCACCGGCAGTTTCAAAGCTGGTGGCCGGCACGCAACTCGGTGCACCGAAATTAATGTTCAGTGGCGTATGCGTCGCGTTGTCCAGCATGTATTCCACGCCCTCCAATCCCATCACGTTGGCAATCTCGTGCGGGTCGGAAACAGTAGCAACGGTGCCATGAATGACGGCCAGTTTAGCAAATTCGACGGGCAGTAGCATCGAACTTTCGATGTGTACGTGAGCATCCACGAAACCCGGTAGGATGAACCAGCCGCGATGATCACGCGTCGGATCTTTTTCAATGGCCTCAATGAAACCAGCGTCATTTACCGTAATGATGGCACCGTAAGTAGTGCGGGCATCCAGATCGACCAGGCGGCCTTTTACTTGGAACATGGGCGAGTTTTCGAGTTGTCAGGTAGTCGGGTTATCAAGTGGTCAAGTTGTCGGGGTGCAAGTTACGGAGGAATGCCTTTGCTCTTTTACCTGTTCTTGCACCGGCGGCCGCGCATTATTAGTCATACAGTCAAGAAGTCAAACAGTCAGGGAGTACCGTCTTCGAAGCTCACTGCGTTCGTGCAGCTTTGACTTATAGCACACCACTCAATAATTTCACGAATTAAAGGCACTTATGCACGAGCGCAGCGAGCTTCTATTTGCGGCAGCACTACCCACAACTTACCACCCACTACCCACTATTTCCCCTTCCCCTGCAGCAACACCACTACCGTATAAAAAAGGATCTTGAAATCAAGCGCTAACGACCGGTTCTCTATATAAAGGATGTCGAATTTGAGGCGCTGGATCATTTCGTCGACGTTGCTGGCGTACCCGTACTTGACCTGCCCCCAGCTGGTAATACCGGGTCTTACCTTCAGCAGATGTCGGTAATGCGGAGCGCGGGCGCTGATGAGGTCGATGTAGTATTGCCGTTCAGGCCGTGGGCCGACCAGTGACATATCTCCCCGCAGCACATTCCAGAATTGGGGCAATTCATCAAGCCGCCATTTGCGCATTGTACCGCCCCAGGGGGTACAGCGATCGTCCGCATCGCTGCTGAGTTGCGGTCCCAAAGCCTCCGCATCCGTGTACATGGACCGGAATTTGATGATGTTGAAGGGGTCGCCGTTTAAGCCAATGCGCTCTTGTTGGTAGAAAATGGGACCGACGCTGGAAAGCCTTACGCGGATGGCTACGTAGATCAACACCGGTGCCAGTAACAAAAGCATCACCGCAGATACGAAAAGGTCGATCACGCGTTTAAGGAACCGTTGCCACCTTGGCATCATCCCCTGCCGGATTTCGATCAGAACGGCGCCGAAGACATGGTCCATTTTTACGGAACCGAGCATGATGTCGTACATGTCCGGGATGATCTTGACCAACACCCGGTCTTCGAAATCGAATAATACATTAAGCAGTTCCCGGAGGCGGTTGTGCTGGCTGGTTTCAATGGCAACGATTACTTCTTCGACGTTATGCTCTTCGATGACGGCCGCCAGTTTGCGGAGGTTGCCGAGTAACGGGAGTTCGTCAGCCAGGAGGGGCGGCGCGGAGCGCCGCGAATCCACAAAGCCCACAAACCGGTACCCCAGCCCCTTCGGCTGGGCCCGGATATCCTGGTAGAGGCTGAGCGCTCCTTCGCTGCCACCGATAATCAGGGTATTGAACGTTACTTCCCCTTGCTTCAGCCGGCGGCTTGCCCGGGTGAGGAGTACCATCCGGACGGTGGCGGTCACCGTAAAGTGTAAGGCCAGTAAACTCAGCAGGTTCTGGTAATAATCGTGGTAATCGGCGGTCACATCGTCCAGGAGAACGGTAAAAAACAACAGAATTACCCCGGCAATGGAAAGCAGCAGGGTTTGGAAGAGGGTTTTTAACCGGCTGAGGCGGTAAATGTCCCGGTACTGGTCGAAGAGGGCATAAGCAAGCACCCAGCCTAAAGGAATGAGCAGGCTCCCCCAGTAATAGTTGACGTCGTTGGTCAGGCTTTCAGTAGTGACAACGTTGCCCTGTTTTCCGGACCGGATGAGGAAAAAGATCGTCCAGACTAACCAGGCGGCAAAAAAGTCGGCGGCAATGTACACGCGGAGGTCTACCCGCCGCCGGGCGGAGGTGTCGGGGCGGAGTGCCTTTGGCGAAGTACCATCTGCTTTGCTGTGCCGGCTCAGAAGTGGATCAGTTTAATGTTGTCCAGATAAACGTTGCCTTCCGAGAGTTCAGCGGGTAAAAGCGTCGTCAGGTTAATCTTGTAGTTATCAAGGGTGGACTCGAGGATGGTTTCCGTGAGGTTGAAGTAAACTTTGGTCCATTCGTTGCGCGGCCGGAAGCCAGCGTCGAAAAACCTGATGACATCAATGCCATTGACACCAGTTGCTCCCCATTGCCCGTTGGCGTCGCTGCGAAAGTCCATCTCCAGCCATACAAAGCGGCGCACGTTCGTCAGCCCGTTAAAGGTTTCTGTGGAAGCGACTTCCACGAGCGGGTCGGCGTCTGAAAGGTAGATCTTTCCGCTGAATTCTCCGGTTCGGACGAACTCCTGGGTTACGATCAGGGAAGTGTCTCCCCGCACCCGCTCGGTAAAGGCGCGGGTGAAGCCTTCTTCAAAGGTTTCCAGGATGGCAAATTTCACCTCCGGCCGGTATCCGATAACCGGCGTTCCAAGGTCGATGGTTTCTCCGGGGATGAGCTCCAGGGTGCGGGTGACCGGGGTATAGAAATCGTAAATTTCGGGGGTGGCACTTACGCCGTTCTGCTTTACCCCGGACTCGAAGCGCATGGACGTGGAACCGGTCCTGTGTACGGGGATGCGGGCTGGCAGCGGGAAGGCGCCGATGAAGTTATTGTTCTCGCCTGCGAATACCCAAACTTCCGAAATGTCGGAGGTGGCCGGACCGAGATCCGGGGTTTGCAGGTCAAAACCGTCGATGGTGATAAAGGCGGGCGGCACTTCGAGGTCTGCCGGACAACCGGTAAAGCTCAACAAAGCAGCCAGAGATAGTAGTAGTGTGAAAAATCTGTTCATGTTAAACCTCATTAGGTGTAAGGACACCACAAGAATTAATCCCGTTGCCCCGGGTGCTTCCGTTGGTTAGCCTCTACGGCAGCGGAGATGCGGTGTGCTAGTTCTAACGCACGGTAACCATCTTCGATGCTTACCGCAGCGGGTTTTCCATGAGTTATGCTGTCCGCAAGACTTTCCAGCTCCATCTGGATGGCATTAATTGGGCCACTGTCTGGCTGGTCCACATGAATGATACGCGGGCCTTTTGGGGTCTCCAGCGGGAATTGCTGGCCATTTTCAGGAACGGCCGCGTCCGCATCAAAGAGACGAACGATCTGACTTTCCTTTTCCAGCAGGTCGAGGCTGATGTAGGCATCGGGCTGGAAGAGACGGACTTTGCGCATGTTCTTCAGGCTGATGCGGGAGGCCGTGAGGTTGGCCACTGCGCCGCCTTTGAACTCGATGCGGGCATTTACAATATCTGGTTGGTCGGATACCACTGCCACGCCGCTGGCGCGGACATCTACGACCTCATCGTCGGCCAGCTTAAGGATGATGTCCAGGTCATGGATCATCAGGTCGAGAACGACCGATACATCAACACCCCGCGGATTGAACATGGACAGGCGATGTGCCTCGATGAAGTAGGGCTTTACCTTCAGGTCGCCCAGCGCAAGTAGCGCGGGGTTGAACCGTTCTACGTGGCCCACCTGGACTATTTTGCCGGTTTTGCGGCTCAGTTCGATGAGCTCCTTAGCTTCCTCAAGGGTTTCAGTAAGGGGTTTTTCGACGAAAACGTGACAGCCGCCCTCCAAAGCCATTTTGACCATTTTGTGGTGGGTAGGGGTGGGGGTAACCACGTCGATCACGTCGGCTGCGGCAATCAGGTCTGCCGGATTGTCGTAGGCTTTGAGGTGGAATTCGTCAGCCACACGGCGGGCCATTTCTGCATCGGCGTCGTAGAAACCAATGAGGTCGTAATGTTCCCGCGCCAGGCGAATACATTTGAGGTGGATTTTGCCGAGATGACCTACGCCGAAGAGTCCGATTTTTAACATGGAGCAAAGATAGTCAGAGAGTCAGAGAGTCATATAGTCAGAGAGTCATATAGTAAGATAAGCCCTTAGCCTTACTTCCATGAACATAATAAGGTGGCGCGGCCGCAGGTGCAAAAAATAGAATTCGGAGCAGAGGCAGTAACCAACCAACGGGGAGATCGTCAGCAGAGAAGATTTAACGCCGACTGTTTGACTCCTTGACTATCTGACTACAGCAGGCCAACCATTGCTCCTTAAAAACCGTTTTTGCACCGGCGCCCGCGCCCGAAAATCTACCTTCTCTGTAAAATTCGCAGCGAACGAACCCACTACTTACTACTTACTACCTACTACACACTATCTTCGCCCCATGGCACTGGATCAAGTCAACGTTGACGATTGGGAAATTGATGAAAACGGGCGGCCACAGCCCCCGGAAGACAAAGAAATGTCCTTTATCGACCATCTGGAGGAATTGCGCTGGCACGTTATGCGGTCACTGATTGCTATCGCCCTTTGCGGTGTCGTATTGTTCGTTTTCCGGGAGTGGTATTTTCGCCATATTCTTTTCGGTACGAATTACGATGATTTTCCCAGCTACCAGTTTTTTTGTTCCCTGTCGAATTGGCTGGGTGTAGGAGACGCGCTGTGTATGAGCGGTCCGAATGTCCCGATTCAGGCCACGGAATTCGGGGAACAATTCATTACGGCCGTGAAAATGTCTTTCGTTGGAGGCTTCGTAATGGCTTTCCCTTACGTGTTTCATCAGATCTGGTCGTTTGTTAGGCCAGGCTTGTATAAGGAAGAACAAAGTGCTACCCGGGGGATGATCTTTATTTGCTCTCTCCTGTTTTTTATCGGCGTAAGCTTCGGCTACTTTGTGATTGCACCGTTTGGCACTAATTTCCTTATGGGCTTTGAGGTAGGTGGCGCGGTTAACCAACCTAAAATGGGGTCGCTGATTAGTTATATGGTCATGTTCACCCTACCGGCAGCCCTCATCTTCCAACTGCCAGTATTGATTCATTTCCTGGCCGGTTTTGGTCTGGTTACCGCGGATTCCATGCGCAAATACCGCAAGCACAGCTTCATCGGCATCCTCATCCTGGCAAGTGTGCTTACGCCGCCTGATGTAGTAACCCAAATATTAATTGCACTTCCGCTATACGTTTTGTACGAGATTTCGGTCTTTGTCGCCAAGCGGGCGGAGAAAAAATACCAGGCTAGTCTTGAATAGTGATTGTAACCTTTTACGCCTGCAACCCTTGCAACTTGGAGCGAAGCGACTAGCCCACAACTTGCAACTTGCAACTTGCAACTTGTTCTATCTTTGTCCAGCCTTAATTTAAAGTAACTTTCTATGTTCGTTATCCCTCCGTACATCCGTTTTGCCCTCATCGCCCTCTGTCTTATCGGAGGTATCGGGCTTTGGGTCTCCCTGGGTATCTGGTACGGCATCTTTTTTGTCATCACCGGCCTTATCCTGTTGGGCGGTTACATCTTCCTCGGAACGGTGGCGCCTGCCGCAAAGCAGATTCAGAGCCAAGACTTCGACGGTGCAGAAAAGACCCTGAATATGACGCTGAAGCCGGAGTGGCTCTACAGCGCTAACCGTGCCTTTTACTACATGATGCGTGGCAACATTGCCCTGCAACGTAAAGATATCAACGGTGGCGAAGTCTGGCTACGCAAGGCCGAGGCCATTGATATTCCCACCCCAACGGAAAAAGCAACCCTCCACTTCCAACTCGCTCAGATCGAGTACCAACGGAAAAACTTTAACGCGGCCAAGAAGTACCTGAAAAAGGCACAGGATGCCAACATCAAGATCCCGCAAATCCGTGAACAGATCGACATGATGGACAAGGCGCTGAAACAGTCAGGTCAGATGAAAGCCGCTCAGCGTATGGGCAAGGCCGGTCATGGCATGATGGGCGGCCAGGGTGGAAAGCGGCGGCGGCCTAAGAACCGGTAGATTCGGGTTGTCGGGTTGTCGGGTTGTCGGGTTGTCGAGTTGTTGGGGGTGACAAAACCCGATTGTATTTTTTGAAACCAATCTCTTCAGAAGCAATTAACTGCCTGAAAAACGCGCAGCGTTTTAAAAAAAAGTCCCTCCCCCGTGGGGAGGGGTTGGGGAGGGGGTTTTGGGGACAAACATTTCTTTTCTTATGGCTAAACGCTCTTCCACCCCTTCCATCCTACGCCCCCACGCCGAAACCGCCTTCGCCGCCGAGCTAAAGGCATTAATAAATCAGGACAAAGGCGTTAAGCCCACGGGCTGGAACCTCAGTCCCCGCGCTGTGGTAGATTATCTGCTGGGGGAAACGCTGGCAGACGGCACGGAAATATCCCCAAAATACTTCGGCGATCGCCGCCTGATCGAAGTGGCTGTAGCTAGTCTGGTGACTGACCGGGCCCTGCTGCTTGTCGGAGTGCCGGGAACGGCCAAAACCTGGGTCAGCGAGCACCTCGCTGCTGCCATCAGCGGTGATTCCACCCTGCTGGTGCAGGGTACCGCCGGAATGAGCGAAGACGCCCTCCGCTACGGTTGGAACTACGCCCGCCTGCTGGCTGAAGGGCCAAGTGAAGCGGCCATGGTACCTAGCCCGGTGATGACCGGGATGCAGGCCGGTAAGATCGTTCGCCTCGAAGAACTTACCCGGATTCCCAGCGACGTTCAGGATGCACTGATCACCATCCTTTCCGAAAAGATATTACCGATTCCAGAACTGAATAAGGAGGTCCAGGCAGTCCGTGGGTTCAACATCATCGCTACGGCAAACGACCGGGACAAGGGCGTCAACGAACTGTCAAGCGCCCTGCGGCGGCGCTTTAATACGGTTGTTTTGCCTTTGCCAGCCACCCTGGAAGAGGAAGTGCGTATCGTTACTGACCGCAGCTCCGCTGCGGCAGCCGGAATGGAACTACCGCCGGTTAAAAAAGACGTTGCCGCCGAAATTACCCGCCTGGTGACCATCTTCCGGGAACTACGGAATGGCCGGACGGAGGACGGCCGCACCCAGGTAAAAATGCCCAGCAGTACACTCTCAACGGCCGAGGCAATTTCGGTGGTCAATCAGTCCCGGGCCCTCACCCACCACTTTGGTTCTGGTAGTGGGTTAGAACCGGAGTTTCTGGCCGCCAGCCTCACCGGGGCCATCGTTAAAGACCGGGGGCAGGACGAACCAGTCTGGCGGGAATACCTTGATGTGGTGGTCCGGAACCGGAAGGGTTGGGAGGATCTTTGGGAGGTGTTGAAGTAAATTCTTCGCCTGATCGTGCTACAGCTTATGGCGCTTCGCTATGCGTAATGAATTCTGGTCTGACTTCTTATTAATGAGCTGAAACAGGTGGAGGTGAAAAGTTTTTGGCGATTTTTCCAAACTGGTAATGCTGGTGGTACGGACTACATTGCCTCTGTTCATTACCAGGTCATTTTCGGGGTCCCCGTTACCACCGGTTTGGTGGAAAGTTAGCAGGTCTTCGCGGGTTGGGGAATTGGTAAACATGGCCCAATCAAAAAACCATCGCTTACGCTTACTCTGCAGGGCTGGGGAATAAAGGGTACTGCTTGACCAAAGCTGGCGGACGGTAGGGTCCAGCTCTTGCACTTCCAGGGTTGCCTCGTCCCAGTATAAGGCTACTAGCCGGCCTTCGTCATAGATAACCATAGTGAAGGGCTCGATCCCGCTGAAATCGTAGTTTGTGGTAAAGGCATCCAGGCTCCAAAAATCGAAGAAATCTAAGGCCATGATGCCACGACTGAGCCGGTAGGGCGGTTCATGTCGATGCTTTATCCGGCCGCCGTTGAGTATACAGACGAGTTGATTGGCATCCGAGAGGGCGATCCAGGTGCCGTTGGCACCGGTGTCGCGGGGGAACAGCAGGGTCTTTCCGTTGCTGATTTTTTTTCGGACCACCTCCTGTGCCGCCCGCTTAGGGGACTCATCACGGTTGGTGGCAAATAGGAAATGATCGGGGGCGATGGGGTAGTAGGTGACAGTGCACATGGGGGTGTAAACGGCCAATTTTGAAATTGGTTGACCACGGCCGATAAAAGCATGGTTTAACAGCTAAGTGTGAATCTTTCTTTCGTTGGAAGTATTATAACCGTCGCCCCAAACTGAGTCCACCCAATAGAATAGCTCCCTGTCCGGTCGGTCCTCCATATAAAGCTCTGGCATTGTTGGTCCGAGGGTACACTTCTAATCAGAGAGATCCAAACGTTCCCACTCTTCCCGAAATTCTTCCAGCGCCCGGTCAATAAACGCTTGGCTCTGCGCAAGGATCGCTTCGGCACTGTCTCCGTGCAAACGTGGCCCGTACCTGATTCTGACGTCGGTATGTCGCTTACCGAAACACCTAATGAAATGCGGCAGGAAAGTCTCGTCTCCGGCCCAGGCATCATCCGGGTTCCGGAAATCTGTGGCGACGGGATAAACGGGAGATTTTTCCTCCATTGCCTCAACGAATGCTCCCGGGTTAAACCTAATGGTTCTAAGTTCTCCGTGCGTTGTTCCTTCGGGGTAGTTGATGATAAAATATCCATTTCGGATTACCTCACCAATGGCTTCCCTGGTTTTATGACGGCTTTCTTTATTACTTCGGTCCACAAAAATAGCGCCGGATATACGGGCACCATAGCCGATGATCGGCCAGTCCAGTACCTCTTTTTTCGCTACGGCTATAGCCCGTACGTCGCGGAGTAATACCACGGGGTCGAGGTAAGATCGGTGATTCGAAACGAGTAACCCACCACCTTCCGGCAAGGTACCCTCCACCATGATCCGAACGCCCATCCATCGTAATAGGTACCCTACCCATTCTTTCCGTAAGCGTAACCCCCGATCCACGTCATGACCAGTAATTAAGGCTTTAGCCAGGTACCTGATCACGTAGAGCAGGGTGCCGAAGAAAAAGACGAAGAGCCGTAAAATGCCGCGCAACTTGGAGTACATGCAGAAAAGAGGTTTTCTGCGAAAAGATAAGGCCTTTGATTAATGCGCTGATCTCAGGCGTAATATTCTGATGAAAATCCGGCGCAAGGCAGAAGCTGACAAAATAGGCCTTCGTCTGGGTGGACTTCCGGACTTACCTGATCAAAACCACGTCACCCTTAAATACCTCCACCTTACCGTCCACAAACAATACCGTGGCCGAGTAAACAAATACTGCGGGGTTCATTGGCTGGCCATTCAGCCTTCCATCCCAGCCATTGGCCGGGTCATTAGGCAGAAAATCAGTGTTATTGAAAACGGATTCTCCCCATCGGTCAAAGACGGTGAAATCCTGGATCATAATAATGCGGTCCGTATTACCAAAGGGAAGAAAGACGTCGTTGATTCCGTCTCCGGTAGGAGAGAAGGCTGTAGGGAAGTAGACGTCTCGGAGTACATCAACGATGATCTCAACACTATCAGTTGCCACACACCCCCCCGAACTGAGGATACTGACGGTGAAGGTGGTGGAAGTCGTAGGCGTAGCGATTGGCCGCAGACAATCCGCACAATCCAGCGGGTCGACCGGCGTCCAACTGATCCCGGTCAGGCTGGAATCAGCAAAATTAGTCCGTGTATTGATAAAGTATGACTCTCCAAGGGTAATGACTGCTCGCGGATCAACGAAAAGATCCAGCTCGGGGACAGGAGGAATGGTGGTTTCACTGCTGACTTCACAGCCGTTAGCATCCTGCACGACCAATGGATAGCGCCCCGGAGAAAGACTGTCAGCAAAGGGCGTTGCGACGAAGGGCTGGTTGCCCAATGCATAAAGGAAAGGCGGCGTTCCTCCCTCGATATTCGCCAGTTCGACCCGGCCCAACGGTAATCGGCAAGTGGGGTCCCTTTGCTCAAAATCAAAGCCCAGGAGCAAAGCCTGGGTGGTCGTGACGTCAGCTGATGTGGTGCAGCCGTTACGCTGACTGGTAACGGTTACACGGTAGGTCCCCGGCCCCTGAATTAGCGGCGAACCGGCACCCGTTCCGCCCAGTAAGGTGCCATTGTCAGTCGACCAACTGTAGAAAAAAGGCGTCGGACCGGAGGCAACGGCGGCCAGGTTAACCGGTACGTCTTCGCAGCCAAGGTCGAAGTCTTCTCCCAGCTCAACCGTTGGTGGGGTGATGTCCTGAACGACAGTCACCGGAAGGGTGGCCCTACATTCGGTGTCGGTATTAATGACGGTAAGCTCGTAAGTGCCGGGCTGATCGACGATCGGCCGCAGGCGGTCGCTGCCGCTCACGATACTTCCATCCACTGTCGTCCATTCGTAAGAAAAATTTTGCCCCTGTCCACTGCGCCTGGCGGGTAATTCCAAACTCGTTAAGAGGCAGGTCAATGTGGAAGGAATACCAGCACTTAGTGCGGGGGGCTGATCGAACTGTTGTACGTCCGTGTTGTCTTCGGCGGTGCAATTGTTGTCCTCATTGGTTACCGTAAGAACATAGTTGCCTGCAGCAGTAACCGTAGGTGCCAGGGTATTACCTCCTGAACTGATGTTTCCGTCTTCAGTAGACCACCGGTACCGGAAATTCGGACCAGAAGAAGAGAATCGGCCATCTAACTGCACGGACATATTTCGACAGGTGAGGTTGAGTGGGAAGCCGATAAAAGCCTGGGGAGATTCGACGTTCTCATCTACCGTAACCCGGGTAGAATCAATGCAACCATTTTCTGGGTTAACCAGTAAAAGATGGTAGGTGCCTCGCTGGTCTAAGGTAATTGATGAACCGTTCGTCGGGCCAACAATATTCCCATCCGTTGTCCTCCAGGTGGGCAGGTAGGTTAGCCCGGGCGCCGGAGGCGCCGCCGTTAGGGTGCGTTGTCGCACTGTACAATTAAGTGGACTGACGGAAGGCACTGAAGCATTCGGGGCAACGAGGTTAGCCCCTACCACTACGGTGTCGAGCGCAAAGCAACCGGTGCTGTCGTTGGTGACCCGAAGTTGGTACGTTCCTTGCTCGTTGGCGGTGGTTCGTGGTACGTCCGTCGCTGCCGGTGTACCGCCGCTGAGGGAGGTCCAGGTGTAGCTCAAACCATCCATTGCACCTGCGGGTCCGCCCAAAATGGCGACGGTATCCAAGCAGGTAAGCAGGCTTTCAGTTCCTGCGTCTGCGGGAGGCGGCGTCTGGTTAACGACGACGTCAACGATGTCGGTTCGCTCACAGGCGTTACCGATATTCCTTACGGTCAGCCGGTAGCGTCCTGCCGCGTCGACGGTGGCGTTCAGTTGGTTAGTAATGCCCGTGAAATTCCCGTCCGTTGTCGACCACGCATAGCTGAACCCCGCACCCTGGCTGGAAGCTGTACCGTCAAGCTGTTGGGTGGGCGTGCGACACGTTAACTCCAATGGCCGGGCAATGGCGGCCAGCGGCCGCAGGGTATCCTGGCTTACTACCAATTCCGTAGAATCGCGACAACCATTTTCTGGATTGACCATCAACAACCGATAAGTGCCGCCCTGGTTTACCCTGATTTCCTGACCTTCGGCAGGATCGAGAATGTTTCCGTCAGCCGTACTCCAGGAAGGTAGAAACGTAAGGTTAGGTTGTTGAATGCCGATGACCAACGTTTGCTGCAGCACTTCGCAATCAAGTTGCCCGACGGGAGGGATCACGGCATTGGGCGTAGCCCGGTCGAGCCGGACAATGGCGGTGTCGAGCGCAAAGCATCCGGTGCTGTCGTTGGTGACCCGAAGTTCATACATTCCCTGCTCGGTAGCGGTTGTCTGCGGTACGTTCGCCGCTGCCGGGGTGCCGCCGCTGATGGTCGTCCAGGCATAGCTCAAACCGTCCGCTGCACCTGCGGCCCCGCCCAAAACAATGGTAGAATCCAGGCAGGTAAGCAGGCCGCCCGTTCCCGCATCTGCCGGAGGAGCTGGTTGGTTGGCAATTACTGCCACACTATCCTTGCTTACGCAGGCATTTATAGTATTTCGGACGGTGAGCAGATAGCGGCCCGCCGCATTGACCACCACCGTTTGTTGGTTATTTCCACCGGAGATATTGCCGTTGTTGGTTGACCATTCGTAAGCAATTGCAGGCCCCTGACTGGAGGCCGATCCATTCAGGTTTTGTGCCCGGTTAAAACAGGTTAACTCAATGGGGGCGGCGATGACCGCCACCGGGCGAACAGTATCTTGTAATACGACAACTTCCGCCGAATCAACGCACCCCGTAACCGAGTTGGTAATGGTCAGCCGGTACGTCCCACCCAGTTCCGCCACTGCGTCGTTTCGGTCCGTACCCGGTCGGATCATACCATCATTAGTTGTCCACCTGACCGAGAACGGATCGCCCTGGTCGGAATTTCCAGGATTCAATGTTACCTCCTCTACGTCACAGTTTAGCGTGGCCGCTGGCAGCACCTCAACGGTGGGCAAAGTAGTGTCTTGCGTGATCAAAATGGTATTATCACTTTCACAACCGTTGCGCTCATTCGTAAGCAATAAGGTGTATGCTCCGGGCTCGTTGATGGAAATTTCCGGGAGGGTGTCGGGGCTGGTGATGCTACCATTCGGAGTGGTCCAAACATGGCTAAAGCCTGGGATAGAAGTGCTTCCCGGGTTAAGTTGTAGGGAGGTGTCGGTGCAGGTCAGCACGCTGAGACCGGGCGCAATTGTCAATACCGGGCTATCCTGGTCCGCACTTACGTCAACACTGTCGATGGCGGTACAACCGTTATTGTCGTTGGTAATTTCGAGAAAGTAGCGGCCGGCGCTATTGACCAGTGGGGACAGTGTGTTGGCATCAGTTAAGGGGGGGGTATCACTTCCGGTCCAGGCGTAAGAATACCCGGCCCCGGGGTTTGTAGCCAGGAGTCTTCCTTCCTGATCGCGGCAGGTTAAAATCAACGGATCGCCCGCTTCGGTGGCGGGAGCTACGACGTTTTCTGCAACGGTTACGTTGCGAGTAGAAGGGCAGCCGTTGGTTTCGTCAGTGACGGTAAGTTGGTAGGTGCCGGGGGCGTCGATGGTGGGGCTAAGGCCGTCGGTACCCATGACGAAGTTCCCGTCGCTGGTGTTCCAGCGTATGGTCAGGTCCGCTCCGGAGTCGGAACCTGCTGCATTGAGCGTGAGGGTGGGATTCCGACAAGTGAGCGTGTCTGGCAGGGCGATGGTAACGGCGGGGGCATTATTATCTTCCAGCACCGTTACTTCAGCGACCGAAAAGCAGCTGTTGACGGAATCAAGTACCCTGATTTGGTACGTGCCGGCCCTGCCAATAACGGGCCGTAAGGAATTGGTGTCGCTCAGGAGCAGGCCGTCGGCCGTCGTCCATACATAGCCAAAAGCGCCCCCCTGGCTGGAGGCTGTGCCGTCGAGTGTATCGGCTGGACTACTGCAGCTTAGCGTAAATCCGGCCCCGGCATCGGCGTCGGGTGGTGTGATGTTTTCACCGATGGTGATGGTCGTGTCCCGGGAGCAACCATTGTCGTTATTGACGATGCGCAGCGTGTAATCTCCCGGCCCCGTCACGGTTGGTTGCAGGGTATTGGTGTCGCTCACGATGCCGCCGCCATTGGCTGCTGTCCAGGTGTAGGAAATGTCGGTACCAATGGTACTGGCCGTGGCGTCCAGCATGATTTGGGCGCGGCCGCAGGTGAAGGGTGGGGGACTTTGAAGAGCAACGGACGGCCGTATGGCCGCGCTGCGCACGGTGATGGGCGCCCTGCTTTCGCACCCCGAGGCAGCGTCGCGGATCAATAATTCGTATTCCCCCGGCGCGTCGATCAAGGGGGTTGCGGTGGCCGCATCGCTAACGATATTGCCATTGGTCGTCGTCCAGGCAAAGGTGCTGCCAGGGCTACCGGAACCGTCCAGGCGAAGCTGCGTCAGGTTACAGTCCAGCGTATCCGGCGTTGCAATAGCGGCGGTGAGTTGGGGTTGGTTAACGGTGACCATTACGGAGCGGGTCGCTGAACAGCCGGTGACGTCGTTAGTGACCGTCAGTTGATAGGTGCCGGCCGAGTCAATGGTAGGGGAGAGGGTGTTGCCACCAGCAACGATGTTGCCGTCGGTCGTAGCCCAGCTGGCCGAAAAATCTGTGCCGCCGTCGGAGCCGGAGCCGTCGAGTTCCAGCGTCGGGTCGTTGCAGGTGAGCGGTGCCGGGCCGACAATGTCAATGTTTGGATCTTGCCGGTTGTCGGTAATCATAACCGTGGCGGTTTCCGAACACCCGCTGATGGTATTGGTAACCAGGAGTTGGTAAGTGCCGGTCTGATCCACGAAAACTTCTGTTTCGGTGGCACCGGAAACGATGTTGCCATCGGTGGTCGACCAGTCGTAGATGAAGTCATTGCCCACCGAAGAACCGCCGATGCCCAAAATGCCCATATCGTCGAAACAACTGATGGGCCCCAGGATGACGGCATCCGCCGTAGGGATATTACCGCTGTTGGGGTTGACTACTACGGTGACCTGGTCGGTACAAAAGGCCACGCCGTCGTCGTACCTGGCGGTGAGTACGTAGGTGCCTGGTTCGTTCACGGTGGGAGTGGTTGTGGTGGCACCGGAGACGATGTTGCCATCGGTGGTGGTCCACTGGTAGAAGGTGTTGGGGCCACCGGAGGAATTGCTGCCATCGAGCATGGTGGAGACCCCGCCGAAGCCGTCGCAGAGCAGATCGGCGGTAGGGATGGCGTCGGCGTCGAGGAAGACCTCCTCAAGATTGACCTCATCGGTTTGGGTACATACTTCCCCGAAGAAGATGTCGTCGATGGCAAAGTCATTGCCACTTGGCTGGGTGTTTTGATTGACGATGCAGATTTCGGCAGAAACGGCGCTGCCGGAACTCCAGCTTTCGGTGAACTCCCGCCATTGGCAGTTGGAGGAACTGGCCTGGAAGGTATTGCCGAGCAGTGTGCCGTTGACTGAAAATTGCAGGCTGGCGGGGTTGTCGGGGTTAACGGACTGTAACCAGGCGTTAAAGGCGTAGGTGGTATTAGGAGTTACTGCCACGGTTTGGCACCAAACGTTTTCGTTTGGGATGGCTGAGCCATTGACGACCATCATGTTTCCTCCGCCGGTGTGGTCGGGGCAGTTCCCAAAGTTGGTATGCGTCAGGTTACTGTTGGTAGTGACGACGTACTCCCCCTCGTCGGAAAGTAAGCCGAAGGTTCCGCCGGAGCCAGGGTTATAATCGGTGGTGAAATCCGAAACACCCGCCGAAAAGTCACCATTGACGATGCTATTGGTGGAAGGGTCAAAAACTTCAGCGGTGAGGGTATAGGTCATTGGGCCACCGACGGTAGCTACCGGGTTAAGGATGTTGGGGTCGCTGAGCCCGGCCGTCGGACTCCACGAGAAGCCGGACAACCCCGGCCCGGAAATATTGCCATTTAGTTGGGTGCTGCCGCCACCGGGGCAGAATAAAGCGTCGGGGCCAGCATTGACACTAAGGCCACACTGGGCCGTGAGAGCCCAGGGAAGTAGCAGAAAGATAGTGGCGCAAAAGCTGGAGAGAAAACGCATCAGAGGGAATATCGAAGGCTTGAAGGTAGGAAAATGCTTCAGAATGCACCGAAATGGTGCTTTGCCGTCGTAGTCTGTTCCGACTAAAAGAAGCGGAAAAGTCCCTGCAGGTTATCTTTGCGTCCCCAATAAGCTAACCCCGCCTATGCGCGTTACCGAATATTTTGAAAAAGCCAAGGGTAAGACCCTCATCAGCTTTGAAGTGTTGCCTCCTCTGAAGGGCGGTAGCATGCAGGCTATCTTCGATACCCTGGACCCCCTGATGGAATTCAAACCACCATTTATCGACGTGACGTACCACCGCGAAGAGTACGTCTATAAGCGTCGGCCAAGTGGATACTACGAGAAGGCCTCGATCCGGAAACGGCCAGGTACCGTAGGAATCTGTGCGGCGATTATGCATCGCTACGGTGTAGATGCCGTACCGCACCTCTTGTGTGGTGGCTTCACCCGCCAGGATACCGAGAACGCCCTGATTGACCTTGGTTTTCTCGACGTACAGAACGTCCTGGCGCTGCGCGGCGATGCGCGTAAATTCGAAGGCAAGTTTATTCCCGAAAAGGAAGGCCACAACTTTGCCTCCGATTTGGTGAAGCAGATCCGTAACATGAATAACGGCATCTACCTGGATGACTTGACGGTAACCGACGAAGCCTCGAAGACCAACTTCTGCATCGGCGTGGCCGGTTACCCCGAGAAGCACTTTGAGGCGCCGAACCGGGAGATCGACCTGCGTTACCTCAAGCAGAAGATCGACGCTGGCGCTAATTACATCGTCACCCAGATGTTCTTCGATAACCAGAAGTACTTCGATTTTGTGGACGCGGTTCGTGCTGCCGGTATCGACGTGCCCATAGTCCCGGGCCTGAAGCCGCTCACAAAGCTGTACCAACTTAACTCCATTCCCCGCCTCTTCTACATTGACCTGCCCGATGATCTGGTCAGTGCCATCACGAAGGCTAAAGACGCGGAAGCCCGCCGTCAGGTAGGCATCGAATGGTGCGTGGCCCAAAGTCAGGAATTAAAAGAACGCGGCGCTCCCTGCCTGCACTACTATACGATGGGGGACTCCAGCACGATTCAGGCTATTGCTAAGGAGGTTTATTGAGGTTGCAGGTTGCAGGTGTTGCAGGTGTGTCGGGTTATCGGGTTGTCTGGTTGTCGAGCAGCAAGGATGGTTTTCATCCAATGATTTGCTGGTTTGACTAAGTTTCATGGGCTGTGACAAAACCGGGACAAGCCCCGTAAGCTATTGCTTACAGCTACCACCCGCCACTACTTTCGTCAGTATTAAATCTCCAGTTTTTGGTGTTTGGTTGTCCAAAGCCGGGCTGGAAGTAATCCTGAAAAACGAAAGCCTTATGCCCCGTTTACTTTTTATCCTCGTTTTAGTAGCTGTAGCTGTAGCTGTCATTAATCCTTTGCAAGCCTTACCGGAGGCCGACCCACAAGTGGAAGTCGCTTGTCCGGTAACCATCGACCCCGCTACCGCCAAATACCGCTGCATCAACGGCAATCAACTGACCTTACGGATGCCCTATCTCGGAGTGGCCCCAGGAGCATCTGTTTTTGTCACAGGGCCCGGTAGTGCAACTGTAGGCGGGGATGACCCCGCAGCAACTTCGGATGGAGTAATAGAACTGATCGGCCTGGTACCTTCCTCCGCCTATGTATTGGGGATCATCGGGCCGGGCTGCGCGGGGCCAGATGCCATTTTCTATAATTTTACCACTCCGAATTATATCTGCGCAGACGACTTGACGGTCCTGATCAACGAAGTGCTCCCCGAACCCGGTTCCGACACCAATGATGACGGCGTAGTTAACTTTCTGGAAGAACAATTCGTGGAAGTCTTCAACCCAGACGCTCAGGTGGAGATTGACCTGAACGGCTGGATCCTGATCATTGGTGGCACCGTACGCTACACCTTTCCGCCGGCAACGATTTTAGGCCCGCGACAAGCATTGACCGTATTCGGTGGAGGAACCTTATTCGATCCATGCCATTACGCACCCGGCGGCTTTTAATCCATCAGTTCAAATGGGGATATTGTGTCATTAGGTCCGCCTACCGGAGGACTTGTCCATACCATGTCCTTTCCGGGGACGGCCGTTCCGCCCAATGTCTCACTCGCCCTCAACCCGGACGGAAATACCACCGGCGGCTTTGTCCCGCATACCTCAATTGTAACCAATCCGGTAAACTACAGCCCCTGCTTCAGTAACCACATGCCCGGGGTCGTGTTGCCGGTTGAATTGACGACCTTTTCCGCTGCCCAACGTAAAGGAAAGGTGCTGTTGAATTGGTCTACCTCCCTGGAGGACGATCACGCTTATTTTGACGTCGAAAGATCCCGGAACGGACGGGTGTGGGAAGTCGTGCAGGTGGTCAGAGAGCCCCTGGCAAGTACGGCAGAAGGCGGAGGAAACCAACATTATGAGGCGGAGGATACCTCGCCTCCCACCGGATTGGTCTTCTACCGGCTGCGGCAGGTCGATCAGGATGGAACCGCTACAATCTATGGCCCGCAAAGCGTCAAGATTCCGGATATTCAGAAAGCTGTTTTACTTTTCCCTAACCCGGCACAAGATCAGCTTTGGGTAGATGGTCTTACGCAGTCAGGAGGTTTCGAGATTATTGATGTCTGTGGCAAACGGTGGCTTGGCGGGACCCTGTCCGGTGAGCAAAATGCGCCGATTGACATCGCCGGGCTACCCGCAGGCATGTACTTTCTGCGAATGCTTGATGGAGTGGATGCTTCGTCTGTAACCCGGTGGGTGAAGCACTGAGTAAGCCCCACCTCTACCAACGTCAAGTCATATTGGCCGCGTTTGCTCAGCGAGGGCGGAATGACCCTGCGGTTACCAAAAGGTGTAAGGTGCCTACTCTGACGAGCAGTGCCGGATTTAAGCCCCTGGAAAGAAGAACACTGCTGGTAGCGGTGGCCGGTTAAACTCAGCTTGCCGCCACCTGATACTTATTCAGATACCCAACCAGTGATGCTTGTTTATCCAACGCCACTTTCTTTTCTAATCGATAGACATTCTTGCGGACACTCTCGGAGGAGATACCCAAAATATTGGCAATTGTTTGACGATCAAGACCGAGACTGATAAGGGCGGCCAAGCGTAGTTCGCCTTCGGTATAGCCGATGGCGTCACGCCGCATCCTAGGCAGAAAATCAGGGTGGACCTCATGAAAAAGCTGTTGGAATTTACACCAATCTTCCTCCGTCAGGATCGCCAAAGAACTCAGTCGTGCGGTCAGCTGGTGCCTATTGCTATCCTGCTCCGAAAAGACGGCTTCCAGTTCCTGGATACGTTGGTTACGGTCAGCAAGGTGGCTGGTAAAGGTGTGCAACTGACTGCTTTTATATTGCAGCTCCATCGCCTGCTTGGCCCGAAACGCTCTTTCGGTTATTAACTTCTGGCGATAACGCTGATAGCTGAACCAGCCGATAAGGAAGATGGCGAGAAAGACGCCGGCGTACAGGATGCGTTCCCGCTGTAGCCGTTGTGCCTCGATGGCATTTTCCAGGTTGAGACTCGCGATTTCCTCCCGCTGCCGCAGGTACTCATAATTAGCATTTAGTACCGCAATCTGGTGCAGGTTTTTTGCTTCAGCCACACTGTCTTTAACGGCGTGGTATAGATTCAATTTTTCGACTTGCACCTGCAGGTTCCCCTGTGATTTGGCCTGCTCTACTTCGAGTTGCAGAATGTTGAGCAAGTAGCGTTGGTCTCCGGATTGTTCCATCCGGTTCCGGGCTTTTATGATGTACTCAGCTGCCTCCCCTGGTTGCTGCAGGCGGAACAATGCTTCCGCCAGCGAAGTCGTGGTGGAGATGTATAGTTGATTACGCCTGAGGGAGTCTGGTCCCGGAGTGAGCAGCTGCCGGAATTGCTCGGCGGCAGCGGGATATTTTCCTCGCCGCAGGTCAATGACGGCCAAGTTTCCGCGAATGGCCTGTTCGAGGTGAAGGTCCCGGATGTCCTTAGCAATAGGCAGGATACTCCGGAAGCCTTCCTCAGCACGGTCCAGTTGCCCGGTGGCAGAGTAAAGGACGTAGATGTTGATTTGAGAAATCAGCATGTCTGAGGTATCCCCGGCTTCCATCTCATAGGCCAGTCCACGTTCCAGATAATCGAGGGCCCGGAGGGTATCCTGCGTGTCAAGTAGCAGAAGCCCCAGGTTGTTGTAAAGACCGGCGAAGGCTGTTTTGGCACCAGCGGTCTCATAATGTTTGGCTGCGGCCAGAAAAGAAGCCGTAGCTGCTTCCCACTGAAGGGAGTTGTGTAGGATAATGCCCTCTGTTTCCAGGGCTAAACCCATGCCATATTGATAATTGAGCTGCTTGCCTAATGCGTAGGCTTCCTGGCAGTATTTCCGGCTCGTGTCCGTTGAATTATAGAGGTACTCCCAGGCGAGATCAGTAAGGGCAAGGACTTTGGCCGTATCGGTAGGGGCCGCCTGTAGCTGACTCGGCAATGAGGCGAAGCCCGAGGTTTGCAACGGAAACAAGGAGAGGAGGTAGACGGGAATTAAGACGAGTTGGTAGAGCAAAACGGATGTTTTGTTACTAAAGGTGTGGTTCAAGCTTCTAAGATAACATCGTTTCGGGAGGTGGAATATTACCCCGATTCAGTTCAATTACAGAATCACTGAGCCTGGGGCGCTTTATTTGGGTAATATTTTATGGCCCCGGTCTTGCTCTGGGGAAGCAGGAGTAGGAGGCGGGGCCGCAGGTGCAAAGGAAGGACAAAGGAGCAGATTTTCCCTGATGAAGATAATTTTCACCTGCCAGTTGTCAAATTTGCCAGAAGGCATTATCTTTGCAGCCGCTTAACCAAAATGGCGCGGTAGCTCAGCCGGTTAGAGCGCAGGATTCATAATCCTGAGGTCGGGTGTTCGAGTCACCCTCGCGCTACGTTCTTAAAAGCCTTGTGATCCTTTGGATTGCGAGGCTTTTTTGATTTTAGGTAGCGGTACCTTGCGAGTCTTCTTGTTTTATTTTGATAAAATGTATTGGGATTGCGATATTAACGAGGCAATCAAAAAACCTTACCATGACAGCACCAACTAAGTTCCCTTGGGAGCCTCAACTGCAAGAAGCCGTCGATACCTATCGATTTGACGGCAGATTCGTTGCAACTGCTACGGTCGATACCGACATTGGCCGGGCAGCTGTGCTGGAAATTTATCGGATTACTAAGCAGTTGGTTCAGCAGAACAATGGTATTAACCGCATACTGAAATTTAGACACCGGGAAACTGGGGAAGTAGTTTTGATGGTTGACCAACTGAACGATGACGCGAAAGCGTCGACAACTCCTGAGCTGATAGAAAAATACAATACTTGCACGCTCTGTTATCCGCAGGAGCGGTAGAATAGTTTTGGGTGTTGTATTACTTCTTGCCCATTGCTCCCCTTAAAGAGAAGTAGTCCGCATCGTTGCCGATACAACTTTGCTCCTGTCCAACTTCCCCTGCACCTGCGGCCCCGCCCAATTAATCAGATGGTCAGGTGGTCGAGTTGTCAGGTTGTCAAGGTTATCCAATTGTCAAGAAAACCCGACAACCTGACCACCCGATAACGAGCGAACCTGATAGCCTGATAACGAGAGAACTCGACAACTTGAAAACCCGACATTTTTCCCCGTTTATAAAAAACCTATATTGACCAGTACACAAAAAATGCATCATCATATGGCACAATCAATAGGTCACCTAGCCACGCTGCTGGACCAAGCAGCTTTCTCTGCCAAAGCAATTCCACAGGTTAGCCTGAGTCAGGAAATAAGCTTGGTGGAAGCCTACGCAATACAAGCCGCCTCCCTGGACAAACGGTACGCCAGAGGCGAAAAGGCAACTGGCTTTAAACTCGGTTTTACCAGTAAGGCAAAGATGGAACAAATGGGGGTCCATGAAATAATTTGGGGACGCCTGACGGATCACATGGAAGTGAAGCCTGGTGACGTTTTGCGCAAGGACGAATTCATCCATCCCAGAGTAGAACCTGAGATTGCTTTTTTGATCAGTGACCGAATTGACCGGCCGATCTCTCTGGAAGAAGCACCCGATTTTCTTGCCGGAGTGGCCGGCGCATTGGAAGTGATAGATTCCAGGTACGAAAACTTCAAGTTTTCCCTGGAGGATGTTATTGCCGATAACTGCTCCTCGGCCGCCTACGTAATTGGAGATTGGATGCCCCCGAATACCCCATTCGGGGCCCAGGGAATAACCTTGAAAATAAATGGAGAAGTGGCGCAGCAAGGCAATTCGAACGCCATACTGGGCAACCCGCTGGCCTCATTGGTGGAGATCGCCCGAATTTTGCACGAAAACGGAGAAGTAATTGAATCAGGGGCGGTTATCTTAGCGGGTGCTGCTACGTCAGCGGTGTACCTTCAGGCTGGCGATAGGGTAGAAGGCCTTTTTGAAGGGCTGGGAACCGTCCGGTTGACGGTGGCCGAAGCCAATGACTAAAGCCTTTCATACCCGACAATACCCGATTATTTCCTAACCAAAAAAATAAATTCATGTCGACATTACCACCCGCCATAAACTTCAAGCAATGGATAGAGGACAACCGCCACCTGCTGAAACCACCCGTAGGAAATAAGGCCATTTACAATGAGGACTACATTGTAATGATTGTTGGCGGCCCAAACTCCCGAAAAGATTACCACCTTAACCAGACACCTGAATTTTTCTATCAGGTAGAAGGAGATATCGTACTGAAGGTCATCGAAAACGGTGAACCCCGGGACGTACACATCAGAGAAGGAGAAGTGTTCTACCTGCCACCAAACATTCCCCATTCTCCCCAAAGAGGAGCCAATACGGTGGGCCTGGTAATTGAGCAAAGAAGGCCCGAAGGGGTGGACGACGGCCTGGCCTGGTTTTGTGAACAGTGCCACACCAAATTATACGAAGAACCCTTTGCCCTGCAGAATATCGAAAAAGATATGCCCGTAATTTTTGACAGGTTCTACGCTAACGAAGCCTTGCGTACCTGTGATTCCTGCGGTGCGGTGATGGAGAAACCTGCTTAATTTTACCAAAACGACTGTAGACGTTGCTGTCGGCAGGCGATTCTGCGTTCGCAAAGCGACGCGGTCCCTTTTGAGAAGTCCAGCAGGGGGCAACCGCAAAGGATCGCCCCTGCTGGAAAACCATTTGGCTGCATTGCTATTACGTGATCACCTCATGTCGCCTTCTCAATCCAATCCCTCCTCCGATCAGTCAGGCCCCACAGGTTACCCCGACGGACGAGTTTATAATCATTAATATGCAGGGTCTAAGAATCAACGGACATTCCCATCTACTACCATATCCAGCGCAAATTCCGGCTTATCTAAAAGACCAGGAGATCTTCTGGATTGATGAAGACAGGAAGTACATGCTTCAGAAGAACTGGAAGCGGCCCGTTACAGATTCAAGCTTCTTCCTGGACGAAAAGCTTGAATGGATGGAGCGTAACCGGATTGACCACAGCGTGGTGCTCAACCTATCGCAGCTGTACGGGAATGGCCTGCGCATACAAGACATGAAACAGGCCCTGCGGTTTCAAAATGACTTTAATGCTGGCGTACAGCGGGATCATCCCAAAAAATTTACGTGTGGGTTTGTTGTACATGCCGGATTTATCGACGGTGCCTGTTGGGAGATTGAACGTTGTGTCGAAGAACTGGAAATGCAATTGCTCTGCCTGCCGACACACTATATGGATACGAGTGGAACCTGGCGGGGGATCTTTGATGAAGAAACTGCACCTATTTTCGAATTGGCTAATAAGTATAAACTGGCAATTGAAATTCACCCGTATGACGGAGAGAAGTTTATAAAGCTGGAGAACACCGCCTGGCGTTTTCACCTGGTATGGATGATTGCCCAGTGCGCGGATGCTTACCACTTTTATACCCTGAACGGCTTGTATGACAAGTATCCGGATATTCGCGTATGCTTTGCCCACGGAGGGCAACTGAATCACCTCAACATTGGCCGAAGAACGCAGGGTTTTGATGGCCGCCCGGACCTCTTCGAAGGAAAAGTCCGACCAAGAAAAGCGGTTGGCCATCCTAATATCTACTTCGACACCCTGGTGCACGATACAATCTCGCTGGAACTGATGGTCCGCAGGCAAAAGGGAACCGACCAGATTCTCCTCGGTTTGGACGATCCTTATCCGCTGGGAGAAATGGAGAGTGAACGACAATCCTCGTACCCCGGCAAGTTATTAGACCTGGCAGTAGAGGAAGGAGTTATCTCTACACAGCAACGGGAAGAAATCTGGTGTGACAATGTCATCAGGTGGCTCTGTGGCGACGCGCAGGAAAAATTTATGAAACGAATAACCAAAGGGGAATAAAAATCAAAATGGTGGAAGAATTTCAGAACGACCTTGCGTTTGCAAGAAAAATGGATGAACGGGATGAATTGCGGGCATACAGGTCGCAATATCACATGCCCGTGCAGGCCAATGGCCAGCCCTATGTTTATCTCTGTGGAAACTCCCTTGGCTTACAGCCAAAGGCCACGGAAGGCTATTTGCTGCAAGAGTTGGAAGATTGGAAGAATCTGGGTGTTGAAGGCCATTTTCATGCCAAGAACCCCTGGATGCCTTATCATGAGTTTTTGACGGAGGCCATGGCCAGAGTCGTGGGCGCAAAGCCAAGCGAAGTAGTCGTAATGAATACGCTCACGGTTAACCTACACCTGATGATGGTCTCGTTTTACCGCCCGGTGGGCAGGCGAAAAAAAATAATTATCGAGGCGGACGCTTTTCCGTCCGATAAGTACGCCGTAGAGTCTCAAATTAGGTTTCACGGGCTGTCTCCGGAAGATTGCCTGATTGAATTAAAGGCCAGGGACGGAGAAGTCTGCTTGCGACAAGAAGATATTCTGGGCGTAATTGACGCGCACAGCGAAGACATCGCCCTCATCCTTTTAGGAAATACCAACTACTACACCGGTCAGTTTTTCGATATGAAAACCATCTCTGAGCATGGGCATGCAAAGGGATGCATGGTTGGCTTTGATTGCGCCCATGGCGCAGGGAATGTGCCGTTGAACTTACATGACTCAGGATGTGATTTCGCCGTTTGGTGTAACTACAAATACCTGAATTCCGGACCAGGAGGCATGGGTGGTGCTTTTATCCATGAGCGACATGCGGACAGTAAGGACATCCCCCGGTTCGAAGGCTGGTGGGGACACAATAAAGAAACCCGCTTTAAAATGCGGGACGCCTTTGATCCGACGCCGGGAACGGAAGCATGGCAGCTGAGTAATCCTCCAATTCTTGCAATGGTAGCCGTCTGGTCTGCCCTCAAGCTTTTTGACGAGGTAGGGATGACACGACTACGTAAAAAGGCCATTTCTTTAACGGGCTACCTGGAGTATCTGGTTAATACACTGGGAGATGATGTGGTCAACATCGTTACGCCCGCCGATCCGGCGCAAAGAGGTTCGCAATTATCGATTCAAGTGAAAACAGCGGACAAGAAGTTGTTCAATAAAATTACGGAAGCAGGCGTAATTGCGGATTGGAGGGAACCCGACGTGATCAGGGTCGCTCCGGTACCAATGTATAATTCCTACGAAGACGTGTACAATTTCTACACCATTTTAAAATCTGCTATTGCAGGGAACTGATCAACCATGAATAAAAAAGAAAAGATAATAATCGTCGGAGCTGGGTTGTGTGGCTGTTTGTTAGCCATCAGGTTAGCACAAAGAGGTTATCAGATTAAGCTCTACGAAAAACGACCTGATATGCGGATCGGATCCGGAGACGCCGGTCGGTCCATCAACCTTGCGCTGTCTGACAGAGGCTTGCGCGCGCTGGACATGGCGGGGCTAAAAGAAAAGGTACTGGAAAATACCATTCCTATGAGAGGACGCATGATCCACCCTTTAGGTGGGGAGAATTTTCTATCTCCTTATAGCGCAAGGTCATCAGATTACATTAACTCGGTGTCTCGGCCAGGCTTAAACATATTATTACTCAATCAAATTGAGGCGTACGATAATATTGACATCACGTTTGAATCGGTAATTCTCAGTGTTGACATTAGGGCCGCTGAAATAGAATACGTTTGGAACGGAGAGAAGAGGAAGGACAGGGGAGCTGTCGTTATCGGAACTGACGGAGCGGGGTCAGCAGTCAGAAGAAGTATGATGAAACATACTACTGAGCTACTTTTTAATTATTCCCAGGACTTCCTGCGACATGGCTATAAAGAACTGAGCATCCATCCTGGTCCCGGAGGCAGTTGGCAGCTGGAAAAGGAAGCACTTCATATTTGGCCAAGGGGCGAATTCATGATTATTGCCCTGCCTAACCCCGATGGTAGTTTTACCCTCACCATGTTCCATCCCTATGAAACAGCGGTCGGGTTTAACCACCTGGATACGGAAGCAAAAGTGACGGCTTTCTTTAAGGAATATTTTCCCACTCTTCTCCCCTACATTCCACATTACCTGGAAGAATTCTTTGCGAACCCCGTTGGCAATCTGGGAACAATTAAATGTTTCCCGTGGCAAGCCTTCGGGAAGGTCCTGGTGATGGGAGACGCCTCCCACGCCATCGTTCCTTTTTACGGCCAGGGGATGAACGCATCTCTTGAAGATGTCCGAATCTTTGATGAACTGCTGGAGGAACATGGCGACAACTGGGAAGTCCTTTTTGAAGCATTTGAGCAAGAACGAAAAGAAAACGCCGATGCCATCGCTACACTGGCCATTGACAATTTCTACGAAATGCGCGATCAGGTTGATGATGTCGCCTTCAAAAGAAAGCGGAAAATAGAAATGCAGTTGGAGCAAAACTATCCGGACTATTATTCGAAATATGCCCTGGTAACTTTCCGCGGCGACATCTCCTATAAGGAAGCTAAATCGAGGGGCAGAAGGCAGGACGAGATTTTGCTGAAACTATGTAAGGAAGAGAACTTCGAAGACATGCCCCTGGAATATTTCTACGAACAGGTGGAAAATGCTTCGCAACCAACAGCGGAATGATGGAGGCAATTCAACGTTGGCCAATTGGGGCGATTTTGCGTTCGCGAAGCGAATGGGGCCTTTTCCGAAACTGCCCGGTAGGGGCGATCCCTTGCGGTCGGCCCACGGGCATTTTTTGGAACCGCCTGGTAGGCACGATCCCTTGCGGTCGCCCTGTCGCCCTTTTCCTGTACCGTCTGCGCCGTCTCCCCTCTCCCCCGGAGGTGAAGTTTACCCACAACTTTACGGAGACGAATGTGGTGCTCGCTCCGCTCGTGCGCCTCTCCCCCGACCCCTCTCCCCCGGAGAGGGGAGACATCTCTGCTCGCTTGCGCTCGTGTGTGGATATCTTTGGCATAGGGAATTTTAGTGCTTGCTACTCCATAAATCCACTCTGTGCCCCCTCCGTGCCTCCCTCTGCGCTACCCTCTGTGAGAACCCAATTGCCGTGTAGTAGCTTCCCAACGACCGTAACTGTAATCTTGCTCTTGGTTAAAACAACGATTTTGAGACTTGTGGGTAAACTTCACCCTGAGGGAAGGGGCAGGGGAGATGGCAACGTAAAATGGCCAGCAGTATAATTATTCTCGTTATGAGCTAAAGCCAAAAAACAATACCATGATTTCAAAAGAAATAATCGAGGCAGCAGCCGAAAGATTAAGAACTGCCGAAGCAAGTAAGAAAACCTGTGCGCCTGTTCGTGACCTTATTGGAATCGAAGACCTTGCCGCCGCATACGCTGTCCAAAAAATAAACACGAGCCATCGAATTGCTTCGGGAGGACGCGTAATTGGCCATAAAATTGGGCTGACCGCGCCAGTAATACAAAAGCAGCTGGGGGTGGATCAACCCGATTTCGGATTGTTATGGCAGGACAGGGAAATAATGAATGGTGGTGAATTTTCTGTATCGGAAATGATGCAACCCAAAGCTGAAGCAGAAATCGCCTTTGTGTTGGGGAAAGACCTGACCGCAGATTTTATGACCACCATCGATGTGCTGAATGCTGTAGAATATGCACTGGCCTCAATTGAAGTGGTAGGAAGTAGAATCAGTAATTGGGACATAAAAATTACGGACACCATCGCAGACAATGCCTCTGCCAGCCACTGGGTCGTCGGTCATCAACCGGTTAAACTCTCGCACCTGGACCTGGTCAATTGCAAAATGCGCATGGAGAATAACGGCAAGGTGGTCTCTGAAGGGGTCGGCAACGCTTGTATGGGGTCGCCCATAAATGCCCTGCTCTGGTTGGCGCGTAAAATGGTACAAATTGGAGAACCATTGAAGGCAGGTGACCTGATTCTGAGCGGAGCGATTGGCCCGGTGGTAAACGTTGTCGCTGGTGCTGATTTTAAAGTGGTCATTGAAGGGCTGGGGTCCGTTAATGCATCGTTCGTAGCGTGACAAGGAATCAGGCAGTCAGATAGTCAAAGCGTCAGTTAACAGCTTACTCTTTGACTAATAAGGGCGCGGCCGCAGGTGCAAAGAAAGGATAAAGGAGCAAGGACCACCAGCACATCATGCGGCGACAACCCGACAACCCGACAACTTAGCAACCCCGATAACTTGACAACTTGAAAACCAGAAACTCCATGGAAGGAAAAACCATAACACACAAAGCACAGCCATTGGGCAACTACCCTCACGTGAGACGAGTAGGAGATTTCATTTATGTGTCTGGAACCAGCAGTCGGAGAAAAGACAATACCCACGTAGGTGCAGTAGAGGGCGAGGATGGGATTTGGCAGCTTGACATCGAGGCCCAAACCCATGCCGTGATTGAAAATATTGGCGAACTCCTACAGAGCGTTGGGGCAGATTTGTCCAATGTGGTGGACATCGTAACCTTCCTGGTGGACATGAAGGACTTCAAAGGGTACAACAAGGTTTACGGCACCTTCTTTAATAGTAAGACCGGCCCCACGAGAACAACCGTAGCTGTCCACCAATTGCCGCACCCGAACTTGTTGATCGAAATAAAAGCAATAGCTTATTTACCCGTTTCGTAAGCTATTTTTCCGGTATTTCTATTGCATTTTTGGGCGCGGTCGCAGGTGCAAGGAAAGGGTTGGAAGGGAGCAGCATTACGAACTTGACTAACGGCTAACTCGTCAGCCGAATTCTTTTCAGCGCCTGGCGTAGCCGGGGCGTTGAAAAGTTTGTCTGCCGAGTTAGGAAAACTTAGGGACGCCGGATTAATAACTCCGGCAGCTTTGCCTTTATCCTCTACACTGCATCCTGCGTCCGCGCCCTTGGCATTAAAACTTTCGTAAAATGGCTATACTTAAGCTGAAAAACAGGCGATGAATCAAATGTAATGGTGACTGGTAAATACTTGGTTGAGGGTGTCCCCACCCGAAAAGGTTGACCCCTGATTAATTCGGGTGGGGACACCCTCAACCGAACTTTATTACCGACCATTACATTTGGTACACCGCTGAGAAATAAAAATAATGAGCAAAATAAAAGTAGCAATAATAGGCCCCGGAAACATCGGTACAGACCTGATGATAAAAATCATCAGGAACTCCGCCAATCTGGAAATGACCGCGATGGTCGGTATTGACCCAAAGTCCGACGGCTTAGCCAGGGCAAAAAGGATGGGTTTCATTACCACCGCAAAAGGATTGGCTGGCCTGGAAGAGATGCCAGAATGGAAAGACATTAAGATCATTTTCGATGCTACCTCCGCAAAAGCACATCACTACAATTGGGCAATCGTAGAGAAATATCCGGATAAGCGGATCATTGACCTGACGCCAGCCGCTATTGGGCCTTTCCTGATTCCGCCGGTTAATTTTGATACCAGCCACCAGGTACGCAACGTGAATATGGTGACTTGCGGAGGCCAGGCGACCATTCCGATAGTTGCCGCCGTCAACCGGATCGCAAAGGTCCATTACGGAGAGATTGTTGCTTCCATCGCAAGCAAATCTGCCGGCCCGGGAACACGTGCCAACATCGACGAATTTACCGAAACGACGACCAGAGCCATCGAAGAAGTAGGGGGCGCAGATAAGGGCAAAGCCCTGATCATTCTCAATCCCGCAGAACCACCCGTAGTTATGCGAGACACCGTTTTCACCCTAAGCGAAAACGCCGACCGGGAGGCCATCAGAGCCAGCGTACAAGAAATGGTGGAAGAGGTGCAGAAATATGTCCCCGGCTATAGTTTGCACCAGGAAGTTCAATTTGATGACATACCCGAAGACAAACCGGTATTTATCGAAGGACTCGGCTTAAGGCACGGCCTGAAGACAACCGTCTTACTACAAATAACCGGTGCCGGCCACTACCTGCCCGAGTATGCTGGAAACCTGGACATCATGACCTCCGCAGCCATGTCAACGGGAGATAAAATTGCAGCGACGATGTAAGCAGCAACATTGTTGCTACTTCTCTGTGCTACCTCTGCGCAGCCCTCTGCGAGAACCTCTGGCTGCTTTAGCAGCCCGGAACCCGCAGCTTTACTATTCCGACCATCAAAATTCACTTCAATGCCACATAAACTATACCTCCAGGACGTAACCCTCCGAGACGGGATGCACCCCATCCAGCATCAATACTCGAAACAACAGATCAGGGACATCGCCATGGCGCTGGACAAAGCCGGCGTAGATGCAATTGAAGTTTCCCACGGAGACGGACTCACCGGAGGCAGTTTTAATTATGGTTTTGGTGCCCACACGGACTGGGACTGGTTGGAAGGAATTGCCGAAAATCTGCAACACGCTAAATTGACCACCCTCCTGATTCCGGGGATCGGCACCATCGAGGATTTGAAAAGGGCAAGAGACTTGGGCGTAGTGTCAGTAAGGATTGCCACCCACTCAACGGAAGCAGATATCTCCGCGCAGCATATTGAAGCTGCCAGGAATTTGGGCATGGACGTCTCGGGCTTCCTGATGATGGCCCACATGAATGATGCCAGGGGCTTGGCCCAACAGGCCAAACTTATGGAAGACTACGGCGCGCTGTGTGTCTACGTTACCGACTCGGCGGGTGCCTTGTTAATGGACGGCGTCAGAGATCGAATCCGCGCCTTCAAAGACGTGCTGAAATCCGAAACCGAAATAGGCATTCATTGCCACCACAACTTATCCTTTGGCGTGGCCAATACCATCGTGGCAATGGAAGAAGGCGCTAATCGCCTTGATGCTTCTTTGGCGGGGATGGGCGCAGGTGCCGGAAATTGCCCGCTCGAAGTCTTGGTTGCGGTGCTGAATAAAATGGGGAAGAAACACAACGCAGACCTGTTCCCTCTGATGGATCTGGCGGACGATGTCATCAGACCAATGCAACAACGCCCCGTACAGGTCGATCGGGAGACCCTCTCCCTTGGCTACGCCGGGGTATATTCCAGTTTCTTACTGCACGCCGAAAGAGCCGCCGAAAAGTACGGACTAGACACCCGTGCCATCCTCAACGAACTGGGAAAACGAAAAATGGTCGGCGGACAGGAAGACATGATTATCGATGTAGCCCTGGATATGGCCAGAAAAGGCCAAAAATGACAACCATAACCCTGCAACAACTGCAACTTGAGCGTAGCGAACCTGCAACTATTGCAACATGAGCGCAGCGAATCCTGCAACTTTTGAAACATGAGCGTAGCGAATCCTGCAACTATTGCAATGTGAGCGCAGCGAACCCCACAACATGATAAAAATCAGCAACTACATAAACGGCGAATTAACCCCTCCGGCTAACGGTCAATACATCGACTTGTTTGATCCCTCAGTTGGACAGCCTTACGCAAAGGTGCCTGATGCCGACGCAGCAGATGTCGAACTGGCCGTTGCCGCGGGCCTCAAGGCGTTCCCCGCCTGGGCAGCGACCTCCATAAATGAAAGAAGCCGCATCCTCAACCGAATTGCCGACCTGATCGAGGAAAGCCTTGAAGAACTGGCCAAGGCAGAATCCGTAGATAATGGAAAACCCGTTACCCTTGCCAGGGCAGTAGACATCCCAAGATCCGCCGCCAATTTCAGGTTCTTCGCACAGGCCATCACACAGTTCGCGACGCAGGCCCATGAGATGACCGATGCGATCAATTATACCTTAAGGCAACCCTTGGGTGTGGTTGGAACCATTTCCCCCTGGAACCTCCCCTTATATCTCTTTACCTGGAAAATTGCCCCCGCACTGGCTGCGGGCAATGCCGTCATTGCCAAGCCCTCCGAGGTGACGCCGATGACCGCTTACCTGCTGTCCGAAATATGTATAAAAGCCGGATTGCCCAAAGGCGTGCTCAACATTATCCATGGCGACGGGATAAAGGTTGGTGCAGAAATAACGAAGCATCCGAAGATCAAAGCCATCTCCTTTACCGGAAGTACCAGGGTAGGGCAGGAGATTGCTAAAGTGGCTGCGCCAATGTTCAAAAAGATGTCGTTGGAAATGGGTGGAAAAAACCCCAACCTCATTTTTGCCGATTGCAACTATGACAAAATGCTGGAGACCACCATCCGGTCCTCCTTCGCCAACCAGGGCCAGATTTGTCTCTGCGGCTCCCGGCTCTACATCGAATCGTCCATCTATGAAAAATTCAAAAAGGACTTTGTTGAGCGCGTCAAAGCGCTGAAGGTTGGTCCGCCCGCTGACCCTGCGACCAACATTGGTGCGCTCGTCTCTAAACCGCACTACGAGAAGGTGCTGTCCTATATCGAGCTGGCTAAATCGGAAGGAGGCACCATCCTCGCTGGTGGCGAGGCGGTATTCCCTGAAGGACACGAAAAGGGTTGGTACGTCAGCCCTACGATTATTGAAGGGCTGCCCCCGAACTGCCGGACCAATCAGGAGGAAATTTTCGGCCCCGTAGTTACCATCATGCCCTTTGACACCGACGAGGAAGTCCTGGCCTACGCCAACGGCACCAACTATGGCCTGGCGTGCACGGTCTGGACGGAGAACATCACCAGGGCAAACAGAATTGCCAAGACGATCGAATCAGGCATCGTTTGGGTAAACACCTGGATGTTGCGAGATTTGAGGACGCCTTTTGGCGGCGTGAAAAGCTCAGGCGTTGGGCGGGAGGGTGGCTTTGAGGCACTTCGTTTCTTTACGGAGGCTAAGAATGTTTGTATCCAGTTTTAACCTTGCTTCAAAAACGGTTGTTGCACCTGCGGCCGCGCCCTAAAGTGCTACTAATTAGGCGCGAACGCAGGTGCAATGAAAGGTTATTGATAGGTATTCTAGGCTTGTCGTAGTTGATCAACTTGTAGCGCCAGTATCATTAACCAGACTATAAGTCGCGATAATTGCAGCTACAGAAAGTCATTTTGCACGCCAATAACGGCAACTCTGTGCGTACTCCGTGCCTCCCGCTGAGCTGCCTTCTGTGAGAACAATTAGCTGCTTTAGCAGCCTCTGCCACGCCTATCATCGGGCTGTTTCATTCCATTAAAATCAATTAACCCAGATAAGGCAGTCGATCATCACCCGTAACCTGGTAATACGACTTTCCTATTCTGGCTACCGCCGTACTACCCGTCCAAACAACCCCTCCTGAACTTCCCCCTTAGCCACCGCCACTTCCCCGTTCAAAACGATGTACCACATCCCCGAACTCAATAGCGCAGGTTCAGCATAAGAAGCATTATCCCGCAATTCTTCCGGCTTAAAAACCAATACATCGGCATAGTTGCCCACCTGCAACTTGCCACGTTTAGGTATCCCGAAAACCTCGGCGGTCAGGCCCGTACTTTTCCTGACCATGTCTGCCAGCGGAAGGACTTCTTTATCCAGCACATATTCTCTGATCTTCTTTGGGAAAGAGGCAAACTTACGCGGATGGGCAGTCGTGCCATCAGAGCTGGTCATTACCCAGTCTTGTCGCATGAAACGAAATACATCCTCCTCGTTCATGTTAAAGGAAGCAATCGCCGCATCGCCATTAGCGATAATTTTTATGGCAGCTTCTACATCAGACAGTTGCCATTCTTCGGCTACTTCCGCCAGCGTTCTGCCTTCCAGGTTGGGCAATTCTGACAAAACAAGAAGTAAAGATTCTGCACCACCGCGGCGTCTGATGTTCTCGGCTACAGCCGCCTGTATCTGAGGCAGCAAAACGGAATCTACCAAACGAGGCGTATAATCATCGATGTCTGCAAAGACCCATTTGGGCAATAGCGCAGCGCCGAGGTGTGTGCCCGATGCCCGGAAAGGATATTGATCTGCCGTAATGCGTAACCCCCGGGATCGTGCCGCCTCAATGGTGTCGATGATCGCACTACTCATGCCCCACACGTCAATCCCTAAGCATTTTATATGTGAAATATTGGCGGTAATATTCGCTTTTTCAGCAATTTCAATGGATTCCTTTATTGCCGCTAATAAGCCAATATTATAGGTGCTCTCATCCCGAATATGGGCGTCATATAAGCCCCCAAACTCAGCGCTTACTTTGGCCAGCTCAATTACTTCTTCCGTGCTGGAAAAGCTGGCCGGCGAATAGTACAACCCACTGGAAAGCCCCAGGGCACCTTCTTCCATTCCGCGCCGGACCATCGCTTTCATGTTCGTCATTTCTTCTGCCGTTGGAGCTTCTTCACGCATACCCATAACTAGCTGGCGGATGTTCCGGTGGCCTACCATAATCGCCGCATTGGTCCCTATTCCATTATTTTGCCAATGCGTCAGGCGATCTCCAATAAAGTTGTCACTGCCGCCATCACTACCCGTTACTACGGTAGTCACCCCCTGCAAAAGGTAATTGAGGTTCTGATGCCTGACGCTGTCCGACAAGTCCTTCATCGCGTGGGTATGCGGATCAATAAAACCAGGCGTTACGGAATAACCTGCTGCCTCGACGGTCCGCGCAGCTACGTGCTCGGTTTCGCTGGCATCCCCAATAAACGCAATGGTGTCTGCTCGTATGCCAATGTCCACTTGTCGGGCGGGTTGATCCGTGCCGTCATAGACCATTCCGCCGATGATGAGGATGTCAAGGGTTGGTTCTGGGGTGCAGGCGGATAGGCTTAGGAGGAGGTATAGGGCGGTATTTGCTATTCTTGATGTTCTCATTTGTGTAAGATATTGATAAGCGGACGGACCTTGAAATTTTCCGGCTATCAAATTCCAGCAATGTAAAGGCTGGATTTTTCATCCTATGCGTTATACAAAAGGCCGTGTGCATAATGATAAAACCAACCGGGATACCTTCTTGCTTCGCGACGAAAGCTTTACCGACTTGGAAAACCTGCCGGAGCCAGACGTACTGGCCGGAGAGATTATTGATGGGCTGGAGGCTGCACTCGCTGGTTTCAGAACGGTATTGGAAGATTTGGAGGAATAAGGTTGTCAAATTGGCAAGTTCAATACCCCCAAGGCCCCTCCCGCTCCACATAAACAAAAACATCCCCCTCCAGCTGGTACAGCCCGCCCGAAACACCAAACCAGTGCCTGCCCTTACTATCCAGTAGCATCGATTGTACGGCCAGGGTGGCCTTTGGTACCTCCCGGTCCACCTTGTCAAAAAGCTTGAATGCCTTCCCGTCATAACGGTAAACACCATTACCCATGGCTGGAAACCACAAATTCTCAGATGAGTCTTTGCCGACGAAGTAAACGTTGTTCCTGCTCAGTCCCGGCACCTTCGGGAAACCGGTGACCTTACCATTAGACAGGCGGTTTAAACCACCTGGCCCTTTTCTGGACTCCGCATCGGGGTGGTCCATTTCGGCTACGCGACTACTGATCCAGATGTCACCGTTTCGGTCTTGCTTTAGATCGGTTACGTTATTGGAGTGCAGGCCATCCTGCTTAGTGAAATGGGTGAAACCTTCCCCGTCGTATTTAGTGAGGCCGTAGCCATCTCTACTGATCCAGATATTACCATCTGTATCCTCCTCAATGGCGGTTACCCAATCCATCGTAGTCTGGTAACTCAATAAGTTAACCTCGGGCTTGGGTAAAGGGAAGTCCGTAAAGGTCTCTCCATCAAAGCGGCTGATGCCACCCCAGGTACCAATCCAAAGGGTTCCCTTTGAATCCAGTAATAAATTTGACACCCTGAAATGTATCAGGCCATCTGCTTCCGTGAAATTGGTGAATTGCTCGCCGTCGTATTTCGATAAACCATCCTGGGTGCCGAACCATAAATTCCCGGCTTTGTCCTCCACAATTTCAACGACGCCGTTCCCGACAAGTCCGTCCTCGGTGGTTAGATACGTCAACGATTGACCGTCGTAGCGTGCAACACCTTTACCCAAGGTGCCAATCCAAAGTATGCCAGCTTTATCCTCGTATATTTCGACGACGTAATTGCCGACCCGGTCAGGAGAAGTTGAGGTCGCAGCAGGAGAGGTAGCAGTTTCTGTTGGTGGAGGAGTTGTCGTTTGCCCGCAGGACAAACCGACGACAAACAACGCTAGAGACAAAGTTTTGGCTGGGCTATTCATGGAATGGTCTGTTTGTCCACGAATCTATCACCTGCTACTAGTGATACGGGTATCTCAAACGTAAATCATTGTAAAGACTTGTCAATCAACCGCAGCGATCCTCCGGTTGAGCATTTAGGGCTGTTTTAAGCGTCTTTTAGGCGCGGCCGCAGGTGCTTTGCAAAGGATTGTGGAAGCAGGGTTTAGGGGGCCACTAGAAGTCGAGGCCCTGCTCCTTTCTACCTTCCAGTGCACCCGCGACCGCGCCCTTATTCTTAAATCAAATGAAAGGGCTAAAAGAAGGTGCTCGCTCCTGTCAGGAGCCCCTCAGGACAACCGACAACCGGATAACCCGACAACTAGACCTTCACCAACCGCCGGCTGGCCACCGAAGCACCCGCCTGCAGCCGTACCAGATAAATACCACTCGGGTACCTGCTCAGGTCGAGTTCGAACTGGTGTTCCCCGCCAGACAGCGTCCTGCTGAATACCGTCTGCAGTAAGCGTCCGGAGACGTCACTAAGGCTGAGTTCTGCGCGCCCGGCATCGATGCTGAAGCTGATGCGGGCCACATTCGCCGTAGGGTTGGGCCAAAGCTTAACCTGTAAATCTTTGATGGCCTCATCGTTGGTGCTCGTACTGTTACAGCCCTCAATGATCGGCAGGTGAATGTAGTCGTGGCCAAGCACCGTTCTTACCTGATCAGGCTCCAGTTCGAACCATTCTTCGAAGACCGTACCGTAGATGTCGCGGAAGTCGTATTGTAGTCCAACACCTTCGTTGTTGTCTACTTCTTCGCCGATCTCCGCGTTTTCACCCAACACGCCGGCCTTCACGCAACTGCCCATCAGGAACAGTGGCGCAGCTGTGCCGTGGTCAGATCCGAATCCGTCGTTGGAACGAATCCGCCGGCCAAACTCGGAGAAGGTCATGGACAGGACGCGTTTTTCCAGCCCCTGCGCCTCCAGGTCGCTTTGGAAGGCTGCCAGGGATTCTCCCAGCGTTTGCATCAGGTTAGCATAGGTGCCAGTGGTCGGATCTCCGACAACTACCTGGTTGGCGTGGGTATCAAAGCCACCAAGGTTGACGATGTAGACACTGGTCTGTAACCCGCCGCTAATCATATAGGCAACGTTTTTTAGTTGTGCAGCAAAGCGATTGGCCGGGTAGTCGACCAGGCTCTGTCCTGACTCAGCCAGTTCCTGGACCACTTCGCCATAGGCGTTGGCCTGGACGATGCTGGTACGTAAAAAGCCGAGTTCGTCACCGTAAGGATCCTGGGGCAAAGGGGTGTCATCACCCCCGGCCAGGGTCAGCAAATTGAAAGGGTCGGTGATGGCCATACTGTAGTTGGCACCGATCCCCTGGCAGGTTTGGCTGACTTGATTGCCGATGGCGATCGCAAAGGGATGAGGACGCTCTTCGTTGGGGAAGCCGTTGGGGAAGTCAGGGAAATTTGCTTCATAGTTGCGGCCTAACCAACCGCTGGTCACCACCTCCGTAGCTTCGGAGCCTGACGTCCAGATGTCGGTGGATCGAAAGTGAGACCGGTTCTGGTCCGGGTAAGCAACACCTTGAATGGCGGTCATCTTTCCGTCCTGATACAACTGGTGCATTCCTGCCGCCGAGGGGTGAAAAGCAAGGTTGTTGTCGATCCCAAGCAGGCTTCTTTGTGGGATCATGAGGTTCTGGCGCACCCGCATCAGATTGTCGAACTGATCGATGGGGACGAGCGTACTCAGGCCGTCGTTGCCACCATTGAGTTGAACGAGGACGAGCACGCGGTCGGAGTCCGGGTTAACCATCGTACGCAACGTTCGTGCCAAGTGGGCACTCAGGGGGTTACTGGCAATTAAAGGGAGGCTTAAAGCACCACCCGTGCGAAGGAAATTACGGCGATTCATTTTTTATGAATTGCACCTTCCCGGGAGGCAAGCTCCCGCGAGGGTAGATGAGTAGAGGTTGTTTGCGGTTTTAGTTCCTGACCGAGAACGAGATAATTTGAGCATGATCGAGTTTAGGAAATGGATATATAACGGGTTATTTGTTCATTTCCTGAAGGAAGAGCATGCTCAAATTGGCCGTTCGCAGGTCGGAAGTAAAACCGCAAACAACCTCTCAAACGAGTTGGAATTCGGCGAGGCTGAAGAAGGCGCGGAACAGGTCGCGGAGCTTAGCCTCCACGCTGGCGGCGAGGTCATCGTCGTTGGGGTTGGCAATGTGGTCTCCGTATTCCACCGTCCATTCGAAGTCTGGCAAACCGGGAATCAAGGCCTCTTTCAGGTTGGCGAGTTGGCCGTCAGACAGGGCCCTGGGCAACAACCGTTCCATAATACCCGTGATCAGTTTATTAGGGTCGGTCGCACTGGGTATTTGTTTTATCCATCCGAGGTAATCGAACTTGGCACGGACCCCGTTGCCAACGCCGATGCCGTTTGCACTGGTCATGGTTTGGGTGAAGCGAGTCCGCTCCTGCAGCGTGCTGCTGTTGATCCAGATGCGGGAATAGCCCGGTGCCTGGTAGTAGGCTTCCCACCCGGCTACGGAAGGCGGGTCAAAATAATCCATGTCCATCAACGCCGCACGGGAATAGTAGTAAACGAGCATCCGCCGTTCCTGCTCCAGGTCAAAATCGTCGATTTGGTAATCGTGGTTAAAGGTCCGCATCAGCCCCGCCACTAATTGGAACGGGTTTTTAATCATCGGTCCCTGGTTGTCGACATCGTAAAAGTGCTGACTCATGAACAGAGCGCGTAGCACCGGCTTGATCTCAAAGTCGTTGTCTTCAAGAATTTGGGCCATCGCTTCCACGACTTCGCTCTCCTCCTGCTCCGATATTTTGTAGTAAACGAAGTGGCGGTACAGCTTTCGACAAATGTACCGGGCCACCGCTGGTTGCTGGAAGATCCGGTCAATTACGTTCTTATACTCTTCCTCGTCACCGTTGGTAATCACGTCATTGTTGAAGTGATAGCTGAGTTGCTTGTCGGTGGTGTCGTGTCGTCGGGCATCGAAGTAAGCTTCTGGGAAGGTGCCCGGAGCCGTGTTGTACAGGTTGCGCGTTCTCCATCCGGTCAGGGCCCGGGCCAGGGCGCGGACGTCTTCTTCCGTATAATTGGTGTAATCGCCTTCGGCGATCTGTGGTCCTTTGCCGAGGGTAAACAGTTCGAGTACTTCCCGGGCATAGTTCTCATTCGGAGAGTTGGCTGAATTCTGATTGCCGTTCAGAAATACCAGCATCGCTTTATCGATGGTAATACGTTTGATCAATTCGCGGAAATTACCCATGGCGAATTCTTCCAATAGCATGTGGTAGTCCAGGCGAACCTGGGGTTGACCACCGCCCGCGATGGCGAAGTGGTTGGCCCAGAACTCGGCCATCCGCTCCCGCACCGAAAGGCGTTCTGTACGGATGTTGTCGAAGATCCAGGACCGCAATGATTGTGCGCGATACCCGTTAACGTTAATGCCGGCAACCAACGGCTGTCCGCTCCAGGGTGCACCCAGCGGTACGTTAGGGTCCAGTAAGTAATTGTAGTTGATTGGGGAATCGGGTAGTGGTTGGTCCGCCAGTAACAGGTCAACAGCTTCGGCCATCTCCATTCCAGTGAGTTGTTCCAGTTCATCGGGTACAAGCCCAAAGCCGGTGCGTCGGAGCAGATGTGCGGCCTGCGTGGCCGTCCATTCGCCGGCGTAAGGGGCGAGGCCCATAAGGGCTGGTGCCAATAAAGATTTTCCCATAAGGCATTGATTGCGTCAGGGTCCGTAAAAGAATAACGCCCCAGGTTGAGATTGGGAGGTTATTCTTTTGCAGATCCTTAGGTGAACAAAGTGAAAACAACTGGGGGAGAAGTCCGACCAATAACGATCGTGTGGATTAGTTTACGTTGGCAAGGGGAGTATTTCTACTTAAAAGCCTGGTAAATTTAAAGACTGACCACTGCTTATGCAAACCGGCTGCTGGCTGAAAGGGCCTTCTCTCCGTGGTAATAATCCTTAATCTTGGATTTACCCTACTTCCAAACGATGATTTTTTTGCCGGATGTTCTCTAATTCACACCTTCTTAATATCCCATCATTCATTTTTGCCGCGGCCGCAGGTGCAAGGGAAGGCTTTGGGAGCAGGGTGGGGGAGCTTTTTTATCACCCTTCATCCGATGAGTAAATGGCTATAATTAGATTTACTTTCCAAAGCCGTCTGACAAACTTTTGTCCGGCTACGCCAGGCCAATAGGATTTGTCGGACGGCAGCGTCCCCCGTCCGACGGTTTAGGAGAAAAATTGTCATCTTAACCAGAAATAACCCCATGCTCCCTTTTCAATATCGCCCCTCCTTGCTCCTTCCTACCTCGCCTGCATCCTGCGGCCCCGCCCCCGAAAAAGAGGCAAAAGGAATAAAAGGAGAAAGGAAAGGCCCCGTCCTTCCATCACTGGGCTTACTCATTTGGCTCCTCCCTTTATTCCTTTCCTCCCTTACCCCTTTACTGGGCCAGGACTGTACCCTGATCCGCCCAGCCCGGGTGTTCGATGGCGAAAACTTCCAACAGGGGAAGGTCGTCCTCGTCCTGAACGATCAAATCGCTGCTTTTGACACCGAGAAAAACATGGACGTTCCCGCTGGCTGTACTACGGTCGATTACCCCGACGGCACGCTCCTTCCCGGCATGATCGAAGGCCACAGCCACCTGCTGTTGCACCCCTACAATGAAACGGACTGGAACGACCAGGTACTCAAAGAGTCTTACGCCGAAAGGGCGATCAGGGGAGGAATTCACGCAGAAAAGACGGTGCGTGCTGGTTTCACTACCGTCCGCGACCTCGGCTCTGAAGGTGCCGGCTATGTCGACGTCGGGTTAAAGGAAACCATCGAAAAAGGCGTCATCCAGGGGCCACGCATGATCGTGGCCGGAAAAGCCATGGTGACCACCGGCAGTTATGGTCCCAAAGGCTTTGCCGACCATGTAACGGTACCCCTCGGCGCGGAAACTGCCGACGGGCTCGATGAGCTCACCCGCGTTGTCCGTGACCAAATTGGACGGGGCGCCGACGTCATCAAAGTCTACGCCGATTACCGCTGGGGCGCCAACAAAATGGCCATGCCGACCTACACGCAGCGCGAACTCGAACTGGTGGTGGAGATCGCCAACAGCAGCGGCCGGCAGGTGGTGGCCCACGCCGCTACGGCGGAGGGGATGCGCCGCGCGGTGATGGCCGGAGTCGCCACCATCGAGCATGGCGACGGCGGTACCCGTGAAGTCTTCGAACTGATGAAGAAACACGGCGTCGCGCTCTGCCCGACCCTCGCCGCCGGTGATGCCATCGAGCAGTACAAGGGCTGGAAAAAGGGCGTAGATCCGGATACCGACCGGATCGTCAACAAACAAAAGTCCTTCGCCCTGGCGCTGGAAGTCGGCGTTACCATCGCCGCCGGAGGCGACGTCGGCGTCTTCCCCCACGGAGATAATGCCCGCGAACTGGAGATGATGGTCGACTACGGCATGACGCCCCTGGCCGTCCTCCGGTCCGTCACCGCGGGTAACGCTGCCGTCTTCGAACTGGCGGACCGCGGCCAGATCAAACCCGGCCTGCTGGCGGACCTGGTGGTGGTGCAGGGAAACCCACAAGCGGAGATTTCTGCTTTGCGGAAAGTGAGGGCGGTGTTTAAGGGAGGCGTTTTGGTCAGGTAATCGTTCGGGTTTTCGGGTTGTCCAGTTGTCCGGGTATTAGCTTATCCAATACGCTAGTTTCCGACAACCCGACAACCCGACAACCCGACAACTCCGATAATTCGGTCTGGTTTTCTCAGCAACTCGGCAGACGAACTTTTGTCCGGCTGCGCCAGGCCAAAAGAATTCGGCTGACGAGTTTGGTGAACGACACCCGATAACTCCGACAACTTGATGATCCGGCAACCTGATAACTTGACCCCCCGACAACAAGAGAACCTGATATCCCGACTATCTTTGCTCCCATGGCCAAGCTATACCCCAAAGACACGATAAACTTCCTCCGCAAACTAACGCCCCGCCGCGTTACCAATGCAGTCAAGGTAACGGCCAGCTACTACGCTACGCGTTGGCTGCAACGCCCGGTGGTGTGGGGTAAACCCTTCACCGTTTCCTTTGAACCAACCACGGCCTGTAACCTCAGGTGCCCCGAATGCCCCAGCGGTCTGCGCCAGTTTACCCGTCCGACCGGTAACCTGAAAGCCAATTTTTTCAGCCGGACGATGGACGACATCGCCGATCAGCTGCTTTACCTGATCTTTTACTTTCAGGGAGAACCTTACATCAATCCTGACTTTCTGGACATGGTTAAGGATGCCTCTGACCGCGGCGTGTATACCATCACCTCCACCAACGGCCACTTCCTCAACGACGCCAACGCCAAACGGACCATCGAAAGCGGCCTTGATCGCCTCATCATTTCCGTAGACGGAACTACGCAGGAGGTCTACGAGCAATACCGCAAGGCCGGCAAACTGGAATCGGTGCTCCAGGGCGCCCGAAACCTGGTGAAATGGAAAGAGGAACTCAACAGCCCTACGCCCCACCTTATTTTTCAATTCCTGGTCGTCAAGCCCAACGAACACCAAATGGAGGACGTCGTCCGCCTCGCCGACGAAATCGGCATCAACGAAGTAAAATTCAAGACCGCCCAACTCTACGACTACGAAAATGGCAACCCCCTGATGCCGACCGACGAAAAGTACGCCCGCTACTACAAGAAAGCAGACGGTACCTACGGACAGAAAAACAAAATGCAGAACCACTGCTGGAAGCTCTGGCACAGCTGCGTCATTACCTGGGACGGCCTGGTGGCCCCGTGCTGCTTCGACAAAGACGTGACCCACCGGCTGGGCGACGTTAAGGAAGAAAACCTGAACCAGGTTTGGGAAAGCGCGGCCTACGATGACTTTCGGACCAAACTCCTCAAAGGGCGTTCTGAGATTGACATCTGCCAGAACTGTACCGAGGGATGCGAGGTTTGGCTGGGCGCGGAGGTTTAGTCTTGTAGTCTGGTGGTCTTGTTGTCTAGTAGAGCTGCCGCATGGCTCTGCTCGCTCCGCTCGTAAGTATGGAAATTTGCCTAATTTTGAAAGTAAGCGTTCGAAAACTTGCCGGCTTAGCCTTTGCAATATTTCTTGACTACCAGACTACCAGACTACCAGACTACCAGACTACCAGACTATGTACAAGCCCTCCTCCCCCCAAGACTTCATCGCCCACGCCCCCGACCACTACCGTATCGGCCTGCAAGCCATGCGGGAGGTCCTTTTGACCACGGACATGGAAGAAAATATCAAGTGGAACATACCGGTCTACGGCTACGGGAAGAAGAATGTGGTCAGCTTGTTTTATGCGAAAAGCTATCTGGGTGTCTGGTTCGTTAACGGCGCGCTTTTGGCGGACCCCAACCAGTTGTTGGTCAACGCCAGTCCGGAGAAAACGGTGGGGCAGCGGCAGCTACGCTTCGAAAACAGTGATGTAGTAGATTTAGAGCTGTTACGGGGTTTTGTCGAAGAGGCGATACAACTGCAAAAAGACGGTATAGAATTTGTGGCTGGCCCCGCGCTGGAAACGGAGATTCCACCGGAACTGCAAGCCGAAATGGAAGCTGACCCGGCGTTAGCTGCTGCCTTTGCGGACTTCGCGCCCTATAAACAGCGAGAATTTTGTGAGTTAATAACTACCGCCAAGCGGGCAGATACCAAGGAGCGAAGGTTGATCAGTGCGGTACAGATGATCAGGGCAGGCGAGGCTCCCGGAGACAAATACCGTAAAAAGCCTTAATTTCATCGTGGTCAATAGCCGTTAAGTAACGGTGCAGACCCACCTGCCATGCCTGATGAAGCCCTACCCATAGTCAACGTTTTTATCTCTTTCCGGGAGGTAGGTGATGCCGGTGGTATCAACCAGGTGATTGATATCCTGGCCGCGCTTAACGTGGAACATTCCCGGCGGAAGGCTTTTGAATTGCGATACTTTTATGACCGGACGCTGGCTTTTGATCGCTACGATAAAGGCGTTACCGTCAACCTGGAAAAGGCAGACCTGGTCATCGTGCTGGATACACAAGCCTACGTTGGCAGTGAGTACATAGAAGAACACGAACGCTCGTGGGTGGAACTGGCCAGTAATGATTACAAGAAGGAAGTCCTGGTCCTTCACCTGGAACCTCCGTTGATCTCGACAAGCTGGGTGACCAGATTATTGGCCACCGAAGTACCGGAAGAGCCTGGAAAATTCTTCTACGGCCACGCCCGGAAGAAGGAGCTGTGGCCCATCGTTTCAGAGGAGATCGAAGATGCCGCATTTCGGATCGCTGAACGGAAAAAAACAGCGGCGTTGGCAGCCTTCCGACCGCTGGTGCCGGCAGCGGTTGCTTCCGGAGGGGGAGTCCAACCGGAGGAAACAATCTCCACCTTCACCTGGGTAGGTTTGTTAATCATGGTGATGTCAGTGGCCTGGGGGCTAGGCTTGTATTTTACCGGACCGGATGCGACCACTCTTGTGAGGGCCTCCGGCCCGATTACCTTCAATGAGGAATCAGCTCGCAGGGGAGGAAGGTCTTATCTTGACCCCGTCAGAGGCTTGGCCGATGAGCCGATGGCCCGTGCGCTTTCCGTCAATGGAAACGGAGGGGCAGTTAATGGTGGCTCAAATTATTACCCCAGTCCCGCTTATCAGTCCACCGTCAACCCCGTTGGCGTTTACCGTACAGAGACCTACGGCCGCTACGAATCCTGTCAGGGACGAGACGCGCAAGGGAACAAGCCATGTAAGCGCAACCGACGCTGGTACATCGTTAACGAGGCAAGGGATATTCATCATCAGATCAACTTCACCGAACGGACGCACAAGGACATCTATGCCATCCGCCCCTTTAGTAACGGATTAGCGCAGGTCTACTTCTACGATGGCAGACAGATGTACCTGGAATTTTGTGTGGGGTTGGATGATCGGGTGGTGGAGTGTGTCTTACGACCTTGATGACTGGTCGAGGGCTTTCAGCCCGAGCCGGGCAAGGGAGCGCAGCGATTTTGTCCGGGGTATGGTCGTATGGTTCACACGACTGACCTGCTCCAAAAGCTTCTGAGCGGAGCGAGCATTCATCTGTGGCAGCACTACCCCCTACCTACTACCAGGCCGAATGCCGTCTAAGCGTTAGGCCTCCGGCCTAACGATTGGTGTGCCTGCACAAAATGCCCTTCCGCCAAAGCTGCCAAAATAGACAATTCCCCCGCCAGGCAAACCCCGGCAGTGATCTCCGCCAGCTTGCGGGCTTTGCCCGCACCGTAGCAATCCATTATCTCCAGGCACTCTCGTTGGGTGCCCAGTCGGGTCCCTCCGCCAACGCTTCCGACAATGAGGTTTGGAAAGGTGCCCGAAGCATAAAGATTTCCTTCGGGAGTCGTTTCCAACCGAATGATACCGACGGCAGCTTCGGCCACGCAGGCAGCATCCTGCCCGCAGGCGATGAACAGCGCGGCAAGGCCGTTGGCACAGTGGGCCTGTACACCCAGGGTGCCGGATTTTAGTGAGCCATAGGCCGCTGCGCGGCCAAAACGCTCCATGGCCTCGGGCGTAGATTTTAGGACGGAGACTACAACCTCCCGGGGCAACACCACTTCGATGCCAACCTTTCTTCCCCGCACGTGCTGGAAACTTTGAAAATTAGCTTTTTTATCACCCGAAGCATTGGATTCTATGTAAAAGGCAATTACCTCCTCTTTGCAGGTTCGGAGAATATGCTGACAAATATGATTGGTACAAATGGTAACCATATTTTGCCCGGCGGCGTCACCCGTAGTAAACTCAAAGACGAGCGTAACGCTATTGCCTTCAATGATGGGCTTAACCTGTTTGAATTCAGCGTACTGGCTGGTCTGTCCGGTAATATGCCGAAAAGCTTCTGCCTCCGATAATGCCCAGGCTACAAACCGGCTGGTTGTGGCCAGGTCGATAAACTTAAAATAGGGCGCTCGTTGAACCCCTTCATCGAGTATTTCCGCCTTAGCGCCTCCACTTAGGGTGATTGCCTTCATGCCCCGCGAGTAGGAGGCGACTAATGCTCCCTCAGTAGTGGCTAGTGGAACCTTAAATTCACCCCGGGCGTGGCTGCCCTGCATCAATAGCGGCCCGGCCAGGCCAACGGGGACTTGTGCCATACCGATGAAGTTCTCGATGTTGCCACGGAGATCGTCAGGCTCGGGATGGGGGATTTTCCCTGCAAGGTGCGGGTGATCTGCCTCCAACGCTGAAGGGTGATCAGGAAGAGACGTCGGTGAAATTGGCATGGGCGGACTTACGTTCAGGTTTGTGAACGACTGAAACGGGGGGCTAGTTCAGCGACCATCCATCATCATACTGGTTAAAGAACAAAATCCACGATGATTATTCAAGGTGCTACAAACTTCGTTCTTCGACCATTTGCTGCTGAATTCCTTCCCTTGCACCTGCGGCCGCGCCCGAAAAATCTCCGGTTTCAAAATATCCCTGTGCATTGAATCCGTACTTTCCCGATAGCATATCGTATTTTACCCGCGTTATCCCTCAAATCGTGCACACCAGAATAGCCCAAATTACGGACCTTCACCTTCTTTCCCCCGGCAACATGCTGATGGACATAGACGTGAACGCCCGCCTGCAAAGCGTGCTGGATCATGCGTCAGAAAATAATCCGGACGCCTATTTTCTTACGGGTGACTTCTGCGCGCAGGATCCCGTTCAGGAAATTTACCACCAACTCCGACCCCTGCTCGACGCCTTGGGGAAACCTTATTACATCACTCCGGGAAATCACGATGATCGGGGAATGTTACGCAATGCCTTTTACCTCGATGGCCACAACGATGAGCCCATCAAAGGATTGGTGCGGGTCAATAACCTCGATTTTCTTTTCATCGACTCGGCCCACGGAGTGGTCGACAAGGAACAACTTGTCTGGTTGCGCAAAGCGATTACTCTTTATCCGCGGGCCGCTATTGTCATGCACCACCCTCCGGTTCCGATGGGGGTACGGTTTATGGACAATAAGTATCCGCTGCGGGAAACGGAAGACCTGTTACATATTCTTACCTCCGATGGCCGGCGACGTCGCATTTTCTGCGGCCATTTTCATACTTCCCGGACGGTAGAACACGAAAACCTGCAGGTGCACCTTTGTCCTCCGACCAGCTTTTTCATCAAGCCGACCGCCGATGATTTTGAGCAGGTAATCCTGCCACCAGCTTATTTAATGTTAGAATGGACAGAAGGCGGAGATTTTCGGGCAGTGCCGACTTACGTCCCTTAGGAATGCCAACAAACTAAGGCGGTCGGGAATTGTGGTTTATTTATTTCGCATGCTTAAATGCTTACTTGTGGGGAAACGCCCACCGGTAGATGCTTAGTAGCGTGGTGTGTGGGATACTCAACTTATAGCAGGTGAAGATTAACAGGAAAATCAACTGGGTGAATACAATGCCGTAGGTGAAATAACGACGGGAAGAGGTCGTCACTGCTTGATCCATTAGGTTGAAATTCCCCGTTCGCTTCCTTAACCTGACCACCATATCGTGCCCCTCCAAAAGCAGGAACTCTTCCCGATAGCCGCCTATGTCTTTGAAATCTTGCTGATGAACGAATAAAGATTGGTCGCCAAAACGGAAAGCATCAACGTTGAATTTGCTTAGGCGACTAAAAAGGCGCAGCCACCAGCTTTCTGATTGTCGGTCAAAGTGCACGGAAAAGCATGCCGGAAGGCCTTTTTGGGCGGCGGCGCGCAGGTGCATTGGGAGGTTGGATGGCGGTAAGGTATCAGCATGAAGAAAATACAACCAGCTGCCGTTGGCGATGGCTGCGCCGGCGTTCATTTGCCGGGCTCTGCCTGGCGCAGAAGCAATGACGGTTGCGCCCATTTTTCGCGCCAGGTCAGGCGTGCCATCAGTACTCCCTCCATCAACCACGATAACCTGGGGGTTACCTCCGGGCCATTCGTCGCTCAACCTCTTCAGGGTAGTGGGCAGTGAGGTCGCTTCGTTCAGCGTCGGCAGGATCACGGAGCACCAGGGCGTCGTGCTGGGGTTCTTGTTCCGAGTGGCGTTGTTCCCGGAGAGATTTGTTAGCGGCATCTTTGTGTTCCGGCAGGTAATGAACGATGGCTGCGGTAAGTCCGATGATCAGTAGCCACCAGTCAAGCAGGCCGGCTCCGCCGGCCAAAAGCACCTCAACAATCTTCGCGCCAAGCAATAAGCCAAAGGCGCCGTAAATGATAATTTGTTTAGTCGATGCAAGCATGCTGGATGTTTTAATGGTCTCTACGAGCGGCAGCGAGCATTTTCCTGCGGCAGCCCAATAGACCAATAACCCAATAGTCCAACTACTTACTCAAACCGATACACAGTAGTCGTACGATAAGTACCGCCAGGTTTAAGCAAGGGAGTTGTAAAAGCTTCCTGGTTGGGTGAGTCCGGGAAGTGTTGTGTCTCCAGACAGATGGCACCTTGTACCGGTAATGGTGTGTGGTCTCGTCCAGAAAATAATCCTGGCTTAAAATTTGCGGTGAAAACCTGTACACCTGGCTCCGTAGTGTAGCAGGATAATTGACGGCCGGAGGCCGGATCCCGGAGGGTAGCAAACTCCCGTAATTTGCCGTTGTACCCATTAATCGCCCAGTTGTGGTCATAGCCGCTGGCAAGGGCTATTTGGGGGTGGTCCGCCGCAATGTCCTGTCCGATAGGCTTGGCTTTGGTGAAGTCAAACGGCGTCCCGGCCACTGGCGCCAAAGTGCCCAGCGGGATCAGCGTCTCGTCCACCGGCGTGTATTGGTCCGCGTCGAGTTGGAGCAATTGACTTCTGACGTTACCACCTCCGGAAATATTGAAGTAAGTGTGGTTCGTCAGGTTAACGATGGTGGTTTTATCCGTGGTGGCGGTGTAGGTAAGGCGGAGCTCGTCATCGTCGGTCCATTCGTATTTACAGCTTACGTCCAGGCGACCAGGAAACCCCTCGTCGCCGTCGGGGCTTACGTGACTGAGGGTTACACTCGCCCGGTTATCGCCAGAGCTGGGCGCTGCTTTCCAGACGTATTTGTCGAACCCTTTAACCCCACCGTGAAGTGAGTTAGGGCCATTGTTGGCCGCCAAAGTATAGTCCTCTTCGCCAATACTGAATTTGCCTCCGGCAATGCGATTACCATAGCGGCCGATGAGGGCTCCATAGTAGGGGTTTGGTGCCAGGTAATCCTCCAACTGGTCATAACCAATCACCATCTCGACACCGTCTATTTTTATTGACGTGATGATGCCGCCGTAATCTGATAAGGACAAACTGTTGCCCTTGCTGTTCGTCAGGGTATAAAGGGTGGCTGGTCCGTCGGGGCTCTGCCCCCAGGCTTTGCTGGATATTCTTTGCATGGAAGAAGTAGATGTAGTATCGTTAACCGGCTCCGGCCCGCAGGCTGTCAAAAATAATGACAGGAAAAATAATGAAATGAACGGGTAGAACTTGTGCATAAAATTATAACTCAACGGCATTAGCAAATCCCCCCTGGTCTTCGATGTGCTTATAACGTAACCAGGCAGCTTTGACCAGGCCGACGGTGAGGTCTTCCAGGTAGGCTTCATCCACTTTTACCAAAGTACTGGGCGCATTGGCGTTCCGTGCTTCCATCATTACCTGACGAGACAGCAGACGACCGGAATCGGTGGCCGCCTGGTGCATTCCTTCCGCCGGAGCGAGAAAAAGGAGGTCGGCACCGCCCAGGCTGGCTGCCCGCGTTTGTAGCTGTAGGGCGATCTTGTTTTCTGCCTCATCTTGCTGCATCGTGGTGATGTCGGTGTGGGCCGAAATGTGCGCCGCAGGAGGATCTTCCACGCCTAATGACTCCAGGACCTTCGCCCAAAGAATGCGGAAGGCCCTAAGCTTGGCGATGTCTCCATGGAACGAGGTACCTACCGTAAAAGCAAATTTGAGATGGCGATTGGCCAGTGCGATGGAATAACCTTTGTCTTCTACCTGATGAAGGTACTCGGCTCCTTTAGCGATGGCAAGGGCCAGTTCTGAATCGGCTTCGCCGATCCCATTGTTGAAGCCTGCCGCATTTACTTGCAATACCCGGAATTGGGGCATCCAGCGGGAGACGAAAAACAGCAGACGGACCAAGGGAGGGAAAGGGGGCTCCGACCAGTCGAGTAGGGGATCAAAATCAACGGATCCTGAGATCGTCGTCAGGTCGTGGCCTGCTTTTCGGAGGTAACGGACGAGGTCGCGAAACAACTCTGCGGGGTCTTGTCCGGGGTAGCGAAGGGAACAGTGCAGGGAGACCTCAGCGAGGGGAATACCCTGCAGTATGGTGGCAATGTCTTCTACGTCGGGTTGTTGGTAGAGGCGGAAGAGCAAGGCTTCCGCACCCGCCGCAAGTTCCTCGCGGGCGTACAGGTTGATGTCCTTGTATTCGCCCGATTCGACGTAAGCGCCAGCTTCCCAGCTGGTGGCTTGGCGCAGGGCAATACCGGTTGGCTCGCCTAGTGCGGCCAAAGCTGCCGCAATGTCTGCGTCGGGTTGATCGGTTTCCAGACCGGCCAGCCAGCTTTCATTTCCGGCAGGCGGTAAGGTTGTGGAAGTGTCTGTGATAGGCATGGCTGGAGTTATCGTAAAGATAAAGTGAATGAAACAACCGGGGAGGTCACTTCTTTTCCTGGCTAAATGTAGGGAGAATACCGGGAATGTAGGAGCGCCCGTTTAATAAGTATGCTACAATTCAGACAGTTATTGAATCGACGTTCCTTAATGGTCTACCAGGGTAAGGTAATCCTTAATAACCGTCCGGGCGTGCTGACGACCGGCTTCATCAGGGAAGGCGGGTAGGATTGTATCGATCGGTGAAAATAGGAATAACGCTTCTTTGCCGTTGAGCACGGCCATTAATTTAACCAGCTCTCGGTTGGTTGGTGGAGTAGAGAGGAGGAGCGCTTCTTCCGCTCCGCTTCTTCGCTGAATTTTTAGGGTCCAATCAGTCAGGTCAGGCAGATCAGGCGCGATTTCAAAACGGATCACAGCCCTGTCTTGTAACCAATTGTCGATCAGGGCGGGCCGGAGATTAGCCGCTGATTGAAATAGGCCGCCGTGGCGGTAAATCGTAGCTCGGTTGGTAACTTCTTCGGCGTTGTAATGCCTGGCCCGGGTGTTTTTGAAAAACAGGTGGTTTGGCTCCGGGACAAAGTTTGGTCCTCGGGCAGCTTTACGGGCCGCCGTTCTGCCTTCGCAGGCACAACAAATTAATAGGATAAGCAAGGGGAGGTATCTAAACATGTCCCTTAAAGGTATTTAGGCGGGTTTGGGTTGGGCAGGAGTTTGATTTTATAGCTACGCCGAGTTTTTCGGAGGTGGCGCGGCCGCAGGTGCAAAGGGAGACTGGAGGAGTAATTTCTCTCAATAACGATAGCCGTCCGACGGGTTTCGTAAAACCACGGCACCCACCAATCAACAAAATATCACTGGTGCAGCTTGCCCATAAACCATCATTTGCACCTGCGACCGCGCCCAAATTGAGCCTGAACAAATGGCAAAAAAACAGCCGTCAGAAAATAATACTGAGTTATGCAATAAATGCAATATATGTATTGCTTAAACAATAATTAGCAATATTATTATTGTAATAGTTTGCGAAACTGCGAAATTTCGCTAGCTTTGGCAGGCTATTAAATCTTTAACACGTATTTTCCGGGCCTAACCAACCGGGGTCGCTAACCAAACCAATTCTTTTCTATCCATTTTTTGCTAGTCCACTGCTCTTCCCTGCACGGAAGGGAGATAGAATTTTTTTGCTTGTTTTCGCCCTTCGACGTTCCTGGAGATACCCCTTAATCACATCCTATATATGCGTTTTATTACCTATTTTTCCTCTCTCGTGATGCTACTCCTTTTAACTTCCTTCAGCCTCTCTGCTCAAAGAGACTGTGGCTCGATGGAAGTCCTTCAACAACAAATCCAGGATGACCCTGGTATACTTGATCGGATGGATCAACTCGAAGCCTTCACCCGTAACTTCCGTGCGGAAGACGGACAAAAGGCCGTTACCACCATCCCCGTTGTTTTTCACATTGTGTATAACAACAGTACCGAAAACATTTCGATGGCGCAAATTCAAAGCCAGCTCGATGTACTCAATGCCGATTTCCGCCGCCAGAACAGTGATGCCGACAATGCATGGCCCGGACTCGGTGCCGATACCGAAATCGAATTCTGTCTCGCTACAGTAGACCCTAACGGCAACCCTACCAATGGTGTCATCCGCCAGTCTACTTCCCAAACCAGCTTCAGTAATAGCGGTAACCCGGTGAAATTCGCCTCCAGTGGCGGTTCCAATGCCTGGCCCGCAGCCGATTACATGAATTTTTGGGTCTGTGACCTAGCCGGCACCTTACTTGGTTACGCCCAGTTTCCCGGCGGACCTGCCTCGACCGACGGTGTCGTTTGTGACTATGCTTATGTCGGTACGATAGGAACAGCAACTGCGCCTTTTAATCTTGGCCGTACGGCTACCCACGAAGTAGGCCACTACCTTAACCTCCGCCACATTTGGGGCGACGGTGGCTGTGGTGCCAGCGACTTTGTTAACGACACGCCCGATAGCGACGCCAGCAACGGCGGATGCCAGATCGGCACCGTCAGCTGTGGTTCTACCGATATGGTCCAGAACTACATGGATTACTCCGATGATGCCTGTATGAACATCTTTACCAATGACCAGAAAACCCGCATGAAGGCAGCACTCGCCAGTTCCCGGTCTGGTCTGGGCAACAGCAACGGTTGTGGAATCGCCGCTACGCCAACTTGTACGGATGGCCTTCAGAACGGTGATGAGACCGGCGTGGACTGTGGTGGCAGCTGCGCACCTTGTTCTTCCGGTTGTAACGATACGGAGGTTACTTTGACGATTATTGCGGATAACTACGGTAGTGAAACTACCTGGACCCTGAAGAATGCCAGCGGTGCTACCATTGCCAGCGGCGGTCCTTACGGCAACAATACCACGAATACGGAAAGCTTCTGTCTTGCCGATGGTTGCTACGACTTCACGATCAATGATAGCTACGGCGACGGTATCTGCTGTGCGTACGGCAATGGCTCTTACAGCCTGACCGGCGGCGGTGTAAACGAATCAGGCGGTAGCTTCGCGAGTACGGAAACGAAAAACTTCTGCGTTGGCAGTGGCCCTGCTCCTACTTGTACGGACGGTATCCAGAACGGCACTGAAACCGGTGTTGATTGTGGCGGTAGCTGCTCCCCTTGTGTTACTCCCCCTACTTGCAACGACGGTATCCAGAACGGTGACGAAACCGGCGTCGACTGTGGCGGCAGCAGCTGTGCCCCATGTGGCGGCGGTGGCTGTACCGACATTACTTTCGATACTGAAAACTTCGAGTCAGGCTACGGTAACTGGAACGATGGTGGTTCCGACTGTGTACGCAGCACCACCCGTCCTATTGAAGGTTCCCGTTCCGTTTACCTGCGCGACAACACTAATAGTTCCGTCCTCACTTCCGATGCTTATAACCTGAGCAGCCTCGAAGAACTTACGGTCGACTTCAGCTACTACCCCTTCAGTATGGAGAACGGCGAAGATTTCTGGCTGCAAGTAGACAATGGCAGTGGTTTCCAGACGGTCAGAACCTGGGTCAGCGGTACCGACTTTAACAACAATACGTTATACAACGAGAGTGTAACCATCACCGCGACCGGTGGCTTCGGTACTAACGTACGGATTCGCTTCCGTTGTGATGCCAGTACTAACTCTGACTACGTTCACCTCGACAACATCGTCCTGGGCGGTTGTCAGACTAGCGGTGCACGAGTGATAATCGGCAACAACGACCGCGAAACAACGGCCTTCGAAGCTGATGAGTTGGAGGACGAAGCAATGGAGGTAGACTACCAGGTGTTCCCGAACCCTGCTACCGGCCACTTCAACGTACGCATCGACGAAGAAGGCTACACTGCCCGCCTCACCGGCATGACCGGACGGGTAATTACCGAGCAGAAGCTAACGGTAGGTCTCAACCGCATCGCTACGGATAAACTGCCTGCTGGTATGTACCTCCTGGTGATTGAGGGGGCTGATGGCTACCGCGAAGTGGAGAAGGTGATTTTGAAATAGTCACTGAGTCAGATAGTCAAACAGTCTGTCGCTTAAATAATAAAGCCCCTCACCGGAATATTGGTGGGGGGCTTTACTATTTGATAGTCCTTGACTATATGACTATTTAACTAAAACAATGGGCACTTCCACCACCGTCTTGTCCCAACCCATTTTCAGGTGGATGGTGCCGGGGCTGGCTTCATAAAGACTGATGGAGAAGTTCTCAATGACTTCTTCCACGCTACTTGTCGGTACGGTGATGGTGGCTACGTTTCGCTCGGGCTTGTAAGCGTAAACGCCCCAGCCGTCAACGTCGAGACTGAAGAATACCTCCCAGTTGTCGGCAGTCGGGATGGCACCAATAGTGTACCGGCCAGCGGGTACAACCTGGTTGCCGATTTTGACGGGAGCGTAGAATTGAACCTCGGTAGCTTCGTTAGCTCCAAGGCGGTAAGGTTCGCCATACGGAGCGAGATCGCCTCCCCAAACGTCGCGGCCCTTTTTGAAGGGGCGACTGTAGAGAATCCGAATTTTTGGTTGAAGTGCCATAGCGGCGCTGTCGGTCTTTGCGAAAGAGCGGAAGGCGGCACGGGCGGGGAAGTACGCTGCGTCGAGCGGGCTTTTGTCAACGTCAACAAAATCTTGCGCAGATAGCGACAAGCCGAAGATCATGGAGAGTAGGAATAGTGACATGCGGGGCATGGGGGGGAGATTTGATTGGTTAGTAGATTGGTTGTAGGGTAGCCTAAAGCGCTTGCGATGGTGCCTGCCGGGCTTCCTTACGGGAGAAGTACAATTAAAATGATGGGGTGGTTGCCTGATGTTGAAGGGAGTACTCAATAAACTTTTAATCGGTCCCCGGTCAATGGAACGCTATCGACGTATAATTCCAGGTCAGCCTAAAGGCATGAAGCCGCACCGTTGACCCAAAGTATTTTACTCCCTGCTCTTGTCAAAGGAAGTCGCCGACAGGATTAATAGCAGCATTGTTTGCGTTTGTTTTCCTGGTCTTAGGTGACTTCAGGATATGGTTCCAGGTTAACCAGCCTGCATCCAAACCAAAAAGTCTACCACTACTTTTCCCCAGGTTTCCGGTTCGTGCCGCCCGCCTTTCACTTCAACGTAGGTGAAGTCTTTTTCTTCCTCCTTCCCTTTGCTTTTCAGGATGGCCATAAGTTGCATGGTGTCATCGATGGCATCAATTATGCCATTGTTGTTGCGGTCGGAGGTTTCATCTTCTGTACCCGCCATGAACCAAAAGCGGGCCGCAGGAAGTTTTTTTGCTTTGGATACATAGTTGTGGACGATCAGATCGGCGTCGGGCTTACTTTTCCGGAAAGGCTTACTCCGCCACCACAACGAACCACTAAAAACACCCGCAACGCCGAATTCACCGGGGTTGCGCCAGGTGACGTCAAAGGCGTTGAGCCCCCCGAGGCTAAACCCGGCAATGGCCCGCTTAGCAGGCAACTGATAAATATTGTAATACTTCTCAATCCATGGAACGAGCTCCTCCAGGAGAAATAGCTCATAAGCACCTGCTTTATCGCCACGGCCTTCATAGTCAAGTTGGTTGGAAGTGCCGTATTCCCGCATCCGATCTCCTGCATGGACACCAACCACGACGGTGGGCGAGAGTTTGCGTCCGGCATAGGCAGTTTTCAGCTGCTCCTTCATGTCCATCCTGAGCAGGTCCTGCCCGTCGTTAAAGACGACCAACGACAAAAGCCGCCAGGGGGGCAGGGCCGGCCGGTACACGTCTACCATCACCTCCCTTTCCAGGTGCTGACTGGGCATCAGGTAGGAGCGGACCAGTAACCGTTTCCGATTCGAGACCACACTGCCGAGTAATTGACGAAAATAACGGACGAGATACATAGTTGTAAAGATAGACAGGATCAAAGGATAGTGAGGAGAAACCTGAACTACAGAGACGCATAGAAAATTGCAGCTGGAGATAAAAACGATGATACGGCTAAAAAAATAACCACCAATCCCTTACTTATTCCACCAAAGGCCTACCTTCCGGCTCACCCAAGCGATATCCAACTATGCAGGAAGCATTAACCGAATTCTACAGCCACCACCTTGGCCACAATGTGAAAATTCTGACTTTCGGAACCAAAGGCTATCCGCTGGTCATATTCCCAACTACGCTCGGGAGTTATGGCGAAGCTAAAGACCGGGGCATGGTCGAATCCATTCGCTGGTTCGTAGATCGGGGCTTCATTCAAGTATTTTGTCCCGATAGCATCAATAACGACAGCTGGTATGGTGACATCCATCCCAAGCACCGGGTAGAACGCCACATCCAGTACGATCGGTTCCTTGCCGAAGAATTTATTCCCCAAATCCGGAATAATGCCGGAACAAACAAGATTGCCTGCTGTGGCATCAGCTTCGGTGGGTTCAGCGCCAGTAACTTCGCTTTCCGCCATCCCGATATGGTAAGCCACCTGTTTAACCTCAGTGGGGCGTTCGACATCAAGTCGTTCATGCACGGGTACTACGACGACAACGTCTACTTCAATAACCCCATCGACTTCATGCCAAATGCCGATAACCCGGAACTGTGGAAGATGAAGATCGTACTCGGCACCAGTAACTGGGACATCTGCCTCGACGGTAACCTGAAGTTCAGTGAAGTCCTGCGTAAGAAAAACATCCCCCATTGGCTCGACGTACGGGGAGATGTGGAGCACGACTGGCCGCTGTGGCTGGAGATGCTGCCGCATTATGTTAGCCTTATTTAGTATTTTGGTCTATTGATGAAAACCACCCTCCTAACCTCCTACCAAAAACAATTCGCCTACTACCGTCACCTCGGCGAAAAAGCCATGGCGCAGCTGACCGACGAACAACTTTTCCTCGACGATGCCGCAGGCTCCAACTCCGTAGCCGTCATCGTAAAACACTTGTCCGGTAACATGAAAAGCCGATGGACGAATTTTCTGACCTCCGACGGCGAGAAACCCTGGCGCAACCGCGACCAGGAGTTTGTTGCTGACTTCAATAACCGTGCAGAACTGGAAACCACCTGGAACGAAGGCTGGGCAGTATTAGAGGCTACCGTAAATGGTTTGCAGCCGGAACAATTATCCACCATCGTCTACATCCGCAACGAAGGCCATATGGTCGCTGAAGCATTAAACCGCCAGCTGGCGCACTACGCCTATCACGTCGGGCAGATCATCCTGCTGGGGAAGCAGCATCGGGGAGTGGAATGGCAATCGCTGTCTATTCCCAAAGGAGGTTCTTCCAAATACAATGCCGGTAAATTTTCGGAGGAAAAAGGTGTCCGCAATTTTATTGATGGTTTGATGTAGTGAATGGGAGAATTATAGAATGGGTGGAGATCCCCTCATTCTCCCATTCTATAATTCCCTGATTCACTGCACTACGACCTTTCGCGTAACTTCTTTTCCGCCGCCACTGATCCGCACAAAATACATGCCTCGGTAAAGTGTCTGGGTGTCGAAGTAGGCGATTGTCTGTCCGGTACGGATGATCTTTTGCTTCACCAGTCGTCCGCTGGCGTCACGAAGCTCCACGTTGAAATCCTGTCCGACCAGGCCGGGTAATTGCACGGCGATCAGGTCCGCTGTCGGGTTAGGGAAAACAGTGATGGCCGCATCGTCGGCAAAGCCTTCTACGGCTGTGGTGCCGTCATATATCGTTGTAGGCTCGGTTACTCCGGTTACGTTCCGCCGTTCGAATTCGCCGTAGAAAGTCGGCCCAACGGCATAGGGATAAGCGGAGGTCCAGTCTTCATTAACCGTGGCAAAATAGGCGTAGGTGCCCCCCGGATACTCCGGCGTGACGCAGAAACGGCCGTTGTGTACGTCGAGCACGTCCTCGTTGGGAGAGGCCACGTAACCATAGTCTTCCCTGAAATAGCCAAGGAAATATTGAGCGCTGATGGCTGGTCCGTCAGCAACATCGGTGCCGTCAGCATGGGTAGTTCGCTCGGTAATGTCACGTAGGTTGTAGCCGGATTTCATGCGGGTGATGCCACCGGTGCCGTCTGCATTTTTGTAGGCGTAAGCACCGTAGATGGGGAAGCCATCGTAGGCAAAACCAATCAGCGGCGCGTGGGTCGTACTGTCAATAGCGTAGAGGCCTTCGGCGTCGTAGAGGTTACAAACATCGGAAGTTACCTGTAGGTCCAGTTTGAAGGCAGAAGGGTTCTGGTGGTGGTGATAGTTGCCCATGGCGGGGTGGCCTTTGGCGCAGTCAAAACCCTCCTTTTCTGCCGGTACGGCATCGCGGTTCCAGGCCTGCGTGGTTTGCGGCCCGCCGGGGCAGCGGTCGTTGCCGGGCCCACCGCACAGGGCGTTGGTTTGGGGGTTCCAGGCGACACCGTCGCGGTAGTCAAACAGGGCCACACCGTTGATGAAGATACCGATATTACCACCCACGGTGTTGTCCGGTGTACCGGTATTCATGACCGGGTTTAGCGGAATTTTATAGATGCCATCCTGATTTTCCGCCTGGGAAGGATTACGATCCTGAAACGGGCCGGTAGGGTAGGCGGGTACTCCGGTAGCGGTCACGTAAACGAAGTCGTCGGTGTACTCCACTTTCTGACAATTGACCAACACATTATTCTCAAGCAATGTCGAGTTTCCGGCCATGTAAAAGGTGCCGGTTTCTGTGTTGTTTTGTAACCAACTGGTAATGGCAGGGCTTAATTGGGCACGGAGTAAAGGGGAAAAGGCCAAAAGGAGTAAGGGCACCAGGATGGCTTTTCTTCCTTTTCCCTTTTCTCCCCATATTCCTTTACTTAGGGCGCGGACGCTGGTGCAACGAAAGGTTAGTAAAAGCAGGGTAAACAAACGACGCATAATGAGTAATTTTTTGACTTTGACCTTTGTATTGCAGAAATCCTGCGGAGGCATTATGAAACGGGTCGAAGCTTTCTCCGGAAGCAAGCGCTACCGCTCGGGCACGGAGCGCATTTCGACCGGAAAAGCATACCGTCTGTCAAACACAAACGCTCGGTCATCAAGCGTAAGTAAGAAAGCGATCAGGTCCGCCTGGTCGTTGGACGCCAACGGCAGCGGATCGTTTAGTCGGTCGGCGTAATGTTCTAAAACCTGGCGAAGCTTCCGGAACCGACCATCGTGCATATAGGGGTGTGTAAAACTCAGGTTCCGTAAAGACGGGATTTTGAACAGTAAATTATCGGCCGGCAATGTCGTGATGACAATACGACCAAAGTCGTTTAAGGTCGTATCTACTTCCAGGCCATTTTTTGCGAACCCCTGATTAGTGAACAGAGGCTCCGTGTGGCAACTATTGCAATACGTTTTGAACAGCGCATAGCCTTTTTGCTCCTGGTCAGAAAAGGTGTCTTTTTGCTCCCTGACCCGGTCATACTTTGCACCTGCCGATACGAGGGTAAGCTGAAACTGAGCCAAAGATTTAAGTACGCGCTCTCCCGTGATCACCGGGTCGCCCCACGCGCGGGCGAAGCCCGCGGCGTACAAACTATCCCCCCGTAGCCGAGCCACCACATCCTTGATGTTGCTTCCCATTTCCGCCGGATGGCTGATGGGAGCTAACGCCTGAAGGTCGAGGTGGTGGTGCGCGCCGTCGCGGTGAAAGCTGGTCGACCAGGCCAGGTTGAAAAGGGCTGGTGCGTTCCGCGTACCGATCTGGTCGCCGATACCGTGACTCAGGTCATGGTCGGTGTGCGCAAAAGCATTGTAGGGAGAGTGGCAACTGGCACAGGATACGGTTCCGTCGGCGGAGAGGATCTCGTCGTAGAATAGGCGACGGCCAAGCTGGATCTTTTCCCCGGACAACGGGTTCGCATCAAAATTGTAGGTTGGTGCGGGGAAATAGTCAGGGTAAGCGAAGTCGCTTAACCTCTCCGCAGTCATGGCCAGACTGCCCAAAACCGCCAGCAGGAGGAAGGGGCGCAGAGCCTCTGGCCCCAAAGGAGGAGAACAAAACTGCGCCCGGAGGCGCTCCGCCCATTTACGGACTGAACCTCTCCGCACGCCTTGTTTATTTGGCATAAGCCCCCCGTAAGCAGTTAATGAAATTATTTGCACCGGCTTTATCAACGTGATAGTGATAGCCACGCTGCTCGTCGTAATGACCCCGGCAGTCGTCGAGGTCAACTGCGGTATTTCCACTTTCGTCTGCGTTGGCGTAAAGGCCGTAGCCGTCCATTGCGTAGCCGATCATCGGGGCGTGCCCGTCGGGTTGCGGTAAACGCTTGCTTACTCCGGTTGCGGCGTGGTAGTGGTAGCCTGCATGCAGGTTAATGTGCCCGCCGGCATCATCGAAGGGAGCCAGGGTATATGCCCCAAGGATGGCATTGGTCGGTGCAGGTCCGTCAAACCGTATGCCGTTGAAAGCAATACCGCGCAGGCCGATTCCACCACCTGGGCCCCTGGCAAACAAATTAGTGTTTTCACCGGCGACGGGTGTTGTCGGAATCAGGTAGGTCTGAGTGATGTCCGTAACGTAGGAAGGAAGGCATTCCACGCAGAAATTTCGGTATTCGGGACCTACGTTGGGATTGGCGGCGTTGGCGCAGTCTTCTTTGGTATCCGTGGTGAAGATGTTGCCTTCGGCGTCATACATTTTCCAGGTATCATCACCGTAAAAGGCGGCCATGTTTTTAATGAAGGCTCCGTCTACGTCATACGTTTCTCCTCCTTCAATCCAGATGCCTCCGGATTCTGGGCCGTCAGATATATTGTCGGGGCACCAGGGCCCCATCTGGTGGTCGGTGGGCGAGGAGCGGGAAATTATTTTGTAACAGGTGGATTTTGTGCCGTCTGATAAGGTGCACGCTACAGTTTCGACGGGAGTAACGAGGCTCGCTTCCAGAAAATGAGCTGCGTTTACGGCTACTTCCACCTCATTGGGAATTACCACTCCTTTTTCTCCAGTCTTAGGTCCGGAACAATTAAATAGGCATGCTAAAAGCAAAAGGAGCGGTAAATAATGATGATGTCTCATGTACAGATATATTTCGGGCAATTAATGAAGGACCTCTCAGTGGGAAGAGTATGGGAGGAGATTCATGGCGTTGCAATAAATTAAATTATACTGGCAACAGGTCTTCACGATTTCGGTAGGTAACTATTCCCAAAAGTACCAGGATCACCGCAGTAAGCACAACGAGGCCGATGGAGGAAACCGGCAGTCCGGCTTGCTGTACTTCCCGTAGTGTATTGTTGTCGAGGGCCAGACGAACCTTATGGTTGTTGTCTGCACCCAGCATAAACTGCTTTTTCGTTACGTCTTTTTTCAATACGACCAACGCACTCTGGTTCCGGTGAATATCGGCAAAGGCTGTATTAGTTACTTCTACCTGATGTATGTTTTCCGGAATTCCCCTGACCGTAAACGCCACGGTGGTTTCATGCCCAAGGGCTACCCGACCCGAAGTTAAAGTTGCTTCCTCTCCATCGTTGAAGCGGATAGAAATAGTATTGAGCATATGGCGTAATACCAGCTCTTCGAAACCCTGGGGCGTAGTGTAAGCGTCTTTGCCGAAGTGTGTTTCTACTTCGTACTCGAAAGCGGTCAGTGAGGTGGCTACAATGAGCTGCCAGTTTCCTTCCTCTTGCTCGACGAGCATCGTGCTGGAGATGTCAGCCTGGTGCGCATACAGGCCACATGAAGATAGGATGGCAAGTAATATTATCAGCTTTTTCATGTCAGATGATTTTTAGTTGAGGAATTGTACGCCGGGTGGCGTTCCCGGCGTATAATTTCCCGGACGTAGTTAATTGACGTAAGCTCCGCTAAGGCAATTTATGAAGTTATTGGTACCGGCAGCGTCGACGTGGTAGTGATAGCCGCGGGTATCATCGTAGTGGCCCCGGCAGGCATCGAGGTCGGTCGGCTCCGCTCCGGAGCTGTCAAGCTGACCGTAAAGGCCGTGTCCGTCGAGGGCGTAGCCGATCATGGGTGCGTGGCCGTCGGCCTGAGTAATCTCGGTCGTGTTGCCGGTAGCAGCGTGGTAGTGGTAGCCTGCATTCAGGTTAATGTGCCCACCGGCGTCATCGAAAGGAGCCAGGGTGTAGGCGCCCAGAATAGCGTTAACGGGGGCCGGTGCGTCGAAACGGATGCCATTGAAGGCAAGCCCTCGAACGGAAACGCCGCCCATCGGGCCGCCGCCAAACTGGGTGGAGCTGCTCAGCTTCACCGGCGTGGTGGGGATGAGATACGTTTGGGTAATCTCCGTTATGTAGGATGGCAGGCACTCCACACAGAAATTCCTGTATTCCACGCCAACATTGGGGTTGGCGGCGTTGGCGCAGTCTTCCTGGGTGTCGGTGGTGAAGATGTCTCCGTTGGCATCGTACATCTGCCAGGTATCGTCGTTGTAGAAGGTCGCCATGTTTTCGATGAAGGCACCGTCGACGTCGTACACTTCGCCGCCTTCCAGCCAGATGCCGCCTTTGTCGGCTCCGTCGGAAATGTTATCCGGGCACCAAGGCCCCATCTGGTGGTCAGAAGGGCTGGAGCCGGCAACGATCTGGTAGCAGGTGGTGGAGGTGCCGTCGGAAAGTGTACAGGCTACCGTCGTTACTGGTTGGGACAGGCTGGCGATCAGGAATAGGTCGGGATCGACATCGATGGTGACTTCGTCCGGGTCGGGTGTCGTCGTTCCATCGTCGTCTTCGCAGGCAGAAAAGAATAGGAGTGCCAGGGCGCTAAGGAGCACCATTTGGGAAATCGGGTAGTTCATTTGGAGAATTTTTGCGCCGGTTGGCGACGTTTTGTTTGGGATTTAGTGGTTGGACTACGGGATGCCGGAAGTCCTTCGGCCTGATAGATTTTTTTATTCTTTCTCTACCTTACTTATTACTGAAAAGCCCGCTCGCCTTCCAATTTGAGCGTTTTGATGAAAGAAACTATTTTACCTGAAGAGTTCTACCAAGAGGTCTGCTATTGTCGCTGACCGGTCATCCGGACTCATGATCTGATAGGTTGCGGCCAGGTTTATTTGGTCAAAAAAACGGTCCAGGTCAATTTTTACGGGGATGGTCTTACCGGGGCTGACCCCCAGGCTAACCGCTCGCTCCGAATTAAACGGCCCCTGAAAACCACCAACGTGGAACTGGAACCGGTTTTTCCGGGCCGGGCACTCCGGTGCGGTGCCCTCCAGCTTGAAGTTGATGTAGCCGCTGCGCCACGTCCAGTACATGCCATTGGTGGGGTCGAGATCGCCGCCGAAAGCGCCGGAAGCGGCGGTCAGGCTGTCGACGCCCAGGGTGAAACTAAGCTCATCGTATGCTACTCCTGCGGGAACGGACAGTGGGAAGCGCATCGTCTCCGGCTGCGCTGCATCGAGCAGATGATGGCGCTTATCGGAGGTAGAGACGACTTGGCCTTCGCTCCGCAAAGCAACATCTGACAGATAAAAACGCATTGCTTCCACAACTTTCTCTGCACCTGCGGCCGCGCCCGTATCGTCAATTACCAGTGCCTTTCCTCCCATAACCGGTTGGAAATCGATGAACACCTCCTGTGCGGAAAGCGTGGAGAAAAACAGGCATAAAATGGGGAGGAGGTGCTTCATGAGCCAGGCTGCATTCTCTAAAGGTTGGCGTTACCCGGAGTATTTGAGTGGTTTCCTTTTGAATCTTCACGGATTAATTATCCTGCGGCCTCCGTCGTCTTTTATCTTGTTTACCGAGAATCTGATCCAATGACTGGTCGATGAAAATCGGGAAATTCGCCTGCTGTTCCGGCCGGAGTAATTCTCTCACCTGGAGGAAATGTTCGTAAGTGCCGACAATCTTCTCCTGCTCATATTCGCAGTATTTTTCGGGGAATGCCCCGGTGACCGGTCCTTCGGGTTTAGCAAGTTGGCTGAAATACTCGGTAAGTAATTCTTTTTGGCGGTCGTTGGCTGTGCGCATCACTACGCGATGTTTTTCGACCAGCCCCTGGAAAGCGTCGTTCTGGTTTTTGTCCATTTCCAGAATAGCCAGAGAGGGCGGCCCGTCAGGAGCACCGCCCATCAGGGGACGGTAGAGGAAAAAGAACACCAGAATGGCCAGGTTGAGTACCAGCAGGCCAATAGTGGTATAGCGGTAAAAGGTCAGCTTATCCATCATTCGTAGAGTTGAAAGTCAGAAATGAGGGCGTCACTGCTGGTGTCGTACTGCGCTGTTTGTTGCGAAGCGCTGTTAAGGTAATTGGACAGCGCAGTAACGTTGAGGGCCACCAGCACACACGCGGCAGCAGCGATCATCCGCCATTGCTTCATGGGGATGACTTTGGCTTCCACCTTGCCGAGGCGGCTTTCGATACGACCAAGAAGGTCGGGTGGGGGGGTGGCTCTGGGGAGCTTTTTCAGCTGCTCCAGCGCATCCTCTAATTCAAATTGTCCGTCTGTTTTCATATCATTTTGCGGTTGCATTACCCCGGTTTGGGTAATCGGTGGTTAATCCGTTCCGTAATCCTTTTTTTGCCCTCATCAGCAGGCTTTCGATTGCTTTTAACGAAAGGTTCATAACCTCAGCCACTTGCTGTCGGGGCAGTTCCTCCACGTAGCTGAGCACAAAGGCTGTTTTCTGTCGGTCGGGTAATCGGTAAATGGCCGAAAAAAGTGCACGACTGGTTTCCCTGTCTTCCATTACCGCATTCGGATGGTGGAAATCAGGGACCTCCTTTTCCTGGGCGGAAAGTGCGCTGAACAGGCCCCGGCGTTCCCGCTTTTTAAGGGCCGTCAGGGAGGTGTTCACGGTGATCCGGTACACCCAGGTCGTTACCTGGCTTTCGGCTTTAAAACTCCCGGCGCTTCGCCATATTTTGGTGAAGACATCCTGGGTGATTTCTTCTGCGTCCGCCTCGTTTTGCACGTAGCTGAGTGCCGTATTGTACACCCGGCCACTGATCCGGCCGTAGAGCGTACGCAGCGCCAGGGCATTGCCGTTAGCAATATCCTGTAGTAGCTCGCGATTGTTCGGCTCGGGCATTCGTAGAAGTTAGTCGATGATTGGACTACGGTAAGTTACAAATCCTTCGGACGGGGAGTGATTTTTATTTTCTGGACATTTAGGGCGGGGTCGCAGGTGCAGAGGAAGGATAAAAGGAGCAAGGTGGAAAGGAGGCGGTACTCGCTTAATGCACAACGGAAGCTCTGGGTTTGTGTTATTTTCGGGCAAGGACTAAACCAGTAACATATGTTTCAGGAACTTCATGACGAGCACGATCAGCACCCAGATATCCTGGACCGGGCAGCCATTTCCAGGCCACAAGCTAAATCCTGGAATTGGCGGCTGACGGTTTTGATCATCCTGCTTTTCATATTGGCTGTGTGGTTACTGTCTAATGCATATGGGCAACTGACAAGTACTGCTGTCCGTTACACCGTCCAAATCTGGATGACCTGGGTTTGGGTAGGTGTTGGCACAACAGCGTTGGCGTCTGCCTTTTTGCTCCGTCGCCGTAGCCGGTTGGGCTGGGTTGGTGCCACAGTACTGTTGTCCTTCATGGCAGCTCTGTTTACCGTTTTTTTGGGTAAGCTATTATTCAATATGTACCACCGCATAATGTCGTTGTGGGAGTTAAGTGCTGATATTTTGTTAGAAATGAGCCTGCTCCCCCTCGGCTGGTTCATGTTGTACCTTATCAGCCAAAAAACCGTTCGTCAAATATTCGGCGTACCCCTCAAATGGTTTTGGATTTGCCTGGCGGTAGGTGTCGTATTAGGAACCGTTAGTATGGGGTGGTTGGTTTTTTAGCAATGCCCAAAGCTCTCAGTGCCACCTCAGTGCCTCCCTCTGCGAGAACCCCTTAGCTGCTTAGCAGCCTTCTCTTTTTGCGCAATTCCGGGAGGAACAACGCGTACCTTCGCCCTCCCTTTTCCTTTCCCCCTTTACTACGCTCATGGATTTCTCCATCCTCTCCACCGCCCTTCTCCTCTTCTTTATCCTCGATCCGCTGGGCAACATCCCGCTGGTCCTGGCCCTGCTCAAGGATATGGACAAAGCCCGACGCCAACGCATTGTCCTTCGGGAGTGCCTCATCGGCCTGGTCATTTTGGTGCTCTTCCTGTTTGGCGGTGAAACCTTTCTCAATGTATTCCACCTTGAAACGGACGCAGTACGCATTGCGGGAGGGCTGATCTTCCTGCTCATCGGCCTCAAAATGGTGTTCCCTTCGGCGGATGCGCCGCTCTTTCCTGCGGATCAGGAGCCACTCGTTGTCCCCATTGCCCTGCCGATGATTGCAGGGCCTTCAGCCCTGGCGACCCTGCTGGTGCTCTCCCACAACAACCCCGATGATCAATACGGCCTCCTCGCCGCGCTCCTCCTGGCCTGGGGCGTTTCTTCCCTCATTCTCTTCAGCGCACCGCTGCTCTACCGCGTGCTGCGTACTAAAGGCCTTACCGCCCTGGAACGGCTGATGGGCATGTTACTGCTGATACTTTCTGTGCAGATGTTTATTGATGGGATTCGGGGGGTGTTGGGGTAACTTTTCCGGTGTAGGGCGTAAAATAAATATGGGCGCGGTCGCAGGATGCAAGGGACGTTTTTAAGCCATAGAATTTGCTGCGGGTTCCCGTTTTTTGCTAGTTTGGCAGCCTGTTCCGCTAACCCCAACCTATTGACATGTTCAAATACCTACTCAGCCTTCTCACATTGCTTCTGTGCACCTCCTGCCACATAGGCCGGTTCTTTGTCTACAATTTTGCCAACATCACCGATCATAAGATTTTTCCCTATACGGAAGTCGGTACGGGAGATGATGTCTTCAGCTTCCCGGTCAGCGACCGGGACCCACTGAGTAGTGTGACCCTCACGGTGAAAGGGGAGAAGGTTCCCCTCACGCAGTGGCTCGACGAGGGGACCTCCACCACGGCTTTCCTCGTCGTCAAAAGCGACAGCATCGTTTACGAGCAATATTTCGACGGCTACCAGGCCAACGATATTTCCACCATCTTCTCGGTCTCCAAATCAGTCACCTCCCTGCTTACCGGCATCGCCGTAGATGAAGGCCTGATTGCCGACGTCAATGATCCCGTTACGAAGTACATCCCCGAGTTGCTCGACGGTGATCCTCGCTTCCAGCGGCTCACCATCCGTCACCTGCTCGACATGCGCTCCGGGCTAGACTACAAAGAATCCTACAGCAACCCATTTGCCGACATGGCGAAGCTCTACTACGGTACCAACCAGCTCAAACAATTGAGCAAGCTCGGCTTCAACCACGAGCCCGGGACCTATCACCAATACCAGTCAGGCACCACCGCCCTGCTCGGTATCGTGGTGGAGCGTGCTACCGGTATGGACCTCGGCCAGTATCTTGAAGCCAAAGTCTGGAAACCCATGGGAATGGAGTTCCCCGCCACCTGGAGCCTCGACGACAAGCGTCACCGCTCGGCCAAAGGATATTCCGGGCTCAATACGACTGCCCGTGATCTGGCCAAAATCGGTAAACTCTACGCCGACGGCGGAAAATGGCGGGGCAAACAAATCGTCTCCGCTGAGTGGGTGCGGCAATCGACTACGCCGAATATGGCGAACGACGGCTACCAGTTCCAGTGGTACAGCGTCACGGATACCTACGAGGACGAGGCCGGGGAAACCAACTACTTTCCGGATTCCCTGGCGGCCATAACCGCGGGACGGGACCTCGACTTTGGGGAAAGCTACGCCCGGCGCTCGCAGAAGCATCCGGGCAAATGGTACCTGGAAAGTTCAAACGGCGCCTTCTACGCCCAGGGCATCCTCAACCAGTTCATCTATGTCGACCCGACTAAGGACCTGGTGATCGTGCGGCAGGGAAAGAAATGGGATGAGGGGTATTTGTGGTTGTTTGAGGCGATTAGTGGGAACTGGTAGGCTTGTTCCCCGGCATTTATGCCGGATTGTTAAGTACCATAAACCCGCTGCAAATAGGCGAAGTCATTATAAGTTCCAACTGCTTTCAAGTCCTCTGGACCAATAATTCCACGGCAGAGCAGATAAAAAATGTTCCCAGTATAGTATTCCGAAAATTCACCAGCATAGGCAATGTTATAATTTCTTTGGAAGAGCAAGTACTCCTCTAGGACGGTAGAGTTTCCGGCTAATACTGCTGTCAAAAGGTCGTATTCATATTGTTCGATAAGTTCAAAGTAGGTAAGTGTCAAGCCCCAGTTTTTGGAGCTAGCCACACTATTGTTTTCTAGCAAAATCCGAATAGAATCCAGCCGGGGGTAATTAACGGAGAGAGATATTTTATCGTTGATGAAATCATAGAGTCGCCAACCTTCTTCCGTGAAATTCAACTTGATCTCAAATGCGGTATGATCAATGAAGTCTGCTTTCCAATTACCGTCGTTCGGCAATCTAATCTTTCCGGTCAACTGGTAAGATCCTGTTGATAGAAGTTCCGTTTTAAGACGTCCCATGAAGGGATGAATAAAAATATGAGAACGCCCGTTTTTCGGGTCTTGGACGTAAACCTCAGTATCATTTTCTTCTGCCGGAAATTTGTTGTCTACTGCCCGGTAATAGGCTTCGTCCTGATCACTCTCAATATTGCTGCCACCAAAAACAAGTGTACCGGCAGACCAGGTTTTACCCGCAGAATTATTGGGGACGGCTTGCCCACAGCTCATCAAAACCCAGCAGACAAAAACAGCGATAAAATAAAATCGATAATCAGTCATTAAAGATTAACGTGCTCCGCTACCGTTGCCGTCACCAATCCCTCCGCATTAACACCCCCCAACTTCATCTCCACCAAATGATTCACCCAGCTGTCCTCCGCCGGGAAGGAAACCTTGACGTAGTTGTCGGTGAACCCGTGCAGCACCCCGTCAGTTTTGGATTTCTCCAGCAATACTGGCCGTACTTCGCCGAGGTACCGTTCCTGATGCGCCCGCTTTTTCTTCTCGCTCAGAATACCCAGCATTTTATTGCGGCGCTTCCGCTCCGCCATGGGGACCACCCCATCCATCTCCGCGGCCGGGGTATTGGCACGCTCGGAGTAGGTAAATACGTGGAAGTAATCCACCGGTAGTTCCTGGACGAATTTGTAGGTCTCCAGAAAATCCTCCTTCGTTTCGCCGGGGAACCCGACGATTAGGTCCACGCCGATGCAGGCGTGAGGCATCACTTTGCGGATGTGAGCCACGCGCTCAGCGTAGAGCTCCCGCTTGTAGCGGCGGCGCATCCGGGCCAGCTGTTTGTTGTTGCCAGACTGCAACGGCATGTGAAAATGTGGCGCAAACCGCTGGCTGTTGGCCACAAAGTCGATCAGTTCGTTGGTGCAGAGGTTCGGCTCGATGCTGGAGATGCGGAAACGGGTGATGCCTTCTACTTCGTCGAGCGCGGCAGCAAGGTCGGAGAACAGGGCTTCCTTGCGGGGGCGTTCGCCCTCGATGACGGAAGTGCCGTTGCCGAAATCACCGATGTTGACGCCGGTGAGGACAACCTCTTTCACACCCTTGGTGGCGATCGCTTTAGCATCGGCTACCACCTGCTCCACAGTGGAGCTGCGGCTTTTGCCCCGCGCCAGCGGGATGGTGCAGAAGGTACATTTGTAGTCGCAGCCATCCTGCACTTTGAGGAAGGAGCGCGTCCGGTCCCCGAAGCTAAAGCTGCTAATAAAGGTATCGGCTTCTTTCACTTCGCCGGCCCGGACCATCCCTTTGCCGGCTCCGGTACTGATGCCGTCGATGTAATCCAGAATCCGGAATTTCTCTGCTGCTCCAAGGACGAGATCTACGCCTTCGATGTCGGCAATTTCTTCGGGTTTCAACTGCGCATAACAGCCTACGACAACAATTTTTGCACCTGCGTTCGCGCCTAATGCACGTCGCACGATGTTCCGGCATTTGCGGTCGGCAAAATCCGTCACCGAGCAGGTGTTGATCACCACCACATCCGAGCCCTCGCCAAACTCTACGGCCTGGTAGCCCGCTTCGGTAAACTGGCGGCCGATGGCGGAAGTCTCGCTGTAGTTGAGCTTGCAGCCTAGGGTGTAGAAGGAAACGGTTCCGAAGTTAGACATATTGGTCTGTTGGTTCTATTGGTCTGTTGGCGCACCGCCCAAAAGATCAATAGTCCGATAGACTAAAAGACCAATAAGGCGCGGACGCGGGTGCAAAGATACGGTGGAGTAGCAATGAAGTGAAAACCTCCCCTAAAAACCAAATAGTCTTGAATAGCCCTGTTCTTCTGTCAAAACCTAACAACTTTGTGGCCCAGACGGAACCCAGCGACTATATTCGGATGAAGTATCCGCGGGATAACGTCGCTCAATACAATTTATACGGAACCTCCATCCCAGACTGAAGTGAAGGGAAGGAAATTAGAAAGTAGCGCACGGTTTGGTGGATTGGTGGGCGAGTAATCGGACTGTCGTCCGCTGCACGGGGAATACTGTCTGATGGTTGCTTTTGCAGAAAAAAACATTCAGGGCGCGGCCGCTGGTGCAAGGGGAAGGACAAGGAGCAATGACTGGTACCCCAAATTGCCCATTACTCTTCCCAACTATCCACCAATCTATTACCTTTGCCCCAATATGTACAAAGACAAAAAAGTGGTCGTCGTGATGCCGGCCTACAACGCCGCCCTGACCCTTGAGAAGACTTACGCAGAAGTCCCCCGCGACCTGGTAGATGAAGTCATCCTCTGCGACGATGCGAGTAAAGATGAGACCTCCGCCCTGGCCAAACAGCTGGGCGTCGACCACGTGATCACCCACCCGCGCAACCGTGGCTACGGCGGTAACCAGAAATCTTTGTACAATAAAGCGCTGGAGATTGGTGCCGATATCGTTATTATGGTCCACCCCGATTACCAGTACACGCCGTTACTGATCCCAACGATGTGTAACATCATTGGAGAAGGGCTGTACCCCGTAGTACTGGCCAGCCGGATACTGGGTAAAGGCGCACTTAAAGGTGGGATGCCCCTCTACAAGTACGTCGCCAATCGTTTCCTGACGGCTACGCAGAACTTCCTCGTCAGCTACAAACTCAGCGAATACCACACCGGCTACCGCGCCTTCAGCCGCGAAGTACTGGAAACGATCAACTTCAACGCCAATGACGATGACTTCGTCTTCGACAACGAAATGCTCTCCCAGATCATCTACCACGGTTTTGACATCGCCGAGGTGACCTGCCCGACCAAGTACTTCGAGGAGGCCAGCTCCATCAACTTTGCCCGCAGCTCTAAGTATGGGCTTGGGGTGCTGCGCGTTAGTATGATGCACCGGTTGAATAAGTGGGGGTTGGCAAAGTCTAAAATTTACCAGAAGTAAATTTTAGACGGTCGCTGCGCGGCTTTGGCAGATTGGTAGGAGATAGATGTATAGACTGCTGCACGATCATGCTCGCTTTGCTCGGTATGGCATTATGGTACTCTGTGCTCCCTCTATGAGAGTAATCAGCGGCTTAATTTCCTTGTGGGAAAGGGGACTGCGGATAGCTTGTGTACCTTTTTAAAGCTGTCAAGTTGGGCGGGGCCGCAGGTGCAGGGAAGGGGGATTAAGGCAAGGAGAGGAGCAGTGTTTTGTCACGTACTGATCGACTTTCTTGAACCTTTTTAGGTAGATGTTATTGAAGCCTAAGATGCATCCTTATCGCCAATTCATCCATACCTATTGTCAGCTGCCGGAGGCAGAGTGGACGGTCATCTTATCGTGCTTACGCCGACGGGAAAAAAATACCGAATGATCTTACTACGCATCGTCTTCGCCGCCAATGTCCTCGTCGCTGGCTGGATCAGCATTACCAGCCTTTTCTTCCCCGAGCGGGCCGTCCGGACGGTTTTCGAAAACGCGTTCGCCTATTCCGAATCCATCCGTTTGGTGGGCGCTTTATGGGGAGCCATTTTTCTACTCTCCATTGTGGGACTTTTCCTCCCGGAGCGGATGAGCCTGGTCTTACTCTTTCAACTAATTTACAAAGGTGGCTGGTTGCTCTTTGCTGCGCTTCCGGCCCTGCGGGCTGGCGAAGCTTACCCAAAAGGAATGGCTACCTTCTTCGTGATTTGGGTAGTTGTATTGCCGTTTGTTATTCCCTGGGGGTATTTGTTTGGGGCGGAATAGATTGAGATGCGTTATGTCGAATGTTTATCATTGATGTTAGCTTACCTCTAAGCTGTACCATATTCATAGACATACGGAATTTGAAACTTTACTACGGTTGGTAACCTTTTCAACTTCATTAACAACACCATGTACCATGCTACAAGGCTTCAGTGAAATCGTTATCGACTCGAACGTTCGCTCGGGTAAAGCTTGCATAAAAGGCACCCGGATTACCGTTGGAGATGTGCTTGGTTATTTGTCCATCGGCATGTCTTTTGCTGAGTTGATGGAGGATTTTCCTAAGTTGACGGAGGAAGGGATTAAGCAGGCATTGGGGTACGCCGCTGCGCGGGAAAAGCGTATTCATGTTTCTGGTGTTTGAAACTCCCCTTACCTATTTTGTATTGGCTAAAAGAATAAACCCACCTTCAATAAAGGTGCCGACTACAGCGATGGCAATACTCAATGATATCAATGTTGACGCTGAACATAATCCGCTGAAGAGTGGATAATTAATGCCAACCAGAAAGCAGCCAAGGTAAAAAAGCAAGAATACTATTTTAGTTGAAGACTTAGGGTTTTCATCATTCGCGAATACAAACAATCGAACGGTGTAGAAACCAACGCCAAAAGCGATAAGCAATATTGGCAGATAAAAATTAATAAATGTGTATTCTTGAAATTTAAAAATATCCCCTAAAAAAGAATAGACGAGAGCGACTGAAATAGCTATGTAGTAAAAATACAACGTATTCAAGAGGAATAAGAGTCTCATATTGTTAGGTTACATCAGGAACTAAAATTCCTTTTCATTAACCATCCTCTGTTCTCCCGTCGCCATAGTCTTAACGGAGTACTCCCCACTCTCCGCTTCCCGGCTACCAATAATCACCACCTTCGGCGCATTGCGCTGATCCGCATACTTCATCATCTTATTCAACTTGGCGGCCTTTGGGTAAAGATCAGCGTGCACGCCTCTGGCGCGCAGGCGGGAGACGAGTCCGAAGCCGTGGGCCAGCGCTTCATCGTCGAGGCAAATCAGCAGGTACTGCAAGTCTTCTGCAGCGTCTGCCGGAAAGGCGTCGAGCTCTTCGAGTACATCATAGATGCGCTCAGCGCCGAAGCTGATGCCAACGCCGGGCATGTCCTTCATTCCAAAGATAGAGGTAAGGTCGGCGTAGCGACCACCACCGGCGATGGAGCCCATTTTGATGCTTTCCTGTCCGGGCGCGTCGGTATCGACGGCTACTTCCCAGATGGCCCCGGTGTAGTAGTTGAGGCCGCGGGCCAGGGTGACGTCGAATTCGATGCGGTTGTTGGTGGGTTGGGAAGCGATGAGGTCAAAGACTTCCTGTAATTCGGCAATGCCTTGCTGGCCGACTTCGCTGTTGGCAAGGAGCGGCGCTACGTCCGCCAGGTTGGTGGCGTCCAGAAATTGCTTAATAACGTTTATGGCACCTGCGTCCGCGCCCCGGTTACCCAGTTCTTCCGAGACTTTCTCCCAGCCAATCTTATCCAACTTATCGATCGTGATGGTCATGTCCATCATGTTGTGGGCCATACCCGCAATTTCCGCCAGCCCAGCCAGAATTTTACGGTTGTTGAGTCGGATAACCGCCTTTAGGCCCAGGTCGTGGAACACGCCGTCGAGCAGCTGTGTCAGCTCCGCTTCATAGAGTAGGCTTTCTGAGCCCACCACGTCGGCGTCGCACTGATAAAACTCCTGGTAACGTCCTTTCTGCGGCCGGTCTGCCCGCCAAACGGGCATGATGGCGTAGCGCTTGAAGGGGAAGGCCAGGTCGTTTTGGTGCATCACTACGTAGCGCGCAAACGGAACCGTGAGATCGTACCGCAGGCCGCGCTTACTGATGCTGGAGAGGACCTTGTTGCTGTCCTTATTCGCCAGGTCCTCCGCATTGGCTTTCCCCAAAAAATCACCGTTGTTCAACACCTTGAACAATAGCTTATCACCTTCTTCTCCGTATTTACCGGTCAGGGTTTCTAAATTCTCCATCACCGGTGTCTCGATCGGCTGGTAGCCGAACCGACGGAAATGCTTGCGAATTACCTCAAAAATGTAATCACGACGGCGTACTTCGGCGGGGAGGAAATCACGGGTTCCTTTAGGGATGGAAGGTTTCATGGGGCAAAGGTAAAAGATTCTCGATTCTCGATTGGTGATTCTCGATTCTCGATTGTGGGAAATGATAGAATTGCCTACGATTTTTTGATTTTACGATTTTGTTTTATTTTTCAATGTAAAAAAACTATTTGTGTATTAATTCAATTTTACCTATTTTTAGACTTATTTGCCTAAAAATAGCAGCAGAATGACCTCAAATGAACGCGCCGCTTTACTAGAGAATCGATTGATTGATTTTACTGTTCGGATATTAAATGTTTCGGAGCAACTTCCACATATTTACGCAGCACAGCATCTTTGTAAGCAGATTGTACGCTCCGGTAGTGCTCCGGCCCTTTTGTATGGCGAGGCTCGTGGTGCAGAGTCACCCAGTGATTTTCGACACAAAATCAGCGTATCGCTAAAAGAGTTGAGAGAAACCCACATCAATCTAAGAATCATCAAGCGGAAGGGATACATCGCTGCTGCTAAGTTGTCAGGGTTGCTTGATGAAAACAATCAGTTAATCAGCATCTTCGTAGCCATTGCAAGGTCCTTGGACAAACGTAAAAAGTGATATCTACTATCTGCATTCGAGCGAAGCGAGCACGTACCAGCGGCAGCCTCTCCAAAATCGAGAATCNCCAATCGAGAATCGAGAATTTTCCGAGCGAAGCGAGCACGNACCAGCGGCAGCCTCTCCAAAATCGAGAATCNCCAATCGAGAATCGAGAATTTTCCGAGCGAAGCGAGCACGCACCAGCGGCAGCCTCTCCAAAATCGAGAATCGCCAATCGAGAATCGAGAATTTTCCGAGCGAAGCGAGCACGCGCCAGCGGCAGCCTCTCCAAAATCGAGAATCACTAATCGAGAATCGAGAATTTTCCGAGCGAAGCGAGCACGTACCAGCGGCAGCCTCTCCAAAATCGAGAATCNAGCCTCTCCAAAATCGAGAATCACTAATCGAGAATCGAGAATTTTCCGAGCGAAGCGAGCACGTACCAGCGGCAGCCTCTCCAAAATCGAGAATCACTAATCGAGAATCGAGAATCTAAAGCCCCTCTAAAAGCCGTTCTGCCGCCCCCCGAAACTCATGCCCCGGCGCCTCGGAAATATCTTCCAGCACAATAATCGCCGCTTCTTTGCGCCCTTCGGCCAGGTAAGCCAGCGCTTCGTACCACTCTGCGGTAGGATAATAAAAACTGCCTTCCGGTATTTGCTCGAGCCAATCCAGCGCTCGGGTGGGTTGCTCCAGGGCCAGGGCAGAGACACCGAGGTAGAGCGGCGCGGCGGGGTAGGCCTGCGCTACGGGCAGCAGCTCATCGTAGGCAGTTTGGTAGTCGGCCCGGTCGTAATAATAGAGAATACGTTTAAGGTCCCGCTCACTTTCGTCGCGGGGGGCGTAGCGGTCGAAAATGTTGGGGTAGGGCTCAAAATGAGCAACAGATTTTCGTTGGACGGAGCCGGGGCCAAAGGTGGTCCAGGCTAACCAGCATAAGACCGTAAATAAGCCAACGGCAAGGATGGTCTGTAAATCGGGCAATTCGGTGGTGCCGATTTTAATGCCGCCTTTTCTGCGCGGGGACAGCTTCACTTTGGGCGCGGCCGCAGGTGCAGAGGAACGTTTGACGGCATACTTGGCCTCTTCCCGCATCAACGTCTCCATAAGGTCCTGCCGCCCGGCCACGGTAATGACTTCCGCCCAGTCTTCCCGCAGCTCCATTGCCTGGCGGAAAACGCTGTCGACCGGCCGGCGGGCTTCCACATCCCAGCGCTCGGCAACGCCGAGCTCTCCGGAGTAGTACCGGTTGATCAGTTCTTCGTCCAGCGGACTGGGCGTATGCACCGGATCAACGATGCCGCCAGCTTGCCAGCCTTCACGTACCATCAACAGGCACTTGCTTCGCTGGTCTTCCAGCTGCGCCAGGCGACCTTCCAGGTTGAGGACTTCCGCCATCCGCGTAACCGTCAGCTGATGATAATCGGACATCAGCAAAAGGTCCTGACAGTTTTTGCCCATCTCTTTAAACTGCGTAAGCATTAACTGCTGGGTGGCATTCAGGTGAATAGGGCGTGGAAGATGGTTGAGCGGGTTTTGGGATTCCGTCATCCCCAGTACCGCTAACGGCATCCGATCGGCGGCCATTACGGCCTCTTCCATTTTACCAGAGAAATAAACCTCCGCTACCCGCTGCACGTAATGGTTGACTTTGCCCACGTAAGGCTCCGTCTGATCAATGGACGCCTCATACCAGCCAATCAGCGCCCGACGCAGGTGACCAAGTACTACTTCATTAGCTTGCTCATAAGGCGCCGCCCATTGCAGAAACGGCCCACGCAAAGCGTGGAAGTTACGTGGTAGCGCAGCAAGGAACTGACCTTTGTGGTTAGACATGGAGCGAAGATACGGGGAATGTTGATTGTTAGGTTTTCACGATCCATCAGACGGGCACTCCAGCCGTCCGACAAATTCTTATGGCCTGGCGAAGCCGGACAATAGTTTGTCTGACAGCTATAATTTTTCAGACTTCTCACTAACGCCCGCCTCATCAGCGGTGCTAATCCTAACGAAACCCGACCTTACCCACCATGCCCCCACCTCCGAATAGCTCCACCACCACAATAATCGCTGCCTGCAAGGCCGGTGACCGTCGGGCGCAGGAGGTCTTCTACCGAACCTACTTCCCTAAGCTACTGCCCATTCCTTTGCGGTACCTCCGGAACCGGGAAGAAGCCGTGGCCGTCCTCAATCAGGGGATGCTGAAGATTTTTCAGGCGCTGGAGCAATACCACGAAAAGGAAAAACTGGAGGCATGGCTGGCCACTATTGTCCGGCGAACCACCCTGAATTTCATCCGCGACGAAGATCGCGCGCGCCGCCGCTTTCAGCCCGAACCCTATGATCCGCCAATCTCGGTCGCCAACACCGCCCTGGGTCAACTCAATGCCGAAGACATTCTCAAATTGCTCCACGCGCTGCCGGATTTTCTCCGAATTGTCTTTAGCCTGGTTGTCTTCGACGGCTACAGCCACGCTGAGGTCGCCACCGAGTTGGAAATCACGGTACAGGCCAGTCGCTGGCGACTCGCCAAAGCCCGGGAACTGCTCCGGCAGCGCTACCAATCTATTAACCGCATCAACGAAACCCTGTCATGAATACCTCCGACAACCAGAACTGGGAAGATCAATGGCGAAAAGAAATTGATGATCATACTCCCTTGTCAACCACTGAAGACTGGTACGGTATGACCCGACTATTGGATTGTACCGTACCCGCCAATGCACAGCACATCTTTGAGCAGGAACCCACTGGGCCTTTGCAGTGGCCATGGCTTGCCAACACAAAGGCGTTACCCAAGCTACCATGGTGGGGCTGGGCCGGGATTTCGATGCTGGTGGCCACCTTGGGACTTTGGTTGGGGTCCATTAACGGGGAAATCGCCTACCAGAAAATGGCGACGAATATCTTCACCCAGGATACCTTTCCCCCGAATTATTCCCTGAACCGTTACTGGACTTTCGACCAGCAAGGAAACCGCGTTGGCGAAATGAATTCTGATACGATATGGTTTGACTACGCGCTACGCAGGCGAGGCCCTCATGTTTTACTCAGTCCCGGAAAGGTATCAGATTATCGCATCGACACCGTACTGCACATCAGTGGGCGGGGCAATCTGTTAGCTGTTCGATATGATACCGTTCCTCCTCCAGTGAGGGTGCCGGGAAGTTTGACTATCTGGGGAGGAAGAGATGATCATCAGGAACACGATGACTTCGCCATAGACGTCGTACACGTAGTAGATACTACTTATTGGCTGGACACTTTAGGAAATCTGACGACCAGGATTGCCAGGGTTGATTCTATAATTACCTATTCACCAAGCGTACGGGATCAATAAGTAACCTCCCGGCGCTCCATCAACCGCCCAAACCCTCCAGCCTGCAACCCCATTATTACTCCGGCCTGAAGGTCAAGTTCTACTTGCAAACCGCTCAGGGCTGCTGGACGCTTGAATTTGCCTTGCTGAATTAGAAAGTGGTCGGTTTCTATTGCCATCACCGTATATAGGTAACACGCCAGTGGCCCTGCGGCCGTCCCCGTAGCGGACCTTTCCGAGAATGAATCGCCGGAGCTCCAGATGAAGGTCTCGCCAAATAAGTTAAATATCAGCCTGTATAAAGGTTATTCCTGGGAGAACGTTTTGGCGCGGCCGCAGGATGCAAGGGCCGGTTTAGGGAGCAGGCCAAGTAGGTCAGGATATGTCGCGTAGCGACTGCAGATTAAGTTGCCTGGGACAAGGAGGCACGACGCAGTCCCAGGTAACGAGAATGCACCATGGAAGTTTAACGACGCTACGCGTTGTGTATAAAAGGCTGTTTGGCCGTTAACCCCGGACTTCGTCCAGGGCAACCAATGTGTATTCGCTAGGAGAAATCAGCGCAAGTAAAACTGGATATTTACAGGACACAGCACTAAGTATAATAATCGCTAACTCCTCCACTAGCCGCCAGGTCCTCTGAAGTCACCATGGCCGGTAGCGGATCAATCTCACCATCGTTGAATTGGACGTTGTCTGGATAGGTTGCGTCGATCAGAAAATCCAGTACGGTACGGGTAACCCCGGGCGTGCCGAGATGGTGTCCGGCATTTTCAGGACTGTATAAGGCGCTCCCTTTCCAGTGGCTGTGGTTGCGTTGAGCGTTCCGGAATCCGGTGACGGTGTCCTCAGGGTCATGTATTATTAATGCTTCTACGTGTGGGAGTTGGCTGGCATTGAGGGCAACGTCGAATTCGTCGAGGCTGCGCCCCGTCCGGCGTTCGATGACGCCTTGCATTTCCTCGAAGATGATCGGGCGCAGCCCGAGGCTAATGGTGAATACCTGGAAAATCCACTTTACTTCTGAGAATGTGGCCATTACACAGGCGCGCTTTGGGTGCATTTCCTGCGGTAAATTGACCAGCGCTTCGATCAGGCACCCGCCACCGAAAGAATGGCACAAGACCATATCACAACCACCCAGGTGCCGTAGGACGGCAGTTTCAATAGCGACCAGGGTAGGATAATCGAGTGTCCCGGATGGGGCCAGTCCGTGCCCGATCGGGTCAAAAGCGACCACCCGGTACCCGGCTTCCGTCAGTGCCGGCACATAGTGCCGCCAGCGGCCGGCGTTATACCCCCAGCCGTAGGCGCAGAACACCACCGGGCCGCCATGAGGCCCCCAGCAGTAGACGGGGATGTTCACACCGTTATGCCGTGTATCCATCCTGATGGCGGTATCCAGAAAGGCTTTTTCTTTGACCCTTACGTTAGGCTTCGGTGGCCGGGCAAACAGATTGAAAGCCAGCTTGCCAGCGGCACGGGGACTGACGTACGAGGCCGCATTCAGCCCCAGACCGATGCTTTTGAAAAGTAATTGGCGAGTGTTCATGTCGAGTTATCGGGTTGTCGGGTTGTCATGGTTGTCCCATTGTCGGGTTGTCCCGGTTGTTGAGGGTAATCGGTAAATCGAGGCTGCGCAGCGTCCGGTGAATGAAGCGCTGTAAATGGCTGGGGTCGTGGTAAAGTTTGAAGAGTAATACGCTGCCCTGGTAGTCGACGAAAAACCGGTAAACCCGTTCCCTGGCCTCGGCGGCAGGGAAACGTTCGGAGAGCAGGGCTTCCATGGCCGCACACCACTCGGTATGGAAATTGCGCAGCCCTTCGCTGAAGACACCGTCCACCCCCGTTTCGAGCGTCATGTTGGCAAAGAAGCAACCACCTCCGTCGTTGTACTGAACGAGCTCGAAATGGCGGCGCAGCACGATCTCCAGCCGCATGGCTACGGAGCCTTCTTCTTTGGCGACAGCGAGCACCTTCCGCCGGTACCAGTCCAGCGCATACTCAATGACCGCATGCATCAGTCCGGCCTTGCTTTTGAAGTGGTGGAGCAGTCCCGCTTTACCGAGGCCCGCCGCCTCAGCGAGTTGCTGCACGGAGGTGTCGTGGTACCCATGGCGGTGGAATACCGCCCAGGAGGAACGTAATATGGCTTCGGGGGTTGTCTTTGTTATTGGCATATGCTTACCGACCGGTTGGTTGGTAAAGATACGTGAATTTATTGACATGATGAAGTCGTAGTCAATTTTAGAAGCAGGGTGTTCCGTCAGATAATAAATAGACACTACAGATTTTGTCCGTAAACGCATTGCTTTTCAAACAAGCCCCTTTCCGTCGAGCCTAAAGCGAGACCTACCGGAGAGAGGTGGAAAAACATTGTGCTTTGAGCCCGATAAATGGTACACCCTATGTCTAAACTTAAAATTTAAGTTGACTCATGTGAGTCAGTCATAGAACGAATTGGTTCTACGGGATTTATGAGTTAGGTGCTTCTTCAGCAGTTGGCTTTTTAACCTAAGGTTCGTACCCGACAGGCGGAACGTCCGGAAAGGTTAACCTGCGGGAGCCCGAACCTTCAGGCCAACCCTAAATGCCAATTACCGATAGGTTGTGTCACTTGTTGTACACAGGCTGAAGGCGGTCAAACAAGAAAAACAACGAATCTTGTTACATTTGTCGACTTTTCCCCAACTTACCTGTTGAAGATTAGAGCTGGCGCAGCAAACCGGAGCCGTGAACACTGCTTTTCACTAACCTTCCTTTGCACCTGCGTCCGCGCCCAAAAACAGAAGCCCACCACAAATAAAGAAAACGAAATAGTCAACATGGCATTTGATATCGATCTGATCAAGAAGGTTTACGCTGACCTTCCCGGCAAAGTTGCCGCCGCCCGCAAAACGCTGGGCCGTCCGCTAACCCTCACGGAGAAAATTCTCTACACCCACCTCCACCCGGAGAATCCGCTCAAAGAATATACGCGGGGTGGCGATTACGTTTTCTTCCAGCCCGACCGCGTAGCGATGCAGGATGCCACCGCGCAGATGGCCCTGCTCCAGTTCATGATGGCCGGCCGCGATAAAGTCGCTGTGCCGAGTACCGTGCACTGTGACCACCTCATCCAGGCGAAAGTCGGTGCCGAAAAGGACCTTGCCGTTGCCAACGACGTCAACAAAGAAGTCTACGATTTCCTCTCCACCGTTTCCGATAAATACAACATCGGATTCTGGAAGCCCGGCGCCGGTATCATTCACCAGATCGTACTCGAAAACTACGCCTTCCCCGGCGGCATGATGATCGGTACCGACAGCCACACGCCCAACGGCGGCGGTCTCGGTATGATCGCCATCGGTGTAGGTGGTGCCGATGCCGTAGACGTAATGGCCGGCATGCCCTGGGAACTCAAGCAGCCCAAAGTCATCGGTGTAAAGTTGACCGGTAAACTTTCCGGCTGGACAACCCCGAAAGACGTTATCCTAAAGGTAGCCGGCATCCTGACCGTAAAAGGCGGTACCGGTGCCATCGTGGAATACTTTGGCGAAGGCGCCAAGAGCATGAGCTGTACCGGTAAAGGCACCATCTGTAATATGGGCGCCGAGATCGGAGCAACGACTTCTACTTTCGGCTACGACGAAAGCATGAGCCGCTACCTGAAAGCGACCGATCGCGCTGATGTCGCCGAACTGGCCGACGGAGTAGCCGAGCACCTCACCGGCGATGCCGAAGTGTACGCCAATCCCGAAAAGTACTTCGATCGGGTGATCGAGATCGACCTCAACACTTTGGAGCCGCACATCAACGGCCCTTACACGCCAGACCGGGCTTTCCCGATCAGCGAGTTCGCTGCAGCAGTAGATGAGTTCGAATTCCCTCCCGTGCTCGAAGTAGGCCTGATCGGTAGCTGTACCAATTCCAGCTACGAAGACCTCGACCGGGCGGCAAACATCGCCAAAGACGCCAAGACTAAAGGCCTTAAATTCAAGAGCGAGTTTACCGTTACTCCAGGCTCCGAGCAGATCCGCTACACGGTAGAACGTGACGGTATCCTGGACGCTTTCGAGGCCATCGACGGTGTCGTACTGGCCAATGCCTGTGGCCCATGTATCGGTCAGTGGGATCGCCATACCGACGATCCTAACCGTGCGAACTCCATTATCACTTCTTTCAACCGGAACTTTGCCAAGCGCAACGACGGTAACCCACAGACCCGCGGCTTCGTCGCCAGCCCCGAGCTGGTAACTGCTATGGCCCTCAGTGGTAGCATGAAGTTTAATCCGCTGACGGATACCCTGACCAACGATAAAGGTGAGCAAGTGAAACTCGCTCCGCCACAAGGCTACGAACTTCCCCCCAACGGCTTCGCCGTGGAAGACGCAGGTTTCCAGGCCCCGGCCGAAGATGGTTCCGGCATCGAGGTAGTGGTTAGCCCAACCAGCGACCGCCTGCAGCTGCTGACACCCTTCAAGCCGATCAAGAATGAGCAGGTGCAGAACATGCGCATCCTCATCAAGGCGAAAGGCAAGTGTACGACCGACCACATCTCCATGGCCGGTCCATGGCTGAAGTTCCGCGGTCACCTGCAGAACATCTCCAACAACTGTCTGATCGGTGCCATCAACGCGTACAGCGAGAAGACCAACACCGTACTTAACTACGTCACGAACGACTACATGGCCGTTCCTGAAAGTGGTATGGCTTACCGGGACAACGGCATTGGCCAGATTGTCGTCGGTGAGGAGAACTACGGTGAAGGATCCAGTCGTGAGCACGCCGCAATGGAGCCACGCTGGCTCGGCGTTCACGCCGTATTGGTGAAGTCGTTCGCTCGTATTCACGAAACCAACCTGAAGAAGCAGGGTATGCTCGCGCTTACCTTTGCTAACCCAGCGGACTATGATCTGTTCCGCCAGGACGATAAGATCAGCATTGTTGATTTCAACGAATTCCAGCCCGGCAAGCAACTTACCCTTCGCCTCGATCACGCTGACGGTTCTTCCGATACGGTTAAGACCAACCATACCTACAACGCCGCTCAGGTGGATTGGGTACGGGCCGGTTCTGCCCTGAACAAGATTCGGGAAGACGTGGCTGCTGGGAAGTAGTCAAACAGTTCTGCGAGACTGTTTTATCGCAGGACCTAAAGAAAACCGCTTCGACCTTATTGGTTGAAGCGGTTTTCTGATTTCGGACAACTTTTAGCTATCATTGCCTATGCGAATTCCTGATAAGTATTATGGTTTCCCCCCCGTGCTCGCCTGGTTGGTCAGTTTGATCATGACCATTATGGGCTTCGTTGCCATGACGTTAATTTTTGACTTCGGTGATGAGCGTAGCTTCCTTGGCCAAATGCTTGGTTTATTCCTGATGGCTCCACTGCTCATGTTATTGTTAACTCCTTTGATGCGGGTAATTGGAGCGTATAAATACTACTCTCCGCTCTTTCTGGTTTTTGGAGAGAAAAAGGATCGGTACGAAATACACAGCGGTCCTTCTATTGACTATTTACTCCATTTAAGAGGTGTATCTCCTGGCCCGGAATTGCAACGGACGGTCCTTGCTTTTTACTTGCAGGGGCTATTGAATATCGCCGATAAGGTTGGCGGGTCCGAAGATCCTGCCGCCGTTGAAATCGTCGGTACCTCCTACTTTTTCTCTGATCGCTCGGTGGAACGAATGGGCTTCGAGGTGAGTCCTGGCGGCTGGTTCCACCGGCTGAACCTGATGTTCAACTTCCTGGAACTCTTCTTCCTGCACTCCCTCACCGCCGGAAAGGTCGACATCCCCAATGTACTGAAGGTGAAAAAGGCGACGATGTCTGGTGCGCGGCTGTTAGAGCACCGGCCATACATTCAGCGCTTGTACGATCGGATGGCTACGGCGCGGAACCGGGAGTGGGAGTAGTACGCCCGATTCCTGGCGGAGTGTATGCCGTTGAGCCTACTTCAGCTTCCGCCCTCCCACTACTTTACCGCTAACGTCTTTGTTGCTCAGCCGCTTCAGAGGAATCATTAGGCTGGCGTAGGCATCGGAAGAGTTAACGCGCCATTTCTTGCCGGAGTAAGTGACGGTTCCGCTGCGGCGATCCCAATCGGCGGCCATGATCACGTAGCGATTGCCAGCTTTGGGGTTGGGGCCGAAGACGAGAAAATCATCGTCATTGCGCTCAAAACTTACGGCGATGCGTTGCGTCTTGGGGCTGAAAACGAAAACACCGGGGGTGTTGCGCTTAAAGACAATCTGCTCCACTTCCCGTCCGTCGATGATCTTAACCTGCCCGTTGCGGATCTCGGATTTGCCGTCGCGCAGCTCCCGGGTCAGGATGAGGTCTTCGGAGAGGTAGAATTGGATGCGTTTCAGTTCATCTTCGCTCCAGTTCTGATCATCAACCAGACGTTGCGTCAGCGGACTGAGTTTAGGGCCACAACTGGAGAAGAGAATGGTGAATAGCGCTAACGCTGTTAGGATTCTGGTCATGATAAGAAATTTGCTTCTGTACAAATGACGTTGGTATGGGTGGATGGTTAAGTTGTTTTCTCCGGTTTAATGGGACTTTAACTTAAGTCTTAATTTGTGGTAAGAGGAAGGTAGAGGTGATATGGGGGCTGCTTTAGCAGCCTCTGTGTGCCGTGATGCCCTCTGTGAGAAACAACTGCTGCTTTAGCAGCCAATCAAACCAACCTCTTCATAGCCAACATAGTCCCCAAATGCATAGCCTCATGCATATTATTAAAAGTAAGTGCATCCTCAATGCTGGAAAGCGTAACGCCGTAACTAGTGGTGTATTCCTTAAAGTTACTGAAGTCGAGCGTTTCAAGGTCGGAGACGAGTCGGTCAACGCTTTTGGATAATCCTTCGCCGATGAGTCCGTAGTCGCCCTCAGGGCAGGGAGGCTCAGGCTTGGAACCTTTACGGTATCGACCTATGAACTCCTTATCGGAAGGAAGGGGCAAACCTGTCAATCCGTACGTGAGCAATTCCATGGTAGCGATAACGTGTCCGGCATTCCAAAGCAGGTTGTTGTTGAAGCCTGCGGGCACTGAATTCAGCTGATCGAAATTATAATTATTGTAGATGCCCTGAATGTTCTTACGCGTTGCGCGTAGTAGGGCAATGGCGTTTTGAGTCTTTTTCTCCATGCCGGAAAGGTAGGAAGTATTCAGGATTCAGTATTCTGTGGTCAGTTATCGGGATTTAGTAATCAGCACTCAGCGTTCAGAGACTGAATACTGATTACTAAATCCTGACCCCTGGTACCACCAGCCTCCGATCCCGATTAAGGAGGGGCAACCTGAGTAAGGCCCGTTGCGTAGGAAGGCTGGACCCGGTGCTGTAGAAGTTATGGGCGAGGCCGCTGGTGCCGGGTACGGGGTTAAGGAGCAGGGTGGGGGAGTATCCGGCCGCAGGCCGGGCTTCGGGCAACAGACGTTCGACCTGCCGCGCAGCGGCAGGTGCCGGGTCGATGATGGTCACCGAAGGTCCGCAAACAGCAGCAATGTCTTCCTTCACCATTGGATAATGCGTACAACCCAAAACCAGGGTGTCAAGACCCTGCATAAGCATCGGGTTAAGAATGGCGTGCAGCTTATCCCGTAGCTGTTCACTACCGGGTGCTTCACTTTCTATGAGCGACACCAAGCCGATGCAGGGGTCTTCGAACACGGGCCGGTCGGCCAAATACCGTGCTTTCAGCGCCAGGTACCGGGGGCTGTTCAATGTTGCATAGGTAGCCAGTACGCCCACCTTACGGCCGGAGGCTGCTGGTTTCACCGCCGGCTCCAGGCCAACAAATGGCATTTTTGGGAAGTCCTGGCGCAGGGCATCGATGGCGATACTGGTTGCGGTATTGCAAGCGACAACGATCATTTTCGCTCCGGCGCCAATGAGCGCCTGAGTGATTTTTTTACTGCGTTCCAGTATCTCGTCGGCCGGTCGGGGCCCATAAGGCGCATAGGCATTGTCTGCCACATAAAGCAACGATTCCGCAGGCAATAGCCTACAAACAGCATCGGCGACCGAGAGGCCGCCGATGCCGGAGTCGAAGACTCCGATGGGTGCAATAGTTGCAGGTTGCAGTGGTTGCATTTGTTACAAGTTAGATATTGATGGGTATTGAAGTCATTGTATCATAAACTCTGCAACAACTGCAACCTCTGCAACAACTGTGTTACAGCCCAAGCTTAGACCGGACAGCAGCGCTTACGTCAGATGATTCCTGACCGTAGAGCAGCACCTGCTGGTCAAAGATGAACTGGTAACCACCTTCTTCAGCAACGGCCTTAATGGCTTCGTTGACGGAGTCGTAGATGGGCTTCAGTAGTTCTGCACGCTTTTCCTGCAGGTCGTTAACCATAGTCTGCTCGAACTGGCCGATTTCAGTCTGACGAGTCTGCAGTTTGACAGATTCTTCCTGCTGTTGCTTGGGGGTCAGCTCGCCTTTACCGGCCAGATCCTCTAGCGCAGCGACGTCTGCCTGGAATTTTTGGACCATATTCTGTCCTTTCTTCTGCAGTTGCTTCTGCATGGCTTCCAGGTTAGATTCGGCAGCTTTCATTGCGGGGAGTTCTGCCAGAATGGCGGTAGAGTTAACGTAACCGAATTTCTGAGCGGAGGCAGTTGCCGTTGCAGCAAATACCAGTATAGCCACGAGGGCGAGTTGAAGAAACTTTTTCATTTGATTTAATTGAGTAGTTATCATTTAGCGGGCGCAAAGATAATAAGAATGTTGTACCGACTAAAGATGACGAAAGTAATGTCCCCGGTTGGGAGGACGTAGGGATTGTTTTTAAAGAGGTTGCAGGGGCGTAGCGCGCTTTGTTGCAGGGTCGCTACGCTCCGGTTGCAGTGGTTGCAGAGTTGCTAATGCTCCTCTGTTGCAAGGGTTTTGGCTGTAACACCTGCAGCCCTTGCAACAAGGCGCGCAGCGCCCCTGCAACAGGAGCGTAGCGACGCTGCTAGTTTTTCAACGCACGAAGGATATCGTCCGTCTTGTCGTAAGTATCGTTGGCAAAGATGATGCCGGCGCTACCTGCACGATCAAAGATGAAATCGTACCCACGGGTGGTGGCGTACTGCTCAACGGCCTCGTAGATGGCGTCCTGAATGGGCTTCACCAGCTCCTGACGGCGCTGGAAGAGGGAACCTTCAGGGCCAAAGCGGTCGCGCTGCTTGCCCTGTACTGCCTTTTCCTTAGCGATGATCTCTTCTTCCCGCTGAGCGCGTTGCTCTTCCGTCAGCAGCACCTGCTCGGCCTGGTATTTGTTGTACATGCCTTTGATGACGTCGTACTCCTGATTGATTTCTTGCTGCCACTTGGCGGTCAGCTGGTCCAGTTGCTCCTGGGCGTCCTGGTATTCGGTGATGCTGCTCATAATGCGCTCCATGTCAATGGAGGCAATTTTCTGAGCGCTTAGGCTGCTGCCGAAGCCAAATAAGGCGATCAGGGCAACAATAAGAGTGGTACGGATACGCATGATTGTGATTCTTTTAGGGTCCAAAAGTAATTCCGGCACCGGGCCGTCTGACCATATAGACGCTTCCGGCGGGACGAAGTTACGGCATTGGCATAGTTTTAAGAATTAGCCTTAACGCGTAACTGGTTGTCTTTCATACAACTGTACCGAAACGAAGGGAAACTACACTTAGGGTGTTTAACGTAAAATTAACGGCCTGTAACCGGACGGAGACCCTGAAAAGCATATTTTTTAGCCCCAACAAGTGCTGAAGGGAGGGCCGTTGGATCGCCCGTCTGCTCTTTCAACCGCTCCTTGCACCTGCGTCAGCGCCTAATCAACTAAGTGTCTAAGAGTAGCCTCTTTGGTAGGGCCCGGCAGAAATCTATCTCCCCTTCGGCACAACCTTCCGTCTTTTTCTGCGTATAAACAAGCGAACAAAATTCAAACATTATGACCCTCAAGGCAGGCGATAAAGCTCCACTCTTCACCCTCCACGCAGACGATACCAAAGAAGTATCTCTGAGCGATTACTCCGGACGAAACCTCGTTGTCCTTTTCTTCCCTCTTGCCTTTACGGGTGTTTGTACCGCCGAGTTGTGCACGATGCGCGACTCCCTGGCCGACTTCAACAAAATGGATACTGATATAGTCGCCATCAGCGTCGACTCACCATTTACCCTGGCAAAGTTCAAGGAAAGCGAAAAACTGAATTTTCCTCTCCTCAGTGATTTTAACAAAGAAGTAAGCCGTCAATACGGTTCTCTCTACGACACTTTTGTCTTCGGAATGGAGGGCGTAAGTAAGCGTTCCGCCTTTGTCGTTGATGCCGAAGGCATTATTCGCTACGCCGAGGTACTGGAATCAGCCGGAGATTTACCTAACTTTGCGGTGATCAAAGAAACTTTGAGCGGCCTTTAGCCGTTTGCCATAAAGTAAATTATTGCCAACCAGTATGTTATACGCGCACGACGGACAAGGTCAAGAGGACGTCTTACTCGAAGAAGATATTGAAACGGGTATTGGTGAACCCGCTGACCTCATTGTCTATAATGATGACCACAACACCTTTGATTGGGTGATGAAAAGCTTCGAGGAAATTCTCGGCCATTCTTCAGCGCAAAGTGAACAACTGGCGCTGCTGATTCACTTCAAAGGTAAAGCTACCGTTAAATCTGCCGCAATGGCTGAATTACGCCCTAAACGTGAAGCCCTTGTCGACCGCGGGCTCTCCGCTACCATCGAAGGAAGGTAGTCAAAGTCAGCTAGTCAAAGAGTCAGACAATTCGCCACGCTCTTTCTCTGACTCTTTGACTTCCTGGCCCTCTGACTAAGTGATTCCCCTAATGCCCTTATTTCGCCTCGATACTAAATTCCCGGAACTCTTCCCCGATCCCCTGCAAACCAACGGGCAGAACCCTGCATGCTTTGGTGGAGACCTCAGCCCCGAGCGGTTGTTTAATGCCTACCGACTTGGCTATTTTCCCTGGTTTACCGAAGGTGAACCCATCTTGTGGTGGCACCCCGATCCACGTTTTGTCCTTTTTCCTGAGAAGCTGAAGGTGAGCAAAAGTATGCGCCCTTACTTCAATCAAAAGAAGTTCACTCTCCGGTACGACACCAGGTTTCGGGACGTAATGAACGAATGCCGGGAGACCTATCGCCCCGGCCAATGGGGAAGTTGGATTACTGAAGACCTTATCGAGGGTTACGTAGAGTTACACGAAATGGGCATTGCCCACAGCGTTGAAGTTTACGAAAACGATGAATTGGTGGGGGGGCTCTACGGACTGGCGCTGGGAAAAGTGTTTTTCGGAGAAAGTATGTTCCACCTGCGGCCTAATGCCAGTAAGTTTGCCTTCATCTCCCTGGTGCGTAAACTCGGTGATGAAGGCTTTCGCGTTATCGATTGCCAACAGGAAACGGCCCACCTGAGGTCATTGGGAGGAGAAGCTATTCCCCGTGAGACCTTTATTGATCTGATCGGAATGATCGAAGAGGAGGAGACGGTACGCGGAAAATGGACGGTATAAACGTCAGGCTGAATACTTTGCCCTGCGACCTCCCCAATGTCATCATTCCAACTTTAGAGCAACTACGTGCTCACCTCATACGCCGATGTCTGGCAACAAAAAAAAACGGGCTCGCAGGAAATCTCCTGCGAGCCCGTTATCGGCCGAAGCGTCTTGGAAGACTACTCAGGCTTCATCATCAGTGACTTTTCGTTCAGGCGAACATAGTCCATGTTACCAGCAGCTTTTGCCAGTTCGAGAGACTTGGTGAAAGCAGCCTTGGCTTCTTTCTTCATTCCCATAGACTCCAAAATGATGCCTTCGCGGCGAACCATCCAGTAGCGCTGATCGTCGCCAGCCATTTTATTGGCCTTCTGGATGTAAGTAAGTGCATCTTTCATTTTTTCCTTGCCACCAGACTCGGAAAGGAAAGTTGCAGCCTGGTAGTAATCGTTCTGGCTCGGGCCGGCCATCATACGGTCGATCTGGCCCATTACGGCCTCCTTAGCATTGGTGGTTACGGGCAGGACAGCCATGGTGTTGCCCCAGCTCATTACGATGTCGGCACCATCCATGGTGTAATTCTGTACGTCGATGGTGAAAGTCTCAACCGGGCTCCCGGTAGCCATTGACTTGGCAGAAACAGTGGCGGCGGGTGTTTTCTCCACGTAGCTGTTCCAGCTTCCGCTTTCGTAAGGGAAAAGCATGACCTCCCACTTTCCGGCCATTGGCTTGGTTAGTATGGCATAGTCGCCAGCGGCGAGTTCAGCACCACCCACCATTACTTTATCCGTAAAGGTGAATTTGGTAGCCTGGTTGGCACCGGTACGCCAAATTTCACCGTAGGGTACTAGACCTTTCTCGGCGAAAATTTCGCGACCTTTCATGCCTGGGCGGCTGTAGGTGACGTGGAAATCGGTCAGGCCGATCTTGGTTTCCACCTTCACGGTTGGAGAAGCCGAAGGCATGGTTACTTGTGCGGTAAGGCCCGTAGTGAAAAGAAGAGCCATGGCGGCAAACGCCAAAGTGAATAATTGCTTGCGCATAAATTTGGATATTGGTTTGAGTTGGTAAAGTTACCTATCAGATAAGGTCACTTATGCAGCTTTTGTTCAATACCATGGGAGGGGATAGTTTTGGGAATCAGGCGTGAGAAGACCTATTCCTGATTCCTGAACCCTAGGCGCTGAACCCTGGTTCCTGAGCCCTGAACCCTGAAAACTCCCTACCTTTCGCCATGCGTATTTCTCCCCGTCTCCGTCTTTGGCTCATCAGCCTTTCTTTATTGGCTGCTGTTTTATTTGCTGCGTTCCTCTGGCTGCGGCCTTTGTTGCACATTGGGTCGGGGTATGCGGCGAAACACGCCTGTAGCTGCCATTTTTTGCAGGGTCGGGAATTGGCGGAAATCAGCGAGCACGACCTCAATTTTTCTGTGCTTGGCTTCGCCAGTCTGAGCAAGCAGGGCCAGGAGGTTCGGTCTTCATTTTTAGGACTAGTACCTCGCCGGGCCGTATTCCGGGAGGGCGTTGGCTGTACCTTGATCAATGATGAAAATAAGCCTTTGGTGGAGGTTCAGGGCGGGGCCGCAGGTGCAAAGGGGAGGGATGAAAGAGCAGTGCTGGCCGGCCCGGCCGCGCTGACCGAAGCACTGGATTTTGGCATGGCGCCGGTTCCCGGCGGCGAAGCGCGGGGACTGGTCATTATGCAAAATGGAAACATCATCGCCGAACGCTACGCCTCTGGCTATGACCAACATACCCGGTTACTGGGCTGGTCGATGACCAAGACGCTGACGGCAATGTTACTGGGGCGTGCGCTCCAGCAAACGTCCCTTGCACCTGCGGCCCCGCCTGAAGAACTTTCTGCACGAAACCAGCTCCTTCCTGAGGTCTGGACCGACAGTGCACGTGCCGAAATTACTATTGCTGACCTCCTGCACATGAACTCCGGCCTGGCGTGGAACGAAGCCTACGGCAGCCTCTCAGATGCGACGATCATGCTGCACGAACACGCTGATATGGCCGAATATGCCTACTCTGCTCCGGCTATCGCTTCCCGAAATACTGTCTGGAATTACTCCAGTGGAACCACCAATATCCTGACCCATTTGACCGACCGCGAACTACCAGGCCTCACCATCCAGCAACAAATTACCCAGCTGTATGCAAACATTGCTCCCAGCCTCCTAATTGAGCCGAGCCAGTCCGGCCTGCCCGTAGGCAGCTCCTATGGCTGGGCTACCGCCCGCGACTGGGCCAACCTCGGCCAGTTCATGCTGCAGGACGGTGTCTGGAACGGTGACACCCTGCTCGCCCCCGGCTGGATCGATTACCTGCGCGAACCCGCCGAAGGCTCCGAAGGCACCTATGGTGGCCAAACCTGGCTGCCCGGCCCCGATATGCCCTCACTACCCAAAGACGCCTTTATGATGCGTGGCTTTCAGGACCAGCGGGTGTTCATCATCCCTTCCCGGAATATGGTGATTGCCCGCCTTGGGCACGGGGAGGATAAGGTTACTGACTTTGATGGGTTGGTGCGGCGGATTTTGGAGGTGGAGTAACCACTAAGGCATTAAGGGCAATAAGATGTACACTAAGTAAGTAGGTATTGGAGCAACCACTAAGTCATTAAGGACACTAAGGTGTACACTAAGAAGGAGGTGTTGGAGTAACCATTAAGTGCATTGAGGCATTTAGGAAGGGAGGTGTTGGAGTAACCATTAAGGGCATTGAGGCATTTAGTGGCGGCATAAAGCGCTATCGAAAAACATCAAAAAGAACACCGCGAACTTCTCCCTGCGTAGCATGCTAAAATCCAGGCCATCACCGAATGAGAACAGTAACACGCAACCGCACGAGCGAAGCGAGCATCTCCTTGCGGCAGCCCAAACCACCTGTCAGATATCGCCAATCAGATATCGCATATTTCTAAAACGGACGAGCGAAGCGAGCATTTATGCTGCCACATCAACGAAGACGAGGGGTTCCCTTGATCCTTCGGATCATCGGTCACCCCTCGATAAGATAGACGACCCTCTGGGTCTGGGTGGACATACAGAGAAGGAATTTCTGCTTAGTATGACTAAGTAATAGCCAACTTCTCCTTTGCCCCGCAGTAGGTTCTAAATACCCTTCCCTTAGTGTAGTTCTTAATATCTTAGTGCCCTTAATGGTTATTCCCATGCTCGACGAGCGAAGTGAGCATCCAAGTGCGGCAGCACTATCCACTATTGACTGCTTCACTACCTAGGTACCTCAATAGCTCTAACAATCTCCGAGATCACGTCCTTAGCGCCGAACCCTTCCATTTCCCGTTCGGGCGTAAGGATGATCCGGTGGTTGAGGACTGGGAAGGCGACCTGTTGGATATCGTCGGGGGTGACGAAGTCCCGGCCAGACAGCGCAGCAACTGCTTTGGAGAGGCGGAGAATACCCAGGGAAGCACGCGGGCTGGCGCCAAGATAGAGGTCGGGATGCGTTCTGGTGCGGTGCACCAGTGCGGCGATGTAGTCGAGTAATTCATCCCGGATGAAGATCTTCTCCACCAGGGCGCTGTACTTCGCCACCAGCGCTTTGGTGAATACGGGATTGACTTTTTCCTGCTGCATCTGTCGGAAATCGCTCCGGAAACGGTAAAGGATTTCCTTTTCCTCTTCGTGGTCGGGGTAGTCTATGATAATCCGGACAAGGAAGCGATCAAGCTGGGCTTCCGGTAGCCGATAAGTACCTTCCTGCTCGATGGGGTTTTGCGTGGCAATGACGAAGAAGGGATCTTCCATCGTGTAGGTGGTCCCGTCAACGGTGACCTGTTGTTCGGCCATGACCTCGAACAGCGCCGCTTGCGTTTTTGCCGGTGCGCGGTTGATCTCATCGATAAGCACGATGTTGCTGAATACCGGGCCTTTGGTAAACTGAAATTTCGAGTCGGCCATATTGAACACCGTCGTGCCAGTAACGTCACTGGGCATCAGGTCTGGCGTGAACTGGATCCTGGAGTAATCAGCGGCTACCGTTTTGGCCAGCAGTTTAGCGATCATTGTTTTACCAATGCCGGGTACTCCTTCTACCAATACGTGGCCACCGGCCAATAAGGAAGCGATCAGGAGGTCGACAAATTCCTTCTGCCCCACGATAAGCTTAGCTATTTCAGCACGGACGCTAATGGCGGCTTCCCTAAGCTCCTCCAGGTCAATGCGATCTGCGGGTGCCATGCCAGTAGAAATTTCCGGCGCTGAAACCTCTTCAGGAATGAGCTCCCCGAGTGAACCACCGGGCGATGGTTCGTAATTTTCGGGAGCGTTTGGCTCTGGGGCCTGGCCGGTGATTTCGTCTTCGGGCATCATGGTTGATAAATCTTGAGGTTGAAGGTAGGGCTTTAGGAATTTCTTGTCTCATTAACGATCGTACAAGGGTTCGATCGCCCGGAAGAAACGAACGAGCTCATGGTCTTCGAGGTGTTTCTTATTTTGTACGATCCGGATTTCAATGAGGGCTCGGTTGATGATGTCTTCTGGTACGCCGATTAATTCCGCCAGGTTTTCGGGAGGCGGTTCGTTGTCTTTCCAACGAACGCCATAACGGTGTTGGAGGTGAAGCCGCAGGCTGGCCAGCTCTTGCCGCGCCAAGGCAATGTGGTGTCCTTTTTGGAAGACTAACCGGCTGATGGTGTCGATGAAGCGCTTACTGGAATTTTCCCGTTTATGGATAATGGGAATAATTCGTTGGCGACGCTTTCCCCGAAATACAACGTACAGGAAGGTGGCGAAGAGCAGGGTATACCAGGCGAGGGCCAGGGGGGGCTGCTCCTGAATATAGCTTAGGGCTTCGTTTCCGGTAAGCAGATTTCGTCCGCCACTGTAGCTGCGTTGGTTGTTGCGGGCGTTTTGCTGATTGCGTTGGCGGGCCACGGTAGGAGGTACCCGGCTGGCTTCATCCCAATATACTGGCCCTTCTCCGATTACGGTAAGGCAGGCCTCGGCATAGGCATACTGAAGGCTGTCAACGAGGTAGTAGTTGGTGAAGAAAACCGGATTAGTGTGAAAGTAAAAGTTGCCCTCTCCCCAATTCAGCCTGGTGAAATTGATGTTGAATTCGCCCACCGTGCCAATGGCTTCATTGTCGAGGGCTTCATCGCAAAGCATACCTCCGTTCAGGTAAAACGTGGCTTTGTTGTGGGGCTCGTAATTGTAAACGTTGAAGAGCTGAAAGTCTTCGTCTGTTGAATTTAACTGGAAGGTGACGGTGTCCAGCTGTTCGCTCAGTATTCTTTCATTGTCGTCATAGAAGTTATAGTAGCAATCATTGCCGAAAAGGTGGGTGGCGAGATCTTCCGGGAGGTCGTAGGCGGCAATGAAGGCTGAGTTGCCCCGCTCGACGAAGTCGAGCAATTCCGTTACTGAAGTTTCAGTGTAGTAGGCGTAGTTGCCGATAAATACGTAGTTGCCGGACTGGGCACCCACTCCTTTAAGTGTCGCCAGGCTATCCTCCATAAAGACAAGCCCTTCGGGCCGCGCCTCCATTAATTCGTAGAGGGCATAGAGGTCAAACGGCTGCTTTTTGTCGTAGCGGTAAGTTTCCGTCCAGCTGGTGAAACAGCCGGAACACCCGGAGGCAAATAATACCACCAGTAGGTAGAACACCCACGTAGATGTACGGCCGTTAAACATAGGGGTCAGGTTTAGCGGTCGCCGCCTGGATGGCGGCGTTGAGGGTGGTGAACTTACCGTAAACCAGGCGGTACCCTAATCGTTCGATGGGGTATTTTCCGTACCAGAACCTTTCGTAATTGGCGGTAACTTCCCGAAAATCCTGTAAAAATGCAGTGTGGCGAAGCTGTTGTTGGTAGTCCCGGTTACTGAAATCACGGCGGTACTTGATCAGCCCACCGTCCTGAAGTTCTTTAAGCAACTGAATGTAGAGTAACCTTACGGCCACATCGTACTGGCCAGCTCGTTCAGCCCTTTCGAGCAGACTTACGGATACGCCTTCTGCAACAAGTACCTCTTCCTCCAGATCGTCGATATTGATCTCATCCTGTTCCTCTCCTGCTTCCCTGGTCCGCTTGCGCATTTCTACATCGCCAAGGATGCGGAAAATTAAAAAACCTAAACCCGCCAGCAATAAGACCAGAATAACGATGGAAGTCCCGCTGGAGAGGTCAAAGGACCAGTTCTCATACGCTTCGAAATTCCACCATTTTTCAAGATCTTCTTCCAGTTTTTCTTCTTCCTGCTTTTTCTGCTCGTAAGCGAGGTCTTCTCTTAGTTCCTGGTGCCGCTCTGCCGGAAACATCGGGCTGGACTGATTCTCCTGCGCCATAAAAGCGAAGGGGGACAGGAATAAGAAAAGGATCCAGCCACCACGGATCAACGCGCTCCCGCGATGGAGCATAGGAGAGGCAACGAAAAAAAAATGACGGGCTGGATGCATGTAATTATTCGGGAGGGCTGAAGATACGGGATGAAAGGGAATTAAGCACAGTTGGGACATTTTCAGGCCAGCCAATTTGCGGGGGAGTTGATTTTCTGCAGTCCAGCTAATTGTATCCCCCAAATTATGCATGTCGTCATCTTATTTCAGGATTTATGCCAAGGGACTACAACATGTGGCCAAATTTTCGCATTATTGCTAAGAATTTTTCACCATAAATCGTCGGGGACGATACCAGTACCTCGACACAACCCACATCCTATATGAGCAAGTTTGATGAAAAACTAGCCACTTACGAGGCCGGACTTAAGAAACTGGACGCTAAGGCAGACATGGACCTCCTTCGCAAAGTAACCAAAGGCCTCGGCCCATCCATTTACAACAACGACAGCAACAAAGTGGCTTGTACCCAGCAGTCTGAGCTTGATCGTGTTGTTGCCAACTTCTGCGTTAAGAAGCTCGGCGCCTCTGCTGCCGAAGGCGAAGCTGCAGTAAAAGCTGTTTGTGCAGCCTACACCGAGCGCGCTAAGCACCGCGCCGTATTCTACTACATGGTAGTAAAAGAATTGGGTAAGGAAAGCGTTTACGCTTAAACCCTCTCTATACAGGACTGTCTTAGACATCCCCACATCGGTCAAACATGAGTCATCCCGAATTTTGGCGATGACAAAAAATTAGGCCTTTTGTGTATTTTCGAGGAGTTCTCACACTTCAAGAAAAACTCAAAAGGCCTATGTTTTTAAAGTTACTGCAAGATAAAGCAACTACTCCAATAAAGCGAAAAGCAGGTCCATTTCTCCTTCGTCAAGTAGATCGTTACACCCGTCAGATAAGGGTAGATTTGGATGCTGCTATTGATAAGCGACTGGTGGGGACTTTTTTCAACCTATTCGTCATCATTCTTATGTTTCGTGAGCGA